>DASQFI010000021.1:0-2408 GCA_035633215.1 Vicinamibacterales bacterium | reverse complement strand
ACCCTGCGCCAGGGCGGGCTGATCCGCCACTGGGGCGTGGCCGACTGCCCGCTGCCCACGCTTACCGAGCTGTTTCTCTACACGGACCGCTGTGCGGCCGAGGAGATCGTCTACGACCTCGCGCACCGGGGCGCCGAGTGGGACCTGCTCGACGGGTGCCGGGACCACGGGATGCCCGTGCTGGCGTGCTGTCCGCTGCAGTCGCGCGGGCACCCGCGGCTGGGCGACCTGGCCGCCCGTCACCGGGTCACGCCGGCCCAGCTCGCGCTCGCGTGGGTGTTGAGCCACGAGGGCATGGTCGCCGTCCCGCCGGTCTCGACGCGCGCGGAGGTCGCCGAGCACCACGCCGCGCTCGCGATCGAACTCGACGGCCACGATTACGCGCGGCTGGACGAAGCGTTCGTCCCGCCGCTCGGGCCGCAGCCGCTGGAACGCCGCCCGCCAACGGTCAGCGTCTAGCGACGGCCGTGCCTGCGGCTCGCGAGCCGCAGCGGGAACAGCGCGAACGGCGGCGCCCCCCGGCGCCCCGAGGGCACGCGTGGCTCACGCTCCAGCGCGCCGGCATAGCGTTCGGCCAGCGCGGCCAGACGCCGTCGGCGTGGAAGCGATGGTGGTGGCCGAGCACGCGGCAGACCAGCATGCCTCACTAGTGTTGTGTCTCAGTTTTAGTTGGTGATTGCGTCGAGGGTGACTCGGCCACGGCGGACCTTGGCCAGGATCGACTCGGCGGTCGCGGTCCACACGAACGGCTCGGGGTCCTCGTTGGTCGTCTGGAGGTAGTCCTCAATCGCGGCGATCAGGTCAGGGACCGACCGAAAGACGCCGCGGCGCACAGCCTTGTCTTCGAGCTTGCCAAACCAGCGTTCGACCATGTTCAGCCGCGAGCTTGAGGTCGGGATGAAATGCAGGTGAAAGCGCGGGTGCTTGGCCAGCCATGTCTTGACGCTCTCGTGCTTGTGGGTCGAGTAGTTGTCGAGGATCAGGTGGATCTGCAGGCCCTTGGGGACCTCTTTGTCGATCGTGCGCAGGAACTTGAGAAACTCGATGTGGCGGTGGCGCGCCATGCACTGGCCGATCACCTTGCCGGTCAGGACGTCCAGGGCGGCGAACAGCGTCGTGGTGCCGTTGCGCTTGTAGTCGTGCGTCATCGTCCCGGCGCGGCCCTTCTTCATCGGCAGGCTGGGCTGGGTGCGGTCCAGCGCCTGGATCTGGCTCTTCTCGTCCATGCACAGCACGACGGCCTTCTCGGGCGGGTTGAGATACAGGCCCACGACGTCGACGAGCTTCTCCTCAAAGCGCTTGTCGTTTGACAGCTTGAACGTCGTGACCTTGTGCGGCTTCAGTCCGCGCGCCGACCATATCCGCTGCACCGTCGCCGGGCTGACGCCCTGCGCGGTGGCCATCGACCGGCAGCTCCAATGCGTCTCGCCCGCAGGTTTGTCGTGCAGCGTGGCGCGCACGATCTCGGCGACCTTCTCGTCACTGATCACAGGCTTGCGCCCCCGCCCCGGGCGCACCTCGCCGAGCCCCTTCAGGCCCTCCCGCGAGAACCGCTCACGCCACGCTGCGACTGTCATCGGCGAGACTCCGACCCGCGCAGCGATCTGCGTGTTGGCCAGCCCGTCGCCGGCCAGCAGCAACGCGCGGGCCCGCGCCACCTGACGCTGCTTGGCCGTGCGCGATTTCGAGAGCGTGCCGCGCACGTCGCGCTGGCTGTCAGTGAGCGGCATCGGCGGCGTCGGCGGGCGCATAGGCCACCCTACCACAAACGCCAGCTATTTACGAGACACTACACTAGTCGCGCGTGTGCTGGAGCATCCATTCGCGCAGCGGCCGGTCGTCCCAGGCGTCGAGCTCCTCGTACGGGGTCTCGCCGAGCGCGCGGATGACCTTCTTGAGCTCGGACTTGTCGCCCGAGTACCGGTCGCGGATCGATCCCCAGCGATCGTTGGTGTGGTCCCAGACCGGCATCTCGCTCGAGACCGTGCCGTGCTCGAGCTTCTTGCCGACGTACTCGAAGACCTTCGTGATGCCGCTACCGGAGTCCTCCAGCAGGTGGCCGCCGAGGTTGAGCTTGAAGCCCTGCTCGGGCACGGCCATGCCGCGCCCGCCAAGCCACTTGCTCGCCTCCAGGACGGCGACACTGCGACCCTCCTTCGCCAGCAGCGCGGCGGCGGTCAGGCCCGCCGCGCCCGCGCCGATCACGGCGACGTCGACCTTGGTCATCGGGTCTCCTTCGGGTTGGTGAACGCGACCTGCGCCGTCACGTCGCGTCGTGATGGACGCGGACCGCCTCCAGCGTGCGCGAGGCGAGGCTCGGCAGCCACCGCAGCTCTGGCTCGAGCTCGGCGAAGCGCAGGCCAGGCAGGCGCTCGAACACGCGCTCGACCGCGATCTTCATCTCCATC
>DASQFI010000020.1:0-2517 GCA_035633215.1 Vicinamibacterales bacterium | reverse complement strand
GAGGCGCGGAAGCACAACCTGGACGTCATGGTGCACGCGGCGAGTCCCGCGGCGATGCTCGCGGCAGTCAAGGCAGGCGCACGAAAGCTCGTCCACACGCCACATGGGGGATGGCTCACGGAGGCCGAGGCGCGCGTCGTCCGGGACGCGGGGATTGAAGTGCTGTCCACGATTGGCTTCGGCGTGCCGGTCTTCGGGGTCTTCAACACCAACAACGTCCCCACCTTTCGCGACGGCAAACCGTGGCCTGCGGAAATCCTCAATGGCGAGGGTGGCCGGGCAGGGAGGCGGGTGAGAAGGCCGTGAACGGGCGAACGCTGTGGGACGCCGGCGTGATCTATGGGATCGCCGCCCCTGTAAGGTGCAGAAACTTGGTCACGCCGCCAGGACGTACTCGTGAACCACACCGCCGAGACGGTCGCGACGCTGGACATGAGCCTCGCCCCAGGCCGGCGCCGGCGCCACCGCCGGACGTGCCGGGCGTGGCGACGTGAGAGAAAGCGCTCGGTGTGGCCGGTGGCCGTTGTAATGCTCCACGAAGACGTCAAGGACCCGCTCAAGATGCTGGTCGTTCAAGATCAGCAGCCAGTCGAGACACTCTGACCGAACGGTGCGCACGAACCGCTCTGCGACGCCGTTCGCCTGCGGCGCGCGAAACGGCGTGCGAATGATCTCGAGCCCACTGCTTCGAAACACGTCGTCAAAGCTGGCAGTGAATTTCTGGTCCCTGTCGCGAATCAGGAAGCGGAACGATTCCGGGCGTTCGGCCAGAGTCCATGTCAGTTGCCGGGCCTGCTGGGTCACCCACGGCGCGCTCGGATTCGGCGTGCAGCCCGCGACGTGCACACGACGGCTGTCCAGTTCGATGAAGAAGAGCACGTACAGTCGTTGCAGCCAAATCGTCTCGACGGTGAAGAAATCGACCGCGAGCATGCTGCGCCGGTGCGCTCGCACGAACTCGCGCCAGGTCATCCCCCCGCGCGTGCCGGCCGGTCCGAGACCCGCTGCCCGAAGCCATGTGCGCACCGTCGTCGCCGAGACCACCATGCCAAGACCCTTCAGCTCGCCGACGATGCGTTGATAGCCCCACCGCCGGTTGTCTCGCGCGAGACGGAGGACCAGCGCTCGGATCTCCAGACGAATCGGCGGGCGCCCGGCTCGCCGCGCGTACGTCCATCGCTTTGCCACCAAGTGCCGATGCCAGCGCAGCAGCGTCGCCGGCGTCACGATGAAGGATCGCCAGCGTGCGCGCGGGAGAAGCCGGCTGGCCGCCGCGAGAAAGAGCCGGTCGGTGCACGTCAACGCCGGACAGCGGGTTCGGCGCCGCAGGATGGCGAGTTCGTGCCGAAGCACGACGATTTCCAGCTCCTTGAAATCGTTCGACCGAACGCGCAGGGCCGCAAGCCGCAGAACTCGCCGAAGCACCACATAACAGAGCGAGAGGAACACGAAGCCTCCTGCGTAGTCAGATAGCCGGCCTATTCTACGCATTCGCTCCCGGACCGCGTCACACCCAAGCCGGAAACGCGTTCTGGATTTATGCACCCTTCACGATCAGCGAGTTGACAGAAGAGCAGGCCGCCTGCATTGAGGGGATGAAGGTCGCTCGGGCGAACCTCGACCGTACGGACGGCAAGCGCAGCAAAGAGTGGCTCCACGAGATCAAGCTGCCGAAAAAGAGCGCCACGCTGGAACTGTTAATGAAACACTTTCGACTGCTCGTTGACATCGTGGAGATTGACACGACGGAGGCGCGGCTTGCGAAGTTGGACGCGGCGCGAGCGAAGAACGCCGCGAGGAAGCGGAAGCAATAGCCAATGAAGTCACTCGCGCGCAACTACGAAGACGAGCTCGTCGAGGCGTGTGCCGGCCCGAATCCCGTCGGTCCAATAAAAACGGCACTCTGGCTTTCGCGAACGTCTGCTGATTCAAGCGCATCACAGCTACCTCGCTTTCATCTCCGCTTGTAGAACCACGGTGGGGGTGGGCAGCGTGTTGCCCGGCCCTGCTTATGTACGGCCGATTGGATGCTGACCCCAGATCGCGGCGCGTTGTTGCGCTTCGCATCGAGTCTCAGAACGCCTCGCTGGTGAGCAGCGCAGGGATCGTGCGTTCCGAAGTCGCGAGGCACGTTTGATACATCGTTTCGGTACGATCCCGACTCTGAACGGGGAGTCGTGTTCCATCGTGCGTCACTTGCACAGTGTCTTACCGCGAGCAGTGAATCAAGTGTTGATCGGGCTGGGGAAGGAGTAGACTTCCCCACTCTCAAGCACATTCAATTCGCCTCCTGAGGACCACGCGTATGCAGATGCAGACACGGATCCGATCACTACTCGTGTTCTTTGCCGCGCTCTTCGTCTCGACGGCGTGTAGGCGCGAACAGCAATTTGGCGGCGACTAGGCGGTAGGTAACGCCCGCAAGCCAACTTATCCTGAAACGATTTGGAACGGAGGCCCCGTGCGACGGCCGAATCTCCATTGCTCTGTAGAAATCGTACAGACGACCGACTTGAC
>DASQFI010000019.1:0-5567 GCA_035633215.1 Vicinamibacterales bacterium | reverse complement strand
TCCGCACGCCGCACCGAACAGGGCGGATATCAGGCCGATGCCGAGAACAGCAACACGGGTCGAGCGAGGCATAAGCGTCTCCCCGCTATTGAGAGCAACTCCGCGGCCATGTGCAGGCCGGCATTGGGCCCCCGGCAGCCGTGGGGGTTCATCATCGCCGTAATCGCTGGCATCCAGGGCTCGCTGTATCTCCTTGTGTTGTCGGTCAACTCGATTGTCGCGATCCAGAGAGGTCTGGCGGACGCACCCGCCGAGGCACGTCCACGACGAAGCGATTGACCCCAAGCACGATGACGCAGCTGGCGAGGCGTGGCTGCACGGTCGTTTCAGCTACATGTTGTACCGCCGCCCGCAAGGATCGCGGTAAGCCGTTGCCCGTTCTTCAGACATCCTTCACAGGGCCGACCGGAGCATGATCAGGCGCAGCCGAAGCTCCGCAGAGTCGTGGCGGGGTTCGGGTCCTGGAGGCAGGTCGTGGCGCTCTGCAACACGAGCTCGGCTGGTAAAGAGGCATCGAAACGATGCCAACCGATGGTTCCCGCTTCCTGAGCACGCTGCATGCGGATGACCGCCGCGTCCGCGTCAGACGGGTCGTTTCGACGCTGTCCGGTGCGCGCGATCAGCGTCGATTCCGGTGCCTCGAGCCAGAATCCGACAAAGGGGACTGACGCCTCCGCCGCCACGCGCTCGATGGTCTGCCGATCCGCTGGCCGCGCATACACGGCATCGACGATGGCGGTGTACCCTCCCCGAACCGTCAGTGTCGCGCGCTCGGCCAACGTCGCGTAAACGCGCTCAGTGATCTGCGAGGAGTATCCCTCCGGACCGAGGCGGTCGAGCAGCGGCACCCCGCACAGTCGTTTGCGGATCTCGTCGCTGCGGTGCACCACTGCGCCCGGCACGGCACGCACGGAAGGCGCGAGGTCAAGCGCCAGCGTCGACTTCCCCGATCCGGACAGCCCACCGATTGCGATCACACGCGGACCTGGGGGATGTAGGAGAGCCTCCGCCATCGCGAGGTACTCTCGCGCCAGTTCCTGAAGCTCGGTCCGGCGGCGGACATCATTCTGAAACCGCGCTGCCGTTGCGCTCGTCTTGGCTCGGACCGCCGCACGACACGAGAGAAACAGCGGCAACAGGGAGAGACCATCCAGATCTCCGGTCTCCGCCAGGTAGCGATTCCACACGGCATTGGCGTGACGGGGCAGGCGGCGACGCCAGAGATCCATCAGCAGGAACGCGAGGTCGTACAGAACATCCGTGCAGGAAATCTCATCTTTGAACTCGACGCCATCGAACAGTGTCGGACGACCATCGAGCAGGACGAGGTTGCGCAGGTGCAAGTCGCCATGGCATTGGCGCACGAACCCGGCGTCCCGACGCGCGTCGAGCAGCCCGCCATGGCGTTCGAGCTCAGCGCATGCGTCATCGGTAACCCGGAAACTCGCTGAGGGTTCGAGACACCCTGTTCCGTACTCGGCGAATCCGGCGGCGTTGCCTTCGATGACCCATGACATGCCCGCTTTCCCGCCGTGATCCGCACGGTGCTCCGCGGCCGTATGAAATTGCGCAAGAGCGGTCGCGAGAGGCGGCATCAGTTCGAGATCCAGCCGTCCAGCCGCCGCGAGCCGATCGAAGAGCGCCTCCTGCTCGAAGCGGTTCATATCGACGACCCAATCGACCGGCGTGCCTGCGCCGCCGAGCGCGAGCGATCCGTCGGGTTCGCGCGTGACGGCGACCACTCCGCGGTAAAGAGCCGGGGCGGTCCGCCTATTGAGCCGCACTTCCGCGTCGCACAACGCGCGTCGCCGCTCAGACGTCGAGAAGTCGAGATAGTCGAAGAGAACCGCACGTTTGAGCTTGTAGGCGCGCGCGCCTACAAGAAACACGATGGCCGTATGCGTGTCGATGCGCTCAACGGCCATACCCCCGTGCGTGGATGGAGATGCAAGGAACTCGATGACCGCCGTTTGATCCTCGGTAATCAAAGATCCTCCGCCTTTCTACTCCGATATAGAAAGCGGTGGCAGCTCCACCGCCCAACAAGTCAACGTACGCACGACGACAGATCGCCACATACGTCCTGTGCCAGCAAGCCAGGTGCCGGCGGGAGCAGCCAACGGTGCGCGACATTGTCATGCGCAGTGTCACCGAGGGTGCGGACTATTCCGCACTCCCTCGAAAGATTACGGCATGCGTGTCGGGCGCAGGTTTGACGGATACTTGTCGAAGACCCGGGCGCGAAGTTCCGACGGACCGGTCGCGACTCGTGGCTCAGATCCGTTCGGGGGAGACGATGTTTCGGCGAATTCTTGTCCCGACCGACCTCACCGATCGGACGGTGAAAGCACTTGATGTCGCTGGCCGCATCGCGGAGAGCGATGAGGCGCACGTCACAGTGCTCCACGTCATCGAGACAATTGCCGGAGCCGAGTTCGAGGAGTTCTCGTCGTTCTACCAGAACCTGGAAGAACTGGCGCGAAAGCAGCTGGACGAGATCGTCGCCCGCGCACCTTCAGCACGTGGGCGCGTGGACGTGGCTATCGTCTACGGCAGGCGGGCGGAGGAGGTCCTGCGATTCGCTCGCTCACACGACATCGACCTCATCGTCCTGGCATCGCATCCAGTCGATCCATCGCGACCCTACGGCGGCATGGGAACAATGAGCTACAAGCTCGGAATCCTCGCGCCAAGCGCCGTGTTGCTCGTCAAGTGATCTTGGCATTGCCCTCGTGCACAATCAGGACCGGACTGCGGGCGATCACGATGCGGCTTGGAGCGGAACCGTGAACTCGTAGTGCAGGGCGGCGCAGATGATTTCGACGACCTGGCGACCCGACATGACCGCCGTAGGCACGCCTCCGCCGGGTTCGACCCACTGTCCCGCCATGGAGAGCCGCTCCAGGCCTGGCAGTTCCTTGGGCACGTGCTTGAACGCGTTGGAGGTCGGAATCCATCCTTCGAAGGCGCCGCGCCACGAGCGAGCGGTGCGCCAGTACGTGAGCGGCGTCGCCAGATCGACCATCTGTGTCCCAGCCTTCATGCCGGGTAGGTATCGATTGAGGCACGTGAGTACGCGATCGGCGGCGAGGTCCTTCTCGCGCTGATACTGCGCGCCACGCGTCGCCCACCAGTCGTACTCGGTCGACAGCATCGCTTGCACCACGGTATGCCCGGGCGGTGCAAACGACGGATCTTCGTTGTAGATGCGCAGATACAAGTGTTCGTTCTGATAGCCGCCCAGCGTGAGCGGGTCGATCCCATCCACGAGCAGCGTGGAGGGCTGAGTATCGAACGATTGCGCCACGCCGAAGCTGGCGAGCACGATCGGCTGGAACATCCGCCACTGCTCCATGCCGCAATTGATCGCTCGTACTCGCCAACTCCGGTGGCCGGTCGACGTGTGGGTCAAGCTCGGCGATCCGCTGGGCGCCTTCGACGAGACGTGCCAACTCGTCGGCATCCTCAGGTGCCCATGCGCGAAGTGCGTCGGCCGTCCGTTGCAGGTCACGATGCAGCGTCACCTCCCACCCGTCGCGGGCGTGGCGATACGTTGCGAATTCGTCGAGCGGGCGCAGCGCTACCGCCGGGACGATGCCGAGCTCTTCGTAGAGGCGCAGGAACGGTCCGCCCGTAAGCCAATGGATGCAGCCGTCGATCACGTAGGGGCCGCGGTGCCACGCAGTGCACACGCCACCGAGCGCGAGGTTGTGCTCGACGATCGTGACATCGAACCCGCTCGCGCGTGCGTAGCAGCCGGCCGAGAGCCCCGCGAGTCCGCCGCCAATAATGAGAAGCTTCGCGTCGTTCATGGCTTCGGAGCAGGACCCTTACCCCTTCGCGATAGCGCCGGCCGAAGCTGGGGCCAGGGCCTCGCGCCCCAGATGCCGGACGACGAGCACCGGACAGGGTGACGTGCGCACGACACGATCGGCGACACTGCCAAGCAGCATCTGCGCGAGCGCCCCGCGGCCGTGGGTGCCCATCACAATCAAATCGATCTCCGACGCTTTCGCATAGTCCACGATGCTCTTGGCTGGCGTGTTCGACGTGCGCAGCACGGCGATGGCGTGAAGGGTCACGCCGATCATCGTCGCTGAGGAGGCGTTCGAGTTGTATCTGGGCCGTGTTCTCGAGGTCTGCTTGCAGTTCCGGCGGCAGGGCCACGGCGGCATCCTGCGCGTAGCGGAGGCTGACATTGTCCGCGACGTGAATCAGGTGGAGCGTTGCGCCGAAGGTCCGAGCAAACGCTCGGCCGTAGCGGAGAGGCGTCGGATGGCTCGCTGAAATCGGTGGCGACCAGAACGTGTTTAGGAATCATGGAGTGCACGAACCATTCGTCGGTGCGCGGACCGTCGATGCTTCGCCGCAATCAAGCGAGGCCGGCAAGTTTACGGATATCAAGTAACGGCGCTGTAACGGTGGCCGCCTCGGCAGTCGCAGGTACGCGCTACGGCCGGAGATCGGATCCGTACGTTGGACAGCGAGCGCTGACGGGACTGTCGCTCACCCCGGCGGGCGGCTTGACCGGCAGCTGTGCGACCCGTACTTCTTGACAATCCCAGCTGCCGCCAGACGACTTTCGACGCCGTGTGCTGCGGCTCGAGCCGATGCGCAACGCGCGCTGTTTCAGCAAGCTCGGGGTTGTTGGCGCGTTACCGTCCCGCCTGTCTCACGGTCACGATGCGGTGCTCGACGAGAATCTGGCCGACCCGCTCCTGACTGCCCGGGTTCGCATCCACCTGATAGATGAACCGGTCGTCGCCCGCGCGGGGCATCGCGCTCACGATGTGAATCCATGACGCCTGAGAGGTTGCCGTCCAGGGGCATCCGATGGCGCAGTTGACCGAGATCGGGGTGCCGTAGACGTACACCGTGCCGTTGCCGGCATCGGCTGTGAAGCTCTGCGTCGTGACGGACACCGCGTATCGGCATCCTTCCTGGGTGATCCAGACGTTCTGCCCGGCGGTGGGCGTCGGCCAGCGGACGCGCAGCGCCGCGGCTCTCGACGACTCTTCAGTGTAGACACTCATCGAGAAGCGAATCCTCTCCGATCCGGTTCCTTCCGGCGCGCTGAGCAGATTCAGCCACGCCGTGTCCGAATCGACGGTCCAGCGGCAGCCCGACTGCGTGGCGAGCGCGACTTCGCTTCCGGTTTGGTGCCAGTGAAAGCGGAGCTCGACCGGCCCGACGTTGTACTGGCAGTCGGTCGGCTGCGGCGGCGGCTGGGGCTCCGCCGCCGCCTGGGCGATGGTCACCTCCACCCCGGCGACGGTGAGCGATCCCGACCTCGCTGCCGTTGCGCTGTTCGCAGCGGCCGAGTACGACACGCTCCCATTTCCCTGACCTTGGGATCCGGAGACGATCGTGAGCCACCCCGTTGTCGTCGTGGCCGTCCACGAGCAGCCTGACGAGGCCACCACGGCGACCGTGCCGTTCCCGCCGCTTGCGACGAAGTTCTGCTGTTGAGGCGACACGTCGAACGTGCAGGGCGCCCGGCCTTCCTCGACGACGCTGAGGGTCACGCCGGAGATCGTGACTGTGCCGGTGCGCTGCGACTCGCCGGG
>DASQFI010000018.1:0-11694 GCA_035633215.1 Vicinamibacterales bacterium | reverse complement strand
AGCACCGGGTTGCTTTGTGATGAACGCCTTAATAGTTGTCATGATGTCCGCGTTTCCAGTGCGGAATGCAGCCGTCATGAGACCTTGAGAGCGGAGTAAAGTGCGTCTCTGAGCGCCACGTCGCGGGGGTCGCCGGTGAGTCGCGTCCCCATCTGGCTGCTCACGTACGCGTATCCGATGCCGGTCGTCGGATCGGCAAAGCCGAGGGAGCCTCCGGACCCAGGAGACCCGAACGAGCGCGCGCTGCCGAACCGCCACACGGGGCTCGGCTTCATGAAGCCCAGCGAGAACTGCAGGTTCCCCTTCATGCATTCGTCATGAAACCCGCGCGTGGGAGGAATCGCCGGTGCGGCCAGCAAGTCCAGCGTCTGCTGGCGCAGCCCCAGCTCCCGTCCTCCCGTCGCGAAGACGCCATAGGCGTGCGCGATGGCCCGCGCCGTTCCAACCGCGCCGCCGGACGGCACTTCGAGATTACGCGCGTAGACGCGTTGCGCATCATGGGCCACCGCGAAGCCCGGATTCGTGATGAGCGCCCGGTAGATATTCGAACGACGATTCATCCCGTCCAGCATCAGTCGAAGCGGGAATCCCAGCAGCATGTCGATCGCCCTGGGCGGCGCGAGTGTGGCGAGACGAGCGTTCGGGATCTCCTCCGGCAGGCGGATATAGATCTCCTCTCCCAGCGGTGTGGCGATTTCGTCTTGGAAGAACTGTCCGAGGCTGCGATGACGCGGGTCGACCCGGCGCAGCAGCTCGCCTTCGTAAAACCCGAGGGTGATGGCGTGATAGGCCTGACGCGTCCCAGGCTCCCACGCCGGTTTCTGACGAGCGAGCACGACGGCCAGGCGATCCAGATCGGCCACCACGCTCCGATCGACGGGCTCGTCGAAGGCGAACAGTCCCGCCTGGTGGGCGAGGAGTTGTCGGACGGTGATCCTCTCTTTGCCCTGCTGCGCGAACTCGGGCCAGTACCTGGCCACCCGCTCTTCGTAGTCCAGCCAGCCGCGGGAGTGGGCGATGGCCAGGGTCATGGCGGCCAGGCCTTTCGTGGCCGAGTAGACGAGGACCATCGTGTCCTTCTCCCACGGCTCGCCCGTCTGCTTGGTCCGGATGCCGCCCCAGAGGTCAACGACCTTCTCGCCCCGGTAGTAGGCGCAGCAGGGCGCCGCCCAGCTCACGTCGCCGAGCGAAATTCTCGGCGAACGCCTCGCACACGGCCTCGAAGCCGCTGCCGACGTATCCCTCAACCGTCACTCGGTTTGGTGCGGCGACGAACATGGTTCCTCCTTTGTGCAGCCATCCCTCCTCGCGCCGATGCCGACGGCCACTCTCGGAAAGGCAAGAGCCGTGCCTCGGTGCGCTACCGGCAGGCGTTGCGCTGGCAGCGCCCCTGTCCGCAGAGACGCCGCGACGGAATCCTCCGCAGGCCGCGCGACAGGGTGAGGATCTTCTCGCGGAGATGCGAGAGATTTCGCCGGGATTCCGCCAAGAGTGCGCCCGCGACCGCTCGGTCGGGGCGGCACGTAAGTTGCTCTCCCTCATCAAGAGGCACCGATGAAGGGCTTTCTGCAAGACATCGAGAGTCTGGCCATCAAGAACCACCAATTTCGCCGTGTGCTCTACACAGCCAAGCACTGCCAGCTCGTGGTCATGGCGCTCAGACCCAATGAAGAGATCGGAGCGGAAGTCCACACGCTCGACCAGTTCTTTCGCGTGGAAGAGGGGACCGGTGAGGCGATCCTCGACGGTGTTCGGACGGCGATCCGAGCGGGCTTCGCGATCGTCGTTCCGGCCGGGGCAAATCACAACATCATCAATACCGGCCGTGTCCCACTGAAGCTCTACACGATCTATGCGCCGCCCAATCATCGGGACGCCGTCGTCCACCACACCCGCGACGAGGCAGAGGACGACACCGAACAGTTCGACGGCAAGACGACGGAATAGATAGAGGCCTATCGGGGATCCTCGGGCCGGTGGACCACGTCCCGAAGGCGGACCTCGTTGACCAGCGGCTCGCCGCGCTCGAAGGCGGTGATATTCGCGAGCGTGATGCTCGCGATGTTCGCCAGCGCCTCATTGGTGAGGAACGCCTGATGGGCCGTGACCACCACATTCGGAAACGTGAGGAGCCGAGCCAGCACGTCGTCTTGCAGGACCTCATTCGAGAGGTCGCGGAAGAACACGCCTTCCTCCTCCTCGTAGACGTCGAGTCCGGCTGCGCCGACATGTCCAGTCTTGAGCGCCGCGAGGAGCGCCCGGCTGTCGATGAGCGCGCCGCGGCCGGTGTTGATGATCATGATCCCGCGCCGCATGCCAGACAGCGCGTCGCCATTGATCATGTGATGCGTTTCCGGCGTCAGCGGCACGTGCAAGGAAATGATGTGCGACTCGCGATAGAGCTCAGTCAGCTCGACGTAGCGCACGCCGAGGCGCTCCACCAGCGTCAGGTCCGGATGGATGTCATGAGTCAGAATGCGGCAGCCCAGTCCGTGGAAGATGTGTCCCGCCGCCCGTCCGATCCTGCCCGTGCCGATCAAGCCGATCGTCTTGCCGTGCAGGTCGAACCCCACGAGCCCGTCGAGCGAGAAATTCCACTCGCGGACTCGTGCGTATGCGCGATGGCCTGCAGCGCCGGCGCGTCGAGCCGGTCGTTCACGAAGGCGCAGACGGCCTGGTGCCCGGCGGCGAGGGCCGCCGTGTCGCGGGTCAGGCGCGGCTCGAGAAACGTGAGGGCGTGGCCGAACTGATCGTTTGCAGCGCTGAACGACTCGCGCTCGTAACTGTGAGTGTCGAACAGCACAACTTTCATAGCCTCACCTTCGAACGCGGACGGCTGAAACGGACGCGATCTGAGGCAGCGTAATACCCGCGGCCGATCAGCAACTCGTTGTGCTCTTCGCAAGAAGCCACCCGAGAGTTCTATACTTCCCGTCCGGTAGCGCGCCCGGACTTACGAGGCGCGACCGGCCGCCCCGGAAAGGAGTCCCGTGAACGCCGCCCCTGGAGGCGATGACGGCAAGATCGTGTATTGGCACCGCGAACTGCCTCCAGTCACCGCGGAGTTGATCGCCGATCACACCGTGGAGGCGACCAGCGGCCGGGTCGCAGGCACGCTCAGCCACCGCGATGAGCTGTGGCAGCGTTGCTACGACGAGCTCATCGACACCCGGCACGATGAGGCGACGGGTGAGGCCTGGCTGCACGGGCAGTTTTCGTACATGTTGTATCGCCGCCCGCTGGCGTCCCGATAGATCACCCCGACTGCGCGATGGCACCGACCGATGTTCCCGCGCGAACTCGCGCGTTCTCCCTCACGCGTGAACCCCTGATCGCGGCGCTGGCGCTGGTCGGCATCTTGACCCACCTGGTGCTGCGCTATACGGTCGACATCACACCCGTCCGAGCCAGCCTCCCGCTGTATCTCGTTCTCGGCGTCGGCGGTAGCGTGCTCGTCGTGGAGTTGGCCGTCAAGTTGGCACGCGGGCAATTCGGATCCGACCTGCTCGCCGGGATGTCCATCGTCACCGCCGTGCTGCTGGGCGAGTATCTCGCGGGATCGCTGGTGGTCCTGATGCTGTCGGGCGGTCAGGCCCTGGAGTCGTTCGCCGTGGGCCGCGCGTCGTCCGCCCTGCAGGCGTTGGCCCGCCGCATGCCCTCGATCGCGCACCGCCAGGTAAACGGGACGGTCGAGGATGTCTCGCTCGACGTCATCGCGGTGGGCGATCACCTGACCATTTTCCCGCACGAGATCTGTCCGGTTGACGGGACCGTCTTGGACGGCCACGGATCGATGGACGAATCGTACCTGACGGGCGAACCGTTCGTCATGTCCAAAGGGCCGGGTTCTGAAGTGTTCTCCGGGGCGATCAACGGCGACCAGGCCCTGGCCGTGCGCGCGATCCGCCGCGCGGTCGACTCGCGCTATGCGCGCATCATGACCGTGATGCACGAGTCCGAGCAGCGCCGGCCGAGACTCCGCCGTCTGGGTGACCAACTCGGCGTCATTTACACGCCGATTGCCGTGGGTCTCGCCGTGGCCGCGTGGTGGTGGAGCGGCGACCCCGTTCGCTTCCTCGCGGTGCTCGTCGTGGCGACACCCTGCCCGCTGCTCATTGCGATCCCAGTGGCCATCATCGGCTCGATTTCGCTCGCCGCCCGACGGGGCATTGTCGTGCGTGACCCGGCCGTGCTGGAGCAGGTCGATCGCTGTCGCACGATCGTACTGGACAAGACGGGGACGCTGACCTACGGCGAACCGACGCTCACCGATCGCCTGATCGCGCCGTCATTCGACGCGCCACGCGTCCTCCAACTGGTGGCAAGCGTCGAACGCTACTCGAGGCATCCACTGGCGCCTGCGATTCTCGCGGCAGCCCGTGCAGACGGCCTCACGCTGCTCCAGGCGACCGACATCAACGAGCGACCCGGCGAAGGACTCGAAGCCGTCGTCGAGGGCGAGCGCGTACGGGTCGTCGGCCGCCGGCAACTCGAGGCGTTGGGACTGGGCCCGCAGTTGCCCGAGGGAGCCGGAGGCCTGGAGTGCATGGTCACCCTCGATGGTCGTTACGCGGCGACGTTCCGCTTTCGCGACGCGCCACGCGACGATAGTCGATCGTTCATCGGTCATCTGTGGTCGCGACATCACTACAATCGGGTGCTTCTGGTCT
The DNA here is from genome assembly GCA_035633215.1 of Vicinamibacterales bacterium. GTDB lineage: Bacteria > Acidobacteriota > Vicinamibacteria > Vicinamibacterales > SCN-69-37 > DASQFI01. Next base: position 7,024 of record DASQFI010000018.1, on the reverse strand, counting down.
CGGGTGATCGCGAGCAGGAGGTGCGCTATCTCGCCGAGCACGTGGGCATCAGCGAAGTCCATGCCGGTCAGAGTCCCGAAGACAAGGTCGCCATCACCCGGGCCGAAGCGAGCCGCGCGCCGACGTTGTTCATCGGCGACGGCATCAACGACGCGCCGGCGCTGGCGACAGCCACCGTCGGCATCGCGTTCGGCCATCAGAGCGAGATCACCGCCGAGGCGGCTGGCGTCGTCATCATGGACACGTCGCTGAAACGGGTGGATGAGTTCTTTCACATCAGCCGGCGCATGCGGCGAATCGCCCTGCAGAGCGCCGTCGGCGGCATGGTCTTGAGCGTTGCCGGCATGCTGCTCGCCTTCGGAGGCTATCTGCCCCCGGTGGTTGGCGCCGTCTTTCAGGAGGTCATCGACCTGGCCGCCGTCCTGAACGCGCTGCGCGCCGCGACTCCGGGCGGAGCGTTGAGCGACTATTGATTGTCCCGGCTCTTGGAAGGCCTGCCGAACTGGCGCTGCCGTGCGAGCTCAAGTCGCAGCCCAACGGTCCTGTGACCTCGCGGGGGACTCATGGGCGCGACTGTCGCGCCACCGGCCCTCATCGCGCGCGACGTCGTCATCTATCGTGCCGGCATTTCGTAACGCGTCTCGACGGCGTGGACGATCGCGTCGGCGACGTCCGATACCCGTCCCAGCCGGTATTGATCCTCGATTGCGCGCAGGTCCGTTCCGAGAGCGCTGTCACCGAAGACTTCGGTGATCCAGCGTGAGAAGTCGCCGCGCTGCAGGAATCCGCCGAGTTGTTCTGCCGGCCGCGCAGCGACGGCCACGACGAACTCTCGCAAGCTGGATGCCCGTGGAAACACGGACGTGGAATCCTTCGAGAAGACGAAAGAATGCGGTGCGGGACGCCGGTGCGGCGCCGGAGATCCGCCAGGGCAGGCAGCAGCGCCCGAATGTAGGTCCACTTCTTGGCATGTCGCATCCGCGAGAGATCCAGCACGACGTTCACGTCCGGGTAGCGGAGCGCGACGCGCAGTTCGCGAGGCGAGGGGCCATCGGCGCTGCCGCCCAGCACCACGACGCCGGGCAGGGCTTCGAGGCCGGAGTAGTCGCCTTCCGGATCCACGACGCACGTGCTGTACCGCTGGAGAATCAACTGCTCGCAGAGCAGCCCGGCGACCCACGACTTGCCAGACTTGGGATCGCCGACAATCAGGACGTTGCGACCGCGAACGGCCAGCGAGACCGGCTGCCCCGTTCGGTCCTGGCCAAGCGCGACGTGCCGGCGGCCCACGCGGTCAGGGGGAATTCGAGGCTGCTCGGCTGCCGCGCGAATGTAGGTGGCGACGGCTGATGGGCCGGCACCCTCGAGAACTTCATCGGCCCGTGCCTTGAGCGCGCTGCTTGCCCCATCCAACGGCGATGCCGAGCTCGCAGGCCTCCAGAAGGTCGTGGTCGTTCTCAGCGTCGCCGATCGCGATCGTATTGTGCACGGACAGCCGAAGCGAGCGCAGGGCTTCGCGAAGCCCCATCGCCTTGTTGACGCCCGACGGCAACACCATCAGGCGCCCTCGATTGAAGATGAGGACTTGCGGCAGTTCGAGCCGCTGCACCTCTGCGAGAATGGCCGCCGCCCACCGGGCATCGGCTTCGATGACGGACTGTCCGACATCAATGGAGATGGCGCTCTTGCGGAGCGCGTCGACGAGCGCTGGCGGCACCGGAGAGGCGAGCAAGGCCGATCGGCCGCTTTCCGGGAACGTGATGACGGCGCCATTCTCCGCCACCACGGCGTCCACGAATCGGAGATCGCCGACAAACTGGCGCAGGTCATCCAGGATTCGCCCCGTGACCATGACGACCGTAATGGCGCGTGCGCGCACATCGGCGATGGCACGCCGCACGTCGGGATCCAGAACGCCGCCTGTCGCGATCGTGCCGTCGTAGTCCAGCGCAAGCACCGAGAATCTCACGCCTACACTCTAAACTCTTAGGGCGGACGGCTCTCGGCAAGCGTCCGCCCCCGGACTATGGCGTGACCGCAAGGCGGTCATCGACCAGGATCACACCAGGCGCTGACCACGCGGCCCGTTCGGCCTCTCGGCGTTCGCTGAGCGAGCGAACGGTGCCAGTGAGCACCACCTGGCCGTCTCGGGCTTCCACGCGGACCCGCTGCGAATCGACCTCCGCGCTCCTCTTGAAGGCATCTTCGATCCTGGCCTTGACATCGGCGACGCGCACACGCGGCTTGACCACGATCGAGTTCGTCAGGCCCTTGACGCCGTACAGACGGCGCACGGTGTATTCGGCCGCTCCTCGCTGATACTGCCATTCGACGGTTCCAGTCAGCGTCACCCAGCCGTCGCGCACCGTGACCAGCACGGCCTTCGCGGGAACGGCAGTGTCCCAGCCCAAGGCATTCGCGGCGGCCTCCGCGATTTCGGTATCGCTGCGGCGCGTGTCATGGTTCGGCAGCACCTCCACGTCGTTGGCCAACGCCCGGACGCCGTACACGTGACCGGCGGCGCGTTCAGCCGTCCACTTTTCGTAAAACGTCTTCACTGAGCCGCGCAGGGTGATCACGCCGTCATGGGCGGTGACGCCGATTTTCGCGGCATCGACACCCGGCTCGAACTCGAGCGCGTTCAGCACCCGTTCTTGAAGTTCTCTGTCAGTGGTCATCGCTCGAACTCCTTGGTGTCGTCACCAACGCCGACGTGGCGCAGACCGCGGCACCGCCGTCAAGAAAGAGCAGAATCAGTGCCAGGCTCATTGGGACCTGAAGTGCCGGTTTCCCTCGCGGCTGCAGAGCTGGTCACCCGGCTTCGACGCTGGCGCGGGAAATACCTCAAGGCGCCTGCGGGATTTCACGCAAGGAGGCGGCCCGATTTCCGCCGGCATCGCCGCCGAACAGGCATGGTCTCCGAAGGACGAGCGGCAAGGTCATTGCTTCTATGCGCTCTAGTCCGTGCCGGCCAGGCCACTCGAGGCATGACAGCCGACTCAGAGGAAATCATGAACGACCGGTACGTCCTCGATTTCTCCGAGATTTGCCTGAAGGACGTTGCGCGCGTCGGCGGCAAGAACGCCTCCCTCGGGGAGTTGTTCCGGACGCTGGCCCCGGTCGGCATCGGCGCGCTCGATGGGTTCGCGACGACCGCCGACGCGTATCGCCTCCTCCTCGCCTCACACCAACTCGAAACGCGGCTGCGGCCCCTCTTCGCTTCATTGGACCCGGAGAACCTGGCCGAACTCGCGAGCCGGGGCCAGGCCGCACGGGCGGCCGTCCTCGAAACACCGTTGCCGGACGCGCTGCGCGTCGTGATTCTCGATGCGTACGAGCGCCTCTGCGCGCGGCTCGGCGGCGAAGTCGAGATGGCGGTCCGCTCGTCCGCCACAGCCGAGGACCTGCCGGAGGCCTCGTTCGCCGGCGCCGCGGAGACCTATTTGAATGTGCGCGGACGCGAAGGACTGCTTCGCGCCGTCCACGCCTGCTACTCGTCGCTCTTCACTGATCGGGCCATCAGCTATCGCGCGCGCCTCGGCTACGACCAGCTCAAGGTCGCACTCTCCGTCGGAGTCATGCCGATGGTCCGATCCGACCTGGCGAGTTCGGGGGTCATTTTCACGCTCGACACCGAATCCGGGTTTCGGGACGTGGTGACGGTCACCGCCTCTTACGGCCTGGGCGAGTTCGTGGTGCAGGGCATCGCCACCCCTGACGAATGGGTCGTCTTCAAGCCGACGCTGGCGACGGGCCATCCGGCCATCATCGGCCGGCGGCTTGGCACCAAAGAAGTGCGGCTCGTGTACGCCGGCGGCAGCAAGGCCACGCGCAGCGAGCCGACGCCTGCGGTCGAGCGCGCTCGATTCTGCCTGACTGATGAGGACGTGCTCACGCTCGCCCGCTGGTCCTGCGCGATCGAGCGTCACTATTCGTCGCTCGCGGGGCATACCCAGCCGATGGACATCGAGTGGGCGAAGGACGGAGTCACGGGCCGCCTGGTGATCGTGCAGGCGCGGCCGGAGACGGTGCACTCGGCAAAGCCGCGACAGGCTGCAGCCGAAGTGTATCGGCTGACCGCATCCCCGGGTGCGCCGCTGCTCACCGGCCAGGCGGTCGGAGAAAGAATCGGCGTCGGCCGCGTGCGCGTCGTGCGAGACGTGTCGTCACTCGCCAGCGTCCAGGCGGGCGAAGTGCTCGTCGCCGAAAAGACCGATCCCGATTGGGAGCCGGTGATGCGGCGCGTGGCCGCGGTCGTGACCGACACGGGTGGTCGCACGGCACACGCCGCCATCGTCTCCCGGGAGTTTGGCCTGCCGTGCATCGTCGGCACCGAACGCGGCACGGCGACGCTCCGGGATGGGGATGAGGTCACGATCTCGTGTGCCGAGGGGTCAGAAGGCCACGTGTATGCCGGGGCTTGCCCCTTCGAGATTCAGCACATCGACGGCTCGACGGTGCCGGCGACCCGCACGCAGGTCATGTTGATCGTGGGCGATCCAAGCCGGGCGTTCGCGCTCTCGATGATTCCCAATGCGGGCGTCGGCCTGGCGCGGACCGAGTTCATCGTCACGCACCACATCGGCATCCACCCGATGGCGCTTGCGCGGTACCCGCAGCTCAAAGACGCCGAGGCCGTCAAGCTGATTGCCGCCAAGATCGGGTCAGAGGATGCCCGACAGTTCTTCGTGCAGCGGTTCAGTGAAGGCGTCGCGCACATTGCGGCCGCCTTCTATCCAAAGCCCGTGATCGTCCGGACCAGCGACTTCAAGACCAACGAGTACGCCGAGCTCCTCGGTGGCCGCGAGTTCGAGCCTGCGGAGGAGAATCCGATGATCGGCTTCCGTGGCGCCTCGCGCTACGACGATCCGCGGTACGCCGACGGATTCGCCCTCGAATGCGCGGCACTCCTGCGCGCCCGTCGTGATCTCGGCCTGACGAATATCAAGATCATGATCCCGTTCTGCCGTACGGTCGCGGAAGGGCGACGAGTCCTGGCCGCGATGGCGCTCAACGGACTGCGGCAGGGCGTCGATGGCCTCGAGGTCTATGCGATGTGCGAAGTGCCGTCGAATGCGGTGTTGGCGGAACACTTCCTCCGCGTGTTCGATGGCTTTTCAATCGGCTCGAATGACCTGACGCAGCTGACCCTGGGTCTCGATCGTGACTCTGGCACCGTCGCCCATCTGTTCGACGAGCGGGACGACGCGGTGCGGGCGCTCATCTCCCTGGCCATTGAAGCGGCACACCGCTTGGGCAAGCCGATTGGGATCTGCGGGCAGGCCCCGTCCGACCATCCGGACTTCGCCGCCTGGCTCGTGCAACAGGGCATCACCTCGATCTCTCTCAACCCAGACGTGGCGATCAGCACGGCCGTCAAGATCGCGAATGCCGAGGCGGCGATGCTGACGCCCGAACGCAACTCGACCGCGGCTGCCGTCTCGCGGTTCGAGGGCGAGGGCGCCCCGCCCGTTCTGTCGAAGTGAATGGGGCTGCCGATGGCGACGCTACGTTTCGCGAATCGTGTCGATGCGGGCCGGCGGTTGGCGCGAAAGCTGACCGCTTATGCCGGACGGTCCGACGTCATCGTGCTGGGACTCCCGCGCGGCGGAGTTCCGGTCGCGGCAGAGGTCGCGAGGCAGCTCGAGGCTCCCCTGGACGTGTTCCTCGTCCGGAAGCTCGGCGTACCCGGCCATCCGGAGTTGGCCATGGGAGCGATTGCCGAGGGGGGCGTTGACGTGCTCGACGAACGCCTCATCAGAGACCTGGGCATTCCGCGAGCGCTCGTCCAACAGGTCGCGATGCGCGAACGGCTCGAGCTGGAACGTCGCGATCGGACGTATCGAGGCGCGCGGCGGCGACCCAATGTCGCCGACCGCACCGTCATCGTGGTGGACGACGGCCTGGCGACGGGCGCCAGCATGGAAGCCGCGGTCGTGGCGCTGCGGCAGCTCGGCCCCGCTGCGGTTGTCGCGGCGGTGCCCGTGGGAGCGCTGGAGACCTGCACACGGCTGCGCCAGCATGCCGATCATGTCGTGTGCGCCGAGACGCCACGCGATCTGGGAGCCGTTGGGTTGTGGTACGACGACTTCACGCAGACGACAGATGACGAGGTCCGTCAACTGATCGGCGCGGCCGATTCCGGCCGCGCGCACCATTCGTCGGACACCCGCGGGTCCGCGGACCCCGTCGTTCCCGTCGGGGCTGTGAGGCGCGTGCGATGACGAAGACAACACCGCCCAAACGTCCCGCGACGTCTCCGGTTGGCCGCATTCGCTGTGGCAGCGGATATCGTGCTCGTGGACGGTCGTATGGAACGCTCTGAGGCGAGGTTTCTTCGTGAACTGGCCACCGGTCTTGGACTCCACCCGAAGGCCTCGAGCACGGTCCGGCAGGTGATCCGCGTCAAGAACCGCGCTTGACGCGCCGAGCGTCGAGATCCCGCGTGTCAGAAGGACACGATCATGACGAGATTGACCGACTCCATCGTTCTCGACGATCGCGACATACAGGAGCGCTTCGTCCGCGCAACGGGCCGTGGCGGCCAGAACCTCAACAGGGAGGCGATCGCGGTCGAGTTGCGCCTCGATATCGGCAGGTCGTCGCTGCCGTCCGACCTGAAAGAACGGCTGACGCGGCTCGCCGGCAGGCACGTGACGAAGGCGGGCGAGTTGGTAATGGTCAGCCGGATCCACCGTTCGCAGGCGAAGAATCGTGAAGCTGCGCGCGCACGACTGGTCGCGCTCTTGAAGCGTGCCGCTAATCCACGCACGACACGCCGGACGACGAGACCTCCCCCGACCGCACGTGAAGAGAGGCTGGTCTCAAAGCATCGGCAAAGCGCCGTCAAACGATCACGGAGCGCGCGAGACGAGAGCTAGAAGACCGTGCCGTTCCCGCCGCTTGCGACGAAGTTCTGCTGTTGAGGCGACACGTCGAACGTGCAGGGCGCCCGGCCTTCCTCGACGACGCTGAGGGTCACGCCGGAGATCGTGACTGTGCCGGTGCGCTGCGACTCGCCGGG
>DASQFI010000017.1:0-2089 GCA_035633215.1 Vicinamibacterales bacterium | reverse complement strand
CACTATAGTGAAGCGCCTTGTTCACTGCCCACTGCTCGACATTCGATGCTCCGCTCGACGTCGACAACACGGATTTCAGCTTCCCCGCAGCGTCCTTGGCGATCTCATGTCCCCATGATTGAGCTGCGTCCGCTGCCTTCCCGCACAGCTCCTTCATCCGCTTCAGAACGCTCGGCAGAAGCTCGCCGAGTTCGTAATTGCCATCGGCGCGGAACTGCGGCATCGCGCCGATCTGGTCCGCCAACGGAAGCTGTCAATGACATTGAGACACCAAAGGCGAAGTAATTAGAGTCGCGCCGCGGTCGATCATCATGAAGGCGGCGTGTTCGTGTGCGTCGTGAATCGGGTCGACCTGGAGGTCATCCCCGGTGACGATCGTCGTTCCTGGGGCATCCTGAGCGGGCGTTTTCTTCGCCGGCGGGTTGATCCACACGGCGGTCGGCAGATCCGCCGGCTGAGGCCGTCCCTTGACGAACCGTTCGGGATGCGCCGCGTACGCGGCGGCGAGCACGTGTTGGCGATGCGCCCGCACCGTGGCGGCCTGGCCGCCGTGCACCACGGCGGGCGTGAGGAAGCCGAGCCCACTGTGCCGATGCTCGTGGTTGTACCAGGGGAAGAAGGCCTGCCCGAACGCACGGCCATCCTCGATCGATCCAAATCGCTCCGGAAACTGGGGACAGTACTTGAGCGTCTTGAACTGCGCTTCCGAGAACGGATTGTCGTTGGACACCTGCGGGCGGCTGTGCGTCTTGGTCACCCCGAGATCGGCCAGGAGCAAGGCCACGGGCTTGCTCCGCATGGCCCCGCCGCGGTCCGCGTGCAGCGTGAGCTGGCCCGGCTGAATGCCGTGCTTCGCGCAGGTTTCGGCGATCAGCCGCTCGGCGAGGGCGGCACTCTCCCGTGGCGCCAGCATCCACCCGACCACATACCGGCTGAAGATGTCGAGGATCACGTAGAGATAGAAGTAGGTCCACTTGGCCGGCCCCAGAAGCTTGGTGATGTCCCAGCTCCAGACTTCGTTGGGCCGCGTGGCCAGCAGCTCGGGGGCGGCGAAGTGCGGTCGCCGGACTTGGTCGCGGCGCTCTTTGATTTCCTGCGCGGCGTCGAGGAGGCGATACATCGTGCGCGGCGAGCAGACATAGGTGCCCTCGTCGAGCAGCGTGGCATGCACCTGCGCCGGCGCCTGGTCGACAAAGCGCGTGTGCAGCAGATCTAAGACGCCTTGACGCTCGACGGGATCCAGCGCGCGGGGCGGCGTCGGGCGGGGGCGCGCGACCGCGGCCGGTCGACGCCCCCGATACCACGAGGTCCGTGGCAGGCCCAACGCGGAGCACGCCGGGGCCGTGCGCATCGACACGGCCGCGTCTGCCACCGCGGTCATCAATCGTCCTCGTCGCTCACGAACGGTTTCAGGGGGATCCCCAGGAGTTCGGAGACTTTTTTTGGGAACGCGATGACCGCCTCGGCCTGCTGCAGCCGCGACGTCAAGCGACGATTCTCCTGCTCCAATTTCTTCACCCGCGGATCGGCGGCCGTCTTTTTCCGTCCACGGGTCTTCGGCGTCAACCCGTGCGCGCGCTGTCGGCGCCAGGTCACCATATGCGAGGAGTAGAGCCCTTCTTTCCGCAGCAGGGCGCCGAGCTCACCGGCTCGCGTACACGCATCGGCCTTCCGCAGGATCTCGAGCTTGTAGGTGGTCGTGAATCGTCGTCGGGCATGGCGAGCCGGCACCTCGGAGTCAGGTGGCACGGGCACACCGTCGGGCTCGATTGTGGGAGACCCTCCGCTACGGGGCGCCTCGCTTCGCTCGTCGCCCCTTCGCTCCGGCTCTCCCACAATCGACTGGTCTACCAGCATCCTACGAATCGGGTTCATCAAGGTCCTTGCACCTCCCCGCCCTGCACCGTAATTTCCGAGGGGGAAAGTGTCTCAGCTATCTTGGCAGGGAGGGATTGGATAGGCGGCGAGATCGGCCAGTTGCGTGCCGACAATATTCGCCGCCTTTGCCTGAAACCGCAGCGAGAATTTGATCGCCCTGAACCGCTCCGCCGCGATATACCCGCTACCCCGCGTCACGATTCTCTGAAAC
>DASQFI010000016.1:0-162500 GCA_035633215.1 Vicinamibacterales bacterium | reverse complement strand
AAGCGTAATAGCTCACTGGTCAAACGTCTTTGGGCCGACAATCCAACGGGGCTTAAGCACGAGACCGAAGCCGTCGACTTGATTCTCCTGCGGGAGAAACAATTGGTAGAGGAGCGTTCTCTATACACTGAAGCCAGATCGTAAGGACTGGTGGAGCGTAGAGAAGTGACCCTGCCGGCATAAGTAGCGAGAAGAGAGGTGAGAATCCTCTCCGCCGTAAGCCTAAGGTTTCCTGAGGAAGGTTCGTCCGCTCAGGGTTAGTCGGGACCTAACGCGAGGCCGAAAGGCGTAGCGGATGGAGGTCCGGTCAACATTCCGGAACTACCTGAAGAACGTTTGTACGATGAGGGGACGCAGGAGGCTATGCGAGCCGGCTGTTGGACGTGCCGGTTGAGGGTGTAGGGAGATCCGCCAGGCAAATCCGGCGGGTCGTTAATCCTGAGAGCCCGGAGCGAGTGCCGCAAGGCACACAAAGTCGCAGACGCCACGCTGCCAAGAAAAGCCTCTAAGGAGTTCTTCGGGTACCCGTACCGCAAACCGACACAGGTAGGCGAGGAGAAAATCCTCAGGCGCAAGTGAGAACCCTCGTTAAGGAACTCGGCAACTTGACCCCGTAACTTCGGAAGAAGGGGTGCTCGATCTCGTGTAGGGGTTTACCCCCGAAGCGTGAACGAGTTGCAATAAAGAGGCCCAAGCGACTGTTTACTAAAAACACAGGACTCTGCAAAGTCGAAAACGACGTATAGGGTCTGACGCCTGCCCGGTGCCGGAAGGTCAAAGGGAGAGGTTAGCCGCAAGGCGAAGCTTCGAGCTCAAGCCCCGGTAAACGGCGGCCGTAACTATAACGGTCCTAAGGTAGCGAAATTCCTTGTCGGGTAAGTTCCGACCTGCACGAATGGCGTAACGATTTGGGCGCTGTCTCAACGAGGGGCACTGCGAATTTGTGGTACCGGTGAAGACGCCGGTTGCCCGTGGCTAGACGAAAAGACCCCGTGCACCTTTACTGCATCTTAGTAGTGAATGCTGCCGCCGTCTGCGCAGGATAGGTGGGAGACTTTGAACCCAGGCTCTCGGGCTTGGGGGAGTCAACGGTGAGATACCACCCTGACTGCTGCGGCGTTCTAACCGAGTCCTGTCATCCAGGACCGGGACACTGCTAGGTGGGTAGTTTGACTGGGGCGGTCGCCTCCTAAACGGTAACGGAGGCGCGCGAAGGTTCGCTCAGGCTGTTTGGAAATCAGCCGGAGAGTGCAAAAGCACAAGCGAGCTTGACTGCGAGACTCACAAGTCGAGCAGGTGGGAAACCAGGCTTTAGTGATCCGGTGGTTCCGCGTGGAAGGGCCATCGCTCAACGGATAAAAGGTACGCCGGGGATAACAGGCTGATCTGAGCCAAGAGTTCACATCGACGCTCAGGTTTGGCACCTCGATGTCGGCTCATCACATCCTGGAGCTGTAGCAGGTTCCAAGGGTCCGGCTGTTCGCCGGTTAAAGTGGTACGTGAGCTGGGTTTAGAACGTCGCGAGACAGTTCGGTCTCTATCTGCCATGGGCGCAGGAGATTTGAGTGGGGCTGACCTTAGTACGAGAGGACCGGGTTGGACGCACCTCTGGTGTACGAGTTGTCGTGCCAACGGCAGCGCTCGGTAGCTATGTGCGGAAGGGAGAAACGCTGAAAGCATCTAAGCGTGAAACCCTCCACAAGATGAGATCTCCCTGGATCGCAAGATCCCTAAAGGCACCTGGAAGATGACCAGGTCGATAGGTCGGATGTGGACACGCCGCGAGGTGTGAAGCTTACCGATACTAATCCGCCGTGAGGCTTGACCATTGATTCTTTTTACCCGAGGCTGACTGCCTCGGGACTCATCAATCGCGATGGGTGCCCGTCACACGAACGTTGCGTGAACGTGGTAGGAATTACTACCGTTTGCAGGGTATTTAGTTGTCAAGTCGAGTTTGCGTGTCTGGCGCGCTTCGGCCCGACGTCGCTCGCGCTCGAAAGAGCCGCGGGCTTTGTCGAGGCAGGCCGCGACGGCCGCGCAGGTGCCGGCGGGCGTATGTTCCGCCGCCACACTTATGTTTAATCTGGAAGGTGAAATCTGGAATCGGTCGGGAAATCTGGGAATCTGGAATCGGTCGACTGCCGATCGAGATAGAGGATTTCAGATTGCCGATCAGATTACAGATTCCAGATTGAAGATTTAAGTTTCCCGGTGGTCATAGGAGCAGGGTCACACCCGTTCCCATTCCGAACACGGAAGTTAAGCCTGCTACCGCCGATGGTACTGCATGGGTAACTGTGTGGGAGAGTAGGTCACTGCCGGGATTATTTTCGAGGCCGCATCAGAAATGAGGCGGCCTTTTTTCTTGTACGCCCACGTCGATCGGCCCACCACACGCGCGCGAAGGGAGCGCCGCTTAGTCCACCACATACATCAGGACAATCAGCACGATTGCGATGACGACGACGAGGAAAAAGATCTTCCAGGCGCTGTACGGGTATCGCCCGGCGATCACGCCCGTGTAGCCGTTGGCCACCACCTGAAACTTCTTCGGTCCGTAGTCGTACGCGAGCAGCCAGACGGGCACGAGCACGTGCTTGAACGTCTGGTTCGAATACACCGGATGGATGACCAGATTGCGGTAGGTGTCGCCCGGCACCTGCGCGGCGCAGAGTTGCTCGAGTTTCTCGTGCATCTGCTGCTGGGACACACTTGCCGCGTCGAACAGGACGACCTGATAGTGCTCGACGACGTGCCCCGAGAGGAAGGCCGTGTCGTACGGGACGAGGTCCCGCGTGGGGAACGGCTCGACCTGCCGGAGCAGGCCGATGTCGATACCGTGCGTCCCCGGCACCGGCTCATCGTCGAACGTGTGGGTGATTTCGCCGGAAGCCGGCTCCCATCGCACGCGACGTTCCTGACGCATGCTGGTCCGGCCCTGCTGATCGCGGTGCGGAACGCTGACGTAGTAGTAGTGGCCGGCGTCAGCCTCCCACGGGCAGCGCACGTTCGCGTCGAACGTCCAGTACGGAATGTAGAGACTCTTGATCGTGTCGATGAGCGCCGACCGCGCGAGCGCGCCCGGCGCGAGCCAGTGGCTCGTCAACCACCGCCGCATGTCGTCGCGGATGCGACCGGCCGGGATCTTGAACGGCAGCAGACTCTGCGGCCGGATGGGCGCCTTGATCTCGCTGTAGGCGACCAGCGCGGGTGAGCCGCAAAACTCGCAGTTCTGGCCGACGCGGGACGGGTCGAAGACCATCACGGCGCGGCAGCTCTGGCACTGGACGCTGCGCCGCTCCGTGTTCCAGCCGCGATCCTCGTCGGGCAGCTCGCGGAGCGCCTTGACGAGGTCGTTCTCGACCGCCTCGCCGGTCGTGCGGTCGATGACGTATGGCGACTCGGTGCCGCAGTACGCGCAGACGAGCTTCTGCTTGCCGGGATTCCATTCCGCCTGCGCGCCGCAGGCAGGGCAGGCGTGCTTGTCGAGTGTCGAGATCTCGGTCATGCGCGCACGCGCCGCCGCGGGCTACTGCGCGAGGTACTCGTCAATCGACACGCGGCGGATGCGCCACACGCTGCCGATCTTCTTGCCCTTGAGCTCGCCTGATTCGAGAATCGCGAGCACGTCGGCCTCGGCGACGCCGAGGGCCTTGGCGGCGTCGGCCGGGCTCATCAGTTCCTGCATCGACGGCGGCGCCGGCGCGACGGTCGGCGTCGCGCTGCCGCCCGCGAACCCCTGCTGCATCATCTGCTGGGCGATGCCGAAACCCACGGCCAGCTCCGCCGCGGTTCCCGCCGGACCTCCGCCCCCCTGTCCTTGCTCGAAGCCCTTGCCCATCTGGTACTTCACGAAGTCGTTCAGGTTGCCGATCGCCGCCATGCTCGACCGCTTGTCGATCGCCTGTTCGACCTCCGGCGGCACGCTCACGTTTTCGACGATGAAGCTCGAGAGTTCGAGACCGTACTTCGACGACACCGCCGGGTTGATGAGCGGCAGCAGCGCCTCGCCCAGCTCGGTGTAGCGCGCGGCCACGTCGAGCACCGGGACCTTCGCCGTCGCGAGCGCGTCGGTGAAAATGCTGACGATCCGCGACCGCATCGTGTCGGCAAACTCGTCAAGCCTGAAGTTGTGATCCGAGCCGGCGACCTCGCGCAGGAACGTCTTCACATCCGTGATCCTGAAGTCGTACGTCCCGAACGCGCGCGCGCGCACGATCCCGAAGTCGTTGTCGCGCAGCATGATGGGATTCGACGTGCCCCACTTGTTGCCGGTGAAGAGCCGCGTCATCACGTAGTACACGTCGGCTTTGAAGGGCGAGTTGAAGCCGTACTTCCACGACTTCAGCTTGGTGAGCAGGGGGATGTTGTCGGTCGTCAGCGTGTGCTTGCCGGGCCCGAACGTATCGCCGAATTCGCCGAGGTAGACGAACTGCACCGTCTGCGACTCACGGACGATCAACTGCGCGCCGTTCTTGATCGCCTTGTCCTCGTCAGGAAACCGGTACGACAGCGTGTCGCGCGAGTCGTCGGTCCACTCGATGACGTCAATCAACTCGCCCTTGATGAAGTCCATCAAACCCATGTGTGTGCTCCCGCGAGGCGTCCCGCCATTGTCGTGGAGGCGGGCACGTGTAACTTGGAACTCAGAACTGAGATCTCAGAACTGGGTTCCGAAGTTCTCAGTTCTCAGTTCAAAGTTCGGCCGCCGGAGGCGGCCCGTGCCTCGACGAGCTCCGCCCGCCCGGGCACGTCACCCTTCGCGCACGTCTTGAGAAGCTGCTGGTAATACTTCCGGGCCGTGGAGGCGTCCCCGGCGAGCGACGCAGCCCTGGCGGCGCCGTAGACCGCGCGGAAACGGTTCGGCTCCTTCTTCAGCGTGGCCTGGAATTCTCTGAGCGCGTCGGCCGGCTGCTTCAGCTCGAGCAGCATGTCGGCGAGCAGCTCGCGCGCCGGCGCCAGCGGTCCCGGCGTCACCGCGTTCTTCTCCGTGGCATCCTCCCGCGCCACGGCCGCGCGCATCGTCGCGAGCGCCTCGTCACGTTTGCCTTCGGCCAGCGCCAGGTAGGCGGCCGCTCCCTCGCGTTGAATGCCTACCTGCTCCGCCCAGTAGGTTTCCTTGGCCTGGGCGAGGCCATCGCGGATTTTTTCGAGCGCTGCAATCGATGCCCGCGTGTCGGCGAGCGCACCAGTGTGCGCGGCGCCAAGGGCGCGCGCGAAGTGCGTCATCGCCTCCGCGTACGGGAATCGCGTCGATCCCGGCTCGAGCGCCGCGGCGGCTTTCCAGTCGCGATGCTCGAGCGCCCAGCGCGCCGGAATCGCGGCCAGCGCAAAGACGCCGGCCGATCCCGGCGCGGCGCCGACGACGGCGTTCACGTCGAAGCGGGATCCGACCTCGGGCAGCCGTTCGAGAATCGTCCGCGCCGCCTTATCCTGGCCGGTCTGCAGATGGGCGTAGGCCATGTAATCCATCGCGTGGAGCTCTTCGGCGGCGCCGCCGGCCCGCCTGGCGGCCTCAGCCGACGCGATGTTGCTGTCGATCGAATCCTGCCACGCGCCGACGCGCGTGAAGGTGTGCGACGGCATGTGCAGGGCGTGCGGCGCCGACGGGGCGATCTTTGCGTAGCGGCGCGCCGCGTCGATGGCCTGATCGGCCAGCGCTGGAACGTCGTAGCTGTGAATGATGTAGTGCGAGATGCCGGGATGGTCCGGCTGTTTGGCGTAGAGCTTCTCGAGAATCGCGCCGGCCTTGAGCTGATTGACGTACGTCTTGTCGGTCGGCAGCGCCGAGGCCGTGAGCGACAACGCCCAGAAGATCGAGGCCTCGAGGTCGGCCGGATAGCTGGCAGCCAGGTCGGCCATGGCCTTTTCGTACGCCACGATGCGCGCCCTTTGGTCGAGCGAGCCGGCGTCTGCGTAGAGCTTCGACACGGCCGCGATGTACGCGCGCTCCCGTTCGGTCTTGGCGCCTGCCTGGCCGGCCTGTTTCAGCGCGTCGAGACCCTGCTGTACCTGGGCAGGCGGTCGAATCGTCGCGGCAAACGGGTTGGTCCATCGAGCCAGCGCGACTCCCCAATACGCGATACCGCAGGTTGGGTCCGTCTTTCCGGCGGCGTTGAAGCCCTCGATGGCCGGCCCGAACTCAAACGAATGGAGGAACGCCAGGGCGCGGTCGAACTGGGCCTGCGCGGCCGCCGAGCACGACGTCTGAAAATGGACCGTACCAAGCTTTTCGCCCGGCGTCGACGGATGCTGATGCTGAGGCTGCTGGGCAGACGTCGTTGTCGCCACCGCCAGGACGAGCGCGAAGGCACTGACGCGGGCAGGAAACATGAATACCTCCAATGCGAGACAGGGGAGGGATTGATTATAGCGGCGGCCCGACATCGCGCCCTCCCCGCGCCCGCCTGATGCGGGCGCTGGAGGAGGAGGCGCAGAAGAGCGAGCCGAACTGTCACGCTAAACTACGGCGGGTTCCGGTATGACTGAGGCGGCGCTTCGACGAGGCGAAGCGGCTGGGCTGGAGGCGGTGCGACGCGGTCTCGGCTCATCGACACTGCACCGCACACTGTTCCAGATCGGCATCGCGACAGGCGATCTGGAGCTCGCGAACGAACAAGTCGCATGGGCGGCCGGAAAGCCGGAGGAGCGCCAAGCGACCGGCTGGGAAACCGGCGCAGCCGCGTCCGCCGGCCAACTCCGAATAGCCGCCGGCCTGCGGCGGCGCGCGGTCGCTCTGGCCCAGCGCGCCGGCGAAGACACTGCGGCAAGCGCGGCCGCGTCCGATGCATTCGTCCTCGCCGTGATCGGGCAATGCGACGCCGCGCGTGCCGAGTCGGCCGCCGCCAAGACCTCGACCGCGACAGCAACCGTGGCTGCAGCCGGATTCACACTCGGGTATTGCGGCGACGCGTTGTCAGCCACGGCACTGGCCGATCGGCTGCTCGAACTGTACCCGCGCGGCACGCTCGAGAAACACGTGCACGCGCCCGTCATTAGAGCCGCCGCAGCGCTGCCACAGAATCCCGCGCAAGTTCTGAGTCTGCTCGAGATCGCGCGGACGTTCGATCGCGTAGCCTCGTTCCGCACCCAGTATCTTCGCGGACAGGCGTACCTGCGCCTGTCGCGCGGGCCAGAAGCGTCGGCCGAGTTCCAGTACATTCTCGATCATCGAGGCGAGGACGTTCTGTCGGTGTTGTACCCACTGGCTTACGTCGGGCTGGCCCGCGCCGCGACGCTCACAGGCGACACGGGCAAGGCAAGAACGGCGTACGAGACGTTCTTCGAGATGTGGAAAGACGCCGACCCGGACATCCCCATCCTTCGTGAAGCCCGTCAGGAAGCCGCTCGACTGAAATAGTCCGAGTCGTTATCCCTCCTCATCAAAACCGGCGCGCACAAACGCCATCGCGTGCGGGAACGCCGCCGCCAGATGCCCGTCGAGATCCTCGAGCCGCGCGATCATCGCCCCCGGCACACCATCGGCGGCGACCGAGGGCAGCTGCATCAGGAGCAGCCATGCCTCGCGCGACTCCCCGATGACGAGCCGCACCAGCTTGGCGCAGCCATTCGCATCCGACTGCCGAAACTCATCGTCATCGCCGAGCTCCTCCGACGGAGGAACAAGCCCCGCGACGGCGCGACGGGTCTTGACGGCAATGAACAGGGCGAACCGCCCGATGGTCTCGAGCCCCTCGAGGGCGAGCGGATCCCCACGGTCGCGAAGCAGAGGATCGAGCACGCCAATCAACCGTCGTGCGGTGTCCGCGTACTCCATCGCTTCTCGGGACAACGGGTGCGAGGTCTGCTGGCCGTCGCGCCGCTCGAACGCCGCGCGTATCCGCGCCGCCTCCTCGGGCGGCGGCTCCACGTTGACGTGTTTCAGGAATTCCAGGAACTCCGCTCGTTCGCGTGCCGAGACCTGCGGCGCCTCCTCTTCGGCTTCGAAGGCTTCGTCCGACTCGAGCGCGGCAAGGTCCGCGCGGTCGAGCGTGCCCTCGGCCACGCGCTCCATGCGCTGCATGTCGCGATACAGCCGGCACCGCGACTGGAACCGGCACCGCTCGCACCACCTGTCGCAGTAGTTGTAGATGCCCGAAATGAACTGCGGCGGCTTCCGTCGAGCCGCTTCCGTCCCGTCGTCTCGCCTCATGCACATCCGGATGTGCAAGGACTGAGCCGGGCTCAGCTCGAGAAATCTGGCCGTTTTTCAAGACGACGTCGCAGAAACTGCGAACTCGGCCACGCGGCGGGTGTTGCAGAAAATGCCTACAGACGATCCGTGGGACGTCAGCGTTTTTGGGTGAGTTCAATCATCCAGATGTCCGACTGCGTGTCGGGCTGCACGTCGTAGAGCGTCCGCCCGTCCCGAGACAGCCGCACGGACACCGGCGCCTCCTGGGTAGGCGGCGCCCTGCACAGTGATGGCGCCGGCCGTTCGCCGCACCGGGTCGTACATCTGAAAGCCCCCGGCTCCGAGGATGAGAAGCCTGCCGTCGTTGTGGCATTCCGCGAGTGCGCCCGAAACCAGCTTTTCGTATGTCCGCTTGCCGATGCGCTGTACCAGCCTTTGGTTCCGCTCGTGACGGGCTCCGGCGGTCCCGCGATCAGACGCGCGGCGTCGAATGCGCGGCGGTAGATGTTCCGCGTCGCGAGGCGGCAGGTAGCGCGTACACGATTTCTTTGCCGTCGGGCGACCAGGAAGATGCCGTGCCGTCACTCGTGAGTCGACGGGGGGCTTCACCCGTGCGTCCCATCACGAACAGTCCGCCTCCGTCGCGGGTAGAGCGGAACGCGATTCGCTCCCCGTCTGGCTTGAGATCGCGATGGACGATGCCCTTTTCGTGCGCGGCGCTGACGCCATCGGCGATCCGCTCGCCGATGTCGAGCAGTTTGTCAGTCGGGAATCCGGCGGCTGGCAGCTCGTCGCTCAGCGAATGACCTTCGATCAGCTCCATCGTGAGGAAGCGCACGCCACCGGCCTCCTCGAACGAGTACAGCGTCACGATGCCGGGATGATTGAGCGCGGCGACGGCACGCGCTTCGCGGTCCAGCCGCTCGAGGTCGCCTGGTCCCGAGACGAGCGCCGGCGGCAGCACATTCACCGCCACCCGTCGTCCGAGCTTCAGATCCTCGGCGGCGTAGACTTCGCCCATGCCGCCTTTGCCCAGCAGACCGACGATTCGGTAGTGCCCGAGTGTCGTCCCAACCATCGCTCAGTGACTGATTGACAATTCTAAGTGCAGCGTTTCTTCCAAATCTGAAACCCGCCGGCGACGACATTTCTCTTCTCACGGTGCTCTCGCCGTGCGAATCACGAGTCATGTCGCCTGACTCTGCGACTGAAGTCAGGTTTCAGACTGACTTTGCCGCACGGCTCTGCCGCTTCGCGCGATTCGTTCCGCAGATCGAGACCGGAGAACTGTGATTTTTCAGGCACGCACGTTGCTATCTGATCGACCGACGCCCACTGAGGTGCGATGCACGAAAGTGTGGCGCGAGAAATTACGATGCGCAAATTCGTCATTGCTGTTCTGTTCCTCGCTCTCAGCAGTGGATCGGCCTACGCGGCGCCGATCCTCTGGTCCGACAATGGTCATTACTACGATCTGATCCAGGAAAGGCGGACCTGGACGTCAGCGCTCGCGCGCGCGGGCCAATTGACGTTCGATCCGGATGGCGCCGGCGGGCAAGCGCCGATTCCCGGCTACCTCGTCACGATCACGTCGGCGCAGGAACAGACGTTCCTGAATCAGCAATTCGGGAATGGCGGACTCTACTGGATTGCCGCCAGTGACTCGGCGAACGAAGGCACGTGGCGCTGGATGGCGGGACCAGAAGCCGGCAGTGTGCTGACCTACGCCAATTGGAAACCAGGCGAGCCGAACAACGGCGCCGGCGGGTTCTTCCAGGAAGACTACGCCGCGGGCAACTGGAACGCCGCGGGACAGTGGAATGACTGGCTCAGCTTCACGTCGACGAAGTTCGTGGTCGAGTACGGGCCGGCGGTCGCCACACCGGAACCGGCGTCAATTGGATTGCTCCTCACTGGTCTTGCCGGCGTGGCGCTTCGGCGCCGTCGCGCGCGCGCTAAGGTTGTTTGCCGGACGTAGCTCCCTGCGTCCCGGCATTCACGGTGGCGGCGGGCGTATGTTCCGCCGCCCTCGTCTCCGAGGTGCGCTGGGAGTCTTCGTTCGGTGCTGAACCGTCGCTGAGTGTCGAGCGACTCTCTGCCCTACCTCACGACCGGCCCAAGATATCGATCGAGCCAATCGAGAATCTCCTTGAATACACGCTGAGGCACCGGCGGCATGTGCCCACCGTCGAGCACGGCATGCCGCTTGTCGGCCGCTGCGGTGCCCAACGCGCGGAACAAAGGCACTTGGGCGGTGCGGTAAGGCAGGTCGAAATCGTCGCGGCCATTGACCATCAGCACGGGCTGCCGGACGCGGGGCGCGAAGTGCACGGGATCGGTTTCAGGCGGGACGGTCCAGGTTTCAAATCCGCCCGACAGCAGAATGCCTGTTCGGAACCGCGGCTCGATCGCCAGATACACCGGACCGAGCTGGGCGCCGAGGCTCTGTCCATAGAACGCCATCCGTGAAGAGTCGATATCGGGACGGCTCGCCAGATAGTCGATGGTCCTGCGCACATCGAGCCCGCGCTGGATGCTGATCTCCCGGAGAAAGTTCTGGCCGCCCTGCGGTCGTCGGCGCTCGTATGTTTGCTGATAGATGGGATAGGCCACGGCGCGTCCGTCGCGGATCAGGAATTCGAGCCAATGCAGCGTGAGCGGTCGGCTCGACTGCAGCCTCGGGGCGTATGATCCGGGGAAGTACACGACGGCCTGGTACGGCGGTTTCGCCGACCGCGGAAGAAAGAGCACGACAGGCACACGCTCGCTGCCGTACGCCGCGCGGAACGACGCCCGCTCGGCGATCCAGTGCGGCTGTGAATCATCGCGCTCGTCGATCTTTGCTTCGAGCGGCAGGACGTCATATTCGTACAGACGGCGGTAGTTCTTATAGACATCGTCACCCGCCGGTACGAGGAGCGCCGGATCAGGCTTGAGCGTCGCGATGCTCGTCATCAGCCGGGCCTCGGACGGCGATGGGAGCCGGACACACCGGAACCCGAAACCCGGACCTCGCTCGAATGGAGTGCGGGCGTCCTCATCACGAAACTGATAGGCCGGCTCATTCCACGCACCCCCGAGCACGAACCGGTGGCCCTCGCTGCTCTCGTTCCAGGCCCACTCCTTGACGTTGCCGGCCATGTCGTACGTGCCGTACGGACCCAGACCGCCGGAAATGCCAACTCTTGCCGTTCCGCGGCCGCCGAAATTGCTGAAGCGCAGGATCTCGGAAAAGGTTCGGAACGCGCCGGATGCGTAGTACCAGTGATAGACCGTCGGAAGAGATTTGTCCGCGTACGCGGCATACGGGGCCGCTTCGTACCAGCTCAGGCCGTCCACCGGCCACTCGGCCTCGCCGTCTTTATACGTCCCTAGTTCCCACGTGGACGGACCAGGCCGGCCGGTTGCATCGCGGAACAGGGCGGTGCCTTCTTCCCACGAAAGCACGCGGCCGGCTTGTCGGAACGCCTCGGTCCAGTACTTCTGATGCCGGTAGCCGCCGGCGTCGACGAACGCCTTGAACTGCTGGTTGGTCACCTCAAACTTGTCGATCCAGTACTCGCCAAGGTCAACGGACGTCCTTCGACTCTCGAGCTCCAACGGACCGGCTGGGACATACACCATGCCTGCGGGACTTGTCCCGGCAGGCAGGAGTCGCACGTCGACAGGCCTGGGATTCGGTGCGACTTCGAGCGGTTCGTAGCCCTCTTTGGCGAAGCGCCAGCGCATCAGCGTGATGGGAACCCGCGTGCTGGCGGGTGTCTTCCCGATCTCGATCCACCCCTCGTCCTGCGCGGAGTACGCGCGAAAGGCCACGTCGGCGCCTGGCGGGTTGCTGGTGATGTCAGTTGGCAGCGTAAAACTGGAGGCCGCGGCCTGCACCCGCGGATCGTTGGGAGCGATGGCGAGCGCGCGCTGAGCCAGGCGATAGGCGGCGACGAACTCGCCGGCTTCGACGAGCCGGGTCACCTCAGGCATCGCGGTGTCGCGCGCCCAGCGGATGCGCCCCTCGCGAACACGCAGCCACACCAACACGCCTGTGGCGGCGAGCGCGAGGACGAGACCGGCGGCGATGATCGGCCGCCACACGGAACGCCCCGATTGCGGCACCGGCGCCGCACGCTCGCGTCGCAGCGCGTCGAGCGCCTGTGACAACTCGGCGGCTGAACCCGTACCGTCGCGCCGGATCCTTGTCGAGACATCTGGACACAATGCGTTCGAGCTGCGCGGGAATGTCGGATCGCAGCGCCGCCAGTGACACGGGTTCCTGGCGGAGCGTGGCATTCATAACGCTCCACGCTGTGTCGCCCTCGAACGGCGGATGCCCGGCGAGCAAGTGGTACATCAACGCCCCGAGTCCGAAAAGGTCCGAACGCGGGTCACCTGGTCCGCCTGTCATCTGCTCGGGCGCCAGGTATCCGGGGGTGCCAACCAGACGCCCGTCGGCGTTCAAGGTGCTGTCGAGCGTGAGCATTTGCGTCTGCGCGTCCGGCAGCGGAGCCTTTCGCGCGATGCCGAAGTCGAGGACCTTCGCCCGTCCCGCGCGCGTAACGATCACATTGGCCGGCTTGACGTCGCGATGAACGATGCCCTGCGCGTGTGCGGCCGCCAGGGCGTCGGCGATGTCGCGTGAGTAGTCGACCGCGCGATCGATCGTCAGACCTTCCGGCGGAATGAGTTTATCGAGCGAATCGCCATCCACATGCTCCATCACGATGAACGCGATGTCGCCCTGTTGCTCGACGGTGTGAATCGTGACGATGTTGGGGTGGTTGAGGGCGGAGGCCGCTTGCGCTTCGTGCAGGAGCCGGCGCACTGAATCCGGATCGCTGGCCGAGAGCACCTTGATCGCCACGGTGCGCTTGAGCCGCGTGTCACGCGCGCGGTACACCGTGCCCATGCCGCCCTCGCCCAGGCGACTGTCGATCGCGTAGTGGCGGATGGTCGTGCCGGTCAATGGGGGGAGCGTGGTCGCTCTGCGGATTCTAGAGCCGTTCTCACTTCCACGCAGTGCAAAAACGCTCGTCGCGGATAGATGGCCCGAATTCTGCCCGGCGGGTCGCTACAGGAGAGTGAGAACGGCTCTAGCGTGAGACGGAGCCCGCGCAACCGACGCTGGTCCGATCAGCGCCGATCTGCCAAGATCGCCGCATGGCGCCGCTCGAACTTTCGCCTGGCGCGGTCTACCTCGAACAGTACCTTCCTGGTGACGAACAGGTTCACCTGGCGACGCGATGCCTCGAGCTCGGCGAAGCGTCCGCCGGCTTCTACACGCCCGTCGTCCGCGGCCGGTACCCGATGAGCGTGCGTATGCTCTGCCTGGGCCGGCACTGGAATGCCAGCACGTACCGGTATGAAGAGGTGCGGTCGGACGTCGACGGCCAGCCCGTGCCCGCACTGCCGGCCGGCTTCGAGTCGCTGGCGCGCGCGATCGCACACGCAGCCGGGTACCCCATGCGTCCGGACATCTGCATCGTGAACTGGTATCGCACTGGCAGCCGCTTGGGCCTGCATCAGGACAAGGACGAAAGCGAAGCGTCGCTCACGAGCGGCGCGCCGGTCGTGTCGATCTCGCTCGGTGACACAGCGAAGTTCCTGTTTGGCGGACTCCGCAGGGGCGATCCCGTCGAGACGATCCTGCTCAGGTCAGGCGATGTCTTCGTCTTCGGCGGGCCCGCCCGTCTGAACTATCATGGCGTCGCCAGAATTCTGCCGAACACGGCGCCGGTCGGCCTTGGCTTCGAAGGCCGGCTGAATCTGACGTTCAGGCAGTTTTGAAGGAACGTCGAACTTCGAACTTCGAACGTCAGACTGTCGGCCGGAGTTCGGGCCGGGTCGCGATGAATGTCTCGACCAGATCGCGATTGCGCCAGCCGCGTCTTACTTCGTCTCGGAGCGCGGCAAACGCCGTTTCGGGCGTCCGCGCCGAGCGATACGGGCGGTCCGTCGTGATCGCGTCGTAGACGTCGACGATGCCGATGATCTGCGCGAGGAGCGGAACCTCGTCTGCGCGCAGACGGTCGGGATAGCCGCTGCCGTCGAGATGCTCGTGGTGGTGGCGGACGATCGGGCGCACGTAGTGCAGCGCGCGCAGGTCCCCGCACAGCCGCTCGCCGATGACGGGGTGCTCCTTCATGCGCTCGAACTCCTCCGGCGTGAGCGGGCCGGGCTTCAGGAGGATCGCGTCGGGAATGGCGATCTTGCCGATGTCGTGGAAGTAGCCACCCTTTGTGAGCGCGATGAGATCGTCCTGCGGGAGACCGAGCTGCTCGCCGAGCGTGGTGGCATAGCGGGCGAGGCGCTCGCAATGTCCCTGCGTGTACGCGTCGCGCGCTTCGATCATGAGCGCCAGCGTCTTGAGCACGAGCTCGGCTGAATCGAGCTCGTCGGTGAAGTGCTTGAGCTGCATCAGGGATCGCACCCGCGCTTTGAGCTCGGGCACATCGATCGGTTTTCCAAGCAAATCCGTGGCCCCGGCTTCGATCGCCTGAATGCGATCGTCGGCCTCGGACGCGCCGGTCATGAGCACGACCGGAATCAGCCGCGTGGCCGCGTCCGACTTCAGCTCGCGACACAAGCGGAACCCGTCCCGTCTCGGCATCCGGATGTCGGTGAGCACGACGTCAGGCGGCCCCTCGGCGACGATCGAGAGCGCCTCCTCGCCGTCGCGTGCCGTGAGCACCTCGTATCCCTGCGCCGAAAGCAAGCGCTTCAGCAGCTCGAGGTTCGTCTCCAGGTCGTCCACGACCAGAATGGTCCCACCGGGCTTGCGCGTCCTGATGTCGAGAGTCGTCGTCACGATCGGGTTCCTTGGAATTGGGCGGCGTGAGGCTGAGCGTCGAGCACTTCACGAACCTTCTTGCCGAGCATGGCCGGCGTGAACGGTTTCTGCAGGAACAGCTCCGGCGGGATGTCCTGCCTGACTGTGCCGGTGGTGTACCCGGAGGTGAACAGCACCTTGAGACTCTTGCGGAGCGTCTTCAGACGCGAGGCGAGCTCGCGGCCGCCCATGACCGGCATGACGACGTCGGTCACGACGAGCGAGAGGCTCTGAAGATTGGCTTTCGCGATGCGCAGCGCCTGCTGGCCGTCGGGGGCCTCGAGGACGCGATACCCGTAGCGCGTCAACGTCTCACGCGCGAGATCCCGGACCGACGCGTTGTCTTCGACCAGCAGCACGGTCTCCGATCCATGGAGCGCGCGATCGCCGGCTTCGGCGCCGCGATCGACGCGCGCCACCGCGGCGTGGACCGCCGGCAGGCAGACGGTCAGCGTCGAGCCCTTGCCCGGCTCGCTGTCGACGAGAATGTGGCCGCCCGATTGCGTGACGATGCCGTAGACGGTGGCCAGGCCGAGCCCCGTGCCCTTGCCCATTTCCTTCGTCGTGAAGAACGGCTCGAAGATGTGCGAACGCACTTCGCTCGTCATGCCGTGGCCGGTGTCGGTCATCGCGAGGATCACGTGCGGTCCGGCGATGGGCACATCCTGGCCACTCCACAACGGCTGGCCGTCCGGCGAGTTGCCCGTCTTGATCGTGAGCTGCCCACCGTCCGGCATCGCGTCCCGCGCGTTGGCGGCGAGGTTGAGCAGCACCTGCTCGATCTGGCTGCGATCGGCCTTCACCGGCTTTGCGCTGTCGTCGAGCTGCAGCACGAGGTGGGTGTCCGCGCCGATCAGGCGCCGGATCAGGCCCTCAGTGCCGCGGACGACCTCGTTCAGATCCAGCACGTCGGGCTGCAGCACCTGTTTGCGGCTGAACGCCAACAGTTCGCGCGTGAGCGCCGCGGCACTGCGGCCGGCCTTCCGAATGCCTTCGACGTCGTTCCGGAGGCGCGTGTCGGGTGGAAGCCCTTCGAGGATGAGGTCCGCATACCCCAGGATGCCGGTCAGCAGGTTGTTGAAGTCGTGCGCGATGCCGCCGGCGAGGCGGCCGACCGCTTCCATCTTCTGCGCGTGCCGGAGCTCGTCCTCGCGTTGCCGCAGGGCCTCGGCGGTCTGCTTTCGTTCCGTGATGTCTCGAATCAGGACGGTGTAGAAGTCCTCGTTGCCTGCCTTCCAGGTCGAGAGCGACAGCTCGACCGGCACCTCGCGTCCCTCGCGGCTCGTGATGCGGATCTCGACCGTCCGGCCCATCCAGGGACTGTCGCTCGTCCAGAGACGCTGGATCTGATCGGCGTGTCTCGTGCGGTCGCTCTGCGAGATGAGCTGCGTCAGCTGCTGGCCGGCCGCCTCCTGCTCGTCGTAGCCGAAGACCGCCTGCGCGCGGAGGTTCCAGAACACGATTTCGCCGCGGCTGTTCACCGAGACGATCGCGTCGTGCGCCGAGTCGGTGACCGACCGGAAGCGGTCGTTCGACTCGCGCAGCCGCGCCGCCTGGCTCGTGGCTTCCTCGTGCCAGTGGCTGAGGGTGACGGTCATGTGGTTGAACGCTTCGGCCATCGTTCGCGCTTCGGCGGGTCCGTCCACCGGCACGCGTCGCGCCCAGTTGCCGCCGGCGATTTCGTGCGCCGCGCTCGCCAGATCCCGCAGCGGCCGCGTCAACCGCCGGCTCAGCAGGATGGTCCCGCCGACCGCAACGCCCACGGTCCAGATGCCGACCCAGGTGAGGGCGGTTCGAATCTGCATCAACACGCGCTCGGCCGACGACCAGTCCTGGAGCAGGACGAGCCGGGTGTGCGAGTCGGTGGCGCGCGCTGCGCGCTGGGCGCTCGCCGGCTTGTCTGATCCGCCGGTTCGCAACGCATCCGCCGACAGGCCGTACACGCCGGCGACGAACGTCGTGCCCGCGAGATCCCAATGCCCCGGCGGCGCATCGACGGGTGGGGATTGACGCGCGCGCTCGAGCAACGCCGCGAGGGCGATGCGGCGTGACTCCGACAGGCTCGAGCCGCACAGCATCCGGTCGGCACAGATGAACGCGACTTCGCCGCCCGTCAGCTTCGACAGCTCGCCGGCCACCGCGTCGTCGAGCCGATAGGCCGCCGTCAAGCTGCCGACGACATCGGTCGCGGACTTCACCGGTTCGGCGACGACAATCGCCGGTCCATCGGCGAGTGCGACAATCCCTCGCGCGGCCCGGCCTCCACGCGCGGTGTCGATCAGCGCAGTCACGGATTGGCGCGACGCGCGTTCCCGTGGCGCGTTCGACTGTGCCTGCCATCGTCCGCGCGAATCGGTGACGACGCAGAAGCTCGCGGCGATCTTGCGGCAGAAGCTCTCAGTCAGATTCGCGATGGCCTGCGCACCGGATTCCGCGGCGCTGCCTTCGACGGCCTGACGGAACGGCGGCATGTCGGCAATCAGCCGCACCTGGCGCGCAGCAGATTCGGCGCGCGCGTCGACGAGCCGCTCGACCGCACCGTGGGCCGCGACGAGATCGTCACGCGCGCGATCGAGCGAGTAGTTGTTGACGACACCGATCGTCGACGCGAGGACGGCTCCGAGCGCGAAACCGGCGATGATCGGGATGCTGAGCAACACCCGGGCTTCCAGGCGCCAATGCCAGGGAAGAAAGACCGGAGATCGTGAGAGAGTCACGTGGTCGCTCGCACCTTTGGGGTAAGCGACAGAACCAACGCAAACCATGTACCCGCTCCTGTTATGTCGCCCGATCCTGCGATCGTCAGAACCGCACGAAAACACGCCAGTTGTGAGTGGTTCTCGTCGCCTGTTCTGACAACAAGTCAGTCGCATCCCCGATCAGGCTTACGTAACCGTCAGTGATTACATTCCTGCGTTCGCGTGCGAAAGGAACGACATGACGCTTCTCCTGACCGGCGCAACTGGATTCGTGGGGGGCGTACTCGCGCGTCAGTTGATCGCCGCAGGGCACACCGTGCGCGCCGTCGTCCGCACTCCAGGGAAGGCGCGCGATCTGCAAACGATCGGCGTCGATGTGCATCAAGGGGACGTGACGGAGAAAGGATCGATGCGACGTCCGATGACCGGCGTCGACGGCGTCTATCACGTCGCGGGCTGGTACAAGATTGGCGGACGCGACAAGGACGAAGCCGTTCGCATCAACGTGGACGGCACGCGACATGTGCTGGAGCTCGCCGAGGAGCTTCGCGTGCCGCGAGTCGTGTACACGAGCACGCTCGCGGTGAACTCCGATACGCACGGACGAGTGGTCGATGAGTCCTATCGGTTCACCGGCCGTCACCTGACGGTCTACGATCGGACGAAAGCCGAAGCACATCACGTTGCGGAGTCCTTCATCGCGCGCGGCGTGCCCGTCGTCATCGTTCAGCCCGGTTTGATCTACGGTCCTGGCGACACCAGCAGCGTGCGGACGACGTTCCTGCAGTTCCTGCAGCGAAAGCTGCCGCTGGTGCCGAAGGGGACCGCGTTCGCGTGGGCGCACGTCGAAGACATCGCGCGCGCGCACATGCTCGCGATGGAGCAAGGCCAGGCCGGACGAAACTACTTCATCTGCGGACCAGTGCACACGCTGGAGGAAGCGCTGGACATGGCGCAGGAAATCACGGGCATTCCGGCCCCCAGAATCCGCGTCGGTCCGGGCGTGATGAGAACGATGTCGGCGGCGATGGCCATCGTCGAGAACGTGCTGCCATTGCCGGCCTCCTACACGTCGGAAGGCCTGCGCGTCGTGGCCGGCGTGACCTACATTGGCAACAATGCCCGGGCCCGGGGCGAGCTCGGCTGGCGTCCACGGCCGCTTCGGGACGGACTCGTCGAGACGCTGCGGCACGAGATGCAGCTCCTCGGCATGTCGCCGAGGTGTTGAGGACTCCCGCGTCACCGACTCTTCACGCGCCTGCCATCGCTCTGTCACAAATGGCCGAGACGCCGCGGCGCCAGTGCGGATAATGTGGTTTCGGCAGATGGCTTTTTCCTCCGACGTGCGGACCGGCCAACGAAAACTGCGGGCGCTGGTCATCGAGGACGAGTCGAACATCCGGGAGCTCGTGGCGCTGCATCTCGGTCACGAAGGATTTGCCGTCCTCACCGTGGCGAACGGCGACGACGCGCTGCGACTGGTAGGGACGGAGCGCTTCGATCTCGTCGTGCTGGATCTGATGCTGCCGAAGGTGGACGGGCTGGCCGTGTGTCGCGCGATCCGGCGACAGCCGCCCAATGCAGACGTTCCCATCCTGATGCTCACCGCCAAGCGGGAGGAGTCGGACAAGGTGCTCGGACTCGAGAGCGGCGCCGATGACTACCTGACGAAGCCGTTCGGCGTTCGTGAGCTCGTCGCGCGCGCGCGCGCGCTGGTCCGGCGTCCGCGCGCCGGCGGCGGAGCGAACGTGCCGCCCAAGTCGATCGTCGCGGGCCCGATTCGAGTGGAGCCATCGCGGCGGCAGGCGTATCTCGGCAACCGCCTGCTCGATCTCACGCCGCACGAGTTCGACGTGCTGCTCCTGCTGGCGTCGCAGCCCGGCGTCGTCTTCACGCGCGACGCGTTGCTCGAGCGCGTCTGGAGCGCGGACACGCACGTGACCGGGCGCAGCGTGGACACGCTCGTCAAGCGTCTCCGCCAGAAGATCGAGCAGGACACGTCGGATCCCCGGCTGATCCTCACCGTGTGGGGCACCGGGTACAAATTCAGCGATGTCTGACCCTGTCTGGTACCGCAGTCTCTATTGGCGCTTCGCGATCGGGTTCGTCGCCCTGCTCGCGACGCTCCTGGTGCTGCAGGGCGCCGTGTTTCTCTGGATGACCGGACGGATGCCGGACCTGTTTCCGAGCCGGTCCCCCGCGCAATTTGCCGCCGCGATCGCGGAGGATCTGTCGGCGACGCTCGCGACGCGTCCGGAAACCGATCTCGAAACGCACCTGTACGAGGCCTATCACCGGGCGTTTCACTCATATGTCGTCGTCATGCGCGACGGCCGGACGATCATCAGCCGGCACATCCCGCCGACGCCCGATCTGGCCCGCCGGGCGCGTGGGCAATTGTTTGGCGAGCCGGTTCGGGAACGCGGTCCGGGTCCGCCGATGCCAGGCGGAAGTCCGGGCCGGCCAGAGAGCCCGTTTCCGCCGCCGGAAGGCGGCCGTCGCGGGTTTCCGCGCGGCGGGCCCGGGCCCGGACCGCAAAATCCGTCTCGCGCGGAGTTCGCGCCAATTGTCGTGAACGGCGAGCCGGTCGGACTCGTCGCGGTGCCGAGCCAGCCGCCGCCGCTCAGGCTCGTGTTCCGCAATCTGGGGCCGACGTTGACGGGGGTGGCGATGGCGCTGCTCGTCGCCGGAACGGCCGTGGCCGCACTCCTGGTCTTCCGGCCGACGCACAAACGGCTGCGAAGCCTGCAACACACGGTCACCGCGCTCGGTCGCGGACAGTGGAGCGTGCGAGCGCCCACCACCGGCGGAGACGAAGTGGCCTCACTCGCGCGCGCCTTCAACGACATGGCCGACAAGCTCGAGGAACGGACTGCCGCGCTGGCCGACGCCGACCGAACGCGGCGGCAGCTTTTGGCCGACGTCTCGCACGAGCTCAACACGCCGCTCGCGGCGATACGCGGCTACGTTGAGACGCTGCAGATGACGGACCTCGATCTGGACGACGACACACGGCGGCGCTACCTCGGCATCGTGCGTGAGGAAACCGAACGGCTCGAGCACATCATTGGCGACCTGCTCGATCTGGCGCGCCTCGAAGGCGGCGGCGGGACGTTGAAGACGGAGACGGTCGACGTCTCGCACCTGTTCGCCCGGCTTCGCAATCGTCATGGCCGCGAACTCGAGGATCAGCAGATTCGCTTCGAGACGATCGCGTCGCCGGAGGCCGCGACAGTTGCCGGCGATGCGAATCGCCTGGAGCAGGCGCTGCAGAACCTGGTCGCCAACGCGATTCGTCACACACCGGCCGGTGGTGAGATTCGCGTGGAGGCGCTTCACGCCGGCGATGCGATCCGGCTGACGGTCGAAGACACCGGTCCGGGGATTCCCGTCGACCACCTGCCGCATCTGTTCGATCGGTTCTACAAGGCGGACGCCTCGCGGTCCGGGACAACACTGCCGTCCGGCAGCGGACTGGGCCTCTCGATCGTGCAGGCCATCGTGGCTCGTCACGGCGGAACGATCGCCGCGACGAACCGGTCCGAAGGGGGCGCCCGGTTCGAGATACTGCTGCCGGCTGGTTCGCGGGGCGCCGAACCTGTCCTCTCCGGCCCCACGATGTCCCCCGGCCGCGACAGGTAACCGAGCCTCGCGCCCACGGTAACGATACCCTGCGATGGCACGGGCATTGCCTTCGCGAGTCAGCAGCCACACCTGCGGAGGGTCCCCACGTGATTCGCCTCAAGTCGTCAGCGCCCCTGCTCGAGCCGTTCTCACGTCCGCCAAGTGCAAAACCAGCGAGGATCGCGGGACGTTTGGCCGAGCATCAGCCGCGTGCCCGCCAGAGGAACGTGAGAACGGCTCTCGTCGCCGCGACTGCGTTCGTCCTCGTGACGGCGTGGCCCACCCACGCCAGCGCGCAGCGACGCGGCCACGCCCGCGGCCCGGCCGTCCGATCGGTCGTCTTCGTCGGCGGCGGTTTCTATCCGCGTTTCTTCTATTACGATCCGCTCTTCTACGATCCCTGGTATCAATGGCGGCCGTATGGACCCTCCGGTCCGTACCGCGGCTATGGCTACGGTCGATTCGACGCGTTCTCGTCGGATGTTCGCGTGGACGTCGCGCCGCGCGACGCCGAAGTGTTCGTTGACGGCTACTCGGCCGGCATCGTGGACGACTTCGACGGGATCTTCCAGCGGCTCCGCGTGTCCCCCGGCGCGCACGAGATCACGATCTACCTCGCCGGCTATCGAACGATTCGCCAGCACCGGTACTTCCGGCCCGGACCGAACGACAAGATCCGGGCGACGATGGAACCGCTCGCATCGGGCGAAACCGCGGAAGCGCCGCCGCAGCCGTCGGCCGCACCCACCGATCGACAAGGTGCACCGCCGCGTCGATACGAACCGGACCGCGCGCCCGAGCGCGCGCCCGAGACGGCGCCGGCGCGATTCGGCACGTTGTCGCTTCGCGTTCTTCCTGGCGACGCCGATCTGCTGGTCGACGGGGAGAAATGGCTGACGCCGGCGGGGCAGGATCGCACCGCGATCAAGCTGCCGGAAGGCCGGCACCGAATTGAGATTCAGAAGGAGGGCTTTGCGCGGTACGTCGAGGAGATTCTGATCCGCCGCGATCAAACGCTCACGCTGAACGTCAGCCTGGTGAGGCGCTGACCCGCGCTTGAAACGCCAGGCACGGAGTGACATCGTGTCGGTCCATGGACCGGCGGATGTTCCTCCGTGCCGGCGCGGCCGCCCTGTCGGCCGGATGGCTGCGCCGCGCGCAGCGGCCGGACGCGATCGGCAGGCGCCCCCGACCGACCGCCGCGCAGATCGCCTGGCAGCGCGACGAGCTCGCTGTCTTCATCCATTTCGGCATCAACACCTTTACTGATCGAGAGTGGGGCGACGGCCGCGAGGATCCCGCCATCTTCGCGCCCGCCCGGCTCGACGCGCGGCAGTGGGCGCGGGCGGCCCGTGCCGGCGGGTTCCGCGCGATGGTGCTCACCGCCAAGCACCACGACGGGTTCTGCCTCTGGCCGAGCCGCACGACGAACCATACGGTCGCGCGCAGCCCGTTCAGGGCCGGCGCCGGCGACGTCGTCCGCGAGTTCGTCGACGCATGCCGCGCCGAGCGGCTCCGGCCGGGCCTGTATCTCTCACCCTGGGATCGCAACAATCCGACGTACGGCGACTCGCCGCGCTACAACGATCTCTACTGCGAGCAGCTCACTGAGCTGCTGACACAGTACGGCCCGCTTGCCGAAGTCTGGTTCGACGGCGCCAATGGCGAGGGACCCAACGGCAAGAAGCAGGAGTACGACTGGCCGCGCGTCTGGGCGCTCGTCCGCAAGCTGCAACCGAACGCGGTGATCTTTTCCGACGCTGGACCCGACGTGCGGTGGTGCGGAAACGAACACGGATCGGCGGGGGAGCCGAACTGGTCTACGGTTGATCCGTCCGCGGTTCCGTATCCAGGTATCTCGGGGCGGCGGGTTATTGCGGCGCTCCAGCATGGTGACCCGGCGGGCACGGTGTGGCGGCCGGCCGAGGCCGACACCTCGATCCGGCCGGGCTGGTTCTACCATCCGGCCGAAGACGCACGCGTCTTGAGCGTCGACGCCCTCGTTGGCCTCTATTACCGATCGGTCGGCCGCAACGCGAAGCTGCTGCTCAACGTGCCGCCCACGCGCGACGGCTTGCTCCACAAGACAGATGTTGCCCGGCTCGCCGAGTTCGCGAGGCGCCTGGAGATTCTGTCCGCAAACGATCTCGCGGTGGGCCAGCCCACCACCTGGTGGCGGACGAGCGATCGGACGGCGAGGGCAGAGGTGGTACTTCGCCGCCCCGTGAGACTGACGAAGGTACGGCTCGAAGAGCAGATCGAGCTCGGTCAGGCCGTCGCCGCCTACTCGATCTACGCATCTGAAGACGAACTGACCTGGCGGGTCTGTGCAACGGGCAACACGATCGGCTATGCCCGCATCGACATGTTCACCGCTCTGGGGAGGGTTCGTCGAGTACGCGTGATGATCGAAGATGCCGTGGCGCCACCCGAGCCGATCCGCATCAAGGTGTTCGACGGGCCGGTGCTCTAGCTTCCAAACACCGGCGCCGCGAGGCCGGCCATCGTTTCGTGGGCCGGACGCGTGAGACTGAAGACGACGATCTCGTTGCGCCCGGCACGAAGCCACGGTCCAGGCACATAGAGAGTCTGCTGGGGTCCGATGTCCCAGAAGCGGCCAAGATGGTGGCCGTTGATCCAGACGGTGCCCTTTCCCCACCCGCGCGTGTCGAGGAACGTGTCGCCCGTGACCGTGAGCTGAAATGTGCCGCGATAGACGCCGACGCCGTCGAAGCCGCTCGTCGTCGTACGGCGAGGCGCGGCCGCGGGAGCAGTGGTCATCGGCAGCGGGAAGACCGTCCAGTTCGTCAGTTCCTTGTCGGCGAGCCGCACCTCGCGGGTGATGCCTTTGCGCTCGTCGCGGAGCGGCAGGGCAAAGTTCACGCGTCCCGAGTTCTCGACCAGGATGTCGAGTCGGGTGTCCGTCGAGGTGACGTCGATGGTGATGCGATCCTGATCGAGACGCCGGTCGATCGTGCCTGCAAGCGCGCCGTTCAGGTACACCTGCGCGTAGTCGCGAACGTCGCCGATGACGAGTTCGCCCCGTGCGGGCGCCGGAATCGTCGTGCGATACAGGATGTATCCGTACGCCTGGCCGAACGATTCCATGCTGCGCGGCCGATCGACCGGCACGCCGCGGTCGAGCAGCGCCGAGAGCGGCGCGCTCACGGTGAGCCGGAACGGCGGAATCATGATCGGCGCCTGCGAGGCCGGGATGGGCGGCAGCGCCTGGCCGAGATGGCGCGAGATGACGTCGCGAAACGCGAAGTACTTTGCGGTGAGCCGGCCCGACTCATTCAGCGCCGCGTCGTAGTCGTAGCTCGACGTCTGCGGAAAGTACCGCTTGTTGTCGATGTTGGCGCCGTTCATGAATCCGAACGTCGTGCCGCCGTGAAACATGTAGAGATTGATCGAGTAGCCGCGCCCGAGCATCCACGCGAGCTCGTGCGTCTGGCGCTCGGCGTTCGTCGTGCTGTGTCGCCGGCCCCACTGGTCGAACCAGCCGGCCCAGTACTCGCCGGTCATCATCGGTCCGTCCGGCCGGAACGCCGCGAGACGCTTGAACGCGTTCTCCGCGGCGCCCGTGCCGAAGTTCACGACCGCGGGAAGATCGGGAAGCGTGCCGTTCGGCAGCTGAACGTCGCCGTCGGCGGTGTAGAGCAGGACGCCCCCGAAGCCCGCGCGCACGAGCACGTCGCGGTGCCACGCGAGATACGCCTTATCCTTGTCGAACGATCCGTATTCATTCTCGACCTGAACCGCGATGATGGGACCGCCACGGTTCGAGAGGAGGGGCGCCAGCTCCTGTCCGAGCCGCGCGATCCAGCGTTCTGCCGGTGTCGTGAAGCGCGCGCCGTGCTGCGCAGCACGAGCGCTGGGTCTGCGAGAAGCCAGGCGGGGTAGCCGCCGAGGTCCCACTCGGCGCAGACGTACGGGCCGGGCCGCACGATCACGTGCAGACCTTCGTCGGCGGCCTCGCGGATGAACGCCGCGACGTCCTTCTGTCCCGTGAAGTCGTACTTGCCCGGCGAAGGCTCGTGCAGATTCCAGAAGACGTACGTCGAGATCGTGTTGAGCCCCATCGCGCGGGCCTTCCGGAACCGATCGCGCCAGTACTCCCGCGGGATGCGCGGATAGTGCATCTCGCCGGAGAGGATCTGAAACGGTTGGCCGTCGAGGACGAACCGGCCGGGGCTCGTCGAGAGACGTGGCGACTGGCTGCCCGCGTGGGGCGGGGCAGTGATGCAAAACAGGATCGCGACGAGTACGCCGATCGCGCGGATGGGCACGGCACCGCATGCTACCATCCGGCGCCGTGACTCCCGTCCGCCTTGTCGCATTGCTCGTCGTGCTCGGCTTCCCGGCGCCTGACGCGCAAGTCAGTGTCGCCGTCATTCCGCGGCCAACGACGCTGACCGCCGGATCTGGCGTCTTCACGCTCACGGGATCCACGCCGATTGTCGTCGACGCGTCTCTTCGCGCGCAGGGCCGGCAACTCGCGTCGATGCTCGCGCCCGCCACGGGCTTCGATCTGCCCGTCCGCATGGGCGCCTCGCCGGCGGCGGCTCACATCGCCCTGCGGCATCAGCCGGCACTCGCGAAGACGATCGGCACGGAAGGGTATCGGCTGGCGGTCACGCCGCGCGCGGTCACGATTCGCGCCGCGACGCCGGCCGGCGCGTTCTACGGGCTGCAGACCCTGCGGCAGCTGCTGCCGGCCGCGATCTTTCGCGAAGGCCGGGTCGAAGGCGTGCGCTGGCAGGTACCGGCCGTCACGACCGAGGACTCGCCGCGCTTCTCCTGGCGCGGCGCGCACCTCGACGTCGCGCGTCACTTTCAGCCGAAGGAGTTCGTCAAGAAATACATCGACCTCCTCGCGCTCCACAAAATGAACCGGTTCCACTGGCACCTGACGGACGATCAGGGCTGGCGTCTCGAGATCCGGAAATACCCGCGGCTGACCGAGGTCGCGGCCTGGCGCAGGGAAACGCTGGTTGGCCACGATCGCGGCAGCGCGCCAGGCGCGCAGTTCGACGGCAAACGCCACGGCGGGTTCTACACGCATGACGACGTTCGGGAGATCGTGGCGTACGCCGCCGATCGCTTCATCACCGTCGTCCCTGAAATCGAAATGCCGGGCCACTCCCAGGCGATTCTCTCGGCCTACCCCGAGCTCGGCTGCACGACGGATCCGGTCGAGCCCCGCACGACGTGGGGCGTTTCACCGTATCTGCTGAACGCCGACGCGTCGACGATCACGTTCATGCAGAACGTGCTTGCCGAAGTGCTCGAGCTCTTTCCCGGTCCCTGGATTCACGTTGGCGGCGACGAAGCGGTGAAGACGCAGTGGAAGGCGAGCGCGAAGGTGCAGGCGCGCATCGCGGAGCTCGGCTTGAAGAACGACGACGAGCTCCAGAGCTGGTTCATCCACCAGATGGACACGTTCCTCACGGCGAGAAAGCGTCGCCTGATCGGATGGGACGAGATCCTCGAGGGCGGCCTCGCGCCCAATGCGACCGTCATGAGCTGGCAGGGCATCAAGCCCGCGATCGCTGCGGCCCGGTCAGGGCACGATGCCGTGATGACGCCCACCAGCCACACGTACTTCGACTACTACCAGACGCGCGAGCAGGCGCGCGAGCCCCTCGCGATCGGCGGCTTCTTGCCGCTCGACCGCGTTCACGGGTGGGAGCCGATGCCGCCCGAGCTCGAACCCCAGTTCCAGAAGCACATCCTCGGCGTTCAAGGCCAGCTCTGGACCGAATACATGCCCGGCCCGAAGTCGGTCGAGTACATGGCCTTCCCCCGGCTGATCGCGCTCTCGGAAGTCGCCTGGACCCCGCTGGCGCTGCGAACGTTCGACGACTTCCAGGTCAGGCTCGAGGTGCATCTCGAGCGCCTGCGCATGCTCGACGTCAACTTCCGGCCGCTCGACGCTGTAGTTCCCAGATAAGGCGGACGTGATAGGTTCTATGGTTTTGGAGGCAACACCAATGGCGCTTCAGATTGCAGGAACCGCACCAGACTTCGAGGCCGAGACCACCGAAGGCCGCATCAAATTCCATGACTGGATTGGCGACTCGTGGGCCGTCCTCTTCTCGCATCCGAAGGACTTCACCCCGGTGTGCACGACCGAGCTGGGGTACATGGCGAAACTCAAACCGGAGTTCGACAAGCGAAACACGAAGGTCATCGGTCTCAGCGTGGACGCGGTCGAGAACCACAAGAAGTGGTCGAACGACATCAAGGAGACCCAGGGCTACGCGCCGAACTATCCGATGATCGGCGACACGGACCTCTCGATCTCCAAACTTTACGGCATGCTGCCCGCCGATCTCGTCGGCACGTGCGAAGGTCGCACGCCCGCTGACAACCAGACCGTGCGCAACGTGTTCGTGATCGGCCCGGACAAGAAGATCAAGCTGATGATCGCCTATCCGATGACCACCGGCCGGAACTTCGATGAGGTCCTGCGCGTCCTCGACTCGCTCCAGCTCACGGCGAAGCACAAGGTCGCGACGCCGGTCAACTGGAAGCAGGGCGACGATGTGATTATTGCCGGATCGGTGTCGGACGAAGACGCAAAGAAGACCTATCCCGACGGCTGGAAATCGCCGCGACCGTACATCCGCATCGTCCCGCAGCCGAAGTAGATGACCGTCGTCCCAGCTGTCGCACTCGCGGCCGCCCTGGCGCTCGGCGTTGCGGCCGTCGCGCAGACCCCTGAGCGTCAGGGCGCGCCCGCCGGACGCGCCCAGATCTTTCGCAACGCCAGACTGATCGACGGCGACGGCCGCGTCATCTCCGCAAAGGGCGCCCTCGTCGTCCGCGACGGCAAGATCGTCTCGGTGGCCGGCACGGTCGTGCCGATGAACGCCGAATCGATCGATCTTGCCGGCCGGACCATCATCCCCGGACTCGTGAACGCGCACGGACATGTGGGCGACACGCAGGGGCTCCAAGCCGGCGCGCAGTTCTATACCGAGGGGACCCTCGTCGCGCAGCTGCGACGGTATGCCAGTTATGGCGTGACGACGGTGGTGAGCCTCGGGGGCGACGGGCCGGCCGGGTTCGCGCTTCGCGACCGGCAGGAGCAGCCCGGACTCGACCGCGCGCGGATCTTCGTCGCTGGCCCGGTGATCACGGCGGCGACGCCGGAGGCCGCGCGGAAGGAAGTCGATCGTGTCGCGGCGATGAAGCCCGACATCATCAAGATTCGCGTCGACGACAACCTCGGCAGCGCGACGAAGATGCCGCTCGAGGTCGCGCGCGCCGTCATCGAGCAGGCCAGGACGCACAACCTGCGCGTCGCCGCCCATGTCTTTTATCTGGAGGATGCCAAAGCGCTCGTGCGCGCCGGTGCCGCCTTCATCGCGCACAGTGTCCGCGATCTGCCCGTGGACGCCGAGCTGATCGGATTGCTGAAGGAGCGCAATGTCTGCGTCTGCCCGACGCTCACGCGCGAGGTGTCGACGTTCGTCTACGAAACCGAGCCCGACTTCTTCAAGGATCCGTTTTTCCTCAAGTCCGCCGATCCGGCCGTGCTCGACGCGCTGCGCGACCCCAAGCGGCAGGCGCAAATGAAGGAGAGCAAGAGCGCGCAGCGCTACAAGGCCGCGCTCGAGGTCGCGATCGCGAACGTGAAACGCCTGCACGACGCCGGCGTGCCGCTCGCCTCCGGCACGGACACCGGCCCGCCGGCGCGATTCCAGGGATACTTCGAGCACCTCGAGCTCGAGCTCGTCGCGCGCGCCGGCCTGCGTCCCGCCGCGATCCTGGCGATGGCCACCGGCGGCGCCGCGCAGTGCTCGAAACTCTCCAACATCGGGTTCCTCCGCCCCGGCCACTGGGCAGACTTCGTCGTCCTCACGGGCGACCCGCTCGCCGACATCAAGCAGACGCGAACGATCGAATCGGTCTGGGTCGCGGGCCGCCGCCTTGAACGATAGTCATCTTGGAGGCCAAAGGGAGCGCCTGACTCAGCCGTCTACTTCCGCGCGGCGCTGGAGCTCGACGCTCTGAATGCCTTCGATGCGGTTGAGCGCCTTGACGAGGTCGTCAGGGACGCTGTCCTTTCGCAGCCGGGTCTCGTAGGTGATGTCGATCGACATGCCCTGCCGCGCGGTCGCCATCGACATCACGCGCCGGTCGCTCACGAACTTGTCGATCGTGCCGCCGATGAGCGCCTCGGCGTCGTGTCCGAGGCCCACTCTGACGCTGAGCTGAAACCAAGCCAACGCGTCCGGGGTGCGCGCGGGCCGGCTGCGCATGACGATAGCGGTGATGGTGACCACCACGAGCCCGGCGAGTGCGAGGCCGGGCTTACTCGCGCCGGCGGCCATACCGGTCGCCACCGCGAAAATGACGAACGCCGTGTCCTCGGTGTCTCGCACCACGGTCCGGAAGCGCACGATCGACAGCGCGCCAACCAGGCTGAACGCCAGCGCGATGTTGTCGCCGATGACCTGCGTCACCATCGCAATCAGGATTGATAGGAGCACGAGCGTGCGCAGAAACGCCTGCGTCACCGTGCTCCCGGGTCTCGTGATCCGATAGACGCCTGCGACCGCGCCGCCGAGGATCGCGGCGGCGACCAGCCGGATCACGATCGTCACGAGCGGCAGCTGCTGCTCGCTGGCTACCGACTTCAGGAAATCAGGCATGCGACGTGTCCGGTCGCAGCGCTGGAGAGTAATCGAGCGCGCCGAGGCCAAGCCGGTACTTGGACACACGGCCGGGGCTGATGGCATAGCGCTCGACGAGCTCTTTGAAGAGCACCGGAAGATCCTGGACGTATTTGAGCTCGAGGATCGACTGGCTCTCCACCAGCGGCAGCCCGACGCCGGGGAGAAACGCGCGGTCGGGCAGCGGCAGCACCCGCAGGTTCGTGTCGATCGTGAGCCGGATCGGACCGGTCGGCGAATCCCCGAGGCGGGCCGTTCGCTCGTAGGAAACCTGGACGAGCGGCTTCAAGGCGCGCTTCAGGATGCGGCGATGGAACCAGTAGCCCGGCCAGCTCGAATCGGCGCTTTCGTCGCCCAGCCGCTCGAGGCCTTCGAGCGGCACGGACGTTCGGCGTTTGGCCAGCAGCCGGTCGGTGCGGAACTTGCGCTCGAGAAAGATGTACGGGTCCATCCCGTAGCGCCGAATTCGGTACTTCGCGCGCCCGTACGACTCCTTCTGATGGAAGACGTCGAACCCGGGGGTCTCGTAATAAAGGCTTGTGGTCGCGTACTGATCTCCAGTCGGGCCCTTGCCGCTGGGGTCGGGTTCGAGCGCCTGTCGGGCCCATTCCTGAATCTGGAGGCCCATTTCGGCCGGGACGAGGAACTTGATTTCGCGGGCAAAACTGCGGGTTTCTCGTCGGTCAAATACCGGGTGTCCCGCCATGCGGGGACAAGATACCCCAACCGCTGGTGAAAACCGTAGGCCCAAGACTGCCGGGACCCCTGTGTCGAACCCTGGCCGGACGAAGGCCATGGCGTCAGGGAAACGGGCGCGGATGGCCGCATCCAGATCGTCGAGCAGCCTGACGAGCCGCGCCGGCACGCCGTCGGACGTGGCCTGGCCCGGTTCCATCAGGGTCCGCCACGACTGACGCGCCTCCTCGATCATCAACTTGGCGATCTTGGCCGAGCCATTCGCGTCGTTCTGCACTTCGGACGGGTCGAAGTCGGCCTCGGCGGTGTTCCAAACCGCCCGGAAGACCTTGGCCGAGATGTTGGTGCAGGACGCTTCGAGCGTGTCCATCGCCTCGAGGAGTGACCGCTCGCCCCGCGCCTCGAGAATGGGCCGCAGGGCGCGAAGGATGGGCCAGGTCGTGGTGGCGTATTCCCGCGCGCTCACGACCAGCGGATCGGCGCCGGCCTCGGCGTCCTGCTGGTTGGGCTCGGCACCGATCGACTCCGGCGCCCAATCGGCGACAGGCTCGGGTTCAGGACCATTGATCAAGTTCACGCCCAGGCGGCGGCCGATGATCTGAAGCATGTCGAGGCTGCGCTCGAGCGATTGCGCCACCACCCGGCCGAACGAGGTCTGGTCGTCTCCGGCTGCC
The DNA here is from genome assembly GCA_035633215.1 of Vicinamibacterales bacterium. GTDB lineage: Bacteria > Acidobacteriota > Vicinamibacteria > Vicinamibacterales > SCN-69-37 > DASQFI01. The sequence goes on along the minus strand of DASQFI010000016.1, from coordinate 131,166 downwards.
GTCTGCTCGCGTCGCCGCTCCAGGAACTGTAGGCACCGTTCCGTAAAGGCGCACCGCTCGCACCGGCGGTCGCAGTAGTTGTAGATGCCGGGGATGAGGTTCGGGTCCGCCGCGCGGGCGATGATCCCGTCGAATTCGGCGTCATCCATGCCGCGCGATTCGTGCAAGGCCCGATCCGCGGACCAGACCCTGAAACCCGGGAGATTCGAGCGCGGGGTTGAAAAAATTGCGATCCGGCTGTTGCCGAATGTTGCAAAAACTACTCGTCCACCACCCAGGCCAACGCCGCGGCGAGCGCATAACAGCCGCTGCCGGCGAGCATCGCCGCCTGAAACCCAACCATCAGCGCGAGCGCGACCGTCCCGACCGAGCCCAGGACCGACATCACGCCGTTCAAGCCCCAGTAGAACGGCGGCGGCGGGAGCGCGCCCTGACCGGCGCGCCGCAGACCCCGAGGGAACGGGATCCCCATCGCCAGTCCGATCGGCAAAATGATCACGATGGCGATCGCGACGCGTGCCGAGAGCGACAACGGCAGGAGCATCGGCACGACACGCGGCAGCACCAGAGCCCAAATCACCCCCAGCGCCGCGACCGTGAGACAGGCGCGCCGGCCCCGGACGAACCGGCTCATCGAGCTGCCGACGCCGCCGGCGAGGAGCAGCGCGAAGAGCAGGATCGACAGGGTGAAAATCGGGTGGCCGAGCAACAGCGTGAGGTGCTGCAGCAGCACCAGCTCGACCGTGATGAAGCCGAGCCCGAGACACGCGAAGTAGCCGACCGACGCCGCATACGCGCCCACCGGTTGTCCGCGGGGTTTGCCGAGCACCACGAACAGCGCGAGCAGGATGACGACAGGGACGACGACGGTGAGGAGCGCGCGCGCGATGCGCGTCGCCATGCCCCAGGGCCGCTCCACGGCGAAGTAAAACGGGCTGTCGTCGAAGACCGGACCCACGCGCCGGGGCGACTCCTCGATGTACTGGTCCAGCGTCTTGCGGCCGGCAAAGAGATCGGCGTATGGCGCCTCGGCGTGCCGGCCGGGCACCAGCATCGGGCGCGCGAGCGTCCAGTCGTTCGCAATCGTCGACGTCTCGGCCTCCGTGAACGGACGCTTGCGCAGCATGAACAGCATCTGCGCCTCGTTGTCGCGCACGCCATCGCGTCGCTCCGTGAGGGCGACGATACGCTTGGCCGCCTCCTCGACGCCCAGGAGCGCGACGGCATTCGACACGAGCCGCGGCGTGTCCGTCGGCCATCTCAAGATCACCATCACCCCATCGTCGGTCAGATGGTCGTAGTACGCCCGGAACGCCTCGGTCGTGTAGAGGTAGTTCTCCGAAAGCGACAACCCGCCTGAATTCACCGACGCCCACGTGTCCACGAACCCGAGAAAGATGACGTCGAATCGTCGATCGGTCCGGCTGATGAAATTGCGCCCCTCGCTCAGCACGACCTCGACGTCGGGCCGGTTGTAGATGTTGCCGGCGCGCGGGCCGTACTCGCGAACGAACCGGATCATCAGCGGATTGAGCTCGACCGCCGTCACGCGCCGGCTGCCGGACGCGAGGGCGGCCAACACGTCGGCGCCGCCGCCGGGTCCGATGATCAACGTCTCGCCGCCGGGCGTGAGGCGAAACGGGAGGGCCCGGAAGGTCTCACGAAGATTGGCGACGCTCTCGAGGCGGCCATCCCACTGATGCGCGCTCGTCCAGGCGTCGGCATCGATGTACAGGCGCGCGAGGTTCGGTGCGGGGAAGCCCTCGACGGCGTCGATGCGCGAGTACGCGTTCCAGCCGGTGTGCGCGACGCGCGCGTTCGGCAGCTCCTCCATCTGCCGGTGCATGGCCTTCCAGGTGCCGGGCCGGATGCGGAACAGGCCGGTGGACTCGTTCGAGACGGCGAGCGCCGCGATCAGGACCGCGCCGGCGGCCGCGGTGAGCCGCACGACCGGACGGCGTGACAGGCACCAGGCCGCGACGAACGGCGCGACGGCGGCGACGAGCAGCGCGGCCTCACCGCCGAGCGACTGCAAGAGCAGCGTGACGACGCCAGCGCCGAGCGACGCGCCGGCCAGGTCCGCGAAGTAGAGCGAGCCGGCGGTCTCGCGGCGCAGGTCGAACACCATCGCGAGCGCCATCCCCGCCAGGAGAAACGGCACCAGCGGCGCGATGAAGTACATCGCGAACCGCTCCGGCGTGAACGGAAAGCGCACGATGAGCGCCAGGCAGAGCGGGATCGAGATCGCGTAGCCCAGCGTGAACCACGCCGCGCGATCGATCGACGACTGGACGCGCCGCTTCAGCAGGTGCAGTACGAACCCGCCGAGTCCCCAGCCGAGCAGCGCCACCGAGACGATGACGAACGTGAAGTGGTACCAGATCGTCGCCGAGTAGATGCGGGTGAGGCCGACTTCGAAGACCAGGCCGGAGAATGTGATGAGAAAGATGCCGAGATGGAGCATGCGCCGCGTCAGTTAAACGCAGGGCAGCGCCGGAGGTCAATGCGGGGACGGGGGTTCGCCCCGTCCCCTAGCGGTTTCGCGCGACCTCGTCAATCAGCAACTGCGGCCTCACCCTGGCGAGGTTGCGCAGGAACGCGACCTGTGTGTCGAACTCCGCTTCCGTAAAGTGCTTCGTGTACGGGGTCGGCTCTCGGTTGGGCGCGTCGATGAGCGCGACCAGCCGATCGATCTCGGTCTCGAGCCAGTTGTTCTCCATGGCCATGCGCGCGGTGTTTTCGATGGTGTCGAGATAGATCGTCTTGAGCTCGGGCTGCGCGAAGGCGCGCCGGAAGATGAGGTTCTGGTCGAGCCCGCGCTCGAGCGACGTCGTGTCAAACCTGAACGACAGGTCTCGATCCCACGGAAAGATCTGGTGCCGCTGTGTCGCCGGCGAGCGGTAGAGATAGAAATTGTTCATGCCCGCGTAACCCAGGAGGCCATCGCCCTCGCCGACGAATGCCTCGATGGCGAGGCTCCGCATGAACTGCGGCAGGTCGAGCCGCTGACCGACGCGTTCGAACCACAATGCATCATCCGGCTCGTTCATGTCGTGGAACAGATCGCGGATGGGACCGTAGAGCTGCTCGTCTGGTTCGAGCTCGTGGTTGCGAGCCTCGAAGATCATCTTGTAGAGGTCGAACCCGGGCCCGAGATCCTCCCCGTTGAACAGGAAGCGGTAGTGATACTCGTAGAGGTACCCGTTCGACTCGCCGGTTTCCCGCGCCGAAAAATCCGGATCGATTTCCTCGACCAGTCCGTACACGCCCTGGAACTGGTTGTTGAGGTAGAGGCGGCAGAAGGACTCCCGCGGCGCGACCTCGCCCATCTGGCGGAACACTTTCATCGCCAGTTGCTCGCGGATCAGCGCTTCGTCCTGCCAGAAATTGTCGAGGACGATCGCTTCCAGGCCGCGGAAGCGGCGGCCTCGGGTGTAGAAGTCGAAATCGACGCGCAGCCCGAGCTTGTCCGGATTGCGGCTGCCGCCGCCTCGGGACCGGATCGCGACGTTCCTAACGCGCGTGCCGTCGATCTGGATGTCGGCCGGCGTGTTGATGTTCTCGAGATACCGCGCGCGCAGCGTGGCCAGATCCTTCGAATGGACGAAGAGCCGAACCTCGTGCAGCGTCGTGTCGTCGAACAGGTCGGTCGACGACTGCGCGCCAAGGGGACGGGGCTCCGCTGTGGAAAACTCCCGGGACGCCACCATGCGAGACTCCAGGGAGATGTCCCGGGAGTTTTCCACAGTGGAGCCCCGTCCCCCTATCATCACGGTGAAGAGCGCCACGGCAGCTGTGCGGTGAAGAGACATGCCTCTCCTTACAACGTGTTACAGCGTGAACTGAAACCGCAGCACCCGGCTCCAGAAGGTCGGCTGCGACGGCAGCGGGCCCTGGCTGGGATCGGTGATCTTGTCGCGGATCAGATTGAACTGCACTTTGATCCACCGGTTCAGGTACCAGTTCACGCCGAACGTCGTCACGCGGTCGGCATTGCCCGGGATCACGTCGGCGCGCGGGCTCGTCGAGGGCTCGTCGTCAGTGGCGACGCTGCCGTAGGTGATCTCTTCGAGTCGCATGCCGACTTCGACGGCGCCGATGCCGCCGCGGCCGAACGGCCGCTTCGGCGCGTCGAGCCCGTCGGCTTTCTTCTCGCCCGTCAGCGCGACCGTGCCGCTCACGTACCAGCCCTTGGCGAGGAACGGCGAGAGGTCCGTGTCCTCGACGCTCTGCTCGAGTCGCTCGTCGGTGACCTTGATGTATTCGGCCTTGAGACCGACCGGTCCGGGACGCCAGCGGACTTCGTACCCGCGCCGCTCGCGGCGTCCCTTGATCCAGACGTCGCTCTCGAAGAACTCCAGGTCCAGCGGCGTGCGGGCGCGCAGCCCGGGAAGCCCCACGGCGAGGCCACTGAGATCGCTCCGCGTCATCGCGACACCGACGAGCAGATCCTCGAGCGGGGTCTTCGAGGTGCGAAACGGCTGAACGCCCACGCGCACCGCGATCGTCCGGTCGCCGAAGACGCGCTCGGGATTGCGCGGACGCGCGTTCCGGCCGTCGTGCTCAAACACGCCCGCCTCGTAGCGCAGGATCCGGTTGGCGACGCGACCGTGCACCATCCAGCCGCGGTCGCGTCCGGGCGCCAGATGCGAGGCGATGAGCGATCGGTAGGCGAAGTCGAGGTTGGTGGCGCCGGTGTTCTCGTCGAGGCTGAATGGCAGCTTGAACTTGCCGGCCTGGACCTGCACGGCATCGAACTGCCGGTAGTTGATGTACACGTCACGCCAGGGATCGTCGTCCTGCAGCTCCCGCTCCACCTGGAAATCGAACAGGCCCGCAATCTCACCTTCGACGCCGATGCGTTTGCGCGCCAGATCGAGCGTCGTATCTTCGTCGTCCGGGATGGGCGCGTCAGAACGCCGTTCGTCGAACTTCACGCGCGCGCGAAACGCGATCCGCGTGTTTTTGCCGATGAGGAGCGTCGGATGGTCTTCCCAGCGGAACGACGCATCGGCGCGGCGGGGCGCTGCCGGCGCAGCTGCCGACGCGGACAGGCCGGTTGGCGGCATCGCCTGAGCCAGCGCGAGCGCCTGTGCGGCCGGCAGGCTCTGAGCGCGTGCGAGTGAGGGCGAGACGACGAACGCGAAGGCCGCCACGGCCAGCCGCGCGGCGGGAGACAGGAATCGGAGCGGAACCATCACGGCGTCTCCGTGTCAGTGACAGGATGCGCGGCCGTTGTCCTGGAAGTTCGCGCCGGGAATGCCTGCCGGGAGGAAGTTCCACTCGTAGCTGCCGTCGGCGAGAAACAGCACCAGCACGCCCCAGACGCTCGCCCGGACGTCGCTGTTCGGTTTGATGGCGCCGAACGAATAGAGCGGGACGCCTCCGGTGCCGACGGTGAACTGCCGCATGCCGCGCGCGACATCCGGCCGTCCCTCGGGATCCTGCGGCGCGAAGCGTTCATACAGATGGTCGTGGCCGTTGATGACCACGTCCACGTTGGCGTTGTAGAGCACGCGCCAGGTCTCCGCCATGTGCGGGTTCGGGCCGTTCGGGCCCGACGTGAAGAGCGGCTTGTGCCAGATCGCGATCGAGCAGGCCGGATTCTCGGCGAGCTCGTCGCGCAGCCACTGCGTCTGCGCCTGCAACGCGCCGCCGGTGATCTCGCTGTTCAGCGCGTAGATGCGCCAGCTGCCCACGGTGTAGCTGTAGTAGCCGAGCCCGCGCGGGCCGGCGCTGTCGCCAAAGTAGTCGAAGTAGCCGGAGGCGGCCGCATCGTACTCGTAGTCGTGATTCCCCGGCGTGGGCCGTGTGCGGCGCTGATGGCGGCCCCACGACGGATCGTAGCAGTCGCGGAACTGCGCGGGGCTGCCGTTGGGATACGCGTTGTCGCCTGCCGTGAAGACCGTCCCGGAGATGCGATCGAGCAACTGGGCCGTGGCTTCGGCGCCCGGCGAAGAACATGCGGCGATGTCGCCGGCGCCGGCGAGGATCGCGATGCCGGTCGGCGGCGGTGGCGACGGGCCCGGTCCGCCAGGATTGGTCGAACCGGAACAAGCCGATACCACCGCGGCGGCCGCCGCCAGGAGCCCACGCCTCACGGCGAAAGGATACAGGACGGGAGTGGCTACGCGTAGCGCAATTCGATGGTATTGGCTTCGCGCAGGTCCGAGGCGCCGCCCGCCAGCCGATCGACGAGCGCCAGCACGCCGAGGCGGTACTTGGAGACCCGCTTCGGGTTGAGCGCGAACTCCTCGACAAGCTGTTTGAGAATGGCCGGCGGCGTGACGCGGTATTTGAGCTCCAGGATGAACCCGCGATGGATCAGCGGCGCGCCCGCGCCCGCGACGAACTCGAGGTCGTCGGCCGGCTTCACCGTCAGCTGATCGTCCAGCGTCACCCGGAACGGCCCGTGCTCGTCCACCCCGACGCGCGCCATGCGCTGATACGAGACCTGACAGTGCGGCCGCAAGCCACGCACGGCCAATCGGCGCTGAAACCAGACCCCAGGCCATTCCGCGCTCAGGTCGTCGGCGGCGAGGCTGGCGAGATCCTCGAGCGCGACGGCTGTGCGACGCTTCGAGAGCAGCGTCGACGTTCGCATCTTTCGCTCGAGGAACGCGACGTCGCTCTGGCCGTACCGCCGGATCCGGTATTTGGATCGCGCGTACGATCGCTGGCGGCGAAACACGTCGTAGTCGGGTGTATCGAAGTAGAGAGTCGTAATTCGATACTCGTCGCCGTTGGGACCGGCGCCGTAGGGATCGGGCGGAAGACGGTCGCGCGTCCACTCGCGGATGCGCTGTCCGAGCGCCGGATCGATGAGGAATTTGACTTCGAATGCGTAGTCGCGGATCTCCCGCGTTTCCGTCAGAGGCAACATCAGGTCCACACTCCGTCACTGGGGGAGCCGAAATAACAGAACTGGCCCCGCGGCCAAGCCTCTTCTCCACGCAAGCCATGTGCCCCACCAACGTCTGAAGGATTCTGGCGAAAACGCTACGGATGCCAATCGTGTGCGCGCGGTTTTTGCGGCGAAGCCCGCAGGAGCGTAAGCCGCCAGGTTCGTCATGTCGCTGGTGGCAGAAAACAGCATTGAAAGAAAGACCGCCCGAGGAGAGCGAGCGAAGCGAGCGCCGCAGGGCGGGCGAGCGGGGGTGGGGCCCCGCGAGCAAGTAAATGAAGAATGGCCGAGCCCCGCCCGAAAACCGGGACCGTGCGTCTAACCGCGATATGAACGCCCCCGTAAGCCCCCGACTGGGAGGAGCGTTCGGCGTGTCCGCGGTCCTTCACGTCGGCCTCGCGATCGTCGCGATTGTGCTGCTGACGAGCGAATCAGCGGGGGCTCCCTCCGACACGCCGCCGTTTCCAACGAAGTTCGTTTTCATTTCGACGCCTGGCTCCGGTGGCGGCGGCGGTGGCCATCCTGCGCCCGCGCCACGACAACAGCTCGAGATTCCCGCTCACCGCCAGCCGGCGCCCGTTCCGATCGCGGCGGTCGTCTCTCCGCCACCGCCGGAGACGCCGCCCGTGCTTGACGTGCCGGTTGAGACGGATGCCGCAAAGATCCTGCGCGCGGCCGGTCTGTCCGTGACGGCGCTGGCCGCTCCTGGCGGCGACGGACGTGGGCGGACGGCTGGACCCGGCCGGGGCGATGGGGTCGGACCAGGATTTGAGAAGGGGTTTGACGGCGCGTTCCCCGCCGGCGGCGACGTCACGGCGCCGGTGCTGCTGAAGCGCGTGCCGCCGCGCTACACGAGCGAAGCGATGGTCACCAAGATCACCGGTGACGTCGTGCTCGAGGCCGTGGTGCGCGCCGACGGCACGGTGGGAGCCGTGCGCGTCGTGAAGTCACTCGACGCGAGGTTCGGACTGGACCGCGCCGCGATCGAGGCCGCGAAACAGTGGGTGTTCGCGCCGGGCACCCGGCGCGGTCAACCGGTCGACGTCATCGTCACACTGATTCTGGAGTTTCGGCTGCACTGACGCTCTCAACGCCCGATTTTCTTTTGCGCTTCGGCCACCCAGCCGCGCTCCAAATCGCCGTCGCGCCAGAGATCGAGGAAGCGCGAGTACTGGTCGCGGGCCCGCGCGGCGTCGTTCCGCCGTTCGTAGATTTGCGCAAGCAGGAAATAGCTCCGCGCGTACGCGTCTGTGTCGAAGATCCGATCGTGGGATGTTTGCAGGCGCTCCAGCAGCGGTACGGCGTCGGCGTCTCTGCCGGCTTTGAGATTGGCCCACGCCGCGGCGTACAGCAGCGACGCAATATACGACGGCGGGCCGATCACCGGGCCGTGAGCCGGCAACGAGCCCACGGCGGTCTGCAACTCGGTGATGGCGGCTGCCGTGTCGCCATGGTCGAGCGCGATCTGACCGCGCGCCCAATGGACGCGCCGCTTCTCGCGCTCCGACGGCAGCATCGCGGCGCGCGATTCCAGGCGCGACAACGACTTGTCCGATTCGGCCTTGCGGCCTACCGCCGCCTGCGCCACGGCCAGAAGCTGCAGCGTCTCGAACTCCGGATCACGATTGGTGGCATCGGGGAGGGCAAGCTCTGCGGCGGCAAGCGCGGCCGCCGGGTTTCCCATCCGCAGCAAGAGCGCCGCCTGACGGTTCCGGGCGACGGCCCGGTTGAGCGCCGAGAGGGCAGGGATGCGGGCCGTCTTCTCCCATATCGCAAGCGTTTGCTGTCCTTGTCCACGCGCGCCGCTCAACGCCGCGGCGCCGAAAAACCCCAGAAACTTCTGGAAGGGACTCGGGCTTTTGAGCAATTCCTGGCTGACGGCCTCACCGTCGGCCCAGCGGTGCTGGAGCACGAAGACGTTCAACCGGCCCATCTTCGCAGCAAAATCCAGCGGTTCGAGCGCCTCGGACTTCTCGAACATCGCGCGCGCGTTGTCGAACTGGCCGGCGGCCATGAACGCCTGGCCAAGCACCCGGTAAGCCGTTCCGGAGTCCGGATAGCGGCTGACAACCTCGTCGGCCACTTTGCGGGCGGCGGCCGCATTCCCCATGCCGACATATGCACCGGCGAGGTTTTCATATGAGCTCGGATTGGACGTGCCGCGGCGTCTGAGCTCTTCGTATTGCTCGATGCTTTCAGGGAAGCGCTCCAGAAAGGAGAAGTGGAGCCCGAGGTTATGGCGTGAGGCCTGATGTTCGGGGTGCAACGCCAGACCCTGCTGGTACGCCTCGATGCTGCGCTTGACGGTCTCGGGCCTGAGGCCGTAGTAGAAGCCTTCGATGTAGTACCGCTCGCGGCTCGTCAGCCGATCGATCCGGGCCAACGCCTGCTTGGCGTACTCGTCGCGCTTGTCCCAGAGACCGAGATTGTTGTTGACGACGGCGAGCTTGGCATACGCCATCGCGAAGTCCGGATCAATCTCGATCGCCTTCTCGAGCAGCGGCCTGGCCTGCTCGGTCAGGCTGCGCTCGTGGAAGGCAATACCCTCGGCGTAGTACCGGTACGCCTGAATCGAAGACGTGGTGATGTCCTGCACGCCGCGATCGAGGCCCACCTCCGGCGGTTGGCCGGGTTTCGAGAGCAGCGACTCAGCTCCGCGGCCGCCGAGCGACGCGAACGTGGACTTGAACCGGCGCGTGAGCTCGTCGACGAGCGAGAACAGGCTCGATTCGCCCGGACCCTCAACGCGCTCGGCGCTGACGATCCGCCCGGTTCGCGCATCCTGCAGGCGCGCGCTGATCCGGATCGTGTCGCCCGCTTTGACGAAGCCGCCGACCAGCACGCTGTCCACGCCGGCCCGCGACGCCACCTGCTGCACGACGTCGGCCGAGAGCACGCGGTCGTCCGCGCGTCTGAGTTCCTTGAGGATCTGGTACAGACGGTCAGTGCCCAGGACCTCGATGTTGGTGGACTGCGAAAGGTCCGTGACCATCATGTCGGTGAGACCGGTCCGGATCCAATCGAGCGACGTGTCGCCGGTGTTGTTGTCGAAATACAACACGGCGATCGAGGGACGACCGGACGAGCTCGGCGCCGGCGCGGTGCGGCGTTCCATCCACCACCACACGAGGGCGACAACAGCGACGATGGCGATTGCCGCCGCCACTAGCATCGGCGTGCGGCGGGTACGTGACACGGCCGGGGCCGGCGCGGCTGCTGGCGGCATCGTCGCCGTCGCGACACCTGATCCCGATTCCAGCCGGCGTCGCGCGGCCCGCAGGTCCACGACGATGTCCTTCATGCCCTGGTAGCGTTCGTCGGCCTCCTTGACCGTGCATTTGGCGATCACGCGCTGCATCTCGGCAGTCGTGTCGCTCGAGAACGTCGCCGAGGTCGGCAGCGGCGGCACCGGCTCCGTGAGAATCGCGTGCAGCGTGTCGAGCGTGCTCTTGCCCTGGAACGGCGCCCGCGCGGTCAGCATCTCGTAGAGCACCACCCCGAGCGAGAAGATGTCGGTGCGATGGTCTATCCGATCGCCGCGCGCCTGTTCGGGCGACATGTACGCCGCGGTGCCGATGACGAGACCCGGCGTTGAATGTGGTCCGGGCGCGCCGACCGTGGACGCATCGGGCATGACCGGCTCGATGAGCTTGGCGAGACCGAAGTCGATGACCTTTGCGTGACCGTCCTCGGTGATCATCACGTTGGCCGGCTTCAGGTCGCGATGGATCAGCCCTCGTTCGTGCGCGCGTCCGAGGCCTTCGGCGATTTCGACGGCGAGATCGAGCGCGCGCTTGGGCGTCAGGGGACCTCGGACCAGGACATCGCTGAGCTTGTCGCCGCGGATCAGCTCCATGGCGATGAACGTCACGCCCTCGGCTGTGCCGACCTCGTGGATCACCGCAATGTGCGGGTGCTCGATCAGCGCCGCGGCTCGTGCCTCCTGCAGCATCCGCTCGCCGCGGAGCCGATCGTGGACCAGATCCTCGGGCAGCACCTTGAGCGCGACCTCGCGGCCGAGATTCACGTCGCGGGCGCGATAGACGACACCCATACCGCCGCGGCTGATCTCCTCGACAACCTCATAGTGCGATAGCGTGCGGCCGATCAGGGAATCTGCCATCGTCAGCGCGCCGTCTTCCTCTGCGCCTCGGCTACCCAGCCGCGTTCGAGATCGCCGTCGCGCCAGAGATCGAGAAAGCGCGAGTACTGCTCACGCGCCCGCGCGGCGTCGCCCCGACGCTCGTAGATCTGCGCGAGCACGAAGAAGCTGCGGCCGTAGCTGTCCAGACCGTACACGCGGTCGTGCCCAGCCTGAAGTCGCTCGAGAAGGTTGGCCGCTTCGGCATCTTTGCCGGCCTTGACGTTCGCCGACGCCGCCGCGAACAGGAGCTCGGCGAGCGACGACGGGGGCCCGAGCACGGGTCCGTGGACGGGCAGCATACGCTGCGCCGTGCCCAGCTCCGATACGGCCGTGCCCGTGTCTCCGCGGTCGAGCGCGATCTGGCCTCGCGCCCAATGGACGCGTCGTTTTTCACGATCGCTTGGCAGGATCGCCGCCCGCGATTCGAGAAGCGCCAGCGATTTCTCCGAGTCGGCCGTCTGGCCGAGCGCCGCCTGCGCAACGGCCAGGAGCTGCAGCGTCTGGAACTCCTGATCGCGGTTGCGCGAGTCTGGGAGCGCAAGCTGCAGCTGCGCAAGCGCCGCCGCAGGCTTCCCCAGCCGTAGCAGGAAGGAGGCCTGTCGATTGCGTGCGCCGGCTCGCATCAGTGGCGGGAGACCTGTGAGCCGCGCGGCCGCGTCCCAGCGGGCGAGCGCCTCCTGGCCTCGGCCCCGAGCCGCGCTGATCTGAGCGCCGCCAGCGAGGGCGATGAACTGCTGAAAGGGATCTGGCGCTTTCGCCAGTTCCTGGTTCACGGCCTCCGCATCGGCCCACCGATGTTGGAGGAACGCGACATTCCGCCGACCTATCTTCTGGGAAAAATCCAGGGGATCGAGCGCCTCGGCCTTCTCGAACGCCGCGCGGGCCTCGTCGAGCCGGCCTTCGGCCACGAGCGCGCTGCCCAGGGCGCGGAAGCCGGCCGCCGACTCAGGGTGCTGAGCGACGTACTCTTCGGCCACCTCACGCGCACGCTTCGTGTTGCCGACCTCGATATATGCGGCGGAGAGATTCTCGTATGTCGTTGGATTGGACGTGCCGCGCCGCCGCAGTTCTTCGTACTGCTCGAGGCTCTCCGGAAAGCGCTCGAGGTCGAGAAAATGCAGGCCCAGGTTGTGCCGCGACGCCTGGTGCTCCGGATGCAGCGCCAGGCCCTGCTGGTAGGCCTCGATGCTTCGCTTCATCGTTTCCGGTCGAATCCCGTAGTAGAAGCCCTCGATGTAGTACCGCTCGCGCGTCGTGAGCCGGTCGATCCGATCGAGCGCGCGTTTCGCATAGTCGTCGCGCTTGTTGAAGGCTCCGAGATTGCTGCTCACCACGGCAAGCTTCGCGTAGGCCATCGCGAAGTTCGGATCGATCTCGATGGCCTTTTCGAGGAGGGGCGCCGCCTGCGCGCTGAGACTGCGGTCGTGGGAATTGATGCCTTCGGCATAGTAGCGGTAGGCCTCGATCGAGGACGTCGTGATCGCCTTTACGCCGAGATCGAGGCCTGTTCCGGCAGTCTGGCCGGGGCGTGTGAACAGTGAACCCGGTCTCGAACCAACAAGGGCCGCCATCTTCGATTTGAACCGGCGCGTGAGCTCGTCGACGAGTGAGAACACGCTCGACTCGCCCGCGCCCTCGACTCTCTCGGCGCTGACGATCTGGCCGGTGCGTGCGTCCTGCAGGCGCGCGCTGATACGGATCGTGTCGCCGGCCTTGACGTAGCTTCCGACGAGCACGTTGTCGACGCCGGCCCGGCTCGCGATCTGTTTCACGACGTCCGACGAGATCACGCGGTCGTCGGTGCGCTTGAGGTCCTGCAGAATCTGGTAGAGCCGGTCCGTGCCGAGGACCTCGATGTCGGTGGACTGCGAGAGGTCCGTCACCATCATGTCGGTGAGGCCCGTGCGCATCCAGTCGAGCGAGGCGTCGCCGGTGTTGTTCTCGAAATAGAGCACGGCGAGCGCCGGTTTGCCGGATGGACTGACCGTGGGCCCCGGCTGTCGTCCCGTCCACCAGACGACCGCCGCGACGGCCGCCGCGAGCGTCAGCAGCCCTCCCGCCAGAATTCGCATCCGGGGTCGAGCCTTCGGCGCCGCTGGCACGGACGCCACCGACGTCGCACCGACCGTCGTCACCGACGACGAGGACTCCAAGTGCCGTCTCGCGATGCGGAGATCGACGACGATGTCCTTCATGCCCTGATAACGATCGTCGGGATCCTTGGCGGTGCACTTCTCGATGACGCGCTGGATCTGGCCGGCGGCGTCGTCGGCGAGCCCGGCAATCGTGGGCAGCGATGGCATGGGCTGCGTGAGGATCGCGTGCATCGTGTCGAGGCTGCTGGCGCCCTGGAACGCCGCGCGCCCTGTCAACATCTCGTACAGCATGACGCCGAGTGAAAAGATGTCGCTCCGGTGGTCGATCCGGATGCCGCGCGCCTGTTCCGGCGACATGTAGGCGGCCGTGCCCAGAATGACGCCGGAGTCGGTGCGGGGGCCATGAACGGAAACCGTGGACGCCTCCCGGCTGACCGGCTCAATCAGTTTGGCGAGGCCGAAGTCGATGATCTTGGCGTGGCCCTCGTCGGTCACCATGACGTTGGCCGGCTTCAGGTCGCGGTGGATGATCCCTTTTTCGTGCGCGCGCGCGAGGCCCTCGCTCGTCTCCACCGTGAGATCAAGCGCGCGTTTGAGCGGCAGCGGACCGCGCCCCAGCACCTCGCTGAGCTTCTCGCCGCGGATCAGCTCCATGGCGATGAACGTCACGCCGTCGGCTTCGCCGACCTCGTGTATTACGGCGATGTGCGGATGCTCGAGCGTCGACGCGGCGCGCGCCTCCTGCAGCAGCCGCTGCCGGCGCTCGGCGTCGTGGACGAGGTCTTCGGGCAGCACTTTGAGCGCGACCTCGCGGCCGAGATTCACGTCGCGGGCACGATAGACGACGCCCATGCCGCCGCGGCTGATCTCCTCGATGATCTCGTAGTGCGACAGCGTTCGGCCGATCATTTCAGGCAGTCTTCTTTTTCACTGCTCGCGGGGCCCCACCCCCGCTCGCGCGCGCTCCGGCGCTCGCAGACTCGCTATCCTCTGTTCCTCGCGCCGGGGCCCCACCCCCAGCGAAGAGGCTGAAGGCTCCGCGCGAGTCGCGGGCGCGCCGATCGCAAACAGGTGCTGCTGGGCGCGGACGTACATCGTCCGATCGACGATGGCCGGGGTCGCCATCAGGGGCTCGCCCATGTGATTGGTGGCGACGATGGAGAACTTTGGACCGGCCGCCACGACGAACATGTCGCCGTCTTCGCTCGAGAGAAAGATCCGGCCGTCCGAGACGACGGGCGATGCGCTGAAGCCGCTGCCTGGATGCGGAATCCGGTCGCGGTAGATCTCGCGGCCGGTCGCGAGATCGTAGGCGTCGAAGATGCCGTCGTTGTTGATCACGTAGACCTGACCGCGATAGATCAACGGCGTGGGCATGTACGGGCCGCGCCCGCGCTTGGACCAGGCGACCGCGTCGTTCGACGTCTGGGCGGCGCCGAGCGTGATGTCCCCGCGCGCGCCCGGACGGATCACGAAGATCGGCTTCTCGTCGCGGCGCCCGCTCGCGACGAGGATGAAGTCATCTGTGAAGACCGGCGTCGGCGCGGTGATCTTCGAGCTGCCGCCGAGCCGCCACAGTTCCTTCCCGGTCGCCGGGTCGTAGCCCCGGATGAAATTGGACGCGTTCGTCACGAGCTCCGGCGCGCGGCCCGGCCTGGTCGAACGATAGACGTTCGGCGTGCCCCACGACGGCAGCTCGTCGCGCATCGTCTTCCACGCCATCTCTCCGGTCGCGGCCTTGAACGCGATGAGGAAGGAGCCTTTCTGCTGGTCGGCCTGAACAATGACGAGGCCGTTGTCGATGATGGGTGAGCTGGCCGTGCCCCACTCGTACTCGGGCAAGTCGTACGCCCCGACGTCGAGGCGACCAAGATCCTGTCGCCACAGCGGCTTGCCGTTGAGGTCGAATGCGTGCAGCCCCTGCGATCCGAAGTAGGCGACGACAATGCGCCCGTCGGTGACGGGCGTGGAGCTCGCGTACGTGGACTTGATGTGGCGCTTCTCTTTCGGGACGCCTTCGTACGCCGTGCGCTGCCAGAGCGTCTTGCCGGTCCGTCGATCGATCGCGGTGAGCACCCACTTGTGCGAGCTGCGATCCTCGGAAGCGGTGCCTTCGCCGTACAGCCCAGGCTTGAACGTCGCATCGGCGCGACTGCTGATTGCCGACGTCAGGAACAGGCGGTCGCCCCAGACGATGGGACTGGAGTGGGAGAGACCGGCGATCGGGACTTTCCAGCGGATATTCGTGCCGCCCGGTCCGTTCCAGGCGGTGGGGAGCTGCTCGCCATCGGCGATTCCCGCGGCATCCGGTCCCCGGAATCGCGGCCAGTTGGCGGGCGCCGGTTGATTGGCGGAAGTGCCACCAGCCAGGACCGCCAGCACTCCGGTCAGCGCCCAAATCTGCACACGCATACGGGTGACTATAGTTCTTCATGAAGGATAATTCGCCCCAAGCCCACTGAAGGAGTTCCTTGTATGTCGCGTCGAGCGCTGGCGGTGATCGGTGTAGCAGGCGTGGCTGTGGCCTGGCTCGGTGTCTCGGCCGCGCAACAGCCGGCGGGGAACGACCAGCTGAAAGCCCTCGCGAAAGCCTCGCTCTCGCCAATCGCGGGTGAGTTCCGCATCCCCGGACTTCGGGCCGACGTGCAGGTCATCCGGGATCGCTGGGGCGTGCCGCACATCTACGCGCTGAACGTCGACGACCTCTTCATGGCGCAGGGCTTCGTCATGGCCCAGGACCGTCTCTGGCAGATGGAGATGTGGCGCCGGCAGCGCGAAGGCCGGCTCGCCGAGATTCTCGGGCCGTCCGCCGTCGCGCGCGATCGCACCGCGAGGCTCCTCAAGTACCGCGGGCCGATGGACGATCGCGAGTGGACCAGCTACCACCCCGACGGGAAACGGATCTTCACGGCATATGCGGCGGGCGTGAATGCCTATATCGCGGAGCGCGCGTCGAACCTGCCGGTCGAGTTCAAGCTGACCGGCATCGTGCCGACGCCGTGGACCGCCGAGACCCTCATTCTTCGATCCGCGACGTTCGGCGACGCGTCGGCCGAACTGACAATGGCGCGAAACGTCGTCCGGCTGGGCGCCGAGGCGGCCAACAAACAACGCGCGCCGGATCCCTGGGACGATCTCGCGCTGCCCGAAGGTCTCGATCTCGCGATCATCGACGAGGCGGTGACGACCGGCGGCGGTCGCGGCGGCGGTGGTCGTGGCGGGACACAGCCCGAGATCATCGAACCGTATCGCGGATGGCTTGGCCGCGGTGGGGTGCCCTCGATCTCAACTGAAGACGCGGGTCACACCGGGGAGCCCGGCTCCAACAACTGGGTCGTCAGCGGCAAGCTTTCGAGCACCGGCAAGCCGGTCGTCGCCAACGATCCGCATCGCGACGTCACGAATCCCTCGCTTCGCTACATCGTCCATCTGAACGCGCCCGGCTGGAACGTGATCGGCGCGGGCGAGCCGCCGTTCGTCGGCGTCGCCATCGGCCACAACGATCGCCTCGCGTGGGGCCTCACGATCGTCGGGACCGACCAGGAAGACGTGTTCGTCGAAGAGGTCAACACGGCCAACGTGAACGAAGTGAGATGGCGCGGTCAGTGGGAGCCGCTCACCGTCGTCCGCGAGCAAATTGTCGTCAAAGGCGAGGCGGCGCAGACCGTGGAGCTGAAGTACAGCCGGCACGGTCCGATCTTTCACGAGGACCGTGTGCGCCATCGCGCGTACGCGCTCCAGTCGGCACTGCTGGAGCCGGGCACGGCCGCGTATCTCGGCGGGCTGCGGCTCGCGCAGGCGAAGAACTGCCGCGAGTTCCTCGACGCGGCGATGTACTGGAAAGCGCCGACCGAAAATCTGATCTGCGGCGACGTGGACGGTAACATCGCGTGGCAGGCCTCGGCGCTCACGCCGAATCGTGCGGCGCCCGCCGGCGATCGCACTCGTCGGTCGTGGGTCGGACGACTGCCCGTGCCCGGCACCGGCGCGTACGAGTGGGAGGGTTTCCGGACGGATCTGCCGCGGGAATTCAACCCGCCGCGCGGGTTCATCGCCACGGCGAACAACCAGATTCAGCCGAAAGGCTACACGCCGCCCCTGATGTTCAAGTCGTCGAACAACACGCAGTTCGATCGCATCACGCGCCTGCTGCAGATGATTCAGCCGGGACGGACGTACACGATCGACGACCATCGGCGGATGCAGCTCGACGCGCTCATGCTGAACGCGCAGCCCGCGCTTCCGCTGTTCACCGGCTGGACCGCGTTACAACCGAACGTCGAGCGCGCGAGGCAGCTGCTCGCGAGCTGGGACGCGGTGCTCGCGCGCGACAGCGCGGCTGCGGCCATCTATTCGGCATGGCGAGGCCTCGCGACCCCGCAGGAGCGCGACGCCGCGCGGCCGATCGCCGAGCGCCAGAAGCTGCACGAAGCGAGCCTCGCCAAAACGATCGAACAACTGATCGCGAGCCAGGGCACCGACTGGAGCGGCTGGCGCTGGGGCCGCATGCACACGCGCGCCTTCCCGCACCCCCTTGTCGCCGCGTTCAACCTGCCGACAATCGAACGCCGGGGCGGCGCCGGCACGGTCGCGGCCGACGGCGCGAGCTACCGCGAAATTCTCGACGTCGCGGACTGGGATCGATCGATCGTGACGAACGTGCCAGGCCAATCCGGACAGCCGGAAAGTCCGTTCTACGGGAATTTGCTGCCGCTGTTCGCGGATGATCTCTATTTCCCGCTCGTGTACTCGAAGGAGCGAGTGGAGAAAGAGACGACGCAGCGGATGACGATCAAGCCGGGACGCTGAGAAAAGACGCTCCCAAAAAGCACTTGTCGGTACGACGGTACGGCAGGTGCGTGGAACATTCTGTCGCGCGTCGTCTTCTTTAGTAAAGAAAAGAAGAGAAAAAGACTGGCGTCAGTTCGTTCCTGGGACCCGTCGTACCTGACGTACCGACGAGCGCTTGGATTCGTCGAGCTGCTCACTGCTTCCGAAACACGATCTTCCCGCCCGCGATCGTCATAAGAACTTTCCCGTCGAGCAGCTTGTGCGGCTCCTTCTCTGCGACCTGCAGCGGATCGATGTCCACCACCGTAATGTCCGCCCGCCGAGTGGCGACGAGCGTGCCGGTTTCGTGCTCGCGGAACTCGGCGTAGGCGGCCCACGACGTCCAGCCTCGAAGCGCTTCTTCGATCGTGAGCGCCTCTTCGCGCCGCCAGCCGCCTGATGGCTGATGCTCCTTGTCCGTGCGCGTGACGGCCGAGTGCAGGCCATAAAAGATGTTGTAGTCGGTGGCGGGGAGGTCGGAGTTGAACGCCATCCGCGCGCCGGCGCGCCGGAGCGATCGCCATGCGTACGCGCCTTTGATGCGTTCGGGTCCGATCCGGGCCTCGGCCCAGGGCATGTCCTCGACCGCGTGCGACGGCTGCATCGACGCGATGACGCCGAGCGCGGCGAACCTTGGCATGTCCGCGGGATTCACGACTTGGGCGTGCTCGATCCGCGGGCGGGTGTTCTTCGTCTCCGGGTGGGCCCTCATCACGGCTTCGAAGAGATCGAGCGCCTCCCGGTTGCCGCGGTCGCCGATCGCATGGATGACGACCTGGAACCCCGCGCGCATCATCGCGGCCATCCGATCGCGATCGAAGCCGTAGTCCTTGGCGCCAACACCGCGGTGGCCCGGCCGGTCGCTGTAGTCCTCGAAGAACAGCGCGCCGCGCGAGCCCATCGCGCCGTCGTAGAACGCCTTCACGGATCGGATCGCCAGCGGACCCGTCTCGATGATGGGACGACGCGTCGCCCAGGCGTTCATGACCGCCGGATCCCGGGCCGCGAGCATGGTGTAGACGGGCAGGCTGAGTTGACCGGCCGTCTTCAGTTGATCGAGCGTGGCGAGCAGTGCCGCGTCCGCGCCGGCTTCATGGACGGACACGTACCCCGCGGCCGCGAGCGCTTCCAGCGCTTCGAGCACACGCGTCGAGAGCTGCGAAGGCGTCGGCGCCGGCAGTGCGGCTGTGAGCAGCGCCGACGCGTTGTTCACGAGAATGCCGGTCGGCTGGCCTCGACGGTCTTTCTTGATCTCTCCGCCGGTGGGCGAGGGTGTGGCGGCGGTGATCTTCGCGCGCTCGAACGCGAGCCGGTTGCCCCAGACCGCAAACGTATGCAGCCCGCGCAGGATGACCGGATGATCCGGAACGCGCTCGCTGAGGAGCCGCATGTCCGGGTACTTGTTGGCCCACGCGCCTTCATCCCAGCCCCAGCCGACGATCCACTCGCCCTTCGGAGTGGTGCGCGCCCGTTCCGCGACACGCGCCACGGCGTCGGCTTCGGTCTGCACGCCGACGAGGTTCACGCGTTCGAGCGACGCGCCGAGTTCCGGCAGGTGGACGTGCGAATCGATGAGGCCGGGCAAGACGGTCGCGCCCGCGAGATCGACCACGCGAGTCTTCGTTCCGTGGAACGCTTCCGCGTCGACGCGCGGACCGACGAAGACGATGCGATCGCCGCGAATCGCAATGGCCTGCGCGTCTGGCCGCCAGCCGACCGAATCATGCGGGGCGTTCGCCGATGGGCGACCCTCGCGATCGGGTTCGGGCCAGGTGAACGTGTACACGCGGCCGCCGACGAGGAGCAGATCGGCGGGGTCGGGTGCGCGGGTGCACGCGCTTTCAAACAGCAGGGTGGTGAGGGTCAGCGCGATCGGACGGACAACAGTCCCCAATGAGAATGTCATCTGCGGCGTGTCAGGAATGGGAACAGCTCGCGTCCTAACGAATCTCAATCGCAATAGCGCGTTTCGCCGTCTGACCGCTGCCGAGGCGCGCTTCGACCTCGAGCAGGTAACGACCCGTTTGCAGTCCTGTGAGCGGCAGCGTGTCGACGACCGAACTCTGCCGATGGCTGCCGCTGTCTGGAACAGCGAGGGCCTGTCCCTGTCGCACCGCGACAACATCATTTCCGCGAGTAATCGACAACGTCACCGTGACGGACCGTTCCTTGGACGCCCAGAAGAGGGGCACGAATACACGCAACGTATCGGTGGGGGCAAATATCCTCGCGGTCGTTGGCTGGAACGGGACCAGATCCTTGAGAGCACCGGGCGGCACGGCCGCTTGACGTGGCGGTCCGTCGATCCCGATCACCACGGCCCCCACTTGCAGTTCGTCGCGCGCGTGGTCGATCGGCTCAACGGGGAGGTGAATGGCTCCCGATTGACCCAGTGCCTGGCTCGCTACCGCCACCCGCAAGATGAGCGGTTGACTCGGCAATTCGATCACATCGTTGATTGCGTAGGTAATCTCCGACGCCCCTCTCGGCGACCCAGTGAAATGGAACGCGCGACGCACCGAAGCTTTCGGCTTGCCGTCGTGGTCGAGCGCGAGCATACCGACGTGTAGATCGTCCGCAACGCTCGATCCGTCGAGCGGTACGGGATAGGCGACCTCGATCGTAACCACGGTCTTCATGCCGTGCAGCCCCGGTGCGACCATCGCGCGGAGGGTCAGACCCGAGGCTGGCAGGGCGGCTCCGAGCGCGTCGTCGAGCATCTGCCGAGCCTCTGCAGCCGACGGGGCAGGCTTCGGCGGCGTGTACCCGGCGCGAGCCCGCACATGGGCACCCGGCCGTTTCACCACGACGCTCACGTCGTGAAACTTTCCGTCGCGCTCGAACGGTTGGGGATAGTAGCCGATCACGTAGAAGCTGCTGTTGTCGTCCACCAGCGCACGAACCGATCGAGTGAGGTCCGATGCGCCGACAAACGCAAGGCCGCCAGTGTTTTTCGCCAGGGCACGCATGTTGTTCATCTGAGCGCGGATGTTCTCCCACGGCAGCAGGGTGCAATCACCTCGAACCGACGTGCAGTCCGGTAATCCGCGCGGATCGATCGAGTACACCGGTACGCCGGCGCGGCGCGCGACGTCGAACGCCAACTGCAGTTGGTCGAAGATTTCTTTCGCATCCGCCATGTCGCGAGAGAAGTCCAGGTAGTCGGCGTAGAACGTGTTCTCGAGGCTGTAAGTCAGACCCTCGCTCACATACACGAGCGCCTTGCGCGGATAGGTCGAACGGACCAGGGCCGTGCTGATGTTCTTGAGGACCTCGACCGTCGCGAGGGCATAGCGATGCCGGTCGCGCTGCCCCGCATCGAAGCGCGGCACCACGAGGTCGCCGGGGCCAATGCCGACGCCGGCGGCTGGCGGAGGTGTCGGCAGTTTCGGCATGCTCTCGGAGGGGGGAGCTCGAATCGTCGAGGCGCAAACGTTGGCCGCGTCACATGCGAAGCCGAGGGCGTCCTTTATTCGACCGAGCGTTCGCATCTGCGCGCCCAGATCGTTCGTAAAGCCTTGACTCAGATCCGACCGCCCCACAAAGACGATGGCGACCTGGTCGTCGGGTGACAGCGACTCGAGCAACTCCTGCACGACCTGCTTCGTTTGGCGGAGGTGCAGCTCAAGGATGTGCAAGTCGTCGATGACGACAACCCACTGGCGCCCTGTCGGTGGATGCCAATTCGTACCGACGTCGATGGTCGGCACCGTTGTCGTGACGTCGGTGAGAGTTCGGCGTGCCGGTGGAATCGCGACGAACTGCACATCATCGACCGTCTGCACACGGCCGCGTTCGATGATCTCGAAGTCGGCTTTCGTCAAGCCCCGAATAGCCTTGCCGTCGCCGTCCGTCACGACGACATCGAGCTGGACGTAGTCGATGCCCGTGCGGAACATGTGCTGTTGTGCCGTCAACAGTCCGGCCGCGGATACCGCTAGACCGAGACAGATCGCGCACACAGACCGCATTCGCGCCTCCGCTACGATATGGTACTGACGCAATCATTATAGGACCGCGGTTGTTGCTTGTCTCGCGTTGGGGCGCGCCGCGTCACCGCTTCGGCGCGCGTCGGCGCGCCGCTACCGCCGCCCTTCGGCGTTTCGGCAGCTTCGCCTTGACGAGCTCGTACGACGTCCGGATCAAGGCGTCCCGTTGGCGGTGCCCCAGGGCCGCGCCAAGCTCCCGCTCCTGCACCCACATCGCCCGGGCCAGGTAGGGCGCGGGAATCAGCCCTGGCTGTTCGACGAGCGTGGCAAAGCTGTCAGACGTGCATTTGAACGCGACCTGGTGCGGCGGCTCGAGGCAGATGACGCAGAACATCCTGCCGCCGACCGTGAACACGAGGTCGTTGCCCCACTTCACGTCCTCCGCGACATCGGGCAGGGAGCGGCAGAACTGGCGAACCTGATCGAGCGACATGGGGAGTGAAATGATAAACACATTGATCGATTGAATGATCGATCTATCGATCTATTGAAGACATGGTGGGGCTGCTGCCCCGCGCGCTGACTGAGGCGACACGCGAGGGTTTCAATGGATCGATAGATCGATCGTTCAATCGGTCAATGTATGCGGCGATAGACCCGCGTCTTTCAGATCCTCAGCGACACCAGTGGTATCATTGTGATACCAGTCTTGGGAGTCATGTGATGGCGAACCTGTTGGTCCGAAACCTGGATGAAGAGGTCTTGAAGCGATTGAAGGCCGCCGCCAAGGCGCACGGGCGGTCGCTGCAAGCGGAAATCCACAACGTGCTCCGCAATGCCAGTGCCCGGCGCCTCGCCGAAACGCGACGCTTGTCGGCCCACTGGCTGAAGCGCCTGCGGGCATCGACGCAGTCAGACAGCGCCGCGCTCATTCGCGAGGACCGTGACACCCGGTGAGCGTCTTCGTCATCGACGCCAGCGTCGTGGTCAAGTGGTTCGTTCCGGAGATTCACAGCGACGCCGCACGACGGCTGCTCACGCTGCCGCACGAGTACCTTGCCCCCGATCTGCTCTTCGCCGAGACGGCCAACACGATCTGGAAAAAGGTCCGCCGCAAAGAGCTGGCCGCGGATGAAGGGCGGCAGCTCGTCGCAGACATGGGGCGGATCGCGGTTGAGACCGTGTCGTGCCGAGCGCTCGCCGACGACGCATATGCGCTCGCGAACGCCACCGGGCGAACGGTGTACGACTCGATGTACGTCGCGCTGGCCGTTCGACTCAACACGCGCGCACTTACCGCAGATGACCGGCTCGATGCTGCCTTGAGGAACGTGCCGGCAGTCGCAGGCCACATCCAGCTTGTTCAAACGTTCGAGTTCGACGCGCAAGAGCATGGCTCCTGACACAACCCCTTGACGGGCCTTGCAGTAGGGCGCAAGATGCTCTCTTCCAATTGACCGATAAATCGATCAACCGATAGATCGATTCCCTTGAGGTGCCCGATGGCTAGGGAGCATCCGCGGGTCATTCGCCGGATACTTGTCCCATCGATAGTCATAGCGGTAGTCCTGGGCGCGCTTCTGACGAGCCCGGCGCAGGCGCGTCAGGATCAATCGAGTCCCGATCCCAAATTCACCGCCGCCATGCAGAAAGGTGAGGCGGCGCTGAAGGCCCGGCGTTTCGAGGAGGCGCTCGACGCCTTCAAGCAGGCCAACGCGATCCAGAAGAAGACGTCGGCGGCCGCGTTCTACGGAATCGGCCGCGCCTATCAAGGCCTGGGCGCGTTCAAGAGCGGCGCGGAAAGCTGCGCCGAAGGTCTGAAGCACGTCGCAGACGACCGCCAGCTCCAGGCCATGCTTCTGAACCAGCGCGGGATGGCCCTGTTCAGCCTGGCCGACAAGAACACCGCCAAGGAGATCCGAGACGCGGAAGCCGACTTCCGGTCGGCGCTGGTCCTGCCCGAAGCGCCGGCCATCACCTGGTACAACCTCGGCATCGTGCTGCTCAAGCAAAGCCGCGACGCGGAAGGAGCTGCCGCGCTCCAGGCCTATATCGACAGCGGCGTGCGGGCGCCCGAGATCGATCTCGCCCGGAAGATGATCGAGAATCCGCGTCGCGGCCGCGAAGACTTCGCGCCCGACTACGCGTTCGCCTCGCTCGAAGGCGATTACGTCAGCTCCAAAGATCTCGTCGGCAAGACCGTGCTGCTTGATTTCTGGGGCACCTGGTGCGGCCCCTGCCGGGCGGCCACCCCCGATCTGGTCCGGCTCTACAAGAAATTCAAGGACGAGCCCTTCGAGATGCTCGGCATCAGCTCCGACGCGGCCAGTGACCGCGAGAAGTGGGTCGACTATATCAGCAAGACCAAAATGGACTGGCCGCAGTACCTCGACCAGAACCGCCAGGTCATTCGCATGTTCCAGGTCAATTCCTTTCCGACCTACATCGTCATCAACACGGAAGGTATTGTCCAAACCCGGAAGCAGGGCTGGGGCCGCGACACGATCGCGGATCTCGAGAGCGCGATCAAGAAGAGCATCAAGGATGGAACACCCAAATCTATTGATCGATCGATCTATCGCTCTATCGATCTATTGAAGAACCTCGCGGGGGCTGCCGCCCCGCGCTTGGACAAAGCCAACAAGCAAGGTTTTCAATAGCGCGATAGAGCGATCGATCAATGGGTCCGGCGACAGACAGACGCTTTTCAGATCTTCAGTGACACCATTGGATCTGTACGTGCCGCCCGTCTGGCCGGCAGCCAGTTCGCCAAAATCGCCGCGAGGATCAGCGCGACCGCCGCCGTCGCATGAATCAACGGATCGTGCGGCGGCACGCCGAAGAGCATGTCGCCGAGCAGGCGCGCGAGGCCGACGACGGAAGCCAGGCCGAGCACCATGCCGATCACGATCGCCGTCAGGCTGCCGCGCAGGATTGATCGGACGATGTCGGCCGCCCCGGCGCCCATCGCCATCCGGATGCCGATCTCCCGCGTGCGTTGGGTCACGAGGTACGACGTCACGCCGTACGTGCCGCCGAGCGCCAGCACCAGCGCGAGACCTGCGAACACGGCCAGCATCCACGAGTACACCGCGCGCGTCTGCATCGACCTCGCGAGCGCCTGTTCCATCGTCCGAATGCGGTAAAGCGGAAGCGTCGGATCGAGCTGCTGGACGATCAATCGTGCCGTCGGCGTGAACGCTTCGGGGTCGCCCGCCGTACGGATCATCACCGCCATCCCGCCGGTCCGCTCCGGCAGCATCTGCGCGGGGAAGTACAGGCCCGGACGCATCGGCTGTTCGAGCCCGTAGTGCTTGACTTCGCCCGTGACGCCGATCACGTCCATCCATGGGTTCTTCGGGCCGTTGAAGGCGATCCGCTTCCCGATGACGTCCGTTTCCGTCGGCCAGAAGGTCCGCACGAAGTTCTCGTTGACGATGACGACCTGTGGGCTGCCGGTACGGCCGTCCTCCGGTGTGAAGAAGCGGCCGGCCTTGAGCCGGATCTTCATCGACTCGAAGTAGCCGTCGCTGGCGACGCGGGTGAGCACCACGGGGTTGGATTCGCCCGGCTTCAGCGGCGGCCGGCCCTCGATCCGATAGAAGTTTCCCCAGTGGCACGAGAGCGGCGGACACGTGATCACGGAGGCGGCCTCGACGCCGGGTGTCGCCCGCAGTCGCTCCAGCAGTCGATCCCAGAACGCGATGCGGGCTGGGCCATCCTTGTAGTTCGCCGACGGCAGCGCGACGGAGAACGTCAGGACATGATCGGCAGAGAAGCCGGGATTGACGTGCCGCACCTGGTCGAAGGCGCGGAAGAGCAGCCCTCCGCCCGCCAGGAGGATCGAAGCGATCGTGAATTCCGCCGCCACGAGCCACGTGAGCGTGCGACGTCCACCCGGCGACGCGGTCGTTCCGCCGACCGAGTCGTTCATCGCGCTGCGCAAGTCGCCACGCACCGCGTGCAGCGCCGGCGCCCACCCGAACAACACGGTCGTCGCGACGGTCAGCAGCACCGAAAAGGCGACGATGCGGCCGTCGAGCGCCGGTGAGACCCAGTAAGGCAGCCCGTCGCCGACCGACGTGACCAGCAGATGAAACGCCCAGCGTCCGACCGCCACGCCGGCGATGCCGCCGAAGATGGCGAGCAGGACGTTCTCGACGAAGAGCTGCCGCAGGAGCCGCAGCCGGTTGGCGCCGACCGCCAGCCGGATGCCCATTTCGCGGCGGCGGGCAATCGCCCGCGCGAGCATCACCGCCGCGACGTTGGCGCACGCGATCGCCAGAAGCAGCGTCACCGCGGCAAACAGCGCCGTTGCGATCGTTCCGAAGTCCTGGACCAGTTCTTCTCGAAGGGGCCTCACCAGCGGTGAGACGTTCTTGTCCTTGTCCTTCGTTTCCCAGATCGGTTGATGCGCGCGAAGCAGGTCGGTCTCCGCTTCCTGCGCGGAGACGCCCGGCTTGAGCCGCCCGATCCCGTCCCAGCTGTAGCTTTGGCCTTCCTGATTCGGATCTCCGGCGAGCGGCACCCACGCCAGGGCTTCGAACGGAAACTCCGCGGCGCGCGGCAACACGCCCACGATCTCGTGCGGGATGCCGTTCAAGCGCAGCGTCTTCCCGACAGCGCTCGGGTCCGCGCCGAACCGATCGCGCCACATGCGCTCGGAGATCACCGTGACGCGCGCGGCATTCGGTCGATCTTCCTCCGCCGTGAAGAACCGGCCGACGATCGGCCGCAAGCCAACCACCGTCAGGAAGTCGTACGTGAGTTGCCCGCCGAGGATGCGCAACGCGCCCTGGTCGTCGGCGAGGTTGAAGCTGGTGTCCGAATACAGCGCAAGGCTCTCGAACACGCGGGCGTCCTTGCGCCACTGCACGAAGTCCGGATAGTTGATGCCGACACGCTCGAGATTCCAGCGTGGCGCTCTCTCGTTGAAGTACACGAGGCGATCGGGCTCGGCGAACTGGAACGGGCGCAGGAACAGCGAATTGATCAGGCTGAACACGACGATGTTGGCGGCAATCCCGAGCGTCAGCATCGTGACGACGAGCGCCGTCGCGCTGCGTTGGCGGCGAAACGATCGGAAGGCATAGCGGAGTTCAGTGCCGAGCATCCAGGACCGCCTTTCGGATGGGAACGCGCCGGCTCGTTGTCCCGAGCCGATCAGCGCGCGAAGAGAGGCCATCAGCAGATCGCCGGCGGCCCGGAGCCACACACCGGCGGCGGCGAGTGGACCGGCGCCGCGCGCCTCGCCCCAGGCATGTAGGAAGGCCTCTTCCATTTCGGCGCCGTGCCGCGCACGCAGCCGCGGAGGGGCCAGGTGAAGCAGGCGGCGATACCATCGCCGCGCCGAGTCGCCGGTCATACGCCCTGTCGCCGGCTGACCGCGCGCGCCAGCCGCACGAGATCCGCCAGCCGTTGCGTCTCGCCGTCGAGCGCCGCCCGTCCGGCGCGCGTGATGCCGTAGTAGCGCTTTCGCTCGCTCGCGTCCGGACGCCGGCTGGGATCGTCGATCTCTTCAATCCAGCCGAGGTCCGACAGCGCTTCGAGCGATCCGTAGAGGGTCGCGGGCCAGAGTCGAAGGCCGCCGGTCGACGACTGCCGGACGTCGCGCGCGATCGCCAGGCCATGGCGCGCGCCGCCGGCGAGCGAAAGCAGGATGTGGTACCAGTGCGACTTTAGCTGCTGAGCCATCGGGACGAATTGTATTTGTCAATATAGTATTGTTCAAGACAATCTTTCCAAACGCACCGTCCGGCGCGAGTCAGTAAAATCGTTTCCCAATGTCCACCCGCCGCCGTTTCCTGCAAGATACCGCTCTGATGCTCGGCGGTCTTGCCGTGTCCCGTCAGTCGGGTCCGTCCCAGAATCACTCGCACGCGTTCGACTACGTCGTCATCGGCGCCGGGTCGTCCGGGTGCGTGATTGCGAATCGGCTGAGCGCCGATCCGCACACGCGGGTGCTGCTCATCGAGGCGGGCGGGCCGGACGTGCATCCGCTGATTCCCGTGCCAGGCAAGTGGACGTCGCTGATGGGCACGCCCGTGGACTGGAACTACTCGACGGAACCGGATCCGGGTTTGGCCGGACGGAGCCTCAAATGGCCGCGCGGGCGGACGTACGGCGGTTCGAGCGCGCTCAACGCCATGGCGTACGTGCGCGGGCACCAGTTGTGCTATGACGCCTGGGCGGAAGACGTCGGCGCGTCTTGGGCGTATCGGGAGGTGTTGCCGTATTTCCTGCGCGCCGAGGACAACTCGCGCGGGCGCTCGGACCATCACGGCTCCGGCGGGCCCCTGGCTGTCTCGGACACGACCGATCCGCACGCCGGCCACATCGCGTTTCTCGCGGCGGCGCGCGAGCTCGGGTTCGGCGGCCGGGCGGATTGGGATTTCAACGGTCCGCAGCAGGAACAGGGCGCGGGCTACTACCAGAAAAACATCCGCAACGGGCGGCGCCACTCGGCGGCCACGGCGTTCCTCTCGCCAGTCCTCAAGCGGCCGAATCTGGTGGTGTGGCCGGACAGCCGCGTCCTGCGATTGACGATGACTGGCCGCCGTGTGTCCGGAGTTGAAGTCGGACGCGCCAAAAGTGTCGAGCGCGTGACCGTCGCGCGCGAGGTCATCGTCTCGGCCGGCGTCATCGAGTCTCCCAAGATCCTGATGCTTTCCGGCATCGGGCCCGCCGACGAGCTTCGCTCGCACGGCATCGAAGTCACGGCCGATCTCCCCGGCGTCGGTGCGAACCTGCACGATCACCCGCGCGTCTCGGTGCGCTGGAACGCGCGGCAGCCGATGGCGCCGTCCACGGTGTCAGCCGGGCTCTTCACGTACTCGCGGCGCGGCGTGTCGCCACTGCCGCCCGATCTCCAGTTCTACGTCGGCCGCGGTCTCGACGTCGTCGATCCATTCGTCACGCTGACGGTGGCGGTCAGCCAGCCTCGCAGCCGGGGCATGGTTCGTCTGCGGTCCGCCGATCCAACGGCGGCGCCGGTGATCACGCCGAGCTACTTTGGCGCGGAGGAGGATCTCGACGCGCTCGTCGAGGGCGTCCGGCTCGCGCTCGCGCTTGCGGAGACGCGTCCGTATGCCGGGCTGCTGGGCGCGGCGGCCGATCCGAACCCCTCGTCACGCACGGTGGCCGACCTGCGGACGTTCGTCCGGCGTACGGCCGACACGATCTTCCATCCCGTCGGCACCTGCCGGATGGGGACGGGCGACGCTGCGGTCGTGGATGCGCGGTTGCGCGTCCACGGCGTCGAGGGGCTTCGCGTCGCCGACGGCTCCGTCATGCCCACCACAGTCAACAGCCAGACTCACTCGGCCTGCGTCATGATTGGGGAGAAGGTGTCCGAGTCGATCATCGCGAACCGGTAGTCAGGGGGTCAGGTCTTGGATTGTCACATTTCGGCTTGGCGAACAAAGGTGTATTTCAGTTTTCGCGTGCCGCTCGAAGTGTGACAATCCAAGACCTGACCCCCTGACGCCATCTCCTTCTAATATATGAAGATGCTCTTGTCTCCTCGCCCTTCACGTCCCCTTCGCCTCCGGCCGCTCGTCGCTGCGGCCAGCCTGGCCTTTGTCGCCGGCATGGTCGTTCTCGAGGCGAGCGACTGGCCCGAGTGGCGCGGTCCGCGCCGCGACGGCACGTCGGCGGAAACCAACCTGCCGGCGCGCTGGTCGCCTGCTGGAGAGAACGTTGCCTGGTCGCTGCCGTTCGGCGGCCGGTCCACGCCCGTCACCTTCGGCAATCGGCTGTACCTGCAGACGGTCACCACAGGGGATGTGTCAACGACCCAGGAACGGCTCGTGGCGGTGGACGTCGACAACGGGAAAGTCGTCTGGGAACGCCGGGCGAGCGTCTATCTCAGCGACGTTCCGCAACACCGCGCGGCGTGGGCGTCGCCAGCCGTGGATCCTGCCACCGGCAACATCTATATGTTCACCGTCGGCGCCGAACTCCTTGCGTTCGCGCCTGACGGCAAGCTCCTTTGGGATCGCTCCCTTCCGGAGGAGTACGGCGCGATCACGACGCATGGCGGCCGGACGACGTCGCCGATCATCGAGGGCGACAAGGTCATCACCAATGCACTCATCCAGAACTGGGGACCGGATCTGGGCCGGCCCGGCAACCGGTACTTCGCGTTCGACAAGCGGACGGGGCAGACCATCTGGGTCAGCTCGCCGCAGGCCCGGCACTACGACACGAACTACTCGACGCCGATCGTGGCGGACGTCAACGGTGCGCGGTTGCTGATCGTGGGCGGGACCGACGGCGTGTTCCATGCGCTGCAGGTGAACACCGGCAAGCCCGCATGGAGCATCGAGGTCAGCAAGCGCGCGATTCTCAACAGCGTGCTGTTCCACGACAACACCGTTTACCTCACGCACGGCGAAGAGAACATCGACACGACCGAAATGGGCATGGTCGCGGCCATCGACGCCACCGGCGCCGGCCAGCTGACGGGCACCGCGATCAAATGGGTCACGCGCGGCTTCCTGCCGACGTACTCGTCGCCGGTCATGGACAACGCGCGGCTCTACGCCGTGGACAACAGCGCGATTCTCGGCGCGTTCGATCTCAAGACCGGCAAGCAGGTCTGGACGAAGCGGCTCGGCACCATGCAAAAGGGGTCGCCCGTCTTCGCCGACGGAAAGCTCTACGTAGGAACCGAGAACGGCAAGTTCTACATCCTGCGTCCGACGGCCACCGATGCCGAGGTGCTCGACGAGGACATCATCGGCTCGGCCACGGATCCCGAGCCGGTGATTGCGTCGCCGGCGATCTCAGATGGGCGCATCTACGTGACGACGATGGGGCCGCAGACGCAGCCGCAGTCGACGGGTCACGTGTACGCCATCGGGACGCGGCGGGCAGCCGCCAAGGCGGCGCCTTCGGGCGTGGTTCCAGCAGGTTTGACCGGTCCGGTCGCGCAGGTGCAGGTGTTTCCGTACGAAGCGCTGTTGAATCCCGGCGACAAGCAGGCGTTCACGTTGAAGCTCTCCGACGCCAAGGGGAACTTCATCCGGCAGGAACCGGCGACCGGCGCGCAATGGACGCTCGATCTTCTGCAGGGTTCGGTCGGACCCGACGGCACGTACGTCGCGCCAGCCGGCGGATCAGCCGGATTCGTGAAAGCAACGATCGGCGACGTGACCGGCCAGGCGCGCGTGCGCGTGATGCCGCCGCTGCCGCTGTCGTACGACTTCGAAGGGATCAAAGCCGCGCCGATGTGGTGGACGGCCAACACCAAGTCGACCGCCGGCCAGATCGAAGGCGCGGGCGTGCTGATTCGCCCTCGTGATGAGAGCGTCGGCCGCCGCGCCAAGATCATGGTGGGTCGGCCGGACTGGTCGAACTACACGATCGAGGCCGACGTTCGCGGCACCGAGGCGCGCCGCCAGCGCGGAGACATCGGG
The DNA here is from genome assembly GCA_035633215.1 of Vicinamibacterales bacterium. GTDB lineage: Bacteria > Acidobacteriota > Vicinamibacteria > Vicinamibacterales > SCN-69-37 > DASQFI01. The sequence goes on along the minus strand of DASQFI010000016.1, from coordinate 99,844 downwards.
CTGATCAACCAGCGGTACGTGCTGGTGCTCTTCGGCAACGATCAGCGCCTCGAGCTCCATCCCTGGCAGGCCGCCGACGAGATGACCGTTCGCATGCCGTTCGAGTGGGCCTTGAACACCTGGTATCGGATGAAAATGCGCGTCGAGAACCGCCCCGACGGCACGACGCTCGTCCAGGGCAAGGTCTGGCCGGTCGGCAAACCCGAACCCACGGCGTGGACGATTGAGAAAACCGACAAGATCCCGCACCGCAAGGGATCGCCGGGCCTTTACGCCGACGGGTACTCGGATATGCAGTTCGACAATTTGCGCGTGTACAAGGATTAGTAGACGGGCTTGTCACAAGAAATCATGAAGGGCAAATCATGAAGGGCGTGAAGGAAATGAAGATCATGAAGAAGGGCGTGCTGAGGAAATGAAACTGAAGAACAAAAATCTGAGGCTCGTTGGACAAGCGCTCTTCTTCATGTCCTTCATGACCTTCACGTCCTTCATGTCACCGGCTTTTCAGGGCGGCAAGAAGGGCCTCACCGAGTGGCCGATGTGGGGCGGCTCGCCGGACCGGAACATGGTCTCCGACGCGACCGGGCTGCCGACCGATTGGGACGTCAAGACCGGCAAGAACATCAAGTGGGTCGCCGCACTCGGTTCGCAGAGTTACGGCAATCCGGTCGTCGCCGGCGGGGTCGTCCTCGTCGGCACCAACAACGAGTCGATGCGCGATCCGAAACAGGCCGGCGATCGCGGCGTGCTGATGGCCTTCCGTGAAGAGAACGGCGAGTTCATGTGGCAGGCGACGTTCGAGAAGCTCTCGTCGGGCCGCGCCAACGACTGGCCGTTCCAGGGCATCGCCTCCTCGCCGCTGGTGATCGACGGCAAGGCGTACTTCATGTCGAACCGGGCAGTGGTCATGGCCGTCGACATCCAGGGCTTCCATGACAACGAGAACGACGGTCCGTTCAAAGACGAGAAGCTCACCGGGAAGGCCGACGTGGACGTCCTCTGGATCTTCGACACGATGGAAGAGGTCGGAAACTTTCCGCACAACCTCGCCAACTCGTCGCCGGTCCCCTACGGAAACATGATTTACGTTTCGACCGGGAACGGTCAGGACGAGAGCCACGTCAACATCCCGTCGCCGCGGGCGCCGGCCATCATCGCGCTCGACTACGAAACCGGGAAGTTGATGTGGGAAGACGCGTCTCCGGGCAGCAGGATCCTCCACGGTCAGTGGTCCACGCCCGCGGTCGGCACGATCGACGGCGTCGTCCAGGTCGTGCACGGTCAGGGCGACGGCTGGGTCCGCGGCTATGAAGCCAAGACCGGCAAGAAGCTGTGGGAGTTCGACACGAATCCCAAGGAGTCTGTCTGGCCGAAGACGCGCAACGAAGTGATCGCGACCCCCGTCATCGTGGACAATGTCGTCTATATCGCCAACGGCCAGGACCCCGAGCACGGTGAGGGCGTCGGGCATCTCTACGCCATCGACGGCACGAAGCGCGGTGACATCACGCAGACCGGGCGCCTGTGGCACTTCGAAAAGATCCGCCGATCGATCTCGACGGCGTCGGTGAAAGACGGCCTCGTGTACTACCCGGACTTCAGCGGCTTCCTCTACTGTCTCGATGCCAAGACGGGCAAGGAAGTCTGGATGCACGACATGTTCGCGGCCATGTGGAGCTCGACGATGGTCGTCGACGGCAAGGTGTATCTGGGCGACGAGGACGGCGACGTGGTCGTGATGCAGGCCGGGCGCGAGAAGAAAGTGCTCGCCGAGCCGAACATGGGCAGCTCCGTGTACGCGACCGTGATTACCGCCAACGGCGTGATGTTCGTCATGACCCGCAACAACCTGTACGCGATTCAACAAGGAGCGGTACTGAAGAAGTAATGTTGGAGAAGTAACGCGTCTATCTGCAATCTGTAATCTGCAATCTGTAATCTCTGCCGCGTCAGGTGCCATGCCAAGATCACTGACCATGCGCCGGCTCCTCAACATCGCGTTCCTGGTCGCCGTCGCCGTCCAGCCGGCGCCATCCACGTGGTCGCAGTTCCGGAACACGCCGCAGTTGTCCGGCGTGGCTGCGTCGTCGCTGCCGGCTTCGCTCAGGCTGTTGTGGACGTTCGACGCGACGGCGCCGGTCGAATCCTCGGCGGCCGTTGCGGACGGCACGGCGTACGTCGGGTCCGGCACGGGCGAGCTCATTGCTCTGGACGTCGCGACCGGCAAGCCGAAGTGGAAGTACCGCGCGGCATCGAGCGACCTCGGCATCGGCGAGTCGTCACCGGCCATCGCGAACGGCGTCGTCTACATCGGGGATTTGGCCGGCGTGCTCCACGCCGTGGATGCGGCGACCGGCAAAATGAAATGGACCTTCAAGACCGGCGCCGAGATCAAGTCCTCGCCGGTCGTCGCGAACGATCGCGTGCTCATCGGATCGTACGACGGGAGCCTCTACGGCCTCGATCCGGCGACCGGCAAGCAGCTCTGGAAGGTCGGCACGGACAACTACGTGCATGCGACGCCGGCGATCTGGAACGGCGTGGCGTACTTCGGCGGCTGCGACGAGTTTTTCCACGGCGTGCGGCTCTCGGACGGCCACGAAGTCCTCGAGCTCAGCACGGGCGGCTACACCGCGGCGTCGCCGGCCATCGCGAACGGCGTCGCGTACTTCGGGACCTACAGCAACGAAGTCATCGCCGTGGACATCGCCGCCAGGAAGGTGCGCTGGCGCTTCGAGGATCCCGATCGCCAGTTTCCGTTCTACTCCTCGGCGGCGCTGACGGGCGCTCTTGTGGTGCTGGGCGGCCGCGACAAGACGGTCCACGCGCTCGACCTCTCGAGCGGAAAGCGGCGGTGGTCGTTTGCCACGCGCGCGCGTGTCGATTCCTCGCCGGCCGTCGCGGGCGATCGCGTCGTCGTCGGCTCCGGCGACGGCAAGCTGTACGTGCTCGATCTCAAGACCGGCAAGAAGGTCTGGGAGTTCGAGGCCGGCGCCGCCATTACGGCCTCGCCTGCCATTGCCGGCGGGCGCATCATCGTCGGCGACACCGACGGCCGGGTGTACGGGATCGGTCAGTAGATTCCCCGACGTCGCGCGGATTGGTTTCTAAATCAGCGTTGGGCGGACCTAGAAACCAGTCCGCCCTACGTACTTTCATATACTGAGAGACCGAATGATCCGCCGAGTCCTTCTCACCGCCGGCGCATTGCTCGCGCTGTTCCACGTCTGGCTGTTCGCCGGTCAGGCCTGGGACGGCCAGCTCGCCGATCCAGCGCTGATCCTGCGCTGGCTGTTCGCAGGCGCGCTCGTCGGGGCGCTCGCCGGGTTGCGCCGGCAGGGTGCGTCGATCTTCCGCGGCCGAAAAGCGGTGGCGATCTGGCTGCTTGCGGCGCTGCTGCACGGACCGGCGGCGGCGCGCGGCATCGAAGGGCTCGGCGAGCCCGCGCTTCCGGAATTCGTCGCGACTTTCACTCAGCTCCTCGTCGCGTCCGGCGCCGCCTTCAGGTTGGCGTGGGCGCTCGGACGCACGCGAGTCCGTCGCCAAATCGTCCCCGGCGGACGATCACTTCGTATCGCCTTCAATCAGTCCCGCATCAGGCCCTTGTCCGGATACGGGCTCCTTCAATTCGCTCCTCGACCGCCGCCTCAGGGAAACTGAGAACTCAGAACTTAGAACTCAGAACTTAGAGTCAGGCCGGCTGAAGCCGGTCCCTACACGCACGTCAAGGCGCTTGCGCGCCATCGCGTTTTGCTTCGGCCTATGGCCTTCGGCCTATGGCCTTCGGCCTTTGGCCTTGGCGGGCCGCGACCGGCGCGCTTGTCGAAGCCTCATTTCTTATTCGGAGTGTCATCATGCGTATGAAAGTGTTCGTGTTTCTGCTCGCGGCCGTCCTGGCGGGATCACCCGCCGAGGCTGCCACCATCACTGGCGTCGTGTCGGACGCGACCGGCGCCGTGCTCCCGGGCGCGCGCGTCGTGCTGCGCGACGTGGCGACCGGAAAGGAAATCGCGGTTCAAGCTGGCGCCGACGGCCGGTACCAGCTCGAGGCGGCATCGGTTGGCACGTTCCTGGTCATCGCTTCCCATCGTGGTTTTTCCGACGCCGTGCGCACGGTCGTCATCGTGCGCGCCGATCAGAAGATCGACGTGCCGCTGCCGCTCGAGCTCGCCGGCCTCAGAGCGGAGGCGAGCGTGACCGCTGCCCGGGCCGACCGGGAGATTCGTGAAATCCCTCTTCACGTCGAGACGCTTACGGCAGATGCGGTGGCGCAGTCGAACCCGCTCTCGACCGGCGACGCGCTGGCGGCGGTCGTCAACATCACGCCCGTCGGCAATGGGCCGTTCGGCGTCCGTCCGCGTCTGCGCGGGCTCGACTCGACGCGCCTGCTGGTGCTCGTGGACGGCGAGCGTCTGAACACGGCGCGGCAAGCCACGGACCGCACCGGCGCCGAGGTCGGTCTGATCTCGACGGACGTGATCAGTCGGCTCGAGATCGTGAACGGCGCGGGCACATTGATGTACGGCTCCGACGCCCTCGCGGGCACGATCAACATCGTCACCAATGAACCGGCGTTCACCGACACCCGGCGATTCCTGTACGGCTTCGATGGTTACTACAGCTCGAACGAACAGGGCCGGCGCGGAACACTGACCATGGGCGTGACCGCGCCCAGGTACGCCGTCCGCGTGCAAGGCGGCGCCGAACGGTTCGACAACTACCGCAGCGGCGGATTCGACGTCGAGGACACGCGGCCGCTGTTCGCGTCCGGGGCGCTGCGGCAGCTCGACTCGGTCGCCGACGCCAACCTCGGCGTCTCGTTCCGCGCGTTTCCCGATCCTTTCAACGCGCCGTTCGTCCGGACCGACGACGAGGTGTTGAACTCGCAGGCCCGGGGCAATTTCGTGAACGCCTCGTCGGTGGTCGCGCTGAACGAGCGGCAGACGCTGCGGCTGCGATACCAGCGCCGGCGCATGAACGACGTCGGCTTTCCGGACTTCGTCGATCCGTTTTTCTTCAACGCGACGTCGCTGCCGCACAGCAACCTGGATCGCGTCTCCGGACGCTACGAGGTTCGTGCGGTCACGCCGTGGCTCGCGAGCGTGTCGCTGACCGCGTACTACCAGCGCACGGAGCGGCTCCTGGATAACGTCCTGCCCGTGCAGTTCGCGGCGCCGACGCCCGGCGTGCGGTTTCCGATCAGCGTCCTGCGTCTGAACATCCACTCCGAGACGGAGCAGCGGGTATGGACGCCCGGCGTCGACATCCAGGGCGTGCTCGTGCCGGCCGAACGTCATCTTCTTACCGCTGGGCTCACCGTCTATCGCGATCGTAGCAGCGACAATCGACGCACGACGACGACGACGACGATGGTTGGGCTGGTCGTACCCGGCCCAACCGGGCCGGGACCGGTGGTCTTCCCGGAGCCGATCGTGCTCGGTGCGCCGGCCGTGGACGAGCCGGTGCGCGTGCCTGACGCGACGTTCCGGGACCTGGGCCTCTTCGTGCAGGACGAGTGGCGTCTCCGTCCGAGCGTGCTGGTGATCGCCGGCGTCCGCGCCGATTTCTACCGGATCGCGACCGATCCCACGCCGGGATATGACATCGCCGCAGTCGTCGGCGGCGCGACGCCCGCGATCGATCCTGCGACGTTGCCCGATCCGAATGGCGCGACGTACACCCGGACGGCCCTGACTGGCGACGTGGGCGTGCTCCTCAATGCCGGCGGCCGGATCAACCCGTTCGTGCGCGTCGGCCGGAGCTACCGGCACCCGAACCTCGAGGAGATGCTGTTCGCGGGTCCGGCGACGATCGGCAGCATCGCGCCGAACGTGCTCGTGAAGCCCGAGACCGGGACCAATCTCGATCTCGGCGCGAAATTCCGCGCCGGGCGGATCACGGGCGGCGCGTACGTCTTCGTCAATTCGTACGATGACTTCATCGCGCAGGATCTCGTCGTCGCCGCCACGCCGCGCGGACCGCTGGCGCAGGCCACGAACTACGCCGATGTGCGGATTCGCGGCCTCGAGGTGTCGGTCGAAGCGCCGGTGGCGCTGCGATCCGGCGTGCTGTCGCTCGCGGGAGCGGCGGCGTTCACGCACGGCACGATCGTCCGCGGCGTGGACCCGCTGACGGGTCAGTCGCTCGACGGCACGCCTGCCGACAACATCACGCCGGTGAAGATCCTGGGCGCCGCCCGATTCACCGAATCGCGCGGACGCTGGTGGGTCGAGTACGGCGTGCGCGGGCAGACCGAGGTCACGCGCGTCGCCGAGACGCTGCTCCAGTCGCCGTTCCTGATCGCGCAGGACCTGCTCTCGCTCGACGGGTTCGTCCTGCACCGGATCGGCGCGGGCTGGTCGCTCACGCGGGTGCGGGACCGTCTGCGACTCACGTTCGCCGTGGAGAACCTGTCGAATCGGTTCTACCGCGAACACTTCCAGTTCGCGCCGGCGCGCGGCCGGAGCGTGACGCTGGGACTGAGCGTCGGGTCGTTCTGACGTGTCTCCATCGCTCGTGCACTACGTGCCGGTCGTCACGACGATCCTGACCGTGCCGTTTGCGATCGAGATCTTCAGACGCTATCGGCGTCATCCCGATCGCCTGCATCTCCTGTGGTGGGCGGCCGGCGTCGCCATCTACGGCGTTGGCACGCTCACGGAATCCCTGACGACCCTGATCGGCTGGCGGGAGCCGATCTTTCGGGTGTGGTACATCTCAGGGGCGCTGCTGGGAGGCGCGCCGCTCGCGCAGGGGACGGTGTATCTGCTGCTCCCTCGCCCGCGCGCGCATCTGTTGACGGCCGCGCTGCTGGCGGTGGTCGCGATCGCGGCCACCGCCGTACTGCTCTCGCCGATCGACTACACGCAGGTGGAAGGGCACCGGCTGACCGGACGCGTCTTCGCGTGGCCCTGGGTGCGCCGGTTCAGCCCGTTCATCAATCTGTACGCCGTCGTGTTTCTGATCGGCGGCGCGATCCTCTCCGCCGTGCGCTACAGCGGAAATCCGGCCACCCGTCATCGTGTTCGCGCCAACGTGCTGATTGCCGTTGGCGCCATCCTGCCGGGGATCGGCGGTACCGCCACGAGGATGGGGTACACGGAAGTGCTGTACGTCACCGAACTGGCCGGGCTCCTGTTGATCTGGACTGGGTATCGGATGAGCGTGATGTCGTGGTTCAGGTCGTCGGTGCCCACATGATCTATTCCGTCCGCAGCACGTGTCGACGAGACTAGGGCGCGGGTGCGTTGAAGCAGATAGTACCGGCCATGGACGGAAGGTGAGTTCGGTTCGGGCTAGCGTCGGAAGATGGTCGCGGTGTCCACGGAGAACTGCCGACAATCGCTGTATGAAGCCTGACCCTCAATTCGGCCCTTGGATGATGACCTGAGACCGGGAAATCCCTCGACCGCGCTGCCAGTGGTTGCCGCCTCCAGTTCGTACGACTCGGTCATGAGGATGGGCACGAATAGCAAGAACTTTGCCTGTTGGCCGTACCTGACACTGACCACAGCCGTCGCTCCAACCGACGCAATTCTAAGCTCGCTCCGCACAACAGCCCCCGTGGAGGGGACTATCCAGAACCGTCCACTTGCTGGAGCGTTGTCGCGTGTGCCAATCATCCGCGGCATGGCAATTTCGTCGAATTGCAGTTCAACAGTTTCGACGCCATCGACCGTTGTGCGCGAACCCAAGCGGAATCTGGAGCGTGCTTGGTTTTCGGGCCGCAGAAATGCCAGGGCTTGAGTCGGTGTGTTGAGGGTCCGTGTAATAGGGCCGATATTGTAACGAGTCCCTTCGTCGAGTATCCGTTTGGCCTGAAGGGCCAGATCGGCAGTGGGCTTCAAGAAGAGTGCGGTAAGACGGTCCTGGCGATCGTGCACGGCTCGGCCATCTACTTCATAAACGTCTCGAAATAGAATCCACTCGGCGTCGCCGAGCGCGATGAGCGCCACTTCAGACCGAAGCAGTCTCGTCTGGAGTTCCGCAGCCGCTTGCAGGCGCTGGACGTAAAACTCGCGGCATACCACGGCCGAAAAGGTCCGCTCATACTCGCGAATATAGCGACCAACACCATCGAGAACCGCATCTCGTCGGTCATCTCCAGTTCCCTGACCCATCGCGACCGTCAGCGTCAAGAATCCCGCAACCAGTCGAATCTTCATTGGGCATCGTGAAGTTCGAGAACTCGCGCACGCCGGGGAGTCAGTCCATAGCACACAGCCAGGACTGACTCGGTTCCTACTCTCGAGTTCTCAGCGTCCGCAATCATTTCGCAGCGAGAGCGTTTTTGAGCGCACGGGCGATAACTGAATATGGCTGAGCGCCGAGCACTCGGTATTCAGCCCACAGCCTTTGGGTCGCGTCGAGGCGACCGATGAAAAAAGTTGGTGTCGACTTAACACCCGAAACATGTGCGATCTCAATCTGCTGCCGGACTCGGGTGGGCGCCCCACCATCCAAACATTCGCGGAATGCGTCAAGCCCTATGCCGAGCCGAAGAGCGTGATCGAGCAGTTCTTTCCGTGTCACAGCCGACGGGCTGGCAAACAAGATGTCGTGCATCTCCCAGAACTTGTTCTGGCGTCCCGCACATTCTGCCGATTCTCCGGCCGCACGCGCAAGCGGATGGATCCGTTCCAGTGGGAAGTTAAAGAATGCGTATGCAGCTACTCCGGTTTCAACGAAGTCTCGTATGATCTGCGGATAAGTTTCGCGTGCATATTGCCCGCAGAACGGGCACTGGAAGTCTGAGAACTCTACAAGGGCGACCTGCGGCGCACCACAAAGCCGGACAGTTCCATGTTGCGTATCTATTACGACATCTTGAACGCGCTCAACGGCCGAGATGGACGTTGCTAACGGAGAGTCCGTCTGACGCCATCGACGCTCAGCCCATTCCCACAGTTGAAGCACGCCTGCAGCGGTGATGATGACGCACGCGACGGCAAAAGTGACATTCGTGAGCTCGTTTGTCCTGACTCTCATACGCCGCTGTCAACGTCCCGTCTTAACCTTAGTTGGTGAAGCCAGTGAATCTCCCAAGCTCACAGGCGCGGCCGACGATTTCGCCGGCCCAGCGCCCGTGTCTGTTCCCGAACTCTAATCACCGCTGATCACGCAACGGCACTGGTTTCCATCGTTGTCGCAGGGATTTGCCGGATATTGGGGACCATCGCAACGCGTTCCAGGACAGCAGCTTGAGCCGTAGCCGCACACCAACTCATGTGTCTCGCCGCAGAACTGGCCCTCCTCCGAGCACTCGGCCGAGGGCTCCGCGCAGCTCAAGGCGGAGGCGACGGTGGCACCAATGTTTTCACTCCCAACACCATTCCAGCCTGCCATCGTAATCATGGCGACAGCCAGGAAAAGCCATCTGACCAAGGAATTGTTCATGGAAACCTCCAGCGCTGAGGATGCAGACAGTCCGCCGGGGATGAGTCAATTATCACCGCCGGTGAACGGAACGCAATGGCTGAACAAGTAACTCGTGTCCCAAATGTGTATCGGTTGTCCCCAACCAGGGCGACCGTACGTCAGCGCTTCGATCCTGAAGAGCGACCTGAAGAGCGAATCCGCGTTGGGTTGAGACCGCATCGTCGCAAGAGAAAGTGGCGAAGACCCGGCGAACCTTGGAATCCAACCGCTACCGCGACTTCCTTGATCGACAGCTCCGGCCGAGTCGTGAGCAGATCACTTGCCATGCGATGTCTCCAATCGTCGCGCCACTCAAAGAATGAATTGCCCGTCGTCTCACGAAAGATACGATCGACCGTGTGGCGATGAACTCTAAACTTCCGTGAAAGCTGTAACTCGGTCAATGAGGGCTCCTCCTCAAATGCAGTTACCAGTCGCGCGAATAGTCGGGAGCGGTCGATGCTCACCCATTTCATTGGATGCTCCGCTGAACACAAATGTCAATGGCAAGATAAGGCTGTGATCAAAGTTCTGTCGCATGTCTCCATCGCTCGTGCACTATGTGCCGGTCGTCACGACGATCCTGACCGTGCCGTTTGCGTTCGAGATCTTCGGGCGTTATCGGCGTCATCCCGATCGCCTGCATCTTCTGTGGTGGGCGGCCGGCGTCGGCATCTATGGCGTTGGCACGCTCACGGAATCGCTGACGACCTTGATCGGCTGGCGAGAGCCGATCTTTCGAGCGTGGTACATCTCAGGGGCGTTGCTGGGTGGCGCGCCGCTCGCGCAAGGGACGGTATACCTACTGCTCCCTCGCCGGCGCGCGCATCAGTTGACGGCCGCGCTGCTGACGGTGGTCGCGATCGCGGCCACCGCCGTGCTGCTGTCGCCGATCGACTACACGCAGGTGGAAGGGCACCGGCTGACCGGACGCGTCTTGGCGTGGCCCTGGGTGCGCCGGTTCAGCCCGTTCATCAATCTGTATGCCGTCGTGTTTCTCATCGGCGGCGCGATCCTCTCCGCCGTGCGCTACAGCGGGAATCCGGCCACCCGTCACCGGGTCGGCGCCAACGTGCTGATTGCCGTTGGCGCCATCCTGCCGGGGATCGGCGGTACCGCCACGAGGATGGGGTACACGGAAGTGCTGTACGTCACCGAACTGGCCGGGCTCCTGTTGATCTGGGCCGGCTATCGAATCAGCCAGCGCGCGATCATCTCCCCATCCATCCGCGTGCCGTCCTCGTCGAGAGCGCGCGCGATCTTCTTGCGACCGGTGGCCGCGTTAACCGGCTGGCGCCGGGCGCCGGCGACGAATCTGGCCATGCGGATTTCGTCTTTCGGCGCCTTCACCTCGCCGCTCGAGTTCGACGCGCGCGCGACGACTCGCCGCAGGCGTCGTGGTGGTTGTCGTGATGGGCGCGATACTCGTGCGCTTCGCGCCCGGTTCTGCCGCGCAGGGTACGAGGGGCAGCCAGATCCGCCCGGCCCCGGTTCACGACAGCAGTCACGACGCGATCCACGCTGTCAGGCACCGGCACTGAACGAGGTCGGGCCGCGGCCGCCCGGAAGCGCTTGATCTGAGGAGGACCGCCGGGAAAAAATCCTCCTCATGTCGGCCGCCCTTCTGTTCCTCTGGTTGCTGCTGACAACCCCATCCGTCGCCGATAACGCCCCGCAGCAAGACAGAAGCGACACCGTTCCTCGCGACTTGATGGCCATCCTGCTCCGGGGCGCGGGCCCCGGCGAGACATTCGATCTTCGCGTCGGACCGGCGCCAGCCGGCTTTCCGGCCGACCTCCTGCCGGTTGGCGCGGTGATTGGCGCATCGGCGATCTCGCCGTCGATGACCACGGTCGTTGGAACCGTGCCTGAGCGTCCGGAGACGGCGCGGGCCGCGCATGGAGCACGACTCGCCGCCGCCGGCTGGGTGAACTCGTTTCCGGCGCCGCGCGGGTTCATGACCACCGGTCCTGATTCATCCGTGTCCGTATGCCGGGGCAATGATTTCGCCAGCATCAGCCTGCTGCCTCGCGATCAAGGCGGCAGCTACGTGCGGATCAGCCTGCGGCCAGACCCTCGACGCTCGTGCGCGCCGCGCCCGGAAGTGTTCTTCAACGACGTCGCGATTCCGGCGCTTCAACACCCCGCCGGGACGAAGGCGTACGGCACTCGAAGCGGTGGCTCCGCAGATACCACTGAATCGAGCACACTCATCGACAGTCCCCTCGACGCCGCGCCGTTGTTGGAGCACTACGAACGCCAGATCCTCGCAGCGGGCTGGACACTGGTGGGCCGCTCCGCCAGTCCGACCGTGGCGACCGTCGCCAGATTCTCGTTGGTCACCGCCCGCAAAGAACAGGTCACGGCGATGCTCACGATCACTCCGGTCGGCCAGGCGCGGTTCGAGTTGTCGTTCCGTGTCTTCCGGCTCGCGAGGCTCGAGCACAGCCGGACTGCCGGCCCTGAAGGGCCGGCCTACACCTCGCCACGCTTACTCCGTCCGTAGCGCCTCAACCGGGTTCACGCTTCGCGCGCGGCGGGCTGGTATGAACGTTGCCGCCATCGCCACGGCGAGCAGCAGACCGGCCACGCCCGCGAAGACCGCGGGATCGCGAGGCGACGTCTCGAAGAGCAGCGGTTCGGCGAACCGGCCCAGGAGCGCGGCCACCACTTCGCCAATCGCGATGCCGACGACTGCCATCAGCAGGCTGCCGCGCAGAACCAGCCGCACGATGTCTGCCGCAGTCGCGCCGAGCGCCATCCGCACGCCGATCTCCCGTCGTCGATCGGCAATGAGATAGGACATCACGCTGTAGATGCCGATGCCGGCGACGATGAGCGCGAGCAGGCCGGAGAGGAGGAACACGGTGGCGCCGAGCGTCCACGGCCGTACCTGCGGCTCGATCCGCGCCTGAATCGTCTCCGCGCTGATGTAGGAAATTGTCGTGTCGAGGCCGGTCAGGAGACGACGAACGTCCGCGACGAGGGCCGTTCTCACGTCCTCATCGGGAAAAACCGGCGAGGATCGCGAGACATACGGCCAAATTCCAACCAGTTGCCGGACTGAGGAACGTGAGAACGGCCCGAGGTTTGGGGATCGATCCGCGCCCCGGACGATCAGCGCCGAGCCGCCGAATCCCACTTCCTGACCGGCCGGGATGTAGTAGTGCATCACCGGGTCTTCGCGCAGGCGGCTGCGATAGGTGTTGGCAGCGACGCCGACGACCCGCGCACAGGGCGGGGTGCCGGACCCGACCAAGAGACACTTGCCGAGGGCCTCGGCACCAGGCCAGACGGTTTTGGCCATGAGGTCGCTCACGATGGCGACCGGTTCAGTCCCGGCGCGGTCCTCCGCCGTGAACGCACGTCCGCGCAGAAGACGGGTGCCGACCGTTTCGAAGTACCCGGCGCTGACCGCGCTCACGCCCGGTCCGCCGCCCTTGAGGCGCGGCACGGCGTCGGGCGCGGGCACCCGCAACTCGACCGAGAACCGGTCGCCGAACGGCAGCCCGACCGCGACGGCGGCGGCTTCGACGCCGGGAAGCGCGCGGACACGATCCAGCGTGTCCAGGTAGAACGTGCGCCGTCGCGCGCGCTCGGCCTCGCGCTCAGGGCCGTCTGGAATCCGCGCCAGGCTTGAACGCGCGGCTCCGATCACCATGACGCGATCGGGATCGATGCCAAGATCGAGCGCCCGCACGTTCCACAAGCTCCGCACGAAGAGCCCCGCGCCGATGAGCAGCAGCACCGACAGCGCCGCCTGCACGATCGTGAGCGCCGTTCGTAGTGCTGATCGCCGGCCGCCGCCTTCGCGCGGCCCGGTCCGCAACGCGTCCGTCCCAGCCGTGCGCGTGGATCGCAGGGCCGGCAGGAGCCCGACGAGCAATCCGGTCGCGAGCGCGAACGCGGCCGACGCCATCAGCACGCGGGCATTGACGGGGGAGGAGGTCCACTCGATCGACGTGAAGAGCGCCTGCCGCGCGAGTCCACCGATGGCGTACGTCACGACAACGCCAGCGGCCGCCCCCGCGAACGCGAGCAGGATCGATTCGATGAGCAGCAGCCGCACGATTCTCAGACGGCTCGCGCCAAGCGCTGCTCGAATGGCGACTTCGCGATGCCGGCGCTTGCCGCGCGCGAGCAGCAGGTTCGCGATGTTCGCGCACGCGATCAGAAGGACCAGCGCGGCAACCCAGGTCAGCCAGCGGAGCACCCGGACTTCGGTCGCGTCGTTGCCGGCGTCGTTGGCGCCGAGCGACGCGACGCTCAGCCGCCCTTCGGCCGTCCAGGCGTCGCCGCCGGTGTAGGCGCGCCGATGGGCGCCGGTCGCGTCCAGGCCGGCTTGCTCGAACGTGACCCCGGGTTTCAGGCGGGCGACGATCTTCAGCCACTGCGCGTTCCACGTCGTCGCCCAGTTGGACGTGATGCGCGCCGATTTAACGTTCCCAGGCACCCAGACGTCGACACGTCCCAACTCGGCGCCCGTGAACCCGGGCGGCGCGCCGCCAATCACTTCATAGGACTCATCGCCGAGCGTGACCGTGCGTCCGATCGCGTCCTGGCTGCCCCCGAACCAACTCATCCACGCGCTGTGGCTGAGGACCGCCACCCGCGCGGCGGCGTTCGCCGTGTCTTCGTGCTCGGTGAAGAATCGGCCCAGGGCCGGCTGCACGCCGAGCAGCGGAAAGAAACCGGCCGTGGTGTACCCGGCGCGTACCTGACGCGCATCGGCGCCTTGTCCGGCCACGACGTCATTGATGGCGTACGTGGCGACCTGCTCGAACGCGGTCGCGCCCTGGCGAAGGAGGTCGTACGTCACGTGCCCGAAGCCGCTCGTCGTGAACACGCGCATGCCTGGCGGCTGCTCGGTGAAATAGACGCGGACGACCCGATCGGCCTCGCGGACGTGCGCCGGCCCGCGCAGCAGCAGCCGATCGGCGATGCCGAACATGGCGGCGTTCGCGCCGATCCCCAGGGCCAGCGTGATGGCGACGAACGCGGTGAAGGCCGGTTCGCGGCGGAGTCCGCGCAGCGCGAAACGGACGTCTCGGAGGAACGATTCCATCGGGACCTTCCTTGTCTGTCCGGCGAGCCGGGCGTCGGCGCGCAGCTCGGCGCGAAGCGCAATCGGGGTGAGGATGGCGTCGGAGATGACGCGCGCCGTCCGCCGGGGCGACCGCGGCCGGTCAGCGTCGAGCGCCCGCGCCGTGTCCAGCATCTCGGCGCCGAAACGCTCGCGGAAGTCCCGCGGCAGCAGCGCGAGCAGCAGGCGGTACAGTCGTTCGATCACGCGTCACACGAGGCGCGGGCGTTTGCCGTCCGCGGTGAGACGGGCCGCGCGGACCAGCCTGGCCATGCGATTCACTTCCGCGGCGAGGACTGCGCGGCCGAGCAACGTTGGCTGGTAATACCGCCGGCGCTCGTCGTCGCTCTCCGCGGCGGCCGGACGCGCGCATTCTTCGATCAGCTGATCCTGGAGGAGCCGTCGGAGCGTGCGATAGAGCGCGCCGGTCTGCAGCACGATTTCGCCTTCCGACCGCGCATCGACGTCGCGGATGATGCCGTAGCCGTGCAGCGGCCGCGCGGCGAGCGCCAGCAGAATGAACAGCGCGTCGCGCTTCAGCGGGACGAAATCGGCGGGATCGGGGCGCCGGACCATCGCCGGGAGCGTAGCGCAACTGCGGACAGAATGTCTATAGTTGGCCAAGGCCCAAGGCCCAAGGCCCAAAGGCGAGGCGGTGTACGGCGGGGCAAACGCCTAGCGGCGCTTCTTCGTCGGCGGCGCCGTCTTGCGGCGTCTCGACTGCGGTCGCTTGGTTTTCGTGGTCCGCTTCGCAACGGCACGACGCCGACGCGGGGTGGCGGCTCGCTTACTGGTGCGCGGGGCGGGCCGGCGCTTCGAAGGGCGGCCTCCGGTACGTTTCGGCCGTCGAGATCGCTTCGGCGTCTCGGGTTCGGCAGAGGGCGCTGCCGGGTTTTCCCACGGCGTTTGATTGTCCTGTTTCGCTTGCCAGCGCGCGTTCGCGGCCTGCTGTTCCGTGAACTGCTGCCGCTGGAGCTCCTGATTGATGGCTTCTCCTTGACGCTCGCGGCCGGCCACCTTGTAGTGGTCCGGGTTGACGTTGATGTGCCTGCTCATACGCGCTCCTGCGATGGTCGAGCTGGTGGCGGGTCGAGTCGGTACCGCAGTGCTGCGGCGACGCCGCCGACGTCGGCGAGAAGGGCCGCATCCTCGATGATGCGAATGCGCGCGGATGTCTGCCGGGCCCGGCCGACCAGCTCGTCGGACGTGACGCCGGCATCGGCGGCGAGCGCGTCCCCGGCGAGCAGCAGCTCGTCCACCTGTCCATTCCCGAGCGCCTCGAGCGTCTCCTCCGGCCCCGCCACGCCGAGGCCGCCGGCGCGGTAGTCGTCCAGGACTCGCTCGACTACCTCGGCGTCCGTCCGGGCGTCGTGGCGGCGCAGCGCCTCGGCGGCGGCCGCCATGACCTCCTGCTCGGGCGTGCGCACCTCGAGCCGCAGGATGTCGATGACTTTGCCAGCGAGCTCCTTTGAGAGCGCGCCTTTCACGAGGGGGATGTTGACCTCGTCACCGGCCAGAACGATGTGGTCGATGTTCTCCTGACGGACGACCCGGTCGAGCGCCTCCACGAGCTCGCGCGCGTGATCGGCTTGAAGCTTTTCCGTGTGACGCTGATATCGCATCTGGGACCAGCCGCCGGCCGACGTGCGGTTGATCTTTTCGCCGGCCACGGTCTCGCGCCGAAGCGTGTGCCCGCCGGCGAACACGAAGAGCCGCGCCGCATGGCTGTCGGCAAGCACGACGGCATGCGTCGGATGCTGATCCAGCAGACGTGCGAGCGGATACAGGTGCGGTTCGCTCGAGACCGACAACCGGTGGGGGACCGCCGCATCGAGCAGGAGCGGCTCGAAGAACTCCCCGGCACCCGAACACGCGAAGACGGCGAGTCCCTCCGCCGAGGCCGGAACATCGTCGTCCAGATACTGCATGATCCGCTCGACGTCGCGGTCGAAGCTCTCGCGCGCCTGGGAGCGAAGCGGGTACGTCCGTGCTCGTCCGTGCAGATCCTTCTTGACGAGCGGCAGGAAGTGGTCTTTTCCGTGGTGGTCGGCGCGGAGGTCCACGTAAAGACTGATCACCGGCAGCGTCACCGGCTCAAACCGCGCAAGGCGGTCGAGTTCGGCGGCAAGGGTCGCAATCGGCGTCCCGGTCGGAGGCATATGAGGAATGGAGCAAAGCGCGTACCACACGCCATCGCTGGCGTCCCGTATCGTGCCCCGTCGAGCTCTGCTTACATTCGGCCTCGCGCCACCCACGCGCGGGCGATCAGGTGAATGACAAGATATCTCGCCTGAACGGGATGTCCCTGTGACCGTGCTCCCCAGACTTCGAGACCGAATCGACGCAAACGTGCGCGTGCTGTTCGTCGGCATCAATCCCGGCATCCGCTCGGCGCTCATCGGCCACCACTTCGCCGGCTACTCGAATCGGTTCTGGAAGCTGTTGTACGACTCGCGCCTGGTCCCCGAACGGATTGCGGCGGAAGGCGATGGGCGCCTGCCGGAATGGGGCTTCGGGATCACGAACCTCATCGCGCGCGCCACGCCTGGCATCGATTCGCTGAGCCCTGACGAGTACGCGGTTGGTCTCGTGATCCTGCGCCGCAAAGTCGGGCGGTTCCGGCCGGCGATCGTCGCGTTCGTCGGCGTCTCGCTGTTTCGGGCGGTCTTCGCCCGGCGCGGTGCGATCCGGGTCGGACTCCAACCCGAGGTGTTCGAAGGCGCGCGAGTCTTCGTGCTGCCGAACCCGAGCGGGCGCAACGCGAACTTCTCGTACGACGAGATGCTCGCCGCGTTTCGAAAGCTCGCGCGGCTGTTCGGTACCCGTCGCCGGGGCTGACCGCCTCCGCCACGGCTACGTGATGTTGCTGGGGATCGCGGGTCTCTCCATCGGTGTGCCGCTTGCGCTTCTCGCCAGCCCACTCGTCGGGTCGTTCCTGTACGGCCTCGGCCCGCGCGACGCGGCAACGATCGTGCTTGCGGCCGTCGCCCTTCTTCTCGTGGCCATTGCAGCGGGATGGATGCCGGCGCGTCGGGCCGCGCGGATGGAGGCCCTGGTCGCGTTGAGACACGAATGAGGCGTCAGGCCCAAGGCCCAAGAAAAACCCGGCACGTGGACTTTGGGATTTGACGCCCGCGGCCGAGGCTTTACTTGGGCCTGGGGCCTTTAGCCTTGGGCCTGATCCCGCCCACCACCAGCGCCAGAATCCCCGGCGCCCAGGCGAACGTCCACGCCGCGAACTGCACGAGATAGTTCCGTCCGCCCGCCGGTGGCCGGCCCCAGAGGATGTTCACGACCACGTAGAACGCCAGCCCGCCGAGAATCGCCGCGAGGACGCCGCGAGTCATGACCTCTGTCCAGGGTCGTTGCGGCCTCTGGAGCAGACGTCCTTCGCCGAGCGCGAGCAGCAGCCAGCAGATCACCCAGGCGGCAATCATGGCGACGCCGCCGCGGGTCACCATGTCGATCAGGTAATACGCGATCGCACCGCCGATTCCAGCCGCGGCGCCGATCGGCAGTCCGGCGCCGACTCGCCGCGCGGCCAATCCGACCACGCCGCCGACCGCCATGAGCAGCACCGCGCCGTGCAGAATCCCGACGACGACGCGATGGCGGACGCCGAACTCATACCAGACGTAATCGCCGGCGGTCGAAACCAACGCGACGACGATCACCCCAAAGAGCACTGTCGCTGGCATTTAGGCAGCTATCGCTTCCTATCGATCGATCGCTCTATCGATCTATTGAGAATCATTCTGTCTACCTTGCCGTGTTCCGAGACTCTGCACCAGACGCGGCACGCAAGCCTTTCAATAGAGCGATAGAGCGATCGATCGATGGGAGCGCCAGCTCCTTAAATGCCAGCGACAGTTCATTCCTCATTCTGGCAGCGCCTCCCCCTTTGGTTCCGGCAGGAAGAAGCTCAGCAGCACGCCCACGACGTAGACGAACGCGCCGACGTACGCCGCGGCGGTCGCGAGCTGCACGAAGGGCGGGCCGGACATCATCGGCGCGAGGATAGAGACGGTCACGTACGCGAAGGACGTTCCGAGGACGCGGCCGCCGATGTTGGCCGCAAAGCTCTCGCCGGTGCCGCGCAGGTGCGTGGGATACATGCGCGGGAGGTAGTTGCCCCAGAAACTGAATTGCGCAACGGTGAAAAAGCCGGCGAAGAACATGCCGAGCTTCAGGCTCGACACGCTGCTCGTCGACGCCATCCAGAAGACGAGCGGCACGACGAAGAGGCCGGGCACCTGGAACACGCGGAGCAGCGAGCGCCGGCTGACGATGACGAGCACGAGCAGGGCGAGCGCGAAGCGGCCGGCCAGGCCGCCGATTTCCTGCCACCACTGCACGCTGGCGGCCACTTGCTGCTGCGCCGGGCGCGCGAGGGACGCGACTTCCGCCAGTCCCGGGACGATTCTGGGCATCTGCTGAATCGCGCCGAACGCCGCGCCGTACGCCATCCCGAACATGAGCGTCGTGACGATCGTCGTGCGCCGCAGCTCCGGACTGAAGATCGCCGCGAGGCTCGGCCGCCGCAGGGTCCCCGCCGCGCGCTTCTGCTGCCAGACCGGCGACTCCGGCAGGAATGGCCGGATGATGATCAGCGGCAACGCCGGAATCACGCCAGAAATGAGCGTGTACCGCCACGCTTCGTGCGCGCCGTAGATCGCGGGCAGCGACTGGCCGTACTGGATGCACAGCCAGTTGGCGCCCGTCACCAGGATGCCGCCGACTGACGAGAATGCCTGCGTATAGCCGAGCACGCGCTCACGCTGCTTCGGATCGGGAAAGAGCTCGGCCACCCAGGCGACGGCGGCGACGAACTCGACGCAGACGCCAATCCACGTCGTGCAGCGGAAGAAGAGGAACTGCCAGATGTTCGTGCTGAAGCCGGCGGCGAACGCCGAGAACGTGTAGATGAGGATGCTCCAGACGAGGACGCGCCGGCGGCCGAGCCGATCCGTGAGATAGCCGCCGAGAAGACCGAAGAGGCCGCCGGCGATGGCCGGCAGCCAGAAGAGGAGGCCTGCCCACTGCGTGTAGGCGGGCGTGCCGGGCGCCGCCTGGATCAGTTCCCTGAGCGCCGGACCGATGATCAGCGGCAGCATCAGGAGCTCGTAGATGTCGAACGCGAAGCCGATCGCGGCGATGATGCAAATCAGCCACTGGGTTCGGGTGAGTCGAGGCATGAGGGGGGGATTATAAGATCCGCGCCGGTTTCGAGGTTCTGGTTCCGGGGTTCGGGGTTCCGAGGTTCCGGGCGTTCCGGCGTTCTCATGCCGGGCTCGCGGTTCCGAAGTTCCGAGGTGCCCGGGTTACGGGGTTCCGAAATCGTGGCGCGCGTCGAAGTTCTACGGAGTTGATCGCCCGCCGAGTCGGTCGACGATTTCCTCCGGGATCTCGACAGCCGTGAACGGTTCGTCCGGCCGGCTCTGCACGCACACTGCCGCCATTGTCCCGGACGCGATCTTGACGTCGCCGCGCGTGACGAGGCACGCGTATCGGATGCTGCGTCGTGAGATCGATTCGATCCGCACGTGCACTTCGAACTCCTGTTCGAAGTACAGCGGCGCGTGAAACTCGACGCTCACCGACACACGAGCGAAGCCGAGATCCAAGCCGGCCGGCTTGATGCTCAACCCCGCGTCGCGCCACATCGCATGCTCGGCTTCCTCCATGTACCGCGGGTACCAACTGAAATGCACGATGCCGGCGAGATCCGTTTCGTAGAACTGCACCCGGCGGCGATAGGTGAACTCACGCGGCATGATGATCAGGCCCCCTTGGGCCTTGGGCCTGAAGGCCTTGGGCCTGCTCTCTACGCCGTCGTCGTCATGTCGACGGCCGCTCGATCAGCCCGACCGTTGTATTCCTCGAGTGCCATAAAGAGCGGTTTGAGATCGGTGAACACATTGCCGACGAGCGTGTCGACGATGAGTGGCTGAAGGTGCGGATAGACCTGCAGGAACTCGCGGAAGCTGAACGTGAGGTCGTAGAAAGCGCGGACCAGGTTGCGGAAGCTGATGACGGCGCGCCGCTGGCGGGCATAGTACTCGTCGAAGTGCGCGGCGTCGACCCGACCGGAAGCCAGGGCGGCGTGGATCGTGTCGGCTGCCATCTCGCCGCTCTTCAACCCCAGAAACACGCCGGTCGAGAACAGCGGATCGAGAAACGCGAACGCGTCGCCGACCAGGCAGAACCCGTCGCCGCCGATCCGCTTCGAGTGATACGAGTACTCGCCGGTCACCCGCACCGGCTCGCACTGCTGCCCGACGCTGACGTGATCGCGGATCCACGCGCAGGCCTGCACTTCGCGGTGGTAGATCGCGTCGGCGTCGCGGGTATCGCGATACAGGTAGCTTGGCTCCCCGACCACGCCGACGCTCACGATGTCGGAGTGCATCGGGATGTACCAGAACCAGCCCTTTTGCGGCACGTACGCGACGGTCGTCGCGCCTTCGTCGAGTCCCGGATCGCGCTTTGCGCTCTTGTAGTAGCTCCAGACCGCGATCTTGTTGAGGTCGGCGTCGCGGTCCTTCCAGCCAAACTTGCGTGAGAGGAGCGAGTCGCGGCCGCTGGCGTCGACGACGACGGTCGCGCGAATCTCCTCGCCTTTGGTGCCGTCCTTGACGTCGGCGCGCACGCCCACGACGCGCTCGCCCTCGAACAGGACGTCGCGCACCGTCCAGCCCTGCCGTACTTCCACGCCCTTCTTGCGGGCGTTGTCGAGCAGCATCGCGTCGAACTCGCCGCGAAAGACCTGCCACGTCTGCGCGCACTCGTGCTTGATCGTCTGGAAGAAGTAAAACGGCTGCGAGACCTTGCCGGTAATCGAGACGAACTGCACGCTGTATTTCTTCGGCGACGCGGACTTGTGCAGCCAGTCCACGACACCCAGCCGGTTCAGCGTGAACCACGTGTACGGGATGAGCGACTCGCCGATGTGGTAGCGCGGAAACATTTCCCGCTCGAGCAGGAGCACGCGATGACCGTACTCGGCGAGCAAGGCGCTGACCGTCGACCCGGACGGGCCGCCACCGATGACAATGACGTCGTAGTTGTTCGTTGCCATGATGTCCGGGGGCCGATCCTTACGTGTATCGCACGCCGACGTGCTGCGGCAGGAAGAACCGGCTCAGCAGCATGTCCACGCGCAGGAGACCTTCGCGGTTGAGCGCGACGCGGTCCGCGTCGTTTCCGGCCAGGTAGCCGTCGTCGCCAAGCGATCGCCAGATCTCGGCGAAGCGCGTGCGGACGTCGACGCCGAACTTGTCGCGAAAATAGGCCGGCCGGATGACGCCGCGCTTGAGTTGCAGCACGAGCTCGCGAATCAGCCGCTCCTCCGGCGTCGGCCGATAGGCGCGGCCGAGCGGCAGTTCGCCGCGGTCGAGCAGCTCGCCGTATTTGTCCCAGGTGTCGACGTTCTGCACGTGCACGCCGTTCACGTGGCCGAAGGATGCGACGCCGAGCCCGACGAGATCCGCGCCCTCCCACAGGCGGTCGCGATAGAGGAACTTCGTGCGCGCGGGATCCTTGACGGCCGTGTACGCGCTGCCGATCGTGTACCCGGCGCGCTCGAGCGCGTCGAACGCCTCGCCGACCCAGCGCCGGCGTGTGTCCCACGCCGCGATCCGTTCCGGAAACTGGCCGGTGCCGTGCATCAGATCGGCGCTGATCGTCGTGTTGAACGGCAGCTCCATCTGATAGATGGTCACGCTGTCGGGCTCGAGCTCGAGCGTGCGCGCGACGCACGCGCGCCAGTTCTCGTCGGTCTCGCCCAGCATGCCGGCGATGAGGTCGATGTTGATCTGCGGAAATCCTATCGATCGCGCGAACTGATACGACTTGACGATCTCCGGCGACCGATGCGCGCGACCGTTCAGCTCGAGCAGCCGATCGTCGAAGTTCTCGACGCCAAGGCTGAGACGCGTGACGCCGAGGTCGCGAATGACACCGAGCTTCGCTTCAGACAGTGTGCCCGGCTCGCACTCGAACGTGATCTCCTCGGCGTCGCTCCACGGCGCGGTCGCCGACATCCGCGCGACGAGCAACTCGAGCTGACGCGTCGAGAGGAACGACGGCGTACCGCCGCCGAAATAGACGAAGTTGAGGGGCCGGCCGGCCAGGGCGCGCTGGGCGCCCAGGAGCTCCCATTCCGTGCTCAGCCACTGCAGGTACCGCTCGACTTGCCCCGCGTTCTTGTCCGTGTAGACCCGGAAGTAACAAAAATGACAGCGCTTGCGGCAGAACGGGATGTGCAGATAGAGGCCGAGTGGCACGTCGGCCGCCGGGGCCGCAAGCGCCGGCAGGGCATCCCGCGCGACACCGTCCTGCGTCCAGACCGAAAATGGCGGGTAGTTGGCGACGAAATAGCTGCCGATGTCCGGCTCGGCGACGGCAATGCCCTGCGTATCCGACATCTCTTCAACTAACTATACTTGCTCAGTCCTGCCGCTGTTTCGCGCGCGCGGACGCCACGGTCCGTGAGCCCGATCTCCGCCGGTACATTTCTGATCGTCGCGTCCGCGACGGCCGTGGCGTGGGCCGGCGGCCGGCTCGCGCGGCGCTTCGGCCAGCCGCCGGTCGTCGGCGAGCTCGCCGCCGGCATGCTGCTCGGACCGTCCGTATTCGGACTGATCGCGCCCGAGCTGTCACGCCAGCTGTTCACGCCAGACGTCACCGGCGTGATTGCGTGGATCTCGTCGAGCGCGATCCTGGTGTTCATGTTTCTTGCCGGCCTCGAGATCGACGTCGGCTTGCTTCGCCGGCACGCGCACGGCGTCGCGCGCATCGCAGGCGTGAGTCTGGTGTTGCCGTTCGCGCTCGGCTCGGCGCTCGCGGTGTGGCTGTATCCCTCGCTCGGCGGCCCGGCCGCCACGCCGCTCACGTTCACGCTCTTTCTCGGCATCGCGATGTCGATCACCGCGATGCCGGTCCTCACGCGAATTCTGGTCGACCTGCAGATGCTCCGGAGCACCGCGGGCACGATCGCCATGGGTTGCGCGACCATCGATGACGTTGCCGCGTGGACGCTGCTCGGAATCGTCGTTGGCCTCGTCCGCGGCGAAACGATTGTCGTCCCCATGATGCTCATGACCGCCGGCTACCTGGCGGCCATGTTCTTTGTCGTCCGGCCTCTTCTTCAGACGCTGGCTGGGCTGCGCCGGCGTCCAGGCGGCAGATTCTGGTGGGCACTGATCGTCGTGCTGCTGGCGGCGTTGTCGTCGCGCGCCACCGAATACATCGGCCTTCATGCGGTCTTCGGGGTGTTCCTGCTTGGCGTGTGTGTGCCACGGCACACCGACGTTCTCGCCGGCTTCGAGCGGCCGATTCAGCGAATCAGCGCGATGCTGCTGCCGGCGTTCTTCGTGATCATCGGGTTGCGGACCGACGTCGGGTCGTTCGGAAGTACGTCCGGCCTGGCTCTCGCGGCCATCCTGGCGTGCGCGGTGGCCGGAAAACTCGGGGGCAGTGCGCTGGCCTCGCGGAGCCTCGGCCTCGGCTGGCGCGATGCGCTGGTGATTGGCGCGCTGCTGAATACACGCGGGCTCGTCGAACTGGTCGCGCTCGACATTGGCCGCAGCCTGGGCATTCTGTCGCCGGCGCTTTTCACGATGCTGGTCGTGATGACCTTTGTGACGACCTTCGCCACGGCGCCGCTCGTCCGGTGGCTGGACCGGCGTCCGCCTTTGGACACTGCTCGCGCATAGAATGAAGACCTCGGGTTTCGTTTTAGGGGAAGCGGAAAAAACGAAACCCGAGGTCTTTGACAGGGAACACCAATGAAAAACGCGGTCCTCACACTTCTCACCGCACTCTCGATCTTGATCCCCGCCGGTCCGTCACTGGCCCAGCCGGTGCGCGGCACGTTGCAAGGGCTCGTCGTCGACACGAGCGGCGGTGTCGTCGCTGGCGCGCAAGTTGTCGTCACGAGCGATGCCACCGGCGCTCAGCTGTCGGTGCGCACGGACGATCGGGGCTGGTTCGTCGTGACGCCGATCGATCCCGGGGCCCATCGGCTCGAGGTCACGCACACCGGGTTTCGGAAACATCTGCAGCCGTTCACGCTTCAGGTCAATCAGCGACTGCGTGTGGATGTCCAGCTGCAGGCCGGCCAGATCACGGAGACCGTCACGGTGTCGGCGCCGGTCACCGTGGACCGAACGGCGACGTCGTTCTCCTCGCGCTTCGATCCGGATCGTATTGCGAACCTGCCGCTCGACGGGCGCAACTTCCTCGAGCTCGCGCTGCTCACGGCCGGCGCGGTCCCGGCGGCGCAGGGGTCGGCCGGATCGGTGCGCGGCGACTTTGCGTTCAACGTCAACGGGGCGCGCGAAGACGCGAACTCGTTCCTGCTCGACGGCGCGTACAACTTTGATCCAAAGCTGAATACCGTCGCGGTCCGGCCGCCGGTGGATGCCATTCGGGAGTTCGAGGTGATTGCCAGCACTCCCGACGCCACGTTCGGTAAGTCCGCCGGCGCGCAGGTGAACGTCATCACGCGCTCGGGCGGCAATCGCCTGTCGGCCACCGGCTATGAGTTCTGGCGCACGGCGGCGTTCAATGCCAGGAACTTCTTCGCGCCCGAGAATGAGCCCGCTCCGGAGTACCGGCGTCATCAGTACGGCGGGTCGCTCGGCGGCCCCGTGAAGAAGGATCGGCTCTTCTTCTTCGCCGACTTCGAAGGCACCAGGCTGGCGGAAGGCATCACCCGGGTCACCAACGTGCCAACCCTCGAGGAGCGAGACGGCAACTTCTCGTCAAGTGCGTTCACGCCCCCGCGCATTCCTGGCTTCGGGATTCCGTTTCCCGGCAATCGAATTCCGGAGCTCAACCCCATCGGCCATGCCATCGCCCTGTTGTATCCGCACCCGAACCGCGACGCGCCGTTCGCGAACTTCGTGTCCTCAGCCGAGCTGACGGATGACGTCGATCAGTTCGATACCCGCGTGGACTTCCGCGGCGACCGCCTGATGCTGACGTCGCGGTACAGCTTTTCTGACCGCCGGTTCTTCGAGCCGTTCGCCGGGCCCGGGTTCTCGGCAGTGCCGGGATTCGGCAACGACGTGCCGCGGCGCGCGCAGAGCTTCGTCGTGTCCGCGACGTCGCAGGCCGGCCGCCGATGGCTGAACGAAGCGCGCGTGGCGTTCACGCGCGTTGCCGCCGGCGTGCAGCAGGAAGGCCAGGGCGAGAGCCTGAACCGGCAGGTCGGACTGCCGGAGCTCTCGGCCAACCCGCGCGATTGGGGTCTGTCGTTGATCAATGTCGCCGGGTACTCGTCGCTCGGGCACGAGTACAACAACCCGCAGGACAGCCAGACGAATCACTGGCAGATCTCCGACACGCTGAGCTGGACGACCGGCCGGCATCAGGTCCGGTTCGGCGGCGAGGTTCGGTTGCTGCGGCAGCAGGCGTTTCGAGACGTGCAGGCGCGCGGTCTGCTGTCGTTCACGAGCCAGGCGTTCACGGGGAATGCATTGGCCGATCTGCTGCTCGGTCTGCCGACGGCCACGGTCGGGGCGACGCTCGATAACCCGCAGGATCTGCGCGCGTCGAGCTACGCGGCATTCGTCCAGGACTCCTTCGAGGTCTCGCCGACGCTGACCGTGTCGGCGGGCATGCGGTACGAGCTGAACGTGCCGCCCGTGGATGCGGAGGACCGCGTGAACCTGTACGACCCGGCGACCGGCTCGCTGGTCCCGGTCGGCCAGGGCGGCATGCCACGCGCGGGATACGAGGCCGATCGCAACAACTTCGCGCCCCGGCTGGGACTCGCCTGGACCGCGCGCCCGTCGACGGTGGTTCGCGGCGGCTACGGCATCTCGTACGATCAGGCGGCGCTCGCGCCGAACGAGTTCCTGTACTTCAATTCGCCGTACTTCGATCTCAACACCTACTTCACGCTTCCGGGCCTGTACACGCTGACGCTGTTCGATCCGTTCCCGGCGCAGTTCCCGCTCCCGCTCCCGAAGTCCGCGACGGCCGTCCAGCGCGACCTGCGGACGGGATTCCTCCATCACTGGAACGCCAGCGTGCAGCGGCGCGTGGGGCAGCGCACGACGGTGGAAGTCGGATATGTCGGGTCGCTCGGCCGGAACCTGGTCGCCGCGCGGGACATCAATCAGCCGTTCCCGAGTGACGTGCAGTTCAATCCGCGGCCCAACCCGCGGTTTGCCGACATCACGATGATTGAGTCACGCGCGCGGTCACGCTTCAACGCCCTCGAGCTGAGACTCGATCAACAGCTGAATGCCGGCGTCTCGGGCACGGTGAGCTACACGTTTGGCAAGTCGATGGATGATGCGTCGGCGTTCTTCGCGAGCGCGGGCGACGCCAATTTCCCGATGGACAGCAACAATCCGGAAGCCGAGTGGGCGCGGTCGAACTTCGACGTCCGTCATCGGCTCACGTTCGCCGGTCTCTGGCAGATTCCGGTGGGCCCCGATCGCCGCTGGCTCCGGACCGGCTTTGGCGCCACGTGTTTCGGCAATTGGGATCTCTATGCCGTCGTCGCCATGCAGACCGCCCGGCCGTTCACCGTCGCCCTTCATCCAGACATCGACAATAGCGGCACGGGCCGAGCCAGCCTGGGATTCGGAGCGAACGATCGGCCGAACCAGGTGGGCGACCCGTCGGTTCCGGACCCGCGACCCGAGGCCTGGTTCGACACCAGTGCCTTCGTCTTGCCGCAGGGCGGCACCTTCGGCAACGTCGGACGCAACACGCTCGACGGTCCGGGCTTCAAGAACGTCAACGTCGCGCTGACGCGGAAGGTGGCTCTCACCCGCGGCGCGCTACAGCTCCGGCTCGAGGTGTTCAACCTCTTCAACTGGACGAATTTCGATCAGCCCGACAACTTCATGTTCTCGTCGACATTCGGCCAGATTCTCTCGGCCGGAGCGCCAAGGAGATTCCAGTTAGGAATCAAGTACCTGTACTAAAGAACAGCATTGAGCGATTGAGCGATCGATCTATTGAAGAACCTGCTTGCCGTGTCTGGACCGAACAGGCGCGGCTTGAATGCTCTTCAATAGATCGATAGATCGATCGCTCAATCAATCAATGGCCGATGTATTGTTCTTCTCCATGCACTGGATTCTGTTCGCGATCGGGGCGGCGTTGTCGTGGGGGCTGTACGGCCCGACACTGCACGGCGGGCAGGTCAAGCTGGGCAGTCCGTTCCGGGCGCTGCTCTGCGTCGGCCTGGCCTACATGATCATCGGCGTCGTCGTGCCGCTGGTCGCGCTCGCGTCACAGGGTGAACTGAACGCGCGCGGGTGGACGGCCGCCGGGTTCACGCAGGCGACGCTCGCCGGCGGCCTCGGCGCGATCGGCGCCGTGTTCATCATCTACGCGTTTCGAGCCGGCGGGCTGCCGACCTACGTCATGCCGCTGGTCTTCGGCGGCGCGCCGGTCGTGAACGTGCTCTTTTCGATGTTCCTGCACCCGCCGAAGGTTGCGCCGAATCCGCTGCTGTGGGTGGGGATGGCGCTCGTGGCGATCGGTGCGTCGCTCGTTCTCTACTTCAAACCGCAGGGATGAGAGAGGCTGGACCAGGTAGCTGCCGTACCAGTAGCGCGATGACCTGAGTGGCAATGAAGTCAGCTTCGCCCCAGCTGAGGGCCCTCTCATACATGCTCCTGGTAGCCTCCGCTTTGCGCGCCGCTTCAAAAGCCGGCTTCAAGGCCTCATCGACCTCGGCCAGCGTGACCTTGCACTTGAGGTCGGCGACGATCGCCAGCGAAGCAAAGAAGTTCGCACGATTGCCGATGTAAATCCTCTCGTGGTCGCTATCAAGCTCGGCGCGCTGGCGACGATCGTCGATTGCCCGTTGCCTCAGTTGTGGAGCATCAGTACAACTTACCGCCGTCGGCGCCGGCGGGGGAGGAGGGTAGCTAGCCACGTAGTTTCCGCTCCCACAGGCTGCGAGTGCCACAAGAACCGCTGCTACAGGAACCGCTTGGGCAACGGACAAAACTCGTAATCGCATGGCTTTGAGCCCTTACGGCTTTTTTCTCTGCCCAATGACCCACAGGTTCGAGCTCGATCGAATGAAGAGCTGCCCCTGCGAGATCGCGACGGTGCTGAGGCAGTACGGACTGCATCCGTCGCCGAACGTGTTCGATGCGAGCACCTCGAACTTGGGTCCGGCCTTGAACACCGTGGTCAGCCCTTCCTGTTCGGTCGTCACGTAGATCTTGCCGTCGGCGAGGATCGGCGATGCGCTGTACGTTCCGGGCGGAAGCCGTTCCGGTCCGTAGACGACGGACCCGGTCTTCACGTCCAGGCAGTACACCACGCCGCCGTCGACCACGACGTAGAGGTACTGGCCGTCGCTCACGGGCGATGGAACGTCGGGGCCGCGGTCGAACGCCCAAGCGATGTGTGACGTCGAGATATCGCCGCTGCCGCCGGGCCGAATCGCGACAAGAGGGTTGTTGCGGCTCGGGGCGATGATGAGGCCGGCGGCGATGCTCGGCGACGCCACGATGCGATAGTTTCGGTTGTTTGTAGGATTCAGGACGTCCGCGCGCCAAAGCTCCTTGCCCGTCGCCGAATCGTGGCCGGTGACGACGTCGCCACCGGTGATCACGATCTCCGTCTTGCCGTCGTATTGGAGGAGCGCCGGCGTCGTGTACGAGTCGGGCGATTCCAGAATCGCGTCCGTCGGCCGATCAACCTTCCAGACGGTCTTGCCAGTCGCCTTGTCGATGCGAAGCACATATGGCGTGTCGTCCGTCTTCATACCGTGCAGCACCTGCACGTAGAGGGCGTCGCCGTGGAGCAGCGGGGATGAGGCGTAGCCCCAGTTCAGGCCGAAGCGGCCGTAGTCGGTCTGGATGTCGCGCGACCAGAGCTCCTTGCCCGCGAAGTCGAATGACTTCAGCATGCCGACGCCCGTCATGACCCACACATGCTGGCCGTCCGTGACCGGCGACGGGGAGGACATGTTCTGCTTGCGCTCGATGTGATTGCCGCCGGCGATCGGCCGCTTCCACGAGACCGCCTGCTTGTTGCGATCGACGGCCCACAGCTCGAGGTCGCCGGTGTTGCTCGCCGTGGCCATGTTCAGAAAGATCGTGTCGCCCCAGATGATGGGCGTCGAACCGCTGTAGGCGGGTAACTCGAGTTTCCAGGCGACGCCTTCCGTCGCACTCCATTTGACCGGCAGGCCGGTTTCCTTGCTGACGCCGTCGTGCGTGGGGCCTCGCCAGTGCGGCCAGTTTTCGGCAAGCAGCGTAGTACTCGCCATGAGTATGAGCAGACAGGCCGGTGGCAGCAGCTTGCGCATTCCAGGTCCTTTCGTTGTGTGACGGGCTGATCTTACAACGACGGATGAAACGGCGTCTTTCGCCACGCGAGCAGCAGCGCCGCGACGAGCGCGACCCCGACGACGCGCATCGATCCTCGCGCGAAGACTACCGCGGCGTTGAAAATCACGATCGCGTAGAAGATCCGAATCGCCCAGCGCACCGAGGGCGCATCGAGTCGATGCGAGGGCGAGCGGGACAGCCACGCGTCGAGCGCCCACACGAGGACGAACGCGTAGTTCACGTACATACCGCCGCCCCAGCGCAGGCCGTAGACCGCCTCGGTCTGCGAGGCGATCGCTTCCGCGGCGGCGGCGTGGCTCCAGCCATGCACGGACGCCATCGCGAGGACGATGTGGATGGCGCAGAGCGTCACGCCAATCGCGTTCGCCCACGCCACCCAAGTCGAAGGGTTTCGTGCGGAGATCCGTCGCTGACCGTGCTGCGCGAGGACGAACAGGACGAGCGCGGCCCAAATCGTCGAGTAGAGCAAATGGAGGGCAGAGGGCAAAGGTCAGAGGGCAAAGGTGAGGAACGAACTATCGCCGCTCATCATCCTTCAAGATCCGATCAGCGGCAGGCATTGGCGTCACCAGCGCGCCGATCGCGGTGAGCCCAACCACCGCCGCCAGGATGCGGAACATCGCCGCATAGCTTCCGGTGCGATCGATCCACCACGCGAGAAGCAACGGGCCGAGCGCGGAGGCGAGGACGGTCATCGCCTGCGCCATACCCTGGATCCGTCCGAGGTGACGCCGGCCGTACACGCGCGCCCAGACGCTGAAGAAGAGCACCATCACGAGGCCGCCACCCAGGCCCATCGCCGTCGCCCAGAGAATCACGTGGGTCACGCTCGAGACGAGCGGCAGGACCGCGAGGCCGAGCGCCAGAATCGCGAGCGCCGCCGCGAGCAGCGAGGGCAGTCGGACGCGGCGTGCCAGCCAGCCGCCGAGAAAGTTGCCCGCGAGCGCCGTCATCGCCGTGACGACCAAACTCTGATAATAGACGTCCACGCCAAAGCCGCGCTCGTTCAGGATCGACTCGTTGAAGAGCCCGATCCCCGATGCGACCAGCCCGTAGAGCGCGGCGCCGATCGCGAACATCCAGAACGCGGAGGTTCGCAGCGCCGCCCGCCAGTCATAGCCTTCCAGTTCGAGAGTCGTGGACGCGCTCCGGACGTGTCCCTGCGGTGGCAATGGTTCACCATCGGGCGCGAGGCCCATCGCCTCCGGCGTGACACGCACCACCAGATAGGCGAGCGGCGCGAGGCCGATGATGAGCGCGAGTCCAATCGACAGCCAGGCGGCGCGCCAGCCCCAGTGCTGAATGGCGGCGCCGACGGCCGGGAACGCCATCATGAATCCCACGCTCATGACCATCGAGTACACGGCCATCGCCGTGTCGATCCCGCGCACGAACCACTGACCGACCATCGCCAGGCTGATGACCGACAGCGCGCTCTGACCGAGCGCGCGCGTGAGCGTCGCCCACGCCGAGAGCCCCGCCACCGTTTCCGTCTGGCTCATGAAGCAGACCACAACGCCGAGCGCCACGGCGACGACGGTCAGGACGGTTCGACTGCCAAAACGATCAAGCGCGCGGCCGATCCCAATCGCGCCTACCGATCCGAGCACCGTTGCCCAGAAATTGATCTGCGCGTACGTGACGCGATCGAGTCCGAGATCCGCGAGCAGCGGTTCGGTGATGAGTCCCAGACCCTGCGTGCGTCCGGGAAGCGTGCCGACCATGGCCGCGGCGGCGACGGCCAGGACCCACCAGCCGTAGAACACGCGATGGGCGCGGACGGGCGCGGCGGCGATGGTCTCCACGTTCGGATAGGTATGACACACTTTCGACCGAGCGCCTGTGTCCCGGATTTTCGACTGGTTGAAGTTCCGCCTCGGCGTGCAGCTCGCCAAAGCGGGAAGGCACCAACAGGCGCTCGGGCTTTTTCGTGCCGTGCTCCGCCGGACTCCGCACGACATCTATCAGCACCAGTGGGAGGCCGCGTGCCTGGATCGGCTCGGCCGCCAGGACGAAGCGATCGCGGCGTTCCAGGATCTGATCGCGCGCGCGCCTGAGGACGGTTGGGCGTACCGGCGTCTCGGATCGATCCTTCACAGTCTTGGGCGCTACGAAGAGGCCGTGCCGTTGTACGCCGCGGCCGCGGAACGTCCGCGCGCTGATGGCGCGGTGTCGTACGACCTCGGGATGTGTCACGAGGCTCTGGAGCACTGGCAGGACGCCGCGATGGCGTTTCGCCGGGCCGCGAACCTCCGTCAGGATCACGCCGACACGTTCGCCAAGCTCAGCGACATGTTTGGCCGGCTCGGACACTGGGAAGACGCCGAGACAGCGATCCGCCGGGCGGTGACGCTCAATCCACGATCGCTGGCGTGGAGAGTCCGCCTGGCCCGAGTGTTGGTGAATCTCGAGCGGAATGACGACGCTCTGGCGCTTCTCCAGGACGCGCGCGACGACAATCCGCGCGAGACCTGGGGCATTGCAGAGCGTGTCAACCTGTTGAGGACGCTTGGTCAACCGCACGCTGCCGAGGAGGCGGCTCGGCAAGCCGTGACGCGATTGAGCCGCCGCATCAAGCAGGATCCACAGGACGCCGCCGCGGCGGGCAATCTCGGCTTCGTGTTCGGAGAGCTCGAACAGTGGGAAGACGCCGTGCGGTACCACCGGCGGGCGCTCGAGCTCGATCCGACGGCTGACCAGGCGGAGAATCTCGGGATCGCTCTCGAGATCCTTCGGCGCCCAGATGACGCGGTGTCGGCGTTTCGGGAGGCCCTGCGAATGAACCGCTCCTCGCCAGACATCAAAGACCGGCTGGGCATCGCGCTTCTTCAGGCCGGCCGAACCAGGGAGGCTATGGAAGTCTTGCGCCCCGCGGCCAGCGAGCATCCGAACCACGGAAGCCTCCTGGCGACGTTCAGCATGGCCCTTGGCGGCGCCGGATCGATCGAAGAGGCCTTCCGCATGGCGTCGCGGGCGGTCGAGGTGGAGCCCGATTCCGGACATGCGAGAGCCGCCTTCGGGTTGGCGCTTCTTTCCAAGTACCGGCCGGTCGAAGCGCTCGATCAGTTCGAACACGCGCGGCGAATCGATCCCACGGGAACGAATGAGGCCTTCTATCTCACAGGCTGCGCGCAGGCGCTTCAGGGGCTCGACCGCCTGGGCGAGGCGGAGCGCGCCGCTCGCGAAGCCCTGGCGTTGGACGCCGCGTCCATTGACGTGAAGGTCGTGCTTGGCGGCGTGCTGAGCGAGATGAACCGCCACGACGAAGCCCTGACGATGTACCGGGGTCTATGCGAGGAACGTCCGAAGGACGCCCAGGCGTTCGCCGGGCTCAGTTTTGCTCTCCAATATGCCAGCCGGCTCGAGGAGGGCGCGCTGGCGGCAGAACACGCCGTCGACCTCGATCCCAAGATGCCCTATTCGCAGACCGCGCTCGGCTGGGCGCGGCTTCGAGAGGCCCGGCCCGTAGAGGCGCTCGAACGATTCGATCGCGCGCATGAACTCGAGCCAGAGAATGCGGGTGGCATGGCCTGCCGGGGCGCCGCGCTCAGCGCGCTCGGCCGGCATGCCGAAGCCGTCGGGGCGTTCGACGCCGTCTCCGCCGCGGCGCCAGATTTTTTCAAATACTACGGCGAGGACTTCAATGAGTACGTCGAACGATCCCGGAGCGCCCTGGGTCTTGGGCCCTGGCCCTTGGGCCTCCGCCCGGGCCCCTGACGTCTCTCAGTACGGCACGCGCACGTCGGGATCGTCTCGAGGAAAGTCCTTCGTGTTTCGGGTCACGAGCAGCGCCGACTCCGAGCGGGCGGCCGCCCAGACAATAGCGTCCGGCAAACGGATGCGATGCGTGCGCCGGACATCCACAGCTTCGCGCGCCACCGGCCTCGTGATTTCGACGATGCGAAAGTCGCGCAGGAACATCTCGATGACGTCCAATTCGTCGTCCTGGCGACCGCCGGCCAGGAGTTCCATCCACGTGACGATGCTGATCAGCCGCTCTCGGTACCGTCCCAGCTCGACCTTCGAGGCCTCGACGCCGTTCAAATAGTCGATGAGGACGTTGGTGTCGAACAGAGCCTTCATCGGCGTCGCCGGTGCGGGCGTTGACGGACGGAGGCGGGCGCACTCCATTCGTCACGGAGCCGCTGTTGATAGGCCAGGCCATCGACCGGATGCGCCCGCCACAGCCCAAACGCGGGGTCGTCGGCCGAGCGCCGTTCTTCCCGGACGTGCCTGGCGATCGCTCGCCTGATCGCCTCGGCGCGCGAGATGCCCTCGCGGCGGCACATCAGGTCGAGCGCGTCGACCTGCGCCTGGGGAAGCTCGATGATCGTGCGCATACGTCATCATATCACGTCATCAGATGACGGTTGCCGTTCACCTGTCGCCGGCGGCTCGTCCCACTCCATCTTTTCTTGGGCCTTGGGCCTGAGCACTACTCGCTCCTGAGCGACGCCACCAATGGCAACCGCCGCACGCTTCGCGTCGCGCCAATCGCGGCGACGACGCCGACGACCGCCACGAGGCCGAGCGCGACGAGTGGCAGGGTTGAAGGCGGCGTCCGGCGGGAGAGCAGCACCGGACCGATCGCGACGAGGGCGGCGACCACTCCCACCAGCAACCCGGCGACAATCAGCGCGCTCGTCTCCGCGACGACGAGCGCCTGAAGTTGACTGCCGCGGAATCCGGCCGCGCCAAGGAGCGCCAGTTCGCGGCGGCGCTCGAGAACGTTGCGCGCGGTGATCGCGATCAGGCCGAAGCACCCGAGCACCAGTCCGAGGCCGCCGAGGGCCTGAAACGTCGAGAGGTACGTATTCTCGACGCGGTGGTAGGCCTCGAGTCGCTTGACGCTGTCTTCGGCGTCGAGACCGAACGGCTCAAGGCCGTCTTCGAGCAGCCGCGCGACCTCGTCCACGCGCACGGCAGACGCGTTCGGAATGTCAGCCAGCACGATCCGGTAGCCCTCGACGTCCGGGAACAGATCGACGAACGCGCGCTCCGCGATCAGGATCTCGCCCTGCAGCATCGAATCGTCGAGCGAGGCGACCACGCGAAGGCGAATCGGGCGGGTCGTGTCCGCGTCGAGCGTGAGTACATCGCCCACCGACGCATGGAGCACGTACTGAAGCGACGTCTGATCCACAATTCCCGGCACGATGCCGTCGGGATCGGCCGGACCGAGCAGCCGCCACGGATTCGCGCGATCGGCGGCGGTCGAGGCCAGGGACGTCGCAAAGCGGAACCGGCCCGCGTCGACCACGCGCGGCGGCACGCCGACGATTCTCGGCCGCCGCGGCTGGTACAGATTCAAGCAGCTCGTGTCGTCTCCCGGCCGCAGCCGGAGCGGCAGCAGCGTCACGCCGTCGAGCGGCCGATCGCCGGCGGTCGATTCGAGACCGAGCGCGGCGCGCCCTTCGAATGTCGAGACGTCATGGACGATCGGCAGCGACGACTCGGCGATCAGCGCGAACCCGCCGGTGCCCGACGCCGGTCCGACATTTGACGCCGCGCCCTTGCGAAACGCGTCGACGGAGACCAGCAGAAACACCGCCGCGGCGACGAGACCGGCCGACGTCAGGCTGCGGCCCGGGCGCCATGACGCGTTCGTGAGCGCCAGGCGGAACAGCGAAGGAGACTTCCTGCCGAAGTTCGACAGTCGATCGGATGAGAGGTGCCGCAACCAGGCGCTGAACGCGAACAGGCCGGCTGAGAGCACAAGTGTCCCGGCGCCAAAGAACCCGGCGGCGGGTGGGATGGCCCCCGTGATTGAAAGTACCGACAGCAACGTGGCGAGCACGAAGCACGCGATCGCGGCGTGATGCGCCGGGACGCCGCGAGCGCGACGCGCGGCCATCTCGGAAGGTGATCCCGCCAGCAGTGCCCGTGGTGTCGGACGCGCCAGGCCGCGGACCGTGATCGCGATCGAGACGATCGCGGCCGCGACGGCGCCAGCGGCGCCCATCACGAGCGCGGCCGGATCGAGGTGCAGACGGAGCAGCGTCGTGCCGACGGCGCCGATCCACCACGTGCGCAGGCCGTACATCATCAGCGCGGCCCAGCCGACGGCGAGCGCGACGCCGGCGATGCCCCCCGCGATCGAAATGAGCCCGCCCTCGATCAGGAACAGCCGCCGCAGCGCGGCGATCGAAAAGCCGGTCGCGCGCAGAATCCCGGCTTGCGTGAGGCGCTGCTCGATGCCGAGACGGAAGAAGAGCGCGGCCAGCAGCAATGCCGAGACCATCAGGAAAAAGCTGAAGTACGAGAAGTACGCGCCGAAGTCCGTTGCCCCCACCGCGGCCGCCGCCACCTCGTTCCTCACGTCGATGACCGTGAATCCCGCGCGGTCCGGCGGGATCTCACGAGTGATTTCGACCGCAAGCCGGCTGGCCACGTCGCTGTCGAGTGCGGCTCCGACCTTCGCGGGACGTAGCCGCATCGAGGTCAGCTGGCCATGCCGCGTTCCCCACAGCGCCTGACCAGCCTCGATTGGAATGAACGCCTTCGGCGCCGTGCGGAACTTGCGCCAGTAGTCCTCATCGATTGGCCTGACGAGCGTCAGATCGATCGGGAACGGCGGGTCCCAATCCGAGACGCTGTTCGAGCTGGTGATGCCCGGATAGTCGGGCGCGAGACGACGATCGGCGCCGAGTCCGCTCATCGGAACGACGCCGGCGACCTGAAACGTCGCGCGCGCCGTCGTCAGCCGGCCTTCGTCGAGCCAGCGGTAGTACTCCATCTCGAGCGCCTGGCCAGGCATCGCGCGCAGATCGCGCGCCGCCCATTCGTTCAGCACGATCGGCGTCGAGCCCGGTCGTAACGGCCCGCCCGCGGATGACGGAATCAATCGCCTCAGATCTGAATCGGCCGCGGCACCGGAGTCGATCGCGGTGACCAGCGAGTACGGCACCGACCTGTCGCCGATCGTCATCCGGTTGGCCAGCCAGGTCAGGACCCGTGCTGGATGCAGGGATGCCCGCCGAGCCGCAGCCGCCACGGCCCCGGCCAGCTGATCGCTCATGACGCCGCTCGAGGTTTCCACGAGCAAGGTGGGCACGCCGGCCGGACCGCGCGACGATGCGGTCTCCGCCTGGGGAAACATCGAGACCTTCAGACCAAGGTCGCCGGGTCCGATGGCCGATGCCAGTGCCGTCCGGACGGTCGCCGCATCGAGCGGCTCGCCCGAGGGCGCCGTCAGCAGCAACGCGTTGACGCGTCTCGGAGGATCCGCGACCGGCGCGCCGGTGACATCCCCCGCCGGCGGGGGATCGACGTCGTGCTGCAACCGGGCCAGCGAAACGAACACCGCACGCGCGCGACCCTGCTGCGGCATCAGCGAGAACTCGCCCATCTTGTCGCGCGGCAACGTGCTCGCGACCTGCAGCCGCACGGATCGTCCGACGTCTTCGCGGCGTCCGTGCAGCGAGTCAAGCGGGATATCGGTCGGGCGGGCGACGCGGACGAGGAGGCTGTCGCCAGCGGCCGCGCCGAGCTCGTCGGCCAGATCCGGGCTGAGCAGCGCATCCGACCGGTCCGGTGCCTTGACCTCCACGCCATGGAACGCGAAGAAGCGCTCGTCGATGCCGTAAATCTGCACGTCGCGCGCGCGCCGGCCGGACGTGTCGTGAAGCGCGACGCCTTTGAACATCAGGATGGGGGCAGCGATGGTGCGCCCAGGCAGGAGGCGGGTCGACAGCGATTCGGTGAACAGATTTTCGGAAGTAAGCACGACGCTGGTCCGGCCGAGGCGGCTCGCGGCAATGCCGGAGAGACTCGCTCGCACCGAACTGCCGACGAGCAGGGCCCCGGCGAGCACCGCCACCGCGCTCGCAACGCCGAGCACCGACGCCGTGTTCGTTCTTCGATAGAACGTCAGGCTCCGTAGAGCGAGCCGGGTCAGCGTCACGTCACGATCCGCAGGCGGCGCGCATCGAGCTCGTAGCGCCGGCCGAAATGCCCCGCGAGCACCGGATTGTGCGTCACCACGACGAGCATCGTCTGTTGCGCCCGGTGCAGATCGACGAGGAGACTAGCGACGGCCTCGGCCGAGGTGCGATCCAGGTTGCCGGTCGGCTCGTCGCACAGCAGGAGCGACGGGCGCAGGATCAGCGCGCGCGCGATCGCGACGCGCTGCCGTTCGCCGCCCGACAGCTCGCCCGGACGGTGATCGATCCGCTGCGCCAGCCCGACGTCGGTCAGGAGCGCGCGCGCCCTGGCGGCCAGCTCAGCGGGCGCGGGCGCGTTTTTCGCGACCATGGTCGGCACGAGCACGTTGTCGAGCGCCGAAAGCTGCGGCAGGAGCAGGTGGTCCTGAAAGATGAATCCAACGTGCGCGTTGCGAAACGTCGCCTGGCCCGGCTCGTCGAGTGCGTACGGGTCGACGTTGTCCACGCGAAGCGCGCCCGACGTCGGCGGCTCGAGAGCGCCGAGGATGTAGAGGAGCGTGCTCTTCCCGCAGCCGGACGGCCCCATGACCGCCAGCGACTCGCCACGGTCGATCGTGAGCGACACGTTCTCGAGGATCGGCAGCGGGCCACGTGGCGTGTCGTAGTGCTTGGAGATCGCTTCGGCGATGAGCATCGTGGGTTCGCGGGTTTGGAAATCAATCCGCGCTACGTACGCGTTCTCACTTCCTCGTACACTTTCTCAGCCGCCTGCGCCATGTGCGTGACAGAGTACTTGTTCCGCACGCCTTCCGCCCCCGTGCGGCCCAGCGCGGCGGCGAGATCGCGATCCAGCAGGAGCGCCAGCAGCGCGTCGGCGAGGGCGTCGACGTCATCCGGCGGCACGAGCACGCCGCCCCCGGTCCGCTCGACGATTTCCGTAAAGGCCCCGCGGCGCGGCTGCACGATCGGCACCCCGTTGGCCATCGCTTCGAGGAGCGAGAGGCCCTTCGGCTCGGCGTACACGGCCGGCACCGAGAACACGTCCATCTGTCGAAGCAGCGCGATCTTGCCCGTGCGGTCGGGCGCGCCGGCGTAGGTGAATTCCGAACCGAGGCCCCAATCCCGCATCCGCTGCTCGACGCGCGCGAGATACTCGCGATGCTCGTTCAGGAGATAGCCGGCGGCCAGCAGCCGCGTCGGCGGCGCGTTGGGCCGGCTCCGCAGCCGATGGTACGCCTCGGCCAGCAGATGCAGTCCCTTCTCGGGCGCGATACGTGCGAAGTACCCAATCGTGTACGGCGGCGCTGTTCGAGCGGGCTGGACTTGATGGCCGTCCAGCGTGATCCCTAATGGCACGGTCCGAATGCGCCGCGCGTCGATGCCGAAATAGCGCGACATGAACTCGGCGTAGTAGTCGCTCACGGCGATGAAGAGGTCGACGTCGGCGATGGCGTCGCGGATGAGCCCAAGCGCCTGCGACTTCCAGGGCTCCTGGAGGTTGTCGAGAAAGAGGTCTTCGCCCTGCAGCGTGCACGCGATCGGCGCCTTCAGCTTCTCGCGCAGCGGGCGGGCCAGACTGATGAGCAGCGCGAACGGCAGGTTCACGACGTCGAAACGTGGCTCGGTTTCGAGCCAGCTCAGCATCTTGAGGATCTCTTTGCGCTGGAAGCCCGCGAGACCGCGCAACATCGAGACCGTCATCTCGCCGAGCACGGCCGGATCGACTTTGATCTGGCGCTTCGACGCCATCTTCAGCACCGGCGTCGAGTCCCACAGCCGATCGAGAAAGGCAGGCGTGTGCCGGAACAGGGGAACATGCTGCTCCAGGTACACACTCACACCCCCGAACAGCACCTTCGACGCGCTCACATTCTTTTCATCTGTCGTCGTCGGCGTGTACACAGGCATCAACAGAACGTCGTGACCACGCGCGAGCAGGGCGGAGGCGAGCGCGTTGTCGCGCAGGCAGCTGCCGCAGTACATCTCCGCGGCGCCGGCGGTCAGGTAGAGAAGACGCACCTGCCTTTAGATCGCCTTCTGAAACGCCCGCCGCCCGTAGAGATGCTCGAACAGATTCCCTTCGTGCGGCTGGTCCCAGACGATCGCGTTCGTCTGGATCGGTCCGAGATTCAGACGGCCGATGAGATCGGAGTCGAGGAGCCGGTCGATCAGCGATTGGTCGTGCGTGAGCGCCGAGACGACGAGCGTGGGCCCAAGCGCGCCGGGAAGCGCCTGCATCTCCTGGTCGGTCAGATCCACGACGGACACGAACGGGAACAGGAACTCGCGATTGGCGAGCGGATGCGAAGAGGACGAGCAATGGATGACGGTCGGGAGCAGAAAGGTGCTGCCGTGCGCCTGGACGAGCCGCGGGCTCGTTCGGAGCTGCGCCGTGATGTCCTCGGCACCCGGTTCGTGGAGACCGGCATCGATCAGATCCGACAGCCGTTTCGCGACCGCCGGGTCCGCGAAGGGCGCGATCGCGGCCTGCGGATCCTCGGCGGATCGCGGTTCGATGCCAACGAGCCGCTCGACCAGCGCCCGAGCGATCTCTCGGCCGTGGCGTGGCGTCCAGACGCCCGAAGCGTTGACGCACGACCGGCCGCCGTTCTCGGCGACCGATCCGGCGATGAGGTCGAGCGACTGCTGCCAGCGGTCGGCTTCGTCCGTGCCAAAAAGCACCTTGCTGTATCCGGGCCCGTGCAGCTCGACGCGCGGGTCGCCGGCGAACGAGCCGACGGCGCCGACGTCGCCGAAAAAGATGCTCCGGCCGCACTGGCGCACGATCTCGCCCGCGCCGGCATGGTCGCTGGGGAAGTACGAGAAGGCGTCGGGCGGGACGCCCGCTTTGATCAGCGCCTGCACGATGCGATACGGCGTCCAGGGCTCGGCGCCGCCCGGGCGAAGCACCAGCGCCGTCTTGAGCGCGATCGTCGGCACCCAGAGGCCGTGCACGCCGGGCGAGTTGCTCGGCAGCACCACGCCGAGCGCGCGCGCTTTGGGATAGAAGCTGACCGCCTGGCCGCTCATCTCGCCAAACCCGTGGTCGAGGATCGCCGGATCGAGACCGCGCGTGAGTCCCCGCAGGATGTCCGCGAGGTTCGACATCACCGACGCGACGCGCTGCATGTTCCGCCGCACCATCACGTACGGCATGCCGGTCGTGGCCGAGGTCTGCTCGACGTAGTCGTCGGGACGTTGCCGGTCGTCGCCAATCGGCAACGTGTCGTTCAGGAAAATGTCCGAGGCGTCGCCGACGAGCTCGATGAGCCGCGCGACGGGCAGGCGCGCGAGCGCCGCCCGCATTTCATCCTGGGCCAGGAGATCGCGCCGGATCAGCCCGACGTTGGCCTGGCTGATTTCGACGAACGGCTTGCCGGTGGCGTGATGCGGCGCGCGGACGACGTCGAGGCTTCGATAGGGCCGGCCGCGACGAAGGAGCGGGATATGAAGCATTCCGACAGTGTACTAGCGAATGTCGGTACGTCAGGTGCGCCAGGTACGCCAGGTACGACGGGTTCCACGAACCTGATTCTTGTCATCCTCTTTAACAAGAAAAATGACAAGCGCCAGAACGTTCCTTGGACCCGACGCACCCGTCGTACCTGTCGTACCGACGCCGACGTGCGATAGAGTTTCAACCTCAATGAAGGCCGTCTCTTCGTCCGCGCTCGACGCGCACGTCCGCGAGATTGTTCAGTGGCATTTCGACCCCGAGACCGGCACGCCGTTCTGGCTCGACTTCGCGAAGCAGCTCGACTGGGATCCTCGCAAGGAGATCCGTGCCTACAGCGATCTCGATCGCTTCGGCTTTTTCCAGGACGAGTGGCTGCGCGGAGGGCCCGTCCGGCGCTGGGTGCCGAAGGCGTATGCCACGAAGCCGATCTACACGTTTGAGACGGGCGGATCGACCGGCG
Organism: Vicinamibacterales bacterium; assembly: GCA_035633215.1. Lineage (GTDB taxonomy): Bacteria > Acidobacteriota > Vicinamibacteria > Vicinamibacterales > SCN-69-37 > DASQFI01. The sequence goes on along the minus strand of DASQFI010000016.1, from coordinate 58,200 downwards.
TCCCGAAGTCCCGCATCAACATCAATGATTTCCGCATCGACTACGAGATGTTCAGCGACACCCTGCCCGATGAGCATTTCCCCAAGGGCAGCGACTGGCTGATGGTGGGTCCGTCCGGCCCGCGCCGACTGCGGCTGGCGGTCGAGCACCTCGCGCAGCATCGCGGCGGCATTTCGTTCTGCGTGGATCTCGACCCGCGGTGGGTCATCAAGCTCATCAAAGCGCGCCAGATGGATCAGATGGAGGCGTACAAGCGCCATGTGATCGAGCAGGCGCTGACGCTGCTCAAAGCGCACGACTCGATCCGCTGCATGTTCATCACGCCGAAGCTCCTCGAAGCGCTGGCCGAGAAGATCTCGCTGAAGAAAGCGGGCATCCGCGGCATCTTCTGCGGCGGCACCGAGATGACGCCGCAGTTCCATCGTTGGGTCCGCGAAGAAGTGCTCGAAGACATCTTCTTCGCGCCGACGTACGGCAACACGTTGATGGGCCTGGCGGTGCACAAGCCGTTCGACCTCAACGACAACTACGCCATCATTTATTACCCGCCGATGCCGCGCGCCCTGCTCGAGGTCGTCCATCCTGACGAGCCGATGCGCCTCGTGGGCTACGGCGAGACCGGCCGGGTCCGGCTGACGACCCTCACGAAAGAGTTCTTCATGCCGCGCTTCCTCGAGCGCGACGAAGCCGAGCGCGAGCCGCCGTGCGAGACGTACCCGTGGGACGGCGTGCGCAACGTGCGGCCATTTTCGCGGTTCCAGACGAACGTCACTGAGGGAGTCTATTGATGGCTAAGAGCCAAAGGCGCAAAGCCTCAAAGGCAGGGCGGCGAAGACTTGCCATGCCTCTTGCGTCTTTCAGCCTTTGAGGCTTTGAGCCTTTTGGCCTTTGAGCCTAAACTGATCTCACCGCTTCACGCACGCTCGATGCCGACTACCCACGCGCGAACCGCGGGCCGCGCCACGCTGGCGCCGGCGGCGCCACTGCAGCTGCTCGACGATCTCCGCACGCTCGTCACTGTCACGCGCACCGATCAGAAAGACATCCAGATTCGTCAGCTGTTCGTCCGGCTCGATCGCGGGCCGAGAGTGGCGCTGCTCTATGGCGAGGCGTTCACGCTCGAAGTGCAGCCGGGCCGGCATCGCCTCGACGTGCACAACACGCTGTTCTGGAAGCACGTGACGTTTCATGTCGAAGCCGGCGAGCATCTCGAATTCATGCTCGTCAACCGCGGCGGCCGCTTCACATACCCGCTCGTCATGCTGATGGGCGTCGCGCCGCTCTATCTCACCGTCAGGCAGCGCAGCGTTTTGTAGCGCCCGCGGCCCGCGCGAGGATAGCGAGTCCGCGAGCGCCGGAGCGCGAGCGAGCGGGGGTGGGGCCCCGCGAGCACTGGATAAAAGAGGACGGATTCGACTCCCAAGCGTCCGAGCTTGGCCATAATGGGTCCATGCGACTCTTGGTCCTGCTGTTGTTCGCAGTGTCCGTCTCCGCACAGGCCCCGCCGGCGCGCGACTGGTCGCAATGGCGCGGCCCCAATCGCGATGGCGTCGTGCCCGCGGCGCAGGTGCCGGCTGAATGGCCCGCGGCGTTTGGCTCGGCGTGGCGCGTCGACATCGGGGAAGGCTACTCGTCGCCGGTCGTCGCCGGCACACGCGTCTTCGTCCACAGCCGGAAGGATCCCAACGAGATCGTGACCGCGATCGATCTCGCGAGCGGCAAGACGGTGTGGCAGCAGCACTACAACGCGGCCTACCAGAAGAACCAATACGCGGTCCGCATGGCGAAGGGCCCGAACGCGACGCCGCTCGTGACGGGTGGCCGCGTGTTCACGCTCGGCGCCACCGGCATCCTGACCGCGTGGGACGAGGCCACCGGCAAGAAGCTCTGGGAGCAGAACTACACCAAACACGTCGATTTCTCGAAGCTCTTCTGCGGCACCGCTGCGTCGCCCGTCCTCGCGCACGGACTCGTCGTCGTCCAGGTCGGCTCCGACGTCCACGGCGGCCGGATTCTCGGTCTCGATCCGGCGACTGGTACCGCGAAGTGGGAATGGAAAGGACCTGGGCCCGGATACGCATCGCCAGTCCTCATCACCGTGGGGACCACGTCACAACTCGTGACGATGACGAACCAGTCGATCCTCGGCATCGACGCACAGACCGGGCGCGAGCTCTGGACCGCGCCGTTCCCCGACGAATGGCATGAGAACATCGTCACGCCCGTCTGGACCGGCCGGCATCTCATCGTCTCCGGCACGCGCCAGGGCACGCAGGCGTACACGCTCGTGCAGACCGGCGGCGCGTGGCAGGCCAGGCAAACGTGGAAAAAGCCCGAGGCCTCGATGTACATGAGCTCGCCCGTCGCGGCCGATGGACTGATCTACGGGATGTCGGACAAGAAGAAGGGCCACTTCGTCGCGCTCGATGAGCAGACCGGCGCCGTGAAATGGGCGACGGAAGGCCGAGAAGGCGACTTCGCGTCGGTGCTCCTGACACCCAGGCACGTGCTGTTCCTCACGAACGGCGCGGACCTCGTCGTGGCGCGGAGAGGCGCGGCGTACACGGTCGACAAGAAGTACGATCTCGGCGTGAACGAGATCTGGGCGATGCCCGTCTTCGTCGGACGCGATCTGTTGATTCGTGATGCGGCGGGTGTGAGTCGGCTGACGGCGAAGTAAAGACCTCGGGTTTCTTTTTTGGAAGTTCAAAGCGAAAAAGAAACCCGAGGTCTTAGACCCTACGCGTGCGGCTGACTGCCGTTCGTCCGGCCAATCAAACCACGCAGTACTTCCAGCAGACGGGGCGGCTCGAGTGGTTTCGCGACATACGCGTCATAGCCGGCTTCGAGCGCCTTCGATCGGTAGTAGTCGCCCGCGTACGCCGTGAGCGCCACCGCGCGGATCTCGCGCGCCGGCGAGGGGAACGTCTGGCGAATCGCCCGAATCAGGGAATAGCCGTCCTCGTCGGGAAGCCCGAGGTCGGCGACGAGCACGTCGAACGGTTTCGCGCCCAGCGCGGCCTTGGCTTCGGGCACGGATCGCGCCGTCTCGACGATGGCGCCTTCCCGCTGCAGGACGAACTGCAGGAGATCCCGCGAGTCGTCCTGGTCCTCGACCGCGAGAATCCGGACATTTTCGAGGCCGCGACTAGTGGGCGGCACGGCCGACCTCTCGGGCCCGCTTGCGGCCAAGCGGCAAACTGACGGTAAAGGTGGCGCCGCGGCCGACGCCGCCGCTCTCCACGGTGACGGTGCCGCCGTGCGCCTCGACGAGATGTCGCACGACGGAGAGGCCCAGTCCGAGTCCGCCATGCCGCCGCGTCGTGCTGGCGTCCGCCTGCCGGAATCGATCGAAGACGAGCGGCAGGAACTCCGGTGCGATGCCCTGGCCCGTGTCGGTGACGACGATCCTCGCACAGGCATCGTCGGCGGTGAGTCCGAGGACGATTCGGCCGTCGGCGGGTGTGAACTTGATCGCGTTGGAGACCAGATTCCAGATGATCTGCTGCAGTCGTCCCGCGTCGCCGCGCACGACGATTTGATCAGCGGCCAGCACCACGTCGAACTGGAGCGGTTTGGTCAGCGCCAGCGGCCGCACGCTGTCGGCGGCGGCCGTCACGACGCCGACGAGATCCACGATATCGGTCGAGATCTTCATCTTGCCGCTGACGATCCTCGAGATGTCCAGCAGGTCGTCCACGACGTGCAGCTGGAGCCGCGCGTTGCGCTGAATGACTTCGAGCGCGCGCCGTTTCGTCGCCTCGTCGACGCGCGGCTCGCTGCCGATGTGCGCCCAGCCGAAAATCGCGTGGAGCGGCGTGCGCAGCTCGTGCGAGATGATCGCGAGGAACTCGTCCTTGAGGCGGCTCGCCTGTTCGGCCTGCGCGCGCGCCGCCCGCTCCGACGCCAGCAGCTGCTCGCGCTCGCCCAGCAGGTTCCTGAGATCCTGCTCGCGCGAGAGCAGCGCTTCCTCGAACTGCGCGCTCTCGGCGAGCGCTTTTCGGAGCGCAGCTTCGAGCCGCTTGCGGTACTCGATCTCGATCTCGAGGGCGTGCGCCCGTTGCTGGAGGGAGCTCACTTCCCGCGCCCGGCTCGCGTCGTCGATCGCGCCCCCGTAGGGATCGGCGGGACTCACCCGTGCGTGCTGCGTGCAAATGTCCAGGAACCGCCGCTGGTCGCGCTCGCTGTGGAAGTTGCTCATCGCGTACGCGCAAAGCAGCGACAGGTCGTGCACGCTGGCGAGGTCGTTCCAGAGCTCTTCCAGCCGGAAGGCGGCGTCGGGGTTGCCGTCCTGCCAGAGCAGGTCCACCATCTCGCCGTACGCCCGCCCGCTGCCGCTCGCCGACAGCCGCGTCTGCTGTTCGATGACGCCGCCCACGTGGTCCTGAAAGCGCCGCTCGTCGGGCATGTCGTCGACCATGAAGGTCGAGAGCGTGTCGCGTGCGTCAAGCACCGTCAGGAGGCCCTGCTCGCGGCAGGCGTCGACGTCGGCCCCCTTGGCGCGCAGGCGGGTCGAGACTCCCGACCAGCGGCTGGGCGTCGCAATCACGACCAGCGGTTGCCTGGCCTCGGCGCCCGCGTGCAGGAAGTCTCCGACCGCGTCGCAGAGAAATGACTCAGTCTCATAGAACTGCACCATGTGGTTGTGGCCAACGCGGGGCATGTCGGAATTGGGTCCCCGAGGGAGAGCACTCTCCATAGTCACACCCTTCCAGCCGTACCGGTCGACCCGGCATTGGGCCAGATGCCAAAGTTCGGCGCAACCAGGGGAGTTCTTTTTCAGATTAGTCCTGTCGAGGGAGGGGTCAACTCCTCCGAATTTCAAGCTCGCATACAGTGTCTTCATGAAACTGCTGCTGTGTCTGTCCCTTGGCGTCGTCGTGGCTGGATGCATGAGTCGCGCGGGCTCGACGCTGCGGCCGCCGGCCACGCGAGCCGAGGCCGTGAAGGACTCGCTGCACGGCGTCGAGATCGTCGATCCCTACCGCTGGCTCGAAGGCGACAACGCGGATCCAAAGAACGCGGGCAAGGTGACGCCCGAAGTCGCGTCGTGGACGGACGCGCAGAACGCGTACACGAGACAGATCCTCGATCAGTGGCCCGGCCGCGCGGATCTCGAAGCGCGGCTGCGTCCGCTCATGGAAATCGGCTCCGTGTCGGCGCCCACCGCTCGCGGCAACCGGTACTTCTTCGCGAAGCGGGAGGGCACGCAGAACCAGCCGGTGATCTACTGGCGCGACGGCGTGCGCGGCGAAGACCACGTGCTAATCGATCCGGCCAGCATCGACGCGACCGGTCTCACGACGGTCGAGTGGACGTCGCCATCGAGCGACGGCAAGCTCGTCGCGTACGGCACGTATCGCGCCGGCGACGAGAACACGACGCTCCACGTGATGGAGGTCGAGACGGCGAAGAGGCTGCCGCTCGAGATTCCAAACAAGACACAGTCGCCGGACTGGCTGCCGGATGGATCCGGATTCGTCTATCAAAACCTGAAGGACCCGAAGGATCCGTACACCGGGCAGGTGCGGTTCCATCGGATGGGAACCGCGCCCGCCGAAGATCCGCTGCTGCTCCGGCAGTTCACGAAGGACGAGAACGAAAAGCTGGCGACGACCTGGGGTCCGGCAAGCAGTCTGTCGCGTGACGGCAAGTGGCTCGTGCTCGGCTACTGGGTGGACACACGATCGAACGATCTCTGGCTCGTGAACTTCGATCAGTTCCGCAAGACCGGCAAAGTGGAGCGCAAGACCGTGACGACCGGCGAGGCGGGGCAGGCGTTTGGCACGGTCGTCGACGGCGTCCTGTATCTCCAGACGACGAAAGGCGCGCCGCACGGCCGGGTCGTGGCGGTCGATGCCGCCCATCCCCAGCAATCGCGCTGGCGCGACATCGTCCCCGAACGCCAGGACGCGGTGATCGAAGGCGTGACGTTCGGCAAGGGTGTGGCGGCGGTGACGTATCTCAAGAACGCGTTCAGCCTCGTCGAGGTGTACGACATCTCGGGCGGCACGGCGCGGCCGGGACGGCTGATCGGCACCATTCGTCAGCCGGGCATCGGCGCGGCATCCCTCACCGGCGACGTGGATCGTACGGAAGCCTTTCTCACCTTCACGAGCTTCAACTACCCGACGACGATCTTCCGCGTGGACTTGGCGAAACCGGCGGTCGAGCCGGAGCTCTGGCAGCAGCCGCCGGTTCCGCTGGACCCGTCGATCGCCGAAGTCGAGCAGGTCTGGTACTCGTCGAAGGACGGCACGAAAATCAGCATGTTCCTCGTGCACAAGCGCGGCCTGAAGAAGACCGGCGGCACGCCGACGCTGCTCTCGGGGTATGGCGGGTTCAACGTGAACGAGACGCCGGTCTTTTCGGCGACGCTTTTTCAGTGGTTCGAGGCCGGTGGACTCTTCGCGCTGCCGAACCTGCGTGGCGGAGGCGAATACGGCGACGCGTGGCACGAGGCCGGCATGCTCGCCAGGAAACAGAACGTCTTCGACGACTTCATCGTGGCGGCCGAATGGCTCGTGCGTGAGGGCTACACGAAGCCGGACAAGCTCGCGATTTACGGCGGCTCGAACGGCGGATTGCTCACCGGAGCCGCGCTGACGCAGCGTCCCGACCTGTTCCGCGTGGCGATCGTCGCGGTCCCGCTGCTCGACATGCTGCGGTATCAGAGTTTCCTGATGGCGCGGTACTGGGTGCCCGAGTACGGATCGGCGGAGGATGCGGCCCAGTTCAGGTTCCTGCACGCGTATTCGCCGTATCACCGCGTGAAGCCAGGCACGCGCTATCCGGCCGTGTTCCTCACCGCGGGCGAACACGACTCACGCGTGCACGCGCTGCACGCGCGGAAGATGGCGGCGCTGCTTCAGGCCTCGACCGCGTCCGATCCAGGTGAACGGCCGGTACTGCTGTGGATCGATCGCGAAGCAGGCCACGGCCAGGGCAAGCCGCTCAACCTGCGGCTGCGCGAGGTCGTCGATCTGCGGTCGTTTCTGATGTGGCAGCTGGGAATGTGAGCGGACGGAATTGATCGATTGATTGATCGATCTATCGATCGATTGAAAACCTTGATGGCCGCGAGACAAGCCAGCGTTTCAATAGATTGATAGATCGATCAGTCAATTAATCAATTCCATCTACTGTCTCGCCGCCCGAAACAGCGGGTCGGCCGACGACAGCAGGACCCACTTCAACCGGACCGGATAGTCGGGGGGCAGACGATCGATGAACGCCTTGACCTCGGCCGACGTCTGGATCGACTGGTAGCCGCTCAGCGTCGCGTCGGCCCACCGCTTCGGGAAGAAGATGTCGCCGGTCTGCTGGATCTCGCGGACGAGTGAGAGCGCGGGGACCACGAGCCGCTTCGATGACGCGGCGCGCAGCGGGTGATGCAGATACCGCGCCGCTTCGAGCACCCATGCCTCGCGCCGGCGGTTGTTGACGTCTTTCAGACTCTCGAAGAAGCGCTCGCGGGCGGCGGCATCATGCGAGAGCGCGGGTGTGACGAAGGCGAACCGCGCCTTGCGATCCGGGTTCTTGAAGCGGTCGAGCTGCGTCCGAAGAATCTCGTCCGCCGCTGGCACATCCCGCACGGCCAGCTCCAACGCCAGATCCGCATCGTCGGCTTCGGCGAGCGCCAGGCCGGGGACTTTTTCATCCCGGCGCCAGACCCGCTCGAGCCACTCCACCGTGGGAGCCGTCGTCGCCGTGTTGCGAAGCGTTCCGAACCACGCCGCTTTCACGCTCGTGGACGTCGCGCGGTCGAGGCCCGCGCGAAGCACGGTTTCGAGCTTCTGCGCAATGTCGGCCCGATCGTCTGCGCCGGTGAATCTCCAGAACACCGCTCGCGTGTATTCGAGCATCTGCTGGATGGTCAGCTCGTCCTTCTCTTTGGGCAGCGCGGCCAGGAGCGCCGCCAGCACCGTGTCCGGGGCCACTCGACCCTCGAGCATCGACTCCCACAACGCGACAAGCGCCGCGCCGCGGGAGAGCGGATCCGGGATCTCATGCAAGGCCGTCGCGAGCCGATCGAGCGTCGGCTGATCGAGCAGGAAGAGGCCGTAACCGAGGCCGCCGCCGACCGGCAGGACCCAGGCTGGTGTCGCGAGACCCGACGCGTCCGGGATCGAGACTTCGGCGCCCGTCAGCATCGCGTCGAAAGCTTTCGTCTCGCGTGCCGTCGCGACGATCACCTGGAGACGCTGCGGCCACGCCAGCCCACGCCCGCGGGGGTCGCGCTGCCGCAGGGCGAGACGCTGGACTCGTCCGTCCTGCACCGTGAGGTCGGTCTCGATCGTCGGCCGTCCGGGCTCGTCCACCCACGCCTGGCTCCACGCGACGAGGTCCACGGGCGTGCGCGCATCGAGGACGCTCACCAGGTCGGGCCAGGTGGCGTTGCCGAACGCATGGTTCTTCAGATACTCGCGAAGCCCGTCGCGGAACGCCTCGGGGCCCATCAGCAGCTCGAGCTGGCGCATCACGATCGGGGCCTTCTGATAAATGATGGCGCCGTAGAGGCTGCCCGCCTCGTTCAGGTTCAAGAGCTCCTGCCGAATGGGATTCGCGCCGTCCGTCCGGTCGATGTCGTAGGCGGAGGGGTAGTGCTGGTACAGGAACCGCAGCTCGTGGTTCACCTCCGGGAAGGAGGGGTTCGCGATCTTCGCGGCCATGAAGTTCGCGAAGACCTCCTTCATCCAGACGTCGTTGAACCACCGCATGGTCACGAGGTCGCCGAACCACATGTGCGCGGTCTCGTGCGCGATGACGGCCGCACGGCCGAGAAGCTGGTTCTTGGTCGCCGTCTCGTCGAGCAGAAGGCCGCTGGCGTTGTAGAAAATCGCCCCGGCGTGCTCCATGCCGCCGAACTGAAACGACGGAATGGCGATGAAGTCGAACTTCCCCCAGGGATACGGAATGCCGGTGTACTCCTCGAGCCACGCCAGCGCGCGGACGTGCAGATCGAAGATCGCGCCGCTGTTCCGCGCCACCTTCGCGGCATCCGTCTCGCGGTGGAACATGCGGAACTCGCGCCCGTTGACCACCGTCGTCTCGATGCTGAACTTGCCTGCCGCGAATGCCGCGAGGTACGTCGACAACGGTTCGGTCTCGGCGAACACGATCTCCTGGAACGCCGGATCCGCCGCCGGTGTCCGGCTGACCTCGCGGCCGTTCGACACCGCCGTCCAATCGGCCGGGACCGTGAGCGAGACCGTCCAGCGGGCCTTGAGATCCGGCTGATCGAAGCACGGCATCGCCAGCGACGCCCGCGCGGGCACGAACAGCGAGTACAAGAACTCGTCGTTCCGATTGAGCGCCGCGTCGCCCGCGACGAAGTCGATCTCGATGACGTTGTCCCCGGCCACGAGCGCGCGAGCGGGGATGACGATGTGGCCATTGGCGACGACCGGCTCGATGGCGCGCTGGTTGGCCCGGACGCCGCCGACATGGTCGGCCGGCTGTGCGAAGTCGAATGCCAGCGGACGATCCTTGTCGCCGAGCGCGAACCGGACGGCCACGGTCCCGCGCACCGCCTCGTCTCGGCGGGCGGGAATGCGGAACTTCGCGTCGTACTTGAGATTCGAGACGCGGGCGGCGCGATCCTGCGCGAGTGAGAGCGGGATGCCCGGGTCGGGAGGCTCGCGCGCGCGTCGGAGCCAGAGCCAGGCTCCAGCGGCCGCCGCAGTGATCACGACCGAGACGACGACGGTCACGAGAAGACGCAATGCCATACACTCTGGCCTTTCGCGCACACGCGCGAGGAGGCCGAACATGCCAAAGTATCTGGTGCGGGCATCTTACACAACCGAAGGGGCCAAAGGCCTGATCAAGGACGGCGGCAGCGGGCGCCGGGCCGCCGCGCAAAAGCTCATCGAGAGCGTCGGCGGGTCCATCGAGTCGTTCTACTACGTCCTGGGCGATACGGACGTGATCATCATTGCCGACCTGCCGGACGCCACGACAGCCGCGGCGGTGAGCGTGACGGTCGCGGCGGGAGGCGGCGTGAGGCTGTCCACGACGCCGCTGCTGACGATCCAGGAAATGGACGCGGCCTGCAAGAAGCAGATGGCGTACCGCGCGCCGGGCGCCTGAGGCATCAGGTCTCGAAGACGGACATCACCGACGCAAAGCCGCGCTTGGCGCCCTCCACCAGCATCTCGCGGCTGCACTCGAGCTTCGGAATGATGATGGGCGCGCGGATGCACACCACGCTCGCCTGGCCGCGTGGGCCTTTTCCGTTGTCGAGGCAGGCGATCAGCGCGGAGTAGGGCGTCGCCCGATTCAGGTACTGCGTCGCGAGCGCCGGCGACAGCTTGCGGAGCCGTGGCACGACGAACAATCGATCAAACGAAGACGGCCGCCGCCGCATCACGCCGGGCCGCGTCAGCAGCGCGAGAATGTGCGTGTGGCCCTCGGCCTCGGCCGTCGGCACGGGAATCGGCTCGGTGAGGGACGCGTCGAAGTAGCGGCCGGCGCCATACGTGGCCGGGAGCCCGGCGACGATGGGCATCGTCGCGCCGGCGCGCAGCGCGTCGAGCAGGTCGCGCGCGCTCGTGAAGTCGCGGAGGATCGCGCGCTGGCCGGTTGCGGCGTCCGTGGCCATCACCGACAGCGGCGATTGCGCCGCCAGCACCCGGGCCACGTCGAGCGGCTTGAGGCGGACGGCGACCTCGTCAATGAGATACCCGAGATCCACGATCGGCCGTCCGTTCGCGGCCCGCCACAGGTTGATGAACCGGCGGTTGTTGATGTCTTCGTAGTAAATCGTTGTGCCGATCTGGGCCTGCCCAGCCAGGAAGTACGCCGCATTGATGGCGCCGGCCGACGAGCCGTAGACGGCATCGAACGCGGTCGTGAGTCCGAGATGCTCGAGCGCCCAGACCATACCGGCGGAGATGACGCCGCGCATCGCGCCGCCTTCGACGCAGAGCGCCACCTTTGCGTCATCTCCGTGGGGGGGGCGGCTCCTGCGCGCCATTCGACGGCGCAGGATCTCGATCACGCCAAGCATGTGCGGAAGATTGTACGGTCGGTGCAAGCCGGTCCGTCAGGGCCGGCCAGGATGGCGGACTGAAGCCCCGCCGTGCCGCGGGATCAGCGAGCACCGCGTCAGAAGGTGTAGAAACCCATCACGACGACCTGACCGCGCATGGCATGGAACGGCGGCTTGAGGTCCCTGGCCTCGTCGTCCGTTCCGCGCACGCGCCTGAACCAGATGATGCGGTGGAGGTACCCGACGCTCACGCCGGCGCGCGGTGTCACGAACGCCGTCACACCGACTTCGGTGTTGAGCCCCGGGCCCTTGAAACTCGCGTTGCCGATCGGCGTGATGAACTCGGTATCCGGAAATGTCCCGTCTTTGACCGTCAACCAATGAAATGCCATGCCGACAACGGCATGGGGCTGAATCCTGCCGCGCGTCAGAAAGAACACCTTTCCGTCAATGTTCACCGCGTTGAACACGGTGCGCGGCGTGAGATCCAGCCATTCGCCCTGAAACACGGCGCGGTCGTAACTCACCTCGATCGCGAATGGGCGCGCACGAAAACCAATCAGGGACCGCAGCACGTGTTCCGTGTTGAGACGCGGCAGGATCTTGTACTGCTCGACGTCGCCCGCCTTGTAGTAGGTGTTGCCGCCGGTGAACAGGTCGCCCTTGATCGTGAATTCTGGCAGGCCGGCCACCCCGATGTACGCACCTTCTCTGGCAAAGCCGCCCTGCTCCTGGGCGTGGACGGGACTCACGGCGGCCGCAACCGCCAGCACGACGGCGACTGTCATCACATGCACGCGGTATCCCGTCACGGGTCTCATCTCCTTGCGAAAATGTTCTTCGGCATCTTCACGTGCACGCCGAGATTCGGACGATCGACGAGTTGCGTCATCGCGACGTTGCCCGCGAGGCTCGTCAGTTGATACGCCTGATGTTTCGTCAGGCCCCGGGTTTCGACGAGAAAGTCGACCATTTCCTGAATTGCAGTTTTCGTGGCGACCGTCAGATCCGGATCGGCCGCCATCGTGATGTAGTCGGTTGACGTTTCGGCGCGAGGCCACGTCAGCTTTAGATCCTTCCGGACCGTGAGCCGCAACCGCCCGCGCAACGACGTCTCAATCGCGGTTTGATCGACTTCGCCGTCGCCCTGGGCCGCATGGCCGTCACCCACTTCGAACAACGCACCAGGCACGAAGACAGGAATGTAAAGCGTCGTGCCGGCAACCAGTTCCTTGTTGTCCAGGTTGCCGGCGTGCCGGCCCGGAGGAGTGCTGCTCACGCGGCCGATGTCCGGCGCGGGCGCGACGCCCATGCTTCCAAAAAACGGTTTCAACGGGATGACGATGCCCGGCATGAATTCCGAGGTCATCGCCGTGCGATCGAGCTGGAGGATCTTGGTGCCAACCGATCGATCGCAGTTTTCAGGGATGAACCCGCTGCAGCCGTTGTAGCCGTAGTCGATCGCGAGATCGATCGACAGCACGTTGACTTCCAGCGCATCACCCGGCTCGGCGCCTTCGACGTACACCGGTCCCGTCAGAATGTGTCCGCCGGGTCCGCGGCCCGCGTGGCCTTGCGGGAACGCGGCGACGATCGCTTTGAGCGACGCCTGGATCTTGTCGTCGGGCACACCGGCGCGCGAGAGGCCGGTCGGCGAGTTGGTGAGCAGCGTGTCCACGTCGATGATGTCGCCCGACGCGATCCGCAGCACGGGTTTTGCTTCAGACCAGTAGTAGCCGTAGGCGACCGTCTCGGGCGTCGCCTCGAGCCGATGCGTGCGGGGCGACTGAGCGCTCGAGCTCACGGCCGCGCACAACGTGATCGTGCAGAGAGCCAGAAGGGGTCGAGTCATGCGCGTATTGTACGAAGGACTCGTGCGGACCGGGCCCGTCTTCGGTGGAGCGATGCCGGACCGCGCTGGTCAGCCCGCCGGTTTACTGCGGATCGCGCCGAGCTGGATCAGGAGGCTCGTGAAATCGTAAAGGCGGCGCTCGGAGCTGATGAGGCCGTCTGTCATCGTGCACAGCCGGACGCCGTGGATTTCGAACCGGCGGTTGGTGCCGGGGAGGCCCATGAACTCGCCGACGTGCGTCGCGCTCACCGCAAAGATCTGCGCGACGCGGTCGTTGTCAATCAGCAGATCTTCGATGCGGAGATCCCAGTCCGGAAAAATCTTGAAGAGCGAGTGATAGGCCTCGCCGATGGCCGGACGGCCCGAAAGATTGCCAAACATCGGGCTGAACACCTCGCTGTCTTCCGTGTAGCTCTTGGCGAGCGCGTCGGCGTCGCGCCGCTTCCATTCCACCTGCCGGTCGGCAAAAAACGCCCGGATGGCATCGCGGGTCATGATGAATCTTCGCCCTCGGCGGCCGATCGGGCTATTGCACGGCCGCGTGCAGCGCCCGATACGACTCTTTCAACAGCCGGCCGACTTCGGCCCAGTCGGCGCGCTCGCCGCCCTCGTCGCGAAGCCGGCCCGCACGGGCGCGCAGGACCGACGCGGCCAGCACGCGGTCGCGCGGGACATCGTACAGCACCGCGTTGAGGTCGGCGATCAGTCCGCCGACCTGTTCGGGACTGTCCTGGCCCGGCATGCGGCGGGCCACCCACCAGGCCAGCTCCGCGCGCGCGACCGCCTTCGGGTCGAACCGCGCCTGCGTCCAGTTCTTCGCGATGCCGTACGCCTTCTCGAGATCCGGCAGCACCTGCTCGTAGTCGGAGCGGATCTTCGCGAACGTCGACGCGGCGCGCGCCAGGTAATAGCCCACCTGCGAGGCGCGGGCCCATGTGTACCGGTACTGCTCGTGGTTCAGCGTCACCAGATCGGTGAACAGCCGCACGTTGCGGCCGGCGTAGTAGGCCTGCCACATGTCGAGCTCGAGCTCGGCGGTGCGATCCGGATCAAAAGCGCGTAACGAACGCGGCCCTTCGGGCGTCGCGATGAAGACGCCATAGACAGCCGCCATGAGGACAACGAGCAGGACGAGGAGGATTCGGCGCCGGCCGCGGGTCATGTCGGGTGGGCGGATTATAGTCCCGCGCCCCGATCGGTGTAGAAACGAATCTGAGAGACTGATCATCTGAACAGGTGGGAGCAGGGCGATGAAGAAAGACGAGATCTTCGAGGTCACCAAGTCGGACGCCGAGTGGCAGGAGACGTTGTCGCCAAAGCAGTATCACGTGCTGCGAGAGCACGGGACCGAGATGCGCGAATCGAGCGCGCTCAACCACGAAAAGCGGGCGGGCACGTTCGTGTGCGCCGGCTGCAGCCAGCCGCTGTTCGGCTCCGACACCAAGTTTGAAAGCGGCACCGGTTGGCCGAGCTTCTACGAGCCCATGCCCGACGCGGTCGGCACGACCGAAGACCGGAGCCACTTCATGACGCGCACCGAGGTCCATTGCGTCCGTTGCGGCGGTCACCTCGGCCATGTGTTCGACGACGGACCGGAGCCGACCGGGTTGCGGTACTGTATGAACGGCGTCGCGATGAAATTCGAACCCAGGTGACAAATGGCGAAATCAACCCTTCCAACCGTTGAAGAAGCGCTGCCGGGACGGGAGGCGAAGATGCCCGTCCCCGACCGGCACGCCGTGAACGGCACACCGCTCCAGGGGCCGTTTCCGGCCGGCCTGAGATTAGAAGAAGCGATGTTTGCCATGGGTTGCTTCTGGGGCGCGGAACGGAAGTTCTGGCAGGAGTCGGGCGTCTACACGACCGCCGTCGGGTACGCGGGCGGCTACACGACGAACCCGACCTACGAGGAAGTATGCTCCGGTCGGACCGGCCACGCCGAAGTTGTCTACGTCGTGTTCGACCCGAAGAAGGTGAGCTACGACGATCTGCTGAGACGCTTCTGGGAGAATCACGACCCGACGCAGGGCATGCGTCAGGGGAACGACGTCGGTACGCCATACCGATCCGCGATCTACGTCTACTCGGACGAGCAGCGCCGGGCGGCCGAGCGTTCGAAGGAGACGTACGAAGCCGCGTTGCGCCGGCACGGCTACCAGGCCGTCACGACCGAGATCCGCGACGCGCCAGCCTTCTATTACGCCGAGGACTATCACCAGCAGTACCTCGCCAAGAACCCCGGCGGGTACTGCGGAATCGGCGGCACAGGCGTGAAGTGCTCGCTGTGATAGCTTAGACCTCGGTCTTCTCTTTTTTCCATTCCAGCTTCTTGTGTCGCCGTGTCCCGTTGCCGGGACGCGCGCGGCTCGCGGCCGCGTTCGACCGGCCGCGTGATTCCTCGACGGTGCGGACATGAGTGCGACGGCGATCTCTGTGACGAATCTCGTGAAGACGTACGTGCGGCGCGGCCAGCCGCCCGTCCGCGCGGTCGATGGCCTGAGCTTCGACGTCGCGCGCGGATCGATCTTCGGCTTGCTCGGCCCGAACGGCGCCGGCAAGAGCACGACACTGCGTGTGTTGACGACGCGATCGCGCCCGACGAGCGGTGAGGCGTCGGTGCTGGGCCATGACGTCGTGACCAGCTCGCTCGAGGTGCGGCGCCGCATCTCGGCGGTCATCCAGGAAAACGCGGCGGAGCTGTTTCTGTCGGTCCGCGACAACCTGCTGACGTTCGCGCGCTTTCACGGCCGCAGCGGGCCCGGGGCGCGCCGTCGCGCGGCCGAAGTCATGGATCAGTTCGGGCTCACGGATGAAGCCGGCCGGAAAGTCATGGATCTCTCCGGCGGCTTCAGACGCCGCGTGCAAGTGGCCAAGATGCTGATGGTCGAGACCCCTGTGATGTTTCTCGATGAGTTCTCGACCGGCATGGACCCGCTGCTCAAACGTTCGGTCATGGAACTGCTGCGCCGCGAGCGCGCCGCCGGCCGGACGATCGTCCTGACGACGCAGATCCTCAGCGAAGCGGAGGAGCTCTGCGACGACATCCTCATCATGAACCGGGGCCGGCAGGTGGCGCGCGGTGACTTGCACACCCTCAAGCTGCTGTCGCAGGGCGTCTACGAGGTGACGCTGACGTACGACCGGTTGCCGGACGGGCTCGTGGCCGGGCTCGAGGCCCGAGCGCCGCTGCGCCTTCACGCCTCCGGCAACACGATCGAGCTGGCGCTCCGCGAGTCGGAGGAGCAGGTGCTCGCGCTCGTGGGCGACCTCCTCAAACGCGGCCGCGTGCTGCGCGTCGAGGTCGGCGGCGCCAGCCTCGAGGACATCTTCGTTGACCTGATGGAGAGGAGAGACGCATGAGTGCGCTGGGCGCGGTACTCCATCGTGAGGCGCGGATTCGCGTC
Source organism: Vicinamibacterales bacterium (assembly GCA_035633215.1). Lineage (GTDB taxonomy): Bacteria > Acidobacteriota > Vicinamibacteria > Vicinamibacterales > SCN-69-37 > DASQFI01. The sequence continues at coordinate 41,951 of DASQFI010000016.1, read as the reverse complement.
ACCAATGTCACGTTCATCTTCTGGGACATCCTCTATCCGATCGCCTACATGCTCGTGTTCGGCGTCGGCGTCGACCATGCGTTGGGCTTCCGGGTCGCGGGCCTCGCGGTCGACTACGACAGCTTTTTCCTCGCGGGCGTGTTGGGGATGGCCAGCTTCGGGATCGCGGCGAACACCTCCTGGTCCTTCTTCCTGGACCGCGATAACGGCATGTTCCAGGAGATGCTCACGTACCCGCTCAGCCGGTCGAGCTACCTCGTCGGCAAGGTCATTTTCAACGTCATCGTTGCCATCGCCCAGGCGATCGTGACGACGGCGCTGGCCTCGTGGCTGCTCGGCGTGCGGCTGAACCCGGACGGGTTTCCGCTGCTCGTCGCCGCCGTGACGATCGGCACCGCCGGCTGGTTCTTTTTCTATGCGATCTTCGCGCTGCGACTGCGCCGCAACGACGCATTCAACACGGTGACGTCGGTCTTCTACTTCGTGTTCCTGTTCGCCAGCTCGATGTTCTATCCGATCGATCCGCTTCCGTACGCGTTTCGGGTCGCCGCGCTCGTGAACCCGATCACCTGGCAGGTGGACGTGCTGCGCTTCGCGACGATCGGCTACGGCGAGGCGGGACGGATCGCGCTCGAGGGCGCCGCGTTCATCGTGTTCAGCCTCGTGTCGTTCTGGGTCGCGTATCGGGCGTTATGGAAACAGGAGTAGGACATGCCCTGCCAGGTTCGGGTTCCGGGGTGCGGCCAGATCGACACGAGTCGATGCGGCTCGGGGTAGGGAAGCGCCCGCAGCATCACCGCGTCGACCAGACTGAAGATGGCCGCGTTCGCCCCGATGCCGAGCGCGAGCGTGACAATCGCGGCCGTGAAGCCAGGCGACTTCACGAGCAGCCGGACGGCGTAGCGAACGTCGTGGACGAGCGTCTCAATCACGTTGAACCCCCGCCGTTCCCGGACGAGTTCCTTGGTTTGATCGACTCCGCCCAGTTCGAGACGAGCGGCCCGACGCGCGTCCGCGCGGCTGTGGCCACGCCGCAGGTATTCGTCCTCGAGCAGACTGAGATGGGTCTCGAGCTCCTCGCCGAGCTCGCGCTCAATCCGGCGCGATCGCCACAACTCCTTGACCCGCGCGAAGAATTCCCACGTCGTCACGACAGGTTCCCGGCGGGCTTCAGCACGCGCTCGACGACCGCCGAGACGCGCGCCCATTTTTCGGTTTCCGCGGCAAGCTGCCGCTGGCCGCGCGGCGTGAGGCTGTAATACTTGGCGCGCCGGTTGTTCTCCGAGGTGCCCCATTTCGTGCGGATCCACCCCTGCTGCTCGAGTTTCACGAGGGCGGGATAGAGCGTGCCCTGGTTCAGGCGCAGCACGTCGCCGCTCATCTGCTCGAGTCGCCGCGCGATCCCGTAGCCGTGCTGCGGCCCGAGGGTCTCGAGCGTCTTCAGAATCATGAGTGAGAGTGTGCCCTGCAGGACGTCCGTTTTCTCCATCTGTTGGAAACCTACAGGACTTACATGTTTGTTGTCAACAGGAGACCCAGGCCCAGACGGCTCTTGAGGATCCGGCTGGTCATCGACCCGAACGGCTCATCCGTCGTCAGGTACGTCCAGGTCGCCCCGCGGCCGAGCGCGACCACCGAATCGGCGCCGCCGCTTGTGAGCCGCGTCTCGACCTCCTCGCCAATCGTGCGCTCGAATCGCGCGAACATCGCGTGCACCTCGGCCAGGTACACGTTGAGCGGGTTGCGGCCACCCAGCGACGTCCAGATCGTGCCGGCGCGAAGCTCGCGGATCGCTTCCAGGTAATCCGACCAGAGGTCGTCGATCGTCGTGATCGTGACGAGTCGCTCGGCTTCGGAAGCCACGGCGGTCGCTCCACTCACCACGGCCTGGCGTCGCTGCTGGACGGCAAGACGCTGACCTTCGATGACCGACTCGTACTTTCCGAGAAAGATCCGGGTGTCGAGGTTCTGCCCTTCGGCGCGGCGTTGCGCCTGATCGGCCGTGAGCCGCTCGCCCGCATCGGCCACTGAGACGACGAGCCGATCCTCCTCCGAGACGAAGAACCGCGAGCTGCCGGGATCGCCCTGGCGGCCCGCGCGGCCCCGCAGTTGATTGTCGATCCGGCGGCTGTCATGCCGGTTGGTGCCGATGACGTGCAGGCCGCCAAGGGCGGGGACGCGCTCGCCCAGCCGGATGTCCACGCCGCGGCCCGCCATGTTTGTCGAGATGGTCACGGCGCCGCGCTCGCCGGCACGGCTGATGATCCTGGCCTCGGCGGCTTCGTTGCGGGCGTTCAACACGTGATGCGGCGCGTGCGTCAGCCGCCGGCTCAGCGCCTCAGACTCCTCGACGCTCGCGGTCCCGACGAGCACGGGACGGTCTGTGGCGTGCACCCGGAGGATCTCGTCGACGACCGCCGCGTCCTTCGCCCTCCTCGTGGCGAACTCGGCGTCCGGGTGATCGACGCGTGCGACCGGCAATCGCGTCGGAATGTGGATGACGTTCAGGCCGTAAATCTCATGGAACTCTTCGGCTTGCGTCACCGCGGTGCCGGTCATTCCGCATACGCGTGGATACATGCTGACGAGGTCCTCGATCGAGATCGTGCCAAGGATGCGACCCTGCTGGCGGCGACGGACGCGCTCCTTGAACTCGAGCGCCGTTTGCAGCCCGGCCGGCCAGCGCCGGTCGGCGACGATTCGCCCCTTCAGCTCGTCCACCGCCCAGACGGCATCGTCCGCGACCAGGTAATCGACGTCACGCGTGAGGAGCCTGTGCGCGTGAAGCGCGTCATGGATCGCGGTGAGCAGCGGCTGCTGACGTTCGTCATACAGGTTGCTGCATCGGAACGCAGCCTCCGTCCGAGCCGCACCGTGCGGCGCGAGCTGCACGCTCCGGCCGCCCTGCTCGATCGTGAAATCGACGCCCTCGACGAATCCGCGAACGAGACGGTCGGCACCGTCAGGCAGTGCGAGCGTTTCGGATGCGCCGCCGGCAATGACGAGCGGTATCCGCGCCTCGTCGATCAGGATCGAGTCCACCTCGTCGATGACGGCGGCCGACAAGGGACGATGGACCTGTTCGCTGGGGTGGAGCGCCAGCCCATCGCGAAGGTAGTCGAACCCGACCTCGGTGGCGGTCGCATAGGTGACGTCCGCGCCGTAGGCGGTACGTCGGCTGTTGTGGTCCATCACTCGATGGACCGACGCCACGGACACTCCCATCCACTCATAGACCCCTCGCATCCACTCCGCATCGCGGCCGGCGAGGTAGTCGTTCGCCGTGAGCACGTGCACGCCTTCTCGCGCGCGGGCATACCAGACGATCGCAGGCACCGCGGCGAGCGTCTTGCCTTCGCCGGTCGCCATCTCGACGATGCGCCCCTCGGCAAGGGCGAGTGCCGCGCGAATCTGGACGTCGAACATCTCCAGTCCGAGCAGGCGCGAGGCGACGACGGCGGTTGCGGCGAACACTTCGACGAGCGACGCCGCGCGGCGGCCCGACTGCTTCAGGTCGTCGTCATTCAAACGCGCGAAACGCTCGCGCAACCGCGCGATCTCTTCCACGGCGGACGCGGCCTGCCGGCCGCGCGAAAATCGCTTGCGAAAGAACGAACGCATGAAGACCTCCAGACGTCACAGGCTGCTGAAATGCGCAGTCTGAACTTCGAACTGTGAACGTCGAACTTCAAACTGCGGAGTGCAGACGCGCGGCTAGCTGTTGTCTGGAGGAGGTCGCTGGAAAAGAGCGTGGGTGAGGCGCGCCGGTGAAAACGCTGGCGCCTGCGGCATCGGGAACGCGTTCGTGACGCGAACTCGCCCGGAGTACCGGACCGGCGGTGTATGCGGTCTCGACGGCGGTTTGTCCGGCGTCGCCTGGAACCAGCCGATCGACGCGACGAGCTGCGTGGAGCGCGCTGGCCGGGTCGGCGCCGCAAACCCGCCCGTCAGCGCGAGAACGAGCGCGAACAGGGACGCGAGGCGAAGGCGCCGCACGAGAGCAGTATAATGCCCGTCTGTTCCCCGAAAAACCTGGAGCGAAAGCACGCTGAGAAAACTTCCGGGATGAGGAGAGTCTCGATGCGAACCAGCTTGAAGCTCGTTGCCGTTCTCGCGCTTGCTATCGCGTCCGCCTCCGCACCATTGGCGGAGCGTCTGGGCGCGCCGTCCATCGGCCCCACGTTGTCGTCCATCGGCCCGCTCGCGTTCGGGCCCGACGGGATTCTCTACGCGGCTGACCGCCAGGCCGCCACGATCTTTGCGCTCGACCTGGGCGCGCAGGCCTCCGGCGGCGCTCCGGGGACGAAGGATGTTCCGGCGATCGATCAGAAAATCGCCGCCTTACTCGGCACCGCGCCCGCCGAGATTCGAATCACCGATCTCGTCGTGCACCCGAGCACGCACAACTCGTTCGTGTCCGTCATGCGCGGTCAGGCGACGGCGGCCCAGCCGGCGCTGCTGCGGATCGACGGCGCGGGTAAGATCGATCTGATTTCGTTCGAGCCGGTGAAGTTCACGAGCATCGCGCTGCCGAACCCGGCGGCCGCGAGCACCACGGGACGCGGCGGCCGGGCGAACTCGATCACCGACCTCGCGTACGTGAATGGCCGCCTGTTCGTCGCGGGCCTTTCGAACGAAGAGTTCGCCTCCAAGCTGTGGTCGGTGGCGTATCCGTTTTCGTCGGCCGATCGCGGCGCGAGCGTGGAAACCTACCACGGCAATCACGGCCAGCTCGAAACGAACGCGCCGGTGATGTCGTTCGTCGCCTACACGATCGCCAACCAGCCGCACATCGTCGCCGGCTACACCTGCACGCCGCTCGTCAAGTTCCCGGTGACCGCCCTGAAGCCCGGCGAGAAGGTGCTGGGCACGACGATGGCCGAGCTCGGCGCGGGCAACCAGCCGATCGACATGGTCATCTACAAGAAGGACGGCCAGGACTACCTGCTGCTCGCCAACACGCGCCACGGCGTCATGAAGATTCCGACGTCCTGGTTCGCGACCGCGCAGCCGATCACCTCGCGGGTTGGGGGCACCGCTGGGACGTTCGAACGGATCGCGTCGATGACCGGCGTCGAGCAGCTCGACCTGCTGGATGCGCAGCGCACGATCGTGATCGCGCTCGGCGCGGACGGCGCGAGGAATCTGAGCGCCATCGTGCTCCCCTAGGTCATGAAGATTCCGTAAGGCCCTGTCGTGAAGGATGTGAAGGTCATGAAGAAGAGCATCGGGCTCTTCTTCATGATCTTCATCGCCTTCACTTCCTTCATTTCCTGTTCCAGGAATTCCACGGCCGCGGGCCCACTGAAGGTCTCGCTCAAGCAGACCGACTCGCAGCCGACCTCGACAGGTCGACCCTCGCACACGATCGTCGTCTCGGGGTTCTCGGGCCAGGAGCTCCAGGATCTGAAGGCGGCACAGTGGAACGAGGAGTCCTGGCAGGCGTTGCTTCGCGTCACCGTCGCGGGCAATGACACATCGGCTGTCGCCGGACGCTACGCCGTCACATCCGACGCGCTTCAGTTCGAGCCCAGGTTTCCGTTCGATCCAGGCCGGTCGTACTCGGTCCGCGTCGATCCGACACGGCTTCCCACACCGCGGAACGGCCAGGTGGTCGAGCAACCGGTCGCGCTTCCCGCGCGCACGGTGAGTCCCACGGTCGTGACGGCAATCTCTCCGTCGGCTGGTGTCTGGCCGGAAAACATTCTGCGGTCCTACATCCATTTCTCGGCGCCGATGTCGGCGACGAGCAGCGCGGATTTCGTGCGCCTGGTCGATGACGCGGGCAAGGAGGTCGAGGAGGCCTTTCTCGCGCTCGACACGGACTTGTGGAACGAGGACTACACGCGCTGCACGGTCTTTTTCGATCCTGGCCGGGTCAAGCGCGGCGTCGGCCCGAATCTCGAGCTGGGGCGCGCCATCCGGGAAGGCCGACGATACGCGATTGTCGTCAACCCCGCGTGGCCGGATGCGAATCGCCAGCCACTGAAGGCGCCGTTCCGCCACGAGCTCACCGCCGGCCCGCCGGTTGAGCGCGGACTGTCGGTGAGCGACTGGCGTGTGGCGCCGCCGGCCGCGGGCACACGCGGGCCGGTCGTCGTCACCTTCCCCTGGGCGCTCGATCGGGCGCTGCTCTCGCGCGCGGTGGGCGTCACGCTCCCGGACGGGCGAGGCGTGGATGGCGACATCGCCGTCGATCCGGGCGAGACGACGTGGAGATTCACACCGCGCGCGCTCTGGCCGGCCGGCGACTACAAACTCGCCGTCCTGACGCTGCTCGAAGATCCATCCGGCAACCGGATCGGGCGCGCGTTCGAGATCAAAGCGTTCGAACGCGGAGACCGGACACCGCAGCCGGAGCGAGTGACGATACCGTTCACCGTCAAATGATCCGGCTCCTCCTTGGCGGCGTGATCGGCGCATCGCTCATCTCTGCGATCACTCCAGCATCGCTTTTCGAGAGGCCGCCAGGCACGGCGTCCACGTTCGTCGTGCGGGCTGCGGCGGACGAGCAGGCGCCGTTCGATCCTTACGAAAAGTCGATTGGCGAGCTCCAGACAGCCCTGGAGAAAGGCCAGACCACGTCCCGCCAGCTCGTCGAGAGCTATCTCGCGCGGATTGACGCGTACGAGCAGCAGGGTCCGCGGATCAACGCCTTCATCGCGTTGAACCCCGCCGCGCTCGAAACGGCCGACGCGCTCGATGCGGAGCGGAAGGCGCGCAAGGTGCGCGGCCCGCTGCACGGCATTCCGATCGTCATCAAAGACAACTTCGATACGGCCGACATGCCGACGACGGGCTCGTCGATCGCCCTGGCGACACACCGGCCCGTCCGCGACGCGTTTCAGGTCGCGCGGCTGCGAGCCGCCGGCGCGATCGTCGTCGGCAAGACCAATCTGCACGAGCTGGCGTCGGGCATCGTGACCGTGAGCTCGCTCGGCGCGCAGACGCGGAACCCGTACGATCCCACGCGGAATCCGGGCGGCTCGAGCGGCGGTACGGGCGCGGCCATCGCGGCCAACTTCGCGGCCGCCGGGCTCGGCACGGATACCTGCGGCTCGATCCGGATTCCGGCGTCACACAACAGTCTGGTCGGCCTTCGTCCGACCTACGGCCTCACGAGCCGCGCCGGCGTGATCCCGTTGTCGCACACCCAGGACGTCGCCGGTCCGCTGGCGCGCAGCGTGCGTGACGTCGCGCTGATACTCGACGCGACGGTTGGTATCGATCCCGACGATCCGGTGTCGGCGGCCGGCCGCGGTCGCGCGCCGCGGTCTTACGTGGATGGTCTGGCCGCGGCGAGCTTGAAGGGGACTCGACTGGGCGTGCTGATGCCGCTGTTCGGGGACGCGCCTGAAGATGGCGAGGTTGGCGGTATCGTGCGGGCGAGCCTCGACACGGCGAAGCAACACGGCGCGGCCGTCGTCGAGATGCCGATGCCGAACCTGACGGAGCTGCTCCGCGCGACGAGCGTCATCGACGCGGAGTTCAAGTTCGATTTGTCGGACTACCTCTCGGCGGCGTCAGCCCCGCCGGTCCGCTCGCTCGGAGAGATTCTCGACCGGGGCCTCTATCACCAGGCGCTCGACGGCTCTTTTCGCCGGCGCAACGCGATCGAATCGCGCGACAGCGAGAGCTATCGCACGTCGCTCGCCAGGCGCGAAGAGGCGCGTAAGGCGATTCTCGGGGAAATGGATGCCGCGCGCGTGACGGCGATCGTCTATCCGACGCTCCGGCGGAAGGCCGCTCCGATCGGGGAATCGCAGGCGGGCACCAACTGTCAGCTCAGCCCGACGACCGGCTTACCGGCCCTCAGCGTGCCGGCAGGCTTCACGCCAGACGGGCTGCCGGTGGGGATCGAGTTCGTCGGCCGAGCGTTCAGCGAACCCGATCTGTTGAAACTCGGGGCCGCGTTCGAGCGCGCTACGCACGCGCACCGGCCGCCGGCGAGCACACCGCCGCTCGGGGATCCGCGGGCCAGTCCGCCGGCGGTAGCTCTCGGCACATTGTCACCGCCCGTGGTGTCATCCAGCTCGCCGGTCGTTCGAACGAGGTTTCGTCAACCAAGTCCGAACGTGCTCTCATACGAAATCGCCGTGGACGGCGTCACCGCGCAGGACATGTTGCTTGTCGGCCTTCACCGCGCGGCGCCGCCCGCGCCGCCCGGCTCACCAGCTTCGCCAGCTCAGGCCGGCTTTGTGATCGCACGGTTCCTTCGCACGGGCGAGCTCGCCGGCAGCGGCGAGATTGCGCTTCGGGAGGCCGACCGCGAAGATCTCGCGGCGGGCCGGCTGTTCTTGCGGCTGTTCACCCGACAGCAGCCGTTGGGCGCCGGGCAATTCCCGCTGACACTGACCTTCAGATGACCGGGTTATGACCGGCCAGCCTTGACGCCACCTACAACGTGTAGTAGTACTGTCACCTACAGACTGTAGGAGGTAAACATGACGCGCCGGCTCCCGGTGAGCGACGCCGAACTGGAAGTGCTGAAAGAGCTGTGGGCGTCGGGCCCCGCCACCGTCCGGGACGTTGCGGCCGCGCTCCGGAAACGCCGCCGCAGGCTCGCCTACAACACCGTGCTCACGCTGCTGTCGCGGCTCCGCGAGAAGGGCTACGTCGACGCGGATCGACGCGACACAGCGCACCTCTTCCGCGCCATCGTCACACGCGACGATCTGCTCGGGTCCAGTCTCTCGGCGCTCGCCGATCGCGTCTGTGACGGCACGGCCAGCCCGCTCGTGCTGGCACTCGTCCGTGACCAGCGTTTTTCAGCGAAGGAAATCGCGCACTTCCGGAAGCTGCTCGACGACCTGACCCCCAAGGACTGATTCGTGGCCTGGTGGCTCTTTCAGAACGTGGTCATCACCACGGCGCTCGCCGCGCTGGTCGTCGTGGTGTGCCGCACCACCCGGATCGGCCCGGTTGCCCGACACGCGCTGTGGGTGCTCGTCCTGCTGAAGTTCGTCACGCCGCCGCTCGTGGTGTGGCCGTGGCCGGCGCCGGATCCGCTGGGGCTCGCGACGCTTGACGTCCGCATGGATACTCCGCCGATCCCGCGTGGTCCTTCGACGCTCGTTGCGGGAACCGACGGAATGACTCCACGTGACCGGGACGTTTTCCCCGTGAGCGACGCGGAAGTGTCCGCGCCCGTTGACCCGCGAGATGCAGCGGCACCTGTCGGCCATGCGGCCCTGCCCTGGATCATCATGTTCTGGGTGGCGGGAAGTCTTTGTCTCGCCGCCATCGAAGGTGTGCGGCTCGCGCGACTGGCTCGCCAGGTGAAAGAGGCGACGCCGGCCGACCCTGCGATTGTGAATCGCGTCGTCGAGCTTTCGGCCCAGCTTGGTCTGCGACCCGTGCCGGTGCTCACGGTACGCGGTTGCGCGTCTCCGGCGGTGTGGTGCCTCGGCCAGCCGCGGCTGCTCTGGCCGGCCGCGCTCTCAGACGACCCGTCCCGAGCGCAGTCGAGGGACTCGACCGATGCGTGCATCGACGGCGTGCTCGTCCACGAGCTCGCGCACGTCAAACGCCGCGATCACTTCGTCGGCTGGATCGAGCTGGCGGCCGGCATCGTCTGGTGGTGGAACCCCTTGTTCTGGTTCGTCAGGTCGGCGCTGCGCGAGCAGGCCGAGCTCGCATGCGATGCGTGGGTCATCTCCGCGCTGCCGAACGGCCGGCGCGCGTACGCCGAATCGCTTCTCGCCTTGTCCGGTGCGGTACTGCGCGGCACGCCGTCGCGATCGATGGCGGCCGTCGTCGGGATTCGTTCCGGTAATCGTCGTGTGCTCGAAAGGAGACTCGTCATGATCATGAAAGGCCGAGCGCCGCTTCGTCTGCCCATGGCAGGCCTGCTTGCGCTCGCACTAATGGCCGGCGCGACGCTGCCGGCGTGGGCGACGGGCTCACAGCAACAGCCGCCGCCCCCGCCACCTCCGCCGGCCGCGAAGCCAGCCCCCGCAGCCAAACCGGAGATGCCGCCGCCCCCGCCGCCCGCCGCGAAGCCCAGGCCGGTCGAGCTGCAAGTAAAGCCCCAAATCGTGCCGCCGCCACCTCCACGACCCCGCACGGCGGTCGGAAAGGGGGCGCTGGTGTGGGGTCAGCCCATGCCGACCCCAAGAAACCTGGCGATCTGGCTGAACCGGCCCGATCTGCCCGCGGATGGCCGCCAACTGGTGGAGGGATACAACGCCGACCTTCAGGCGATCCAGCAGGAATCGGAGCGGAAAATCGAGGAGCGCCGCGAAACCGTCGTCAAAGCGCTGGAGGCTCTTCAGGATCAGTACACCAAGGCGGGCAAGCTCGATGAAGCCCTCGTCATTCGAGACTTCCTGCGGGCCGGGGGGCCGGGTCGCGACGAACTGTACTCGTGGAACCGGTTGAACCGGGTCCGGCGAGAGTAGAGAAGGCCTTTAGCTTTCTTGGGCCTTGGGCGTTGGGCCCGCGGCCGTCACCGCACCTGCCGCATGACCGTGCCGATCCGATCGGACGCGTAGTCGTAGACGACGACCTTCACGTACTTGACGATCCCCGTGACCGGGATGCGGCCGGAATAGCTGAGACCGGCGCGCGTCATCCGCAGATGTGTGGCGTCCGACAGGTTCAGATCCATTTTCTGCCACAAGTCGCCGACCGGGTCGCCGTCTGCGTTCTGGCAGAACACGGCGATGTCCAGCCCGCCCCTGTGGCGCCCATCGGCGATCGTCAGACCGATCTTCGAGATGTCGATCGTCAGATCCACCACGACGTCCGGGACGCGGCCGGTGCCTTTGACCTCGGATGTCTTGAGCTGGATGTCGAGATCGCGAATGTCCTGCGGGTAATTCACCGCGGTCGCGACGCGGTTGTAGCTGAGCGCACGGCGGCGGTCGAGCGGCGCGCGCGGCCGCTCGGCGAAGTATCCGTGCCGATAGAGCACCGTGGCGCCCGACCGGTTCACTTTCACCGTGACTCGCCGATAGCGGTCGTCGAATGCGGGATTCGTCGGGTAGTACCCCAGCAGATATCCGGCTGACGTCGACGTCGCGACTCGATCGAACGCCTTGTCGGCGTACTCGTACACGGATGCCTGCCCGCCGGTGAGTTCGGCGATGTGCTTCATCGACGAGACAATGAAGCGCTGCTGGAGCGGCTCTCCCCTCGTGATGTCGATGATGGGCAGTGAGAGCGGGTCCCTCGGGGAGGACGGTTTCATCGTTGGTGCGAGCCCTCCGGTCTGGATCACATCGATGGCCACTCGTGCGTTGTTGGCGGTTGCCGCCAAGCTCAGATCGGATTCCACGCGCGGCAGCAGGAATCCTCGCTCCGTCACGAAGACCAAATGTTTCTCGCCGTCGATGTAGCGGAGGTAGTCGATGCCGGCATAGAGACGTCCGATGTCCTGCATCGTTTGGCGATTCGAGGCGACATATTCCGCCAGCGACGAGCCGAACCGTTCGGCCTCCGCGATGGCGAGTTTGTCGAACTCCGAGACGGGCAGACCCATCGCGGCGGCAGCTTCGGCGCGCTCGCGAAGCAGCTCCGCTCGCTGCAATGCGTCGGTCGCGCGTCGATCATCGCGCCCGAGATCAGAGGCGTCGGTAATCCGGCCAGGCGGAAGCTCGCGCGTCTCCGTTCCCTTGAAGATGGCGTCAATTTCGGCCTGGAATTCGGTCGGCAGGTCCGACGACTTGTAGACCGCCGAGAAGCCGCTGAAATGCTGCCGCACCTTCGCCTCGATCATCTCGTGCATGGCTTTGAAGCGCTCCAGGACCTGCAAGATCTGGGCGCGATCGGTCGTGAAGTCGGTGGCGCGATTGTAGGCCGTCACGGCCACCTGGTCTTGCGGCAGAAGCCGCTCGCCGACGAACCTAATCGCCGCGTCAATGCCCCGCGACGGGTGCTGCAAACGGCCACGACCGAGCGTAATCAGAAATAACCGCCGCGTCTGCGGCGCGAGCAGTACGTTCTCGACCGGGATCTGGCGGCGAATCGGCGCGGCGTCCGCCGGCGTCGTCGCGGCGGTCATCGTGACGACCGAGAAATGCCCCAGCTTCTGCGGCGCGCCGTCTTCGAGGATCGTGAAATCGGCCGCCTTGAGATCCGTGATCGGCTTGCCGCTGCGATCGAGCACGCGGACGTCGATCGGCACCAGCGACGTGACCGCGCGAAATGTGGGTTGAATCTGTGGGGTGCCGCTCTGCGCGACAACCGCCGGCCGCGCGATGACGGCCAGACCGATTCCAAGCATCCACCCGATGATGCGCGTCGTCATCCGGACCTCCGGCGCTGGCGGAGCTAGGATACCCGAGGAGCCGCTACGCCATTGAACACTCCGCTTCTCAAGAGAGACTACGGAGTCGCCGTCGTGATTGCGACTCTCTGGACGGTCCTGTACGTCTGGCGAGCGATTGTCGGTCACTATTCCCTGACGACCAACGCCTTCGATCTTTCGGTCTTTGAGTATGCGCTTTGGGATCTTCAAGACGGCGGCCATGGCTTTGTGCCATTCGTGGGCCACTCGATCTTCTCGCACCACTTCATGCCAATTCTCCTGGCGCTCGTGCCGCTACACGCGTTGTGGCCGTCGCCTGTGATGCTATTGAGCGTTCAGCCACTGGCCGCCGCAGGCGCGGCGCTCCTCTTTTATCGATTCCAGCGTCGGCTTGGTCTCGAGCACTGGCCGGCCCTCGTCCTGATGGCGGCCTGCTCGCCCGTCGCACGCATAGTGCACTGGCCAGCTTCTTCTACCCTGAGTGTTTCCAGGCTGGTCTCATGTTCGCCGTCGTGGCACTGGCGGACAGACATCGATTGCTGTACTGGCCCGCGGTGCTGCTGCTGCTCATGACGAAGGAGGACATGCCAATCTATGTTGCGGCGTTTGGCGCCCTGCAGATTGCGCGGTTCCGGAATCAGAGACGCCGGGCGATCCTGACGATCGCGCTTGCGGGTCTCTGGTTCTCAGTCGCCATGTTTGTCGCGATTCCCGCCAGCCGCCTCCATGATCGGATGCCGCCGTCGAATCCTCTCCTGGAGGCTCGATTCGGCTCCCCGTCGGGCGGCTTTGACTCCGCGGAGCTGACCGGCCGATTGCTGAGCCGACGAAGTCTCGGGACCGCCTTCAATCTGCTCTCCATGACTGGATTCTCGTGTCTTGCCGGCGGCATCTGGCTGCTGCCGGCGCTTCCGGGGATCGCCATCAACATGTCGGCTGCGCCGGATACGCTGCAAAAGGCTCTCATGGACCACTATGCGTGGCCAATTCTGCCTTGGTTGTTTATGGCGAGCGCCGCAGGAGTTCTCTGGTTCTGGCATCGCTTCCGGCGGGTCACTATCGCGGTGCTTGGCGTGCTTCTTGTGGTGACGGCGATTGACAATCCAGCCCTTCAGCGGCTGCCTCGAACAAGGATCAACCCGGAAGCCACCGTCATCCTGCAGCAGCTCCGGGGGGTTCAGGGGACCATGATCCTGGCGCAACCCAATCTGATTCCCCATCTTCCGCGTAGCCGACAACTGTTCGCGATAGGGGCTCCGCATCAGCCGACGCGCGAGCCCGACCTGGTCCTGCTGACTCAGGTCGGCGGCCCGTGGCCCCTGCAACCGGGCGAGGTGAGCGCCCTCATCACGCAGTACGAGAACAATTCGCGGTACGAAGCCATCGTGCACGGGCCGCTCTACGCGTTCAAGCTTCGAAATCCGCTGCCCTGATTGGTACCTGGTCTAGACTGATCGGAACGACCATGTATTGTCCGAACTGTGGCCTGGAGTACCCATCGTTCGCGACGACGTGTCCGTCGTGCGACGTCGCGCTCGTGGCCGAGCGGCCTGGCGGGTCGCCAGATCCGGACGCGACGTTGGAATCCGTCTTCGAAACCGCCGATCCAGCAATTCTCCCCCTGGCGACGATGACGCTCGACGAGCAGGGAATTGAGTACACGGTGCAGGGCCGAGGGAGCCTCGATGCGCTCAGATACCCGACGGACGTGCCGGATCTGGCGCGCTCCGACGCGAGGCACCGCATCGTCGTCCGGCAGGAAGACGCGGCACGTGCTCGTGAGCTCGTTGCGGATCTGGCGAGCTCCGGGGCGGCCGTAGCGGCCAGCGAGCCCTTGCCGACGAGTGTCGATGCGCCACCCGCACCAGTCATCGATCTCGAAACCGGCCAGTCGCTCGGCGCGCTCACGGGCGAGCAGGCGCGGTTCCTGGTTGACGCGCTGGAAGAGGAGTCGTCGGACGAGGCGCGGTACTACATCGATGAGGCGACGATCGACATGCTGCAAAAGGCAGGCGCCGATTCGAGTCTGATCGCCCTCCTGCGGCAGGCGCTCGGCGGACGAGCAGGGATGGAAATCCGCTTCTGATTGCGCCGACGGGGTGCCTGCCGTCAGCGATTCAGGTGGCGGGTCAGGAGGCGATGCTCCTCCTGAAGCCGGTCACGGTACGTGATCAAACGCGACGAGAACATCTCGGGCTCGCGGGTGACCGAAGCTTCCCACATCTCGAAATTCCCCTGGAGCGGGTCGAACTCCTGCGGTGCCTGACGCCGCCGTTCCGCCCGTTTCTCCCGCAGAAAGCTGAGCGCCTCGCGGGCAGGCCTGAGCGCCGCGTCGCTGAGGGCGGCAATCCAGAACTCATGTTGGGCCGCCTGACGCTCGCGCGACTTGAAGCGTTCGTCGCGCATCGCGGCTGATCCTTCCCACGTCAGATCGCTCCAGAGGGCGAAGCTCAGCCCGACACGAGGTGCCGCCGAATCCGGAAGATCGTCCGCCGGGCGGATGCCGATCTCGCGCACTTCATTCCGCCGGAGCCTTCCGCCCGGCCGCCCGTCCTCGATGACCTGGCCAGCGTCGAATCCCTGCCGCTGATGCGCGAATCGCGACGTGGGCGGATCGTAGATCTCGAGATCCCACGCTTCGAGCGGCGTGTCGCGCAGATTCTCCACGACCGCCACGAACTCGCTGCCGAGGCCGATCAGAGTGCGCACCGCGACCGACTGCTCCACGGCCTGGCGCGCGGCGAGATGGGCTCGATAGCGCGTCGCATTCTCCAGACGCGTCACGATCTCCTTGAGCGTGCTGTCAGTCATCCTGTACGCCCAGTCCGCTGCGCGCATCGGGCCGAGCCACCCGCCGATTGCGCCGCTCAGCTGACTCGGATCGCTCGGATCGGCCTGGAGGCGTTCCCGGATCTTGCCTCGCAAATACGTCTCGGCCGCGCGCGGCGACGTTCGCGGCACGTTCTGCAGTGCGCTCTGCCAATATGTCAGGTCGGCGGCCAGCGCCTCCTGCTGTTTGTGATACGCCGCGACTCCAGGCGCGGTGCCCACGTGCGATCCGTCGGCAAACACCGCCAGCGCGACGCTGGGCGTCTCCGTCAGCCGTTCGCCTTGCCACTGGACCCGCTGCCGCTTCGTTTCGCCGGGCGCGATCGGCGTATCGTCCGGGCGGGTGCTCTTCGGGTCGTACCGGCGAGAGACAGTCATCCCGCCGCGATCGTCGCCGGAGCGCAGGGCCACCTTCCACTCGATCAGTGGTAGGTCGCGAAGGTTTTCAAGGTAAATGAACTGGACGTCACCGGCCTTGCGGACGACTCGAACCGTCGCGGAGGCGACAGGCGTGGCGCTCGGCGATGGCTGCTGCGGCGCGGCCAGCAGCGACGTCGCGCAGCCGACGATGGCGATTGAACGCCAGCCCATGTAAGGTCCTTACCGAAGCAGCCACGCAGCCTGCAGAATCAATACCAGACCCGATTCTAGAGCCGTTCTCACTATCCGGTAGCGGGCAAATTGCCAGATTCGGCCGAAGTGGGCAACTCCATGCTCCTTACGCCTTTCCGGTAATGACTCTCAGCAGCTTCGTGATCGGATCGTAGAACCGATCAACGACGCGTTCCTTGAGCGGGATGATCGCGTTGTCGGTGATGGCGATCGACTCCGGGCAGACCTTCGTACAGCACTTCGTGATGTTGCAGTAGCCGATGCCGAACTGTTCCTTGAGCGCGGGCAGACGGTCGGCGGTGTCGAGCGGGTGCATCTCGAGCGCCGCCACGTGCACGTAGAAGCGCGGGCCGATGAATTCCGAGTGCTTCTGATGGTCACGTAAGACGTGACACACGTCCTGGCAGAGAAAGCACTCGATGCACTTGCGGAATTCCTGCACGCGGTCGATATCCGACTGCGCCATGCGCCAGGTGCCGTCGGGCGCGTCGGGCGGCCGCGGCGTGAACGGCTTGATTTTTTTCTTGACCTCGTAGTTCCACGACACGTCGGTGACGAGGTCCTTGAGGTGCGGAAACGCGCGGAGCGGCTCGACGGTGATGGGCTTGTCGGCCGGCAGCTCGTTCAGCCGCGTCATGCACATCAGCTTCGGCTGGCCGTTGATCTCCGCCGAGCAGGAGCCGCATTTGCCCGCCTTGCAGTTCCAGCGGCAGGCGAGATCCGTCGCCTGCTTCGCCTGGATGGCGTGGACGGCATCGAGCACGACCATGCCTTCGCTCACCTCGGCGCGGTACTCCTGAAAGCGGCCCTGTCCACCCTGACCCCGCCAAATCTGGAATGTCTGTGTGGCCATGGCTACTTGTTCTCCTCGACGACCTGCTGCAGCTCCGGCGGCAGGTCGGCGACCGGCGCGCGCGTCAGGCGCATCGCGCCGTCGGCATCACGCTCGATGACCAGGTTGAGCTTGCTGAACGCGTCGACCTTCGACGGAAAGTCGTCACGGAAGTGCGCGCCGCGGCTCTCTTTGCGCTCGAGCCCCGCGCGCGTGATGGTTTCGGAGACGGTGAGGAGATTGCCGAGGTCGAGGGCCGTGTGCCAGCCGTTGTTGTACTCGCGGTTGCCGCCGACACCGGTGAGATCCGCGCGCGCGCGCAGGGCCTTCAGCCGTTCGAGCGCTTCCTGCATCTCCGATTCCTGGCGGACGATTCCCACGAGCTGTTGCATCGCGACCTGGAGATCGTGCTGGATGGCGTAGGGATTCTCCCCCGACGCGCCGCGCTCGAACGGCCCCAGCGCGCGCTTGGCGGCCGCGTCCACCTGTGCCGGATCAATCCGCGCGGCGCCATTCTGCTTCGAGAACTGCGCCGCGTACTCGCCCGCGCGTTTGCCGAAGACGAGCAGATCCGAGAGCGAGTTGCCGCCGAGACGGTTGGCGCCGTGCAGGCCGGCCGCCGCCTCTCCCGCGGCAAACAGCCCCGGCAGCGTGGACATCTGCGTCTCGCCGTCCACCCGGATGCCGCCCATCGTGTAGTGCGTCGTCGGGCCCACTTCCATCGGCTGCTCGGTGATGTCGATGTCGGCCAACTGCTTGAACTGGTGGTACATGCTGGGCAGCTTGGCCTTGATGTGGTCGGCGGCGTTCGGGAGCTGGCGTTTGATCCAGGCGATGTCGAGGAACACGCCGTCGTGCGGGCTGCCACGGCCGGCCTTGATCTCGCGCACGATGCAGCGCGCGACGTGATCGCGCGTGAGGAGCTCGGGCGGCCGGCGCGCGGACTTGTCGCCCTGCGTGTACCGCCAGCCTTCCTCCTCGTCGCTCGCCGTCTGGTTCTTGTAGTTGTCCGGGATGTCGTCGAACATGAATCGACGGCCGTCCTTGTTGAGCAGGATGCCGCCTTCACCGCGCACGGCTTCGGTCACGAGAATGCCCTGCACGCTCGGCGGCCAGACCATGCCGGTCGGATGGAACTGGACGAACTCCATGTCCTGGAGCGCCGCGCCGGCGTCGTACGCGAGCGCGTATCCGTCGCCGGTGTACTCCCAGCTGTTGCTCGTAATGCGAAACGCGCGGCCGAGACCGCCGGTCGCCATGACCGTCGCCCTGGCGCGAAACACCTTGAATCGTCCGCGCTCGCGGTCGTACCCAATCGCGCCCGCGACCCGGCCATCGTCCGTGAGGAGCGAGATGATGGTGTGCTCCATGTAGACGTCGATGCCGCGATGGACGCCGTAGTCCTGGAGCGTGCGGATCATCTCGAGGCCGGTCCGGTCGCCCACGTGCGCGAGGCGCGGATACCGGTGCCCGCCGAAGTTCCGCTGCAGAATCCGGCCGTCGGCGGTGCGATCGAACACCGCCCCCCACGCTTCCAGCTCGCGTACGCGATCGGGCGCCTCTTTCGCGTGGATCTCGGCCATCCGGAAGTTGTTCAGGTACTGTCCGCCGCGCATCGTGTCGGCGAAATGGACGCGCCAGCTGTCGCGGTCGTCCACGTTGGCGAGCGCGGCAGCCATGCCGCCCTCGGCCATGACCGTATGCGCCTTGCCGAGCAGCGACTTCGTGATCAGGGCGACGCGCGTCCCCTGGACTGACGCTTCGATGGCCGCGCGCAGCCCGGCGCCGCCGGCGCCGATGACGAGCACGTCATGTTCGATGACGGGGTAATCCACTACACGATCCGAAAATCGGTCCAGATTCCCATGGCGCAGAGCCGCACGTAGACGTCGGCGAACAGCACCATCACGAGACTGGCCCAGGCCCAGCGCATGTGCGCGCGATTGAATGCGCTCACGCAGACGTACGCGGTCCGGCGCGCGGGCCGGTTCGACATCCGGTCGAGGACGCCCCCCACCAGGTGGCGCAGGGAATGGCAGCCGAACGTGTAGCCGCCCAGGAGAATCGTGTTGGTGGCCAGCACCAGCGTGCCGACGCCGATGCCGAACTCCGTGCCGCCGCCCGCGGCCGGAAACCACAGCGCCTTCCAGACGTCGTGCGCGAGGATGAAGAGAAACGCGAGCGCGAAGTACAGAAAGTACCGATGGATGTTCTGCATGACGAGCGGGAACCACCGCTCGCCGAGATACTTCTTGCGCGGCTCGCCGACCGTGCAGGCCGGCGGATCAGCCCAGAACGACTTGTAGTAAGCGCCGCGATAGTAATAGCACGTGACCCGGAAGCCGCCGGGCATCCAGAGGACGAGGACCGCGGCCGAATACGGCAGGAACGTCGGCCACCAGGTCGGGACGTCGGGACCGCCAAACCATGCGTGCGGCGACGTGCCAAAGAGCAGCGGCGAGAACATCGGCGAGAGGTACGGCCCGTACTCGGCGTACGACAGCGGCTGGAACATCGCCCAGGTCGAATAGAGGAGGAAGCTCGCCAGCCCGACGAAGACGGCCAGCGGTTGCAGCCACCACGCATCGGTTCGCGCGGTCTCGCCGAAGCGGCGCACGGGTACGGCGTACTGATCGGCCACTCCGCCAGTCCCCAAACCCTCCAACGATATCACGCAGGAGTCTGTCGTCTTTATTCAGTATTCAGTGCTCGCGGGGCCCCACCCCCGCTCGCGCGCGCTCCGGCGCTCGGAGACTCGCTATCCTCGCGCGGGCCGCGGGCGCAGTCTCTCATTGCCCGACCAGCGCGCGCCCGCGCCCATATAAGAAATAGATGGCGACGCCGATCGCCATCCAGATGCCCAGCCGCTCCCACGTGGCGAGCGGCAGGCTCGCCATGAGGAACAGCGAGACGAGCGCGGACGCAATCGGCACGAACGGCACCCAGGGCGTGCGGAACGGCCGGGGCAGATTCGGCTGCGTGCGGCGCAACACGAGGACGCCAATCGAGACGATCACGAACGCGAAGAGCGTGCCGATGCTGACGAGGTTGCCGAGGACGCTGATCGGCGTGAAACCGGCCGCCACGGCGACGATGAGGCCGGTGACGATCGTCGTGAGGTGCGGCGTGCCGAATCTCGGATGAATCTTCGCGGCCCACGCGGGCAGCAGACCGTCCTTCGCCATCGCCATGAAGATCCGCGGCTGCGCGAGGATCTGGACGACGATCGTGGACGTCAGTCCGGCCACGATCCCGATCTTCACGAGCGTCGCCATCGCGCTCATGAGCCCGCTCCAGACCGTGCCGGCCGCCGCCTCGCGCGCGTGATCGACCGCGACGGCCATCGGCGCCGGTCCGCCGAGGTTCGTGTACGGCACGAGTCCCACCATGACCAGCGAGACCGCGATGTAGAGGACCGTGCAAATCGCGAGCGACCCGAGAATGCCTCGCGGCATGTCGCGCTGCGGGTTGCGCGCCTCCTGCGCCGCGGTCGAGACCGCGTCGAAGCCGATGTACGCAAAGAAGATGACGGCGGCGCCGCGGAAGATGCCCGACCAGCCGTACTTGCCGAACGCCCCGGTGTTCGGCGGAATGAACGGCACGTAGTTTTCCGGCCGGACGAACGCCGCGCCGGCCACGATGACGAGCAGGATGATCGCCACTTTGATCGCGACGACGACCGCGTTCACCGTGGCCGATTCCTGCACCCCGCGCACGAGCAGGGCCGTGACGAACAACGCGATCAGAACCGCCGGCAGATTGAACACGGCCGTCGCGGTCCCGCCATCGGCCAGTCGCACGATCGTGCCGGGCGCCGCGCTGATCGCCGCGGGAAAGTGCATACCGAAGTCCGCAAGCAGGCTCGTGACGTTGCCGGACCAGCCCACGGCGACCGTGGCCGCGCCCAGCGCGTACTCCAGGATCAGGTCCCAGCCGATGACCCACGCGACGAACTCGCCGAGCGTCGCGTAGGCGTACGTGTAGGCCGAGCCCGCGATCGGCACCGATGAGGCGAACTCCGCATAACACAGCGCCGCGAGCGTGCTGACGACGCCGGCGATGACCATGGAAATGACGATCGCCGGTCCGGCGTTCATCGCCGCCGCCTGGCCGGTCAGGACGAAGATGCCGGTGCCGATGATCGCGCCGATACCGAGCGAGATCAGATTCATCGGGCCGAGCACCCGGCGCAGGCCGTGCGTCGATTCGGCCGAGGCCATCAGGACGTGAAGCGGCTTGGTTCGGAAGAGAGACATGGCGTGGACGCTACCGTCTCGTCCGCGCCCGGGCTATTCCCGGACCTTCGGCTCGTGTCAGGTCCGGACGAAGGTCAGCGGAGGTGGGGTGACGGCCGGATCGAGCCGACGCGCAGCGTGTCGTTCAGCCGGTACGCGTGGTTGACGGTGGCGATGGCGTCCGCCGATCGCAGGCGTCCGCGCAGCGTGTGAAAGTGCCGTGCGGCCAGATTGGTCAGCTCGGCACGCTCGGCCGAGGCGGGACCGATCCGGCTGCCGACGTCGACGACTGGCAGGCCCGTGCCTTCGGCGAGCGCGTCTTCGAGGAGGTGCTTCCATGTGTCCGCCTCGGGGGAGGCCGTCCGGAAGGTGATGCGACCGGCCGATCCGCTGACGATCCTGCCGCCCAACTCGAGTCCTGATCCAGACGACCACAGCACCAGATCCAGCACGTCCTCGATCTCGCGACGGTCGACGTCGGACTCGCCGATCGGCCATGACGTCTTCCGCCCCGGCGGCAGCCGTGCGTCGAGCACCTTGGAGAACGCTCGATCGAACAGCGAGGCGACGGTCGGCACCACGACGTCGCGCAGTGCGGATTTGTCCATCACTTCGCGCGGATCGAAACCGGCGTCGAGCAGATCGCGGCCAAACGTCGCGCTGTAACCGCGCTTGTTCGAGAGAAACCGGACGATGGGCGGCCGGGCCGGGAACATGCCGCGAACCGTCGCCGCGACGTAGATCGACTCCCACCAGCGTTCCGCGGGCACGAACGGCAGCGTGCTGAGCTGCACATCCTGGATGAGCACGCCGCCCGGCCGCAACAGGCGCGCGACGAGTCTGGCGAATGCCGCGGCGTCGGCCGTGTCCGCTGGTTCGAGCACGCGCACGAACGGAGACGCGGATGTCTCGTCGCCGTGACCGCCGAGCGGCGCGACGATCTGCAGCGCCGGATGACGCGTGCGCCACTCCGCGATGGTCGCGTCCGTATCCGGCCCGGGCCGATCGATGCCGACCGCGGTCGTGCACGCGATCAGCTCGGGACGGACCGCGGCGACGGCCGCGAGCAGCTCGGCCGTGTGGTACAAGTGGTCCTCCACGAACACGAGCGGACGCCGCTCGAAGCCCGGCTCGTCGAGCCACGCCATGCGGTCTACTTTACTGTCTCGCCGAACGGCGGTGCTCTATGCCGGCGTCGCGTTGTTCGTCGCGCTGGCACTCTTCACGGCGCGCGCGATCTGGATCGCGTGGCACGAGCGGTCGGGTGAGGCGCGCGCGGGCGCGCTGTTCGATCTGGTGGGCCAGCGCATGCCGCCGCGACCCACCGAAGCGCCGGGCGCGATGGCCTGGCTCCAGCGTGAGCTCGAGCGCTACGCGTGGCACCTGGACGACGGGCGCGCGCGGCTCTATCGGCAGTTCGCAACCGCGTCGGACGGCGTGCCCGCGCCGCTCGAACGGGCGCGCGACGCGATTCGCGCGCCCGACGTCGATCCGGCGGCAGCCAGCCGGGTGCGATGGCTCGGCGATCCGGCGTCTGGCGGGGCGGCATCGCTGAGAAGCCAGCGTCTCGTCATCTTCGACGGGCGCACCTTGGTCGTCACGCGTCGCCGCGCGCTCGAATCCGCCGTGAACGCGGAACGCGAAGCCTCCGACGGCACCATCCGATGGGCGACGGTGCTTCTCGCTGGGGCCACCGAAAAAATTGATCGCGATCTCATCAGCCATCCGCTGCCGACCCTGCCGGGACACCGGTCTCCGCATCCGGTTCGGCTGTATGTGGTTTCCGAAGACGGCACGCTGATCTCCGCGCCATGGGAGCGCCCCACCGATGTCGGGGCTTTGTCAGGTCTGGGAGGTCTCAGTACCCCGGAAATCTCGTCCCGATCGGCCGCCGAGCGCGAGCTCGCCCTCCTGAGTGCCCGCCCCGGCCTGCCGACGTTTGCGCCGGAAGAGTTTTTCTTTCGTGGAGGCGCGCCCTCCGCGGCGGGCATCCCCAACGCCGGCGCGTACTCCGGCTTCTATCTCGATCTCGGCGGCCGCGGTCTCGTCTCGACGATCACGCAGCCGTTGATCGCGCCAAATGGTCACCATGTTGTCGCCGCGCTGGACCTCGCGTTCGAGATCGACTGGCAGCGATTCGCCGCAAGTGTCGACGTTCCGATCAGCGGCGCCGCGGTGCAGGTGGCCGACGGCACGCCGGCGTCCTGGGCATCGTTCGATGCCGCGCTCCCGTCCGGCGCCTCTGCCGCGTTGCGATCGGCGACAGCCTCGCTCGCCTCGCGCGATCGCCAGACTGCGCCCAGCGACCACACGTCGCCCGTGAGACACGGGCTCGTCGACGGTGCCGGAGCACTCGCCGCGTTCCAGGTGTCGGAAGCGACGTGGCTGCTGATGCTGTTCCCCCAGACCGCACCGGCGTTTCCAGTTGCGGCGGTCGTAGCGCTCGCCGGGTTGCTCGCCCTGCTCCTCGCCGGCTTCGAGCTGAACCGGCGGCGCGCCGAGGACGAACGGCAGAAGTCACAGCAGGCGCTTGCCGAAAAACAGAACCTCCTCAACACCATGCAGGTGCCGCTCGTCGTCGTCGATCCGAACACGGACGCGATCGTCTCGTCGAACCGCGCGGCGGAGACGATCGGCATTCGGGCCGGTGGGCGCTTCGCGGATCTCGTGTGGCCCGACGATCGGGCGCGCGCGCACTACCAGAAGATGCAGGCCGCCGGCCCGCAGCCCCGGCGCGCGTACGGCGTGCCGGTCGCGGTTCGCGATGACCGCGGTGAGATCCAGCAGCGGTACGCGATCGTGCGATCTGTCGCGGTGACCGCGCCCATCGAAGCGCTTGCCGCCGACGAACGGCATCGTCTGGGCGTGCTGTTCGTGCTGGAGCCCGATGCCGACCTGGCGCTGCTGGCGGAAGATCTCGAGCGGGACGCGCACCGGGACGAACGGCGCCGGCTCGCGGGGCTCCTGTCGCACGGGGTCGCGACGCTCGCGCGCGTGCTCGAGCACTGCCTCAGCCACCCCCAGCAGGATGTGGACACGCGCGAGCTGACGATGTGGCTCGCGGAGTATCTGGAACGACGGCTCACGGTCGCCTCGTGGCTGCTCGATCACTGGGATGCCGCGCCGCCTCTCGATCGGGACAGCGTCGTCGACGCGGAGCAGTGCCGCGTGACGGTCGCGCGGTTCGAGGCGATTTTCCGTCGCGTGCGCGACGACCGCGAGCTCCGCGCGCGGCTTCATTGGGACAACGGCACGCTCGCGGCCCGGCCGGCGGACGGACGGGTGCTCGACACCTGCCTCGACTGGCCCGCGTCGTTCGAGCTCGTGTGTCCGGTGCGCGGGGGATTCGGGCTGTTCCTCAGCGAAGTGCTGGCCAACGCCGTGCGCCACGGCCGGCCCGGCACGGTGCCGGTCGTCACGATTCGCGGCGATCGCGTCAGGAAGGAAGTCGTCTTTCGCGTCGAGAACGAGAGCGCCTCGCCAGCCCACGAGCCGCGCGGCGAAGCGTACGGCGGCCTGGCAATCCTGAAGCGGCTGGGCACGCTGTTCGAATGGCGCGACGTGAACTTCGCGCACGTGGACGGAACGTTCGTCGCCGAATGGCGCGCGCCCGCCAGCGAGCGCGGTGCGGATGCTGATTAAGGTGACCCCCCTTGTCGATCAGGTCCACTGGGTCACCCTGCTCGGGTGGTACCACGTCTTCATCTTTGCGGTGGTCGTCCCGCTGCTGGCGTTGCGCGGCCGGCAGAAACTGGCCCAGGCCGAGGCGCCGGCCATCAACCGGCTGAAGCACTTTCGCGCGACGTCGGTGATGCTGATTCTGTTCGGCAGCCTGTCGCTCCTGACGGCCGAGAATCATCACCTGTCGCTGTTTCACGGCGACGTCCGCCGAATCCTGTTCTCGCTGCCGGTGGGTGCGGCGCTCTGCGCCCTCGCGGTCCTGCTGATGCGCCCGCGGTGGCGGAAAGCGGTGGCGCAACGCAAGCGGGTCGTGCAGTTATTCATGCCCCAGACGCCAGCGGAGCGGAACTGGTGGCTGGCGGTCTCGGTACTCGCCGGCATCAGCGAGGAGATCACATGGCGTGGTGTTCAGTCCACGCTCCTTGCCGCGATGGTCGGATCCCCCTGGCTTGCCGTGTTGCTCTGTGCCGTGATGTTCGGCGCCGCGCACCTCACCCAGGGCTGGAAGTCGGCCGGGATCATCGTGCTCTTCGGGCTCGGCTTTCAGGCGCTGGTCTGGGTCAGCGGGTCGCTGTACGTCCCAATGATCGTGCACGCGGCCTACGACATCATCGCTGGGTTGACGTACGGCAAATGGGGACGGGAGTTTGACCCGTCCCCTATACTTTCGCTATGGCCTACACGTACCACGAGCTGAAACTGAAAACGATCGCCGAGCTGCGCGACATCGCGCAGACCGTCGAGAATCATGACGCCGTGCAGGGCTTTTCGCAGATGAACAAGGAACATCTGCTGCCGGCGCTCTGCCAGGCGCTCGGGATCCCGACGCACGAGCATCATGACGCGGTCGGCATCGACAAACCGGCGCTCAAGGCGAAGATCCGCGCGCTGAAGGTCAAGCGGGAGGCAGCGCTTGCCGCGCACGACCACGACACGCTGAAGGGCCTGCGCCGGCAGATCCATCACATCAACCGCGAGATTCGGCGTCACCTGGCGTGATCTACCGGGAATTCGACGTCTCGCCGGCGCTGCGGCCGTTCGTCGAGCGGCTCTGGTGGCTCGAGGGGCCGGCCGAGACGATCGCGGCCGAGCCGATCCCGCCCGACGGCCGCACCGAGATTATCGTCCACGGCGGCGATCCGTTCGCCCAGCTCGACGAGGCCGGCAAGGCGCACGTCCAGGATCGCGTGCTGTTTGCCGGTCAACTGACGCGCGCCGTCCGGCTCCGGCCGCGCGGGCACGCGCGCCTCGTCGGCGCGCACCTGCGGCCGCACGCCGCCTACGCGCTGTTCGGTGTGCCACAGCGTGACGTCACCGACGCGATCGTCGATCTGAGAGACGTGCATCGCCCGCTCGCGCGGCGCTTGCGCGACGACGTCGCGGGACGCGAGAGCGGGGAAGAGATGATCGCGGCGCTCGCCGGCGCGCTCGAGGTTCAGGCGGCGGCCGCGCAGCCGCGCATCGCGGGCGCGACCGCGGCCGCCGTCGCCATCGCGACCGGCCGCAAAGGCCTCGTCCAGGTCTCCGATCTCGCCGGGGCCCTCGGCCTGAGCGCACGACAGGTGGAGCGACTGTTCGACGAGCGCGTCGGCCTGTCGCCGAAGTTCTTTCTCCGTGTCGTCAGGTTCCAGGAAGTCCTTCGCGGGATCCGGCAGGAAACGAACGCGACCACCTGGGCCGCGCGCGCGGCCGAGCACGGCTTCTACGACCAGGCGCACTTCATCCGCGACTTCAAGACGTTCGTCGGCGAATCGCCTGGCGCGTGGCACGTCGGCGAGGAGAGTCTCGCGGCCGTGTTCAGCGCGTTGAGACGGGATTAGCCGGCTTCGACGACCTCGGCGGGCGAGTCCTGTCGTGACTCTTGAGCCGCCGGTTCCGGCGGTGACGCGCAGTCTCCAAGGTCGAGCAGCTGATCCGTCACATAGTCGAGCGCCGCATCGTCCGTGCGGGCGAGCAGCGCTTCGAGATCGCTCCGGGGCACGAACGCGGATTCGCGCTGCTGCATCGATGGCCAGGTGCCGTCTGGCCGTCTCGGCGCGTAGCGGCACCAGAATCCGGCGTGCCAGCGCAGGAACTCACGCAGCCGCGTGCGTCCGTACTCGTCCAGCGGTTCGCCATCTGGCGCCGACCAGTGCGCCCGCGCCAGCTCGACGTAGCGCCTGTAGATCGCGAGCCGCTCCTCGGCCGTGATGTCCCAGTACCCGTCGCGCGTTTCCTTGAAGATCCACGGTTTGATGAGCGCACCCCGCGCGACCATGACGCCCGCGCATCCCGAGGCGGACAGCCGCTCGTGGATCTCGTGGCCGAAGAGCAGGTCGCCGTTGCCAACCACCGGGACCGGGACGGCTGACGCGATCTCGGCAATCGCGTCCCAGTCAGCAGGGTGCCGATACCGCGCTTCGCGGGTGCGGGCGTGCACGGTGATCGCGGCGGCGCCCGCCTCCACGGCTGCGCGCGCCACCTCCATGTAGTTGCGGCGGTCCGCACTCCACCCCAACCTGATCTTCACGCTTACCGGCACAGACACCGCCGCGCGCATCGCCTCCACGACGCGCCTGACGCGGTTCGGCTGGCGCGCGAGGGCCGCACCGAGACCTTTGCGCGTGAAGTGGTCGATGGGGCAGCCCAGATTCAAGTCGACGAAATCCGCACCGCGCGCGGCGACGAGCGAGGCGGCCCATGCCATTTCGTCGGGACGATTTCCGGCAAGCTGCACGCCGAAACAAGGCTCCTCGGCGGCCCGCCTGATGAGCGCGAACTCGCCGCGGCGCCGCTGTTTCAGCCGGCGCGCGACCACCATCTCGCTCACCAGCACCGTCGCGCCCAGCTCGACGCACAACCGGCGGTACGGCAGGTTCGAACCCTTGGTCATCGGCGCCATCACGACCGCGCCGCGCAGAGTTTCCGCGAAGGACATCTGGCTCATAGTACTGTGCGCCCTACGTCCGCACACACGATGCCCGAGCCTCTCCCCATCGACCCGTACCTGAACGACATCCTCGCGCGCGTCCGCGAGCGCCGCGCCGTCGTCGTGACCGCGGCGCCCGGCGCCGGCAAGACGACGCGGGTGCCGCCGGTACTGGCGGCCGATGGGCCGGTGATCCTGCTTCAGCCGCGCCGCGTCGCGGCGCGCGCGATTGCGCGCAGAATCGCGGCCGAGCAGGGCTGGACCGTGGGTCGCGAGGTCGGGTGGCACGTCCGGTTCGAGCGCCAATTCTCCGCAGATACGCGGCTGCTCGTCGCGACCGAAGGCATTCTCACCGCCCGGTTCCAGCAGGATCCGCTGCTTGCGTCGTTTCGCACGATCGTCCTCGACGAGTTTCACGAACGCAGCATCCACGCCGACCTCGGGTTGGCGCTCGCGCGCCAGGCTTGGCTCGCGCGCGACGACCTGCGGATTGTCGTCATGTCGGCGACGCTCGACTCGGCACGCGTCGCGGCGTTTCTAAACGGCTGTCCCGTGGTCGACGTGCCGGGGCGGACCTATCCCGTCGAGATCACGTACCGGCCTGGAGTGGCAGTCGAGAAGGCTGCGGCCGAAGCGCTGCCATCGTCACCCGGAGCGGTGTTGTGCTTTCTTCCGGGCGCGCCGGAGATTCGTCGGGCGATGGCGAACCTCGAGCGGGCTCGCGCCGCGGGCGGGTTCCTGGTGCTGCCGCTCCACGGTTCGCTCGATGCCGACGAGCAGGATGCCGCGATCAAGCCGTCGACCGACCGTCGCGTGATTCTGGCAACGAACATCGCGGAGACGACCCTCACGGTTCCTGACGTTGTCGCGGTCGTGGACAGCGGGTATCACAAGGTCGCGCGATACGACGCCGACCGCGCGATCGATAGCCTGGATACCGAGCGCATTCCGCAGGACTGCGCCGATCAGCGCGCCGGCCGCGCGGGGCGGACGCAGGCGGGCCGCGTGGTGCGCTTGTGGGAGAAGCGAGATCGCCTCAGGCCAACCCGCGAGCCCGAGATTGCGCGCGTGGATCTCACGTCGACGGTGCTCGAAGTCCTGGCGTCGGGCGCGGATCCACTCACGTTCGACTGGTACGAGCCGCCGCCGGCCGTCGCGCTTCAGGCGGCCGTCGATCTGCTTCGACGGTTGGACGCGATCGACGCGGCCGGCACGCTGACTCCCATCGGCCGCGATCTCAACCGGCTCCCGCTGCATCCGCGTCTGAGCCGATTCCTCATTGCGGCCGACGGCGCGCCGGAGGCCGCGCGAGCCTGCGCGCTGCTGGCCGATCGCCACGCGGCGTCGCCGCGGCACGGCGCGACGACGTGTGATCTGCTCTCCTCGGTGGACCGCGAGGAACGCCTCCCGCCGCACGTGATGCGCGTGGCTCGCGACCTTCGCGACCTGTTCCGGCGCGTGCGCGGCAAGGTCGCCTCCGCGATCTCCGAGGCGGACTTTCGACGCGCGGTCCTCGCCGCGTATCCCGATCGCGTGGCCAGACGCCGGGCGCCACGGGCCGATCGCTTCGTCATGTCCTCGGGAACCGGCGCGCGACTGGCCAAGGAGAGCGGCGTGCACGACGCGGAATTCGTGGTCGCCGTGGACGTCTCGACGACCGGCGGCCCGTCTCCGGTCCGCAGGAACCCGGAGGCCGCGGCAGAGGCCCTGATTCGCCTGGCCACGCAGATCGAACGCGAATGGCTGCCGGCCGGCTCTCCGGAGATTCGCCATTCGCTGGACGAGTCCACCGGCACCGTGAAAGCGACTCGATCGACGCGCTACTACGACCTCGTGCTGGAGGAACATCCGGTGGTCCCCGATCCGGAGATCGCCGCTCGATTGATCGCGGACGCGTACGTCCGCCGGGGCCCGTCAGAAGCGGACGCCGAGCTGATCCGCCGGCTTCGTGTCGCTGGTGTGGTGACGACCTTCGACGATCTGGTGCGAGCGGCGTCGAACGGCGTCAGCCGGCTGAGCGACATCGATCTCGATCGTCATTTGCCGGACGACGTCCGCAAGAAGCTCGGTCGTCATGCGCCGCCGACGATCCAGGTGCCGAGCGGTCGCGACGTTCGCCTCGAGTACCGGAACGACGATCAGGTCGTGGCGGCCGTCAAGCTTCAGGAACTTTTTGGTCTCGCGGAGACGCCGCGCATCGGACCGGCGCGCACGCCGGTGACGTTCGAGCTGCTTGCGCCGAACGGCCGACCGGTGCAGGTGACGAGCGATCTCCGCAGCTTCTGGACCCGCGGCTACGTCGAGGTGCGCAAGGAGCTGCGCGCGCGCTACCCCAAACATCCCTGGCCGGAAGACCCGTGGACCGCGCCGCCCACGGCAAAGCCGAAGCGAAAAGCGAGCAAATAGGATCGCCCGCAGACTTTCCCGCCCGGTGAGGTGTCTAACTACTCACCCTGGGGCTGATCGTCCAGATGAGAGGGAGGTCCCCAATGTCGAGCCGGCCGCGAGTGTGCGCTGTCGGACTCCTCGGGTGGGTGCTCGTCATCGCCTCGCCACACGGCCAGGCAGGTGCGCCCGCTTCGCAATCCTCAGACGTCGTCATCGAAGGCACGGTGACCGACGCATCGAACAGAGCGCTTCCCGGCGTCACGTTGACGCTCGAGCAATCCAGCATGGCATCAACCGCGTCATCCTCGCGACCGACGGAGACTTCAACGTCGGGGTGGTCGGTCAGGGCGATCTCGTGCGTCTCATCGAAGAGAAAAAGCAGTCGGGCATCTTCCTGTCGGTCCTCGGCGTCGGCACCGGCAATTTGAAGGACTCGACGATGGAGATGCTGGCCGACAAGGGGAACGGTCACTACGCCTACCTGGATTCGCTGCACGAAGCGCGGCGCGTGCTCGTCCGCGAGGGCGGCGCGACGCTCGAGACCGTCGCCAAGGACGTGAAGTTCCAGGTGGAGTTCAACCCGGCGGCCGTCAAGGCCTGGAACCTGATCGGCTACGAGAACCGCCTCCTTCAGCACCAGGACTTCAACGACGACAAGAAGGACGGCGGCGAGCTCGGCGCGGGCCACACCGTGACCGTGCTCTACGAGATCGTGCCGGATGGCGTGGCCCTCCCGCGCGATGTGGCTGGCCCGGACGGCCGGGCAACGGTCGATCCCTTGAAGTACCAGAACGGGCGGACGCCGGTCGGCGCGAGCGCCTCGGAGCTGGCGACCGTCAAGATTCGCTACAAACAGCCCGCCGAGTCCGAGAGCTCGCTGATGCAGCACGTCGCGCGGGCGGGCGGAACAGCCGCGCATGTGCCGTTCGCCGCGGTCGTCGCCGAGTTTGGATTGCTCCTGCGCGATGACAAAGCCACGCGCGAGCAGTGGGCCAATCTCATCTCACATGTCCGTACGTTCCGATCGCGCGCGGGGGTGCTGGGCGCCGATCAAGATGGCTTCGTGGAGCTCGTGGAGCTCGCGGGGGGTCTCAAGAGGCTGTCAAAGCCGGATCGATAGAGCAGGTTCCGGGGTTCCGGAGTTCCGAGGTACGGTAAAGACTGGAAACCTGGGAACATCTGGACACGCCAAGGCGCTTGTCGGTACGACAGGTACGGCAGGTCCAAGGAACGTTCTGACGCTGGTCATCCTTTTCCTTATTGAAAGCAATGATGGCCAGCGTCAGTTTGTTCCACGGACCCGCCGTACCTCTCGTACCGACAAGCGCTCTTCGAACCTCTTGGGGAGCTCCGGATTCTCGTACAATGTCGTGTTTTCTTCGTTCATGTTGCCTCCCTCCTATCAATACCAGCACGGCCATGCCGAACGGATCGAGCTCTCTCGCGATCGCGTCCTGCGGACCCGGAACAAGCTGAGCTATCGGCTGGCGCACTGGCCGATCTGGATCTGGGTCTTCTTCATATCTCCCGGTCCCGTCACCTTCACCTTGTTTGCCCACGGACCGAACCGTGCCGTCATGGTGTGGCTGGCCGTCGTGCTCATCGGCACGGCCATCGCCGGGTGGCGGGGTCAGCTGCCGGGCGTGGAGCCCGCCCCGTACATCCTGAGGTTCAGCGAGGATCGGCCGAACCCGCTGTATCGACGCATCTGCTACACGTTCGCGTGGAGCGAGGTCGTGAGCTATGCGCTTCTCAACTCCATCGGGCTGATCGACGCGATCGTGAACGGCGCCTGGCGTATGCGGCAGATCTACGACGTCGGGTACCTGCCGATCGCGGGGACGATGTGGCTGCTGGGCGCGGCCGGCTGGCTGCCGCGCGTGAAGGCCTCGACGAAAGGCGAAGGGCACGAGCGCCGATACTTCTACGGGTCGGTCTGGGCCGTGTGTATCGCGCAGCCGGTCCTCTGGTTTCTCTGGAAGGCGCTTCCACTTGGCCGGCCATTTGACGTCGTGAAGCTGGCGGTTTTCTGGGGCATCCTCATTTATGCTGGGAATCTCGCCCGGCGCGGGCTGCTCCCACGTACGCGTCCCATCCTGCCGGGTGAAGTCGCCGTGTCCGACTGATGCGTGAACGCTTCCTCGCGTTCGTGGCCGAGCAGGCGCCGTTCGCGCTCGAACTGGCCGCCACGGCCTTCGATCAGGTCGTCAAAGCTCCGCCGGCGTCGGACAAAGCCATCGAAGATCTCCGGGCGCCGGTGGCCGAGGCGATTCGCAGCGCCGCGCTTCGCGAGTCGTCGGTCTTCCTGAACACCACCGCGAAGGTGGTCGACGTCGAGGCGACGCCAGGCGTGCACGTCCGCGACCGGCTGACACGCGGCGTGGATGCGCTCGTCGACGCGTGCGACGGATTCCTGCGGCGCGAGGCGATCGCGTTGAGCCTGACGAAGGACGAACGGATCGAGATCCTGCGCGGCATGCTGCTCACCCGCGCGCTCGATACGCGGCTCAAGCAGTTCTTTTCCGGATCCGAAGTCCGGTTCGAGGGCACGCCGTTCCAGGGAAAAGGCTTCCGGTCGCTCGGGCAGGAAGCGATCTATGCCGCCGTCATCCGGCTGCGTCGCGGCGCCCGCTGGCGCGGCGACGACGGATCGTGGCGGGGAGACGTCATCGGTCCGATCATCCGCGACGTCGGCGCGGCGCTCGGCATGCGGCCGGAGCCGGCGACGATCCGGATGGTGCTGAACGCCCAGATGGGCAAGGCCGGTCCGCCGATGGACGGGCGCGATCTTCACATCGGCGACTTCGATTGGGGGATCGTGCCGGCGACGGCGCCGCTATCGATCAGCAGCCTGACGATCGCCGGCATGGGTCTCGCCTTCTCGCTCACACACGCCGAGCAAGTCGCGGTGTCGTTCATCGGCGAGGGCGGGTCGTCGCTCGGCGAGTGGCACGAGGCGATCAACATGTGCGCCGCGCGTCGGCTGCCGGTCATTTTCTGTCTGCAGAACAACCAGACGGCGCTCTCGACACCCGTCCCCGAGCAGTCCGCGGTGCGCGTGTTCGCCGACAAAGCGGTCGGGTACGGCATTCCCGGGGTCACGCTCGACGGCACCGATCCCGAAGCGATTGCCGCCGCGTTCACGTGGGCGGCTGAGCGCGCGCGGGCGGGCCGTGGTCCGGCGCTCCTCGAGCTCGTTGCGATGCGGATGTGCGGGCACGCCCATCACGACGACATGCTCTACCTCGGGAAGGATCCGCAGCCGTCCTGGGAGTACCCGCCGCTCACGCCGCAGGGATACGCCGATCCCGATCTCTACAAGTACTGGGCCGCGCGCGACCCGATCGCGGTCTATGCCGTCCGGCTGAAAAACCTCGCGCTGATCAAGCCCGGCGATCTCGATCAGATGAAACAGGACGCCGAGGCGCAGGTGGAAGCCGAGGCGCAAGCCGTGATCGGACTGGCGTGGCCGGATCCGGCGACGGTCACGTCGGGCGTCATCGCCGACGATCCCGTCGCGCGCGGGCGCGTCGAGGTGCTCGATCGCGACGATACGGCCGCCGCGGCGACGACCGCCGAGCCGCTGACTGTCGAACAGGCGCCGCCGTTCGACCGCAAGGGCATGACGTTTCTCGAAGCGGTCATGCTCGGCGTGGGCGACGCGCTCGCGGCCGATCCGCGCGCGTTCGTATTCGGCCAGGATGTCGGCGGGAAGTATGGCAACGCGTTCCTGCTCCTCCGCCCGCTCCTCGAGAAATATGGTGACCGCATTCTGAACTCCCCGCTGGCCGAAGGCGCCGTGCTCGGCGCGTGCGTCGGCGCGGCGCTGGCCGGGCTGCGGCCGATTGGCGAGATGCAGTTCAACGACTTCGTCGCGACCGGCTTCAACCAGCTCGTCAACAACGCGGCCAAGATCCGATACCGGTGGGGCGGATCGGTGCCGATGGTCGTGCGCATGCCGTGGGGCGGCCTGCGCCACGCCGGCCCGTACCATTCGCAGAACACCGAGCCCTGGTTCTATCGGACACCCGGGCTCAAGATCGTCGTCCCGTCCACACCGTTCGACGCTCGCGCGCTCATGGCATCGGCCGTCGCGGATCCGGATCCGGTTCTCTACTACGAGCACATCGCGCTCTATCGCGATCCGCGCATCCGGCAGGCCGTCGAATCCACGGCGCCCGCGCCGCTTCCCGTCGGCCGTGCCGCGCTGCGCCGGACTGGCGACGACCTGGCCATCATCTCTTATGGCGCGTACGTCCCCTCGGCGTTGCGCGTGGCCGATCGGCTGCACGACTCCGGGATCGACGCCAGCGTGCTCGATTTGCGCTGGCTCGCGCCGCTCGATCGCGGCGCGGTGCTCAGCCTTGCGCGCCGCACCGGCAGAGTGCTGATCGTCCACGAAGATTCCCGAACCGGCGGCATCGGCGAGTCGCTGGCCGCCGTGATTCAGGAGTCGGTCTTCGAATGGCTCGACGCGCCCGTGCGCATCATCGGCGCCCTCGACACGCCAGTCCCGTACTCGCCGCCCCTCGAAGCGGCGTTCCTGCCCAGTGAGGCCGAAATTGAGCACGCGGCGCGAAAGCTCGTGGAGTACTGACGATGAAACTGAGAACTCAGAACTGAGAACTCAGAACTGAGAACTCAGAACTTAAGTTCTAAGTTCACAGTTCTCAGTTCACAGTTCTAAGTTCTGAGTTACGACCGACAATCGTTAGTTGTGACAGCAGACGGTTCCGACGGCTGGGACGACTACGCCCGCTACTACGACTGGGAGAACGCGCGGACGATCGGCGCGCGTGACGTCGCGTTCTGGCAGCGCCTCGTCTCGGCCTCGCCGGGACCGGTGATCGAGCTGGGTTGCGGGAGCGGCCGCGTGCTGATACCGGTCGCAAAGAAGACGACTTCGGGTTTCGTTTTCACGGGCGGCAGGAGAAAACGAAACCCGAGGTCTTGCCACCTCATCGGCGTCGATCGGTCGGCGCCGATGCTCGACATTGCCCGTCGCCGCGCGAAGCGCCTGCGGCCGGCCGGGCGGCCCGTCCTGATCCGCGGCGACATCCGGGCGTTGCCAATCGCGAGCGCGTCGGCCGCGCTCGTCATGGCGCCGTACGGCATCCTGCAGTCGCTCGTGCGTGACGTGGATCTGGCGCGCGCCCTGGCCGAAGCCGCGCGGGTGCTGCAGTCCGGTGGCCAGTTCGTCGTGGACCTCGTGCCGGACCTCCCGCGATGGACGCCATATCGTGGACGCGTCCGTCTGCGGGGAAGGGGACGGCCCGGGACGACGGTCACGCTCGTCGAATCCGTGCGCCAGGACAGACGTCGCGGACTGACCATCTTCGACGAGGAGTTCGTCGAGCGTTCAGTCGGCCGCCCGAACGGCCGCAAGGCGACGTCCACGACTCGGCGGTTCTCGCTGTCGTTTCGCACGCTTCCGCTTGCCGAGACCAGGCGCCGGCTCGTGCGCGCCGGCTTCAGGATCGAGGCGATGCTCGGCGGATACCGCGGTGAACCCTGGACGGCACAAAGCGGCACGTGGCTGATCGCGGCCCGGAAACGTTGAGGTTTCCGGCCCGGCCCGCGTGCTAAGATCGCGGCCATGTCCGGCCATTCCAAGTGGGCCACCATCAAGCACAAAAAGGGCGCGGCCGACGCCAAACGCGGAAAAATCTTCACCCGGTTGATCAAGGAATTGACGGTCGCGGCCCGCGCCGGGGGCGGCGATCCCGACATGAATCCGCGGCTGCGGACGGTCATCGCCGAAGCCAAGCAGGAGAACATGCCCGCCGACAACATCAAGCGGGCGATCCGGCGAGGCACCGGCGAAGAAGAAGGCCTGACATACGACGAAGTGACGTACGAGGGCTACGGCCCCGGTGGTGTCGCCATCCTCGTGGACACGCTGACCGACAACCGGAATCGCACGGTGAGCGAAATCCGTCACACCCTCACCAAGTTCGGCGGGAACCTCGGCGAGACGAACAGCGTCGCGTGGATGTTCGAGAAGCGCGGCCTGGTCATCATCGACAAGCACAAGACGGACGAGGAGGCGCTCATGGGCGCGGTCCTCGACGCCGGCGCCGACGACATGAAAGACGACGGCAGCGCCTGGGAGATCATCTCCGTGCCGAGCGCGCATCCCGCGGTCGTGGAGGCCGTCAAGAAGCTCGGCATCGAGCCCGACACCGCGCAGATCGCGATGCTGCCGCAGAACTACGTCAAGCTCGAAGGCCGCGCCGCCCAGCAGATGCTGAAGCTGATGGAGGCGCTCGAGGATCACGACGACACGCGCAACGTCTGGTCGAACTTCGACGTCGAGGAACAGGAAATCGAGGCCTCGCTGGCGTGAGGATCTTCGGGATCGATCCCGGGTCCCTTCGAACCGGTTATGGCTGTGTGGAGACGGACGGCCGGCACCATCGCCTGATCTCGTGCGGCGTCCTGTCGGTTCCGCCGCGCGCCCCCTTTCCGGACAAACTCAAGACGATTTATCACGGTCTCGCCGGTCTCCTGGCCGAAGCCTCTCCGGACTGCGTCGTCATCGAAAACCTGTTTCATGCGCGGAACGTGCGGAGCGCGCTGGTGCTCGGGCACGCGCGCGGTGTGGCGATGCTCGCCGCGGTCATGGCCGGTCTGCCGGTCGTCGAGTACAGCCCGGCGGAGATCAAGCTCGCGGTCACGGGCCACGGCCGCGCCGAGAAGCCGCAGCTCCAGCAGATGGTCAAGATGATTCTGGGGCTCGATCGCGTGCCGTCGCCGCACGACGCCGCCGACGCGTTGGCGGTGGCGATCTGCCACGCGCACTCGCAGTCGCCGATCGCGCAACTGCACGCGCGCGCCCGAGGCCCCCGTCATCTCAGAAGTTGGCGCTTCGTGCAGCTGCCGGCGCTGCCGCGACGTCAGGCGCCGTGATCGCGCATCTTTCCGGCACGCTCCTCGAAAAACACGTGCAGCGGCTCGTCGTCGACGTCGGGGGCGTCGGCTACGACGTCCAGGTGCCGCTGTCGACGTTCTACGCCGTGGGCGAGCCGGGCGCCCGAGTCACGCTGCGCGTGCACACGCACGTGCGCGAAGACGCGTTGCAACTGTTTGGCTTCGTGACGGCACTCGAGCTCGGCCTGTTCCAGCGCCTCATTTCGGTCAGCGGCATTGGTCCGAAGGTCGCCCTCGCGGTCCTGTCAGGCATCGAGCCCGCCGACCTGATCCGCGCGGTCAGGAGTTCCGACATCGCACGCCTCACGCGAATTCCAGGCGTCGGCAAGAAGACCTCGGAACGGATCGTCGTCGAGTTGAAGGATCGACTGCCGAAGGTCGACGAGCCCGCCGCGTCGGATACGGCGGTCGAGGCCAGCGACGTGCGCGACAATTTGCTGTCGGCGCTCGTGAACCTGGGCTATCAACGCGCCTCGGTCGAGAAGAGGGTCGACGACGCCCTGCGTCGGGTCGAAACCCGCGAGTTCGAGCCGCTGCTTCGTGAAGTGCTGAAGTCTCTGTCGGGATAGAGATGCGAAAGCTCACCCGGTAGACTACTGTCGCGACGATGCCTTTGAGCCTTTGCGTCTGTGAGCCTCTGAGCCTCTCCGTCTCCGTCAATGTCTGACCCCCGTCTCGTCAACGCTTCACGTCTCGACGATGACGCGCAGTACGAAGCGGGGCTGCGTCCGCGGACACTGGCCGACTACATCGGTCAGCACCGGGTCCGCGCGAACCTCGAGGTCTCGATCGCGGCCGCGCGGCAGCGAGGGGACGCGCTCGATCACGTCCTGCTCTACGGTCCGCCCGGTCTCGGCAAGACGACGCTGGCGTACGTGATCGGCAACGAGCTGGGTGTCCAGGTGCGCGCGACGTCGGGTCCGGTGCTCGAGCGGCCGGGCGATCTCGCAGCCATCCTCAACAATCTCAAGGCGCGCGAGGTGCTGTTCATCGACGAAGTCCACCGCATGAGCCCGGCGATCGAAGAGTTCCTCTACCCGGCGATGGAGGATTTCCAGATCGACATCATCGTCGGTCAGGGGCCGGGAGCGCAGTCGTACAAGCTGCCGTTGCAGCCGTTCACGCTGATTGGCGCGACGACGCGCGCGGGCCTGCTCACGTCGCCGCTTCGGGCGCGGTTCGGCATCGTGCACCGGCTCGACTTCTATCAGGAAGCGGATCTGGTTGAGATCGTGCGTCGGTCGGCGCGGATTCTCGGCGTCGAGATCGCGCCGGACGCCACGGTCGAGGTGGCGCGCCGATCGCGTGGCACGCCGCGTATCGCCAATCGGCTGCTTCGCCGCGTCCGCGACTTCGCGCAGGTGCGCGCCGACGGCCGCATCACGGCCGAGGTCTGCCACGCCGCGCTCGAACTGCTCGAAGTGGACACGCACGGCTTCGACGAATCCGACCGCCGCCTGCTCAAGACGATCATCGAGAAGTTCGGCGGCGGGCCGGTCGGTCTGAACAGCCTGGCCGCGGCGATCGGCGAAGAGCAGGACGCGATCGAGGACATCTACGAGCCGTACCTGATACAGATCGGGTTTCTCGACCGCACGCCACGCGGACGGGTCGCGACCAGCCGGGCGTACGAATACTTCGGGCTGCATGGTCCCGGAAAGGATCGACTGTGGTAGGCGTGATGCGACCGGTGAAGATCGCGGGGATGGCCCGGTACGTGCCGCCGCGCGTCTTGACCAACGCGGATCTCGAGCGGATGGTCGACACGACCAACGAGTGGATCCTGCAACGGACGGGCATCCGCGAGCGCCACATTGTGGATCCCGGCGTCGCGACGTCTGATCTGGCGGTGCCCGCGTCGCTCGAGGCCATCCACGAGGCGGGCATCAAGCCCGACCAGGTCGACCTCATCGTCGTCGGCACGACGACACCGGACACGATCTTTCCGAGTACCGCCTGCACGCTGCAGGCGAAGATCGGCGCCACGAATGCCTGGGGATTCGACCTGGGCGCGGCCTGTTCAGGGTTCACGTACGCGCTGAGCGTCGGGGCCCAGATGGTCGCGACCGGCGCCGCGGGGCATGCGCTCATCGTGGGCGCCGACGTCATGTCGAGCATCATCGACTACACGGATCGCGCGACGTGCGTGCTCTTCGGCGACGGGGCGGGCGCGGTGGTGCTGTCGCCGGCCGACGTCGGCGGACCGGACATCCTCGACTTCCTGCACGTCACCGACGGGACGGGCGGCTTCGCGCTCTGCATGCCGGCCGGCGGCAGCCGGCTGCCGGCTTCGCACGAGACGGTGGATCAGCGCCTGCACTACGTGAAGCAGGAAGGGCAGACGGTGTTCAAGTTTGCCGTCAAGATGAGCGAGGAGATCTCGCGCCGGATTCTCGCGCGCAACAAGCTCACCCCCGCCGACCTCGATCTGTTCGTCTCGCACCAGGCCAACCGGCGCATCATCGAGGCCTCCGCGGAGCGGTTGGGGCTTGACCCCGACAAGGTCGTCATCAATCTCGAGGAGTACGGCAACACGACGGCGGGCACGATTCCGCTCGCGCTCTGCGACGCGCGGGCGCAGGGACGACTGAAGAAGGGCGACCTGGTGCTGCTGACGTCGGTCGGCGCGGGGTTTACGGTTGGCGCGGTGCTGCTGCGCTGGAGTCTGTGAGCCGAAACACCATCACCGATCTTCCGGTCAGGGCGACGGTTGGACCGGCATGGATGCCGCCTGCTGGAGTGGCCGGATGGGCCGTATCGAGCTCGAGCGCCCAGGTCCCACCCGAACGCACCGGCATCGTGAACGGCACGGCCGGATCCCCCGTGTTGAACAGCACGAGCAGGCTGTCGCCCATGATGCGCCGGCCGCGGCCGTCGCTTTCGAGGATGGCCTCGCCGTCGAGGAGCATGCCCATCGCGCGTCGCGATGGGGTATTCCAGTCCGCGCCGGTCATTTCTCCGCCCTCGGGCCGGAGCCAGAGCACATCCGACGCGCCGGGCCGGTGGCCCCGCTGACCGTTGAGAAACGTCTGTCGCTTGAGTACGGGCTGAGCGGCGCGAAGGGCGATCACCCGGCGTGTGAACTCGAGAAACGCGCGCGTGTCCGGCCCGGGATCCCAGGACGTCCAGGTCAGCTCGCTGTCGTGGCAGTAGGCGTTGTTGTTGCCGCGCTGCGTGCGCCCCAGCTCGTCGCCGCCGGTCAGCATCGGCACGCCCTGTGACACGAACATCGTCACCAGGAAATTGCGCCGCTGCCGCGCGCGCAGCTCCAGCACGGCCGCGTCTGTCGTCGGTCCCTCGACGCCGCAGTTCCAGCTGAGGTTGTAGGACTCGCCGTCGCGGTTGTTCTCGCCGTTCGCCTCGTTGTGTTTGGTGTTGTACGCGACGAGATCGGCGAGCGTGAAGCCGTCGTGCGCCGTGACGAAGTTGATGCTGGCGTGTGGCTGGCGTCCGGAGGGCCCGTAGAGGTCGCTGCTGCCGGCGAGCCGGGTCGCCAGTTCCGGCAGGCTGCCGTCATTACCCCGCCAGCTCCGGCGCACCGCATCGCGGTACTTGCCATTCCATTCGGCCCAGCCGGGCGGAAAGTTTCCGACCTGGTAGCCGCCCTCGCCGACGTCCCAGGGCTCGGCGATGAGCTTCACGCGCGAGATCACCGGGTCCTGCTGGATGACGTCGAAGAACGACGACAGGCGATCGACGGCGTGCAGCTCGCGCGCGAGCGCGGCCGCGAGGTCGAAGCGGAACCCGTCGACGTGCATCTCCTCGACCCAGTACCGCAGGCTGTCCATCATGAGCTGCAGGACCTGGGGCGATTGCATGTTGAGCGTGTTGCCCGTGCCGGTGAAGTCTTCGTAACGGGATGGCCGGCCGGGCGCGAGCCGGTAGTACGTCGCGTTGTCGATGCCGCGCAGCGAGAGCGTCGGGCCGCGATGGTCGCCCTCGGCGGTGTGGTTGTAGACGACGTCGAGGATCACCTCGAGGCCGGCGGCATGGAGCGCGCGCACCATCATCTTGAATTCCCGCGCGGCGTCGAGCGATCGCCGCGACGTCGCGAAGCGCACGTCCGGCGCGAAGTACGACAGCGTGTTGTAGCCCCAGTAATTCGTGAGACCACGCTCCACGAGCGCCGGCTCGTCGGCATGATGGTGGACCGGCATCAGTTCGACGGCCGTGACGCCGAGATTCTGCAGGTGCTCGACGATGGGCGCCGAGGCCAGACCGAGATAAGTTCCTCGCAGCTCGGGCGGCACGCCCGGATGCCGTGCCGTCATCCCCTTGACGTGCAGCTCGTAGATCACGGTCTCGTGCCACGGCGTCCGTGGCGGCCGATCGTCGCCCCAGGTGAACGCCGGCTCGATGATCGCGCCGAGCGGCGCGTACGGCGCGCTGTCGGTGAGCTCCGCTGCCCCGTCGCCCTCGCTGCCCGGCGCGTAAGCGAACAGCGACGGGTGCCACGTCAGCGGCCGGCCGATGATGCGCGCGTACGGATCGAGGACGACCTTCGATGGGTTGAATCGGTGACCGCGCGCCGGATCCCATGGCCCGAAGAGCCGGTACCCGTAAAACATTCCCGGCTGCGCGTCCGGGAGATACGCGTGCCACACACGGTCGGTGCGCCACCCCAGCGGCACGCAGACTTGTTCCATTACCGCGTCCGCGCTCGGGAACAGACACAGCTGAACGTTGGTGGCGTGCTCTGAAAAGATCGCGAAATTCACGCCCGATCCGTCCCAGGTCGCGCCGAGCGGGGACGGTGAGCCTGGCCAGACTCGCATTGACGGAGATCTTAACGTCTGCGGCCGGGAAATACGGCGTCTGCGGCCGGAGAAGTACGGTGGACAAGAGCTGAGAAGTACGCGCGAGAAGGACTGGGAGGTGCAGGACGCAACACCCGGAAGTACGGCTGGACAAGAGCCATCGAGTACAAGAGCGCAGAAGTACGGAGGGAAAGGCTCTAAAGTACGGGAGAGAAAGCTCTGACGTACTCGAACGACAGTGCCAGTACTTCGGCGGTTTCAGCCGTTACTTCAGCGGCAGCGCTAGGACTTCGAGCGATAGCGCCGGTACTTGGCCACAGCAGCAGGCGCTGCCGGCACGCCACGAAGGACCCCACGCCAGATGAACCGTCTGGCTAACATGGGTTCATGGTGCGTCGTGACGATGAGGGCGCGCGAGCGCGCTCATCCCGTCGTTCATCTCCAGCGGGTGCAAGTCCCGTCTCGGTAAGCGCCGGAGCGCCGAGTAGCAGACCCCAGGCGCGTGATGAGAGTCGCGCGGCCCAAGCGG
>DASQFI010000015.1:0-1866 GCA_035633215.1 Vicinamibacterales bacterium | reverse complement strand
ACAGCTTGAGGCTGGGGGCAGTGATGAGGGCGCGCGATCGATAAACCTGTGGAAGTCCGAGGCACCGATCGCCGCGCGGTCGTTGTCGAGCTGTCAAGTTCAACCCTCGTGGCAGCTAAGTCCTCTCTGCAGCGCAATGAGCCTGAGCGCCCGGACGGCACTCCTTGAGTACAGGAAACATGAGGTGAAGCCATGGAAAAGGATCGCCGCGACAAGACACGACGCGCCTACTATCACCGAGCAGCCTGACGGTTCGGCCGAGTTTTCGGATAGTACGCGGTCCCGACGGGCCCATTAGAGCATGAGGGGAACCGGCTGTCCCGACGCCTGCGGCGCCGCGCCACAAAAGAATCGCGCGGCGTGGCGGCGGACGATGTAACGGCAGCGATCGGCTTCGAGCAACTCGCCGTCGGTGTTCACGCGGACCGTGCGGTTGAACTGCAGGTCAAACGCGGGTGCCCGGAAGTGCAGCACCCGCTCGTCGCCTTCGTACTCGCCAGCCGCGACCTGTTGCAGGACTCGAACGAATTCGAGCGTCGGCAGCCGCCGCACCATCACCACATCTACCAGCCCGTCGTCGATCAACGCCGCCGGGGCGATCGGATAGCCGCCGCCGATCATGCGGGCGTTGCAGACGGCGAACATCTGCAACTCGACGTCGCCGTCCCACGCATGCGCGGCCGACGATGTCTCGACGGTCGTGAGCCGGGCGGAAAACGGCTCCGAGCCGAGCAGGGCACGCGCGCCGCCGATCAGATACGCGAGCTTGCCGGTCTTGTCCTTCAAGCCGTCGGAGACGATTGCAGAGACGTCGGCGACAAACCCGCCGGCCGAGATGTTCACGAACGGCCGATCGTTCACCATGCCGACGTCGACGTCGATCACCCGCGCGTCGAGCAGGGCGTCGAGCGCCGGCTCGGGCTGCTCGCCCAGTCCAAGCGCCTTGGCGAAGTCGTTGCCCGTGCCGAACGGAATGAGGCCAATTGGGATACGCAGCCCATCGCTGGCCGAGGCGAGGCCACGCAATGCCGCGTTAAGGGTACCGTCGCCGCCGGCGATATAGAGCGCATCGCACCCTTCCGTTGCCGCCCGCGCCGCTGCACGCTCCGTGTCGTCGCCGCCGGTAGTGATGGTGATGTCGAGATCGCGTACGAGCGTACAGAGCCTCTCGTTGAGGAGCGGCAGAAGCGCGGTCGCGCGGTTGGCGCCGGATACGGGATTGACGATCAGCCGCGCCCGCATTACATCCATTTGCCGATGGGACCACTTGCGCTCGTGAACCACCGCGTGATCACACCGCACGCGACGCGATCCCCGGCATTCCCTGCCGGATCACTCGTGTAATCGTCGACGGTCTGATGAATGACGATGGCCGAGCCGTCGGTGTCGAACACGCTGGTCGGCCCCGACCGCAGCGTCACGTCAGGCGCGACCAGCTCAAAGGTCAACGCCCCGCTTGCCGGCACGTCGGGATACTACGCGGGAAACCTAGAGATTCACGGATGCTTTCGTCCACGTATACGTGCACATCTGGGACCGGGGGAAGGCTCAGAGGGTGGCGCGTGCCTAACGTGCGCTTCAGCCGCGGCACTCACAAATCACCCCTGGTGTGCCGGGTCGGGGAGACTGTGGGGAGGCAGAGCAGAGCTGTGTTCGCCCGGCAGTTAGACGGGTTTGAATCCCCAACGGGAGTCGACCCCTGTACCGTGGTTGGGTCGGTCGTGGGGCGAGTAGCGGCATAAGCCGCGGAGCTAAGCACTTCGAGCTGGAACCAGATCCTTGCCTTCCTGCCCCTGCTGGGGCTCCTCGGCAAGATCAACAAGAGAAGCATCTATGGCCATGAGGCTGTGGAGGACCACGGTTCCG
>DASQFI010000014.1:0-1670 GCA_035633215.1 Vicinamibacterales bacterium | reverse complement strand
CGTCCTCGCGCACGTGGGCGACTGTTCGTGCCCGTCGTGCGGCCTCTCGCGTCCCCCGCGCGATGTCGCTGCGACGAAGGTGGTGCTCGGCCCTGACGGTAGCGAGATCGCGCTCGCGGGGACGGTGGGGGGCATCTTCGAGCGCGTTCGTGTTCCGATCCCCGGTCTGTACAACGCCTACAACGCGCTTGCCGCGCTTGCGGCGGCGCGCGCGCTCGACCTCGGGCTCGCCGAGGCGATCCGCGCACTCGCGAACTTCCGTCCCGCGTTCGGGCGTCTCGAGGCGATCGAACACAAGGGCCGGACCCTTCGACTTGTCCTCGTGAAAAATCCCGCCGGGTTCAACGCGGCCATCGGCGCGCTGCTCGAGACGGGCCGCAAGCCACGCCTCATCGCCGCACTCAGCGATCGCGACGCCGACGGGCGCGACGTCTCCTGGATCTGGGACGCCGACTTCGAGGCCCTCGCGCCGTCCGTCGAGCACGCCGTCATAACGGGCTTGCGGGGGCGCGATCTTGCCTTGCGCTTTAAGTACGCCGGCTTCGCCGGCGAACGGATGGAAGTCATCGATGAGTGGAGCGCGGCGATCGACCGGGCCACCGCACTCGCGCCCGAAGGCAGTGAGGTCGTCGTGCTCGCTACATACACGGCGATGCAGTCACTCCGTGCCGTGCTCCATCGGTCCGGCGCCGCCGTCCCGTTCTGGGAGGATTGAGCTGATGGACCTGCGTATCGCGCA
This sequence comes from Vicinamibacterales bacterium, assembly GCA_035633215.1. GTDB lineage: Bacteria > Acidobacteriota > Vicinamibacteria > Vicinamibacterales > SCN-69-37 > DASQFI01. The sequence goes on along the minus strand of DASQFI010000014.1, from coordinate 931 downwards.
CCTCTATCCCGACCTGATGAACATCTACGGCGATCGCGGCAACGTCATCGCGCTGGCGCAGCGCGCGAAGTGGCGCGGCATCTCGGTAGACGTGCGGCCGTACACCGTCGGCGACTGGGCCGACCCCGACTGGCCCGACGTCTGGTTCTTTGGCGGGGGCCAGGATCAGGGGCAGGACATCGTCGGCGCGGACCTTGCGGGAAAGAACGGCGCCGCGTTGCGCAAGTCCGTCGAAGGCGGCGCCGCGATCTTCTCGGTCTGCGGCGGCTACCAGCTTCTCGGGCACGAGTACGTACCGGAGACAGGACCGTCAATCCCGGGCGTGGGCATCCTCGACGTCACGACGCGGGCCGGGAAGAAACGGTTCGTCGGCAATCTGCTGGCGGACTCACCGGATGGGCAGCTCATCGGCTTTGAGAACCATTCCGGCCGGACGTACCTCGGACCAAAGGCAAAACCCCTTGGAACGGTCGTCGCCGGGAACGGCAACAACGGCGAGGACAAGACCGAGGGCGCGGTGCAGGGGAAGGTTATCGGCTGCTATCTCCACGGATCGTGTCTTCCGAAGAATCCGTGGGTCGCGGATCGGCTCCTCGCATGGGCACTTGATCGTCGGCATGACGTAGTGAAGCTCGATCCACTCGACGATGCCGAAGAGCTTGCGGCGCGCACACAGGCCAGTGAGGTGGCTCGCACAAGGACGTAGGTCGGTACTCCGGTACCGGCCCCTCGTCCTATGCGACCCCAACGCGACGGGCTGTTGACTCCGCCGCGTGTCCCCAGGTGTCCTTCTCCGCGGCGCTGTCATCGCCCTCGCTCTCCTTTCGGCTGGAGGGCTCGCCGCGAGCGCGGACGACGGCCGGCCGCCGCGCACCGAACTGCGGCCGAGCGACATCCGAACCGCGCCGGCACCGTCGGTCGCGCCCGCCTT
>DASQFI010000013.1:0-53639 GCA_035633215.1 Vicinamibacterales bacterium | reverse complement strand
CTCGTGCAACGTCATCGGGTTCAAATACCGGCGGCGGCCATTCTCGGGGCACCGTGGCCTGCAGCACAGACGACACGGCCGCAGGGCCGCGCATCTCGGCCTCACATAGCGCCACGGTTGCCGGTATGAGTTGGAGACGGTCTGTCACCATTCCGCGAGCGACCATGGCTGCCGCCTAACGCCTAAGTTCAGCTGCAAGGGCACCTAAACAATGCGCGCGAAGCGCGCTTCCATAAAGCCCTTGTCGGCTGCGACGCACGTTAGGCATCACGCCCCACAATCCGTACCCGACACAGCCGCTTACCGCTTCGCCAGAAAGGCGCGGATCGCTTCGACACAGAACGCCGGCTGCTCGTTACAAGTCTCATGCGTCGCCTTGAGAACGATTACGCGCTGCTCGTTGGGCTGCCGACCTCAGACCTCAATCGCTCCTTATGTGTATCGGTTCGCCATCGAGGCCTCCATCAGCCCGTGCGTTGGTAGAAGGGTTTCTTCCCGGCCGCGTGGTCCGTCGTGTCGACGATGGCCACGATCTCCGGTGCGACCCTACGCACCTTAACCTCGAACCCGCGTCGCAGCGTGAGTTGCGAGGCCGCGCATCCTTGGCACCCGCCACTCATGGTGACAAAGAGGTTTCCGTCCTTCACGTCGACAATGGAAATTTTCCCGCCGTGGGCCGCGATGGCACGGTTGACTTGCAGGTCCAGGAGTTCCTGAATAACCGTGCGAACCTCGGCGTCGGTGCGCCCCGACGCACCTGCGGTGCGAGGGGCCGCGAGGATGGCCGGTACCCCTGTGACGAGCTGCCCACGGATGACCGTTCCGATCGCCGATTTCAGTGCGTACCACGAGGCGCCTGAGTCCTTCCCGACCGTCACGACGTTCTCGGCAACGAGCACATGGGCGACGCCGGGAAACGCGAACAACCGCTCGGCGAGGGGCGAACCAGCGGCCAATTCTTTGGCGTGGAAGAAGAAGGGACCGCCCGGATGCACCGTCCGGCTTACGGTGAACTTGCACGTGTCGGGATCGGCGACGGAGGTCTCGGCGCGGATCGTGATCGTCGCGTCGACAGGCAGGACATCAGACATCTTCCACGACCTTGGCCGCGTCGCGCTCAGCGAGGGCCCGCAGGTGCTTGAACGAGTAGATCCCGGTACTGTGGCCGTCGTTCCAGCCGAACGTGATGGCGTAATTGCCTCCGCTGGTGATCGTGCGTGGGGCCACGTCCGGCAGCACGCTCTTTGGATCGAGGAGCGGCCGTCCGCTCATTTCCTCGACGCAGCGGGCGCACGGGCATGCCAGTCGAAGGTCCCGAACGTCGAAGTCGTCACGGTGCCCGTCCTCCCAGAGCACAGACAACGTGCGCGCATCTCGCCGGCGGAAACCGACGGGGGTGGTCTGAGAGCCCGTCGGCCGGACAGCGCTCTCTACCCAGGCCGGCTCACCCTCGTTGGTTTCCCAGGTCCACGCGAACGGCTTCAGCACCGTTGTTGGGAGTCCCTGGAGTCGGCCAGCGAGTTCCGTGGCGATGGCGAGGTAGGCCCGGGCTGCGAACGAGGTCGGCTTCTCGAGCACGACCGGACGCCCTTCGTCCCCGCCCGTGACGATGTCGGCGTCGAGAGGAATCGTACCCAGGAACGGGACGCCGAGCTGCCGACTCATCCGCTCCCCGCCGCCGCGGCGGAAGACGTCTGTGCCCTTTCCACAGTGAGGGCACGTAAAGGTGCTCATATTCTCGATGATACCGAGGATGGAGACATGCACGGTCTGGAACATCCGCAGCCCGCGTCGGGCGATCTTGAGGCTCACATCCTGCGGCGTCGTCACGATGACCGCGCCGGACAGAGGAACGCTCTGGGCCAACGTCAGTTGCGTGTCGCCCGTCCCGGGCGGGAGGTCGATAATCAAATAGTCCAGGGGTCCCCACTGCACGGAGTCGATGAACATTTTCAGGTACTTGCTCACCATCGGCCCGCGCAAGATGGCCGGCTCGTCGTCCCCGGTGAGCATGCCCATCGATATCGCTTTCAGGCCGTGCCGGTCCGCGGGGATGATCTTCTGGTCCGCGGCCAGCGCGGGCGGCTGGCCGGTGGAAAGTCCCAGCATCACGGGGATGCTCGGGCCTAGGACGTCCGCGTCAACGAGCCCGATGCGACCGCCGAGTTGCTGGAGCGCGAACGCGAGATTCACGCTGACGGTGGACTTCCCCACGCCGCCCTTGCCGCTGCCCACCGCGATGACGTGCCTGATTCCTGGCAGCTTTTCAGGACCGGCGGAAGGCTGCTGGGACGACGTGTTTGGCACGTGGTCATGGTCGTGGTGCGGACCGGTGGTCTGCATGCCTCAAGCTTCCTTTCCTTCCGGCCGCGCGGTGCGGTCGTTCCTACAGGAGTTCCTCGAGGACGCCGGCGACCACCCAGCGTAGCACCATCTGCCCTCCGCGCCAGCGCTTGACGTTGCGCTTCACGTGGCGCGTACGACTGATCAAGCTCTCGACCGCGTTGGTCGTGCTCAACGAATCGCCGGAGTGACTCGGACAGGCCGAGCGTCAGGATCGTGAGCGTTTCCTCGAGGCCTTCGCGCACGCTCTCGGCCGCACTCGGATGATCGGTCTCGAGCGGGCGGACTAGATCGAGGACCAGACGCCGCGCTGTCGGGACGTCCGCGCTCCGATAGGCACGCTGGAGGATGGCCTTCACCCAGGCCCGCTGCCGCTCCGGTGACTCTTCAAAGGCGCCTCGATGCGGGGCCAAGAACAGAAATGCACGCGTTGCCACTGCCCGGCGATGCCAAACGGGCGTTGTCGGCTGCACGGTGGCCTGAGTACCGGCCCCAAGCCTCGATAATCTCCCGTAGGATCTGAAACCGAGCGGTGCGGGCAAGGGGGCTACACTGTTCGGTGTGTTCGGGCCTGTCACCCTTCCGCATAAGTGTCCGCAGGGCGGCGGAGCGGTCCACGCTCGTGGTCGAAGTGGGCTCCCGAAGTTCCCGCGCAGTCGCAGACGTGGAAGTGCCCGCACTGCCACAGGGAGAACTCAGCGGAGTTGCTGGGGAAGGTTGTGTGGGTCCCCGCTCGGCAAGCGAGCTAAGGGCCGGAGGAAGCACTGAGGGGCATCGCCAACATGAGAGTTGAGTATCACCCCACGGCTGGCGACCTGGTCCGGTTCCTGGTTGCCACTGGTGCGTCGGTGGCGTTCGCGAAAACTCCGCAAGCGAGTTGTTGGGAGGCGTGGGCTGCGCGCCAGTCGATTAGCCCGAGGCTCGTGGAGCGGATGATTTCTGAGGGCTTCTTGAGGCCGAGCGGAACCCCCCATATAGGAACGCAGGTCGAGTACTGGGTCCCGACCGAGAAAGCGAAGACGGAGTTTCCGACACTATAGTGTCACGACCAAATCTAAGGCGAAACACGGTTGGCGGCGCATCCATTTGGGACGGGAGGGAACATGCGTGGCAAGTACATAGCGACATGGACGGCCATAGGCATTGGTGTCGGCGCGGCACTGGGGTCGGCCACAGGGGAAATGGGGGTCTGGGTCGCGGTCGGCACCGCAGTCGGTCTCAACACCGGATTCACGATAGCGGCCAAGCGGAAACATTCAACATAACCCCACTACCCAGGGCCTTGGCGCTGACCTCCGTTCTTCCTGCCATAGAAATCAGATTTAACAGTTTGCCGGCGGAAGGCGCTAACCGACGTGCGCTCCGCCAGAGGGCCTAATGAGCAGCGAAACGACGTGCCACGTCGATCCTCAGTGCCCAGATGTCCAAGCGTTCATCGGCAGGTTAAAGCAGGACTTAAACGCGCGGGAGATGAGTGGCGAGCTGAAGCGGATCGTTGCGCCAGCGAAATTCGAGGAGTTCGCGTCTCAGCACGAGCCGACATGTATCCGGTGTAAGGCATACGTAGGACCCAGGGCCAGCCATGACAATCGGTCCGCAATTTGGGGCGGCGCTACGGTGGGCCTCATCGCGGGTCTTGTCGCTGGCTTCTTCCGAGAGAGCTATTGGCAGACCGTATTGTACGCTGTTGGGATTGGCTCTGCACTCGGCCTAGCCGCGGAACTGCTGGCGGCGTCGGCAATCATTCTGCGCCGGAAGTGAAATATTGGGCTAGGTGGCCGGCCATACCGACACGCGGATGCTGGCGCGCTACACGCATCCGATCGAACGACGCAAGATTGAGGCGCTGGTGCTGCCGTGGGTAAGCACAGAACGAGCACAAAACGCCGACGACGACGCGGGGACGCCGCGACGGCGGCCGAGATTGCCGAATTGCTGAAGGAAGTTGGTGGACGGCGCGAGGCTCGAACTCGCGGCCTCCGCGTTGCGAACGCGGCGCTCTCCCAGCTGAGCTAGCCGCCCACTTTAGGAAACTTCGAGCTTAGAACTTCGGACTCAGAAAGTCGGACCTCCAAAGCGGGCCGGGCCAGTTTGCGTGTTTTTTCAGCACGGCCGCGACCCTTAAGTCTAACACGCTCGATTTTGCCGGCAACCCCTCGCGCCTGCCGCCGTTGAGCTGTTCGATTCGCGATCTGCTGGCCGCGGCCGAGCGGATGCCCACGCGGCCCCACGCGAGCACGCCGCCGCGATGGCAGCGCGGGGGTTCGCAGATTCGGAGCGTCGTCACCGCTCTTCGGGCCCTGAGCGCTCTTTGGCACCTGATGCGGCACCAGGAGTGGATAGGTGCTCGCCAGCAGCATTGAAGACGAGTGGCGGCGGCTCGGTCTCGACCAGATGCTCGAACTGGCGCCGGAACTCCGGCTCGGACAGGCTGACGGTCGTCGCCAGCTTCGCCAGCGTATATGGATCCTCGAAGTCGTCGCGCCGCAGCCGGATCATGTACCGGCGGGCGATGGCGTAGCGTGTCGAGCTGATGTCGACCAGCCGCACACGCGTCCGTCCGGTGTCGGGGTCCAGCATCTCGCTGAAGGGGATCGGAACGAAGTGACCGCCCTGCATCGAGATCACCGCGGCGTGGCCGCCGGCCAGCAGGTATTTGGCGGCGCAATAGCCGAGATCGCGCGTGTACTCCATGTCGGTCGGAATCGGGTCGGCGCAGCGCAGCTCGTAGCCGATACTCTTCGCCGCGATCGTCGACCTGAGGCCGACCGCCTGAAGCCGCTCCGTGACTTTCGCTTTGAGGATCTCGCCCAGGTTCACCTCGTCGATGCGCAGATGGCCGTGCGCGTCGCGCTCGACCTCGTCAATCTCAATGCCCGCGAGATCTTCGGGCGCGACGCCGAGCACCAGCCCTTCGGCGATGACCGCCACGCCGTCGCGACGGCCCTCGCTGAGCCGCTTGATGATGGCGCCGGCCAGCGTGTCCACGATCGTCTGCAAGCGGATGGGCGCCGTGAACTCCTCCCCGATCATCGTCAACGTCGCGCCGGCCGCCTTGCCGATGCCCAACGCCAGGTGGCCCGCCTTGCGGCCCATCGCGATGACGAAATACCACCGCGAGGTGGTTTTCGCGTCGACCATCAGGTTCTTGACGATCTCGGCGCCGTAATGGCGCGCCGACTGAAACCCGAACGTGTCGACGTGCGCCGGGAGATCGAGATCGTTGTCGATCGTCTTCGGCACGTGCACCACGCGAATCCGGCCGGCCGCCTGCCGGTCGAGGGACATCGCCGAGAACGCGGTGTCATCGCCGCCGATCGTCAGCAGCCGCGACACATTGAGGCGGAGCAGCGATCGAATCGCATTCTCGAGATGCTCCGGTTGCGTGTTGGGATTGGCGCGCGAGATCCCGATGTGGGAGCCGCCGCGAAAGTGAATGCGGCTCACCGCTTCGATCGACAGCGGGACGACGTGATCGATGTCGCCCTGCATGATCCACTCGAAGCCGTCGCGAATGCCGAGGACGTCGATCCCTTCCAGCCGGGCCCGAATCGTCGCCGCCCCAATGACGCTGTTGATGCCGGGTGCAGGCCCTCCGCCTACGAGAATCGCCAGCGTATGGTTGTGCTCCATCTCAAGATGCCGAACCCATCGAGCATAGGAGCGCGCCGCAGTGCTGTCAACGCGTTCACGCCGTTCCGCCTCGTCGTGCGCACTTCACAGCCCCGTCATACACTGGCCAGATGTCCGCTCCCGTTCGTCGCATTGGGGTACTCACCGGCGGCGGTGACGCGCCTGGCCTGAACGCCGTCATCCGCGCCGTCGTCAAATCGGCCGCCACCGCCGGCATTGAATGCATCGGCCTCGAAGACAGCTTCGACGGCCTGATCTATCCCGAACGATCGCGGCGGCTGACGCTGCGCGACGTCACCGGCATCCTGCGGCTCGGCGGGACGATTCTCGGCACCACCAATCGCGGCGATCCGTTCTCCTATCCGCTACAAACGTCCGAAGGCCCGGTCGATTACTCGGATCGCTGCTGTGACAACTTTCAGAAAATGGGCCTCGACGCGCTGATCGTCATCGGCGGCGACGGGACCCTCACGATCGCTCACGAGTTCCACAAGCGCGGCGTGCCGATCGTCGGCGTACCCAAGACGATCGACAACGACATCGTCGAGACGACGATGACGTTCGGGTTCGACACGGCGGTGCAGTTCGCGACGGAGGCGATCGATCGGCTGCATACCACCGCGGAAGCACACCACCGCATCATGGTCGTCGAGGTGATGGGACGATACGCGGGCTGGATTGCGCTCTACGCCGGCATCGCCGGCGGCGCCGACGTCGTCCTCATCCCGGAGATACCGTTCGACCTCGACAAAGTCGTCGAGCGCCTCGAGGAGCGGGAACGCTGGGGGGCCCGCTTCAGCGTCGTCGTCGTCGCCGAAGGCGCGTATCCGGCGGGCGGCACGCACTCGATCGTCGAGGCCGGATCACCGGACAAGGTGGAGCGCCTGGGAGGTATCGGCGAACGTATTGCGATCGAGCTGGAGCACATGGCGAAAAAGGAAACGAGGTACGTCGTCCTCGGTCATCTCCAGCGCGGCGGCACGCCGTCGGCGTACGACCGCGTGCTCGCGACGAGATTCGGCAGCTTCGCCGTCGATCTCCTGCGCCGCGGCGAATTCGGCGTGATGACCGCGCTCAAGTCGCCGGAGATTGTCGCCGTGCCCCTCGAATGCGTCGTCGGCAAGACGCGTAAGGTGCCCGTGGACAGCGATCTGATTCGAACCGCGCGGAATGTGGGAATTGCTTTCGGAGATTGACCTAAGTGTGCCGGCGCACCAGCTCGGATGCGCCGGCCACATCCTCCGACATCCCGAGTGCGACCATCTGAAGTAGTCGCGCTTTCGCGCCCGAGAGATCGCCCGCGAGCAATGCGCCGATCCTGGCCAGATGCTGGCCGCCGCCGTCGTAGCCGTAGCGCGGCTTGACGCGTCCGGCGACGCACCGTGACGACACGGTCACGAGCACACCTGCGCCGACGGCACGCTCGAGCGACGGCATGATCGACGGCGGGACGTTGCCGCGGCCGAAGGCGACGAGCGCCAGGCCGCGCAGGCCGTCCTCCAGCAGCACGCGAACCAGTCGATCGCTCATGCCCGTGTAGACCTGCAGCAACTCGACGCGCGTTTCGAGACGACGAACACGCAATCCGGCCTCGGCCGCCTCGTCGCGCCAGGCCGGGCGGGGCAGGGGAGCCCGGCGAAACACGACGGTCCCGTCGTCGACGACGCCCACGGGACCGAATTCCGGCGTCGCGAACGATCCGGACGATTCCGTGTGTACCTTGCGCACCTCGCGCGCCGGCAGGATCTGCTCGTCCATCACGACGAGCACGCCGTGGTGGCGGGCCACGGGAGACGCGGCGACGCGCGCGGCCGCGAGAACGTTTCCCGGTCCGTCCCAACTGGGATCGGACACCGTACGCATCGCGCCGACGAGCACGACCGGCTTTTCCGACATGAGCACGAGATCGAGCAGGAATGCGGTCTCCTCGATCGTATCGGTGCCGTGCGTGATGACCAGGCCGTCGACATCCGGACGCTCGAGCCAGGCGGCCGCGCGCCGGGCCAGCCGCCACATCTGCTCGGGTGTCACGTGCGGCCCGGGGAGGCGCGAGAATTCCTCGATCTCGATGTCGCCGACCGATTGAAGATCGGGGACCTGCGCAAGAATCTCGGCAGCGCTCAGCGCCGGGACGGCCGCGCCCGTCGCCGGGTCGAACTTCATCGAGATTGTGCCGCCCGTAAAGAGGAGGCCAATCATTGCAGAACGTCGAGGTACTTCAGTGCGCCGCCCGTATTGAAGAGCACGACCGAGTCGTGCGGCTTGATCCGTCCGTCGCCGACGAGGACTCGCAGCGCCTGCAGGGCCGCGCCGCCTTCCGGCGCCGCGCTGATGCCTTCGAGCCGGCCGAGGTCCTTCATGCCCGTCACCATTTCGGCGTCACCCACGGCCACGGCGGTGCCGTGACTCTCGCGGAGCGCGCGCAGCACGAGAAAGTCGCCGATGGCCTTCGGCACGCGCAGGCCGTCGGCGATCGTCTGCGCGTTCTCCCACGGCGCGGCCTTCTCCGTGCCTGCGCCAAACGCGCGGACGATCGGCGCGCATCCTGCCGCCTGCACGGTCACCATCTGCGGCCGGCGGACCGGATCGATCCACCCGAGCGCGGACATCTCGTCGAACGCCTTCCACATGCCGACCATGCCGGTGCCGCCGCCCGTGGGGTAGATGATCCAGTCGGGGAGCGTCCAGCCAAGCTGCTCGGCGACCTCGTACCCCATCGTCTTCTTGCCTTCGATGCGGTACGGCTCTTTGAGTGTCGAGACGTCGTACCAGCCGAGCGGTTTCCCCATCTCGGCGGCGATGCGGCCGGCGTCGGTGATGAGCCCGTCGACGAGCGTCACCTCGGCGCCGTAGATCTCACACTCGCGGATGAACGGGATCTTCACGTCTTTCGGCATGAAGACCTGCGCGCCGAGATTCGCGCGCGCGGCGTACGCGGCCATCGCGTTCCCGGCGTTGCCGGCCGTCGGGATCGCGAGCACTTTGGCGCCCAGATAGAACGCGCGCGTCACCGCGGCCGAGAGCCCGCGCGCCTTGAAGGAGTTCGTCGGATTGAGCGATTCGTCCTTGACGTACAGCCGCTCGAGGCCGAGCGCCTTGCCCAGCCGCCGCGTCCGAATCAGCGGCGTCCAGCCTTCGCCAAGCGACACCGGCGACTCGAGCTCGCCGTCGCGCCCAGGAAGATTGTGCAGCGGCATCAGCTCCCTGTAGCGCCACATCGACCCTTCTCGCCCGATGAGCGCGTCCTTCGACATGCGCTTCGCGGCGGTCAGGTCGTAGCGCGCGAGGAGCGGGGCCCCACAAGAACAGAGGTGATGGATGTGGCGAGGATCGAACGGACCGGCCCCGCATGGGACGGAACACTCGAGATGAGAAAAAAAAGAGCCCATGCGGTGTCAATCTGAAATCGGCAATCAGAGAATCTGTAATCTTGATCAGTAATCTGGGAGTCTGAGAATCTGCTATCTATCCAGGAATCTGAAATCTATCTGAGAATCGGCAATCGGGGAATCTGAAATCGGAATCTGAAATCGGAGTCGGCATGGACAAGCGTGGTTTCGATTGCCAGATTCCAGATTCCCCGATGCGCCGACCAGATTGCAGATTTCAGATGTCAGTTTTCAGATTGACACCGCACGTCGCTCACTTTCCCAGCAGCTCAGTGTCTTTCTTCCTCTGAAGTTCATCAATGAGTACGACGTGCTGATCCGTGATCTTCTGCACGTCGTCCAGCGCCCGCCGCTCGTCGTCTTCGGAGATCTTGTGATCCTTCAGGAGTTTCTTCAGCCGCTCGTTCGCGTCGCGGCGCACCTGCCGCACCGCGTTCCGGCCTTCTTCCGCGTACTTGTGGACGAGGCGCGACATCTCCCTGCGGCGCTCCTCGGTGAGCGGAGGAATCGGAATGCGCAGGACCTTGCCGTCCGACGCCGGATTGAGGCCGAGATTGCTCTTCTGAATCGCTTTCTCGATCGCCGACATCAGCGACGGGTCGAACGGCTGCGCGACGATCAGCGTGGGCTCCGGCACCGAGAGGGATGCGACCTGGTTCAACGGCAGCGACGCGCCGTAGGCGTCCACGTGCACGGGGTCGAGCAACGAAACGGTCGCGCGGCCCGTTCGCAGCCCGCCGAGCTCGCGGCGGACGTGGTCGAGGGCGCTGTCCATGCGTTTCTTGACTTCGGCATTCAGACCTTTGATATCAGTGACATCCATAACCGTCCCAGTCCATGTAGTGAACGCGCCGTGATGGCTGTCGCCGTGTCAGGCCATGACCGTCGTGCCGACAGGATCGCCCATGATGACCCGGCGGAGATTGCCCGCTTCGCGGAGGTTGAAGACGACGATCGGCAGCTTGTTGTCCATGCAGAGCGAGATCGCCGTCGCGTCCATGACTTTCAGGCCCTTCTCGAGCACCTCGAGATAGGAGATCGTCTCGTATCGACTCGCCGACTTGTCCTTCATCGGATCGGCGGTGTAGACGCCGTCCACCTTCGTCCCCTTCAGGATCACTTCGGCGCGCATCTCCATCGCCCGGAGCGCCGCGGCCGTGTCGGTGGTGAAGTAGGGATTGCCGGTGCCGGCCGCAAAGACGACGACGCGGCCCTTTTCGAGGTGACGGATCGCGCGCCTGCGAATGAACGGCTCGGCGACCGCTCGCATTTCGATCGCGGTCGCCACACGCGTCGTCACCCCCAGCTGTTCGAGCGCGTCCTGGAGCGCCAGCGCATTGATGACGGTCGCGAGCATGCCCATGTAGTCGGCCGTCGAGCGATCCATCCCGCGCGCGCTCGCCGCCAGCCCGCGAAACAGGTTGCCGCCGCCGATGACGACGGCGACCTGCACGCCGAGCTGCTGGACCTCGCCGATTTCCCGCGCCACCTGGGTCGCGACGATCGGGTCGATCCCAAACGCCTGCTCGCCCATGAGGGCTTCACCGGAAAGTTTGAGGAGAACGCGTGAGTAGGCAGGCCTCGACGACACGAACGTCGATTATATGTTCGCGCCCGCGGCTCGCGCGAGGCGCCGGGGCCCCCAACGCGGCAGCCGCGTTGGGGTGGCCGTAGCGAGTCCGCGAGCGCCGGAGCGCGACCGAGCGGGGGTGGGGCCCCGCGAGCGTAATAGAAGAAGACAGAGCCGGGCCCTTGAATGCCCGGTCAGGTCAGGCCGGGTTGCCTGACGGTCCGCTGCCCGGGCTTGTGGGAGTCCCTGCTGGCTGGCCCCCCGGCTCCCTCCGTGCCGAGCTTCCGGGCTGGTCGCCAACCCTGAAACGCACGAACCTGGCGATGCCGAGGTTCTCGCCGAGCTTCGCAATGGCGGCTTGCACCATCTGACTGACAGTCGTCTTCGGATCGCGGATCGATGGCTGATCGAGCAGGACCGCCTGCTCGTAGAAACTGCCGAGCTTGCCTTCGACGATCTTGTCAATCACGTGAGGCGGCTTCCCGGAGTTCTGCATCTGAGCGCGATAGATCGCGCGCTCCCGCTCGAGCACGTCGGCGGGCACGTCGTCGCGGCGGACGTACTCCGGGCTGGCCGCGGCGACCTGCAGCGCCAGCTCCTTGAGCAGCGTCTGAAAGTCGTCGGTCTTTGCCACGAAGTCCGACTCGCAGTTGAGCTCGACGAGGACGCCGATTTTGCCACCCTGATGGATGTACGAGCCGATCAAGCCTTCACTCGTCGACCGTCCAGACTTCTTGGCAGCCTGCGCGAGCCCGCGCTTGCGGAGAATCGTCGTCGCCTCTTCGAGGTCGCCGTTGGCGTCCTGCAGCGCGGCCTTGCATTCCATCATGCCGGCGCCCGTACGGTCGCGCAGCTTCTTGACGAGTTCAGCGGAGATGTTCGTGGACATTGCTACCTCGGTGGTCAAGGCAAAAGGCAGGAAGGTACAAGGCAAAAAGTTTCTGCCTTTTTGCCCTCTGCCTTTTGTCTTCTTGTCTTATGCCGTCGCCGGAGCGGCGTGCGCGCGGGCTTTCGACTCGGCCGCCTGGGGCGCACTGGCCGCTTCGGCCAGGCCGCGACCCGACAAGATGGCGTCGGCGATGCCCGCGGCAAACAACCGAATCGATCGCAGTGCGTCGTCGTTACCGGGGATCACGAAATCGACTTCGTCGGGATCGCAGTTCGTATCGACGACGCCGATGACCGGAATCTTGAGCTTGCGCGCCTCGTCGACCGCGATCTGCTCGTGTTTGGTGTCCACGATGAAGACGATGTCGGGCAGACGGCCCATGCCGCGGATGCCGTCGAGGTTCTTGGCGAGCTTGCGGCGTTCCTTCTCGAGCCGCGCGATTTCCTTCTTCGACAGCGTTTCCCAACGTCCGTCGGTCGCCATCGCCTCGAGCTCGCGCAGGCGCGCCAGGCTTCGCTGGATGGTCGTGAAGTTGGTCAGGAGTCCGCCCAGCCAGCGCTGGTTGACGAAGAACATGCCGCAGCGCTGGGCCTCTTCGGCGATGGCGTCCTGCGCCTGCCGCTTGGTGCCGACGAACAGCACCGTCCCGTTCTGGCTGCACACGTTCGCGACGTAGTCGGCGGCTTCGCGATACAGCTTGGCCGTGCGGCCAAGGTCGATGATGTAGATGCCATTGCGCTCGCCGAAGATGTAGGGCTTCATCTTCGGGTTCCACCGCTTGGTCTGATGGCCGAAGTGCACGCCGGCCTCCAGCAGGTCTTTCATCGCGATCGCGTTCAAGCCGAATCGACTCCTTATAGAACCCGGCACCGCGCCGGAGTTCGAATAGTGGGGTTAACGCTTACTGAACTGGAACCGTTTACGCGCTCCAGCCATCCCGTACTTCTTGCGCTCCTTGGCGCGCGGATCACGCGTGAGCAGGCCCGCCTTTCGCAGGCGCGCCCGCAGCTCCGCGTCGTAATCGACGAGCGCCCGGGCAATGCCGAGCCGGAGGGCGCCGGCCTGGCCGGAGACACCGCCGCCGGCCGTCGTGGCAAGCACATCGAATCGCTCCGCGGTCTCCGTCACGACCAGCGGCTGCCGGATGACCAGCCTGAGCGACTCGGCAGGGAAGCTCGCCTCGAGTGGCCGATAGTTTACGGTAATTGTGCCCGATCCGGGACGCAAGAACACGCGGGCCGTCGACGTCTTCCGGCGGCCGGTTCCGTAGTACTGCGTTGTAGCCAAGTTACGCGACCTCGAGCTTCTGGGGCTTCTGCGCGGTGTGTGGATGGTCGCCCGCCGGGTAGACCTTCAGTTTCCGGTACATGGCCTGGCCGAGCTTCGTCTTGGGCAGCATCCCGTGGATCGCGTCTTCCACGATCCGAATCGGGTGTTTCTGGCGGACGATCTTGGCCCGCTCTTCCTTCAGCCCACCCTCATAGCCCGAATGCCGGCGATAAATCTTCTGTTCTTCCTTGCGGCCGGTGAGACGCACGCGAGCCGCGTTGATAATCACGACGTGATCGCCCATGTCGAGGTACGGCGTCCAGATCGGCTTGTGTTTGCCCTGAAGCAGGCGCGCCGCCAAGCTGGCCACACGGCCCAGCACCTTGCCGTCGGCGTCGATAATGTGCCACTGTCGGTCGTGGGTCTTGGCAGTGGGCGTACTCGTAGCCATCGTTCTCCTGCAGATCCCTCTAAGCTGCCTCAGGATGCCGCCTGGACCGTGCGGGCGGATCACAAGAACGGCAAACCTCAAGCATAGGGGGCGGTTGAAAAATTGTCAATCTTGTGAGCCGGATTTCAATGGTTTCCCGGCCTAATCCGGCCCTTCAGAACAATTGTATTTCAGATTACCATCTCGTAATCCGTCCAAAATTGCTTGTCGTTCGCACGAATCCTCGTCACCCGGCGGCGGTTTTGAAAATGGCGTTCGCGCGATCACTCATGTGAGTTGCAACTCTGGCATCAGGCTTGCGATGACTGCCGCCGATCATGGTGCTTAGCTCCGCTTTCCGTACTCAGACCGTCGGTCTCGACATCGGTTCCAGCGCCGTTCGCGGCGTCGTGCTCAAACGCGGGCGCGGGAGCTGGTCGCTGGTCGCCGCCGGTGAAGAACCGCTGCCCGACAACTGCATCCAGGACGGCGCGACGCTCGAGCCGGCCATGGTGAGCGGCGCGGTCACCAGGCTCATCGATTCGTTCCGGCTCAAGAAGGCGCGCGTCGCCTCCGCGTTGTCCGGCCACTCCGTCATCGTGAAGCGGATTTGGCTGCCCACGGTTGAAGAGTCCGAACTGGACAACCGGATTCCCTGGGAAGCCGAGCAGCACATCCCCTTCGATCTGAGCGAAGTCCAGCTTGACTACCGCGTCGTGTCCACGGGTACCAATTCGTCGAAAGGGGGCGTCGACGTGCTGGTCGTCGCGGCCAAGAAAGATCGGATCGAAGAACGCACGATGGTGATCGAACACAGCGGCCGCACGCCGGCCGTGGTGGACGTCGAGGCGTTCGCGCTGGCCAACGCCTATCAGATGAATTATCCCGATCGCACGGACGCGCTGACGGCGCTCATCCACGTGGGGCGGAGCGGCACGATCGTCTGTCTGCTCGAGCGGGGCGATCCCGTGCTGAGCCGCCATATTCCGATTGGCGGTCAGGGCCACGTCGAGGCGTTGATGCGGGAGGGCGGACCCGACGTGAACGAAGGAACCGCGCGAGAAATGCTGCGCGGCAGAATGTCCAAGCGCGTCAACGAAAAGAAAGTGAACGCCGTGCTGCGCGAGGCGAGCGCCCAGCTCGTCGCGGAGATCCGAACCACGATCGACTTCTATCGCGAGAGCGATCGAGCCGGGCAGCTGGGCCGGATCGCGGTGTCGGGCGGCGCGTGGCAGATGGCCGGGCTCTTTGACCTGCTCAAGACCGAGCTCGGCGCGGACGTGCAGGTGTTCGATCCATTTCGACAGGTCAGCAATGCCGGCCAGGTCGGGAACGAGACCACGGGGCCGGCCTACGCTGTGGCCGTCGGCCTCGCGATGCGCCAGGACGACGACCGATGATCGCCGTGAATCTGCTGGGACCGGCGCGTCCCGGCAACGTAACGAACGACAGACGTGCGCGTCGCACGGCGTGGATCGGTGTGACGTTCGTGGCGCTCGCCGTGATCGGAAGCGGCATGGCCTGGTGGTCGACTCGCGCCGACGTGACGCGGCTCGATCGCGAGATGGCGAACGTCGAAGCAGAAGCCGTGCGCCTGCGCGCCGCCTCGCGCGACGCGGAGCACATGTTCGCCCGCCGGACCGCGCTCCTCGACCGGCAGACGGCGATCAATCGAGAGCATGAGACGCGGCTCGCGCCTGTCCGCGTTCTGGAAACCATTGGCCAGAGCCTTCCCGCGGACGTCTGGCTGACGAGCCTCCACCAGCGCGGCACGCGGCTCGACATCGACGGACGCGCGCTGTCGCTCCAGGCCATTACTGACTTTGCGGCACGTATTCAGCACGCCGGCGTGGTGACGACGCCGGTGGAAGTTCTGTCCACCAGCTCCGAGACTCGCGACGGTACGACCCTCGTGCGATTCTCCCTGCGTCTGGACTGAAGGGGCGCAAGTCCCGCCGTCGCGCACCGCGCGAAGGCGGACGTCAGCCCCACCTGCGGGCGCTCCGCCCGCGCGGCGGTTTGTTTGGTTCGAAGGTTCGGCGGGCTCTCCGCTCGATCGCAGAGAGTCGTCTTCGTTCTCCTGACGCTGTCGGTGCTCCTGGGCGCGTGGCAAACGTGGCTCAGCCCGGAGCGTCTCCTTCTCGATTCGCGCCGGTCGAAACGCGACACCGCGATCGCTGAGCTTGCGCGTCTGCGAATGGCCACCGCCGGGCTGCCGACGCTGCAGCGCGAGGTGCAGGCGCTCGAAGCCAGGCTCGCGGCGCAAACGACAGGCGGCTCGAGCACGCCGGAACCGGAGACCCTGCTCGAAGCGATTCACGAACTTGCCACCCGGTCAGGCCTCGCGCTTGTCGGCTTCACCCTCGCTCCGGCTGCTGGTGACGCGACTAGCGGCGGCCAGCGCGTGCAACTCGCGCTTGATGGAGGCTTTCATGACGTCGTCGCATTCCTTGCGCGCCTGAGCGCGAGTGGGCGACTGGCATCGGTGCCAGAGGTCACCATCAAGCCCCAGACGAAACCAACCGGCCGTCGGACGGTCAGCGTGACGGTTCTGGCGGAAGCGACATTGGCTGCGACGCCGACCGCGGTACCCGACGTTTCCTTCGATACCGCCGTTACTAGCGACCGCCGCGATCCGTTCACGCCGCCGAGCTTCAGCGTGGCTGCGAGCTCTGGCGGCGTCAGGGCGCCAGGAGCGCGCTCGGCTGTCGCCGCCGGACTGAGTGGAATCTCCGCGAACGACGTGACCGTGACGGGCATCGTCCGCGCGGGCGACGTCGTGAGCGCGATCCTCCAGGGCCCCGATCGCCGGACGTTTGTCGCCAAGCCGCAGGACCGGCTCCTCGACGCCACGGTCAAGAGCGTCGACGCCGACGGCGTCGTCTTCGTCCGGACGTCGGACGGTGGCGCACCTCATCCGTCCGAACTCCGCAAGCTACTCGGAAAACCCTCGGGAGCCGTCCGATGAAGTCTTCGCAGCTGTTCGTTGCGCTCTGCCTCGCCGCTCTTGCAACCCTCCAGGCCAGCTTCGCCGCACAGGATCCGTCTCCGCCAACGGCTCGCGCCCCCG
The DNA here is from genome assembly GCA_035633215.1 of Vicinamibacterales bacterium. Classification (GTDB taxonomy): domain Bacteria; phylum Acidobacteriota; class Vicinamibacteria; order Vicinamibacterales; family SCN-69-37; genus DASQFI01. The sequence goes on along the minus strand of DASQFI010000013.1, from coordinate 37,046 downwards.
CGTCGCAGGTCCAGCCGTTCACCGGCGCGCCAATCGATGTCGACTATCAGGGCGCGCTGCTGCGGGTCGTCCTTCGCCAGCTCGCGGACATCGGCGGCATCAACCTCGTCATCGACGCCGGCGTGCCGCTGAACGCGGTCGTCGATCTGAAGCTGACGCAGGTGCCGTGGGACCAGGTAATGGACGTCGTCCTGAAGAGCGCACAGCTCACGTATCAGATCGACGGCCCGGTCGTGCGCGTCCTGACACGGGACACCCGCAGCCGCGAGCTCAAGGAGGACGCCGAGCAGCGGAAGGCGACCGAGTCCGCCCCGGCACTCGAATCCGTTCGGTTGCGTCTGCATCACGCGTCGGCCGCGGCCCTGAAGAAGCTGCTCGAACAGGCGCGGCTCCTCTCCGCGCGCGGAACGGCCGACGTGGACGAGCGGACGAACATGCTCATCGTGCGCGATTTGCCCGCCAACCTCGCCGAGATTCGGCTGCTCGTCTCCGATCTCGACCACCCGGAGCCGCAGATCGAAATCGAGGCGCGGATCCTCCACACGAGCCGCGACACGGCACGCGCCCTCGGCGCGCAACTGGGTGTCAACGGCCGAGTCTCACCGGAGTTGGGCAACACCACGACGCTCGCGTTTCCGAACCGCGGCTCGCTCTCGGGTCGCGTCGTCACGCAAGGACCGGTGACGCAAGGTCCGACCGATCCGCGAGCGGGGGAGCTCGACAAGATCGGCACGGCGGTCAATTTGCCCATCGGCGGTGCGACGTCCGCGCTTGGCCTCTCGCTCGCCGCGATCAATGGCGCGTTGGCGATCGACGCTGCGCTCTCGGCCCTCGAGCACGAGGGCAAAGTCAGGATCCTGTCGCAGCCGCGTGTCACCACGCAGAACAACAAGCCGGCGGAGATGTCGCAGGGGTTTCAGATCCCATTCCAGACCGTGGCCAACAACACGGTCACGGTGCAGTTCAGGGATGCCGCGCTGAAGCTCGTCGTGACGCCTCAGGTCACTGCCGACACCGTCATCATGCACATCGTCCTCGAGAACGGCACGCCGGACTTCAGCCGCGCGGTGAACGGCAACCCGTCGATCAACACGCAACGCGCAGACACGCAGGTGCAGGTGCGCGACGGCATGACGACCATCATCGGCGGCATCACGCAATCGACCGAAAGCGCGCTCCTCGACAGCACACCTGGCGCCAGCCGCATCCCGCTGCTCGGCTGGCTCTTCAAGCGCAGCGACACGCGCACCGAAACCCGCGAGTTGCTGATTTTCATCACGCCGCGCATCATCCGGAGCCGGCCGTGATCTCGCGAAGGAGCCTCGGGCCGTTCTCACTTCCTCGTAGAACAAAGCCTGCGTGGATCGCGAGACAAGCGGCCGAATTCCGGCAGGTGGCTCGCTACAGGATAGTGAGAACGGCCCTCCTCGCGCTTCTCGTGATGGTCACGTCCTGCACCAGCGCTCAGCGAGCAGGGACCTCGCCGGCGTTCCTGATCATCGACTCGCTCGAAGCGGCGAGCGGCGCGGCGCCGTCAACGTTCGGCGGCACGCTCGCGTCCGATGTCGTGACCGTCGTCACTCGCCGGGTCGACGGCACCGACGTTCGCCAGCCAACGGTTTTCGAGGACGTTGCCCGGGTCGAGCTCAGCCTGGCCCTCAGGGATCCCGGCAGCGGCACGACCGCCACGCAACCGACGTCGGCCAACTTCATCACCGTCACGCGCTACCACGTGCGGTTCATTCGCGCCGACGGACGAAACGCGCCAGGTGTCGACGTGCCGTACGCGTTCGACGGCGCGTTCACGATCACCGTTGGCGGCGAGCGCAGGCCCGCCACGCTGGTGCTGGTGCGCGCGCAGGCCAAGCAGGAGGCGCCGCTCAGCGCGCTCGGCGGCGGGGCCGGGCCCGGGGTGATCTCGACGATCGCGGAGATCACCTTCTACGGCGCCGATCAGGCTGGCCGGGCCGTCAACGTCGTCGGACGAATCGGCGTCAATTTCGCGGATTGGAGCGATCCGGAGGACTGAGGAATGCTGAAGAATATCTGGACCGCCGCGGCGGTTGGCCTCATCACGATCGCCGGATGCACGCTGGACACCGCCGCGATCCCGCCGCTCGCCGGCCCGTCCGAGGCGGCGCTGTCTTTGGCTGTCACGGCGACGCCGGATCTCATTCCACAGGACGGCGCGGCCTCGTCCCTCGTCGAGATCGTCGCGCGCGACGCGGGTGGCCACCCCGTTCGCGGGCTCGCGCTCGACCTCGTCACATTCGTGAACAGCGTCCGCATGGACCACGGATCGCTGTCGTCGCGAAGAATCTCAACCGGCAAGGACGGGCGCGCGCTCGTCACGTACTACGCACCCGCGACGCCGCCGAATGCGGCTGACGATGTGACGGTCGCGGTGGTGGTGACGCCTGTTGGGACGAACTTCGCGAATGAGAGAGCGCGAACGGTCCTCATCCGGCTCGTGCGGCCTGGTCTCGTGCTCCCGCCGAATCGCCCTCCTGCCGCCGACTTCTTTTTCTCGCCGGCGTCGCCGCGCGAAGGCGACGCCGTCCTGTTCGATGGCTCGAGGTCCATAGACGACGGACAGATCGTCTCGTTCGTGTGGAGTTTTGGCGACGGCGGCGTTGGTGCCGGCATGCGTTCGACGCACCGGTATCAAGTCGCCGGAACGTACAACGTCGTGCTCACGGTCACGGACGATCGCGGCGCCGGTGCTTCGACGACACCCACGCCCATTGTCGTCACCTCTTCGTCGGATCCTGTTGCCGCGTTCACCGTCTCACCGGCCGAGCCGGCGGTCGGACAGCCCGTGATCCTGAATGCGAGCGCTTCGAAGGCCGCGGCAGGCCGAAGCATCACGTCGTTTGTCTGGGACTTCGGCGACGGCTCGTCACCGGGATCCGGGATGACGACCTCTCATCCGTTCAACGGCCCCGGCAGCTACACCGTCGTGCTCAACGTGACCGATTCCACCGGGCGAAAAGGCACCGCATCGCAAACGGTGACGATCAAACCGGCGGCGAAGTAAGTTCCGACAATATGGGCTTTTCCTTACGTTCCCGTAACTCGACCAGTCCCCCCTTTCAGGGGAACCACGTCTTTAGTCTGCCAAATTGCGTTCAAAAACGAGGTCGTTGTGACAGGTTCAAGACCGACGACTGGCATCAGCCTTGCGACTCTTGGCGCCTCGCGGGCGGCATGTGACGCGTCGCCGGCCGACGATCCAACGGAGGAGGAAACCGCCGCCGATGGCGGCGAAGATCAGTCAGAATTGGACGGGAGTTTTCCACGTGAACGATGCTGGCAGTCCGTTGTTCGGCTCCTCGAAAGGGCGCGAACGGGGCGGGTCTGCCTTCTCGCTGCTTCGGGGACGCCGCTCGGGCGACTCCGACGGCTTGATCAGCTTCAACCTGCTCGGACAGGAGTCCGAGAATCCGATTCCGGGGCGCGTGTCGCAGACACGTCTCCTGCTCGTCGAGTACTGGCGGCGCGATCAGCGTGCGGCCGCGGCGGCCGCGCAAGCGACAGAGCTCTCGGCGATGGAAGCTGCAGCGGCGCTGCCTGCCTCGGCCATGTTCGTCAACGGCGCACCTGTCACGCCTCCAACACCATCAACGGCCGTGCCGGCCTTCGCCGCGCAGCCGCCCATGGCCGCCCAGCCGGCAGCCGAACCGCGGCCGACGCAAGCGGCGTACGCGGATCCGAACCGGCAGGACTTCCTGTCATCGCTCAAATCGAAATCCCGGCCGTACCAGTCGGGCAGCGACGCGCCTGTCGCCGCGAGCGGCTCGTCGTCTCTCATCATCGAATCCCCGTCGTCGCACAAGAACGCGGACGGGAACGGCGCGTCCGATCCGATGAGCCAGCCCGCACCGGCGCTGTTCGTCGACGGCGATGCCGCGCCGGCGACGCCGCCCGCTCGAACCAAGTCGTTGTTCGAGCCTCGGCCGCGCGAGACCGCCGCCCGCGTCGAGACAGAATCGGTGTTCGCGAGAGTGGCGGCCGCGATGCCGCCGGCGCCAACGCCGATGCCAGTCGAAGAGGAAGAGATCGTCGCGCCGGATCCGAACCAGCCGACGGTCCGGGCGCTCGAAGCGTTCCTGCTCCGCATCGAGACCCGCCGACAGCAAATCGAGTCAGAATCGGTGGCGTGATCGCCACCGTGTCCGACCGAGCGGCCCCCAACTGGCCGGGGAGGCTTGGTGACGTTCGCGATTACTGCGAACGCCAGGCCCTCGACGCGTTCGTTGTCTCGTTTCCGCACAACCTGACATACCTTTGCGGGTTCCGAGGAACAGCGGGGCTGCTCGTCATCACGCCACTCGAACAGCGTCTGGTCGTCGACGGCCGCTACGTGACCGCCGCCGCGGAAGGTCTCCAGTCGGCCGGACTGAGTGACGTGCAGGTTGAACGCGTCGAGCGGCGGTACGATCTGACGCTGGCCGATCTTCTGAAAAGCCTGAAGGCGAGCCACGTGGGATTCGAGGCCGAACACGTGACCGTCGCCGGGCTCGCGGCGTGGCAACGGGCAGGTGGAGGCATCACCTGGGAGCCGACCGAGCGGGTCGTCGAGAAGCACCGCGCAATCAAGGACGACTTCGAGATCGGCGTGATCCGGCGCGGAGGCCGCGCGCTGTCGTCGGTCGCCCGCGATCTGGCGCGTTGGGTCCGCGACGGACGGACGGAGCTCGATGTCGCGCGTGACATCGACGCGGCGATCGAGCGCGCCGGGTTTTCCGCGCCCGCGTTCCCGACGATCGTCGCCGCCGGCCCGAACAGCGCGCACCCGCATGCGCATCCAACGGGACGCCGGCTCGCGGCGGGCGACCTGGTGCTGCTGGACTTTGGCGGCATTTTGGACGGATACTGCGTCGACCTGACGCGCATGGCCGTTCTTGGTCAGGTCGACGCGCGCGCCGCGTCGCTGTTCGATGCGGTGAGCGCGGCGCAATCGGCGGCGATCGCGAGCGTGCGGGCCGGCGTGCCGGCCCCGCAGGTCGATGCTGCGGCGCGTGAGGTGCTCGACGCTCGCGGCTTCGGCGACGCGTTTCTCCACGGGACCGGGCACGGCCTGGGTCTCGAAGTGCACGAGGCGCCGCGGATTTCGCGGGCCGACTCGGGCACGGCCGACGTTCTCGAGGCCAGGATGGTCTGCACCATTGAACCCGGCGCGTACCTGGACGGGTTCGGCGGCGTGCGGCTGGAGGATGATGTACTCGTAACGGCCGAGGGCTGCGAGGTGCTGACCGACGCGCCGCGCGACCTTCTGGTCGTCTAATGCGGAAAGCACTTGACGTAACGTGGTCGGCTACGCCGACGCTCGTGAAAAGCGCGCGCGTACCACGTCACGTCAAGTGCTTTCCGTGTAACGGTATGAATCTGGACGACATCCGACAGATACTCGAGCTCGTTCGTGAGCACGATCTCGCCGAACTCGAGATCGAGCGCGACGGACTCAAAGTGAGAGTCCGAAAGGCCGGGGACCGGGTCACCGTCATTCCCCCGGCGGTCCCCGTGGCCCCCGCGGCGCCGGCTCCAGCCGCTGTCGCGGCGGCGCCGCCGGCACTTGCCGATGCCGTCCCTGCCGAAGAAGGGCCCGGCGTCGATCTGGCCGTCATCAAGTCGCCGATCGTCGGCACGTTCTATCGCTCGGCGGAGCCGGGTGCGCCGCCGTTCGTGGACGTGGGTGATGCGGTCCGAAAGGGCCAGGTGCTCTGCATCATCGAAGCCATGAAGCTCATGAACGAGATCGAGAGCGATTGCGACGGCGAGATCTCGGCCGTCTACGTCGAGAACGGCCGGCCGGTGCAGTTTGGGGACCGGCTGTTCGCCGTGAAGGTCGCCTGAGGAGCATGCAGACAGGGTCGCTGGGGGGGAAGACGCCTGGGTCCGATAAGCCTGCAGACACGCCATCCTGCCGGAGACGATGTTCAACAAGATTCTGATAGCCAATCGAGGCGAGATCGCGCTGCGCGTGATCTACGCCTGCCGTGAGCTCGGCATCAAGACGGTCGCGGTCTATTCCGAGGCCGACGAGCATGCGCTCCACGTCCGGTTCGCGGACGAGGACGTCTGCATCGGCCCGGCGCGGAGCCTGAACAGCTATCTCAACGTCCCGGCCATCATCAGCGCGGCCGAGATCACCGGCGCCGACGCGATCCACCCCGGCTACGGGTTTTTGTCGGAGAGCGCGTACCTCGCCGAAGTGTGTGAGGCGTGCCACATCAAATTCATCGGGCCGTACCCGAACGTCATCAAGCTGCTCGGCGACAAAGCGCGCGCGCGGCGCGCGATGAAAAAGGCGGGCGTGCCCGTCCTGCCCGGCAGCGACGGCCCGGTCCAGGGCGAGGAGCAGGCGCTCAAAGTCGCCAAGGAGCTCGGCTACCCGATCATCATCAAGGCCGTGGCGGGTGGCGGCGGACGTGGGATGCGGGTCGTCCGGAAGAACGAAGAGCTCGGCCCGGCGCTGAAGACCGCGACGCGCGAGGCCGAGGCGTCATTCGGCGTCGGCGACGTCTACCTCGAGAAGTACGTCGAGTCGCCGCGGCACATCGAAATTCAGGTGCTCGGCGACCATCACCTCAACGTCGTGCACCTCGGCGAGCGCGAGTGCTCGATCCAGCGCCGGCACCAGAAGCTCGTCGAGGAGGCGCCGTCGGTCGCCCTCACCGAAAAGCAGCGCCGCAAGCTCGGCGCGACTGTCGTCGATGCGGCGCGCGCCGTGCAATACACGAACGCCGGCACGTTCGAGTTCCTGATGGACTCGAAGGGCAACTTCTATTTCCTCGAGGCCAACACCCGTCTGCAGGTCGAGCATCCGGTCACCGAGTTCATCACCGGTGTGGACATCGTGAAGGAGCAAATCCGGATCGCGGCGGGGAAGCGGCTCGGGTTCAAGCAGGGTGACATCGAGTTCCGCGGACACGCGCTCGAATGCCGGATCAATGCCGAGGATCCCGAGACGTTCGCACCCAGCCCGGGTGTCATTCACGCCTTCAGCGTGCCGGGCGGACCGGGCGTCCGCGTCGACTCCTACGCGCACTCCGAGTGCACGGTGTCGCCGTACTACGACTCGCTGATTGCCAAAATCATCACGCACGGCCGGGATCGTCGCGAGGCGATCGACCGGATGCGCCGCACGCTGGAGATGACCGTCATCGACGGGATCAAGACGACCATCCCGCTCCACCTCAAGATCCTGGCGGACCCGGACTTCGTGGCCGGCCGGCTCAACACGAGCTTCATGGAACGGTTCGCAAAAAAAAAGGACTCCAAGGCCAGCCTGGCTGAGACGGCTTAGTTTCCAAAAACTGTGGCAGGGCAAAGGCCCTTTGCCCTCTGCCCTTTGCCCTTTGCCCTGACGTTGGCCATCCCCCGCCTCTACGCGATTCTGGATGTCGATGTGACCCTGTCGCGCGGGCTGGTCCCGCTCGACGTGCTTGATGCCTGGCTCGACGCCGGCGTCCGGCTCGTGCAGGTGAGAGCCAAGAACCAGGCTTGGTCCGGCGGGCCCTTGCTGGACCTAGCCGAGCAGGTCCTCACCCGCGCCCGTCCCGCCGGCGCCACGGTCATCGTCAACGACCGGGCCGACGTGGCAAGACTAGCGAAGGCGGATGGCGTTCATGTCGGCCAGGATGACCTGACGCCCTCGGAGGTTCGCGCCATAGTCGGGCCGGAGGCGGTCGTCGGTCTGTCCACGCACTCGACGGCCCAGGTCGACTCCGGCTGCCGTGAGCCGGTGAACTATCTCGCTATTGGCCCGGTGTACCGGAGCGCCACGAGGATGGCGGTCGGCGAGCCGATTGGCGAGGCAGGCGTCGCGGCGGCGGTCGCGCGCGCCCGGCCGGTCAACCTCCCGGTGGTTGGGATCGGCGGTATTACCCTCGAAAACGCCCCCCGCGTGATCGCCGCGGGGGCGTCATCCGTGGCGGTCATCTCGGCCTTGATCGGCCGTGACCCGCGCCAGCGGGCCCGTCAGTTGCTGGACGCGCTGTCCACCATATAATCTGCGTCGCTTTACCACGCCTGACGCTGGGGACCGGGGAGGCCGGATGGATTCCAATCTGTTCAAGACCAAGTCGATCGAGCAGCTCGTTGGCGACGTCGAACACGGGACGAAGGCGCTCAAGCGGAGTCTGTCCGCGTTCGACCTCACGCTCCTCGGCATTGGCGCAATCATCGGCACCGGGATTTTCGTGCTCACGGGCACGGCGGCGGCCAACCAGGCGGGACCGGCCATCGTGCTCTCGTACGTGGCGGCGGGCCTGGCGTGCGGCTTTGCGGCGCTTTGCTACGCGGAGTTCGCCTCGATGATCCCGATCGCGGGCAGCGCGTACACCTACGCGTATGCGACGCTCGGCGAGATCTTCGCCTGGATGATCGGCTGGGACCTGATCCTCGAGTACGCGGTCGGATCGATGACGGTCGCGATCGGTTGGAGCGGCTACATGCAACGCCTGCTCCACGGCCTGGGCATCGACTTGCCGGTCTGGTCCCAGGCCGCCATCGGCTCGGCGCCCGGGACCTTCATCAATCTTCCTGCCGTTCTGATCGTGCTGCTCATCATGACGCTGCTGGTCATCGGCGTGCGCGAGTCGGCCCGGGCCAATGCCATCCTCGTGGGCATCAAGATCGTCGTCGTGCTGTTCTTCCTGCTCGCCGGGTTCACCTTCGTGAACACCGACAACTGGACGCCGTACTCGCCGTACGGCTGGCCGGGGGTGATGGCCGCGGCAGCCGTCGTGTTCTTCGCCTACATCGGGTTCGACGCGGTCTCGACGACCGCCGAGGAGGCCAAGAACCCGAAGCGGGACCTGCCGATCGGCATCATCGCGTCCCTCATCATCTGCACGGTCCTGTATCTCTCGGTGGCGGCCGTTCTGACCGGCATCATTCCCGTGACGCACTACCGGTCGGCCGAGGCCGCGCTCCCGGGGACGATGATCATGCCGCCTGAAGACGCGACAAAGTTCCTGAACGCCCCGGTCGCCTTCGCATTGAGCGTCATCGGTCAGGATTGGGCCGCGGGCCTCGTCTCGGCGGGCGCCGTGGCCGGGATCACGTCGGTCCTGCTCGTCATGCTGCTGAGCCAGCCGCGCATCTTCTTCGCGATGAGCCGGGACGGGCTGCTGCCGGCGACCGTGAGCCGCGTGCACCCGCGATTCGGCACGCCGCACATCACCACGATCATCACGTGCACGATTGTGGCGTTCGTGGCGGGCTTCACGCAGATCAACGTCGTTGCCGAGATGACGAGCATCGGGACCCTGTTCGCGTTCGTCGTCGTCTGCGCGGCAGTCATCCTGCTGCGCATCCGACGGCCCGAGGCGCATCGTCCGTTCAAGGTTCCCGGCGGCCCGTATCTCTTTCCGGTCCTTGGGTCGCTGTCGTGCTTCTACCTGATGCTAGCCCTGCCCGTCATCACCTGGGTTCGGTTCCTCGTCTGGCTCGACATCGGCATGATCATCTATTGGTTCTACGGCCGGCGATTGAGTCCGCTCGTGAACAAGGCCGAAGCCGCGCGACGGACCGGTGGGCAGAGTCTGTCGAATTTCGTCACGGTGCTTGGCGCGGTGACGCTGTTCAACGGGGCCGCGATGACGATCCTGGCCTACATGACTGAGTTCGGCATCACGACGGAGACGACCGCGAAGTGGCACGAGATCGGCGTCACGCCCGAGCAGGCAGACACCGTGGGTCTCTACATCCTGGGCGCTGGGCTGGTCCTGTTCATCCTCGGCAAGGTGATGACGAAATCAACGGGCGAGAAATAGGCCCAGGGCCGCGGGCCCCAGGCCCCAGGGAAGAGCATGCCCGCTCGGATCCTCGATGGCGCGGCGGCGGCCGCCGCCATTCGGTCGGAGCTCCTTCCGCAGGTGGGAGCCTTCAAGGCACGGTCGGGACGCGCTCCTGCACTCGACATCGTCCTGGTCGGCGAGAACCCGGCTTCCCAGATTTACGTCCGCAACAAACAGCGGGCGGGCACCGAGTCGGGTCTCGTCGTCACGATTCATCCGCTCCCTGCGACGTCCACGGGACCTGACGTTCTCGACGTGGTCGAGCGCCTGAATCATTCGCGCGACTGCGACGGGATCCTGGTCCAGTCGCCTTTGCCGCCCGGCATCTCGAAGGCCGACGCGCAGCGCGTGTTCGACGCGATCCATCCCGACAAGGACGTCGACGCGTTTCATCCCCACAACGTCGGGCTGCTCGTCCAGGGTCGCGCGGTGTTCGCGCCCTGCACGCCGACCGGCATCATGGAACTGCTCGACCGCGAAGAGGTGCCGATCGCGGGCAAGCGCGCGGTGGTGATCGGCCGCAGTGAGATCGTCGGGAAGCCGATGGCGTTGCTGCTGCTGCAGCGCGATGCGACGGTCACCATCTGCCACTCGAGAACCGCGAACCTGCCCCAGGTCGCGGCGGAAGGGGACATTCTGGTCGCGGCGGTCGGGCGGGCCGGGTTCGTCAGGCGCGACTTTGTGAAGCCGGGCGCGGTCGTGATTGACGTCGGCATCAACCGCCTGACCGACCGGACCGCGGCTGTCGAGTTTTTCGGCGAGGGAAGTCCGCGGCTGGCCGATTTCGACAAACGAGGGTCGGCCGTCGTCGGCGACGTTCACCCGTCTGTGGCGGAGGTTGCGGGCGCGCTCACGCCGGTCCCGGGCGGCGTCGGTCCGCTCACGATCGCCATGCTGCTCAAAAACACGCTCAAGGCCGCCGAGCGTCGAGCTCGCTGAGCGCCGCCCACACCCGATCGACCTGCGCGTCCGTCTCGGGAAACGAGCCAGACGTGTCGATGACGTAGTCGGCACGTTGGATTTTCTTGTCGATGTGGAGCTGCGCCGCGATACGCCGCTCGGCGTCCTCGCGGGTCAATCCGCGCGCTGTCAGACGCTCGAGCTGGCGGTCGGGCGGACAGGCGGCCACGACGATGACGTCGAAGGCCTGATGACGTCCCGTCTCGAAGAGCAGCGGGATGTCCGCGATCGCGACGATCTTCGGCCCGTCCTCGGGTGCTTCAGCACGAAGCGTCTCCAACCAGTTCGAGATTGCGCCGTACACCACGGGATGGACGATCGCCTCGAGGTCGCGCCGGGCGGCTGGATTGTCGAACACCAGACGTCCCAGCGCGGTCCGATCCAGATCGCCACGGGGGTGGAGCACGCCCCGCCCGAATCGTTGGACGACAGCCACGAGACCCGGACTCCCCACGGCCACGGCGTCGCGCGCCAGCGCGTCGGCGTCGATGGTTTTCGCGCCGAGGCGAGCAAACCGATCGAGGCAGTAGGACTTGCCGGTCGCGATCCCGCCCGTCAGGGCGACGCGGAGCAAGGGCACGTCGTCATTTGTAGGGCGGGGCTTCAGCCCCGCCGACACGCCGGCCCTGAAGGGCCGGCCTACACCCCGGACAGCACCTCACGGCATCAGGCCCGCGGGAATCTCGGCCTCGGTATCGGTCGCCGGGGTAATGCGGTCCTCGACGAACGTGTTCCACTCGTGGCAGTGCGGACACTGCCAGAGGAGCTCCGTGCTCCGATAGCGGCAGCGAATGCAGACGTGCGGGTCGAGGAAGAACACCGACTCGCGCGTAATCTCGATGTACCGGGCGACCAGCGGCTTGGGCAGATCGAGCAGCGAGAGCGTGTTCCAGATCACCTGATGAATGGCCAGCGCGTGCGGGTTGTGCTCGAGCGCCTCGAAGAGCAGCTCGATGGCGCGCGCCGGCTGGTTGGCGGCCGTGAGAGACCGGGCCAGGGCCGTGCGCGCCCGCCATTCGCGCGGCGACTCGGCCGTGAGCCGCCGGCACAGTTCGACGAACCGGTGTTCGGCGTCCATGCGCCCGTACGCCTGCTCGAGCCGTTCGAGCGCCAGATACGCCCGGTCGGGCGTGACGTCGATCGACCGCTCCCAGATCGCAACGGCGCTGGCGAGGTCGCCCTGGCGCAGCCGCACGTCGCCCAGGTGAACGTAGGCGGTGATGACGCTGCTGTCGAGATCGATGGCGGCCTCGAACCGGCGCGCGGCCTCGTCCAGCAGCTCCGCTTTGAACGCCTGCAAGCCGAGCTCGTTCTCGAGAAACGCCAGAATTGACTGAGACTTTGGCTGGTCAGGCGGACCGGCGATCTGCGCGAGCCGCTTGCGCGTGACGTACGCCTCGTGCCACTGATGCTGGTCCTCCTGCAGCTTCTCGAGGTTGATCAGCGCGGCTTCATTTTCCGGATCGAGCCTCAGGACATCTGAAAACGCCGCGACCGCCCGGTCGACGAAGCCGCCGCGGCGGTAGTCGAGCCCGATGCAGAGCAGGACGTTCGCATGCTCCACCTTGTTGAGCCGGGGCCGTTGGAGCAGCGACTGATGCTCCTGAATGGCGCGGCCGACCTGGCCTTTCTCACGGTAGAGATTCCCCAGCACGAGCCGCAGCTCGAACGCCGCTGTGTCGAGCCGCGCCGCCTTTTCGAGCTCTTCGATCGCGAGATCGACGCGCCCGGCGACCAGGTAGTTCAGCCCGAGGATGAAATGCGGCGATTGCCGGACCCGCCGCCGATCGATCCAACGGCCCTCGACGAGCTTGTAGCGCTCCCACGCCTTGCCGGTGGCGAGACCGACCAGGAGGGCGACCAATACGCCGACGAGAACGAGGTAGTCCTGCATTTAGTGCCGTTCCAACTTGTTCCGCCAAGAGGCAACGCCCCTGGAGTGGCCGAAGTCGCGGGAGGGCAAGACGGTTCCCATTGGTGAATTGAGTTGGAACGGCATTAGCCTGCCGGTCGGCCGAGCACGTCATCCCACCGCCGATGCGCGCGGAGCATCAATTCGATCAGCTCTCTGACCGCGCCGCGTCCCCCGGGGAAGCGGCTGACCCAGTGCACCCGCTGGCGCACTTCCCTGGCCGCGTCGGCGGGCGCCGCCGCCAGCCCAACGCGCTCGAGTATCACGAGGTCGAGCCAGTCGTCGCCCATGTAGGCCACCTCGCGGTCGCTGAACCCGCCGTCACGCAGCAAATCTTCGTAGCCCTGCCGCTTGCTTGGCGGGCCCTGCATGACCCGCTTGATGCCCAGCTCCGCCGCCCGCCGCGTCGTGGCCTGCGACGGCCGTCCACTCAGAATCGCGACCTCGAACCCCGCCCGCTGCGCCCACACGAGCGCCGCGCCGTCACGGATCGAAAACGTCTTGGACTCGTCCCCATTCGCGGTGATGCTCACGGTGCCGTCGGTCATCACGCCGTCGACGTCGAACAGCAGCAGCCTCACGTTGCGCGCTCGAGCCGTGAGCGCCTTCCGCGAGACCGGCACTCAGATCGCCTCCGTACGCCACAAATCGTGCAGATGAATGACGCCCTCGAGCACACCGGACGGATCGACCACGACGAGCGACGTGATCTTCTTCTCCTCCATCAGCCGCAAGGCCTCGACCGCCAGGATCGAGCGGGCGATGGTGACGGGGCTCGCGGTCATGACGTCTGCCGCCCGCTTGTCCAGCAGATTCGAGCCCGTCGTCATGTGGCGTCGCAAGTCCCCGTCGGTGACGATGCCCGCCAAGCGACCCTGGGGATCGACCACGCACGTCATCCCGAGCCGCTTGCTCGACATCTCATGGATGACGTCGATCATCCTGGTATCAGGCGCGACCGTGGGCAGCGCCTCGCCGCTGGTCATCAGGGACTCCACGCGCATGAGCCGTTTGCCCAGCCGGCCGCCTGGGTGAAGCTTGGCGAAATGCTCTTCGCGAAACCCCTTTCGCTGAGACAGCGCGAGTGCGAGCGCATCGCCCAGCGCCAGAGCAGCGGTCGTGCTTGCCGACGGAGCGAGGTTCATCGGACACGCTTCCTCGGCCACATGGCAACTGAGCGTCACATCGGCGGCCTGGCCAAGCGTGGATTGAGGGGAACCGGTCAGCGAGATCAACCGCGCGCCAATGCGGCGGATGGCTTCGAGCAGACGGACCAGCTCCTCGGTCTCTCCGCTATATGAGAGCGCAATCACGACATCGGCCGGCTGGACGACCCCCAGATCGCCATGAAGCGCCTCGGCAGGGTGGAGGAAGCTGGCCGCCGTTCCCGTGCTGCGGAGAGTCGCCGCGACCTTGCTGGCGATAATCCCCGACTTGCCCATGCCCGTGACGATGACGTGCCCGGTGCAGTGATGGAGCAGGTCCAGCGCGCGGTCGAAGGATTCATCGAGTTGGGGAATCAGGCCGAGAATCGCGCGGGCCTCTGTTTCGAGCACGCTCCGCGCAAGAGCAACGGCGTTGTCCCGCGTCGTAGGGGCCGGCATGGCGTGCGCTATCGTGAGACGAGAGCCGCGGACTTGACGATAGCGTTGATCTGGGTGAGTCGATCGAGCAGCGGCGCCAGCTTCGCCAGCGGAAGGGCGTTCTCGGCGTCGCTCCTGGCCTTGGACGGGTCTTCGTGCACCTCGAGAAACACCCCGTCGACACCGGCAGCTACACCAGCGCTCGCCAGGACTTCGATGTACTGGCCGAGCCCGGCGGTGACACCCTCGCCGCCGCCCGGTAGCTGGAGGCTGTGCGTCACGTCGAAGACGATCGGCGCGCCCAGACTGCGCATCATCGGGAACGCCCGCATGTCCACGACCAGGTCGTTGTAGCCGAATGAGAACCCGCGCTCGGTAATGAACACTCGATTGTTGCCGGAGGCGCGGACCTTCTCGATCGGGTGCCGCATGTCCATCGGCGCGAGAAACTGTCCCTTCTTCACGTTGACGGCCTTACCCGTCATCGCGGCCGCGACGAGGAGATCCGTCTGGCGGGACAAGAACGCGGGAATCTGGAGAACATCGACGACGGCGGCGGCCTGGGCGGCCTGCTGAGGCTCGTGGATGTCGGTCAGCACCGGCACCCCGAACTCGCGACGGACGCGATCGAGCGCCGCCAGGCCCTGTTCAATTCCGGGCCCGCGAAACGACTTCAGCGACGTGCGGTTGGCCTTGTCGAACGAGGCCTTGAAGATGAAGGGCACCTTGGCGCGCCGCGTGATCTCGACCAGGGCTTTCGCGGTCTGAACCGTGTGCTCTTCGCTTTCGACGACGCACGGGCCGGCAATGAGCACCAGCTCGTCCCGCCCCAGAATCACGTTGTCGTTGATGCGAACCTGCTGGACCGCCGGCGTCAGCACCTGACAATTATGACCTCCGAGGTCATTTTTTCGTAATCCATAAAATGACCTCGGAGGTCGTCGTCTCTACCTTCGCCGATCCCCGATCGCCGTCACGTTCGTCGCGACACCCTGAGCCGCCAGCTTGCGGCGATGGGCTGCTTCGACGAACCCGGCGAAGAGCGGGTGCGGACGCAGCGGCTTGGACTTGAATTCCGGGTGGAACTGGACCGCCAGGAACCACGGATGGCCCGGCAGCTCGACGATCTCGACGAACTTGCCGTCGAGCGACCGGCCGACGACCTTCAACCCGTGTTCAATGAGCGTCTTCTCGTAGAGGCAGTTGAACTCATACCGATGGCGGTGCCGCTCGTGGACGATCTCCTCGCCATAGAGCTTGAAGGCCAGCGAGTCGGGAACCAGACGACACGCATAGCTGCCGAGCCGCATCGTCCCGCCCATGTCGTCCACGCCGAGGAGATCGCGGAGCTTGTAGATCACTTTGTGCGGCGCGTTCTCGACGACTTCCGTCGAGTCGGCGCCGGCGAGACCCGCGACATTTCGCGCAAACTCGACGACGGCCCATTGGAAGCCGTAGCAGATGCCGAGGTAGGGAATCTTTCGAGTGCGCGCGAACTCGGCCGCGACCATCATGCCGCGGCTGCCGCGATCCCCGAAGCCGGGCGCGACGAGAATGCCGCACGCGTTTTCGAGCTTCCGGAGTCCGTCCGGATGCTCGAGCGCCTCGGCCTCGATGTAGCTCAGGTTGACCTTCAGCCGGTGCCGAAACCCGCCGTGGTAGAGCGCCTCGTTGATGCTCTTGTATGAGTCTTCGTACTCGACGTACTTGCCGACGAAATGAATCGTGAGCTCGTCGGTTGGGTTCTGGATGCGCTCGACCAGGTCCTGCCAGGCTTCCATGTGGGCAGCGGTCGCCGGCAGGCTCAAACGGCGGAGGAGGATGCTGTCCAGGCCTTCGCCCGCGAGATTGAGCGGCACCTCGTAGATGCTCGAGACGTCGCGGGCCGTGATGACGGCTTCCTCGTCGACGTCGCAGAAGAGCGCGATCTTCCGCTTCATCTCCCGATCGAGCGGACGGTCCGTCCGGCACAGCAGCACGTCGGGCTGGATACCGATCGACCGGAGATCGCGAACGCTGTGCTGCGTCGGCTTCGTTTTCAGTTCGCCCGCTGACGCGATGAAGGGGACCAGCGTCAGGTGGATGTACAGGGTGTTCTCACGGCCGACTTCCTGGCGAAGCTGGCGAATCGCCTCCAGGAAGGGCTGGCTCTCGATGTCGCCGACCGTTCCGCCGATCTCAACCAGAAGAACGTCAACATCTTGGGCTGCCGACCGAATGCCGTCCTTTATTTCATTTGTGATGTGGGGAATGACCTGAACCGTGCGGCCGAGATAGTCGCCTCGACGCTCCTTCTGGATGACGGACAAGTAGATCTTGCCGGTCGTCCAGTTGTGATTCCTCGTCGTCACCATCTCGGTGAAGCGCTCGTAGTGGCCGAGATCGAGGTCCGTTTCGGCCCCGTCGTCGGTCACGTACACCTCGCCGTGCTGATACGGGCTCATCGTGCCCGGGTCGACGTTGATGTAGGGATCGAGCTTCTGCAGGGCCACTTTGTAACCGTGGCCCTCGAGCAGACAGCCGATCGAGGCGGCCGCCAGCCCTTTGCCCAGCGACGAGACCACGCCGCCGGTCACGAAGATGTATTTGACGGGTCGCTGTCGCTCGGGCTGTCCCATGTCACCCCTTCATCCGGAAATCACTTGACATGACGTGGTAGCCTGCGCGCCCAATCAACGTTTGCAGCGGCGCGCGCCGCCGATACCACGTCATGTCAAGTGACTTTCCGTGGAAGGATGCGTTGTGGCGGTTCCGGCCTCAATGAGCTGTCGGACGCGTTCGAGATCCTCGGGCGTGTCCACGCCAATCGTGTCCCCGTCGGTCTCAACGGTCGAAATCCTGAAGCCGTGCTCGAGGACGCGAAGCTGCTCGAGGCCCTCGGCTCGTTCGAGCGGGGTCGGCGGCAGCGACGCGAGTTTCAGCAGAAAGTCGCGGCGGTAGACGTACAGACCGATGTGGCGCCAGAACGTCGGGCGCGGCTGACCGGCGCGGACGAAAGGAATGGCCGACCGCGTGAAGTACAACCCGTCTCCCTGGTGGTCGACCACGACCTTTACGACATGGGGGTTGTCGAGGTCGGCCGCGTCCTCGATTTTTTGCCGGAGGGTGCCGATGCCTGCGTCGGGCCGGTCGGCCATCAAACCGACGGCCGAGTCGATGGCCGCCGGCGAAATGAGCGGCTCGTCGCCCTGGACGTTGACGATGAGCTCGACGTCCAGGCGGGCGGCGACTTCGGCGAGCCGATCGGTGGCGGTCTCGTGGTGGTCGCCCGTCATGACCGCGATGCCGCCGAAGCGATCGACTTCGCCGGCGATGCGGTCGTCATCGGTGGCCACGAAGGCGGCGTTCACGCGCGCGGCGCGTTCCACGCGGCGATAGACGTGCTCGATCATCGTGCGGCCGCCGATGACCGCAAGCGGCTTGCCGGGGAACCGGGTCGAACGATACCTCGCGGGAATGAGAGCGACGACTCGAGTAGAGGAACCGACGAAGCGTGCCAGCTCAGCGGGAACTACAACGGGCACGACAAATCTTAGCATAGACCTCGGGTTTCGTTGCTTTGGTTTTCCAAAAACGAAACCCGAGGTCTTCTCACTTATAATGTCCCGCTCGTGCGCACCATGTTGGTGCAAACCGCTCGAACGTCAGTAAACTCGCGGCGTTTTGTCTCCATGCCGGCGGTTTTCCACAAAGATTTCCACAGATTCTGTGAACAGCGCGTGACAGTGGTCAGGGACGTGACCTAAAAAGCAAATCGCGAGCGTGCAGTCCAAAGAGTCCTTCAAGTTGGAGTGATGATGGCGGCGAATGGCGAAGTGATTTCACGGCGAGAGGGACAGCTCGTCGTCCCGGATCGACCGATGATCCCTTTCATCGAAGGCGACGGCACCGGTCCGGACATCTGGCGCGCGAGCGTGCGTGTGTTCGACGCCGCAGTCGAGCGCGCGTACGGCGGCCGCCGTCAGATTGTCTGGCGTGAAGTGCTGGCGGGCGAGAAAGCCTTCAAGCAAACGGGGAACTGGCTACCCGAAGAGACGCTCGCGACATTCCGGAAGTACCTCGTGGGCATCAAAGGACCCCTCACGACGCCGGTCGGCGGCGGGATTCGCTCACTGAACGTCGCGCTGCGTCAGGAGCTCGATCTGTACGTCTGCCTGCGGCCCGTGCGGTATTTCCGGGGGATGGAAACGCCGGTGAAGCGGCCCGATCAGGTCGACATGGTGATCTTCCGCGAGAATACCGAGGACATCTACGCGGGGATCGAGTTCCAGGACGGATCGGCCGACGTCGAAAGCTTCAAGAAGATCTTCGCGCAGACGTTTCCGAAGTTCTACAAGAAGATCCGCTTTCCGGACACCGCCGGCATCGGCATCAAGCCAATTTCGCGCGAGGGCAGCGAGCGCCTGATCCGGGCCGCGATCGACTTCGCGATCGCCCGCGGCCGCAAGAGCGTCACGCTGGTCCACAAAGGGAACATCATGAAATTCACGGAGGGCGCGTTCCGGGACTGGGGGTATGAGCTGGCCAAGCGCGAGTACGGGGCGACCGAGCTCGACGGTGGCCCCTGGTGCCGGCTCTCGAACGGGATCGTCGTGAAGGACGTCATCGCCGACGCGTTTCTGCAGCAGATCCTCACCCGGCCGGCCGAGTACGACGTCATCGCCACGCCCAACCTCAACGGCGACTACATTTCAGATGCGCTCGCCGCGCAGGTCGGCGGCATCGGGATCGCGCCGGGAGGCAACATCAACTACATGACCGGCCACGCCGTCTTCGAGGCGACGCACGGCACGGCGCCGAAGTATGCGAACCAGGACAAGGTGAACCCGGGCTCCGTGATCCTCTCGGGCGAGATGATGCTGCGGTACATGGGCTGGACCGAGGCGGCCGATCTCGTCATCAGCTCGCTCGAGAAGACGATTGCCGCCAAGCAGGTGACGTACGACCTCGCCCGGCTCATCGACGGCGCGAAAGAGCTGAAGACGTCCGAGTTCGCGACGGCGATGATCGGAAACATGTAAGACATCTGTAGGCCGGCCCTTTAGGGCCGGCGACCACGGCGGGGCTACAGCCCCGCCCTACACCTGTCAGTTCAGGGAGTGACAGATGAACCGTAAAGTGACCGTCGTCGGAGGCGCGGGGAACGTCGGAGCGACCGTCGCACGCGCCCTTGCCGTCAAGGAGCTGGCCGACGTCGTCATCGTCGACATCGCCGGCGAGAAGGCCCAGGGCATTGCCCTCGACATCTTTCAGGCGTGTCCCATCGACGGGTCCGACAGCCGGCTGATCGGCACCACCGACTATGCGGCGACCGCCAACTCGGACGTCGTCGTCGTCACGTCAGGCGTGCCGCGCAAGCCGGGCATGAGCCGTGACGACCTGCTGCAGGTCAACTACAAGATCATGCAGACGGTCACCGAGCAGGTCGTCAAGTATTCTCCGAACTGCATCATCGTGCCCGTCGCCAACCCGCTGGACGCGATGTGTCAGGCCGTCTATCGCCTGAGCAAGTTCCCCCGGGAGCGCGTTGTGGGTATGGCGGGCGTTCTGGACTCGGCCCGCATGCGCACGTTCATCGCGATGGAGCTGAACGTCTCGGTCGAGAACATCCACGCCTTCGTCCTCGGCGGACACGGCGACACGATGGTGCCGCTGCCGCGCTACTCGACCGTCGCGGGCATCCCGCTCACCGAGCTGGTCTCGATGGGCATGCTGAGCCAGGCGAAGCTCGACGAGATCTGCACACGCACGGCCAATGGCGGCGCCGAGATCACCAAGCTCGTCGGCACGAGCGCATGGTATGCGCCCGGCGCGGCCGCCGCGGCGATGGTCGAGGCCATTCTCAAGGACAAGAAAGAGATCCTTCCGTGCTCGGTGTTCCTCCAGGGCGAATACGGCGTGCGTGACCAGTTCCTGGGCGTGCCAGTGAAGCTCGGGAAGGGCGGCGCGGAGCAGATCATCGAGATCAAACTCACCCCCGACGAACAAACCGCGCTCTTGAAATCCGCGGCGGCCGTGAAGGAGCTCACGACGGTTATCGGAGTCTAGCGCTGAAAAACGCGGCCTGAACTTCGAACTGAGAACTTCAAACTTAGAACTTGACGAAGAACGGCCAGATTCCGCAGTTCGAAGTTCGCAGTTCGAAGTTCTACGTTCAGGTGGCTGGCTTTTTCAGCGACCTGCGCCGGCTGCCGCGGGGACACAAATGTACGCCTCGCACGAAAATCAGGCACTGCGTTGCGCTACCTGAAGTTGCGTGCGCCGGATCGGCCGACTCTCCGACGAAGCTCGAGAAAAGCAGATGGCGCCAGGTTGGGCACGCGGTTTGCAGTCCGACCCGTCGCTCTCGGGGAATCGAAAATGGCACCTATTATCAGCATCGCCGGCTGTGTTCTCCTCTTCGTCGGGCTCTGTGCAGCCGTCGTCAATCTCAGCCAGGACGACAACACATCTGTACGTCGGTAACACAACGCGCGGGTGGAAAAACTCCCGTCCCCCTTCTTTGCCTGGTCCTTCTGTTCGCCGCGCCGCAGGCCGAGCGGGACTCGACTGAAACGATCCTCGCGGCCGATGGCGCGACGCGGACGTATCGCGTGTTCGTGCCGGATCCGATCAGGAAAACGGAGAAAGCGCCGGCTGTCGTGCTCTACAGCGGATCCGGGAGCCGGGTAGACGCGCTGTGGGCGGCATGGAAGCCCGTCGCGCGCAAAGAGGGGATCATCCTGCTCGGTCCGACGGCGTTCGCGGCGGGCGCATGGCGAATACCGGAAGACTCGCCGGACTTCACGCGAGATGTCGTGGAGGCCGCGAAGAGTTAGTTCCCGATCGATCCCAGACGCGTGTATCTCTTCGGGCACTCGGGCGGCGGCCATCACGTCTTGCAGGTCGGCCTGCTCGAGTCTGAGTATTTCGCCGGCGTCGCGGCGCACGCGGGCGCGCTCGTGCCGTCCTTCTTCGCAGCGATCGAAAAGGCGCCCCGCAGAATCCCGATCGGGTTGTGGATCGGCACCGATGATCAGGTCGTTCCCATTCGCTACGTGCGGGACACCTACGACGCGCTCCGGCGCCAGGGCCACCCCGCGAAGATGACCGAGCTCCGGGGACACACGTCGACGACGATCAATCACACGATCTCTTCGACGTCGCAACTCTGCAAATAGCGATCAGATTTCAGATTCCAGACTGCAGACACATTGCAGATTCCAGATTGCAGATTGCAGATTTCAGATTAATTGATAGACTCCGCGCGCCGTGAAGATTCACGAATACCAGGCCAAGGACATTCTCAGAAAGTACGGCGTGCCGCTGCCGAAAGGCGCCGTGGTGTTCACGCCTGAGGAAGCGCGCCACACCGCGCTCGCGCTGGGCGGCGGCACCGTCGTCGTCAAGGCGCAAATCCATGCGGGCGGCCGGGGCAAGGGCGGCGGCGTGAAGGTCGTGAAGAATCCGGACGAGGCCCTCGAGGCGGCCAGGAACATTCTCGGCATGCAGCTCGTGACGCACCAGACGGGACCCGAGGGCCGCACCGTCGGGCGCCTGCTGGTCGAGCAGGGCCTCGCGATCGCTCGGGAGCTGTATCTGGGTCTCGTCATCGATCGGTCGACGCGGCGGCCGGTGCTCATGGTGAGTCCGGATGGCGGCGTGGAGATCGAGAAAGTGGCGGCGGAAACGCCCGAGCGGATCTTCAAGGTCTTCCTCGATCCGGCACTGGGCCTCCAGGCGTTTCAGGCACGCGAGCTGGCGTTCGCGCTCGGGCTGAGGGGCGATCAGGTCGGGAAGGCCGTGCGGATGATGAACGCGCTCGTCCAGGCGTTCATCGCCAGCGACGCATCGCTTCTCGAAATCAACCCGCTCGTGGTGACGACGACTGGCGATCTGATTGCGCTCGACGCGAAAGTCAACTTCGACGACAACGCGTTGTACCGCCATCCGGAATACAAGGAGCTGCGCGATCTCGGCGAGGAGGATCCGCTGGAGATCGAGGCGTCGAAGTTCTCCCTGAACTACATCAAGCTCGACGGCTCGATCGGCTGCATGGTGAACGGCGCCGGCCTCGCGATGGCGACGATGGACATCATCAAGCTGGCGGGTGGCGAACCGGCCAACTTCCTCGACGTGGGTGGCGGCGCCAACGCGGAGCAGATCAAGAACGCGTTTCGCATTCTCATGTCCGACCCGGCTGTCCGCGCCGTGCTCATCAACATCTTCGGCGGCATCCTGCGGTGTGACGTGCTCGCGCAGGGCGTCATCGAGGCCGTCAAGGACCTCGGCGTCCGCGTGCCGATCGTGATTCGCATGGAAGGGACGAACGTCGAGCTCGGCAAGCAGATGCTCCGCGAGAGCGGACTCAATTTCACGACGGCGGACTCGATGGGCGAGGCGGCCGAGAGAGTCGTCGCGATGGTGCGTTAGATCGCCGATTGCAGATTCCCGATAGACTTCAGATTTCCGATAGATTCCAAATTCCCGATTCAAGATTGCAGACCAGATTACAGATTCCCAGTTTTCAGATTGCAGTTTGACAGCGACAGAAAACCATGTCCGTCCTCATCGATACGTCCACCCGACTCCTGGTCCAAGGCCTCACCGGGCGCGAGGGTACCTTTCACGCCAAGGCCGCCCAGGCCTACGGCACTACGGTCGTCGGCGGCGTGACCCCTGGCAAGGGCGGCACCACTCACGAAGGATGGCCTGTCTTCGACACCGTCCGCGAAGCCGTGAAGCAGACGGGCGCCAACGCGTCGGTCATCTTCGTGCCGCCGGCCGGCGGCGCCGACGCCATCATGGAGGCCGCCGACGCTCGATTGCCTCTTGCGGTGTGCATCACCGAGGGAATCCCGGTGATCGACATGATGCGCGCGCTGGCGTTCCTCGAGAAGACGACGATGCGCCTCGTCGGACCGAACTGTCCCGGCGTCATCACGGCGGGCCAGGCCAAGGCCGGCATCATTCCGGGGCACATCTGCACGCCCGGACGCGTCGGCATCGTCTCGAAGAGCGGCACGCTCACGTACGAAGCGATTCACCAGCTCACGGGCCTTGGACTCGGACAGACGACTTGCATCGGCATCGGCGGCGATCCGCTGATCGGCACGTCGTTCGTCGACGCCTTGCGTCTTTTTGCTGACGATCCTGAAACGGAAGCGGTCGTACTCATCGGCGAGATCGGCGGCAGCGCCGAAGAGGACGCCGCGGAGTTCATCCGCACGTCGTTCAAGAAGCCGGTCGTCGGATTCATCGCCGGGCAGACCGCGCCGCCGGGCCGCCGAATGGGCCACGCCGGCGCGATCATCGCCGGCGGCAAAGGCACGGCGGCCGAGAAGATGCAGGCGCTGTCGGCCGCCGGCGTGCGCGTCGTGAGAAGTCCCGCCGATCTCGGCCGGGCCGCCGCCGAGGCTCTCGGACAAGCGTAACCGGGCTATACTTTTTGTGATCACGAGGACGGACTGCGCGCCGCAGTCCGCCCTGTGCTTATGGACTCATGAGTTCACTCCTCCCCAGCGTCGAGCCCGCCGAAACCGCCGAAGGTCTGCGCGTCGTCAACGACTTCAGCATTCAGATCGCGACGGTCAACGGATCGGGCAGCCAGACCGCGAATCTGGTCCTGCTGCGGTCGATCTTCCAGATGGGCGTGCCGGTGTCGGGCAAGAATCTGTTCCCGTCGAACATCGCCGGGCTGCCCACGTGGTACACGATTCGGGCGAACCATCGCGGGTACGTCAGCCGCAAGAAAGAGATCGATTTTCTCGTCGCGATGAATCCGGAAACGGGCCGCGAGGACGTCCTCTCGCTCGAGCCGGGCCGGGCCGTCGTGTACGACGAGCCGCTCAAGCTCGACGCGCTCCGCAGCGATCTGGTGTTCTATCCGGTCCCGTTCGACAAGATCGTCGCGGCCGTCTGTCCCGACGCGAAGCTGCGCCGGCTCGTCAAGAACATGCTCTACGACGGGATCCTCGCGCAACTCCTCTCGATCGAGCTGAAGGAGATGGAGATCGCCCTCGGGCGACAGCTGGGCAAGAAGGCCCGGGCGATGCAGCTCAACATGGGCGCGCTCGAGGCCGGCGCGAAGTACGCGGCCGAGAATCTCGGCAAGCGCGATCCCTATCGCGTCGAGCGAATAGACAAGACGGCCGGCCAGATTCTGGTCGAAGGCAACGCCGCCGCCGCCATGGGCTGCATGTTCGCCGGCGTCACCGTGGTCGCCTGGTATCCGATTACGCCGTCCTCGTCCCTGCCTGAGACGTTAATCAGCTACATGCGGAAGTACCGCATGGACAAGGAGACGGGGAAGGCGACGTTCGCGATCGTGCAAGCGGAGGACGAAATTGCCGCGCTGGGCATGGTGGTCGGCGCCACGTGGGCCGGCGCCCGCGCGATGACGTCGACCTCGGGTCCGGGCATTTCGCTCATGTCGGAATTCGCCGGCCTCGCGTACTACGCCGAGCTGCCCGCGGTCGTGTTCGACATCCAGCGGATCGGGCCGTCGACGGGCCTGCCGACGCGCACATCGCAAGGCGACTTGCTCTTCGTCGCGCTCAACTCACACGGCGACACGCGCCACGTGATGCTGATTCCGGCCTCCGTGGATGAATGCTACGAGATGTCGATGGAGGCCTTCGATCTGGCCGAGCGTCTCCAGACCATCGTCTACGTGATGTCGGATCTCGACCTCGGGATGAACACCTGGATGTCCGAGCCATTTGCGTATCCAGAGAAACCCATGGATCGCGGCAAGGTGCTCGACGAGGCCAAGGTCCGCGAGCTTGGCGGCGCCTGGGGCCGCTACAAGGACGTGGACGGAGACGGGATCACCTGGCGCTCGCTGCCGGGCACCGGGACTCCGGCGTTCTTTACGCGCGGGTCAGGGCACAACGAGCTGGCGCAGTACACCGAGCGGCCGGATGACTACGTGAAAAACCTCGACCGCCTGGCCCGGAAGTTCGACACGGCGCGCACGATGGTCCCGCGGCCAGTGGTCGAGGGCGTCGACGATCCCGAGGCGCGCGTCGGCATCATCGGCTTCGGGTCGAGCCACTGGGCCATTCAGGAGTCGCGCGATCAGCTTCGCGAGGAAGCCGGTCTCCGGACCGCCTATCTCCGACTCCGCGCCTATCCGTTCACGCCTGAAGTCGACGTGTTCATCCGCCGGTTCGATCGCGTGTACGTCGTCGAGCAGAACCGTGACGCGCAGATGTTGAAACTGCTGCTCATCGACGGGGAAGCACAGCTGGCTCCGCGGCTTCGGAGCGCGCTCCACTACAACGGGTTGCCGATCGACGCGCGCAGCATCACGGACGAGATCCTGAAACAGGAGCAATTGTGAGCACAGAAACACCCTCGACGCCCAAGCGCACCAACCGGATCGGCCTCGACGTCTCGTCGTACCGCGGCAGCAAGACGACGCTGTGCGCGGGGTGCGGGCACAACGCGATCTCGGAGCGGATCATCGACGCATTTTTCGAGATGGGCGTGGACCCGAAGCGCGTGCTCAAGCTGTCCGGCATCGGCTGCTCGAGCAAGAGCCCGGCGTACTTCCTGAACCCGTCGCACGGGTTCAATTCCGTCCACGGCCGCATGCCTTCGGTCGCGACCGGCGCCATCCTGGCCAACAGCGGCATGCTCGCGATCGGCGTGAGCGGCGACGGCGACACCGGCGCGATCGGCATCGGACAGTTCGTCCACCTCATGCGCCGCAATCTGCCGCTCATCTACATCATCGAGGACAACGGCTGCTACGGTCTGACGAAGGGTCAGTTTTCGCCGACGGCGGACCTGGGCTCGAAAGCCAAGAACGGCGTCGTGAACGACCTGCCGCCGATTGACACGTGCGCGCTGGCGATCGAACTCGGCGCATCGTTCGTGGCGCGGTCATTCTCGGGCGACAAGAAGCAGCTGCTCTCGGTCCTCAAAGCGGCGATCTCCCACCGCGGGACGTCGATGATCGACGTCATCTCGCCGTGCGTCACCTTCAACGACCACGACGGATCGACGAAGAGCTATTCCTACGTCAAGGACCACGACGAGCCGCTCGGCGAGATCAGCTTCGTGCCGTACTTCGAGGACATCAACGTCGAATACGAGCCGGGATCCACGACCGCCGTGAAGCTGCACGACGGGTCGCAGCTGTATCTGCGGAAGGTCGCCGAGGACTACAACCCGTCGGACAAGATCGCGGCGCTGCGGCTCCTGCACGAAACCGCCCGCCGCGGCGAGTTCGCGACCGGCATCATCTACATCGAGCCGGACAAGGACGATTTCATCGATACCCTGAATCTCGTGGAGACCCCGCTGGCCATGCTGCCGCCGGACACGGTCCGGCCGGGCAAGGCGGTGCTGGACGAGATCATGGACAGCCTCCGCTGAACCCGGCCAGCGGCGGCGTTTGACCGTCGTAATGCGCGGACGAGGTTCCTTCAGGAAGCGATGATGGTCAGAGGCCGGCGCCTGCCGGCGATGGGAGGGGTCATGACCGCGCGTTTGGCTCTCGTGCTGGCGGCCTCGTTCGGCGTGGTGATGTTAGCGCAACAGGCTGGGACGCCGCCGCCCGCTCAACAGGAACAGGTCTACCGGCCTGGACCCGGAATACAAAACCCGGTCGTTATCCGGACAGCGCAACCGAAATACACCTCGGAGGCCTTGCGTGCGCAGATTCAGGGCGTCGTGGAGCTCGAGGGCACCGTCGCGCCCGACGGTACGCTTCAAGACATTCGGATCACCAAATCTCTCGATTCGTCGCTGGGTCTCGACCAGGAAGCGATTGCGGCAGCCAGACAGTGGTTGTTCCGTCCCGGAATACGGCAGGGACGGGTCATCCCTGTCATCGTCACCTTGATTCTCGAATTCCGGATCCATTCCCAGCCCACGCCGAAGGCGCTCTCGCCGGCGAACATCATTGCCGGGGATGATTTCTACACGGACACCTATCCGCTCATGCAGACCGGCCTGGTGCAGCCGACCATCAGAACCTCGGTCCAACCGAAATACACCGCGGACGCCATGCGCGCGAAAATCCAGGGCATGGTCGAGGTCGAAGCGGTTATCCAGGCGGATGGCACGGTCGGCCGGGCACGCGTGCTGAAGTCCCTCGACCAGCAGCTCGACAACACCGCGCTCGACGCCGTCAGGCAATGGGTGTTCGAACCGGGCAAATTGAACGCCCAGGCGGTTCCCGTTGTCGTCAAGCTCACGCTCGAATTCCGTCTCCACTGACGCCGGTCTCACCCGCGATGGTTCGCACGGCCGTCGGCATCTGGCTCGCGGTCACCGCGCTTGCCGGCGCGCAAGACCAAGCCCAAGACGTCTTGACGGCGGCACCGGCGTTCGCCCAGCAAACCAGTCAGCCGTTCGGCCGCGGCGCGTCCCGCGCAAACGAACCCGGTCTCGTCAAACCGAAACTGCTCAAGCAGGTGCCGCCGAACTACCCGACCGTCGCCCGAAATGCGAGCGTGGCCGGCGACGTCGAGATCGAGGCGATCGTGCTGCCGGACGGCACGGTCGGCGACATGCGCCTCGTGAAATCGCTCGACACGCGCTTTGGCCTCGATCAGGAAGCCATGCGCGTCGCGAAGCTCTGGGTCTTCGAGCCCGGACGCAAAGACGGTTTTCCGATCCCGGTGATCGTCACGATCGTCGTCCAATACCGGCTCAAGGCCGACGCGTCGGGGCGCGGCGCGTCTCAAGTCGGGAGGCTCGGCGTCCCGTCCGCCACGTTTACGGCGAGCGTGGGGCCACCGGCGTCGGGTACGGTCGAAGAATCCGAGGAAGAATTCGCGAAGGGGGCCCATCGTCTTCGCGATCCCGGCGTGGAGCCGCCCAAACCCAAGAAGCAGGTCCCGCCGCAGTATCCGAAGCTCCCCGGAGATCCCCGTCCCAACGGCGTCGTCGAGCTCGACGCCATCGTGATGCCCGACGGAACGATCGGCAAGGTGCGCGTGGCGAAGTCGATGGACAAACTCGTCGGCCTCGAAGGCTTCGACGCATCAGCCGTCGCGTCCGCGAGGCAATGGGTATTCGAACCGGGAAAAAAAGACGGCGTCGCCGCGCCCATCGTTGTCCGGCTCATGCTGGAGTTCCGCAGCCGTTCCTGAGCGCTGCGCGCCGAACCTTCCAACCGGCAATGCTATGATCGCCGGCAATGGAACGGACGTTTGCGATCATCAAACCAGATGCCGTGCGCGAGCGTACCGCGGGCCGCATCCTGGCGCGCATCGAAGAAGCTGGATTCACCATTCGCGCCCTGCGACTCGAGCACCTGACGAAGAAGGAAGCGGAAGGGTTTTACGCCGTACACCGGGAGCGGCCGTTTTTCGCAAGCCTCACCGAGTTCATGTCCTCCGGGCCGTGCATCGTCATGGCGCTCGAGGCGCCGGAGGCGATCCGGAAGTGGCGCGACCTGATGGGCGCCACGGATCCCTCGAAAGCCAGCGCCGGCACGCTCCGGGGCGAATTCGGCGCATCGATCGAGAACAATGCCACGCACGGATCGGATGCGCCCGACACCGCCGCCTTCGAGCTCGGATATTTCTTCCGGGGGATGGAGCTCTGATCGCCTATGAGCCGGGCGCTGATCATCGTCGGCCTCGTGCTGTTGGGCGTCGGGCTGCTGATGAAGCTCGGCATGCCCATCGGCCGTCTGCCCGGCGACATCGTCATCCGGCGGGGCAACGGCAGCTTTTACTTTCCCATTGTCACGTGTCTCATCATCAGCGTCGTGCTGTCTCTGATGGCGATGCTGCTGCGACGCTAGCGGCCTGACCCCCGCTTGCCGACAGGCGGGTCAGTCCCCTTAACAAACGTCAGGGAGTTCTATCTGTCCATTAAATCCGACAAGTGGATTCGCCGAATGGCGCTCGAGCACAAGATGATCGAGCCGTTCGTCGATTCGCAGGTCCGCGCGGGCGTCGTTTCATATGGCTTGTCGTCCTACGGGTACGACATCCGGGTGGCCGACGAGTTCAAGGTGTTCACGAACATCAACAACACCGTCATCGATCCGAAGAACTTCGATCCGCGGTCGTTCGTGGACATCAAGGCGGACGCCTGCATCGTGCCGCCAAATTCCTTCGCGCTCGCGCGAACCATCGAATATTTCCGGATCCCGCGCGACGTGCTGACCGTCTGCCTCGGTAAGTCGACGTACGCGCGCTGCGGCATCATCGTCAACGTCACCCCCTTCGAGCCCGAGTGGGAGGGCACGGTCACGCTCGAGATTTCGAATACGACACCACTGCCGGCGCGTATCTACGCGAACGAAGGCATCGCGCAGGTGCTGTTCTTTCAAAGCGACGAGCCCTGCGAGCGGTCGTATGCCGACAAGAAGGGCAAGTACCTGAAGCAGCAAGGCGTGACGCTGCCGAAAGTCTGATGCCGGGCACGGCCGCTACCGCCCCTTTCTACCGATAGATCCGGCGCATTCCTGGAATCGGCTACGTACGCCCTCGGATCGCGACATCCAGGCTGGTCAGAATCTCCGCCGCTTGTCCTCTGAGGCCCACGTCGACAATCCGTGACGCGTCGGTCGATTCGAGGTTGATCTCCACTGTAAACGCGCCGCGCCGTTTGGCCTGGTGCACCAGACCCGCGGCGGGGTAGACGACGGCCGAGGTGCCGATGGTGAGGAAGAGGTCACACTCGCTGGCCTCCGTCGCCCTGGCGACGTCGTCGGGATCCAGCCCTTCGCCAAACCACACGACGCCGGGACGGACGATGCCGCCGCAATGCGGGCAGCGCGGCGGAAGCGTGGGCAGAGGCGTGGTGTCGTCTCGCCAGTCGCGTTGACCGGCGTCACATCGCTGGTAACAGCGGACGTGCCAGATGGACCCGTGAAGCCGCACGAGCCGTTCGGCGCCGGCTTTTTCGTGGAGGCCGTCCACGTTCTGTGTGATCAGCGTGAAACCCGGCCGCTCGCGGGTCCATTTCGCGAGGACATCGTGCGCGGGATTCGGCTGCGCGCCCGCCACGCTCTGGCGGCGCCAGTCGTACCACTCCCAGACCAGCTTTGGATCGTTCTCGAACGCCTCGGGCGTCGCGAGCGTCTCCGCGCGCACTTTCTTCCAGAGCCCGTCCGCGCCCCGGAACGTCGGGATGCCGGACGCGGCCGAGACGCCGGCGCCGGTGAGCGCGGTCACTCGCCGGGCGCCGCGAATCTCGGCCGCGACCCGTTGGAGGTCGGTCACAAAATCATTGTGATACGACTCACCGCGCCAAGGAGTCCGCCAAAGCACCCAGGGCCGTTCGCCAGAGTCCACGTCGCTCTTCCACGAGCGCCGCCCGTCCCAGTTTGGCGTTCACAGCAACAATGGACGACTTGCCGCCTGGTTTTGGCAAGACATAGAGCTGCACGGTCGTCGCGCCCCAGGGGAAGCGGCAGCGCGCTTCGTTGTTCGGCTTCACGACGAATCCCTTCGAGGCGCTGCCGAACGCCGCGGAGACCGCGGCCGCCAGCTCCGGATCAACTGTTCCGGTCCATCGGCGGCGCCGGCGCGGATCGGCGATTGCCTTGACGACGTCCCCCGTCGTCGTGACCGGAAGCACCTTCGACACCGACACCTCGGACTGGCCGTCGCGGCGCTGGTTGACCACGCGCACTCCGCGGGCGCGCTCATAGGCGACCGTGATGCCTTGCGCGTACCAGCCGTCGACGCCATGCGTGTCATACAGGTGCCGCGCCGCGGCCGTGTGGCCCTTCTCGACGCCGCCGAATCGATCGAGGACCTCGAACCAGTGGTCGAGGCCGTGCCCGGTCTTCTCGCGGAATTTCTCGTCGGACACGCTTCCCTTGGAGCTGGCCGCCGCGCGAGCTGGTTGCGCGGGAATCGAGGCGGTGGTGCGCGCCTGGAGGTCTTTCAGCACGTGCCTGCGCGGGGCGGTATAGCGTTCGCCGGTCCTGGCGGCACGAGCACGAATGAGTTTCTTGAGAGCGCGACCGTGAAGAACCCACGTTGTTCGGCCCGAGGTGTGGACCCCTTTGCCCCGATTGTAGGCCCCGCGGGGGGAGGCCGAGTCGAGGTGAGGCGCCAGGCCAGCGCCACTCGGAAATCTGTCACGGCCGATGGCTGGCTTCAAGCACGTGATACGCTCAGTGTTTCCTTGTCGCGGGGTGGAGCAGTCCGGTAGCTCGTTGGGCTCATAACCCAAAGGTCGGGGGTTCAAATCCCCCCCCCGCAACCAACTTTCTCACCAACCAAAGTGACCAATTGCGCGACCGCCGCTGAGCCCTCGGGGCCGGCAGCGGCCTGCAGCATTTCGCCCATGACACCGCGCACCGTCAGGAGCGCGGACGGGTCAGATGGAATGTCGATTCGATCAACGAAGTTGCGGAGCGCATCCCTTGCAGGCTCACGAAGCAGTGGGTCGTCCTGGTTGAGGGCCGCCCGAAGCTGCCGGACCTTCTGCGCGAACACCGCCGCCATCTGCGGGTGGAGCGCCGGGGCCGGTGGCTCTGCCGCCGTTGCCTCGATCGTCGCTTCGAGCTGAGCGCGCCGCTGCTCGATTTGCTGAAGCTCCAGCTTCCACGCCTCGTCGCGGAACCCGTTCAACAGCAGTTCCATGATGTCCTTCGAGCGCCGATTGATTCGGGCGAGTTCGCGGGGAGCCTCGGCCTGCTTTACGCGATGCTCGCGACGGAGCCGGTTGACCTCCGAGACGAACGATTCGCAGAAGGCATCGAACGCGTCACCCTGGAAGAACTTCGTTTCGAGGGCAGTGAACACTCGGCCTTCCAGTTCGGCCAACCGAATCGTTCGCGCATTCGAGCAGGTTCCGCGTGCGTGGTTGTAACACCTGAGAGTCGTTCGATGCCACACGCAATAGGAGCCGCCGCAAGCCTGGCACTTCGTCAGGCCGGAGAAGACGTAGATCGGGCGGCGCACCGCGCCGATGCCGGAGCCCTTCTGCTCAGTTCGCGCGAATGCGGCGATCCGTTGCAGCGTCCGTTCTTGCCGTGCCTTTGCCGCCGCCCACAACTCGGGCTCGATGATACGAAGGTGCGGCTCGTCCTTCACGACCCATTCAGATTGGTCGTGCAGCCGCGCCACTCGACGCTCGCTGTCGGGGTCGAAATCAAATTGGTGTCGGTTCCAGACGCGCCGCCCGATGTACAGCTCGTTGTTGAGAATGCCAGTGCCACGCCGGGCGTGACCGTGAATCGTGCTCGGACTCCACGGCGTCGGTCCACGGCTCCTGTAGCGGTATCGGGCACCAGGACTCGGCACGCCTTCCCGATTGAGGGCAATCGCGATTGCCTTCGGGCTGATGCCGGCCGCGAAGTCCCGGAAAATGCGTTGGACAACCGCTGCCTGCTCGGGGTCAATCTCCCGGAGGCCCCGCTCGTGAACCAGGTCGCCAGTCTTCGGGTCTGGCACCAACGGCCCGTCGCGGACGACACGATAGCCGTATGCGCAGCCGCCCGCCGACCGACCCTTGGCAATCCGACCGCGTAGCCCACGCCGCGTGTGGAACACGATTTTGTCGCGCTCCATCGCATTCATGGTGCCTTTCATGCCGATGTGCATCGGGCCGAGGACGCCATCGGCGATGGTGACGATATCCACACGGGCGAACCGCATTTTCTTGAAGAAAATCGCGGGGTCCGCCAAGTCACGGGAGATTCGGTCAAGGTCGAAGGCCAGCACGGTGTCGCATTCCCCGTTCACCGCATCGCGGACAAGGGCCTGCAACCCTGGTCGGGTCCGGTAGGTGCGGCCGGACCACACAGGGTCGGTATGCTCGGCGACAACCGTCCAGCCCTCACGGGCGGCATAGGCCCGACAGTCGCGTAACTGGTCGTCGATGGAGACCGGCTTCTGTCTATCGCTGGAGTAGCGAGCGTAGATGGCCACGCGCTTCATCGGCGGTTCTCCCCCTGCCACCAATCGCGCGCCGCCTGCCGTCCAAGCTCGCGGGCTACAGCAACCGCCATCGCATCGAGAACGCGCTGGCTCTCCGGGTCGCTGAAGTCCCCAGGCTCACGCACGTCGGCCTCGGGACGCTGAGGATTCGACCGGACGAGGCGCGGCTTGCGGGCGCTCACGACCCGGCCTCAACGAACTCCGTCTGGTTCGCGTAGCGCCGACTCCGACGCTGGCGCTCGACCTCAAAGACAATCGCGCGACGAATGATGGCGCTGACGCTGCTTCGTTCTCGCGCTGCAATCGCCTCGACGGCGACATGGAGGTCGTGAGGAATCCGGAAAGACTCCTGTCGAAGAGTGCGTAGGGCTTGAATTTCTGGCACTGCCTGCTCCGCGCAGTGGACACACCACCGCAACGGAGAGGAGGCGGGAGATTCCCGCTTTTACATCTCACTTGGGCGGCAGGCGATTCGCACGGGTCGATTCGCTGCCGTCTCCTCCCAGACCGTCGTAGCCGACCGAGCTGGAGGCATTCCGCAGGGGTCGTGCATGCCTCTCGGTTACCCCCGCGAAGTACCGACCGCAAGCGTTTGGGACGCCCGCGACGGTGCGGCGCACATGGTAACACAGACGCAGTCGTGCCTAGGTCCATGAAATACACTTCCAGCCGATGAGCGATGACCTTCGCGCCCGTCTGATGGCTGCATCGACTGCGGGCGAGATCATCCGCGTCGTGTATCAGTGCGGGAGTCAGCCAGGAACCATCCGTGAAATCGTTCCTCTTGCCGTCTCCGACGAAGAGGTTGTGGCGCATGACGTCGCCGCCGGAATCGACAAGACGTTCAAGCTCGCCTATTTGCAGCTGGCTGGCGCTGAGGGCAGTGCGCGCGCCTACGACCCGACCGGTCATGTAGACGACTCCCGGACGTTGCCCGTCGCCATCGTGTCGCACCTCGAACGTCTGCACGCGCTGGGGTGGCACGTTGACGTTACGGACACCTGTGTCTCGCTCCATTCGCGGTTCAAGAACGGCAAGCTGCGGAAGGGAGCCGACGTCGCCATCATGTTCAACGAGTTCGTCATCGACGCCTGGGACGACGGCGGCGGCTGGCGGGAGGAAGGCGTGAAGTCGAAACGGCCGTTCTACGTGTCGGCTCCGACGTTCGAGCGGGCACGCACCTTTGCGCATCTGTCGGTCGCATTGACCCTGTTCCTTGAAGAGGCGGCCAAGCACGCTCCGAGTTCTCGGGTGTAGTGCCCGCATCACGGGTGCCGTTCGAGCAGCTGGCCGACGAACGAGGCTTTCCATTCGCGCCCCTGGCGGTTCCGCAGCCCGCGCTGGTTGAGTTCGTCGGCGATGCTGATGAGGCAGTAGCCCCGCGCTCGTAGGCGGCGAATCTCTGCGAGCACAGCGCGCTCATCCAGGTTCGGCACGAGCGTACGGCCATCGGCGGCCACGGTCATGCCGAACGGAATGCAGCCGACCCGCTGGCCACGCGCTCGGGCGGCGGCCATCGCGGATTTCGTGCGAGCCCGAATGATCGCGCGCTCGTATTCCGCGAAGGCGTCGATGATTTGGCGCATCAAGACCGATGTGGGGGAGTCGTCTTCGGTGCCCTCGCCAGCGGCCGACACGATGCGCGCGCCCTTCCGTTCGACCAGGCGCGCGAGCATGGCGACGTTGAGGACATCGCGGCCGAGCCTATCGCGTCGAGCGATGACCAACGTGTCGCCCGTGGTCAGCGCGTCAATCGCGGCGACCAGGTTCGGACGCCCTTCGAGCGGGACGCCGCCGCTCACGCCCGCATCGGTGAACGTCTCCGCCAAAGACAATCCGAGGCGAGCAGCGGCCGTCTCGATCGCCGTCTGCTGCGCCTCCAGCCCGAGCCCCGAGTCCGCCTGATCCACGGTGCTCACGCGCCGATAAGCGACCGCACGGCCACCAGTTACCGTCATCGGCCCCGCCCTCGGACACACACACCCAACGGTGTGCCCCCGATGCCACGCGGACGCCGCCTCATTCGTCCTCCGACAGCACGGGTTTGCGGTTGATGAGAAAAATCCCAAACTTTCCGTTGGTCAGGGTGATGGGCCCGCCGTTGCCATACCAGCCCATCGGCCAGTATTTCAAGATGTCGCCGGTCGGGCCGGCGCGGTGGAGGATTTCGTAAAACCGGCCACCCGGACCGGGCGGGAACTTCTCGCGGTCCGCGATGATACGCATCGTCGCGACGACCCAGCAGAAATCGTCATCCCCGCCCGGCCACAACCACTGCCGGCGCAACGTGTACGAGTGCGGGTTGTCCGGCATCGTGCGCGCGAAGTGATAGCGCGACTGCACCATCAGTAAGCGGTCGAGGCGGGCGAGGTCCGCCTGCACGAGGTGGTCAGCGCGGGCATAGAAGGCGGCGCGGGCGGCCGCGCGGCGGGCGGCCGCGTCGAGCCAGCGCTGCTGCGGGCGGCGGTGAGTGGCCGTCACTCCTTCACCTCGCCGAGTTCAATTCGGGCGAGGTGCGCAACTTCGCGGGCCAACGCGATGGTGTTGGCCTCCCCGCGTCGGCCATAGGGGCGCTTCGCGTGAATGCGGAGGAAGCGGACCAGTTCCGCACCACGGCGTTGCGCCGGGGAAGCGTGTGCTCGATGGAATCGGGCGGTCGGACGTGTCTTTACGGGTGCAACCGTCGGCGCCGCCGGCGCGGGTGGCGGTGTCGATGGCGCCGGAGTGGCGTGTTTGTCGCGTCGTGAGGACACCTTGCGCGTGACCTTCTTCGTGGGCTTCTTTGCCATCGTAGTTCTCCATTGGCCGCTCGGTCCCGAGCGCCGTCATCTGCAGGGCAATGGCGGGGGAAATGTAACCCCCGCCGCACCACAATGATACTATCATTATGGGCCAGAAGTCAAGTCACGCTTGCATATTTGTCCACATCAATCACATACTCATCGTCGTGGTGCGTGCCAATGCTACTAGCGATAGGTGGGATTGAATGCCAAAACGATTGATGCCAGGGCCTGACTCGTTGTTCCGGCGCAAGGTGCGGCAGCCGGTCAGCGTAACGCTCACGAGACGGCATCACGCCAAACTCAAGGCGGCGATGGGGCGCCTAAGGCTTTCCCGGAGTGACCTGATCGGACTGTTGATCGACGTTCACGCGGACAGCCTTCGAGTGCCCGCCGACCTCGTCATGGACGACGAGTGACCACACTCACCGATGACGCCTAGAAGGCCCCACGCGGCGCCCCGCGTGCCCCTCTCGGCCCTTGAAACTCGCTCACCCATACCCACCACTCACCGGCCCGCTCGACGCCTCCAGGAGCCCTGGCGCAAGGGCGTTGGAATTAGAGATCGCACAG
Organism: Vicinamibacterales bacterium; assembly: GCA_035633215.1. Classification (GTDB taxonomy): domain Bacteria; phylum Acidobacteriota; class Vicinamibacteria; order Vicinamibacterales; family SCN-69-37; genus DASQFI01. The sequence continues at coordinate 584 of DASQFI010000013.1, read as the reverse complement.
CCGATCGCAATTCTGGCGGTTCCTGAGACGAGACTCGTCCGACAATTGGAAAAGGGGAGAAGCTGAGAATCGCTTAGATGTGCTGGCATCGGCTACCTACTGACGGGCATAATGGCGTCACCGTGGCCGGCCTGCAGCTCCCCGGGACTGGTGTCTGAATGACCATCGTCTTTGGCCTTTTTGGCGTTCTTCAGTCTTTTGCTTGCGGCGTACTTCTTCTTTGGACTACTGGTCCCATCTTTGCCGTTTGTGCGAACGCGCGGTCGGGCTGGCGTCTTGCTGTTGGTATGCCTCGGAACATTTCTGGGCTTCGCGGTGGGCGCTGCCGCGACGATGACGCCTGAACAGCGGCGGGAGGCAGCCGAGCGCCGCAAGGCAGACCAGCGCGCCGACCAAGATCGAACGGTTCAGCAGCGACGCGACTCAGAGTTGGCTGAGGCAGCATGGCATTGATCCGATTCCGTGGACATCTTCCGAGAGGCGGATACGATGTCCAAAATGGGATCAAGCAAACCAGCAAGACGACCGCGACGGCGGTTCACTGAGGAGTTCAAGGCGGGGGCCGTACGTCTGGTCCTCGATGA
>DASQFI010000012.1:0-3040 GCA_035633215.1 Vicinamibacterales bacterium | reverse complement strand
GGCCCCGAGAAGACCACGTGCCGGGAGTGCCGCATCCACTGCTACCGCCCCGCCGAGCGCACGGCGATGAAAGACGTGATGCGCCATGCGGGCCCACGCATGCTGTGGCGGCATCCGTGGCTGACCATCCGACACCTCTGGATCGAGCGGCAGGGGCCGCCGCCCTCTCCGCCAGTCGCCGGACGTCGTGACGCAACAGCCGCGCGCCACATGCGCGTGGGCCTACTGCAGTCCCGGTCTCGTCCCGAGTTTTTCCCTCATCTGCGGAGTATTCCCCAGGCAACGGGCGGGGGCACCTGCCGTGCGGCGAAACCCGCGACCCTCGCTCGGATTTGGACGGGCAGGCGAATTGCAGTTCGATCGCCCGGCAAGGTGTAAATGGGCCTACGCGTTCAGCTTCCCGATCTGAAGCACTGGAAAGACCAGGTCAAGTGTCAGACCGGGTGTCCGGTGCGGACCGATGCGGGCCGCTACGTGCAATTGATCGCCACCGGCCGCGACCGCGAAGCGTTCCTCGTCGCGCGCGCGCCCAACCCGTTCGCCTCCGTATGTGGGCGCGTGTGCGCGGCTCCCTGCCTGCCGGCGCGGCAGCATTGACGCGCCGATCTCCATTCGGGCGCTGAAGCGATACGTCACGGAACAGTACGGCATCGAATCCATCCGACCTGATACGCAGGACGTTCTCTTCGAGGCCGACACGAACGAGGGCAATCGCTACGCCGGACACCTGCCAATTGGCCGGCCGCGGCCGGCGTCATCGCGGCAACGGCAGAAGGTCGCAGTGATCGGCGCGGGTCCGGCCCCGGACTGGCCGCCGCGCACGACCTCGCGCTCACCGGCTACGAGGTGACGGTGTTCGAGGCCGGCTCGGAGCCCGGCGGCATGATGCGGTTCGGGACCCGATGGCGTTCGTGCTGCAGCCGGTCGGGACGTTCGGCGACGTCGGCCGCAACGAGTTGATTGGACCTGACCTCAGGACGGTGGACGTCGCATTCAGCCGGCAGGCCGCCTGGCGCGCGCTCGGCCCGCGCGCCCGCCTTGAGCTTCGGGTCGAGGTGTTCAATCTGCTGAACCGCGCCAACTTCGGACCGCCGTCCCTGATCGTCTTCGCCGGCCAGGCCGATGGGGAAGCGCCGCTGCCCGCGTTTGGCCAGATTCGGACGACGGTGACGTCGGCGCGTCAAACGCAGATCGGCCTGCGGCTGACGTTCTGAGGAACGGAGCGCCTCGAGATGCCTGTCAGCGCCAGAGGCCGCAACATCGTCGGGTGGATTGCGATTGTTCTTTCCACCCTTCTGTCGAGTTTCTGGGCCTTCTGGGGAAGCATCGAGAACTTCCACGAGGGCTGGTACTACCGGGAACTGTGGCGCAACCTCGGGCTCATGACGGTGCAATACCTGCCCTGGATGTTCATCCCGATGGTGGCCGGTCTGCTCGGGCTGTGGCGGCCGGCGGTGGGCGTGGCGGCGCACATCGCACTCGCAACGGGCGTTTTCTGGCTTTTCGACGTTCGCGAGGTCGGCAGTCTGCTGATCGGAATGCCCGTGCTTCTGCTGGCGGTCCTGTATGGCTTCGGCCGCCCCGTACCGGTGACGTGGGCGCGGCGCGCTCTCATCGCCATCCCACTCATCACGGCCGTCGTCTCAGGAGCCTATCCAGGCTGGCGCGTTCTTACGCGCCCGCGCACCGTCGACACGTCAATGCGCCACATCAGCGGCAACGGAGTGGATCTCGTCTGGGCACCGGCTGGTCCGGGTTGGGACGAGAGGGGATTCTCCTGGTTCGAGGCGAAACGCCGCTGCGAGTACCTGACCGCTGACGGCGCAGCACTTGCGGCCACCCCGCAGCGCGTGTGGCGTCTGCCGACCGTCGATGAGACGGTGCGGACGATGATCTGGCGAGGCCGGAACGCAGGCGGAACGTGGAACGGAGAGCGCGCGTCGTACCGCGCCATGCCGGACAAGGAGGCCCCGCTCTGGCATCCGTACAGCCAGATCATCTACTGGTGGACCGCGGACGAGGTCGATGCCGATCGGGCGTACCGCGTGGCCTACAACGGCTACGTGTTGCGACTGAACAAGAAGGTGGGGGCCGGGTACCTCGCGTGCCGGTGCGTCAAGGGCCGCGTGACGTTCTGACGGACTCAGCCCATGCGGTTCACATCGAAACACGAACTCGTCGACGCAATCGAGCGCGAGCATCGGACGTTGATCGAGCTCGTGCGGATGATACCGACATCACGCTACCGGGAGCCTGGCGTCTGGGGAGATCGGTGGACCATCAAGGACCTGCTCGCGCATCTCACTGAGTGGGAGCAGATGTTCCTGACCTGGTACCGCGCCGGGTGTGCGGGTGTTGACCCGGTTCTTCCCGCGCCGGGCTTCAAGTGGAACGAGACCCCGAAGCTGAACCGCGCAATCAGGCGCAAACATCTGCACAAATCGGTGAGCCGCGTCCGCGGGGAGTTCGAGGAGTCGTATCTCGAGATCCGGGCGCTCGTCGAGCGGCTCTCCGAGGACGAGCTGCTCGTCCCAGGGTTTTTCGCGTGGACAGGAAGACACCCGCTGGCGACGTATCTTGGGCCCAACGCGTGCAGCCACTATCGCTTCGGTGCGAAGGTCGTCCGGCGGTGGCTGAGGAAACAGAGCGGTGCGCGCCGGCGAACCGCGCCCGCCACGATCCGTGCCGGCGTGTGATCGTCGTCATACCCGGCCATGCGATCGGCCGGCTAGCATGACGAACGATGCGGCGTGATTCGACTCGACCGCCAGCTACCACCCGGCCTTCGAACATCGTCCTCGACGGCAGAACGGTCGCGGCAATGGTCCGGATCTATTGCTGCGACGTTCATGGGCAGTCGTCCGGGCATCTGTGCGACGGCTGTGCCGCTCTGCTCGAATATGCCGACCAGCGGCTGGCTGGGTGCCCCTTCGGCCCCGAGAAGACCACGTGCCGGGAGTGCCGCATCCACTGCTACCGCCCCGCCGAGCGCACGGCGATGAAAGACGTGATGCGCCATGCGGGCCCACGCATGCTGTGG
>DASQFI010000011.1:0-23903 GCA_035633215.1 Vicinamibacterales bacterium | reverse complement strand
GGCCCCGAGAAGACCACGTGCCGGGAGTGCCGCATCCACTGCTACCGCCCCGCCGAGCGCACGGCGATGAAAGACGTGATGCGCCATGCGGGCCCACGCATGCTGTGGCGGCATCCGTGGCTGACCATCCGACACCTCTGGCTCGACCGGCAGGGGCCGCCGCCCTGGCCGCCCCACGCGAGGCGGCAGAAAGCCGCCTGATTGACGGTCTTTCCCGGCCGTCGGCACATATTTCTCCAGCTATGACCCTCGTCATATCCCGTGGGGACGCGCGGCCATATCGTCCGCTCGATGGGTGTGCGCGCTCGACTCCCCGACGTGGACCACTGGAAGGACCAGGTCAAGTGTCAAACCGGCTGTCCGGTGCGCACGGATGCGGGCCGGTACGTGCAGTTGATCGCCGCCGGCCGCGACCGCGAGGCGTTTCTCGTCGCGCGCGCGCCCAACCCGTTCGCGTCCGTGTGCGGGCGCGTCTGCGCGGCACCCTGCGAGGACGCGTGCCGGCGCGGCAGCATTGACGCGCCGATCTCCATTCGGGCGCTGAAGCGCTACGTCACGGAACAGTACGGGATCGAGTCCATCCGGCCTGATACGCAGGACGTTCTTTTCCAGGCCGACACGAACGAAGGCAATCGCTACGCCGGGCACCTGCCGATCGGCCGGCCGCGGCCGGCGTCGTCGCAGCAACGGCAGAAGGTCGCCGTGATCGGCGCCGGTCCGGCCGGCCTCGCCGCCGCGCACGACCTGGCGCTCACCGGCTACGAGGTGACGGTGTTCGAAGCCGGCTCGGAGCCCGGCGGCATGATGCGGTTCGGAATTCCGGAATACCGGCTGCCGCGCAGTCTCCTTCGCGCCGAGATCGACAAGATCCTCTCGCTCGGCGTCACTTTGAAACTCGACACACCGCTGACGCCTGACTACGGCCTCGCCGAGCTGAAAGCCGCCGGCTACGAGGCCGTCTTCCTGTCGGTGGGCGTGTCGCGCGGACGCGACCTCCAGGTTCCGGGCGTCGAGCTCGACGGCGTCGTCAAGGCTGTCGAGTACCTGCTCAACATCAACCGCGGCTTTCGCATGGATCTCGGCCGCCGCGTGGTCGTCGTCGGCGGCGGCTTCGTGGCGTTCGATGCCGCGCGGACGGCGCTGCGCGTCGGGCGCGAGGAGGAGCTGGCGGCGCTGGAAGGGGCCGCCGATGCCCGCGCGAAAGAGGCGCTGGACTCGGCGCGCGCCGCGCTTCGCGGCGGGGCTTCGGACGTCACGATCGTCTCGCTCGAGAACCTCGATGAGATGCCGGTCCTCCGGACCACGCAGGGCCAGGAGGAGTTCGAGGAGGCGCGCCGCGAGGGCGTCCAATTCGTGACGCGGCGCGGCCCGAAGGCCTTCGTCGGAGATCGGCGGCTGACGTCGATCGAGCTCCGCGCCGTGCGCGCCGTCTTCGACGACACTGGCCGCTTCGCGCCGCAGTACGACGATGATGACGTCGCCGTGCTCGAGGCGGACGCGTGCATCCTCGCGATCGGCCAGAAGGCGGACCTGTCGTTTCTGAAGCCCGCCGACGGCGTCGATCTCACGCCTGCGGGGACTGTTCGCGTCAATCCCGTCACGCTCGGAACCTCCTCACCGGGTATCTTCGCGGGAGGCGACGTCGCGTTCGGTCCCCGCAATCTCATCGAGGCCGTCGCAAACGGCAAGCGCGCCGCCCGGTCCATCCACGAATATCTGACGAGCCATCAGGCGCGTCTCGAAACCCACCTCGACATCGAAGAGATTCCCACGTCGATCTACCGCATGATCGCCGGATTCGAGCGGCTCGACCGCGAAACGCCGCCGACGCTCGACCTGGGCCGGCGCACGGGCATCGCCGAGGTCGAAACGGGTTACGACAGTCCCGCGGCCTTCCGCCAGGCGGCGCGCTGCCTCGTCTGCCACGTCCAGACGATCTACGACCCCGAGAAGTGCGTGCTCTGCAATCGGTGCGTCGATGTCTGTCCTGAATACTGCCTGGCGTTCGTGCCGCTCGAAGACGTCGAGATCGCCGATGACGAGCGGGACGCCCTGGTCGCGCGGGCCCAGCCAAACCGGCTCCCGCTGACCGCGCTGCTCAAAGACGACGACCGCTGCATCCGGTGCGGGTTGTGCGCCATTCGCTGTCCCACCGGCGCGATGACGATGGAGCGCTTTTCGATCACGGAGCGGTGGGCGACGGCAGCCCCAATGGCCACACCAGGAGAGGCAGGCGGCGCGGCGGAACGGAGAAGCGACATATGACCGACGTCAAATCGTCCGGTGATCGCCGCGACTTTCTCGTGAAGCTCGGCACCGGCGCGGGCGTCGTGGCACTTGCGGCCCAAAGCGCGGCCTCGCTTCGCGCGTTGGTGCCGAACGTCTCATACGACTCGCCGACGACCGTTAAGGTCGGGCCGCCCTCGGACTTCCCGGACGGCCTGAAATTTCTCGCCGACGAGCGGCTGTTCATCTTTCGTGACGGCAACACATTCCACTCAATTTCGGCGGTGTGCACGCATCTGGGATGCACGGTCCGCGCCGAGGCGCTGCCGCGCCCGGAAGAAGCGACCGTCGGAGGCGCGCCGCTGCGATTGACCCACCGGTTCAGTTGCCCGTGTCACGGCTCCCGGTACACGGGCGACGGCACCAACGTTGCGGGGCCGGCACCCCAGCCGCTCGCCTGGTTCCGACTGTCGATCGCGCCCGACGACGGGCAGCTCGTCGTGGATCTGGCCGACCAGGTCGAGCGCGATTTCCGGCTCACGGTGTGACGAGGCGTCACCATGGCTTCACTGGCGAAACTGTTCCGATCTGACGCGCCGAGCGCCCCCGGCGTGCGGCCCACGCGTCTCTGGAGTTACCGGCCGAAGTCCGATCGCGAAGCCGGCGACGCGATCACGTCGAACTTCCTGCTGCATTGGTTTCCGGCCAAGGTCTCGAAGGCCTCGATGGCCTGGTCGTACTCGTTCTGGCTCGGGACCGCGACGGCCGCCCTCTTTCTCCTCACGATTCTCTCTGGCCTGCCGCTGCTCCTCCTGTACGTGCCCTCGGTCGAGCGCGCCTATCAGTCGGTGAAGGACATCGAGTACGTCATCACGTTCGGCCGGTGGCTTCGCGGCGTACATCGGATTGCGGCGCACGGCATGGTGATACTCGTCGTCCTCCATCTGGCCCGCGTCTTTTTCACGGGCGCCTACAAGAACGGCATCGGGCGCAACCAGCACCGCGAATGGAACTGGGTCATTGGCGTCGTGATGCTGCTCCTGACGCTGTTCCTCTCGTTCACGGGATATCTGCTGCCGTGGGATCAACTGGCGTTCTGGGCCGTGACTGTCGGCACGAACATCGCGTCGTCGATTCCGTGGATCGGTCCGAGCGTCCGCGAGCTGCTGATCGGCGGCCGCGCCATCGAGCAGGCCACGCTCCTCCGCTTCTACGTGCTGCACATCGTCTTCCTGCCGGCGGCGCTCGGCGTCCTGTTCGCGTACCACATGTGGCGGGTGAGAAAAGACGGCGGTCTGGCGCGGGCCGACCGCGAGGAGCTGGCCGAGGTCGCGCGCGTCGCGGCGCCGTCCGCCACGAAGACGTACACGCTCCTCGGCGTCGCCCGAGGGACCGCGCCGGCCGTGACCGCCCGCACGCTCGCGGCGCCCGACACGACCGTGAACGCCGTCCCCGACCTGGCGAGGCGCGCCATGATCGTCACGCTCGCGACGATCGCGGTCATCAGCATTCTCGCGGTGTTCATCCGCTCGCCGCTCGAGGAGCCGGCCAACGCGCTCGTCACGCCCAACCCGGCCAAGGCGCCCTGGTACTTTCTCTGGCTCCAGGAAGTCGTCACCGACACGACGGTGCACCTCGGGCCCATCACTATCAATGGCGCGTTCATCGGCGGCGTGCTCCTGCCTGGCGCGCTCATCACGCTCCTCACGATCTGGCCGTGGCTCGATCGAAGCTCGCGTGCGGTGACTGGCCTCTGGTTTCCCGCGGCGCGGCGCACGCAGAACCTGGTCTTCATCCTGGTGTTGCTCGCGATCGTGGTGCTGACGTTCGTCGGCATGGAGCTGCGCGGCCCGTATTGGGACTTCTACTGGCCGTGGGAAGCCTGGCCCGCCGTCCCGACGAGGATCTGACATGGAGCAGCGGACCCGCTCGCCGTACCCGCGACTCGACCGGCCGACGCTGGCGTTCGTCGGCGCGCTGCTGATCCTCTCGTGCGTCCTTTTCTTTGCCAGCGACCGCGCGCACGACTGGCGCTACTACCAGGATGAGTTTCGCCGGGAGGTCGGCGAGAAGTTCGGCGCGGACGAGACCGTGCCCGGCGGCATCCAGCAGATCTGGGTGCCTGGTCTCCGGCGAGCCGACCGGTGCGTGACGTGCCACCAGGCGACGTCCTGGAAGGGGTTCGAGCGCGCGGACGAGCCGTTCCGTACCCACCCGGTCGAGCCGCTGAAGCTTCACCCCGTCGAGAAGTTCGGCTGCACGTCGTGCCACGGCGGGCAGGGCTGGGCGGTCGATGTCGCGGATGCGCACGGCGAGATCGCGCACTGGGAAGAGCCGCTGCTCAGCCGGTGGCTCGGCGAGTCCTATTCGCTCGCCGGGAACAAAGGCGCGCTCATCCAGATGAACTGCAACCTCTGCCACCGCTACGACCGCGAGACGAAGGGTGCCGACGCGATCAACCTCGCGAAGCGTCTCGTTGAGGAGAAGGGCTGCCGCGCCTGTCACACCATCAACAATCGCGGCGGCCACATCGGCCCGGATCTCACGCGCGTCGGCGAGAAGGCGCCCGAGCAGTACGACTACACGCGGCTCTCGGGGCAGCGCACGGCGTTCGCCTGGCACGTCGCGCACTTCAAGGACCCGCGCGCGCTCTCGGCCGGGTCGGTGATGCCGAATTTCAATTTCTCGAGCGAGCAGGCGCAGGCGCTCTCGATGCTCGTGCTGTCCTGGCGCCCGGCCGACGTGCCCGCCGAGTTCCTGTCCGGCGCGCCGCGCACGGACACGCCGACGCCGGAACAGGCGGCCGACGAGGAGCGCATGCGCTCGGGACCGGGCGGATGGTTCGTGCAGACCGGGTGCTTCGTCTGTCACTCGCTCTCGGTCTTCGGCGTGAAAAGCCCGGCGCAGATCGGACCGGATCTGTCGAATGCCGTCGAGGACGTGCAGTCCAGGTTTGGACGCACCATCGACGACTTCCTGCGCGAGCCCAGCGGCACGATGGCCGTCGTGTTGTCGCGTCAGATCATCCTGTCGCCGGCTCAGAAGGAGATCGCCGTCACGAAACTGCGCGAGGCGTTCGCCGAATACCAGAAGCAGCGCGACGCCGCGCGCGCCAAGAGCAAGCGGCCCTGACCGCGGGGGTAGGGCCGCCAGCAAGTACAGCAAGTACAGAAGGAGCAGTCACCATGACACCGAGCAGAGCACGCATGATCACGTGGACGGCAGCGGCCGCCATCGTGGGGCTGGGGGTGGCGGTCAGCCAATGTTCACCAAGCGGGCCACGGACGACGCGGCGCGCCGGCGTCTCGGACACCGCCATTGCGGCCGAGAAGACCTACGTCGCGCCCGGCGACCTGGATCAGTACTACATGTTCTCGTCCGGCGGGCATTCGGGACAGGTGTACGTCTACGGCCTGCCGTCGATGCGCCACATCTCGACCATTCCGGTCTTCACGCCGTACCCGGCGACCGGGTACGGGTTCGACGACGACTCGAAGGCGATGCTGGGCGGGCTGACCTGGGGCGACGTCCATCATCCGGCGCTGTCGGAGACCAAGGGCGAGTATGACGGGCGGTGGCTGTTCGTCAACGAGATGAACGGGCGTATTGCGCGCATCGATCTGCGCGACTTCAAGACGAAACAGATCTTGGGGCCCGTGCCCAACGTCTCCGGCAACCATTCGGGCGCCTTCGTGACGCCCAACACCGAGTACGCGATGATGGGCACGCGCTTCTCCATCCCCATTCCCAAGGGCACGTACGCGCCGATCGACAAGTACGCGACCGAGTACAAGGGCGTCCTGGCGGCCGTCAAGATCGATCCCAAGAGCGGCGCCATGTCGCTCGGCTGGCAGATCCTGATGCCGCCGTTCGACTTCGACCTCGGTGACGCCGGCAAGCTGCTGTCGGACGGCTGGATGTTCTGGAGCTCGTACAACACCGAGCGTGCCACCGGGAAGCTCGAGGTCACCTCCACGCAGAAAGACCGTGACTACATCGCGGCCGTCGACTGGCGGGCCGCCGAGAAGGCGGCCGCCGAAGGCAAAGGCGACCTGATTGGCGGCGTCCGGGTGATCGACCCCAAGAAGGTCCCGGGCCTCGTCTATCTCATTCCGTGCGGCAAGTCCCCGCACGGCGTCGACGTCTCGCCCGACGGGAAGTACATCATCGGGTCCGGCAAGCTGCAGGGCGTCACGACGGCCTTCAACTTCGAGAAGATCCAGACTGCGATTCGGAACAAGGACTTCACCGGCGACGAGGACGGCGTGCCGGTCCTCAAGTACGAATCGGTCAAGGACGCCGAAGTGCAGGTCGGCCTCGGGCCGCTGCACACGCAGTTCGGCACCGACGGCTTCGCGTACACGTCGCTCTTCGTCGACAGCGCCATCACCAAGTGGAAGCTCGGCACCTGGGAGGTGATCGACAAGGCCCCGGTGTCCTACTCGATCGGACACCTGTCGGCGGCCGAAGGCGACACGGTGAGCCCGGACGGCAATTACCTGGTCGCTCTCAACAAGCTCTCGCACGGGCGTCACCTCAACGTCGGTCCGTCCCAGCCGGAGTCCTCCCAGCTCATCGACATCACCGAAGAGAAGATGAAGCTGCTCTACGACGCCTTCACCGAGCCGGAGCCGCACTACGCCCAGATCGTCAAGGCCGACAAGCTGCACCCCATCGAGGTCTATCCGAAGGAAGAAAACAAGCATCCGCTGGCCGTCTGGGACGTGAATCAGGCCGGCGTCACGCGGCAGGGCAACAAGGTCACCGTCAAGTTGGTCGCCGTGCGCTCGTCATTCACGCCGACCGCTGTCGAGGTGAACGAAGGCGACATTGTGACGGTCGCGGTCACGAACATCGAGCAGACCACGGACGAGCTGCACGGGTTCGGGCTGCTCGACTACAACATCAACCTGGTCATCGATCCCGGCGAAACGAAGGTCGTGACGTTCACCGCGAAGAAGGGCGTGTATCCGTACTACTGCACGAACTTCTGCTCGGCCCTCCATCAGGAGATGCAGGGCTACCTCATCGTCAAGCCGCGGTGACGGGCCGGCGGGAGGACAGCGATGGCCAGGAAGGGCTTCCTCGAACGCAGCGCGGCGTTCCTCCATGAGCCGATCGGGGCCGCGCCCCGATCGGTCCTCGTGCTGGCGGCCGTGCTGGTCGTGTCCGCGCACTTCCTCGCGCTGTGGAATCTGACGATGTTCGCGCCGCAGTACCCGGACGGCCTGCGCCTCGACATCTACGACCACGCGCTCGTCGGCGGCAACGGCGGGCAGGACATCAAAGAGATCAACATCCTGAATCACTACATCGGCATGCGCGATCTCGCCATGGAGGACTTCACCGAGTTCAAGTGGATCCCTTTTGTGCTGGGCGGCGTGGCGCTGTTGCTCCTGCGCGCGACGGTGCTCGGCACCGTGAAGGAGCTGGTCGACGCGACGATGGTCTTCGTCTACTTCGGCGGCTTTTCACTGTGGTCGTTCGGCTTCAAGCTCTATCGATACGGCCACGACCTGGCGCCGGGGGCGGCCGTGAAGGTCCCACCCTTCACGCCACCGATGTTCGGATACAAGCAGATCGCAAACTTCGAAGTCTACTCGTACCCGCGAGCCGGCTCGTACCTGCTGGTGGCGGTCGGTCTGCTGCTGGTCATGGCGCTCTGGATCGCGTGGCGGCAGCGACGCGCGCCGGCGTCGTGACGGCGGGTCTGGACATGCTGCCGGCGGTCGCGCTCGTCGCGCTTCTGGTCCAGGTCCCGGGAGGGATGGGACCAGCTTCGGCCGGACAGATCGAGGGCCGGCCGCCGATCGGGCAGATGTCGCCGCTGCAGGCGTTGATCGACGCGGCCCGGCCAGGGGCTGTGATCGACGTGCCGGCCGGTGTCTACGAGGGAGATTTCGTGGTCGATCGGCCCGTGCGTCTCCTCGGCCACGGCCGGCCGCGCCTTCTTGGTTCGGGCGCCGGCAGCGTCGTCCGCATCCGCGCCGATGACGTCGTCATCGAGGGCTTCGACATCGACGGCCGCCTGGGCGGCGATCTGGCGCGCGATTCGTCGGGCATTCACATCGCGGCGAGCCGTGTCGTCGTGCGGGACTGCCGCATCGTGCGCGCCATCTTCGGCGTGTACCTGCGCGAGGCGCATGGCGCCGCGATCGAACGCACAGAGATCGAAGGCGTGCGCGGAAAGGATCCCGGCGAGCAGGGGTCGGGAATTCACGTCTGGAACACAACCGGCTTTCGGCTCCTCGACAACTCGGTCCGCTATGCGCGCGACGGGTTCTATCTGCAGTCGTCGACGCACGGAACCGTGGCTCGCAACACGGTCAGCGAGGTGCGCTACGGCCTGCACTACATGTTCTCCGACGACAACGTCTTCGAAGACAACCTGTTCGAGCGGAGCGCCGCGGGTGCGGCACTGATGTACTCGAAACGCCTCGTGTTCCGGCGCAACCGGTTCGTCCGCAATCGCGGATTCAACTCGGTCGGCCTGCTGCTCAAGACCTGCGACCAGGTGGTGGCCGAGGACAATCTCATCGCCGACAATGGCCGTGGGATCTTCCTCGAAGGCTCGTACGAAAACACCTTTCGCCGCAATCTCATCGCGCAATCGGACGTGGCCGTGGTGCTCTACGACTCGAGCGGGCGTAACCGCTTCGAAGGCAACGCCTTCGTCGGCAACCTGTCGCCGCTGCAGCTCGTGGGCCGGCGTACCGACACGGTCTTCGACCGGAACTACTGGTCCGATGGCGACGCGATCGATCTGGACGCCGATGGCATTGGCGATCGGCCGTACCGCCTCTCGAACGTGTTCGACCATCTTCGCGGCAATCTGACGGCGGCCGATCTGTTCGCGCAGAGCCTCGGCGCCTCTGTTCTGTCGGCCGCCGAGCGGGCATTCCCGGTGCTGGAGCCCGTACCGGTCGTCGATCAGCATCCGCTGACGCGCCCGCCGGCCTTGCGCGACGTGCCGGCGCTGCCGCCCGACCCGATCCGCGTCGCCGGTTGGGGCGTTGCGGGCTCGATCGCGGGACTGGCGTTCGGGGCCGCCGTCTTGTGGTCAGGCCGTCGTCGGCCGGCGAAGCGATGGTCGGGTCAGACGCCGCGGGAGGCCCCGTGATCGCCTTCCGCGGTCTCGGCAAACGGTTTGGCAGTGTTGAGGCGGTCTCGGCGCTGACGTTCGAGGTGCGACGCGGCGAGGTCGTCGCCCTGCTTGGCCCGAACGGCTCGGGGAAGACGACGTCGATCAAGGCGGCGGCCGGCCTGATCCATCCGACGACGGGCGACGTGCTGATTGGCGAGCCTGGCCGGCCCGCGACCGATCCATCCGCCCGGCAGTGGTGCTCCTTTCTTCCTCAGAAGGTCTCGTTTCCCGACAGCCTCACCGGCGACGAGGTCGTGGAGTTTTACCGTTCGCTCCGGGGCGTCGCCGCGGATCGCGCCCGCGATGTCATGAAATCCACGGGCCTCAATGGGGCCGGCGCGCGCGCCGTCGGCACCTACTCGGGAGGCATGACGCAGCGCCTGGGGTTGGCGGTAGCGATGCTGCCGCGCTCGCCCGTCCTGCTGCTCGACGAGCCGACCGCCGCGCTCGATCCAGACGGCCTGTGCGCGTTCTACGGCGTCATCGAATCCCGCCGCGCGGACGGCCAGACGGTGCTGTTCAGCTCGCACCAGATGGGCGATGTCGAGCGGCTCGCCGATCGATTTGTCGTGCTCGTCGGAGGCCGCCTCGTCGCGGCGCTGACCTCGCGCGAGCTGGCGGGGAAACTGGCGGACCGCGGCGTGATGAAGATCGCGATCGACAGGCTCCCGGACGGACTTCTGGATCTGGTGCGCCAGCGCGCGCCCCGCGTGGTCTGGGCCGCGGACCAGCTCATCGTCCCCGCGCCGGCGGCTGAACGCGTGGCCGTTCTCGACATCGTGCGGGGATCGGGGGCGACGATTCGCGGTCTGACCGCGGAAGAAGGTCGGCTCGATGGCTTCTATCATGAGCTCGTCGGAGGATCGAAGTGATGGCGCGGACCGTCCTCGTCTCGATCCTCGCGGCCGTGGCCGCCGGAGCGGCGTGCGGATCGAACGCGCCGGCTCCCGCCGCGCTCGACAGCGGCCACGACGTGTGCGCCTACTGCCGCATGATCGTGTCCGACCGTCGTTTCGCATCGCAGATCGTGGCGCCGCTCGAGGAGCCGAAGTTCTTCGACGACCTGGGCTGTCTGGCGAACTACTTGAAAGGCGCCGGCAGCCTGGACGCACGGACCACCGTGTACGTCGCCGACCACTCGACGCTCGCATGGGTACCGGCGCGAGCGGCGGTGTTCACACGTGTGGAGACTTTGACGGCGCCCATGGGCTCGCACCTCGTCGCGCATGCATCTGCCTCAACGCGCGCGGCCGATCCCGCCGCCAGCGCGGGCACGCCGGTCAGTCTGTCGGACGCGTTTCCCGGCGGGCTCGGGGGATCGCGATGAAGCCCCGCTCCTGGGCCGCCGTCTGGCTGTGCGCTCGACAGGAACTGCGACTGTCCGTCCGCTCCCGTTGGACGCAGACGTTCACCGTCGTCTTTGCGGCACTGGCCCTGGCCGTCTCCGCGTCCGGATATGTCCTCAGCGGCGGGAGCGGGATCCAGGACTTTGCGCGCACGGCCGCTTCGCTCGTACAGCTCGTCCTGCTGCTGGTTCCGCTGACGTCGCTCGTGTTTGGGGTCATGGCGCTCACGCCGGATGCCGGCGCGGCCGAGCTGCTCTTCTCCCAGCCGATCGCCCGGCAGACCGTCCTGGCGGGCCGCCTGCTGGGCGTCTTCCTCGCGATCGTGTCCGCGCAGAGCATCGGGTTTGGCGCCGCGGGGCTGGTCCTGTTCGCGCGGACCGGGCAGGACGGCGTCCTCAGTTTTCTCGGCGTCGTGGGCGGGGCGTTCGTGCTGACGGGTGTATTTCTGGCCCTGGCGGCGCTCGTCGCGGCCGGCGACGCCAGCACCCGCCGCGCACGCAACCTGGCACTGGTCCTCGTCGTCTGGTTCGTCGCGGTCGTGCTCTTCGACGTCGCGGCGCTCGGCGTGGCGTCGCTGCTGCCTTCCGGTCTGGCGTCGCGCGTGTTGATGGTGGCCGCCATCGTGAACCCCGTCGATGCCGTGCGGACGGGCACGCTCCTGGCGGTGGAGGGGCCGACGGCGTTTGGCGCCGCGTCGCTCGCCTTTCTCCGCTTCACGGGCGGCGCGGCCGGCGCGACGCTCTGGCTTGGAGCGTCACTCCTCTTGTGGATTCTGGCGCCGCTCTCGGCGGCTGTCGTGAAGCTCAACCGCGCCGACATTTAGCGCCATCAACCCGCCAGCGCCTGGAGCGCAGCGCGATCGACGACCACGAATCCGTCCTTCTCGGTCCGAAGGACGTCTTCCTTCCCCCATCGGCTCATGATCCGGATGCTGGTCTCGATCGTCGTGCCGGTCAAGTCCGCCAGCTCCTGTCGGGCGAGCGGCAGCGGAATAAAGACGCCGCCGCGCTCGGGACGTCCGAGCTGGTCGGCCAACTTGAGAAAAAGCCGCGCGAATCGCGTTTCCACGCGACCGCCCGTCAGCTCCGCGAGACGCGTCGTCAGCTCGACGAGGCGAAGCGACAGGCTGCCCAGCAGGCCGCGGACCAGCGACGGATGCTGCTCGAGCAGCTCGAAGAACGTCTCGCGCGGGATGAGCAGGCAGGTCGTCGACTCGAGCGCTTCGGACGAAGCAGGATACGGCCTCGACTCGTAGGCCGCGACGGCGCCGAGCGGCCCGCCCGGACCAAAAATCTCCAGAATCAGATCGCTTCCGGTCGGTGTGTGCTTGTACACCTTCACGCGGCCGCTGACGACGATGTAGAAGAAATCGGAGGGATCGCCCTCCGCGAAAACCGGATCCCCGCGCTCGTAGAGCCGCAGCTGCGCGACTTTCACGAGCCGCTCACGATCCTCCAGCGTGACGCGCCGGAACAGCGGGATCTGCGCCAGCACGGCCGCCGTCGGGCGAAGCATGCCCGAGAATATATACGGCGCGGTCGGCGTTCCCGCAATCGACTGGTTCAGGTCAGCTCTCGCTCGAGTTCGAGCGCCTGTGGGAAGAGCACGTGGTTCTCCAGATGCACGTGCCGGTGCAGGTCCGCCTCGTAGCGCTCGAGTTCCGCGTAGCACAGCCGGTAGGTCGTGCAGGCATCGTCCGGGACCGCATAGCCGCCCGTGAGCGCGCGGAGGCGCGCGAGCAGATCGCCCGCCGCGCGGTGGTCGGCTTCCATCACGCGCACCGGGTGCAGGACCGTGCCGAACGCGGAGATCGGCAGCGGCGTTCGAGTCCGTCGCGCCGCGGCCAGTTCGTCGATGAACGGGAAGAGAAGGTTTTCTTCCTTCGCCATGTGCGTCGTGAGCTCGCTCGAGAGCTGGCCGAACGTCTCGCGGACCCGGAGCAGCTCGGGATGCCGGCCTCCGTGGCGTGTGGCTAGCTTGTCGAGCCAGGCCTCGATGGTCGGCGTCACGCGACGCACATATTCATGGTGACGCTCGACGATGTGACCCGTGAGCGCGTCGAGCTCGGCCCATTTCTCCTCGACCTGAGCCCCTTCGGGCGGGTCCCCCAGTGCGTCCAGCGCGTCGATCACGGGCGCGACGGGGATTTCGCGTGCGGCCGTGGCCTCCTCCAGCGTCTGTTGACCGCCGCAGCAGTAGTCGAGGCCAAATCGCTCGAGCACAATCGCGGCGCGGGCATCATGTTTCACCAGGTCGGAGAGCGACCGGGCTGCGAGCGGGAGCAGGGCAGGCGAATTTGTCATACGGCACCTCGATGAGCGGGAAGACGCTCAGGAGCGTCTGCAGTCAGCCTAGGCGCGGGCAGGGCTGCGTCCTATGACGGACGTCATAAACCCGGACGGGGAGTGGGTCTTTTTTCTCACAGAGCGCGAAGGACTCCGCAGGCCCCGTTCCTGAGCCGGGCTGGACCCGGTCCGCCGAGGCGCAGGGCGGTCCGATAGCTCTCCGCCCGGCTGGCATTGCGGTTGCTTGGTTACGGCGCGGGGCTTCCCTCGGTCAGAAGCTCATGACGAGGTCATTGGTGGCTCTTGTGGTCGTGAGTCGGGCACTCAAGCTGGTGGCCAGCCTCGTGGCAGTCGCCGCGGCGGTGCTGTGGCTCGGGTTCTTCGTCGAACACGTCACGGAGTGGTTCAGTGGCTCGCCAGCGCCGCCACCTGGCGTGTGGGTCGCGCAACTGGCGCATCTGGGGATCCTCGTCGGGTTGATCGCCAGCCTGCGTTGGCGGCTCGTCGGCAGCATCACCACGGTCGTGAGCGCCCTTCTCTTTTTCGCGCTGACTGTCTGGCCGCCGGTCCCGCTGCCTGACGATCGGGCCGGCTCTGTTGTTTCTGGCCGCTTGGGCGGTGAGGGACCGCGCAAATGCTGAACGCCTGCGAGCTTGAGATCGATCTGTTCTGCAAGGGCCTGCGCGTCCCGCCGGACGTGCCACTCGATGGTGCCCGCGGCGTCTCGCGCACGCGCGCGGGGCTCGGGTCCGGGCTCGAACTCGCATTGCCGGCAAAGTCCTGGGTGAAAGAGGAGATCTGGGTCAACGCGCCCGTGACCGAGCGGTTTGCGACCCGCTCGCCCTACCGGTTGCATCACGAAACAGAGATCGGCCACCTCATCGTCGACGATCGTTCCGGAACACGGTATCGCGTGCGGCTCCCGGACGAGCCCGAGTGGTACCGGTGGACGACGTCGCGAGAGATTCCGATGAGCCGGATCGGCGTGCTGCAGGGCACCTACCTTGGCATCTACATCAACATGGTCTGCACGTTCTGGAATTACGCGCCGCCCCTCAATTGTCGCTTCTGCACGACCGGTCAGAACGTCGGCGCCTCGGAGGCCCGCGACAAGGCCGTGGCCGACGTCGTCGAGACTTGCCGCGCCGCCCGCGACTACTCCGGCGCGACGTTCGTGCATCTGAACGGCGGCTTCCAGGGAACGCGCGGGATCGCGTTCGCCGAGCCGTATGTGAAAGCGATCAAGGAACAGGTTGGCATGCTCGTCGGCCTTCAGCTGGCGCCGGAAAAGGACTTCAGCCGGTACGACCGGCTCATTGATCTCGGCGTCGATCATCTCTCCTTTTGCGTCGAATTCCTCGATCCGAAGTGGTTCGCTCGCATTTGCCCGGGCAAGGAGCGCATGCTCGGACAGCGCCTGTTCTTCGACGCGATGGAGTACTGCGCGAAGCGGATGCCGCGCGGCGCTGTGTCGGGCGAGATCATTGCCGGCGTCGAGCCGATCGAGCACACGATGAGAGGAATCGACATCATCACCGCGCACGGCGCCTTCCCGACGGTCTGCATCTTCCGGCCGACGATCGGATCGGACATGGAAGACTGGCCGCCGCCGTCCTACGACGACATGCGCCTCGTCATGCGGCACCTGTACG
This sequence comes from Vicinamibacterales bacterium, assembly GCA_035633215.1. GTDB lineage: Bacteria > Acidobacteriota > Vicinamibacteria > Vicinamibacterales > SCN-69-37 > DASQFI01. Next base: position 9,250 of record DASQFI010000011.1, on the reverse strand, counting down.
ATGCCTGCCGGCGTCACTGGCTGCCGATTGGCGCCGCGCCGAATATCGAGGTCAGTCTCGTCGTCAATCCGGACGATGCGGCGCTCCTGGCGGATCGTGACACGGGGTTTTACGGGTATGAGGCCTGGCGCCGGCTCGTCAGGATGGCCGCACGGCCGGTGTTCCGGCGTCGCATGAAGCCGGTGGGGCGCCCCCGGCCCGCAAGCCGCGCCGCGTGAGACGGTCTTGCTGAGTAAGATGTCGGCACGACCTCGGGGCCCCTGCCCTCGAGGGAGGAGTCGCGGCCAGCGTGGCTGAGTCTGCCAATCCCTGGAACGGCATCTTCACGGAACGTGGGCGCGTCTTCCTCGACGTCCACGAAGACGTCGCACGACTCGGCACGCGGCTGATGGACTTGCGCGCGAAACGGGTGCTGGATCTCGGAAGTGGAACAGGACGGCACCTCGTCCATTTCGCCCGGCTCGGCTTCTCGGTCTCTGGCCTGGACGATTCCCTCGAAGGCACACGACTCGCGGGTCAATGGCTCGCGTCCGAGGGGCTAGACGCCGACGTCCGCGTCGGGAGCATGCACGATCCGCTTCCGTATCCGGATGCGTTTTTCGATGCCGTCATTGCCGTACAGGTGATTCACCATGCCCGCCTGGCGGCGATTCGAGGGCTCGTCGCCGAGATGACCCGCGTTCTGAACCCACGCGGCCTCGTTTTCGTGACGGTGCCGGCCTTTCGGAATCAGGCGTCGGCGTTCGACGAGATCGAGCCTGGCACGTTCCTGCCGCTCGACGGCCCCGAGAAGGGCCTGCCTCACCACTATTTCAGCGTAGAGGAACTGCGTGTGCTGTTCGAGGCCTTTGACGTCGATGACGTTCACGTCGATGGCGTCGGCCACTTCTGCTTGTCAGGCGTCAAGCGTCCCGCGAACAGCTGAAAAGTCCGCAGGTCACCGTGGGGAATTTCAACACTCGATTCCCGGCGAAGGCGCCGCCCATCCCATTCGCGCGCGGATCTGACTGGCACAGCCCGTGCTTAAGAGATCGGTGCAAGAGTCGCAGGGACCGGCTGGCGTGCTGATAACCCTGCAGAGGTGAGGCTGGTAGAGATCGAGCGTCACTGCAGCGCACAACGGGTGAGCACACTCCCCGTGCTCGTCGGGCGACGACAACGTGCCTTGTAGTGACGGCTGATCAGGAATTCCCGGCAATCACCCGCAGGACCCTATAAGCTCCGAGGAGCTTCGCACCGCGCAGATGTCGGGTCCCTGCGACCTGTTTCCCTTCCATCGCCGGGATCTGATCCGCATCTTCCGCCGTACCTGAACTCGGAGGTCCGATCATGCTTCTCACTGATCCTCGCATCACTGTTCGCTATTGCGCGTATTGAGTCTCCGGACTGCACGCCGTCCGTGTGGCGGCGCGGCTTCGCCGGGAGCTCGGAGTCGACGTCGAGATGGCTCGCGGCCGCTATGGTGAGTTCAAGGTCCTGGTCGATGGCGAGACCGTCATCGACCCCGGCGCACTGGCCGTGCTTGGCGTGCTGCCGTCGAGCCGGAAAGTCGTCGCGGCCGTGCGGGCGCGCCTGACGAGCCAGGCGCCGTAAGGCAAGTGGGTCACTTCAGCTCGGCCAGCTTTTTCAGATCGATCTCACCCAGGACCTTGCGGAGCGTGTCGAGGCTGTCGAGATGCGAGCCCTCGATGCTGGCCACGAAGCGTCCCTTCACCAACATCGTGATCTCACCATTGGCTGTCTGGTCGTCCCAGCGCTCCGCGACCTGCGCGCCGTCGTGCTGCAGCCGCGTGATCCTCGTCGCCGGAGGGACCCGCTCCGAATACCCGTCCGGCAGCATGACGATCATCGGCGCGAGCGCCGTCAGGCTGTCGGCATGCAATGCCGAGTCGGCGAGCGTGATCCTCATCTGCATCTCGCCCCGCACGTAGTTCGCGACCGCGACCGGATGGCTGCAATCGGCGGAGATGACCACCTTGTCGGATTTCACATCGACCCGGGTCCACCCGGCAGGCGCCGGCAGCAGCTGCTCCAGCGCCAGGGCAGGCACCGTGGCGACCTGCGCGTGCGCCTGGACGCGCGCGAGGCAGAATGCGGCGGCCAACGCGAATGCGAACGTCGCGAAGGCGACGATGACTCTGAGAGATGAACGCGTTGCCATGACCGCTCCTCCTCGTCTCGCCAGGACCCCAGATATGAAGTCGCCTGTACCCAACTCGCGACGGCGACGGGCTGGCGTGCGACGGTGCGAAGCTCGTACCACGCGCCAGAACGTCCGACGCGGCTGGATTCGGGAGAACAAAGAGGCCGGCGGTCCACGCCGGCCCGGACCGCTGATTTTCCCGCGCGAGCCGAGGAAAACTCCGCAGCCATGACAATAACAACGCTGAAATCCGGCGCTCGGTTGGCGACCTGGCTGGAGAGCTGTTTGCACTTGTCCTTCGCGACATTCAGGGGCGCCGTCTGCGATCTCGTGTGTCTGCCTGTGGGGGGCGGCCCGTTAACCAAGGGAGGTGAGTGATGGGTCGGTTCTTCACTCAAAAGATGGTTGGGCTGCTGGCTCTGCCGATCATGGTCATTCCTGCACTCGTCATCGCGCAGCAGCAGCCACCACCGCCGCCGAAGGTCGTCGTGGAGCCGGCCAAGCCCATTCCGGCGAGCGACGGCGCGGCGATGTTCAAGGGGTGGTGCGGGCCGTGTCACGGCGTGTCAGGCAAGGGCGACGGGCCGGCCGCCGCAGCCTTGAACCCGAAGCCGGCCGACCTCACTCAGTTCGCAAAACGTCGGAACGGGACGTTTTCTGCGAAAGACTTCGAGGACAAGGTCAACGGCATGGCCATGAGCCCGGCGCACGGAAGCACGGATATGCCGATCTGGGGACCGATCTTCCGGCAGCTCGGCAACGAGCAGTTGCGCATGGTCAACCTGCGGAAGTACGTCGAGTCACTCCAGGTCCGTTGACGAACCCACCCAGCGTCCGGGCCAGCCGTCGCGGAATGAGCGGTATGAGAGGAGCAGGTCGTGGGAATGACAGCACTTGCGGTTCTCGGTCTTCTGGCTATCGCAGCTGGAGGGTACGTCTTCGCCGTGCGGCCGTGGATGCGGCGGTGGGGCGCGACTGACGCAGACATCGTTCGGCCGATGCCGGGTGACGCCGACGTGCCCGATGCCAACTACGACACGACTCTCGGCGTGACGATTGAAGCTGGTCCCGCTGAGATCTGGCCGTGGTTGCCGGAGATGGGCTATCAGCGCGGCGGACTCTACAGCTACGACCGGCTCGATCGTCTGTTCGGGTTTCTCGATCGTCCCAGCGCCACGCGCGTGCTTCCGTACTGGCAGCACCTGGAGGTTGGAGACGAGATCCCGATGGGGGCTGGTGCCGGATTCCCAGTGCGCGCGGTCGATCCGTTCGCGTCGCTTGTGCTCGGAGGCGACGCGCCGGGCGCCCGCTGGATGTGGGAATTCGGCCTCTATCCGGTGAGCGCCGGACGAACGCGGCTGATATCACGCAATCGCGCCAGAGTGGCGCGGACGATTGGCCGGCGGCTGTTCTTGGTCGCCCTCGAGCCGGCCGCGTTCCTCATGACGCGGAAGATGCTGCTCGGGATCAGGAAACGAGCCGAGAGACTCGTTGCCATGAGGCCGGTCACCACCCGTCGCGCGGCGTGAGGCCGGCCACAAGCGCCTTTCACGTTTGTCGCATTGCGCGCGCTCATAAAGACCGACGGCGTGCCGCCGCCTCAGGACAGCCGGATGAACGCCGGTTCGAGCAGCCAGTCGTCCGGCGGCGTCTCGTAGAACACGCGTTCCAGAAAGAGTCCCGAAGCCGGCGCGGTCAGCTTCGCCGGCAGCTCGGAGCGGCTGCCGAGCAGCGACGCCGCCTCCCCCGGCGCCATCTCCTTCCGTCCGACTTCCACGAGCACGCCGACGATGCGCCGGACCATCTTCCAGAGGAAGTGTGATCCGACCACGCGGATGAGGATCAGCGAGTCGCGCGGCGCGACGACGAGCTGATCGATCAGGACCTTCGTCGATTTCTCGTCCGGATCGTCATCGGTGAACGCGCGGAAGTCGCCGAATCCGACGAGGGCGCGCGCGGCGTCCTCCATGCGGTCGAGATCGAGAGCCTCGCGAACCCACCAGACGAACGGCTTCGCGAACGCCGTCCGGCGCAAGGCGATCTGATAGAGATAACTCCTCGCGACCGCGCTATGGCGCGCGTGAAACCGCGCCGGCACACGCTCGGCGGCAAGCACGTTGATGTCGGACGGCAGCGCGTCGTTGACGCGCGCGACGAGCGTCGCCGGCGGCACGGTCGCGGCCGTGTCCACGTGCGCGACCTGCCCGAGCGCATGGACGCCGGCATCCGTCCGGCCCGCGCCGTACGTCTCGAACCGGTCCGACCGCAGCGCCTCGCCCAGCGCTCGATGCAGCTCGCCCTGAATCGTGCGCGCGTTCTTCTGGATCTGCCACCCGCTGTAGCGTGTTCCGGCGTATTCGAGCGTCAGTTTGTAGCGAGGCATGTTCGGAGAAGCCTGGAAGTGTATTCTCTTCTTATGTTCGTCAAACGGTTCTTCGAACCGAAACTCGCTCAGACCAGCTACCTGATCGGCTGTTCCGCCTGCGCCGAGGCGATCGTCGTCGATCCGAATCGCGACGTGGATCAGTACCTGGACGCCGCGCGGGCGGAGGGGGCCAGGATCACGCACGTCACCGAGACGCATATTCACGCCGATTTCGTCTCGGGCAGCCGCGAGCTTCGGGCCAAGACCGGGGCCACGCTGCATCTCTCGGACGAGGGCGATGCGAGCTGGAAGTACGGCTACGCGGGCGACGAGCGAACGGCCCTCGTCAAGCACGGCGATCGCATCAAGGTCGGCAACGTTGCGTTGGATGTCGTGCACACGCCGGGACATACGCCGGAGCACCTGGCGTTTCTCGTGACGGACGGCGCCGTGGCGAACGAGCCGATTGCCGCGGCCACGGGGGACTTCATCTTCGTCGGCGACGTCGGCCGGCCCGATCTGCTCGAGCGCGCCGCGAATATCAAGGGCACGATGGAAGTCGGCGCGCGGACGCTGTACAAGCAGGTGCGGAAATTCGCCGACCGGCCGGATTGGCTGCAGATTTGGCCCGCGCACGGCGCCGGATCCGCGTGCGGAAAGGGTATCAGCGCGATACCTCAGAGCACGCTCGGCTATGAGAAACGATTCAACTGGGCGTTTCGAGCGGCGTCGGAGGACGAGTTCGTGAAGAGCGTCCTCTCCGGACAGCCGGAACCGCCGAAGTACTTCGCTCTGATGAAAAGGTTGAACAAGGACGGCCCACGGATCCTCGACGGGTTGCCACGGCCCGGCCGCGCGGACCTCGAGACGCTGTCGCGCGTGCTGGCCGGCGGTGGGCTCGTCGTCGACACGCGGCGAGCCGCCGAGTTCGGGATCGGCCACGTGCCGGGCACCATCAACATTCCGCTGAACAACGCCTTCACGCCGTGGGCCGGCTGGCTCGTGCCGTACGATCGAGAGGTGTACCTGATCGTCGATGGACACGGGGACCAGGCCGCACGCGCCTCGGCACAGGCCGCGAGGGACCTGACGATGATCGGGCTCGACCGCGTCGCCGGCTACTTCGACGGCTCGGTGGTCGACGACTGGAGCCATGCCGGCCGACCGCTCGGCAAGATCGCGCAGATCGACACGACGGATCTCGCGCAGGCGCTCACGCACAAAGGCGTGACGCTGCTCGACGTCCGCAGCGAGAACGAATGGGACGAAGGCCGCATTCCCGGCGCGATGCATGTCTCGCTCGGGTACCTCAGCGATCGGCTGAGTGAGTTGCCGCGCGAGAAGCCCATCGTCGTACAGTGCCGCTCCGGATCCCGCTCGGCCATTGGCGCGAGTCTGCTTCGCGCCAACGGCTTCGATCGCGTCATCAATCTCACTGGCGGTATCAGCGAGTGGGCGAAAGCGGGGTTGCCAGTGATTGCGGAAGCCTCCTGATCTCCAGATCGCAATTGCAAATGGCAAAAGACAGGATTTCTCCAGAAGCGTCGGCGATCGCATTTGGTGTCGGCAAGATCGTCCGTCACATGTTCGTCTGCATCGGGCCGGACTGTTGCACGTCCGAACAGGGCGCCGAGACCTGGGACTACGTCAAACGGCGCATGAAGGATCTCAACATCGCCGGCGCGAACGGCCCGGCGTACCGTACGAAGGTCCAGTGCCTGCGGATCTGCATTGGCGGACCGATCTCCGTTGTCTATCCAGAAGGCGCCTGGTACCGAAATGTCACGCCCGAAAACGCGGAGCGCATCATTCAGGAGCACGTGATCGGCGGACGCATCGTCGAGGATCTCTGCTTCGCGCGGAATCCGTTGTTTGTGCGGGACGGCGATCCGGATAAGCTCTAAAGATGGAAAGCGGCGCCGTCGTCAGGGCCTGGGGCCTGATTCTTTCGGGCTATCGTCCGAATCTCTCGATCGAGATCACGCGCGAGTGTCCGTTGCGGTGCCCGGGTTGCTACGCCTACGGCGATACGCATCTCGGCGGGGACGTCGTGCTCCGCCAGCTTGCCGACTACAAGGGGCAGGAACTGATCGACGGCGTCGTCGACGTCGTCAAACGTTACCGGCCGCTGCATTTGTCGATTGTCGGGGGCGAGCCGCTCGTGCGGTACCGCGAACTCGAAACGCTGCTGCCGAAGCTCACGGGTATGGGCGTGCACACCCAGCTCGTCACGAGCGCGGTGCGGCCGATTCCCGAGAGCTGGGCGGACATGCCCTTGTTGCAGGTCGTCGTCTCGATCGACGGGCTGCAGCCTGAGCATGACGTGCGCCGGGCCCCGGCGACGTACGACCGGATCCTGAAGCACATCAAAGGGCAGCACATCACGGTGCACTGCACGATTACGCGTCAGCAATCGCGCGCCGGCTATCTTACGGAGTTCACCGAGTTCTGGGCGGCGCTGCCGGACGTCAAACGCATCTGGTTCAGCCTCTACACGCCGCAAAAGGGCGAATCGGCGCCCGAGATTCTCCGCCGCGAGGATCGCGAACGCGTCGTCGCCGAGATGACGGAGCTCTTCGCGCGGCATCCGAAGCTGCACGACATGATTCCGTCGGTCGTGAAGGGCTACCTCAAGCCGCCGCAGAACCCGGACGAGTGCATCTTCGCGAAAACGACGGCGTGCCTTTCGTCGGATTTGAAACGCGCGATTACGCCGTGCCAGTACGGCGGGGATCCCGACTGCACCCAGTGCGGCTGCATGGCCTCGGTCGGCCTTGGCGCGCTCGGCGACTACAAGGTGGGCGGCATGATCCCGCTGCGATCCATTTTCAACACGTCGCTCAAGATCGGCGGCGGCATGCGGCGGCTGCGGGGCGAGACGAACGGCAACGGGCACCGGGCGGCGTCAACGACGTAGAGCGGATCAGGCCCCAAGTCCGGCGCATGCCGGCACCGCGCGATGGCCAGACCGACGGCGCGATGATCGTTGGGCACCCACCACCGTCCGCTGCCGTGGTAGGCTTTTCAATTGCGCGCCCGTAGCTCAGTTGGATAGAGCGCCGGGCTTCGAACCCGTAGGTCGGGGGTTCAAGTCCCTCCGGGCGCGCCAGAATCGCCGCGTTGCGGCGAAACTTCGGGCGGGTCGGCGGCGTTGAGGTTGACTCGATCGAGAGGTCGGCGGGTTTTCAGTTCGAAGTTCGCAGTTCTGAGTTCGAAGTTCGGCCGCGCGTGAGCGCGGCCGGTTCGCGCCCGTAGCTCAGCTGGATAGAGCGTTGGCCTCCGGAGCCAAAGGCCGCAGGTTCGAATCCTGCCGGGCGCGCCAGAATCGCCGCTTTGCGGCGAACTTCGAACTGAGAACTTCGAACGGTGGTGGTCGCCTTCCGCGTCATCTTTTTGACGAAACCGGCCAGGTTTCGAAGGGGTCTCGGTCAGAAACGTAGCCGGGCTTTCAGTTCGAAGTTCGAAGTTTGAAGTTCGAAGTTCCAAGTTCGGCCGCGCGGAACGCGCGGCCGCCGTGGGCCCGTAGCTCAATTGGCAGAGCAGCAGACTCTTAATCTGTTGGTTCTCGGTTCGACTCCGAGCGGGCTCACCACCTTAGCCGACCCGATTTTCCTCCCGTCGAGCGTCATTTTCAGGGACACGGACACGCATCGGTTCACCGTGACGGTCGTGGTCTGATCTGTTGCAGCTGGTCTTGATGCTGCACTCGGTCCGTGCCAACGCGCCGCACGATCCAGATAAGCTCGTCAACACGACGGGCTCGGTATCTGCGTGAACCCGTTCACATTTTCTACCAGCACGGCCAGACGATCCGTGACGCACAGGGGCAGTTGCGCGTCGTTGGCTGCAAGTACACGCAAAATTCTTGCAGCCGTGCGGCCGATCGCGTCGTAAGGTAGTCCGGTTGGTCCTCACGCACACAGCGACACGGAAACCTGACCCGACGCGGGTCTCAGTCAAACCCGGCAGAATGGAAGGTAACAGCGCAAATGCAATTCGCAGTGTGGTATCCGACAGTGTTTGCGGCGGCGGTCAGCTTGATCATGCTGACCTCGAACCCCTACGACGCCCCAGCGTCGCAGGGCCCGACGATCGCCGTCAACTCGTCGCAGCGGTTCCAGACGATGCACGGCTGGGAGGCGGCCCTGCTCGCCTCTACCAGTGATTGGACTGGCCTGACTGACGCGCAGATCGGCGCTGGATTGGACCTGGCTATCAACGACCTCGGTATCAGCCGGGTCCGGCTAGCGATTCGCTCCGGCACGGAAGGCAGCGGCGGGACCAGCTACAACATCGTGAACGACAATAGCGACCCGAATGTCATCAATCAGGCGGGGTTCAACTTCGGGGTCCTCGACACGATGATTTCGCGCGTGGTCGTTCCGGCGCGTCAGCGTTCGCAGGCGCGCGGGGAATCCCTCTACGTGAACTTGAACTATGTCGACTTCGGGACGTCAACTTTCGAGCACTACGCGAATCCGCAGGAGTACGCCGAGTTTATGCTCGCGACCTTCCAGCACATACAAGGCAAGTACGGGTTCGTCCCGAATGGCATCGAGGTCATTCTCGAACCGGACAATGTCGCGGGATGGTCCGGCGACGCGATTGGGCGCGCGATGGTCGCGACAGCCGCCAAGCTCCAGGCCAACGGATTTGCGGTGCCCGAGTTCATTGCGCCCTCGACCACGGCCATGCCCAACGCAGACGGCTACCTGGATGGGATTCTCGCCGTCGCCGGCGCG
>DASQFI010000010.1:0-492846 GCA_035633215.1 Vicinamibacterales bacterium | reverse complement strand
GGCGACGTCGTTCGTGCTCGATTACCTCGGCCGAGTCTGGCCACCCATCGCCGGCCTCAAGCCGCTCTCGCTGTTCGCGTATTACCGTCCGCAGCAGATCGTTGGTGCTGGCCTGGAGGCTTCGGACATCACACGACTCGCAGGAGTGATGGCGGCTGCGCTCGTCGGCGCCATCGTGCTGTTCAGACGGAGGGACCTGTGAAGTCCTACGCCGATCGTTCATCGGGCACGCCGGAACGTGGACAGCGATAGCACGACCGGATGTGATCGTTCACCAATCCGACGGCCTGCATGATAACGATAAGAAGCATTAGCAATGTCCGCGACGCGACATAAGTGCCGTTCTCAGACCCGGCGCCGCCCTCCCTGACACAGCACTACGGGCACAACGACCGAAACTGCCGAGAATCCTCAGAAGCAAACCGCGTGAATTGTTAGGTCATTTTGGTGCCGAGGGGCAGAATCGAACTGCCGACACCGTGATTTTCAGTCGGCCAGCGAACCTTGGGCCGAGCCGGTCCTCTGCGGTTTCATTGGCCTTTTCAGGGGCAGATCTTCGGGCCGCTTGGGCCCTGGTCGGCCGGTCTCGTGTGCAGAGTTTCAAGTTTTCTTTCAAGTGCGATCCTTTTCCGTGTAACCGACTGCACGGCATCAAAAATCGCTAATGCCAAAATTCAAGGCCGACCAGGCTCGGTTGTGAAGCGTCTGGGCTGAACGGCAGCGGCGTCAGATTCAATGTCTCAAGCAGCAATCAATCTGTCGACGGTCAGGCGCGAGCTCATCACCAGTAATAAGCACGCGGACAGTATTCGATGGGAGCATGATGTGCGAGTAATACTCTGACATAGCTTTGGTGCCAGAGTTGCTGACAAATACTCGAAACAGCGACGTGCCGGTGGTCGAAAAGCCGTCCATCTGGAAGTACAATCAGCGCCGTGAATCTGCGCCATGCCCTGCGGTGGTATCCCGCGCTCCTCAAGGATCTCGTCCTGCGCAAGCTCAAGCGCCCGTACGTGCCCAAAGACTTCTGGGAGCAGCGGCACGCCGCGGAGCATACCTTTTGGACCGTCGGGCGGCGGGCCTTCGATGAACAGGGCAACACGGAATGGTACGGCCGACTCGCACACGATCTCGTCGCCGCGTTCGAGGCGCGTCACCTCGACCTGAAACAGCTCGCGGTCTATGAGATCGGCGCGGGGACCGGCTACTGGACCACGCTGGTACGTGATCTGGGCTGCACGCGCTACCAGGGGACGGACATTGCCGAATCCGCCATCGCGTGGCTGAGGCCCAAGTTCCCAGGCTATGCGTTCGCCGTGCGCGACGCGGCCGAGGAACCGATCCCTGGCGCGTGGGACGTGATCCTGATGATCCACGTCGATGAGCACATTCACGGGCCAAGATTCGACGCCACGCTGCGTCACATCAGGGCGGCACTGGCATCAGGCGGGCATTTCTTCACGACGTACTCAGCGACGCCGAAAGCCAGCGGCGTGAATTATGTGGAGTACCACGGAATCATCGACTACCGGCGCGTGTTCCCGGCGGACTGGATCACGGCGCTGCCGCAGCCGAACGGTGGCGACCCGCTGCTCTGTATGGCCCCCGGACTTCAACCTTGGCCCGATGATTGTTTGGTAGATTAGCAGTTGGCAAGGCACGGCTATCGCGTCCTGAGCGCGATGGCCGTGATTTTCTAGGGCAACAAGATCGGGACAGATATCCGGCGTCGTGGGGGCTAGTCGCAAGAGTACCACGACGCGACGGGAAGGGTGTCCCACTTTGCATCGTGTCACCCCTACCCGTATGGTGGGTTTGCAAAGCACCCAATTCCCTTCGAAGTTGATCTTCGCCTTTTCTTTGCGTATAGTCCGCACGCGGCCGTGCAGCCACTAACGAAACGCCAGCGCGAGATCCTCGACTACCTCCAGGAGTTCATCCAACAGTACGGCTACGCGCCGAGCCTAACGATAAGAAGCATTAGCGATGTCCGCGACGCGACATAAGTGCCGTTCTCAGACCCGGCGCCGCCCTCCCTGACACAGCGGACATCAATCCACTGATGATATTCAGCCCAACCCTCGGATGGCGTTCGAAGCCGTTTGCGGAGCGTGACAGCTTCAAACTCAACTCCCCCGGGCTGCGCGGCGGGCGCGAGTATTCATTCGAGATGGCTCCAAACGAAGGTCACATCGTCGTCGTCGGCGATTCCTACACCTTCGCCGGGCGATGCGATCCGGCACTGCCGGCGATTCCGGACGATGGCATCTTCACTGCCGTGCTGGAGCGTTGCCTGCCTGGATTCACGGTCATCAATCTCGGCGTGCCGGGGGCACGGGAACGATCAGGTGTTACCGCGCTGTGTCTGTGCCGTCTGGGAGGTGGCGGGGTGGGAAGGACGAGGCCGAGCAAGCGGCCCAGCCTTCCGGCCCCGGCTGGGTGAGGAGTTCGCGGCCGGCGCCGACGACGTCGGCGGCGGTCGCGCGCCGCGATTGGGCCCTAATATCGCCTATTCGCGACATCAACATGTCGCCCAAGTTCGGCATCCGCGTCCAGGGCACGGTCCTGCAGACGGGCATCGAATTCGGCGGGTCGCTCCAGACGGGAATGAGCATTCCGACGACGGCCGCCACGCCGGCGGGGGTGCCACTCGTGACCATCGACCAGACGGTGTTCCTCAACATGACGCAGTTGGAGATCGGCGCGATGGCCGTGCTGCCGGTGGGCGCGTCGGCGCGTGCGAACATCCTCGCGGGGCTGTTCTTCGGCTTCAATATCAGCGACTCGCTCGAGCTCGCAAGAGTGCATCGACGACGACTGCACGATCGAGACATCCCTGACGACGTCGGCCTGGACTTCAAGACCAACAACATGAGTCTCGGTTTTGGCGCCGAATTCAAGGCGACGGAACGGCTCTTTGTCGGCGCCCTCTACAAATTCGGCCTGACCAACCTGGACAATTTGTCCGACGAGCCGGATGCAATCTTCAATTCGGTCAAAGCTGAACGCGTTCCAGTTCTTCGTCCGAGTTCTGTTCGGCAACTGACGAATCATCGAGGCGCCCGATGCTACTCCACACGGAGTGCGCCGATGTCTCCGACGTCGGCGCCAACGCCCTTAATTACCAGTGAAGCTGCGCCTCAAATCACCATCCGCGCTCTTCACTCGACGGTTTGAGGCGCAGCTTCACTGGTGGTCTGAGTCCGGATTTGAGAATGACTTTCTGGCTAACGCTGGGCTACCGTGGGCTCGGAAAGGGGATGACAGCTTGGTGTGGATAGTGCTGCTGGCGCCAGTGATGGCCACCACCACCATGGTGGCCCTCTTTTACGGATCGCCGCGCTCCCGCGACGCGTTGGCCCCGCTCTTCGTCGTCGTCGCCGCCTCAGGAGCGTTGCGGTTCAGGGACCAGTTCCTCTCGCGACGAACTTCATCCGCGACGCGCTCGGGTTCGACGGTAGCTCAGCCCTGAGTCCAGCTTCGCACGGCGGCGTCAGGCTCCATCAACGCGACGAGCCGATCGGCGATCATGGCGCCGTTGAAGTCGCGCTCGATACGGCGGCGTCCCGTGCCGGCCAGCGCGGCACGCCCGACCGGGTCCGCCAGCAGGCGCTCGAGGGCGTTGGCGAGGTCGATCGACGAGGCGGGTTTCACGAGGACGCCGGCGCCGTCACCAAGCAGCTCGGGAATGCCTCCGGTCTCGGTCGCGACGGCCGGGACGCGGTGTGCCAGCGCCTCCATCAGCGCGACGGGGATCCCTTCCTCTGCTCCGTTGGCCATCCGAATACTCGGCAGGACCGCGACGTCGCATTCTCCCTCGCGAAGCATCGCCATCACCTCGTCGTGCAGGACAGGCCCGCGCACCCGAACGCACGCGTCGAGCCCGAGGTCGCGCACCTGACGTTCAATCGCCGATCGGAGTGGACCGGCGCCGATGATCTGACAGCTGAACGACACCCCACGCTCTCGCAGAATGCGACACGCGTCAACGAGGTAGCGATGGCCCTTGATCGCGACCAGGTTCGCCACGCACACAACGACCGGCGGCCGGCCGTCGGAGGGATGGACATCGAGTGGGATCGGTGGGATGTGCGTTCCCACGTGGAGCTCGACCAGATTCGGCTGGTCCGGCTCGCCGATGATCCGCAGGACCTCGCGACGTCCCCGAGAGGAAATCACGCGCGCGAAGCGCGCCGATTGGATCTTCACGCGCAGCAGATTGTCCTCGGCGATATCGAACCGATGGGCGGTGACGCTCCACGGGATGCCGGTCAACCTCGACACGATGAAGGCCATCGAGGCCGGGACGGATGCCCAGTGCGCGTGGATGTGCCCGGCGCCGAACGCGCGCACGAGCCGCGTCGCGTACAGCGCTTTCGGGAGCACCGCGACGTTCTTCAGCAGAATCCACCAGCTCCGGCTGGCTCGTACCAGCTCGAGGGTGACGCGAGCGACTCGGGCCGGCGATCCGAGGGTCACGCCGATGGCCCCGACGATCACCCGAACACTGAGCAACGGGACGCATAACGCGAATTCCGCAACTGATCGCGCTTCGGCACCGTGAAAGAGAGGCGTCGCGGGCCGCACCGGGATGACGAGCAGCGCCTCGACGCGGCGCTCGAGCTCCACCAGCTCGCTCAGGACGAAGCTCTCGCTCATGCCCCACGGCACTTCCGCCGTGAAGACAACGACGCGCAGTCGTCCGCCGCCCTGCCGGCTCACGCGTGCTTCCGCGTCTTGGTCGACGCGTCACATGGGTCAGCGCCGAGCGCCGCCGCGATCCGGTGGTCGCGCGGGATCACGAGGTCGATGGCACGCGGACGCATGGGCTGTGCCTCGGCCTATTTGCCTGACTGATCGGTCCGGAGCGACTGCCAGGAGAGATAGCGCCGCCCAAGGCAGACGCCGAGTACGCCCCATGCGGCGGCGGCATTCACGACACAGAAGTACCACGCCGCCTGCACGACCCAAACGCGGCGAAACGGTGGCAGCAGGGCAAGGAACGCGAGCGCATAGCCGAGAATCTGCGCCACGAACATTCCAGCGTACCAGCGGGCGCCTGCCACCGCGGACAAGACCGCGAACACGAGCATGCCCAACAGGAAGAACGGCACCAGCCAACGCAGCACCTTGTGCAACCAGACTTGGAGTGCGAACCATCCTGACTGATCCGGACGGAGCACCGCGGGTGTCCGCAGAACCGCACGCAGCGCTCGGTTGACGATCCGGACCTTCCGCTCGAACTGCTCGGCGTACGTCGCGACGGCCGGCTCGACGCACCGGGCCGCAGGCTCGAACACGCCGCGCTTGCCGGCCGCGACAAGCCGGAGCGGCAACGCGAAATCGGGGGCTTCGTCGTCGGCGATCGGCATCCAGTCGGACCGGCGCACGATCATGATGGCGCCGTCGCCGCCGACAACGGAACCGATCCGGCTCTCGTGGCCTTTCACGGTCGCTTCGAAATCACCATACTGACCCTCCAGTCTTGCCGCCGAGGGTCCGCCCGGCTCGTAGACCTGATGGCCGACGACAAACCCCACGCCAGGATCTCCCAAGTGGCCGACGAGCCGCTTGAGGGCGTGCGGATCGAACAGCGAATTCGCGTCGGTGAACAGCGTCACGTCGCTGAGAAACTTTGAGAGAGGTATCCGGTTCAACCCGACCACTGGGCGTCCGACGAGCCTCAACGAGATCAATGCATGACCCGAAAAGACCGCTCCCGATATCGCGCAGCCGGTCCAGTCCGCAAAGCCTTTGCAAAACCTTTCGCGGGCGTCGGCGGTTCTCCTGCTTGAGGTCCGGACGATCGCAAAGAGCCCTGCGGGTGTGGGCAGATGTCCACGGCACCAGACGTATCCGTCAATCACCCCGCCGTCGTGTACCACGACCGGGAAGCGCAGGGAGTCCGGCGCCATGATCACGCTCGCCGCCGCGCTGGTCTTACGACGGAGTGGATGGTCCAGGCATCGCTCCCCACGCGATTCGGAGCCCAAGATCTTCGCAAAACTGAAGTCATCCTTGGAGCCTACTTTTGTCGCAGCATGCGTTGACGTCCCATCGGAGTCGTGCGAGACGACACATATGGAGCGCACGCGGCGGCACGGAGAGGTTCTTGCTCTTCTACGAGCGGCCGGTCTAGATCAATTTTCGTTTACTCGCACGTACTCTCACGGTCCTGGAGGAGTTGCATGCAAATTGTCAATCGGGCACTTTCCGCAGCGCTGATCGTCGGCAGCGCCATGCTGTTGTCTCAGTGCAGTCAGTCGTCGCCGTCCAACCCAGTCTCTCCCCAATCAGTATCATCCGGCACGACGAATGCCGTGGGCGACACCACGACCTCGACGCCGGCCTTCAGTCGATTGAAGGTCTGCAAGGTCGGCAACGTCAGCGGGACGTTCAGCGTGTCGGCAGCCCCCGCCAGCGGTGGAAGCCCGACGGTGTTGTCGCCCATTACCGTCGCCGCCGGACAATGTCGTATCGTCGCCGAAGACTTCGACACCGCAACGGGCGTGGGAGGGAACATCACCGTCAGGGAAACCTCAGCGGGGCTGCAGAGCATTTCAGCACAGCGGATCGACGCCCCCGCCGGCACGATTTCGTCATTCACGTTCACGAACGGACAGACGTTGTTCCTGAACAGTTTCCATGGATACACGATCACCTTCACGAACAACGTGCCTCCGCCCCCGCCGCCACCGGGGGACGAAGGGTGTACGCCTGGTTACTGGAAACAGGACCAGCACTTCGATAACTGGACCGGGTTGTCAACCGGCGCGGATTTCGACACGACCTTCGGCGTCAATTTCTTCACGCCGAATATCACGCTGCTGCAGGCACTGAATCGTGGTGGCGGTGGGGTCAACGCGCTCGCACGGCATGCCGTCGCGGCGTTGCTCAACGCGGCAAGCGCTGACGTCGACTACAGATACACGACAGCGGAAGTTCTCGCGATCGTGCGCGGGACGGGAGTGTATGCGGGGAGGACGATCGAGGAGCGCAAGGACTTGCTCGCCGCGGCGAATGAACTCGGCTGCCCATTGAACTAAGCGGCGGGTGGCGGTGGGGCCTTGAGTCGACAGAGGCCCCTGACGTAGAACGCGTGGTACCGGAGGAGCGGCGGGACCGTCACACGTCCCGCCGCTTTTCTATTCCAGCGTTCTTGTCGCAGCTGCGGCGACAACGTGCCTCTGCTGCGGCATCGTCTCGAGTTTGCCAATTGTAAGGACCCGAAGCCGCCTGGACGAGCGATGTCAGCTCCTCAGCGAAGCGACGGCGAGGTTCGCCGAAGCGCCTGAGCGCCTCGGTGGCGCGAAGGCTGGCCGTTCACACCGGTAGGGGGCGCAATAACGATAAGAAGCATTAGCGATGTCCGCGACGCGACATAAGTGCCGTTCTCAGACCCGGCGCCGCCCTCCCTGACACAGCGCACATTAGCCTTGTTGCCCGGGGCCGATCAAGCCGGTGAGTTGACTGCGTGGAGAACACCGATGGTCTACTTGCATGACACGACGGGCGGCCGATCGCGGAACGCGCACACCTCCGGCGGGCTGGCGGACTTCCCGCGGTCATGAACACGGTGTGAAGACGAGGTCGCTCGAGTCCCCTACGTCCGCGACACACTCGCCTGAAGGTGGGGCGCGGGCCGGACGCGGCGGCGGAATCTCAGCCGGCACGCCGAGATGTCGCAGGATCCGGCCAATGACCGACGCCGCCTCGATGAGCGCGACAAGGCGCAACCGCCCACCACACCGGGGACAGGCCAAGACGTCGAACCCAAATGTTCGCTGCATCAGCGCCGCCCACTGCTGGCCTCGGGCTCGGTCCGCCCCAACGGCCACGCCCCCCGGCGCGTGAGCTTCACTGGCCTCCAACACCGTCGGGCCGAGACGGGCACCGCCGGATCGATCGGCCGTGACCACGTCCGCACGCCATGCAGACCGGGCCCCGAGCACGCCGTAGTACAGGAGCAGATTGATCCGCGGCCGCGGGACGAGCACGGCCAACCGTCCAAGGAATTCCACGGGGTCGAACACGACGTCCGTCGTCCCGTCGCGCCAGGGCTGCCGCAGCGACAGCCGCACCTGCCCGTCGTCGGTCAGATGCAGGCGCTCGACCGCGACCGGAGCGCGCAGGATGTACCGGCACACACGTTCGAGTCGCTCGCGCTGCCCAGCCGGGACGACGAGCGCCGCGTGCAAGCTGAAGCTGTTTGCACGCGCGTGACACGGGCCAGGCGGCGGCTCAGCCGACTCGCGCGACGCACCGAGCCGATCGGGGCGCGCGCCACGGCGCGGGCCGAGACCGACTATGCCCTGGACGGAGGCCGCCGCCAGCCCCGCCAGCACAGGCGCCTCGTCGGCCCACGCGTCGGTCTCGCCGGTCTCCTCCTCATCGGCCGCGAGTCCTCGCCGCCGGAGCCGGCGGGCGATCAGGCGCTCGACCGTGGCGAGGACTTCCTCCACCTCCAGCGTCGTCAGTCGCCCCACCTGGTGAAAAGCCAACGTTCCGCCATCGGTCGGCGCAAACACACCGTCGAGCACCAACGCATGAAAATGCACGTTCAAGTTCAGCGCACCGCCGAACCGCTGGATCACCACGACGCCGCCTCCGCGGCCTGCCTCAAGACCGGCATCGCGCGCCCGTTCGCGCAGCACGCCGAAGACGGCGTGAGCCAGGACTCCCGCCACCGCGCGGCACAAGTCGTGATCCCACGCCAGGAGGTACCGAAGGCGATACGGGAGACTGAGCACCCATTGGCGAACCGGCACGTCGGGGAATACCTGATCCACCAGGTGGGCAGCGCGCTCGGCCATGCGGCGGCCACCGCAGCTCGGGCAGACGGCCCGCCCTTTGCACGAAAACGCCACCAGCCGGTCGAGGCCACACCCAGCGCAGCGAAACCGGGCGAAGCCGCCCGCCAGCCAGCCGCACCGGAGGAAATCGTGAAAGGCCTGCTCGACAAAGCGAGGGAGGCCTTCGCCGTCCCGCACGCTCGCCGCCTGTGCGCGGAACGTCTCGAAGTGATCGCGGACGACTCTGTACAGCACACCGTCGTCGAGCGACCGCGGCTGGTACACGGTGGATGCCGCGGACACCGCATCGCGTGGCGCAGGCGCCGTGCCATGCGGAACCGCGCCAAGATGGGCGGCAAATCAGGCGCGACCGACAGGGGATGGCAGAAACCGCACCGCGCCGGCAACGGTAAGATTGCAGTTCTTCCAACCGCGAATGTTCAACAGCTCGGCGCCGCAGCCATGGCGTGGTTGCGGTTCGTGAGCTGGGGCGCCGTGGGCCTGCTCATCGGCCATCGCCGTTCGCGTACTACTGTCGGCAGCAATTCGTCAGCGCCGGCCTTGACGCTTCAGACATCCCACGACTCGCAGGAGTGATGGCGGTTGCCCTCGTCGCCGCAATCGTGCTGTTCAGACGGAGGGACCTGTGAGGGACTGTGCCGATCGCTCATCGATCACGCTAGAGCCGTTCTCATTTTCCTGTAGCGACCGGATTGCCGGAATTGGGCCAAGTGTCTCGCGATACTTGCTGGTTTTGCTCTAGGAGGAAATGAGAACGGCTCTAGGAACGTGGACAGCGATAGCACGCGCTGGTGTGATCGTTGACCAGCCCGACGGCCTGCATGAACGCGTAGCAGATCGTCGATCCGACGAACCGGAAGCCGCGCGCCTTCAAGTCGCGGCTCAGGCCGTCCGACTCCGCCGTGCGCGGGGGAATGTCGGCAAGCGTCCGCGGCCGGTTGACCTTCGGCGTGCCGCCGACGAATCCCCAGACGTAGGTGTCGAAGCTGCCGAACTCCTCGCGCACCTTCAGGAACGCCTTGGCGTTGCCGATGGCGGCGTCGATCTTCAGCCGGTTGCGCACGATGCCGGCGTCGGCGAGAAGCGCGCGCCGCTTGCGCGCGTCGTACGTCGCGACTTTCTTGAAGTCGAATCGGTCGAAGGCCTTCCGGTACGCAGGCCGCTTCCGGAGAATCGTGATCCAGCTCAGGCCGGCCTGAGCGCCTTCGAGGATGAGCATCTCGAAGAGCCGCCGGTCGTCGTGCACGGGCAGGCCCCACTCGTCGTCGTGATAGCGGACGTAGATCGGATCCGAGACCGACCAGCCGCAGCGCTGCTTATCGGCCAAGCATCTTGTCCCTGATCGCCTTGAATTCGTTCCCCGTCTTCCACTCCGGGAGCCGCTCGGCTTGCGCGACCCGGTACCCGATCGCCAGGAATACCTTGCCGTCCTCGGCGGCGCCGGTGAGATCCCAATCTGGCTTCACTTCGTCGGACGGCGCGTGGTAGTCGACCGACGTGTACTCGTCGCGCTTCTTCTTGCCGTAGTCGGCCGGTTTGCCGATGTAGTCGATGCCGGAGTCGGGGTCGAGCGCCGGCACGCCCTTCTTGGCGAAGTTGAAGTGATCTGACCGGTAATAGAAGCCCTTCTCCGGTTCGGCGTCGGGACGAAGCACGCGCCCTTGTTCGGCGGCGGCTTCACGCGCGTAGTCGTCGAGGTCCGACGCGCCCAGGCCGACGAGGGTGAGGTCCTTCGTGCGGCCCCACTGGTTGATGCCGTCGATGTTGATGTTGGCGACCGTCTTCGCAAGCGGGTACAGCGGGAACTCCGCGTAGTACTGGGAGCCGAGCAGGCCCTGTTCCTCCGCGGTCACCATGAGGAACAGGAGCGACCGCTTCGGCCGCGGCTTGATCTTCGTGAATGCCCGCGCGATTTCGAGGACTTGCGCGCAGCCGCTCGCATTGTCGAGCGCGCCGTTGTAGATGTTGTCGCCATTCACCGGCTCGCCAATCCCGAAATGGTCCCAGTGCGCCGTGTAGACGATGTACTCGTCCTTGAGCCTGGGGTCGCTGCCCGTGAGCTTCGCGATGACGTTCTGCGAGTCCACCGGCCGGCTCTTCTGCTCGATCGCGACCGAGGCGGTGGCACCGAGTGGCACGGCCTTGAACTCGCGCGTGGCCGCCTGCGCCTTGAGCTTTTGATAATCCTGTCCGGCCATCTTCAGCAGCGCCGTCGCCGCCTCGACCGACATCCATCCCTCGATCTTCGCGCGGCCCGCGTTCTTGTCCGGCGTCACGAGGTCGAACCGCTCGCCGCCCATGCCCTGCACCACGGTGAACGGATACCCGGCCGGCACCGTCTCGTGCACGACGAGCACGCCGGCCGCGCCGAGCTCGGCGGCCTTCTCGAACTTGTAGGTCCAGCGGCCGTAATACGTCATGGCCTTGCCGCCGAAGATCTTCGGGTCGAGCTCGTTCGGATTTCCGGCCACGGTCACAGGCGGGTCGTTGACGAGGACGATGATCGTCTTGCCCTTGACGTCGACGCCGCGGAAGTCGTCCCACTGGTACTCGGGCGCCTGCACGCCGTAGCCGGCGAACACGAGGCCGGAGTTCTCGAGCCGGACTTCGTCGGTCACGTGCTTGCTGAAGACGACGATCTCGTCGCGGATCTTGAACGGCCGCGTCTGGCCGCCCTTCTTCACGACGAACGGGCCCTGCGCCTGCGGCGTCAGGCCGACGAGCGGGACCTTCTGCGTCCAGGATCCATCCGGGTTGCCCGGTTCGAGCCCGGCGGCTTTGAACTGTTCCGTGAAGTACTGCACCGTCAGCTGCTCGCCCTTCGTTCCAGGCGCGCGGCCCTCGAACTCATCCGAGGACAGCTTGCGGATATCGGCAAGCATGGCGTCGGTGCTGATGTTGGGGAGATCGCTGAGGGCGAGCGCGCCCGTCGAAGCCGGGGGAGCAGTGCACGCGGCGCCGAGAAGAACAATCAGAAGCAGAAAGCGCATGACTAGATATTAGTCAATCTGAAATCTGGAATCTGCAATCTGGAATCTTTATCGGGGAATCGGGGGATCGGGGGATCGGAGAATCTATCGGGGGGTCAAGGCCACGGGGGTAGTACTTGGATTCGTGATCGCCGATGAACTCCAGATGCCGGGATAGATTCCAGATTCCCCGATAGATTCCAGATTCCCCGATTCCCAGATTACTGATCAAAGATTCCAGATTCCCAGATTTCAGACTTCAGATTGACTGGCGCCGTTCAAGGATGATCCGGTCGTACACGATCGCACCGACGACCGCGCCGGCGATCGGGGCGACCCAATAGGCCCAGTGCCACTGCCAGAATCCCTGAACGAGCGCCGGACCAAAGGACCGCGCCGGGTTCATTGACGCGCCCGTGACCGGGCCGCCGGCCAGAATGTCGAACGTCACGGCCAGGCCGATCGCGAACCCGCCAATCCTGACCGCCTGACCGCGGGTGTCGATCGCCACGCCGAAGATCGCCGTCATCAAGAGAAACGTGAGCACGAATTCGACGAGGAGCACGGTGCCGGTGGTGGCCCAGCTTGCGGGAAGCGGAATCCCAAGGTTCGCCTGGGCGACCGCCGCTTCGGGAAACACCGCGCGACAGATGAGGGCGGCTGCCGTCGCGCCCGCGAGCTGCGAGACGATGTAGCCGGCGGCACTCGTCGCGGCAATACGTCCGGTGCTGAGCAGGCCGATCGTCACCGCCGGATTGAAGTGTGCGCCGGACACCCCGCCAAACGTCGCGACTGCGACCGACAGCGCCAGCCCATGTGCGAGCGCGATGCCGACCAGGCCGATGTTGCTGCCCACCGCCGGCGTACCTCCGAGAATCGCGGCGATGCCCGCGAAGCAGAGAAAGAACGTCCCGACAAACTCGGCCAGCAGCGCGCTTGGTTTTGACATGGGGGTATAGTCTAGGGGGACGGGGCGCAAATGTGGAAAACTCCCGGGAAATTTGTGCGGCGGGGCCCCTGGAGGTTTCGACGGATCATCCCCGTCCCGATTGTTCTCGTCATTGGCGCGGCTACCGTCGTCCTGACCGCGCAGCCGCAGCAACCCGCTTTGAGCGGCTCTCCTTTTGCCGCGCCTTTCACTCCCCTCGCGTCGCCGGCCTCTGACGGATCGGCCCAGCCAAATCTCACGGCCGACCGCAGCGGGCGGGTGTGGTTGAGCTGGCTCGAATCGCGCGCGGGCGGCGGGCACAGGTTCCAGCTGTCGTCGCTGCAGGAATCGACGTGGGCCCGGCCACTGACGATCGCCGAGGGCGCCAACTTCCTCGCCAACTGGGCCGACTTCCCGTCCGTCTTCGTCACGTCCACGGGAACGCTGGCCGCGCACTGGCTCCAACGCGGAATCAGCGCGCCGTACGGCATCCAGATTCGGACGTCGACCGACAACGGCCGCACGTGGACTTCGCCAGGAACACCGCATTACGACAGCGCAAGCGGTGAGTTCGGGTTCGTGTCGTTCTTCGAAACTCCGGACAGCGGGCTCGGACTCGTCTGGCTCGACGGCCGCAAGCCAGCCGCGGGCAGCGCCGCGCCAATGAGTCACGGCATGGCGGTCCGCGCGGCGACCGTGCGCAACGGCTCGCCGGGCGCGCAGACGGTCGTCGACCCGAGCGTCTGCGAATGCTGTCAGACCTCGGCCGCCAGGACCGCTGAAGGCGTCGTCATCGCGTACCGGGATCGGAGCGACGCGAACATTCGCGACATCTCGGTCGCTCGATTCGTCAAAGGAGTATGGTCAGCGCCGGCCACCGTGCACGCCGACAACTGGGAGATCAACGGGTGTCCGGTGAACGGGCCCGTCGTGACCGCGGTGGGCGATGCGGTGGCTGTCGCGTGGTTCACGATGGCGGGCGGCGCGCCGCATGTGCGGGTGGCGTTCTCGACCGACGGCGGCCGGCGATTTGGCGCGCCGATCCAGGCCGAGTCGAGAGTGACCTATGGACGACTGGGTATGGTAATGCCCTCGGCCGATCGCGTGCTGCTCTCGTCGATCGAACGCGGCGACGAGGGTGTGGAGCTGGTCGTCCGGGAGGTCACTCGCGACGGCCGCCCGGGAGTGCCGGTCGTGGTGGCGCCGTCCACGTCGGATCGGTCGAGCGGATTCGCGCGGCTGGCGCTGTCGGGGCGCCGCCTTGTGGTGGCGTGGACGGAGATCGTCCGCGGCGCGCCTTCGCGCGTGAAAGTCGCGAGCGCACCGCTTCGGTGATGGGAACATTCCAGATCAGGCGCGCCATCTGGCGCGCCCCGCGGGAGCGGAGCGGGGCCTTCAGGGGCCCCGCGAGCGTCCGCATGCGGGGGTCCGGCGGGACGCAGTCCCCCGGTAAATAAATGAGACTCGGGCTGCCGGGAATCCTCTTCCTCGTCATCGCGTTGTTGTTCGTGGTGCCGTCAGCGGTCGGCTTCTACACCGACTGGCTCTGGTTCCGCGAGCTCGGGTACGAGAGCGTCTTCGTCCGCACGATCAACGCGCAGTTTGTCGTCTTTATTGCGACGTTCGTCGCGGTGTTTCTCTTCGTCTATCTCAACATCCGGCTCGCCGGCACCGCGCTCAAGCGCCCGCACATCGTCCTCGGCACGGGCGTGGACGGCCGGATGATCGCGTTCGACGGGCGGCGGCTCGCGCGGATCGCGCTCTGGTTCTCGGTCTCGATCGCGCTGGCGTTCGGGCTGTCGGGCGCGTCGAACTGGCTGGCCTGGCTGAGCGCGTTCCATGCGGTGCCGTTCGACCAGCGCGATCCGCTGTTCGGACGCGATGTCGCGTTCTACGTCTTCAAGCTGCCGGTGCTCCAGATCGTGCGCCAGCAGGCGATGATCGCCGCCGTCCTCACGCTTCTCGCCTGCGGGCTCTACTACGTGCTGTCCGGCAGCTTCGTCATCGAGTCGCGGCGCGGCGTGGGCTTCTGGCCGAGCGTACGGTTGATCCCGTCCGCGCGGCGGCACCTGGCTGTCCTCGGCGCGATCCTGTTCACGCTGATGGCGTGGGGCGCCTGGCTCGAGCTCCCACGCACGCTGCTGTCACAGGCGACCACGCCCGTCGCGTTCGGCGCGTCCTACACCGACGTTCATGCGACGTTTCCGTTCCTGCGCGCGACGCTCGTCGTGCTGATCGCCGGCGCCGGGCTCACACTCTGGTACGGCTTCAGCAAGCGGGCCTGGCCGCTCGGCCTGGCCGTCGCGCTCTACTTCGCGGTGACGATGACGGGCGGCGTGTACGGCACCGTGTTGCAGCGGCTCATCGTCACGCCAAATGAGCA
This sequence comes from Vicinamibacterales bacterium, assembly GCA_035633215.1. Taxonomy (GTDB): domain Bacteria; phylum Acidobacteriota; class Vicinamibacteria; order Vicinamibacterales; family SCN-69-37; genus DASQFI01. The sequence continues at coordinate 477,753 of DASQFI010000010.1, read as the reverse complement.
AGACAGGGAACAGCCGTTCATCGTCCACAACATCGAGGCGACGCGGCGGGCGTACGCGCTCGATCGCGTCGAGGAGCGCGAGCTCTCGGGCGATGCCGAGCTGACGCCGCAGGACATCCTCAACAACGCGGGGACGATTGAAAACGTCCGGCTCTGGGATCATCAGCCCCTGCTGCAGACGTTCGCGCAGATCCAGGAAATCCGCACGTACTACGACTTCATCAACGTCGACAACGACCGGTACACCATCGACGGCAAGTACCGTCAGGTGATGCTCTCGGTACGCGAGCTGAATCCGGAGAGCATCCAGAACCGGTCGTGGGTCAACGAGCGGCTGACGTTCACGCACGGATACGGTCTGACGCTGGGGCCCGTCAATCAGGTCACGACGCAGGGGCTGCCGGTGCTGTACATTCGCGACCTGCCGCCGGTCTCGACGGTCGACCTGCGCCTCGATCAGCCGAGCGTCTACTTCGGCGAGCTGTCGAACAGCTACGTCCTCGTCCGCACGAAGCAGCCGGAGTTCCATTACCCGCGCGGTGAAGACAACGAGACGACGTTCTACGAAGGCACCGGTGGCGTCCCGATCGGCGGCTTCCTGCGGCGGCTGCTCTTCGCGATCAAGTTCGCCAATACCGACATTCTCGTCACCAGCCAGCTCTCGCCGGAAAGTCGCATCCTGTTCCACCGGCGGATCGCCGACCGGGTGCGCCTGCTCGCGCCGTTCCTTTCCTTCGATTCGGACCCGTATCCGGTCGTGAGCAACGGCCAAATCTTCTGGATCCAGGACGCCTACACGAGCACGGCCAACTATCCCTATTCGTTCCGGTCGACGTGCCCGAGCGGCGCGTGCAATTACATCCGCAATTCCGTGAAGATCGTCGTCGACGCGTTCAACGGCACGACGTCGCTTTATCTGGCCGAGCCGACCGACCCGTTGGCGCTGACGATTGCCAACGTCTTTCCGGGCATGCTCCGCCCGCTCTCGGACATGCCGCCCGACCTGCGACAGCACGTGCGGTACCCGGAAGACATCTTCGACATCCAGTCGCGCGTCTTCGCGACGTATCACATGACGAACCCGCAGGTCTTCTATAACAAGGAGGATCAGTGGCAAGTGCCCACGCTCGAGGGCGAGCGGAACGCGACGCCGATGCGGCCGTATTACACGGTCATGCGGCTTCCGGGCGAGAAGCGGCCCGAGTTCATCCAGATGCTCCCGTTCACACCGCGGCTCAAGGACAACCTCTCGGCCTGGATGGTCGCGAGGAGCGACGGCGCGAGCTATGGCCGGCTGGTCGTCTTCCAGTTCCCGAAACAGAAAATCGTGTACGGCCCGAAGCAGATCGTTGGCCTGATCAGCCAGGATCAAAAGATCTCGCCCGAGATCACGCTTTGGAACCAGCAGGGATCGCAGGTCATCTGGGGCACGCTGCTCGTGATCCCGATCAACGAGTCGCTGCTCTACGTTCGGCCGCTGTACCTGCGGGCGTCCGAGGGCCGCATTCCCGAGCTGAAACGGGTCATCGTCGTCTATCAGAACCGCATCGTGATGCACGAGACGATGAACCAGGCACTCGCACAGATCTTCGGGTCCGCGGTCATCGCGGGCCTCGCGCCGGACCGCCTCGAGAGCAGCGCGACCTCGGTGATCAAGACGAGCCCCGAAGAGCCGGCGGTCAAGGACCCGGCAGCGACGCTGGAACCGACGATGGCGCAGCTCGTCGAACAGGCACTGGCGCACCGCGATCGCGGCGAGAAAGCGCTTCGCGACGGCAACCTCGCCGTCTACGCCGAAGAAATGCGCAAGGTCGGCGAAGTGCTGGAAAAAATGAAGACCGTGAAGAAATGAAGACCGTGAAGGGGCAGGTTTGGTGTCACATCCCGCCCTTCACGACTTTCCCGCCCTTCATCACGAACGTCACCTTTCTGAGCTCTGAGATGTCCGTCAGCGGGTTGCCGGCGACGGCGATGACGTCGGCGAAGCGGCCCGGCTGAAGGGAGCCGATCTGGTCGGAGGCGCCGATCAGATCAGCGGCGTTGCGGGTCGCCGAGAGAATCGCCTCGGCGGCGGGCATGCCCGCTTCGACCATATAGACGAACTCGCGCGCGTTTTCACCGTGATTCGAAACACCCGAGTCCGTGCCGAACGCAATCTTCACGCCGGCGGCGTACGCCTGTTTGAACATGTTCTGGATGAGCGGACCGATGCGCGCCGCTTTCACCTGCACCGTCGGATGGAAGTGCCCGGGAATCGTCGCCAGCTCGGCGACCGTCTTGCCCGCCAGGATCGTCGGCACCAGATAGGTGCCGCGCTCCTTGAACAGCTTGAAGCTCTCGGCGTCGCCGTAGGTGCCATGCTCGATCGAATCGACGCCCGCTTTGATCGCGGCGTTGATGCCCGACTTGCCGTGGGCGTGCGCGGCGACCTTCATCCCGAGGAGGTGCGCCGCCTCGACGATCGCCCGCATTTCCTCGTCGGTGAACTGCTGCGCGTCGCCGGAGTCGCCGATCGACAGCACGCCGCCGGTCGCCGTGATCTTTATGAGATCGGCGCCGTACTTGTGCTGATACCGCACCGCTTTTCTGGCTTCGTCGGCACTGTCGATGATGCCGTCCATCCAGGTCGGCGCCACCCAGAGATCCGGCCGCAGTCCGCCGCGGTCGCCGTGGCCGCCGGTGATGCTGAGCGCAGTGCGGGCCGTCCAGAGGCGCGGGCCGGCGACGAGCCCGTCGTTGATCGCACGCTTCAGCGCGACGTCCGCCCCGCCATCTGCGCCCACGTTCCGAATCGTCGTGAACCCGGCCTCGAGCGTGCGCCTGGCGTAGACCGTCGAACGCACGGCGCCATCGAGCGGCGTCTCGGTGACCGTTCGGATGATCGCGTTCCCGGTCCCCTCGCCCGTGATGTGGGTGTGGCAGTCGATGAGCCCGGGGAGGACCGTCGACGATTTCAGGTCGATGATCCTCGCGCCGGCCGGCGTCTGCCAGCCGTCCTGAATCGACGCAATGCGATCGCCGGCGACAAGCACGCTCGCCTTCTCCCGCGGCGTCGTGGCGACGCCGTCGATGACGCGCCCGGCGTGGATCACAAGGTCAATTTTGGGTGCCGAGCCCTGCGAAAACCCGAGCCAGGGCAACGCCGCCACCAGCGCAGCGAACAAGCTGTGTTTCATGTCAGGAGTCTAACAGGCCGCTAGAAAGCGCGGCCTGAACTTCAAACTCAACACTTCGAACTTCGAACTCCGGAGTACGCTCCACCAGAGAGTCCGATCACATAATGATCGCATCACTTGGCCTTGGGCCTTGAGCCTGGGGCCTATTCAGCGCGAGTTCTCATGGCGGAGCAGCGGCCGGACAGCGTCGTCAAGGAGCGTCCCCAGACGCAGAAGCAGGACCCGACCCTGTTCAAGGTCGTGCTCCTGAACGACGACTACTCGACGATGGAATTCGTCGTTGAGATTCTCGAGAACGTCTTCCAGAAGACACCGGCCGAGGCCTATCAAATCATGATGCACGTCCACGTCAACGGGCGCGGCATTGCCGGGGTCTATCCGTGGGAGGTCGCCGAGACCAAGGTCGATACGGTGATCTCACTCGCCCGCGGGGCGGGGTTTCCGTTGCGGGCGATTACTGAGGAGGCGTGACCTCGGGTTTCGTTTTCGCTCTGATCTTCAAGAAACGAAACCCGAGGTCTTTTGTCACTTTCCTATCGCAAACAACTCGGTATCCCCTCTGAGAAAGATCCGTCCGCGTGAGATGGCAGGCGACGCGACAAAGTGCGCGTCGAGTCCGTTCCGCGACAGGATCTCGAACGTGCGGCCCGCCTTGAGGACGACCGTCTCGCCGGATTCCGAAACCAGATAAATACGTCCGTCGGCGGCGACCGGCGACGCCGTGAAGACGCCGCCCGCGCGCTCCTGCCACACGCGTTCGCCGGTCTTCGCATCGAGACACGTCACGACCCCCAGCTCGCCAGCCGTGTAAATGAGTCCCTGGTAGTACACGAGCGACGAGATGTACGGCGCGCCCGTCGGGATCCGCCAGGCGACGTGGCTGGCCGTCACATCGCCCTGCCCGCCGGGGCGAATCGCCACGTACGGCCCGGAACGATACCCGCGGGTCGTGTAGATCATCCCGTCGGCGACGGTCGGCACCGGGATCGGAAATCGATTGTCTTCGACGACCCGCCACCGATCTTCGCCGTTCTCGGCGGCGATCGCCTCGAGACCCATACTCGTGTTGATCAGGATCTCCGATCCGCGCGCGCCTTCGACGACGACCGGCGTGCTGTACGAGACGAGCGACGCCGGACGATCGATCTTCCATCTGACGGCGCCGGTCTTCTTATCGAGCGCCAGCACATAGGCCGCCGTCCCGTGATAACACACCAGGATCACGAGGTCCTTGAACAGCACCGGCGAGCTCGAGTGCCCCCATTGGAGATCGAAGGGCGCGTACTCCCGGCCGAGATGCTTCGCCCAGAGCCGCTTGCCGCTGTGGTCGAGCGCGACGATCTGGCCGGTGCCAAACCAGCCGACAACCACGTCGGCGTCGGTGACCGGGCTCGGACTCGCCAGATTGTGTTTGTCGTGGACGGATGGCAGCGCGCCGTCGGCGGGCAGATCGTGCCGCCAGGCCAGCTTGCCGTCGGACCATCGATACGCGGCGAGCGTGAAGGCGACGGTCTCGGCCGGTGTCGCCCCGGTCAGATTCCGCTCGCCGGACTCGGCCGCTGCCGCCCCCTGCACGAGCGTCGGATGACTGCCGGCGCGCCGCACGCCCGCGCCCGACTGGCTCGTCACGTAGACCTGGTCGCGCCACACCACCGGCGACGAGACGCCGGCGCCCACGAGCGGCGCGCGCCACGCGATTCCCGCAGCTTTGCTCCAGCTCACCGGCAGCCCGGTTTCCGGGCTCACGCCGGTCGCCCCCGGACCGCGCCAGTGCGGCCAGTCATTGGCCGCCATCGCGATGCAGATCGGACTGCACCAGACCGCCATCAACGCACAGACCACTCGTCGCATCCCTGTCCTCGCCAGTACCTCATTCTATAATCAGGCCGCCGCGGGCCGCGTTCACCGCGCGAGCAGCACATGTTCGAAGCCGCCGAGCTCGGCAGTTCCATATCGAAGGCCCAGTACAAGACGCGCGCGCCGCGTCTGCGCACGGATCTGCTCGATGCGCAGCGCCACCTTCGCGAACAGGCGCACTTCCCCGTCATCATCGTCTTCGCCGGCGTCGATGGCGCGGGCAAGAGCGAGACCGTCAACCTCCTGACCGAATGGATGGATCCGCGCTGGATCGTGACGACGGCCTTCGGCGAGCCCTCCGACGAAGAAGCTGAACGGCCGGAGTTCTGGCGCTACTGGCGCGCGCTGCCGCCGCGCGGCCGCGTGGGTCTCTATCTCAGCTCGTGGTACTCGCCGCCGCTCCTCGCGCGCGCCTATCGCCGCATCAAGACCGCCGAGTTCGACGATGCCCTGAGCCGGATCGCGCAGTTCGAGCAGGCGCTTGCGGAGGACGGCGCGCTGATTCTCAAGTTCTGGATGCACCTCGGGCGCGCGGCGCACAAGAAGCGGCTGAAGAAGCTCGAGCGCGACAAGCTGACGCGCTGGCGCGTCAGCAAGCTCCAGTGGAGGCACTGGCGCATGGGCGACAGGTTCGTCGCCGCGGCCGAGCGCATCATCGAGCGGACCAGCACGGCGCGCGCGCCATGGACGATCGTCGAAGGCCTCGACGAGCGGTACCGCACGCTCACGATCACGACGGCGATCCGTGATGCGATTCGAGGCCGCGTGAGCCCGCACGGAGCCTTCAGCCCGGTCGCCGGGGGTGGGGCCCCGGCGACAGAAAAAGAGGATAGCGAGTCTGCGCCCTTCGACGTTGCTCAGGGCGTCCCGAGCGAGAGTCGAGGGACGAGCGCCGGAGCGCGAGCGAGCGAGCGTGAGGCCCCGCGAGCATCAAGAAAAGAAGATACAGGCACTGACGCCGAAAGGCTGAAGGGCCCAAAGGCTCAAAGGCCAAAAGGCCCGACCATCCTCGAGCATCTCGACATGTCCAGAAAGATCGACAAGGACGAGTTCGGGCGCCTTCTCGAGAAGCAGCAGGGCCGGCTGAACCGGTTGCACCGCAAATCGGCGGAGCGCGGCCTGTCGACGATTCTCGTGTTCGAGGGCTGGGACGCGGCGGGCAAGGGCGGCGCGATTCGCCGCGTCACCGCCGCGCTCGACGCCCGGACCTCACGCGTCGTGCCGATTGCGGCGCCGACCGACGAAGAGCGGGCGCAGCACTACCTCTGGCGATTCTGGCGGCATCTTCCGCGCCAGGGACTGGTGACGATCTTCGATCGCAGCTGGTACGGCCGCGTGCTCGTCGAGCGCGTCGAAGGATTCGCCGCGCCCTCGGAGTGGCAGCGCGCCTATCGCGAAATCAACGCGTTCGAAGAGCAGCTCGTCGACCACGGCATCGTGCTCGTGAAGTACTGGCTGCACGTCACGCCCGAGGAGCAGCTGCGCCGCTTCAAGGATCGAGAGCGATCGGCCTTCAAGAGCTGGAAGCTGACCGAGGAGGACTGGCGCAACCGCGAGCGCTGGGAGAACTACTCGCGCGCCGTGAACGAAATGGTCGAGCGGACGAGCACCCACCTGGCGCCGTGGACGCTCGTCGAGGCGAACGACAAGTGCTTTGCGAGGATCAAAGTGCTGGATACGGTCTGCGAAAGGCTGACGAAAGCGCTCTAGCGCCCGTGCTCATTTCATTCGTTCCACGCCCACCAGTTTCCACGTCTGGCCCGTGCGGCAGAAGAACACCTGCACCGGCGTCTTCCAGGATGCCTCGGCACCGCCGGTCGCGGCAATCTCCACCTTGAGATACGCGTTCTGCGTCGCCGGCAAACCGGCCGGCGCGCGCAGGCGCGTGCCCGTTCCTGACGTCTCGCCGATGCTCTTCGACTCGCGCGTGACATTGTCGAAATTCGACCACACGGCACGGTAGCCGCCGGGATCGGTCGCGACCCTGGCATCCACCGCCGCGTTGGCGAACGTGAGCTCGCCGGCGTCGGTCAGCGCGAAGTCCACGAGCGGGTTCACGCCGGCAAGCCAGGTCTTGAGCACCTTGTCGCGGCGCTTGATGAGCGTCGCCGTGACGTATTCCGTCGCTGTCGGATCGGAATACTTCGCCTTCCCGACCACCGCGCGAATCGCGTCGTTCGTGAACCGCGAGACGATTCGCGCCGCCCAGAACGCATCGTCGGCCCGCATGTTGCGGAACGCGGGGTTCGGGTACTCCGGCTTCCAGCGCTCGGCTTCGAAGAAGTCCCCCTCGAAGCGGCCGACCGATGGAGGCACGCGCCGGTAGGAGTAGTGCAGCCAGGGGCGCGTATACAGCCCGAGCGTCGCGAGCGTCAGCCAGCCCGGTTTCGCTTCGAAGATGTACTCGTTGCCCGCGCGATGCCGCTGCGCGTGGACGGTGCCGCTGCCCAGAATCGATCCGAAGTCGAACATGTAGTGCTTCACGTAGTTGCGGCCGCCTTCCGCGACGAGGAAGTCGAGGCTGTTCACGCCGCGCGAGTCGTCGTGATTCAGCCACGCGCCGAACACGCGCGCGCCGCGCAGCTCGCGGCGATGCTCGTGCGGCACGATGTCGTTCGGATCGTCGGGACGGGTGCCGTAGTAGCGGAAATTGCCGAGCGGTTTGCCGGAGGCGAACCGGCTGGCCAGGACTCGAAACCTGCCGTTCGGCATTCGCGCCGCGCGCTGGTACACCTTGTCCAGGTCGAGCGCGGTCACGGCGCGCCGTTCGCCGATCAGCGGATCGAAGACCCTGGCGGTGGGCGCAATCACGACCTTGGCCGGATCGAGCTCGGCCACGTACACGTCGACCGTGTGGTAGCCCATCGCGTAGTAGAACGCCGTGCCGATCATCTCGGCAGCCGTGGCCATCTCAGGATTCGACGGCGGATCGAACTCGATCTGGTAGGTCCAACCCGACGGGTCCTTCATCCGGAAGCCGGGCTGCACGCCGGTGGACTTCCCCCCCGAGACGACCCACCCGTCGAGCGAAACGCCCGGCAGCGAGTCCGGTCCGCGCACGATTTCCTCGATCGACATCTGGCGCCGGCCGATGCGGTTGGTGAACCAGCTGGAGTCGGGCACCTCGTCCACAGTGTTCACGTTCAGCGCGCGGACGTCGCGCTTCTCGCCGGGCTCGACGAACGTGTTCGCGACGAAGTCGTACCCGTTCGAGTCTTCGATCGCCCCGGTTTTCGACGCGTCGAGCGCCTTGTCGTCGTCCACCCAGATCGGATCGTCCGGGAAGAACCGCGGCGGCGCAGCCGCGGTGAGCGCCGCGGCGCCGGCGAACGCCGGGACGAGAAGCATCCGGAGAACGCGTCTAGAAGATGCCACCGAACACCACATGAAGATGTTTGCCATCGCGGCTCCCAAACGCCGCATCGACGCGCATGACCACGCCGTTGTCCGTGTTGAATCGAAATCCGAAACCGTAGTCACGCTCGAGCTCCTTGAAGTTCAGGTCCCCTCGCCGAAGCGTCACCTTCCCGGCATCATAGAAAAAGGCCGCCTCGAACGCCGACCAGATCTCCCAGCGATACTCGACTTGCGCGAGGATCGCGTGCGGACCACGGAAGCGGTACGCGCGAAAACCGCGCAGCGTGTCGTTGCCGCCCAACGACGGCAGCAGGAAGAACGGCGCCCGAATCTGGTCCTCGATGTCCGTCGTCGACAGGCGGAGACGGGCGGCAATCACGCGCCGCTCGGCCAGAAAACTGACGTACTGGCGCAGTTCGAGATCCGTGCGCGTGAACCCGCGATCGCCGTCGCGCCGGTCGTCGTACTTGCTGACGTCGAACCGGTACCACCCGCCCTTCCGCGCGTTCAGCGGCTGCCGATAGTCGACCGTCACGTGCGCCAATGTCCGCACGAACTCGTGTTCCTCGAGCACGCCTGGCGCGCCGCGCTCATCGAACAGATCGTCCACGGACGGCAGCTTGCTGTTCTGGCCTCGGCCGATCGTCGGCTGCAGGAACTCCACCCCGCCGCCGAACGACAGCAGCCGCACGGGTTGAACGATGAGCCCGCCGCCGGCCACGACGCCGTGCTGGTCGAACGACGATCGATCAGGACGCCGCGAGTCGGGACCGAGACCAAAGAACTCTTCCGAGAGATAGCTGTAGCGCCGCACGTATCCTTCGGCCATCACTCGATCCGCCGGCGCGAGCGGGTACCGGAGTCTCGCTTCGAGCGCCCAATATTTTTTGAGCGAGCCGGCGGCCCACAAGTCGACGCTGCCTCGGCCCTTCACGAGCGAGCGATCGCGGAAGCCCGCGCCATACGCGAGCCCGCTGCCCGTCGTCAGGCTCCCGAACTTCGCGTAGATGCCGTCGCGCTGCAGGAGCGGGACGATGCGGCCCTCGGCGAGGTCCATGGCGCGCTCGAGCCCGTTCGGCTCGTACGGCTTGGTGTTGCGCTGCTTCTCTTCGCGCTCGCGGCGCAGCTCCTCGGCGCGGGTCTGCGGGTCAGTCGTCGGTTGCGCTTCGGCCGGTGTGGCTGCCAGAAGCGCGCACAGGAGAATCGGGGGAGACAGACGCGGCATCGATCAAAGCGGCATTGTATCCAGATTCGCCGGCCGTCACTCGAACTGACACGACCCGGTAGTATGATTCCGGCCCTGGCGCCAAGAGGGGACGGGAGTCCCCCTGGAGGTTTATGGCATCGCCCCCGAGCTCCACCTCCGAACCCCGCACGCTCGTCAGCCATCCCGAGCTGCGGTCGCACCAGTCGTTCCCGACGTTCAGGACGGTCGGCGAGCCGCCAAAAGGCTGGCTCGAGCGGCTGCTGTCGGTCTTTGCCGACGTCCGTGGCGGCGAAGGCGCGAGCGCGCTGCTGCTCGCGTTCAATGTGTTTCTCATCCTTGCCGCGTCTTATCTCATTCGGAACGCGCGCACGGTCCTCATTCTGACCGAGGGACAACCGCTTGGCCTGTCAGGCTCTCAGGCTCAGGCGGTGCTGTCCGGATTCATGGCGATTCTCCTGATTGGCGTGATCCCGCTCTACGGATGGATCGCCTCTCGCGTGCGGCGCGTGCTGTTGATTACCATCGTGACGCTCTTCTTCGCCATGAACCTGGCCGTGTTCGCGGCGCTTGGCGCCTCCGGCACGCCGCTTGCCGCCGTGTTCTACATCTGGGCGGGAATCTTCAACGTCTTCGTGCTCGCGATGTTCTGGGGATTCGCCAACGATCTGTATACCGAAGGTCAGGGCCGTCGGCTCTTTCCGATGATTGGCGTTGGCGCGTCGGTCGGCGCGTTGGTCGGGGCCGAGAGCATCCGACCGCTGGTGCGGTCCCTGGGGTTCACTCCCTATAGCGTGATGGTGACAGCCGGTGCCGTCATGTTGGTGGCACTCGCAGTCACCTACATCGTCAATCGGCGAGAGACCGCGCGCGCCGATCCGACGGCGGCGAAGGCGAACGAAGAGCCGCTCGGCCCGCAGGGCGGCTTCACGCTCGTACTGCAGGACCGCTATCTCACGTGGATCTTCATCCTCATGATCCTCGTGAATGTCGTGAACTCCACCGGCAACTACCTGCTCTACACCCTGGTCGAAACCTACTCCGACACGATTGCCGACCCGACCGAGCAGAAGAATTACGTCTCGCTGTTCCAGGGATCCTTCGACGCCCTGGTGTCGCGGGTGACGCTGGTCCTTCAGTTGTTTGCCACGTCCCGCCTGATCCGGTTCCTCGGCGTGCGCGGCTCGCTGTTCGTTCTGCCGTTGATCGCGCTGGTGAACTACTCGATCATCGCCGTGGCGCCGATTCTGGCGATCATCCGCGTCGGGAAGGTCCTCGAAAACAGCGGCGACTACTCCATTCAGAACACGGTCCGTCAGGCACTGTTCCTGCCGACGTCACGCGAGGCCAAGTACAAGGCAAAGGCCGCCATCGATACGTTCGGCCAGCGAAGCGGCGATGTCCTCGCGGCTGTCGTGGTCATCGTCGGCGGAATGCTTGGATTCGCCCTGATGACCTTCGCGCTGATCAACGTCGCGCTGACCGCGGCATGGCTCTGGGTCGCCGGGCAGATCGCGCGGGAGCACAGGAAAAAGACCGTCTGAGTGGCTTCGGCGGCCTTTCGCGCCTTTGCGCCTTTACGTCTCTTCCCTTCCCACCACCGGCATCTCAGCTGACACGCGGAGCTGCTCGAGCGCCTCTTCCGGCGACGTCCGTTCCGACGGCGTGCGCGGCGAGACGTCCACGACCTGCCAGAGCCGCGCGAGGATGGGCGGCGGCAGGACGCTTTCCAAGTACTCGAGCGCCAGGCCGCGCAAGCCGGAGTTCCGGGATCGGAGGCCGCGGAGCGCGACCTGAAGCGGCTCGCGCGGCAGAACGGTTGCGAGCACCGAGAACACGTGTTCGAGGTTGCGGTGTCGAAGGTCGGTCGGATCGTCAGCACCCGGATCCGCGTCGCGATCGGGCTGATCGATCAATCGATGCCCTTGCCATACCTGGAGCGGCACGGAGAGCTCGCGTTCGACCACCTCGAACATGTGGCCGGCGTCGACGGCGAGCGTCGGGTCCTTGGCGAGCATGCGATCGATCGCGCGCCCGCACTGGTACCGCACCTCGAACCGCGAGTCGTCCAGCGCGTGGATGAGTCCGTCCAGCGCGCGGCTCGACGAGAGCGTGCCGAGAATCCTCGGAATCCGGCGCCGAACGGCGAAGTCCGTGGCCGGGTCGAGCAGCACGTCCACGAGCAGGCCGACGTGCGAGGCCGCGACCGCCTCGAGGACCCGGCGTGCGCGCCCGACGACGTCGTCCCAGGCGAGCAGATCGATCACCTGTGCGACGAGCGTGCGATCCGGCGTCGTCAGCTTGCCGAGCGCCGCCTCGACACGCGCGCGGTCGCCCGATCGCAGCTCGGCGAGCACTCGCACGCGAGGATCATCGCGGCGCGGCGCGGACATCACGACCGTCTTGTGCGACTTCGTCTCGGGCGGCGGCGCCGGCGCCGGCAGATCGAGAATCGTCCATCCCGTCTCGGTACCGAGGATGACCGGCGTCAGTTCGGCGTGCTTCACCAACTGCTGCTCGACGACGCCCAGATAGAGCCGATCGAGCCGGCGTGCGGACCACAGCGCGCCAGCCGCCAGCAACACGACGACGCCGAGCAGCTCACCCGTCAGGAAGACGACACTCGTGAACAGGAGCACCTGCACGATGAGCGCGCCAAGCGCCTCACCGGCGCGATCGCAGGTCACGTCGATGAACGTCTTCATGCGGCGCCGTTCGGCGACATCCATCGGCACGAAGAACAGCTCGTACCCGCTCCGAAACAGCGAGTTACGCAGCACCGCGTCGATGCCGCGGACGATGACGATGATTTGCCAGACGGGAAAGAGAAGCGCGATCGCGCTTGCCAGGCCGACGCCAGCCGGGAGCGTCGACACCGTTCGTCCGATCCCGAGCCGGCGCACGGCGCGGCCGGCGCCGGTCTGCGCGGCGAACGAGATGATCTGAATCGTGCCGTAGAAGACGGCAAAGAAGCGCAGAAGACTGGCGTCAGTCGTCAGCACCTCTGTCACGCGCCACTTCATCAGGTAGTCCAGCACGCCCGCGCCGGCGGTCGCGAGCACCATCATGATCGCGATCGTCCGGAGATGCGGCGACTCGCGCAGCGCCTGGAACGCGAACACGCGGTCCGACGGCGCTTCATCGGTTCCCGGCAGCAGGACGGGGGCCCGACCGATCCACAAGACGCCCACCGCGCAGAGCACGTGGAGCGCGGCCAGGAGAAGCAGCACCGAATCCACCGGAAGCGCCACGGCAAAGCGCTCCGCCGCAAGCCCGCCGAGCGCGCCGCCCACGGTGCCGGCCGCGGCGATGCGCCCGAAGCTGTAGCGCGCGCTCCGCGTGTCGAAGCGCTCGCTCACGGCCGACCAGAACCCGGAGAGCAGCAGCGCGCCGAGGCCGGCCACGTGGAGATAGATCAGCACGGCCACCCACGGGTGGCGGCTCGACAGTTGCCATTCGAGCGCGTGCAGGCCCGCGCTCAGCAGGAACCCGACGGGCACGACGACCCGCGGGCCGAACCGCTCGAGCAGCCGCGCGAAGACCGGCACGGCCGCGACCACCGGCACCGACGCCCCAATCACCATCAGCGGCAGGGCGGTCGTCGGCCAGACCGCGAGGAACGCCGCATCGCGGAAGGCCTTGGATGCGACCTGATGGCCCAGCATCACGACCGCAGTGGCCATGGCCAGACGAGTCACCTGCTTCGTCGTCACAGGCCGATCACATCAGATTTTCCGCACCACCGGGGGGGTGTGCGTCGCCGGCAGGGCCGAGGCGCGCAGCGTGGACGTCGGGGGCAGATGCCGCTCCCACCAGGCGGCGGCGTCATCGGCCGTCCAAGGCGGCAGCTGGCAGGCCGCCAGCGCATCGGACACCTCGCGGGCGCTGGCCGGGCGATCGGCGGGCTTCTTCTCGAGGCACCGCATGACGACCTGCTCAAGGTCGGGCGAAATCGGCAATTCGGTCCGCTCCGACGGCCGATCCGGCGCTTCCTGCACGTGCTTGAGGGCCACGCTCATCGGGTTTTCGTCGACGAAGACCGTCGTGCCCGTCAGCATGAAGTAGGCGATGCATCCGAGGGCGTAGATGTCGGAGCGCGCATCGACGTCGGCCCTGCCCATCGCGATCTCGGGCGCCATGTAGGCCGGTGTCCCCGCCGTGACGCCCTCCAGCGTGAGCTGTGTCGACTCGACGGGACCCACGAACTTCGCGAGCCCGAAATCCAGCACCTTGACGAAGTCGTGCTGCAGCGCGAGCTTGCACAGCATCACGTTCGACGGCTTCAAGTCTCGATGCACCAGGCCCTGCTGGTGCGCCTCCTCGAGCGACTCGCACGTCTGCCGCAGGAGGTCGACGACGCGCTGGCCCGGTACCGGACCAAAGTTCGTCACGAGCTCCTGCAGGCTGATGCCGTCGAGCAGCTCCATGACGTAGTACCAGCGGCCGTCCTTCGAGGTGCCGAAGTCGTACAGGTAAACCGTGTGCGGCGACTGCAACCGGGCGATGACGTCGGCCTCGCGGCGGAACCGCTTCAATGAGACGGCGGCCTGCCGCGCCGAGGCTCCTGTCATCACGTCGGCCTTGATCAGCTTGATCGCCGCGGAGCGCGCGAGCATCTGGTGCGTCGCGCGCCAGACCTCGCCCATGCCGCCCCGGCCGATCGGCGAGACCAGCCGGTAGCTCCCGAGATCGACCGCCGACTGCGCGGCGATCGCCGTGCCGTAGATCCGCTTGCCGATGAAGAACGCGAGCACCGCCAGCAGGTAGTTGATCGCGGGCCAGGCCGCGAGCGTGCCCCACGGCGGCAGCGGGAAGTCGAATCGCGCGTAATTGATCGCGTACGCCACCGGCCACGTCGTCGCCGCCGCGAGCGCCGTGACGAGCGTCCACAACGGCCGGTTCGGGATGATTACGCCGACGGCGACAATCCACGGGCCCATGGAAGACAGGCCCATCACGGGCTGATCCGGGTCGAGCGGCCACGAGGTCTCGACCATCGCGATCGCGAACGCCACGAGGATCTCGAAGAACATGCCGATGACGAGCAGCGTGGACGCCGTGACGATCCGGTAGCGCTCGAGCGCGAACATGCCCGCGCCCATCAGCACGGCTGCGAGTGACAGCAGCCGGTTGACGGGATCCTGGAGGACCGGCGCGAGTTTCGGCTGCGCAATCTGCTGGAACGCCTCGACGAGAACGATGAGGACCGCGATGAAGACCGAGAGCCAGGCCAGCCGTCTCGCGGCGTCGCTCAAGAGCTGCGGGGGCAGCCGGAACGTGCCGCCCGGCGCCGGACCCAGCTCGGTCGCCGGCGACGCGAGCTGCGTGCTCATGTCGGGGCTGACGTTGGGAGTCATCTATTCAGACGTGAGAGGCACGGCCGGGCCTGACCAGCAGTTGCTTGCCGAACGCGCGCTCGAACCGGTGGCCGAGATCATTGGCGCGCCACGCAGGCAGCAGCGGAACGGACACCCGGACCTCGCGGCCGACCTTGCACGACACCGCGATGGGACGCCCTCGAGGGCAGCGTCGCTCGATCTCGTCGGCAAGCGCGAGGATGATCGCGCCGCGGTTCAGGCCCGCCAGGTCCGACGGCTCAACCAGCGGGCTCAACATTTCCGGATCGGCGTGACGATCGCCCGCGCGGCGAACGAGGTCCGAGACGAACGCCAGCTCCTCGTGCGTGAAGCCGTTGAGCTCGGTGGCGAGCAGGATGTCGGCGACGTGCTTGTGGCGCTCGAAGAAGTCGAGGCTGCGGCCGAGGTCGAGCAGGCGCGCGCCGTGGTCGAGCGCCTCGACGATCGCGGCTGTCGCCCGCGGCTCGAGCGCGCGCACGAGCGCCGAGGCGACCGCGCGCCGGCGTCTGGCCGCCTCCGCGTTCCACCCATCGAAGCGCGAGACGAGCGAGGCGAGCGAGGCTTCTTTCACGACCTCCGGCGACGCGACGCGCATCTTCAACAAGTCGAGCGCGATCCCTTCCCGGACGCCCTGCCCCGACACGAGAATCCCGCGCGCGCGGACGAATTCCATCAGCGTCTCGATGGCGACGGCTCCTCCGACAATCGAGTCGGCTCGGTCCGCGCTCAGTCCCGCGATCTCGTCGCGGTTCTTCTGCCGCGTCGCCGACAGGTGCTGGACGACCTCGTGCAGGCGATCGAGCGACAGCACGTATCCATGCACCCGCGTGATCGGATACCGGTGCGCGCTGCGATCGATCTTGGCGAGGTTGCGCAGCGTGCCGCCCGTGCCGACCAGGCCTTCGCGCCCACGGAGCCGCGAGACTCTCGCGCGCTTCAGGTGCTTCCAGACGTGGTCGCGAAGCCGCCGGATCTCGCGCGGGCGCGGCGGATCGGATTCGAGGAACGCCTCGCTCAGCCGAAGCGCGCCGAGCGGCAGGCTGGCGGCCGCGCCCAGCCGCCGCTGACGGAACTGCGAGATCTGCATGCTGCCGCCGCCGAGATCGAACAGCAGGCCGCTGGCCACCGGCAGGCCGCGGACGGCGCCCGCGAACCCGAAGCGGGCCTCCGCGATCCCGTCGATGATGTCCACGCGCACGCCCAGCTCGCGCCGGATCCGATCCATGAGCGCGCGGCCGTTCCTGGCGTCGCGGATGGCGGCCGTGGCGACCGCGACGATCCGCCTGGCGCCGGCGCCCGCGGCGATCGCGTGGAAGTCGCGCACCGCGTCGAGCGTCCGGGCCATCGATTCAAGGCTGAGCCGGCGACGCTCATCCACGTCGTGCACGAGGCGCAGCGGCGCGCGCGATCCGGTCAGCAGCCGGAGATGCCCCGCACGATCCAGTTCGAGGACGACCACGCGTCCAGAGTTCGATCCGATGTCGATAACCGCGACGGGAAACGGGCGCCGAGGCGAACGGCCTGGGGGCATGAACGCGCCACTATACTAACGGGAATGGACACGCTGGAGCCGTTCAGCGGGACACGCATCTCGCCGGACGAGGCCACCCGCCTCCACCACACGCCAGTCGGCGTCGAGAAGAAGGCACCTCCGCCCTTCTCGCGACTGCTCCTGCCGATTGCCGCGCTCGTCCTGATCGTCATTGCGTTCCAGCAGATGGCGCAGCCGGATCTCGCCGCTGTCTATCGCGACCCGGTGATCCGCCTGATCACGCTGGCGGTCGTGCTCGGGACCGCCGGGCTCATCGCGGCCTATCGCTATCGCCTGGTGCTGCCGTCCACACTCGCCCAGCTCGGTCTCGGATTCGAAGTCGTGGTCGCGCTGGCGATCGCGCTCGTCGAGACGGCGGTGCCGGTCGCCGTCGATCGGCCCGTCCTCGGCATCTCGGCGGTGGGTCCGTGGATCCTGTTCGTCAGCCTGCTCGTGCCCGACCGTCCGCGGTGGGCCCTCACCGCGGGTCTCGCCGCGGCGTCGATGTGGCCGATCGCGTACGCGATCAATACGGCGCGGTTCGGCTTCGCGCTCGCACCCTGGGGACGCCTGATCATCTGGCCGGGCATCAACTACGTGATGGCGGTGCTCGCGTGGCTGATCGTCCGGCGCCTCTACGGCGAACCGGCCGGCCACACCGCGACCGCCGACGAGCTCGGCAAGTATCGTCTGCTCGCGCCGATTGGCGCCGGCGGCATGGGCGAAGTGTGGAAAGCGAGCCACGACATGCTCGCGCGGCAAGCCGCGATCAAACTGGTGCGCCCGATGACCAGGGCGACGTCGGCGCGTCAGATGGACCTGTGGGTCAAGCGCTTCCGGCGCGAGGCCAACGTGATCGCCGGGCTGCAGTCGCCGCACACGATCTATCTCTATGATTTCGGCGTCTCGCGCGACGGGCAGTTCTATTACGTCATGGAGCTGCTCGACGGCGTCAGCCTGCAGACACTGGTGGCGACGTTCGGCCCCCAGCCTCCGGCGCGCGTGCGCGCCATTCTGCTTCAGATCTGCCAGTCGCTCGAGGAGGCGCATCAGCAGAGCCTGGTGCACCGCGATCTCAAACCGTCGAACGTGATGCTGTGCAAGCTCGCGCTCTCGCATGACTTCGTCAAGGTGCTCGACTTCGGCCTGGCCAAGTGCGCGGCGTGCGAGGACGCGACGCAGCTCAGCATGGACGGCGTCACGGCCGGCACGCCCGGCTACATCGCGCCTGAAGTTGCGCTCGGAGAGACGATGATCGACGGCCGGGCCGATCTCTACGCGCTCGGCTGCGTCGCGTACTTTCTCCTGACGGGCACGTTGGTCTTTGCCGACACGAATCCGATGACCGTCGCGCTGAAGCACGTCCAGGCGACGCCCGAACCTCCCTCCTCGCGCACAGAGCTCCCCATTCCGCGTGCGCTCGAACAGATCGTCATGCAGTGCCTGGAGAAGAAACCGGACGACCGGCCCGCGAGCGCGCGCGAGATTGCCGCGCTCCTCGAAGCGCTGGACCTGCCGCCGTGGACGGAAGAAGACGCCGCGACCTGGTGGGAACGCAATCTGCCCGCGACGTCGACGTTGAGGACGCTGCCCGCGACAATTACCGACCCGCGGACACTCGAACGCGTGTAGGCCGGCCCTTCAGGGCCGGCGCAGCCCGCCTTTGAGCCTTATTTCGTCCTGGATCGATCCTCATACGGGCGCAGAATCCACTCGAAGAACACCCAGGTCCGGTTCCAGGAATCAATCTGCGCGGGTGAGTCATTGCGCTGCAGCGTCTCGGTGTTCACGCGACGACTGAACGTGTGACCGACGCTCGACGGCCCAGGGTCGGGATCGACGTACACCTTCGTCTCGGCCAGGTCGGGCTTCCGTGACCGCAGGGCGTCCACGATTTGCTGGTCCTCGACGAAGTCCACGTCGGTGTCGTTCGTGGCGACGTGGACGAGCAGCGGCACGCGCAGCTTGTCCACGTGATAGAGCGGCGACCGCTGGATGTAGAGCGCGCGTTTCTCGAACGGCAGGCCGAGCACCTCTTTCTGCGTCGAGAACTGCCGCTGGTAGCTCGGTCCTTTATAGGAAAGCCGGAAGACGAGGTTCGTCACCGGCACGATGGCGGCGCCGGCCTTCAGTGGATGCTCGTCGCGGAACACGGACAGGAGCGTGATGTAGCCGCCGTGGCTCCAGCCCATCATGCCGACGCGATCCATGTCCACATGCGGCAGCGTCTTCAGGAAGCTCACGGCGCTCAGCACGTCCTCGACTTCCTTGCCGCCGTAGTCGATCGCCATGTGCAGCGCTTCGCCGTAGCCGGTGCTGCCGCGATATTCGGGCGCGATGATGACGTAGCCGCGCGCAACGGCCTCCTTCACGAACGGGAAGTAGGAAATGGCCCAGTTGCCGTGCACGCCGCCGTGGACCCAGATCATCGCGGCGTGGCCACGCGGTCCGCGCTTGTTCAGCGGCTGGAAGAGATAGGCCGGGATGTCGAAGTCGCCGACGCGGCTCCGATACGTGACCTTCGTGCACTCCATCACGCCCTGGCAGGCCGCCACGTAGCGCGCGTCTTCCTTGGCCTTGGCCTCGATCGCGGCCTGGAAGATCGGCTTCGAGTGGTCCTCGAACTTGTTGCTGACGTAGAGCTGCCGGGCGCGCGCTTCGTCGATGGGCCCCTGCGCCGTGCCCTGCCCGGCCGTCAGCGTCCCCACGCCAAACGCGCCTCCCGCAAGCGCGCCAATGGCCAGCCAGCGTCGAATCCGCCCGTTCGTGGTCGTCATCATGCGAAATACCTCCCGTGAACGTCTGAGAGGATCGCACAAACACAGCCGCAAAGGCTCAAGGCCTACCGAACCGCCGCGAGCATATCGTCGATGGCGGCGCGGTCGTGAATGCTGCGCATGCGATTCACGAACACGAGATTGCCAGCACGGTCGACGACGAAGTCGCCGCCCAGCTGATTGTGATGCGGCGGCGCAGCACCCAACGAGCGCGGACGTGTGAGCAACAGCTTGACCAGCGCCCAGAAAAAGCCGGGATTGAGAAAGGCTTTCAGCGTTCCTGTTTGAAGGCCCCATCGGGCGTACGCCTCGCGCGCGCGGTCGAGGAGCAGCACGAACGACAAGTCGAGATCCCGGAGCATTTTCGACATCATCAGGTCGGGATCGTGAAACGCGACGAAAATCACTTCGACCCCGGCCTGCTGGATCCGGTCCTTGGCCGAAACCATCTTGAGCACGTGACCGCGGCAAAACAAACAGTTGGCCGGCCCAAGGAACGAGACGATGACCGGCCGGCCGCGGAATTCCGCGAGGGACCGTCGCTCGCCGCCGGCGGCCGGCAACTCGAGCGGCGGCGCGGGCACACCGAGTTTTCGTGACGTCGATCGTGAGCTCATGATCCCCCTGGGGCCCGGGCAGCGGACGCCGGCGCCGGGCCGCGCCCCAAAAACAGATTGTAAATCGATTTGAGACGGCTCGACCGGCGCGCTTCCCCGCAGTACAATCGCGAGGACTCCCGTCGCAGCGAATCGGCGCGTCCCCGTCCACGCAATCACGTCCCGCGCGGACTGGTTTCGTAGGGCGGGCTGGTTTTCGTAGGGCGGACTGGTTCCCAAGTCCGCCTCCGCACGCGGATTTCGAAACCAATCCGCGCTACGCTTGACTCCAGACGGCAAAACCGCCTGATAATCGATCGAATGGCCCGGCGGCCTCGGCCGCAGGCCGAGGAGCCCTGTGTTTTCAGCATCGATTGAAATCGTCTTGACCATTGCCTACCGCGAGGCGGTGTCGAGACGCCACGCGTACCTCACCCTCGAGCACCTTCTGTACGCGCTCGCGCACGATTCCGAAGGCGAGCGCATCCTGAAGGGGTCGGGCGCGGACCTCGTCCGCCTGAGGCGCGAGCTGAATCAATACCTCGAGAGCTCCGTGGAGGAGCTGCGGCGCGGCCAGGAGCGCGAGCCCGAGCAGACGGCGGCGTTCCGGCGAGTGCTGCAGACCGCGGTGTTGCACGTCCAGAGCGCCCAGCGCGCGGAGGTCAATGCCGGGGACGTGCTCGCGGCGATCCTCCAGCAGCCGAAGGCGTACGCCGCGCGGCTGCTCGAAGCGCAGGGCATCACGCGGCTCGACATCCTCGATTTCATTTCGCACGGCGTCTCCAAGGTGACGGGTCCGGCCGACGAGACGAATCGTGATGAGGCGCCAGCGGGCGTCGGTGACGAAGGCACCGCGGCCTCGCGCGATCCGCTCGCGGCCTACTGCCTCAACCTCACCGATCGCGCGCGTCGTGGCCTGCTCGATCCGCTCATCGGCCGCGCCGACGAGCTGCAGCGGACGATCGAGATCCTGAGTCGGCGCCGCAAGAACAACCCGGTTTTCGTCGGCGAAGCCGGCGTCGGCAAGACCGCGATGGCCGAGGGACTGGCGACGCGACTGCTCGCCGAAGACGTACCCGAGCAGCTGCAGGGCGCCGAAGTCTACGCCCTCGATACCGGCGCGCTCCTCGCCGGCACGCGCTTCCGGGGAGACTTCGAGGAGCGCTTCAAGGCGGTGATCAAATCGCTCAGCCAGCGACCGCACGCGATTCTGTTCATCGACGAAATCCACTCGACCGTCGGCGCCGGCGCAACCACCGGCGGCACGATGGATCTGGCGACGCTCATCAAGCCGATCCTCACCGCCGGCGAGCTCCGCGTCATCGGGTCGACGACGTTCGAGGAGTTCAAGCACATCGAGAAGGATCGCGCGCTCGCAAGACGACTGCAGAAGATCGCGATCGAGGAGCCGTCGATCGAGGAGACCGTCAGGATTCTGAGCGGGCTGCGGGCGCGGTACGAGGATCATCACGGCGTCAAGTTCTCGAACGCCGCGCTCGAGACGGCGGCAAGACTCGCCGCACGGCACTTGCGCGACTACAAACTTCCCGACAGCGCGATTGACGTCATCGACGAGGCTGGAGCGGTGACGAAGCTCCGGGCGGCCGCGCAGAAGGCGGCGGCCGAAGAAAAGGCCCAAGGGGAAGAGAAGGCCGAAGGCCAAAGGCCGAAGGCCGAAGGGAAGGGAAGGCAGGATGGCGACTTCGCGAGCGGGGCCACAGCCCCGCGAGCACCAAAAGAACGTCCGGGCGAGGAGAGCGAGTCTGCGAGCGCCGCAGCCCGGGCGAGCGGGGGTGGGGCCCCGCGAGCGGTAAGAAATGAAGACACGCTCGTTGTCGACAGTCCCGAAATCGAAGCCGTGGTCGCGCGAATGGCGCGAATTCCGGCTCGCCAGGCGTCGTCCTCGGACCGCGAGCGGCTCCGCACGCTCCAGGAGTCACTCGAGCGCGTCGTCTTCGGCCAGCCGGAAGCGGTGCACCTGGTCGCTCAATCGATCAAGCGGTCGCGCGCCGGACTTGGCGTGCCGGAGCGCCCGGCTGGGTCGTTTCTCTTTACCGGCCCGACGGGCGTCGGCAAGACGGAGCTCGCCAAGCAGCTCGCGATCCAGCTTGGCAACGAGTTCATCCGCTTCGACATGAGCGAGTACATGGAGAAGCACGCGGTCGCGCGGCTGATTGGCGCGCCGCCCGGCTACGTCGGCTTCGAGCAGGGCGGCCAGCTCGTCGATGCCGTGCGCACGCATCCCTACAGCGTCGTCCTGCTCGACGAAATCGAGAAGGCGCACCCGGACATCTACAACATCCTGCTCCAGGTGATGGACCACGCGACGCTCACGGACAACAGCGGTCGCAAGGCCGACTTTCGAAATGTCGTGTTGATCCTCACGTCGAATGCGGGCTCGCGCGAGATGAGCGCGAAGACGATCGGGTTTGCGGAGGGGGCGACCGACCAGGAGCGCGACGAGGCGAGACGCCGCATCGCCGCGGGCAAATCGATGGCCGCGATCGAGCGTGTGTTCAGTCCGGAGTTCCGCAACCGCCTCGACGCCATCGTCACGTTCAAGAACCTCACGCCGCAGGTGATGGAGACGATCGTCGAGAAGTTCGTGCTGCAGCTCGAGGCGCAGCTCGCCGAGCGGCACGTCGCCATCACGCTCACCCCCGAAGCGCGCGCGTGGCTCGCCGTGAAGGGGTATGACGCCATCTACGGAGCCCGGCCGCTCGCTCGCGTCGTCCAGAAGGAAGTGCGCGACCCGCTCACCGACGAGATCCTCTTCGGCAAGCTCGAGCAGGGCGGCACCGTGACGATCGGCGAGGAGGATGGCCGGCTCACGTTCTCGTACGAAGGACGCGAGACGAAGGCGGCCAGCCAGGAGAAGGCCGAGATGTAGCGGAAAATAGGCTCAAAGGCCCTCGCTCTTATGTCCGACCTCAAAGTCACTGATCGGCGCTGGTGGGCGCGCGAAGAAGGCGCGCCAGCTGCCGAGGAACCCAAGCTCAAGCCCACGTACATCGAGGAGCTCGAGGCACGCCTGGCCGCAAAGGACGCCGAGCTTCAGCAGATCATCTCGAAATACCGCGGCGCCTCGGACGAGTTCGATCAGGCGCGCGCGCGGCTTCGCAAAGAAGTGTCAAAAGACGTCGAGCGCGGACGACGATCGCTCATCGTCTCGTTCCTCGAAGTGCTCGACAATCTGGATCGCGCGCTGGAGTCGGCAACCGATCGGCCCGGCGATCCGCTCGTCCAGGGCGTGTCGCTCGTCCGTCAGCAGTTTCTGAGCACGCTCGAGGGGTTGGGCGTGAAACGGATCGAGCCGCTCGGCCAGCCATTCGACCCGTCTCGGCACGAGGCGGTCGCAACCGTCGCCGCTTCAGACCTTGCGCAGGCTGGTCGCATCGTCGGCGTCGTCCGGCCCGGGTATCTGATCGGCGACGAGGTGCTCCGCCCGGCGCAGGTGGCTGTCGCGGGGTCGTAAGACACCAACCGCATCTCGCATCGCATTCGCTGAAACAACAGTGAGTGAATCGCCAATCCCCCGAATCGTGTGACGCTCAGGCTGATCGTCGCGTTCGCGGTATTGCCGCCGGCAGTGGCTTTTGCGCTCATCGTCGCCTCGATAGTCGTCGGGCAGCTGCTGCGCGGCGGCCTGTCGCCCGAAGTAAGCCAGCTCTGGTTCGGCTGGCGCGGCGCACTCCGGGCGATTCTCCTGGGTCTCTGGGTCGGCACGACAGCGGCCATGCTCTTCTGGGCTATCGGGGTTCGCGGGAATGAAAGGGAATGGGCTAAGGTCCAACAGGCGTGAACGTGAGCCAGCACCGCCGTTTGGCTACGCCGTCAGTCAGTCCAGTCCGCCACCGGCAACTTCAAGCCGGGCCTACTCCGTCCGAAGTGCCGTGAGCGGGTCCACGCGCATCCCCCGCCGCGCTGGAATGACCGCCGCGCAGATCGCCACGGCGAGGATCATCCCGACGACCGCGACGAACGTCACCGGATCGATCGGCTGAACCTCGAACAAGAGCGTCGACAGTGCGGGCGCAACGAGGATGCTCGTGACGACGCCGATCGCGACGCCGATCAACGTCAGCTTCAGGCCGTCCGTGACGATCAAGGAAAAGACGTCACGCCCACCCGCGCCGAGCGCGAGCCGGACGCCGATCTCGGCCGTGCGCTGCGACACCGCGTACGACAGCACGCCGTAAATGCCGATCGCCGCCAGCAGAAGGGCGAGAGCCGCGAAGATCCCGACCAGCAGGGCGAGGAAGCGCGGCTCTTCAATCGAGTCGGCGACGAGGCTCGACATCGTCGCGACGTTCGAGACCGGCATGTCCGGATCGATTTCCCGCACTGCGTGCCGGAGCGGCGCGGAGAGCACCTCCGGATCGCCGTGCGTTTTCAGCGCGATGGCCACGCCCGGCTCCGGAAGCTGCCAGTACGGAATGTAGGTCTGGCCGCGAAGCTCGGCGCGCGCGCCCTGCCCCTTCACGTCGCCTGCGATCCCGACAATCCTGAACCACGGGCCGTCATCGCTGAACCGCATCCGGCCGCCGACCGCGTCCTTGCCAGCGAAGTGGCGGCGCGCCATGGTCTCGTTGATCAAGACGACCGGCTCGGCTTCGCGCGCCGCGAAGTTGCGGCCGCGGCGGAGCGGAACGCCGAACGTCTCGAGGTAGCTGGCGCTGACGAGCCGGTACCAGGTCGCTGAACTCTCCTCCGGACTGCGCGGCGGCGGGGCGCCTTCGATCGTGAAGCTCATGTCTGAATCGCCGCCGCCGGCGAGCGGAATGACCGAGGCAATCGCCGCGGTCTTGACGCCGGGCAGTGCGGCCGCTCGCTCGAGAACCTGATCGTAGAAGACCGTCCGGTCCTCCGGCGTTCGATACTTGGCTGGCGGAGGCAGCACCGCGCCCACGAGCACGTTCGACGGATCGAATCCCAGATCCACGCGCTGCAACTGGACGAACGTTCGAAGCAGCAACCCGCCGCCGACGAGCAGCACCAGTGCGACGGCGACTTCGGCGACGATCAGCACCCGGCGCGTCTGGCGGCCCACCACGCCGGCCGTGCCTCGGCCGCTCGCTTTCAGCGCCAATGCCAGGTGCTCGCGCGCCATGTGCAGCGCCGGCGCCAGTCCGAACAGCACGCCCGCCAGGCCAGTCACGGCGGCGGCGAACATGATCACCGCAGGGTCGATGCCGACCTCGGCCAGTCTCGGCGCGCCCGCCGGCGCGATTCGCACCAGCCCTTTCACGCCCCAGTAGCTCAGCACGACGCCAAGCACGCCGCCGATTCCGGCGAGCACGAGGCTCTCCGTGAGCAGCTGCCGCATGACCCGGCCGCGTGCCGCGCCGAGCGCGGTCCTGACGGCAATCTCACGGCTGCGGCTGGACGCCCGCGCGAGCAGCAGGTTGGCGATGTTCACGCATCCGATGAGGAGAACGACCACGACGGCCCCGAGCAGGACGAGCAGGCCTGGACGCGCTTCGCCAACGGTCTGTTCCTGGAGCGAGACGACGTTGATCGCGACGCTGGTGTTGGTTTGCGGATACTGGGTCTCGAGTTTCTGGCCGAGCGTGCGTGCCGCCACAGCCGCCTGCTCCATGGCGAGGCCGGACGGAAGCCGCGCGATGACTCGGAGCACCACCGCGCCGCGTGAAGGGTTCGCGAGGTTCAGCCGATCCGGCCGCCAGAGGTCGGCGTCATTGATGATCACCGGACGAAATCCCGCCGGCATCACGCCGACGATCTCGTGCGGCTCGCTCCCGAGCACGACGCGCCGGCCGAGCACGCCGGGATCGCCGCCAAAACGGCGCCGCCAGATCGCGTCACTGAGGATCACGACACGCGGACCGGTCGGGAGCATTTCATTGGCGGTGAACGTGCGCCCGATCGCCGGCCGGATTCCCAGGACTTCGAAGTACCGCTGCGTGACCAACTCACCGGTGAACGACTCGGGATCGCCCATGCCGGTGAGCGTCGGCCGCCACCCCCGAATCGACGCCATCGACGAGAAGAGCGACGTGTCGGCCTGCCAGTCGACGAAGTTGCCGGGCGTCGCCCACTCCGTCGCGGGACCGCCACGCGCGCGCATGTCCTGCCAGACCATGACGAGCCGATCGGCGGCCGGGTACGGCAGCGGCTTGACGAGCAGCCCGTACACCACCGAGAAGACCGTCGTCGTCGCCCCGACGCCCAGCGCCACCGTCAGCACCGCCGCCGCCGTGAACGCCGGCGCCCGGCGAAGCATGCGAAGCGCGTAGCGAGTGTCGCGGATGAGCGAATCGAATCCGAATCCGGATGCGGGTGCCGAGACCGCCGGTGCGGAACCGGTCGATCCGGCGGTGCGGGCGCGCATGGTGACGAGCGACGCGAGCCCGGATCGTGCCTGCCGCCGATACCAGGCCCGCGCGGCGCGGGGCCCCTCCTGCTCCACCTTCGCGGCAAACATCTCGTCGAGATCGTCGAGCAGCGTCTCGCGCAGGTTTCGCGGCGCGAGCCAGCCGAGCAGCAAGCGAGAAAGAGTCGGCGGCTTCATCGCCGGCGCTCGCCTGGGTTCAGCACGAGCCCACGCCACATCTTCATGGAGAGCTCACGCTCCTGTTTCACCAGATCGCGTCCCGGCGCCGTCAGTCCGTAGTGGCGACGCGCGCGGCCGCCGCGCTCGGGCCGCGGCTCCGATCGCCACGCGTGGACGAGGCCGCGCCGCTCCAGACGATCGATGGCGCTGTACACCCCCGCCATCGACACGTCCGAGCCCGCGATGCGCTGGATTTCCTCGTAGATGGTCACGCCGTACGCCTTCTCGCCGAGCCGCAGGATGGCGAGCAGCGTCAGGAGCTCGATTCGATTCAGGGCCATGCAGGACTCCCAGCCTGATTTCTTCCAACGGTTGGAATATTATACGAAGAGGTTCGTGGAAAGTTCTAGCGCCGTTCTCACTTTCCTGTAGCGGCCCACCGGCAGAGTTCTGCCCGTCTGTCCGCGATTCGTGCGGTTTTGCTCTCCGTGGAAGTGAGAACGGCGCTAGCGTGTGAATCCGAACACGAGGGGCGGCGCCGGCAGCGGGAACTTCGGACCGTCGTAGCGATCGACGATGACCTCGGTGGGACCACGCTCGGCGGCGGGCCGCACCAGGTCGTAGAAGTGCGTCGCGACGGCGCCTTGATAGATGAAGACCGGCCGGTCGAGCTGCCCCGCCGTTGCCTGTCCGGCGAACCGTTTGCGGAAGTCCTTCGCCTCCCAGTCGTCGAGCAGCGCGTACGTGTGGACGCCATGTTCCGAAAGCCACGCCACACTCCGATCGAGCCAGGCGGGATTCAGGATGTCGTAGCGAAGCGTCATGCGACCGGAGTAATAGCGGGCACTGCCGCTGTGCTGCATGGCTAACAGCAGGCTGTTCGGCTCGCTCCGGGCGCGCGCGAGCTCGGCCGCGCCGGAGTACTTGCGCTCGCTCAGCGGAGGGAGCGCGCCCTTGCCCGACATGTCATACATCGCGTTCGCGCCATACGCGACGATTGCCAGCGCCAGCACGGCGCCGCGCCACCCGGGACGCGCGAACCTCAACAACACCTGCGCGAGGCCCACCATGACAAACGGCCAGACCGGCAACAGGTAGCGGAGGAAGCCGACATCGCGCGCCGGTTCGTAGAACAGGTACTGCACGAGGAGACTCGCGGCGAACACGGCCACCAGCCGCCGCGAAGAACGCGCGCGAACGTCCGGCCAGAGCTTCTGGATCGGCAGCAGCACCGCGGCGATCCCGATCGGCGTCAGCCAAGACTGCGCCTCGAACATCCGCGCCGGATACTGATAGAGGTTCAGGGGCAGATGGCGCCACTGATAGAAGGCGCCGATATCGCCGTAGCCGGACGCGAACGGCGATCCGTACAGCTGAGCGTTGGACCACATCGGGATCAGCAGACCGGGCAGCGCCGCGAGCCCGAAGATGGCACCGTCCATCAGCCGGGCTGGCCAGCTCGATCGTGTGGCCGGCCGCCCCGTGATCACGAGCCAGAGACCGAGAACGGCCGCGCTCGGAGCCAGATTGGGTCGCACGGGCAGCGCGAGGGCGACCGCAAGTCCCGACGCGGCGACCGCCAGCCGCGAGTCCCTGAACAGCAGCACGCACGCGCCCGACAGGCCCGCCGCGGCGAGCACGTCCGAGGTCGGCACGGTGAGATCGCCGAGCAGCGCCTGACTCGTGGCGGTCAGAAACGCGGCCATCAGCCCCGCGCGCGATGACGCGAGCCGCCGCCCGGCGTCGTACGCCACGAGCACGAGGACGGCCCCGGCGAGCGGCGCAATCCAGAAGATCGCCGCATGCCCGGCCACGCTCTTCACGGCGGCCATCACGAGCGGCAGGCCGACCGCGTACGTCGGCACGATCGCGCCGCCGCCTTGCCTGACCGCGTAGCCGAGCGGCGTGAACGTCCAGTCGGCATCCGGCCATGGGACCTCCGCCGCAAACGGCTGCGGCACGATCGGCACGCCGTGCCGCCAGAGCTCGGCCTGGCTGAGGTAGCCGTAGGTATCGGCGCCGCCTCCGACGCCCGCGTTCCATCCGACGCCGAACACCGTCACGGCCGCGGCCATCACCCACGCGCCGATGCGATCCGGAATCGGCACGCGCGCCAGACGGCGATCGATCGCGCGCCCGATCTCCGCGATCCGCCCGGCGACTCGTCGCGGCCCTCGTGCCCAGACATACACTGCAAGCGCGATCGCGCCCGCCCAGGCCGGCCGCGTTACGTCATGTGCCGTAATGATGACGTTGAACAGCGTGATGTCGAACCCGCCCGTCGCGAGGAGCAACAGCGTCCACGCGCCAGCGAGCGCCGCGAGGGCGAGCGCGATCGAACCGACTCGATACCGGCGCGCGCGTCCGGCGGTTTCTGACACGCGGCGGAGTGTACCGCGAGACGGGCACAGTCCTTCGTGCCAGATATCAGTCGCCAGGTGTCAAACGTCAGACGTCAGGTACCGAGTCGCGGAGGCTCCTGGGATGACCGAGCGTGGCCTCCGTGGGCGTGACGCTCGCAGCTGCGGCCTCCGTTCGCTCGGATTGCGTTCTGACGCTGGCCGCGCCACTCCGCACACGGCGGAGCTGGCGCGTGCAATCCTCGCTTCCTTCGGTCGCAGTTGCCAGCTGACGCTCCTCGGTCGGCGCACATGCTGACCCACAGCCGACGACTGACATTTTGCGACAGCGTGCGGCTGTGATCCCAGACACGCTTGGAGGCTCCTGAGGTAACGGAGCGCGGCCGACTTGGGCTGACGCGACGAGCGCCAGTCTGCAACCGCGCCGCAGGAAGCGAGGATTGCACGCGCCAGCTCCGCCGTGTGCGGAGTGGCGCGTCACGCGGCAGAACGCAATCCGAGCGAACGAAGGCAGCGGTTGCGAGCGTCACGCCCACGGAGGCCGCGGTCCGTCACCTCAGGAGCCTCCGCGACTCGGTACCTGAGTACTGATGGTTGCCCGGGGCGATGTGACCGGGGCACGAGTGATTGACCGGAAATCCTGACTGAACGGCAAGAAAAGCTTCCCCGGTCGAAGTGTAAGAGATCCCGTGGAGGTCAGAGATGCGAATCGTCCACTTCGAGTTGCCGGCCGACGACCCGGCGCGGTGCATGCGGTTTTACGAGCGCGCCTTCGGGTGGCGCTTCGACAAATGGGACGGGCCCATGGAGTACTGGATGGTCAAGACCGGCGACGGACCCGGCATCGACGGCGGATTGGCCCGTCGCGAGCGCCCTGGCCAGCCCTGCACCAACGTCGTCAGCGTCCCGAACGTGGACGAATCGACGAAGGCGATCGTCGCGGCCGGCGGGAACGCGACCGTCCCGAAGATGGCCGTGCCGGGCGTCGGCTGGGCCGCCTATTTCACGGACACCGAAGGCACGCCGTTCGGCATCATCCAGTTCGATCCGGCCGCGGCGTGAGGCTCGAGACCTGGACCTTGAACTTGCTTGCCCGCCGAAGCTCGACAGAGCGAAGGCGGGGGCCTTGGGCCTGACGCGTGTCTATGCCGTCCATCGCTTACCCTTGCAGAGTGATTCCGTTCCCGGCCACGCGCCGGTCCGTGCTCGAACGCATCCAGAGCGGCGATCCGGAGGTTCGGCGGATGGCGTTCGGCGACTTGTCCGAAGGCTACTGGCGGCCCAGCTATCACTACCTGCGATTGCACTGGCGGCTGCCGGCGGACACGGCTGAAGACGTCGTGCAGGCGTTCTTCACCGCAGCGTTCGAGAAGCACTACGTCGAGCGCTACGATCCGACGAAGGCCAAGTTCCGCACGTTCCTTCGCGTGTGCCTCGATCGATTCGTGCAGAACCACCAGAAAGCCGAGCGTGCGGAAAAACGGGGCGGCGGTCAGCCGCATCTGCCGCTCGATTTCCCGGGCGCCGAGCAGGAGCTGGCGGCGATTGCGATGCAGGACCGGGGCGATCTCGATCGGTTCTTCCACGACGAAACCGTGCGGGCGCTCTTCGCGCGGACGGTGGACGCGATGCGACGGACATTCGAGGCCGAAGGCAAGAGCGTCGTATTCCGCGTGTTCGAGCGGCACGACCTTCGCCCGTCGCCCGATCTGACGTACGCGTCGGTGGCGCGAGAGTTCGACCTGACCGCCGCGCAGGTGACCAACTACCTGCACGCGGCGAGACGGCGCTTCCGCGAGCAGGCGCTCGTCAACCTTCGCGCGCTCGTCGGCACCGACGAGGAGTACCGCGACGAGGCACGCGAGCTGTTCGGTCTCGAGATCGCATGACCACCTGGCTCCCGAACGCCGTGGTCGAGCACCTGCGCGTCGTCGCGACCTGGCCGGAGCTGCCGGGCGAGCGGTACGTCATCGATCGGCCGATCGGACGCGGCGGCATGGGCACGGTGTATGTGGCGCGCGACACGGCGCTCGAGCGCGACGTCGCCGTCAAGGTGTCCAACGCCCCTGCGCCCGGGGGCGGACTCGACGACCGGCTGCGACAGGAAGCTCGCGTGCTCGCACGGCTCGAGCATCCGGGCATCGTGCCCGTCCACGACGCGGGCCTGCTGGCCGACGGCCGGCTGTTCTACGTGATGAAGCTCGTGCACGGCGAGACGCTCTCGACCCACGTCGCACGCATCGAGGGCGAAGCCGCCATGCTGGGCATCTTCGAGCGCGTGACCGAGACGATGGCGTTCGCGCACGAAGCCGGCGTCGTGCACCGCGATCTCAAGCCGTCGAACGTCATGGTCGGGCGCTTCGGCGAGGTGCTCGTCCTCGACTGGGGTGTCGCGTCCGTGATGGCGAAGGACACCACGCTCGCCGGCACGCGCGTGGGCACGCCGGGATTCATGTCGCCTGAACAGGCCCGTGGCGAGGCCGCCACGGGCACGGCCTCCGACGTGTTCGCCCTCGGCGCGCTGCTCTTCTGGATGCTGACCGGCGACGCGCCGCCACTGACGCCCGACGAGGCGACCCGACGCCTCCGCGCGGCGCCGAGACGTCCGGTCAAACGGCTGGCCGCGATCGTGCTGAAGAGTCTCGCGCCCGATGCCTCCCAGCGCTACGCACACGCCGCCGACCTCGCCGCCGACCTCGCCCGCTACCGCGCCGGCGGGCCGGTGTCGGCACACCGGGAGACGGCGCTCGAGCGCGCCGGACACTGGTTCGTCAAGTACCGGACGTTCATTTTGCTGATTGCGGCTTACCTCGTGATGCGCGCGATGTTCGCGTTTCTCCGGTAGCGCTTCGAAGGGGCGTCTGGTTTGGCCGAAGTTCGAAGTTCTCAGTTCGAAGTTCAGGCTGCGCAGCAGCCTGTAAGGAGACCCATGAACAAACCCGTGCTCGGCGCGCTCGTCGGCGGCATTCTCGGCATCTTCGACGGACTCTCGGCCCTCGTGTCAGCGCCGGAGACCGCGCCGCAAATCGTCGGCATCATCATCGGCTCGACTTTCAAGGGCCTGATCGTCGGCGTATTGGTCGGCTGGTACGCCTCGCGCGTCCAGTCGCTCGCCAAAGGGATGATCGTCGGCCTCATCGTTGCCGCCTTCTTCGCCTACCTCGTCGCCGCCATGCCGCAGCCGGACGGCACCCACTACTATTGGGAAATCATGCTGCCCGGATCCATCGTCGGCCTGATCGTCGGCTACGCAACACAGAAATACGGGCGCGCCAGGCGGATCGCATAAAGCCGCGATAATCTTCTTCTTGTGACGGGTCAGCCCCGGCTTGCTGTCGTCTCGGCCGCCCTGTTCGTCTCTCTCCCGTTCTCAGCCTACACGCAACGCGGCGCCGCACCGCCCGCGCCGAAACAGGCGCCTCAGCCGGTCGCGCGCGAGATGGCGGTCGAGTATCGACAACTGATCGATCGCTATCTGGCGGGCGATCAGGACGCCGCCATTGGGATCGTGAAGACCTGGCAGGTCGCAAGCGTCGAAGCCGTCCAGGAAGTTCAGCCGTGGGACCGCGCGACGCTGCGCGCTGCCGCGATGCTCGAGACCGACGCGGCGCTTGCGCGGGCAAGCGAAGCCATCCGAAAGTTCGGCTGGCCCGTGCCGATGAGCCGCGCGACGCTCGACACGGCATCGCGGCTGACCCTCGCCCTTCGCTGGCTCGACCTGGCCGACAACGTGAGACCCTCCGACAAGAGTCCGTTCCGCCGCCAATGGCAGATCGCGGTGGGGAGACGTCTGCTTTGGGATGGTTTCGTGACCCTCGCGGACGCGATCCTCGGCGATGCGAGTTTACTGTTCGATTCGGACCCAGACGTCCTGCTCGCCTACGGCACGCTGAGAGAGTCGGCGGCGCTGAGGCTCACGGCAAATCTCGGTCGAGTCGCCGGGACAGCCTCCGGACTGTTCGCAGAACAAATGAATCGCGCGGTGCTGCTCGACGATGCCCGACGCTCGCTGCGACGCGCGCTCGGTGCCGCGCCGAAATCGGACGAGGCACGGCTTCGGCTGGCGCACGTGCGCATCTGGCAGCGCGATGATCGCGCGGCAAGGACCCTGCTGGAAGAACTTCGGTCGTCGCGTCCCTCGATGGACGTCGCCTACCTGGCCGGGTTGATGCTGGGCGGCATCAGGATGCGACAAAACGATCCGTCGGGCGCGGCGATGCTCTTTCAGGAGGCCCGGCAGCTCATGCCGGACGCGCAAAGCGCGTACATCGCTCAGGCGCAGGCGCTGCGCGCGGCCGGGCAGTTCCGTGAATCCGCTGAAGCGCTCGACCAGATGCTCTCGCGCGCGACGCGCGGGCGCGACCCGTGGGCGCGCTATCCGATCGGACTCGACGAGACCCGCACCAGTCTGGAAGCGCTCCGCGACGAGGTGAAGCAGCGGCGGCCCGCCGTGGCAGCGTCAAGACCGCCGAATCCGGTCGGCGTCGCGAGTCCCGGGGCCACGTTCGATTGGTCGCAGCCGGCCGACCCTGCGGACCGGGTCGTGCTCGACGTGCTCGTCACGAAGGACCATCGGCCGGTGTCCGGGCTCACCGCTGCTGATTTCGACGTTCGTCATGACGACGAGCGGCCGCGCGTGGAGGTGACCGAGATTCAGTCGATGCCACTCGACGTGCGGATCACGATAGACGTCGGCAACGGACTGGAAGGCGATCGGACCGCTCGCGTGAAAGAAGCCGCGCGGGCGCTCGTCGAACGCCTCCGGCCCGCCGATCGCGCGGAAGTACTCACGTTCTCGGAGGACATGCTCCTCACTGCAGGTCTCACGAGCGACCGCACTCAGCTGAACACGGCCATCGATCGGCTCACTCCCGCGTCAGGCGCCGCGCTGTTCGACGCGGCTTTCGTTTCTCTTGCGCTGCCCGTTTCACCCAGCCGCCGCACGCTCGCTCTGATCTTCACGGCCGGACTCGACACCTCGAGCTGGCTCGCGCCGACGACGGTCGTGGAGGCGGCCGCCGCTTCACCGGTGACGGTCTACGGGGTCATTGTGCCGGAGCCCGATCTCCCGCTCCGCCAGCAACAACTCGACGTGTCGCGGGTGCGCAAATGGCTCTTCCAGGATCCGGCGCTGTTGCGCAACACCTTCCTGGCCGTGCTCGCCGACGATACCGGCGGCGAGATCCTGAACGCGGCGACGAACGCGGACCTGGCCGCGACCTTTTCGGATGTGCTGTCGCGCTTTCAGCAGCGCTATCGGCTGACCTACACGCCGGCCAGCCGGGACAGGCGAAGCACGCAGACGATCGATGTGCAGATGAAGGACAAGAGGATGACTGTGATCGCGAGGAAGAAGGGGATTTGAGCGGTAGCCGTGGGTCAATCTGAAACCTGCAATCTGGGAATCTTGAATCTGATCCGTAATCTGCCCATCTGGGAATCTGAAAGTTTATCGGGAAATCTGGAATCTATCGGGAAATCTGGAATCTGAAAACTCTAATCGAGCCATCTCGGGCGGCCGATTTCCGGATTCACGAATCCCGGATTCCACGATAGATTCCAGATCGTCGATAGATTCCAGATTCCCAGATTCCAGTTTGCGGATAAAGATTCCAGATTCGCAGATTACAGATTCGAGATGACGCCCGACAGGGATCGACCTCACTTTCCCCCAAACACTCTCACCTCCGCAATCGACCACGAAATCTTCGGGTGTTCTTCGACGAGCGACAACAGGATCTGATTGCCGGTCGCGCCCGCCGGGAGATCGATCGCGATCGGCACCCTCCGGCGGTCCTCGAGCGCGCCCAGCAGCGCCAGGCCGCCGGTTTTGCCTTCCCACACCTGCGCGGGCGGGGCGCCGTCCCGCCCGACACTGACGCGCAGGCGGCGCGGAAAATCGAGTCCGTACTGACCCAGATCGAGCTCCACCCGCGAGATCGTCGCCGGCGCGGCGAGCGTGATCAGCACCTGGTCGCCTGGCACCTGATCTGGAACCGCCTCCCACCGCGTGGACCAGTCGCCATCGACTAACAGCGCCGGCTTGGGATCGGGGCCGGACAGCGCGATCGACGCGATCGGCAACGGCTGACCCGGTGAGGGATCTGTCGACTCCTTTCGTTCCGGCAACTGATAGAGCGCGCCGACGGGCAGCGTCGCCGTCCGCCGCGCGTCACGGATCCCATCCATCAACGCGAGCGCCGGGCCATCGTCGCCCCGGTCGCGCGTGACCAGGACCGCCACCGGACCAACCCGCTGATACGCCGCGAGCACGGTTTCGTCCAGCTCGCGAAGCCCGAATTCGAAAATGCCCTGGTGGGGCAAGGCGTAGCCGCTGTAGCCGTTCGCGATCGGGTGCCGATGGCGTGTCTGACGAAGCATTGCGCCAGTCGCGGTGTACTCGTCCACGACCGGCAGCTCGATCACAATCGATCGCGGGTCAACGCTGGACAGATCGGCGGCCGCGGGCACGAGACCCGTCGGCATCCTGAGCACCCATCCTTCGATCGTGATCGCGACGGCGAGTACGGCGACCAACCCTCGCCGGGCTCCGCCAGGCGTGAGCCGGCTGAACCCGAGCGCCGCGGCCTGTCCGAGGCAGAGCATGAACAGTATGGCGAACCGCGCCGGCACCCGCAGCGCGTCGCCGCCCGGCACTTCCATCAGCCAGTAGTACGGCAGCGCGTAGACGAGCGTCACGCCGAACGCGCGGCCGAACGGTCCGAGCGCGAAGACGAGCATGACGATTGCCGCCGAGGTGTAGAACACGAATGCCGATCGGCGCCGCCACGCGTCCACCAGCCGCCTGTCACTCGCGATCGCGAAGAACAGCAGCCACAGCGCCGTCGTGAACACCTTGAACGGACGAGTGAACGAAATCGTGACGCCGGCGATCTGAAACTGCTGGCCTCCGGTCAGCAGCGAGACGAGCGCGAGCAGGCCCGCGAGCGCCGCCGCGGCGAAGAGCACCGGCCTCAAGCGCCATTGCCGCACCGGCGGCAGCGCGCGCCAGCTGGCGACCGCGGCAATCACGACGAGCGCCAGCAGGATCAGCCCTGGATAGAGTTCACCTTCCGGACGGGGCTTCAGCGTCCAGAAGCGCGAGAACGACGTCATGGGCGACGCCGCCCAAATGGCGGAGAGATCGGCGCTGTAGAGCTGGATCTCGGCGATGCCGCGCGCGGCGCCAATCGCTTCGTGGTACCGGTCGTAGCCGGCGACAATCGGCAGCAGCGGCAGCGAAGCCAGCACGAGCGTCGCCACCACGGCGGCGAGATCCCGCGGCGACCTGATGAACCAGGCGATCCAGAGCGCCACGAGCACGGCAAAGAACAGCAGCAGGTATCCGGATGTCAGCGCGTTCATCAGCCAGCACACACCCGCCAACAGGAGGTAACTCCAGCGGCGAGTGTCGAGATAGCGGTGAAGCGCGAGGAGGCCCAGCGGCATCCAGCACGCGACGAGCATCTGCAGATGCGGAATCTGCGCCGCACGATACGGACTGAATCCGAACGCCAGTCCGGCCAGAAGCGCCGCGTCGTGACGACCCGTCAGGCGATACGCCAGCGCGTGCGCGGCCAGCGCCGACGCCGGAATGGAGAGCAGGAAGAGAAGATTGTAGACGGGGACCGGGCCCAGTCCCGCGAGCTGCAGCGGTGAGGCGAGCGGCGCAAGTCCGAGCAGCGTCTCGGAAAACGCGAACGCGCCTTCGGCCGGGTAGAACATCGGCGCGTTCCACCAGCGGGTCGTGAGCGGCAGGGCCTGCGAGTTCCACCACAGGATCCAGGTGTTCAGTCCGGGATCGCCGGTATCCGACGGGAGCCGGGTGGCAAACGACAGGAGGATCGGCCAGCAGTACAGCAGCGCGAGACCGGTGTACAGCGCGGCCGCGAGCGGCAGCGCCCGCGGCCCGCGCGAGGATAGCGAGTCTGCGAGCGCCGGAGCGCGAGCGAGTGGGGGTGGGGTCCCCGCGAGCATTGAAAAAAGAGGGCGCCTCACGCGCGGCCATACTAGCAGCCTGTTGAAGGCGCGAGCGCGCGTGCAAGGGGGTCCGGCGGGACGAAGTCCCCCGGACTGATGAACGAGCGGCAGCGAGTGAGCCACGCGCGCGGAGCGGGGCGCACGGGGCCCCCGCGAGCGCGCGTGCAAGGGGGTCCGGCGGGACGAAGTCCCCCGGACTAATAATTGCAGCGATGCGCAGAGTCCTCGTTCGAGTGCTGGCGGCGATTGCCGTCCTCGCGCTCGCTTGGGGCACCGTAGCCTGGATCGCCGGCGGTCTGACCATTACGGTTGGCGGACTGCGGGTGACGTCGACGAACTACTGGCGGCCGATCGTCGTGGGACTGGCGGCGGCGCTCGCCGCGGTGTTCGCGAACGGATGGCGCGCGTCGCTCGACGACGTGTCGACCATGGCGGCCGGCGTGACGCCGCGACGCGCCGCGATCGCGCTTGCGGGGGCGACGACGCTCCTCGGTCTCGTCGCGGGTTCGTGGACCGCGAGCGGTCCGGACTCGTACGCCTACGTCAGCCAGGCGGCGATGTTCGGCGAGGGCCGCCTGAGCCTTCCAATGGACCTGGTGTCCGAGGCGCCCTGGCCCGATGCGCACAAGACCTTCGAGCCGTTCGGATATCGCGCGATCCCCGGCCCGGTTCCGAAGCTCGTACCCGTGACCGCGCCGGGGCTCCCGATGCTGATGGCCGGTGTGCAGAAACTCGCGGGCCATTGCGCGGCGTTTCTCGTGACGCCGATCGCGGGCGGTGTGCTGGTGCTGGCGACGTTCGGCCTCGGGCGCCGCGCCGCCTCGCCGGCCGCGGGACTGATCGCATCCTGGCTCGTCGCCACGAGCCCGGCCGTGCTGTTCATGCTGATGTGGCCGATGTCCGACACTCCGGCCGCGGCATGGACCGCGGTGATGACCCTCCTGCTGCTGGCGAAATCGCCCAAGGCCGCGTTTGCCGCGGGCCTCTGCGCATCTGCCGCCATTCTGACGCGCGGAAATCTCGTGACGGTCGTGATCGCGGCCGGCCTCTGGCTTGTTAGCGCCCGCGGCCCGCGCGAGGATAGCGAGTTTTCGAGCGCCGGAGCGCGCGCGAGCGGGGGTGGGGCCCCGCGAGCATTGAGGAAAGCGGTAATGTCGCGAGCGGTTCCACGTCGCCTCCGACGCACGGCGATGTTCGTGCTCGGCGTGTTGCCGGGCGCGCTCGTGACGGCGTGGCTCAACAGCCGGTGGTATGGCTCGCCGCTTCTGTCCGGGTACGGCACGACGGAAGAGTTGTTCGCCGCGTCGAGGATCGGCACGAATCTGTCGCGCTATCTCGGCTGGCTGGCCGAGACCTCTCCAATCGCGCTCCTCGGACTGCCAGCGCTCGCCTGGCCGGCGCGACGATTGTGGTCCGCGCCGGACGCCCGCCGCGTCGTACTGCTTCTGGCGGGAGTGTTCGTGGCGGCTGCCGGACCGTATTTCATGTACCGGTCCTACGATCAGTGGTGGTACCTGCGGTTCTTGCTCCCCGCCTGGCCCGCGCTGTTCGTGGCCGCAGCCGTGGTCTGCGAGGCCATCCGGGTTCGTGGCCGCGCGGCCGCGATCGTGACCGTCGCGGTGGTCCTGGCCTCTGGAGCCTTCGGCATCTACAAGGCGAGAGCCCTCGGGGTCTTCGAGGTTGCCGCGGAGGAACGGCGGTATGTCACGGTCGCGCGCCTGGTCGAGACGTCAACCGAGCCAGAGGCCGTGATTCTCACGGGACTCCACGCCGGCACGCTTCGGTACTATGCGGGCCGCGAGACGCTGCGCTCGGACGTCCTCGATCCGGCCTGGCTCGATCGCGCCGTCAGCTGGCTGGTCGCGCGCGGACGTCATCCGTACATCCTCGTGGAAGACTGGGAGCACCCGCTGTTTCGCGCGCGGTTCGGCCAGACAAACACGCTCGGAGACCTGGCATTCACACCGGCGGTCGCCTGGCAGGCGACCCGCGTGCGCGGCTGGGTGTTCCTTTACGATCCGCTCCGCCGGGATCGGCAGACGCTCAGGCCGGGCGCCGAGCTCGAGCGGAACCAGCGCATGTGCGCGGGGCCCGAGAAATGACCTCCGAGGTCGAACCACGCCGCGACTTCGGAGCGCTCCTGGTCTTCGGGTTGTACCTCGCCTTCGCGATCGCTCTCACCTTTCCGCTGATCCTCCGGCTCCCGACCGCCGTCGCCAACGATCTCGGCGACCCGCTGCTCAACATGTGGATCTTGTGGTGGAACGCGACGCATGTGCCGCTGACCTCTGGCTGGTGGAACGCGCCCGCGTTCTTCCCCGCTGAGAACGTCCTCGCGTTTTCCGAACACCTCGCGGGTCTCTCGCCGATTTCGTCGCCGGTCTACTGGCTCACCGGAAGCGCGGTCGTGAGCTACAACGTCGTGTTTCTCCTGACCTTCGCGCTGTCGGCGTTTGCCGGATACCTGTTGTGCCTGCACCTGACCGGCCGCCGCGACGCGGCGTTCCTCGGAGGGTTGGCGTTCGGCTTCGCGCCGTATCGCGTCGCGCAGTTTCCGCACCTGCAGGTGCTGGCGACGTTCTGGATGCCGGTGGGACTCCTCGGCCTGCACCGGTTCGTCGACGGCGGCGGTTGGAAGTGGCTCGCGCTGTTCGCGGCGATGTGGCTGATGCAAGCGCTCACGAACGGGTACTACCTGGCGTTCTTCTCCATCCTCGTCGCGATCTGGATCGCGTGGTTCGTACCCTGGCGGCGCTGGCGGACGGCGGTCGCGATCGGCGCGGCGTGGGGCGTCGCATTCGCGGCAATGCTGCCTGTGCTGATTCGCTACCGGCACGTGCACGAAGCATTCGGCTTCCGCCGGCGGTTCGACGAAATCCTCGGCTTCAGCGCCGACGTCGCGTCGATCTTCGATGCGTCGGCTCAGCTCGCGGTCTGGGGATTCATGCACAGCATGCGCAAAGCGGAGGACGAGCTCTTCCCCGGGCTGACGGTGATTGTGTTGATTGTTCTCGGGGTGTTAAGACCTCGGGTTTCGTTTTTCAAAGTTCGTAAAACGAAACCCGAGGTCTTGAGATCCTTGCTCCTTCTCGCCACGCTCGTCCTGCTCGCCGCCGGCATCACGGCATTCGTGTCGCCTGGGGAAACGACGATCCTGGGTTTGCGCCTGTCAGCCAATCACCCCGAAAAACCGCTGACGCTCGCGCTGGGGCTGTTCGTTCTCTTTCTCGCCACCAGCCGGACGATGGCGGATGCGTACCGGCGTCGATCGCCGTTCGTGTTCTACCTCCTGGCCGCGGCCGTGATGTGGCTGCTGTGCCTGGGTCCAGTCCCGACCTTGCTCGGCCGGCCGATCCTGGAGACGGCGCCTTACGCCTGGCTGCTGAACATTCCAGGCTGGGACGCCCTGCGCGTGCCGGCGCGGTTCACGATGCTCATGATCCTGTGCCTTTCGACGGCCGCCGCGCTTGCCTACCGCCGAATCTGGACATCGACCGCCCCGCGCGCGCGGTTTGTCATGACGTCACTCTTCGCCTGCGCGATCCTCGCCGACGGCTGGGTGAGCAGCATGCCGCTCGAACCCGCGCCGGCGCCATGGCCGCGCGGCACGACGCGCACCGCTGGCCCGTTGCTGTCGCTGCCGCTCGGCGATCCCGGCGATGACCTCACCGCGATGTACCGCGGCATGTGGCACGGCAAGCCCATCGCCAATGGCTACAGCGGTAATTTCCCGGCATGGTACTGGTCGCTGCGGCTTGGAATCGAGGCGCGAGATCCGAGCGTGCTCGACGAGCTTGCCGCGCTTGGCGTCAACGAGATCGTCCTCGACACCAGCCTCGATCCGGATGGATCGCTCGACAAGTACGCGCTGACGCGCGCGACACGGCTCGACAGCACCGGCGGGCAGTACGCCGTGTATCGGTTGAGCTCGAGCCACAAACCGGCGGCGGGCCCGGGCCTCACACTCGGCGCCCCGCTGCCGATTCGCACGATCGAGGTCAACGTCAACTCCGCGCAGATCCGTGGACTCACGGACGGTGATCTGCAGACGCGCTGGGAGACGGGTCCGCAAACCGGGAAGGAAGAACTGATCATGGATCTGGGCGAGGCGCGGCCAATCGCCGCCGTCGTCCTCGAGCTGGGCCCGTTCGGTTCCGATTTTCCTCGTGAGCTGCAGGTTGATCTTTCCGACGACGGTCAGAACTGGACCGGGACGTGGCGCGGTTCAGGCACCGGGGCGGCGTTCGTCGCCGCGATCCGCGATCCGAGGCGCGTGCCGCTCATCATCGCCCTCGAGAGTCGCCGCGCGCGGTACATCAGGCTGCGCCAACTCGCGCAGGAGCCAACGTACTACTGGTCCATCGCGGAACTCTCGGTGCACTGACCCCTGAGTCGCCTCCTGGTCTTATTTGATCGGAATCCTCAGCCGCGGCGCGGGCGGCAGGCAGTGCGCCTGCGCGAAGTTCTCTTCGATGTTCTGCACGAACGTCTCCGAGACCGGCCGGCTCAAATCGTAAAGGTGCATTTCGGCCGACGCGTTGCGATAGGTGACGAGCGGTTTCATGCTGAGACCGCCGAGCCGCTGACCCACGAACCGCTCCTGAAACCGCGGCACCTCCCAGTCCTCGATGAAGACGAACGTCTTGATGCCGCGTTCGGACAGCCAGTCCACCGCGCGGTCGAGCCACAGACCGTCCAGGCTGTCGTATCTCATCGTCAATCGTCCGCCGTAGTAGCGGATCGACCCGCTGTGCTGCATCGCCATGACGATGCTGTTCGGCGCAGCGATACGCGCGACAAGGCGTCCGGCCAGCTCGTACTTGGTCTCGGAGCGGCCGATGTCGAACAGCCCGCTCTTCTCGGCAAGATCGAACCCGTGCAACCCGAGCACGATCACCCCGGCGTAGGTGGCCAGCGTGAGCAGCCGCCATTTGAACGACGCGATCCACTGTACGACCGCGCCCAGGCCGAGCATCACGAACGGGTAACACGGCAGGAGAAACCGCAAGTACATCGACGAGTCGAAGACTTCGTAGAACAAGTACTGGACATAGATGCCGAGCACGAACAGCGCGAACGCGACGATGATCCAGCGATCTTTCACGAACGGCCACAGGCGCCGGATGGGCGCGACCAGCGCCACGACGCCGGCAAAAATGACGACGGTCTGCGTTTCGATCAGCCAGAGCGCGTAGTTCCGGAGATTCTGGGGGACGTACGCGGCTTTGTAGATGTCTTTGACATGGCCGTACCCGGACCGGAACGGCGATGAGTAGAGATACGAGTTGATCATCGCGACGACCAGCGGCCCGGGCAGGACGCCGAGAACGAACCCGGCAAGCTGCGTCATCCTCGCGCGGCGTGCCGGACCGGCGTCGCGAAGAAACTGAACCGCGAGCCACATCGGGCAAATGGCCGCCATCGGCGCCAGGTTCGTGCGGATCATCACGGCCACGGCCGTGACGAGTCCCGCGCCAAGCGCTGACCAGAACGACCCGCGAAGAATCAGCCAGAAAGACGCCGTCCACATCGCCGCAACGGGCACATCCGACATCGGGACGATCGCGTTGCCGAGAAACGTGGGACTGGTGGCAAGGAGCCAGGCCCCGATCAGCCCGACCGCGCCCGACCCGAGCCGTTTCCCAATCCCGTACGTCGTGAGCACGAGGATCGCGCCGCAGATCGGCGTGACCCAGAACGCCGCGCAGTGACCGGCCACGGCCTTTGCGCCCGCCATGAGGAGCGGCAGACCAGGCGAATACGTCGGCACGATCGTCCCGTCGGGAAGCGGCCGGTAGCCAAGCGGCGAGAACGTCCAGACCGCGTTCGGCCAGGGCACGAGGTCGACGAACGGCTGCGAGACCTTCAGATTGCCGCTGAGCCAGAGATCGGCCTGACTCACATACCCGTACGAGTCGGCGCCGCCGGAGTTTGGAACGTGCCACGTGAGCGTGACGACGAGCACCGCAAGGGTGAGCAGCACGGCGAAGACGTCGGGTGTCGTTTCTGCTCTGATTTTCGAGAAACGAAACCCGAGGTCTGGCGGCAGCGCACGGCTGAGACTCCCGCGGAGCCGGCCCAGCAGTGATTGGCGCGCGTCCGCAATCCGCGAGGCGGTCCCCGTGAGGATGTAGATGGTGAACAAGATCGCCGCGTAGAGGAGCGTGCGGCGGAAATCGTTCGACGTGATCCGCACGCCGAGGAGGCGCGTCTCGATGCCGCCAAACACCACGAGCGACGTCGTCCAGAGGCTCGCGACGATCGCGAGCGACAGGACGATCATCCGGATCACACGGCGCACGGGACCGTCATTCACATGCGGGGCGGGAGGTTCGGACACGGTGCGTCAGCGCGACAGGAACCGGCTCGCGAGCGCGGGATCGCCGTCGTTCCGCGCGGGCGTGAGCCCGAGCACGCGGCACATCAGATCATAGATGTGGATGTTCTCGAACGCGGGGACGATCGCGCCGCGGCGAAACGCAGGCCCGCTTGCGACGAACAGCCCGTGCATGGATCGATAGAACGGATCGTAGCCGTGGTCGCCGCCGCGTTGACCGCCGGAGCGCGCCCTCGACGTAATGGACCAGCCATCGTCGGCCAGCCCGATGATGGGCGGAATGCGCGGGTGCGCCCGATAGCGGAGGTGCAGGGGCATTTCCTCACGCCGGTACACGGCAAGTGACGGGTGCCGGCTTTTGAGCGCCCGGTAGATGTCCTCGACGGATCCCGACCGCGGCAGGATCTGCAGCGCTGGCGACCAGTCGACGACCTCGATCGTCGAGAGGTCGATGTAGTCGTCGAGAAAAATGGTCCGGTCGGACGAAAGCTGCGACATCCCGTGGTCCGACACGACGACGTAGTGCGTGCGGCTTGCGAGGCCAAGCTTCTCGACCCCCGCGATGAGCGAGCCAATGAGCCCGTCGAGCCGGGCGGCGGCGGCCATCACCTGCGCCGAGTCGGGGCCGAAGCTGTGACCAGCCGAGTCCACATCGTTGAAATAGAGCGTCAGGAACGACGGACGCTCGCCTTCCGGCCGCGCCAGCCACGTCAACATCCGATCGATCCGTTCCGTGTTCGGGAACGCGTCGCTGTACGGGAGCCAGTCGTTCGGCCGCACGCCGCCAATCGGCGCTTCCGACCCGGGCCAGAACAAGACCGACGCGCGCCGGCCCTGACGAATCGCGGTGACCCACAACGGCTCACCGCCCCACCAGCGCGCGTCCTTCGCCGTTGCCGAGGACATCGTGAAACGTCCGATCGTCCGGTCCACCATCGTGTTCGAGACGATGCCGTGGTGCTCGGGCGAGAGGCCCGTGACGATCGTGTAGTGGTTGGGAAACGTCTTCGAGGGAAACGCGGGGATCAGTCCTTCAGCGCGCACTCCGGCGGCCGCCAGCTTGTGCAGATGAGGCGTCTGCGCGGGGTCGAGGTAGTCCCACCGCCAGCCGTCGAGCGAAATCAAGATGAGGATCGGCCGCTCGGCCTGCCTGGCGGCGCCGGCCAGGAGCAGCACCGTCGCGGCGATGAGGCTCAGGGCCCGCAGCATTCGACCGATCATCGGAACTCGATAGCAGGTTCTAGATACTGCCGATTGCAGAGTGCAGATCCCCGATAGATTCCAGATATCCCGATAGACTCCAGATTCCCAGATTCCAGATTGCGCAATCCAGATTGCAGATTCGAGATTCCAGATTTCAGATTATCTCTCGGAGGGATCTTCCAGATACGTGTAGCCGTGCAGGCCGTCCTCGTAGAATCGCAGCAACCGGCCCGACTCTTCGAAGTCCATCTTCCCGTCGCGGACCGCGGCTTCGACGGAGTCGCGGAGCTTCTTGAGGAGCATGTCCGCGTCGAACTCGACGTAGTCGAGCACCTCGCGCACGGTGTCGCCCTTGATGACCGACTGGAGCACCACGTTGCCGGACTCGTCGAGGCTCACGTGCACGGCGTGGGTGTCGCCGAACAGGTTGTGGAGGTCGCCGAGGATCTCCTGGTACGC
The DNA here is from genome assembly GCA_035633215.1 of Vicinamibacterales bacterium. Classification (GTDB taxonomy): domain Bacteria; phylum Acidobacteriota; class Vicinamibacteria; order Vicinamibacterales; family SCN-69-37; genus DASQFI01. Next base: position 433,045 of record DASQFI010000010.1, on the reverse strand, counting down.
GCCGACGAGGAACACGCCAAGGTAGTACGGATCGCCGTTGAACGGATGGAGCGCCAGCGTGCGCTTGACGTCGCGCCGGTCGATGAACTGGTCGATCTTCCCGTCCGAGTCGCACGTGATGTCGCCGAGGACCGCCTCGCGCGTGGGCGCTTCGTTCAGCCGGTGGATCGGCATGATCGGAAACAACTGCTTGATGGCCCACGAGTCCGGAATCGACTGGAACAGCGAGAAATTGCAGAAGTATGTGTCGGCCAGGTCGTCGTCCAGGTCCTGCAGGTCCTCGGGCACCTCGTCCATCTGCTGGACGAGCTTCCGGAGCTTGGCGCAGATCGCCCAGTAGAACGTCTCGGCCAGGCAGCGCTGGCCGAGCGGCAGATAGCCGCCGTTGAACAGGTTGAGCGCCATGTCCAGCGCCTGCTGCGCGTCATGATAGCTCTCGAGCGCGTTGCGCGCGGTCAGGTTCTGGTAGGTCTCCTTGAGATCGACCAGCGGCTGCTCCAGCTCGTCGCCGTGGCCGTTCTGCGGCAGTTCCTCCTCGCCGAAGCCCGCCACGCCGAGGACGTTGAAGACCAGCACGCTGTGGTAGGCGACGATCGCCCGCCCGCTCTCCGACACGATCGTCGGATGCTTCACCCCCGCGTCGTCGCACACCGTCTGGATGTGGTAGACGACGTCGTTGGCGTACTCCTCGAGGGTGTAGTTCACGCTCGACTCGAAGTTGGTCTGCGAGCCGTCGTAGTCCACGCCCAACCCGCCGCCGACGTCGAGGTACTCGAGCCCGGCGCCGTCCTTGACGAGCTCCGTGTAGATGCGGGCGGCCTCGTTCAGGGCGCCCTTGACGATGCGGATGTTGGGGATCTGGGAACCCAGGTGGAAGTGCAGGAGCTTGAAGCAGTCCTGCATCCCGAACGACTTCAGCTCCTCGAGCCCCTGCCGCACCTCGGCGACGGTGAGCCCGAACTTCGAGCGGTACCCGCCCGACGACTGCCACCGGCCGCCGCCGCGGGCCGCGAGTTTGACTCGCATCCCGATCTGCGGCCGGACGCCCACCTTGCGCGAGTACTCGAGGACCAGGCCGAGCTCGGTGTACTTCTCGACGACCGGAATGATCCGGCGGCCCATCTTCTGGGCCAGCATGGCCATCTCGATGAACTCGGCGTCCTTGAAGCCGTTGCAGATGATCGGCGTCTCGTTCGTGGTCATCGCGACCACGGCCAGCAGCTCCGGCTTGGACCCGGCCTCGAGGCCGAAGTCGTACGGCCGGCCGAAGTCGAGCACTTCCTCGATCACCTGGCGCTGCTGGTTGACTTTGATCGGGTAGACGCAGGTGTAGCGCCCTTCGTACTGGTGCTGGGCGATGGCGGTGGCGAACGCGGAGTGAATGTCGGCGACGCGCTGCCGCAGGATGTCGCGAAACCGGATGAGGATTGGCAGCCCGATGCCGCGGAGCTGCAGGTGATCGACGAGCTGCTTCAGGTCGATCGCACGCTCGGGATCCTTGGTGGCGTGGACGCGGACGTGTCCATTCGGCCCGATGGAGAAGTAGCTCTTGCCCCAGCGGTCGATCTCATAAAGCTCCGCGGCGTCCGTCACGGTCCAGGGATCGCCATGCCGCCACGTCCGCGTTACCCGACTCGTCGCACTCACTCGGCACAAATCATAAAAGAAAAAAGACGCCAGCGATCGTTTTTCTCATCGCCACGACCAAAAACGACTCCCGAGGTCTTCCAGTTCGCTGACGTGCTCGAGGCGCTGACTACCAAAGGACCGCCCGCTGGATGGTGATGCAGCCGCCAAGGGGGACCGATTCCTCCATCTTTCGTCGGGACAACAACCGAAACGTAATCTCCTCCGAGCCTGCCACGTGGAGGTCGAGGACGGCTGCGCGGCTCAGGCCGGCGAATTCCTGGAGATCGACCACTGCGCCGAGTTCGTCGAGTCGTTCCAACAGCAGGTCGTCGAAACCGTCCGGCACGTCACGAAATCCGAGGTAGACCAGCACACGGTGATGGCTCGCCAGCGTGTCGCGAAGCTGCCCGGTGAGACAACCTGGGTCGGCCTGATAGCTGGCTTCGTACATGAGCGATCCATCCCTCATTCGGCCGTCAGGGGCATCGAGGGCGCGAATACCGCCGTACCACCGCACGGCGGGCCAGGCGAGTCGCGTACTGATCAGGACGTCACCGGGCCGATGCTGCCGCATCAGCCACCGAACGGCCAACCGATCGTTGAGGCTGTGCTTGGCATCCGACCAGCGCGCCCCCACGAGCTCGTCCCTGCCGTGACCGAGCACGTCGGCGAGGAGGAACGATTCGACGATGAGGACAGACGCCGCGGTCGCAGCGAGCAGCCATTGTCGCCGCCGAACGCCAACGACACAGAGCTGTGCCGCTCGATCGACCAGCAGCGCGACGCCAACATAGAGCGCTGGAACGATCCAGAGCGCAAGGCGCTCATGCATCGGAACGGTCGGGCTGAGGGCGAGGGCCGTGATCGGTACGCTCGCGTACACGAGCCCGACGAACGGGTGGCGGCTGCACGCAAAGCCCGTTATTGCTGACGCCCAGAGAGTCACCCACAGTCCCGTGCCTCCCGGATTCATCGCCACCATCGGGAACCGCGCAACCACCCAGCGTGCGAGGGCAATGGGGCCGTCCGACGCCGGCGCCAGCTGCTCCGCCCAGAAGTTGTGAAGGTGCTGGCTCTGAAGCGCAGGCCGAATCGACCATTCGTAATGGGTGACGAAGAAGGCAAGCCAGATGCCTCCAAGGGCGATGGTGGTCATCGCGGCGCGCCGGCCGTGGCGGCGCCACATGATCACGACGAGCAGCAACGCGACGCCGGGCGTGACGAGCAGCGCGCCGTTGGCCAGCCACAGACCCACCGCTGCTGCAGTCCACCAGATCAGCAGACGATGCAAACGGCGACGCGGGGAGTCGCCTTCGATGGCCCAGACGGCCAACGCGGGCAGCAGCAACGCCCAGAATGCATCGGCGGTGTAGTGCTTCACCTCGAATCGATAGTGCACAAGATACGGACCGAACGCGCAGAGAAGGACGAGCGCTGCGGTCCCGAGCGAGCCCATCCAACGACGGCCGAACCACAGCGCTGCCGCGATCAGTGCGATCCCGAAGAGCAGAGGCACCGCTCGCATCGCGGCCTCACTCGTGCCGAGTGCCAGGAGCGTGGCGCGCTCGAGCACCAGCCACCCGAGCGGAGCACTCTGGCCGAACCAGAGCGTGCCGCCGAGCTCGGCGAATCCCCGGTCGCGCACGTTCAGCGCGATCGTCTCCTCGTCGAGCCAGAACGGCGGCGCGGTGAGCCAGACCGCGACGTTCAGCCCTACTGCCGCCAGACCAATCACGAGCGACCCGACGTGCTGAAAGCGGGGCCACAGACGCCGCGACCACTCGACGTACTGATGGCGCGCCCACACGCGCCACCGCAACTCGACCTGCTCATACCACGACCGGACGCGCTGCCAACCGGCCGCGAGCAGGCTCTGCTCGCCCAGCCGGCGTGCCACGCGCGACTCGACGACGAGACCTGCGATCGCGACCAAGAGCGCGGTCCAGGGCCGCCGTGACGACACGGGCACCTGGCCGATCCGAAAGTAGAAGCCGCCAGTCGCCGCCACGACAACGGCCCAGATCGCCGCCAGGAGGCACAGCCGCCGCAGTGTGCGGCGCAATACGTTCAGGCGGGACACGACGCGGACGCCATCATGCGATTTCATGAGACCAGGACGAGTGGGAACGGCCCGCCGCGATTAGAGAGACGCATGTTCGAAAACAGGACGGAACAATCCTATCGGTTCCTCTGCGTCCGGTTCCGAGCGCTGGTTTTGTCCCTTCGCGGACACACGCCTCTCTCTTCGTCACCGCATTCGTCCCACCTCCATTGACACCAACGGGGCCCGACCCAATAGTGACCAAATGCGGGCGCGGGTTCGCATCGTCCTGATTGTCCTGATGGCGGCCACGGTCGCAGCGGCGTTCTCGGCGACGCTCGGCTATCAGGTGGATCAACTCGCAGCTCAAACCAGCGGACGGCAACCGGCGATCTGGCCGTCGGTCGCCCTGAACGCCTCGTTCTGGTACGGATGGGCGATTCTTTCGCTGCCCCTCACGATCCTGGCCAAGCGATTTCGCATCGACGGCCATCCGCGGCTGGCCGTGCCGATCCACATTGTGGCGGTCCTCGCGGCCGCGTTCACGCACATCTGCCTCCAGACGTCGACGCGGACACTGGTTCAGCTGGAGCTTCTGGCGCAGACGAAGCCGGAGGCCTACGCGACGGCGTCATTCGCGACGACATGGAACCGGTTTTTTCCGTTCCAGCTCGCACAGCTCTTCGACTGGGAGATCATCACCGGCGCGGCGATCATCGGCTTCGCGCACGCGTACTTCTATTACACCGAGACCCAGCAGCGCGCGTTGCGTGAAGCCCAGCTCGAGACGCGGCTGGTCGAAGCGCAGCTCCAGATGCTCCAGCGGCAGCTGCATCCGCACTTCCTCTTCAACACGCTTCACGCGATCTCGGCGCTCCTGCACCGGGACGTCGCCGCCGCCGATCGCACGCTTGCGCAGCTGAGCGACCTTCTGCGGATCACGCTCGATTCGGTCACCCGGCCGGAGATTCACCTCGGCGAGGAGCTGGAGTTCCTGGAGAAGTACGTCCAGATCGAACAGCTCCGTCTCGGGGATCGTCTTGTGATCAGGTTCGATGTCGATCCCGATACGCTCGACGCGCTGGTGCCGGCGCTCATCCTGCAGCCCCTGGTCGAGAATGCGATCAAGCACGGGGTCGCGCCGCTTGGCCGGCAGGGACGCGTGACGGTCATCGCGCGGCGTGAGGCGGAGATGCTCGTGATGACCGTGACCGACACCGGCCTGGGACCGTCCGAGCGCGCCATGGTCGCGCTCTCGACCGGTATCGGCGTCGCGAACACCCGGGCGCGCCTGGCGCACCAGTTCGGCGCGCGGTTCCGGTTCGAGTTCCAGCGGCACGACCTCGGCTTCACCGCGCTCGTCGCGTTCCCGTGCCGGCGCGAGGCGGCCGAAGCGAGCGTGGCGTAGCGCCGACAAACGACAAGGAGGTCCCACCAAGGAAGAGAGGCGTGTCCGCCTTCGCTAGAGCTACGGCGGACAAGGAGGCGCGGAGGCCTGGCGGACCTGGAGGACCCGTCAGGATCGAAGGCCTCGAGAAAGGTGTGTATGAAGAAGATCCGTGCGTTGATCGTCGACGACGAGCCGCTGGCGCGGGAACGGATGCGGTCGCTGCTCGGCGCCGAGCCGGACGTCGACGTGGTCGGCGAAGCTCGGGATGGCATCGAAGCGGTCGAGGCCATCCTGGCGCAGTCGCCCGATTTGGTCTTTCTCGACGTCCACATGCCGAAGCTCGATGGCTTCGAAGTCATTCAGACCGTGGGCAGCGACCGCATGCCGCCGGTGGTCTTCGTCACCGCGTACGATCAGCACGCGCTGCGCGCCTTTGAAGTGCAGGCGCTCGACTATCTCCTCAAACCGTTCGACGCCGATCGCTTCCAGAGCGCGCTCAAGCGCGTGCGGCGTCAAATCGACAGCCAGGAATCGGGCGATCTCGGCCGCCGGCTGCTCGCGCTCGTCCGTGACCTGAAGTCCGAACGCCCGCCGAAGAGCGACCGGCTCGTCGTGAAGTCGGGCGGCCGGCTGTTCTTCCTGCGCGCCGACGAAATCGACTGGATCGAGGCCGCCGGCAACTACGTCCGCCTGCACGTCGGCGCCGAGGGGCACCTCCTCCGCGAGACGATGAACTCGATCGAAGCCCGGCTGAATCCGGAGATCTTCTTCCGCATCCACCGCTCGCACATCGTCAATATCGAGCGCATCAAGGAACTGCAGCCGTGGTTCAACGGCGAGTACGTCGTGATCCTGCGCAACGGCGCGCGGTTGACGCTGTCGAGAGGCTATCGGGAGAAGCTGCAGGAGAGGCTGGAAAGCCGTTGTGAGAATTGACGGATGGCGCGATCGATCTATCGATCGATTTGAAACATCACTTGTCTGGCAGCTGACAAGCGATTTTCAATAGATCGATAGATCGATCGCGAAATCTCTAAATGGACCTTATCTTGGCATTCTAAAGATGACATCATCGATTTTCACATTGAACTCGACCTTCTCGACGACGATCTGTCCCTGCGGAACGCCGTTCGACAGCATGCGGATCGAGAACGGGATCTTGATGCCCTCGACGTCGCGGTAGTCCGAGAGCTCCTGCTCGAACGTCTGGCCAATTTCGTTCTGGCTCACGAGCTTGGCTTCGAGGCCGGTCTCGGCGTCGAGATAGCAGTGCTGGACCTGGCGGTTCTTGTCGGTGAGCTTCAGGTGGTGCACTTTCCGGGCGCCGAGCGTCTCGAGACCGACGACCTCGACCAGGTAGCCTTTGTCCTTGTAGTCGATCAGCGGCCCGTCGAAGCTCGATTGATCCCTGATCATGTCGGCGGACGGCCCGCTCATCGCGATCGGCGCGACGGCGCCGAGCATCGGATTGATCATCCAGGGCGTCCGGCCGTCGAAGGCCATGACGACGAGCTGCCCATTCATGTTGAGCTCCTGCCGGAGCAGGTTGGGACGTTTGGCGTAAATCGTTTGCGCCGCCTCGATGCCTTGCATGTTCAGGCGTCCCGTCTGCTTGACGGTCTGCACCGCCCGCAGCTTCTCCATCCCGCCCTTGGCCTGGACGTTTTTCGCCACCAGCTCGTCCACCGTCTGGGCGGCAGCGGTCCCGGCGACGGAGAGCAGCACGATGGCTGAAACGACGACGAAGGCACGACGGAACATGACTCCTCCAGTCCGCGGCTGAGGCGCGGAGCACAGCAGGCAGGATCGATATTAGCCGCAACTAATTTCTTCGTGACTTTGACGAATAACTTCGTCATATTGTCTGGACGCCCATGCCCCCGCCTCTGGTCGACGACGCGCTTCGGGACGCCGGTCTGGCCGGCCGGCTCCTCCGCCGCCGTCCCGGCTTCGCCGCGGTCGCCCTCGTTACGCTGGCGCTCGGCATCGGCGCCCCGACCGCCATCTTTTCCGTCGTCCACGCGGTGCTGCTGCGGCCACTGCCCTACCCGGAGGCCGACCGCGTCGTGCGGTTCCGCATCGAATCGCGGAGTCCCGGGGGCGCCGTCGCGTTCGATGCGCTGCCGACCGCGGCCGCGCTCACATGGGGCGCCCAATCGACGACGCTGTCGGCGATGGCGATCTACAACGATCGCGCGCTCACGCTGTCCACGCCCGATGGGCCATTCAGACTGACCGGCATCTCGGCAACGCCCAATCTGTTCGACCTGCTCGGCGTCGCACCGATGTTCGGGCAGACGTTCGACGCCGCCACAAGTGAACGCCGCCAGATTGTCCTGAGCCATGCGGCGTGGAACCGGTTCTTTGCGGCCGATCGATCCGTGCTCGGCTCGACCATCACCCTCGACGGCGAGCCGTACCGCGTCGTCGGCGTGATGCCGGAGGCGTTCGGCTTTCCGACGCCCGAGGCCGCGTTCTGGGTACCCCTCCTCCTCGATGCCGGTGGCAGCCGCGGCATGATGCTGCCGGCGATCGGCCGGATGCGTGCCGGCGCCACCGTCGACGCGGTGGTGCAGGAAGGGCGCGAGCAGCTGGGCGGCGGCGGCGACACGAGAATCACAGAGCGGCTCAGCGCGCGCACGCTCCAGGATCAGATGGTGGGTGGCGTCCGGCGCGTGCTGTGGGTGCTGCTGGGCGCGGTCGGATTCGTCCTGGTCATCGCCACGGTCAACATCGCGCTGCTGCTGCTCACGCGGGGCGCGAGCCGCGAGCGCGAGTTTTCGCTGCGCCTCGCGCTCGGGGCGGGCCGCTCGCGGCTTGTCCGTCAGTTGTTCACCGAAGGCTTGATGCTCGGCCTGCTCGGGGGCGCCGCCGGACTCGCGCTCGCCTGGCTCGGCCTCGCGCGGCCGATCCGGACGGCAGCAGGATGACCGGGTCGCGCCAGCCGAGCACCATCGGCACGCCGGCGCGGGTCGAGCGAAAGACGCGAACGGCCGTGCTGACGGGTAGTTGCGCTCGGAGTTCCTCGACGGCCGCCCGGACGGCCTCGCTCGCCTTCTCGAGATCCAGTCGCCGCAGCCGCCGCGCGCGGCGCCACTCCCCCGCGACTCGGGCCACACAGATCGAAAAGCCCGCGGCCCATAGCACTGCCGCGGCCGGCACGATCATCGCGCGCCAGCTCAGTACGGCCGACATCCCAACGGATGCTTCGATCACGGCGATGGTTTGCAGCCGGACCTGCCCCTCGAGCAGATCCACGGCGGTGATGGCCATCGCGGCCGGCGAGACGACCATCAGCCCGAGCGCGACGCACGCGATGCGATACCTGGCGCGCGCGTGCCGGTCGCGGAGGAGGCTCAGCGTCATGGCCGCCAGCCCGGCAATGAGCGTGCACAGCCAGAGCGAGTGCACGACCGACCAGCCGATCGCCGCGAGGAGCGTCATCTCGTCACCCTCCCGGAACCCTGTGCGCGGCCGCCCTTGTCGTCGAGCGAGTCCAGGAGATCGCGAATCCGGCGCCGCTCGTCGGGCGTGGCTTTCTGGTCGGCGAGCGCCTGCATCACGAGGCTCGCCGACGATCCTCCGAACACCCTCGAGATCAGATCGCGGACCAGAAAGCGCTGCGTGTCTCGACGCGGCCGGGTGGCGCGGTACACCTGCGGCCGCACGCTCTCGTCCCGAATCAGCGATCCCTTCTCCGTCATGATCTGCATGAACTTCAGAACGGTCGAGTAGCCCATCTCGCGCTCGGCGGCGAGGGTGCGGTACACCTCGCGCACGGTGCTCGGTCCGCGCTGCCAGATCACGCGCAGGATTTCGAGCTCGCTGGTCGTGGGGAGGGTCGAGGGCGGGCGCGGCATCGATCGGAATTATACGAAATTATTCGTCAAACCAGACGTCGGTCGGAGGCTCTCGGCCGGAATCAGCCTCGCCCCCGAAATTTGTGGTGACGCAGGAACACCTCAGCGTCGCCCGATCCAAAGAAGACGAGCCGCACCTCGCGAAGAGTCGAGTCGCTGTTCAGGAACTCCTCGATTGCGCTGGAGGAGACCGCGGCGGCCTCCGGCATCGGATATCCGTACGCGCCGGTCGAAATCGCCGGAAACGCGATCGCGTTCAAGTTGTGTTCGACGGCAAGTGCGAGAGAGTGCCGATAGCAGGCCGCGAGCAGATCCGCATCGCGATCCCCGTGCGCGCCTTTGACCGGCCCGACCGTATGGATGACCCAGCGAGCCAGCAACTGTCCCCCCGTCGTGATCACTGCTTGTCCAGTGGGAAGGCCATCCGGGAACTGCGTGCGGCGAATCTCCCGGCACGCCCGGAGGATCTCGGGACCGCCAGCGGCGTGAATCGCCCCATCGACGCCGCCGCCGCCAAGCAACGACCGGTTCGCCGCGTTGACGATCGCATCGACGCGCTCGCGGGTGATGTCGCCGACGAGGACGACGACGCGGCCGTCAAGGAAGGTTCCGGCGAAGCCTTGCATGATTATGTCGAGACAAGGGCCGCAGTCTAGCAACCTTCGAGGCCCCCCGGGACGCGCGGTCCCGACTCGTTCCTGGCTGATCACTACCGTTGACGACGTCCGCGTTCCTGGCCGGCACAGCTGATCCACCAGGATCTACAATGCCGTTCGGCGCCATGCCGCTCAGGGCCGGGACTCGGGTGGGACCGTACGAAATCGTCAGCCCGATCGGGGCGGGCGGGATGGGCGAAGTCTATCGAGCTCGCGATACTCGCCTCGGCCGCGACGTCGCCGTCAAAGCGCTGCCCGACGCGGCCCAGTTCGACGCCGATCGGATCGGCCGCTTCCAACGCGAAGCGCAAATCCTGGCGGCGCTGAACCATCCGCACATTGCCGCGATCTATGGTCTCGAAGAGGCGCCAAGGACCGACGATCAGCCGGGTCCGTCACGTTTTCTGATTCTGGAACTGGTCACAGGCGGCACGCTCGCCGATCGGCTCGAGCGCGGCGCACTCCCTGCGCGCGAGGCGATGACGATGGCCCGCCAGTTGGCCGATGCCCTGCAGGCGGCGCACGACAAAGGGATCATTCACCGCGATCTGAAACCCGGGAATGTCGCGCTGACTCCCGACGGACAAGTGAAAGTGCTGGACTTCGGCATCGCCAAGACCATCGTCCCCAGCGATGGCGACTTGACGGCGACTCTCGGAGCTACCGAACACGGCGCCGTGATGGGAACGGCGGCGTACATGAGCCCGGAGCAGGCGCGCGGACTGCCGCTCGACAAGCGCAGTGACATCTGGTCGTTTGGCTGTCTTCTGTTCGAGTCACTGACGGGCCAGACGCCCTTCAAGGCCCCAACCGTTTCGGACATGCTCGCGGGAATTCTGAGCCGCGAGCCGGATTTCTCGACGCTGCCGGCTGGCACGCCTGCACGAGTGACCTGGCTGCTCCGCCGCTGCCTGGAGAAGGACACCCGACGCCGCCTCCACGACATTGCCGACGCGCGGATCGAGCTCGACGAAGCGCTGTCACGCCCCGACACTCAGTCGAGCCCGTCTCAGAAGGCGCTGCCGGCGGCGCGACACATCGGCGCGCGAGAACGGCTCGCGTGGATCGCAGCCGCCGCCGGCGTTACCACCGCGATCATCGTCTGGAGCCTTTCGCGAGGCTCCACGCAGCCACCGGCGGAGACCGGCCTCGTGGTGCGGTCGTCGGTGGTGTTTCCGACGGATGTGCGCCTGTCGATCACGGAAGATGTGTCCGGCCGGTTTGCGGTTTCACCCAATGGGCGCCGCCTGGCGATCGTTGCCAACGGAGGCGCCGGCGAGATGCGTTTGCACGTCCGTCCCATCGACGGGCTGGTGCCACAAGCGCTCGCGGGAACGGATGGGGCATCTCACCCGTTCTGGTCGCCCGATTCGCGATCGATTGCGTTCATCGCGCGTCCCATCTCGGAAGGGCTCGTTGGCACGCAAGCCAAGCTGAAGCGGATAGACCTCGAGAGCGGACAGGTGACGACGCTTGCCGACCTGGCCATGAGCGCCACCGGCACGTGGAACACAGACGGCATCATTCTCTTCACGCCGCGAAGCGCCTCCCCAATCCACCGTGTCTCAGCGGCCGGCGGAACTTCATCGCCAGTCACAACGCTCGACGACGTGAATGGGGACGTGCAGCACTATCACCCGTTCTTTCTTCCGGATGGGCGTCATTTTCTTTTTTCGATCGTCGGCAGCCGGGCGGCCGGTGCGACGGTGCCCCGAGGAGTGTTCGTTGGATCGCTCGACGGAAGCGAGCCGCCGAAACTGGTCCTGAAGGACGCCACCACCGCGAAGTATGCGAACGGCCGCGTGCTCTTCGTCCAGGCCGGCCGGCTCCTGGCCCAGCCGTTCGACGTCAATCGCCTTCGTACAGCAGGCGATCCAATTCAACTTGCCGAAGGCGTGCAGGAGGGCGGCGGAGGCGGAGGAGGCACCGCCGGCGCATTCAGCGTCTCGGCTAATGGCGTATTGGCGTACCAGGCCGTGGCTCCGATACGCATGCAGCTCGCGTGGTTCGATCGTGGGGGACGACGCCTGACGCTGCTCGGCGGGGAAGCGGACTACGGTGACGTGACGCTGTCGCGCGACGGGTCGCGGGCGGCCGTCAGTGTGCTGGACGCCTCGGCGGCGACTCGTGACATCTGGGTGTTCAACGTGGCACGGGGTCTGCGCGAGAGGATCACCTCTGATCCAGCCGACGACTTTGCTCCGGCGTGGTCCCCGAATGGCGATCGCCTCGCGTTTTCGTCCGCACGCCAGGGACGAGTCGAGCTCTTCACGGTGAGGACAAGTGGAGGGGCCAGGGAATCGCTGCTCGCGCTGCCGGGGCTGGACGTGGGGAAATTTGCGGCGACGTGGTCACCGATTGACGATATGGTCGTGTTCATCGCCGGCGGCCGTGTGATTGCCAGGAGCGACCTCTGGGCGGTTGGCGTCACCGGCGGCCGCGCGCCGTTCGCCGTGGTTCAGTCGCCTGCGGTTGAAACTCAAGCTCGATTTTCACCCGATGGACGATGGCTCGCGTATGTCACCAGTGAGTCGTCGCGCCTCGAGGTCTACGTGCAGCCGTTCCCCGGACCGGGACCGCGCCAGCAGGTCTCGGTCGACGGCGGCCGCTATCCACATTGGCGGCACGATTCGTCTGAGATTTTTTTTCTGGCGCCGGACGATCGGCTGATGTCCGCGGCCATCCGGCTCACCGCAACCGAGGCCCACGTCGGCGTGATTCGGCCGCTCTTCACGTTCCAGTTCCGCCGGATTCGGCTTGACGCCTACCCCTACGACGTCTCACCCGACGGACGATTCCTGGTGAACACCCTCGTCGAGGAAACAGCGCCCGCGGCAATCTCGCTACTCGTCAACTGGCCAGCAGCGCTGGGGCGATGAGCGACAGGGCTTCGTGGTTAATTGCTCCTGGCTAACAGACGGCCTCCGGCTGCGCGCGAGATGTCGGACGACGAGGCTTTCCACCGCGTCGAGAGCTCGGGCGTGCCAAGAGCGTGGAACATGAAGGGCATGAAGGACATGAAGCGCATGAAGGGGCGCTGACCTGGCGGCCGCCTACGGCGGCCCGGCGGTGTGTGGGAATCTCGCGACCGACAAGACAATAGAGCACTGGTTTGCGGTCTTGTCGGGTCGCGAGATTCCCACACACCGCGCCCGGCGAAGCCGGGCCCGCCAGGTCAGCGGGTGTCTTCACTTCCCAGAAGCTTGGTGACCACGCTCCGTGTCTTGCTCTTCTTCATGTGCTTCACGCTCTTCATGCCCTTCATGTTCCAAGCTCTCTGACAAGCGCTTGTGACAAGCAGCCTGTAACAACCCCCATCTCAACACTCCTGCCGTGCCTGGCATTGTCCGGTCTCACGGTCGTGTCGCTTGCCGGCCTGACCGCTTCACTCTGGCACCTCGTCCCAAAGGGGCGGAAATGCCCGACCCCGAAACCGCCTGACCCACGCTCAGTTCTGTTACCACGCGTTCCTGCGCGGATCTGACCGAATCGGTTCCTTTCAGATTTCGGCCAGATTCTGGCCGGTTGCCATCTGCCTCGCTGGCACCGCCATTGCTCTACCGCTGGGCCTTCGTCCTCCACAACTCTGGCGCGTCGCTGAGGTAGGCCATGAACCAGATCGTCGAAGACCTGCGGTCCGCGGTCCGGCAAGTGCGACGCACACCAGGATTCGCGCTGGTCGTGATTGCGACGCTGACGCTTGGCATCGGCGCGGCCAGCGCGGCGGTCAGTCTTCTCAACGCGCTCGTGCTTCGGCCCCTCGACGCACCCAATCCGGAACGCCTTGTCGCGATCTCCCTTCTCGATCGGCGCGGCCGCGCCAGTCAGATTCCGCTGACGACGTCGCTCGAGATTGCGCGGCGCGCGTCGTTCGAATCCGTCTGCGCCTACACCGGCGGTGACCTGATTGAAACCGAGATCCACGGCCGCGGCGTCGTCATGCGCCCGATCGAAGTCGTAACGCCGCGTTACTACGAGATGCTCGGCGTCCGGCCCGTGCTCGGACGCCTGCTGTCGGACGAAGATGTCGCGCACCCGACTCCGGCTCCGGTCACGGTCATCAGCTACGGCATCTGGCAGCGCGAGTTCGGCGGCGCGACAGACGCGATTGGCCGGACGATGCTCGTCGCGGGTCAGCCGCTCACGATCGTCGGGGTCACGCCTCAACACTTCACCGGTCTTCGGGTCGAAATCGCCCCGGAGCTGGCCGTCACGACGCCACTGCTGCGCCGCCTGCTGCCGCCGCCTGATCCACGTGCGCCAGTGCGATCAGCGTACGCCATCGCGAGACTTCACCCCGACGTGACGCTCGCCCTGGCCGAAGCCGATCTGCGGACGCTGTGGGCGTCGCTGCCGCGCGCCGTCACCTCGGCTAACTCCGCATCGGCGGATCTTCAACCGGCGCAGATCGTGATCGAGTCGGTCGCCCGGGGATTTTCTTCTTTGCGCCCGCGGTACTCGACGGCGCTGCAGGGGCTCGTCGTTCTGACCGGACTGCTCCTTCTGATTGGATGCCTCAATCTGAGCGGCATCCTCGTCACCATCGTCGCCTCACGGCACCGCGAACTGGCGATTTGCCTGGCGCTCGGCGCCGGCACATGGCGGCTGGCTCGCCAACTCCTGCTGCAGAATCTGCTGCTCACGCTCGCGGGCGCCGCCGCGGCCATCCCGGTGGCGCAGTGGGCGACGCGGATCCTCGCCGCGCAAATCTGGACCGGATTGATGCCCATGACGCTCCGAGTGGCGCCGGATGGCCGGGTGCTCGGCATCATGGCCGCCATGGCGGCCGCCGCGGCCATCGTCATCACGATGATTCCCGCCTACATCATCACCCGGCGAGTGGGCATTCACGGGCAGCTGCGCGAGCGACGGGCCCGCAACCGGTCGGTCAAGGGCGTCGGCAAGGTTTTGGTCGTCGCGCAGGTCGCGCTCTCATTCGCGGTGCTGTTCAGCGACGTGCTGCTGGTGAAGACGCTGGCGAAGGTCAGGGACGTGGACGTCGGATTTAAGAGCGCCGGGGTCGTGCTCACAAGACTGACGCCCCGCCTCGGCGGCTATCAGGACCTGGACGAGTCAACCTATTACCCCGGGCTCGTCACGCGCCTGACCACGTCGTTTGGCGTCACGTCGGCCGCGCTTGCGCGTGGGTTCTCCGCGCCGGTGACCGATTCCCGTCCGGTTGCGCGTTCGGAAACTGCCGGCAGTTCGGCCGAAGTGACGAGCGTCATGGACGTCGTGTCACCGCGGTTCTTCGAAACGCTGCAGATTCCAGTGCTGCAGGGCCGCGATTTCACCTGGCGCGACGACATCTTCATCGGCCCGACCGCGATCATCAATCGGAGTCTCCAGGAGCGCCTGTTCCCCGACGGCAAGGCCGTGGGCCAGCGCATCAGGATGGGCAACGAGTCTGGCCGAAGGTCGGTCGAGGTCATCGGGGTCGTGGGCGACATTCGGAATGGAACGTATCGATCGCCCGCGGGTCCCGCGCTGTACCGGCCGTGGCTTCAGGAGCGTCCTGCGCGCTCGCCAGTGGTGCTGGTTCGGGGTGACGCCGGTGCGGCGCAATTGACTGATCACCTGCACAACGTTGTCGCGTCGCTCGGCCGTGAGCACTTCCAGAAAGCGATCACGCTCGACGACTCGATCGGCCAGGCGTTCATGCAGGAGCGCGTGATGGCCGGGCTCTCGATCGGGCTCGCGGCGCTGACGCTGCTGCTCGCGTTCATCGGCGTGTACGGCATGCAGAGCTACGGCGTGGCGCGGCGCACGCGAGAAATCGGGGTACGGATGGCGCTCGGCGCGTCGAGACCTGCCGTCATTCGCATGGTGTTCCACGAGTGCGTGGTCGTGACGGCGATCGGTGTCGCGGCCGGCGTGCCGTTCGCGCTCTGGTCCGCCCATGCCGGGCGGACGCTGCTGTTCGGCCTCTCACCGTTCGACGGCGCGGCGCTCGGGGTCACGATGACGTTCTTCCTCATCGTGGGCTCGCTGGCAGGCATGCGTCCCGCCTACCGCGCTTCACTCGCCGAGCCGATGACCGCGCTTCGCGCCGAGTGAGGACGCGCCGACCGAGACCGTCGACTCGTCCTCTTCGAATCGCGCGTGGCGTCGATGTTTCGGGTCTGGGCAGCGCTCGCCGCGCACGTCGATCACGGTGACAATCTTGCTGTCGTAGGTCTCGTACACCCCGACGAGACAGCCACATTTCAGCGTTTTTCCGCCGAGTCCGCGCAGCAGTCGCATGCTGTGGAGACTATCGGCCGGACCCGGAGTTTGATGAGGCCGACAGCACATGCCGGGCCTGAAGGCCCGGCCCACATCTGTCAGAACATCAGGCCGGCCCCGAAATTCACCCTCGTATCCGCGCCGCGCCCGTGCGCCACCGACAGCCCCATCCGGAACGCCGCGGCCGTGAACCAGACGCTGCCGCCGATGCCGGTCTGGAGCGTCTGATCCCGGAACCGCTGTCCCTTTTCGTAGGCCGTGCCCGTATCCGCGAAGATGCTGACGCCCAGCTTGCCGACGCTGAGCGGGGTCGTGAGCGGAATGCGCAGCTCGACCGAGCCCGTCACCATCGTGTCACCCGTGACCGAGCCCGCTTTGAAGCCGCGAAGGCTCGACCAGCCTCCGAGGAGCGATCTCAGGTACGGCGGCTGCGTGCGATTGGCGTCCTCGCGCACCGCGCGGACGACGACGACGTACTGGCGGAAGACGCCGATGTACCCGCGGGCGTCCAGCCGCGTGCGATGAATGGGGTCGCCGCTTTCGAAGCCGACACGCTCCCACGACGCTGACGCAAAGACCGCGTTCCGCGGCAGCACGGGATCGAGGCGCGTGTCGAATGCAACGTCGGCGCCCACCGTCGTCATGTCGTCCTCGAGATCCGCGAACGACACGCGCTGCCACCCGAGCGTGGCGCCAGCACGGAACGGCCCGGCCCCCCGCTCGCCGCGCAGCCACACCCGCCGCCGATCGTCTTCTTCCTCGAACGCGGGATTCTTCCGGCGCTGGACGACGCCGCCGACCTCGACCCGGCTCAACGGCCCGGTGACGAATCGCCGATCCAGCTCGACGCCCGCGCGCTTCAACCCGCCCCACGTCAGCGGAAACGAGAGCCGGCTGCGTTCGCCGATCAAACCGGGGTAAGCGATGCGCGCGCCGAACGTCACGCCGTAGCCGTCTTCGGCGTCGAGAATCGGCATGTACATCAGGTTGCCCGACCCGCGGCGCTTCACGATGCGCACGGGTTCCTGCGGCAGCTTCGGCACCTCGATCCGCACCGGCCCCTCGTTGACGACGATGACGACGACGATTCGCGAGGGATCCTCGATCGACGCAAGCCGCTTCATGACGCTGACGTCATCGAACTTGCCGGCCGCGCGCAGGCGTCCCGTGATGTCGGCGATGGTCGTCGGACCGAATGGCGCGCCAATCGCGACCCCCGACAGTTTGATGACCTCCTCGTCCGACGACACGTGGTTGCCGTGGATGAGGATCTCGGTGATGACTTCGGGCTTCGAGGTCTGTTGTCGGCCCAGGGCCACAGGCCCAAGGCCCAAGGAGAGGGCGGCAAGCACCATTGCGGCGAAGACGCCAGTCATCGGTCGTCTCCGCCCTTGATCCGTCCGCTCGTGCTTGCTTGCCGGTAGTCGTGGTATTCGAGGTGATACCGGACGTCGAACGATCCGATCGCAAGCATCGCCGAGAAGTACCAGTCGATCTCGCGCGGCAGCCACAGGTCTTTCACGTCCTTGACCGCCTGGCTCATCGTCATCGACGCTTTCAGGTCGTTCACGCGCACGAGCCACGCAGCGGGCAGGAAATCGAAGTTCACGTTGTCGAACGTGTACTTGACGATCTGGTAGCTCTTGGGCTCGACCCAGATGGTGACGAGGGAGATCTTGTTCATCATCTGCTCCATCTTCTCGTCCCACCGGTTGTCCTTCGGCTTCTCCTTAGGATCACGTTTCTTCTCCCGTTCGGCCTGGCGGTCCCGATCGTCGGAAAACAGCCGTTCGGGGTAGTACTCGATTCGCAGCACGTCCTGGCCCTCGAAGGTCTCGCGGCCGACGAAGGCGTATTTGCCCTGCTCGAACTTGAACTTCAGGAAGTAGGCCGAGTCGATGAACTGCGGCTGGCGGCTCTGCGACAGAAACGCGTCGAGGGTCGCGGGCGGCTCCTCGGGAATGCGCTCGATGGGGAGTTCCACCGAGCCGTCGGCGTTTTTCTTGGCGCGCGCCTCGGCATCGCGTTTGTCACGTGCCCTGGCCCGCTTCAAGTAATTCTCCTCGTACTTGCGGCGATCCTCTTCCTGGATGGTCACGCCATTGGCTTTGAGCGGGCTGCGAACGAAGTAGCCGTCCTTGATGAACCACGTGTACTCGCGTTTGTCGCCCCAGATCGGCAGCTGCGAGGGCCCGCGCACCTGCACGAGCTCGGTCTCGTCGAGCACGTACTGCTGCAGCTTCTTCCAGTTTTCGTCGCGGCGGGCGACCACTCTCTGCATGAACCCGTCGAGGTCGCTCTGGCCCGGGGTGGTCGCCGGCGCCGACGACACCGGGGCGGACGCGGCCACGACACCCGCGACACAGAGCGCGAGCGCAGCAGTAATGACAGGTTTCGCCAAGGATCGGCCCTCCGGGGCAGGCGCAGGGACCGAATGTATCAGACGAATGGGAGGGTCAGTTAGTTGCCAATGAGAATTGACGGATCGATCTATCGATCTATCGCTCTATTGAAAAACGCTTGTCTGGGCCGGCGGGTGGCCAGCAAGGTTTTCAATAGAGCGATAGATCGATCAGTCAATAGATCGATATCCTTGTTTCACTCTTGCCTCACGTCCCGCTCCTCCTGAACATCGGCGTCGTCCTGGCCTACGCGCTGGTCGGCGGCCTGCTCGCCCGGCGTGTCGGGCTTCCGACGATCGTGGGCTACCTCGTCGCCGGGGTGGCGCTTGGGCCGTTCACGCCTGGGTTCCGGGGCGATCCTGAGGCCATCGGACAACTGGCAGAGCTCGGCGTGATCATGCTGATGTTCGGCGTCGGTCTGCACTTCTCGTTCGACGATCTGTGGGAGGTCCGGCAGATCGCCATCCCCGGCGCCTTGCTCCAGATGCTCATCGTCACGGCCGGCGGCTACCTGCTCGGCCGGCACTGGGGATGGTCTGTCGGCGGCGCCTGGCTGCTCGGAATGGCGTTGTCGGTCGCCAGCACGGTGGTGCTTCTTCGCACGCTGATGGATTACGGCTGGCTCGAAACGCCGTACGGCAAGGTCGCCGTCGGCTGGCTTGTCTTCGAGGACCTGGTGACGGTCGCGATCCTGGTGCTGCTGCCAGTGGTCGCGGCGCCGGCGCAGGAAGCGTCCTGGATGGTCGCATCATTCGCGATCGGCAAGGCGATCCTGTTCGTACTGCTGATGGTGATCGTGGGCGGCCGGCTCATGCCGGCGATCCTCGGGCGCGTCGTCCACATGCGTTCCCGCGAGCTGTTCGTGCTCGTCGTGCTGACGATGGCGGTGGGAACCGCGCTGGCGTCGTCGGCTCTGTTCGGCGTGTCGCTCGCGCTCGGCGCGTTCGTCGCCGGCGTGGTCGTGAACGAGTCGCCGTTCAGCAAGCAGATCGGCGCCGATGTCGTGCCGTTTCAGGAAGCGTTCGCGGTGATCTTCTTCGTCTCAGTCGGCATGCTCGTCAATCCGCGCTACCTTCTGGAACACTGGGATCAGGTCGCTATCGTCACGCTCGTGGTCGTCGTCGGCAAGGGGATCATCTCTGCGCTGGTCACGGTGCTGCTCGCGAAACCGGTTCGCGCCGCGCTCGTGATCGGCGCCGGGCGCAGTCAGATTGGCGAGTTCTCGTTCATCATCGGCCAGAGCGGCATGGCGCTCGGACTGATCGACGCGGCGCAGTACTCGCTCATCCTGGCGGGCGCGATGGTGTCGATCACGCTGAACCCGCTCGTGCTCCAGCTCGTGCCGCCGCTCGAGCGCGCGATCCAGCGCTACCCGAAGCTCTGGAGGATGCTCGACACGTACGGCACGAAGGTCCCGCTTCCGGCGGAAGGCATCACCGGACACGTCGTCATCGTCGGCTGCGGCCGCGTGGGACGGCACATCGCCGAGGCCCTCGGGCGGCTGAAGATTCCCCGGCTGGTCGTCGAAGCCGAGCCGTCGCGACTGGACAAACTTCAGGAGCTCGGCGTCCCCGTGCTCTTCGGCGACGCCGCCAATTCGGAGGTGCTCAAACACGCGAACCTCGAACAGGCGCGCGTGCTCGTCATCACGCTGCCCGACGACGCGGCGGCGCTGGCGGTGGTCGCGACGGCCAAGCGCCACTCATCGAATCTGCGGATGGTCGCCCGCGCCTCGACGTGGGTTGGCGCGCGTCGGCTGCGGGCCGACGGCGTGCACGAGGTCGTCCGGCCGGAGCTCGAGGGTGGCATTGAGATCGTGCGGCGGACATTGCTCGATCTCGACCTTCCGCTCGTCGAGGTGCAACGCTATACGGACCTCGTGCGCCAGGAGGGCCTGGAGGAAACCGGGCGGCCGAGCGCCGAGCGCGCGCGGATGCTCGACGATCTCGTGAACGCCGCACGCGACCTCGAGGTCCAGTGGCTGGTCATCACGCCGCAGAATCCGTTCGCGAACCGGACGCTCGCCGATGCCCAGCTGCGTTCCACGGTCGGCGTGTCGATCGTCGCGATTCGCCGCGGAGAAGAGCTGATCAGCAATCCGGGTCCGGAGGATTCGCTGATGGTGGGGGATCGTGCGGCGCTGCTCGGCACCCCGACGCAGGTTGCGCAGGCGATCAGGCTGTTCGAGGCGCTGGAGGAGCTGAAGAGGTAGAGGGACCCTACCTCTCTAACGCCTGTTTTACCCACTGTCTGGCGACGGGATGGAGCCCGGAGTAGGCCTGCCAGGTCGAACGCGCCCACCGATCGACACCGGCAACGAGAAGCTCCGGTGTCTCCGCTTCGCGAAGCGTCGCCACGGTGATCGTTCCCCGCGACGCCGGAATGCCGGGCGACGGCGGGTACTTCGCGTACTGCCACGGGTCGCGCTCGACGAGTTTCTGGAGCGCGCGATAGCCAGTCTCGGTCCCGCCATGCTCGAGCGCCCAGCACACACCGCCAAGGTGCATGACGAGCCCCCGGTACCGGCCGCAGAAGTCTTCCTCGTGTTGGATATCGTAGACGTCGTGCATGAGCCGCCAGGTCTTCATGCTGTCGGTCCAGGCCATGGCACGGACACGGAGCGCGATGTCGTCGAAGAGGGTCTGGCACGCCTCGCGGCCGCCGGTGAAGCCGCACCTGGGACAGGAATGCACGCCGACAACATAATGTGTGACGCGGTGAATTGCCAACTACACGGAAAGCCACTTGACTTGGCGTGGTACTCGAGTGCTTTTCACGAGCGCCGCCGCAGGCGACCACAGCAAGTCAAGTGCTTTCCGCGATCATGACGCGCGACCGCCGGTTGATCTATGCGGCCGCGTTCCTCCGGTCTGTCGCGGTCGGCGCGGTCGGCGTGTTTGCCGCGATCGATCTCGCCGCGCGCGGCTTCAGTGTCACCTCCATCGGCATCGTGATCGGCGCCGGCATGGCCGGCGGAGCGATGACGACGCTCCTCGTCGGCGCGAGGGCGGACGTGGTCGTGGGCCGCCGGCGGCTGTTGATGCTGCTCGGCGCGCTTGGAGCGTTCGGCTATGCCGCGATGGCCTGGTCGATGCCGAGCGCGCTCCTCATCGCGTGCGCGTTTCTCGGCACCGTCAATGCAATGGGCCGCGATCGCGGCGGCATCTCCGCGCTCGAGCAGGCGCTGCTGCCCGACACGGTCGCCGCCGAGCGCCGGACCTGGGTGCTGGCCTGGTACAACCTCGTGCTCGACGTCGGACACGCGGTCGGCGCGCTCGCAGGCGCGACACCGGTCCTCCTTGTGTCGGTGTGGCAGCTGGAATCGACGACCGCGCATCGCGTCACGTTCGTGCTGTGCGCCGCGGCATTGGGCACCGGGGCCCTGATCCATGCGGGCCTGTCGCCGGCCGTCGAAGCCGCGACCTCGGGAGGGCGTGCGGCAACGCCGCCGATCACGCCGGACACGAAGCGCCGCGTCAGGAGACTCGCCCTGCTCTTTGGTCTCGACAGTCTCGGCGGCGGATTCCTGGGCTCGGCGCTCGTCGCCTACTGGTTCTTCGAACGCTATGGCCTGTCCGAGCCACAGATCGCGGCGCTGTTTTTCGCGGCAAGAGGCCTGAACGCGCTGTCACACCTCGGCGCGGCGTGGCTCGCCGGGCGGATCGGCCTCGTGAACACGATGGTCTTCACTCACCTGCCATCGAGCCTGTTCCTCATGGCCGCGCCGGCCGCGCCCGCGCCAGGTCTGGCCGCCGGCCTCTTCCTGGCGCGCGAAGGGCTGGTCGAGATGGACGTGCCGACGCGTCAATCGTACGTGCTCGCCATCGTGCGACCCGAGGAACGAACGTACGCGAGCGGCATCACGAACCTCATGCGCAACCTTGGGTGGGCGGCGGGCCCCTTCATCGCAGGCGCAGTGATGCAGCACGTCGCGCTCGCCGGTCCGCTGTTCATCGGCGGATCATTGAAGATCGTGTACGACCTGTTACTCTATCGATCGTTCAAGACGATCAAGCCGCCGGAAGAAAGGCCCTAGCGTGAGGTTCAACTGATGTCGACGAGATCTCTCACTTTCGTGATGGCGTCCGCATGCGCGCTTTGGGCAACGGTGTCTCTCCGCTCGGCCGTCGATCCCAAACCTGGGGTGGACTGGCCTTCGTTCCGCGGAATCCGCGGCGCGGGTGTCGCCGACGGCTTCAAGACGCCGACGACCTGGAACGTGCCGAACAACCAGGGCGTCCGCTGGAAGACGCCGATCGAAGGCCTCGGGCACGCGAGCCCCATCATCTGGGGCAACCGTGTCTGCGTGACGACGGCGATCAGCGGCAAGCCGGATGCCGGCCTCAAGATCGGGCTCTATGGCGACATCGCGTCCGTACCGGACGACACCGTGCACGTCTGGAAGCTGACCTGTCTCGACAAGAAGTCAGGCAAGGTGCTGGTCGACCGCCAGATTCATTCAGGCGTGCCGGTCATCAAGCGGCACCTGAAATCGACGCATGCGAACGCGACGCTGGCGACCGACGGCACGCACCTCGTGGCGATGCTCGGTTCCGAGGGACTGCACACGTTCGATCTCAACGGCAAGCTGCTCTGGAAGAACGACCTGGGCGTCCTCGACTCGGGCTTCTACATGGTCCCGGCCGCACAGTGGGAGTTCTCGAGCTCACCCGTGATCCACGAGGGCGTGATCATCATTCAGGCTGACGTGCAGAAGAACTCGTTCCTCGCCGCATTTGACGTGAAGACGGGGAAGGAACTGTGGCGGACGCCGCGGCAGGACGTGCCGACGTTCAGCACGCCCACCGTTCATCAGGTCGGCGGCCGCACCCAGATCCTGGTCAACGGCTGGAAGCACATGGGGGCGTACGACTTCAAGACGGGCCAGGAGATCTGGAAGCTCGGCGGCGGCGGCGACATCCCGGTACCGACGCCGGTCGCCGGCCACGGCCTGATCTACATCACGAACTCGCACGGCGGGCGGTCGCCGATCTTCGCGATTCGCGAGACCGCCACGGGCGCGCTCGCGCTCGGGGCAACCGAGACCTCGAACACGCACATTGCCTGGAGCCTGCCGAGCGACGGCGCGTACATGATTACGCCTGTGCTGTACGGCGATCTGCTGTACGTCGCCAAGAACAACGGCGTCATCGTGGCGCTCGACGCGAAGACCGGCGAGCGCGTGTACCAGCCGCAGCGGCTCGCGGCCGCCACGACGCCGTTCACCGCATCGGTCGTCGCCGCCGACGGGAAGCTCTATTTCACCAGCGAGGAGGGCGACGTGTACGTCGTGAAGGCGGGCCGGACGTTCGAGCTGCTCGCAACCAATGCGCTGGGCGACATCGCCATGGCCACGCCCGCGATTTCAGAAGGCGTGATCTACTTCAGAACAGCGAAGTCGCTGATTGCTGTCCAATAGGGGGTACGACCTCGGGTTTCTTTTTCGCTTTGTTCTTCCAAAAAAGAACCCGAGGTCTTTTCCGGGAGGATGCCATGACTCGTCGTCTTCTAATCGCGCTCGTTGTTTACGGAGCGGCGAGTGTCCTGACCCTGCACGTCGCCGCACAGCAGCAAGCTGCGCCGCCCGCGGCAACCGCGACCCCGACGCCGCAGGGCACGCACACCGAGAACGGCCTCGCCGGCTTCGCGAAGATCCTCTGCTCCGCTGTCTTCGTGTCCGGGCGCGATCCGGACGAGGCCGCGAAGAACAGCGCGTACTTCTTCATGCCGGCCGCGGAGCAGTCCTCGGTCAAGTACACGGTCGATCGCTACTACAAGTCCGTGCGCGCGTCGTTCGGAACGACGACGCGTGAAGCGAGGTACTACAGCGATCAGGGCTGCATCATCCAGATTCCCAACAAGCCCGGGATCTCATTCACGCGCATCCCGGTGTCGACGTCGCTGCCCGACGCGGCGACGCAGGCGTGGCCGATGGGCGACCAGCCGGATTCGACGCCGGTGGCCGGGGTCAATCGCGCGACGCTCGACGCGGCCGTCGACGCCGCCTTTGCCGATCCCAACGCGCTCACCGCCGCTTTCCTCGTCGTCCACAAGGGCCGCATCGTCGCCGAGCGCTACATGCCGGGCATCACCAAGGACACGCAGCTCGAGAGCTGGTCGATGGGCAAGAGCATCGCCTCCACGCTGTTCGCGCTGCTCGTGAAGGACGGCACCTACACGCTCGAGCAGCCGGCGCCGGTTCCGCTCTGGCAGAAACCGGGCGATCCGCGCGCGAGCATCCGCAACATCGACCTGCTGCGGATGAGCGGCGGGCTGAAGTTCATGGGCAACCAGGAGCCCGGCGGCGCGTCGAACGCCGCGTATCCCGACCACTACTACATCTACACGGGCGCCGTCGACTCGTACGCCTACTCGATCACGCGGCCGGCGGAAGTCCCGCCGAACACCCAGGGCCGCTATCGCAACTGCGATCCGCTGACGATCGGCTACCTCATCAAGCAGGCGGTCACAAAGCGCGGCGAGCAGTACCTCTCGTGGCCGCAGCGCGCGCTGTTCGACAAGATCGGCATCCGCCGGCAGGTGCTCGAGACCGATCCGTTCGGCAACTTCCTGATCACCGGCTACGACTACGGCACCGCGCGCAACTGGGCGCGCATCGGCATGCTGTATCTGCAGGACGGCATGTGGCAGGGCCAGCGTATTCTGCCGGAAGGCTGGGCGAAGTTCGTGAGCACGCCCGCGCCGGCGTGGACGCGACCCGAATATGGCGGCCTGTTCTGGATCAACGGGATCGGGACGTGGAATCTGCCGCCGGACACGTATTTCGCCGCCGGGGCCGGCGGCCAGAACACCTGGATCGTCCCGTCGCAGGATCTCGTCATCGTGCGGATGGGCCACATGCGCGGGCAGGGCGCGGCGCGCCGCGCGACCAACACCGCGCTTACTCTCATCATAGAAGCCATACAGAATCGGTGAATCTGTGATTTGGTGACCAGATGAGGGGCCTCGGAGAGCGCGCTTGACGCGAACCATCGCAATCATCGGTCTCTTCTGTGGGCTTGCCGCGCTGGCGGTCCCACCTGCGACCGCCCGGCAGGCCGAGAGCACGCTCTGGATCACGCTCGGCGAGATCGATCAGCTTGTCGAAGCCGATCCGTATACGTTCAAAGAGATCAGACGGATCACCACCGACCCGAGGCTGCATGGGCTGGCCATCTCCGCCGACGGCTCCAGGATCTACGTCGCCAGCGACAAGACCGGCAACTTCCAGGTCATTGACGCGCGTCAGGGCATCATCGTCAATCAGGTCCAGATTGGCAAAGATCCCAACCAGCTGACGCTCACGCGCGACGGCCGCCTGGCGTACGTGCCGCTGCGCGGCGAGGACGCGATTGCCATCGTACAGCTCGAGCCGCTCGCGCTGCTCAAAAAGATCCCCACACCGAAGGGACCGCACGACGCATATACCTCGTCGGACGGATCACGCATTTTCGTCGGCGCTCAGTTCGGCAACGCTGTCATCGTGCTCGATCCCGCCAAGCAGTCGCTGCTGTACAACCTCCCGACCGCGGATGGGGTCCGACCGCTCGCGCCAACGAAAGACGGCCGAACGGTTTACGCCGCCCTCTCGAATCTCCTCGGGTTCGTCGTCCTGGACAGCGAGAAGGGCGTCACGCGCCGCGTCGAGCTCGGCACGCTGCCGGACGGCCTGCCGCGGCCGTATCTCGACACCTTCACGCACGCACTGCACCTCTCTCCGGACGAACGCGAGCTCTGGGTCAGCGACTGCATCAACGATCTCATCCGGATCGTGAGCCTGCCCGACATGCGAGAGACCGGCCAGATCCGCGTCGGTCATTTTCCGCACTGGTTCACGATGCGGCCGGACGGTAAAGTGCTGTTCGTGAGCCTCTGGTATTCGGACGCCGTCGCGGCGATCGACATCGCGAGCCGAAAGGTGCTGCACAACATCCAGTTCGCCCGGCAGAGCGGGCCAAAACGCATCGCGATCGCGCCGAAGGTTCGCTGAGAAGAACTAATGGCGGCGATCCGGAGTCTGTACCGGAAGTATGCGAAGCATTGTCCTGGGACTGATAGCGATCGTGGTGGCGAGCGGTGGGTCCACCTTCGCGCGGGCTACGGTGGACAAGCAACAAACTCCAAAGCCCACAGATCCGAACGAGATCACCGCGCGTTATCTGAAGTTGCGTCTGGGACAGAGCGGCGCGACGGCCGCACCGGGCGGACGGATCGCGTTGTCAGTCGACGTCACACCGGCGGCCAAGATTCACGTCTACGCCCCTGGCCAGATCGGGGCGATCGCGGTGAAGCTTCAGACCTCCGCCGACCTCAAAGCGACGCCGGCGCGCTATCCACCATCCGTGTCGTACTTCTTCGCGCCGACCAGCGAGACGTTCAAGGTCTACAACAAGCCCTTTCAGATCACGCAGGACATCACGCTGGCGAACACGGCGAAAATGCGGCAGCGGGCCGCGGCGAAAGACACGCTCGTGATTCCCGGGACGCTCGAATACCAGGCGTGCGACGATCTCGTCTGCTATCGGCCGGACAGCGTTGCGGTCAGCTGGAAAGTCGAGCTCACGCCCGCGGCGCGGTAGGCCCGGCCCGGAGGACTCAATGAATCGATCTCGTCGTCGCTTTCTCGAGGCGGCGTCGATGCTGGCCGCCGCGGGCATCCCGCGTGCGCTCACAGCCGCCGGCCAGCAGGGGCCTCCCGTTCGGGCCGCCGGCGTGTCGTCGTTCGATCCATGGATTGAGATCAACACCGCGAATCTCCGTCACAACGTGCAGCAGGTCGCCGCGCGCGCCTCCGGCCGGCCCATTCTGGCGGTCATCAAAAACAACGCGTACGGCATGGGTCTCGCCGATGCCGCACGCCTGCTGGAGCCGCTGGTCTCCGTCCACGGACTTGCGGTCGTCAAGATGCACGAAGCGGTCACACTTCGAGATGCTGGCGTGCGCAAGCCAGTGTTGCTGATGGGCCCGTTCGACGAGTCGAACCTGGCAGAGGCGGCGGCGCGCGACATCATGCCGATGGTTTATACGCCAGTCGGGGACGCGCTGGAGCGCGCAGCGGCCAAGCGGCAACGCGCGATTCCTGTGCACGTCTGCATCGACACCGGTCTTGGACGCGTCGGCGTCCCGCACGGTCAGGCGGCGGTGCTCATTCGCGACATCGCCGCACGCAAGGCCGTGCGCATCGACGGCGTCATGATGACGTTTGCGGAAGACCCCGACCTCGATAAGGAGCAGGTTCGCCGGTTTCAGTCGCTCTGCGACGGCCTCGATCAGGAGAAGATCGCGCTGGGGCGCAAGCACACAGCCTCGAGCTTCGGGCTCTTCCAGCACCCAACGGCGTTCTTCGACATGGTGCGGCCCGGCATGGCGCTGTACGGCGTCTACTCGGAGCAGGAATTCAGGACGGCGGGGGTCCTCGACCTGCGGCCGGCGATGGCGCTTCGTGCGCGCGTCGCCTACGTCAAGCTTCTGAAGAGTGGCGACAGCGCGGGCTACGGCCGTGCGTACGTCGCCAAGGATGACGTGTGGATCGCCACACTACCGGTCGGCCACGCGGACGGTTGGCCGCGCGCTGCGGCGAAAGGCGGCCGCGTGCGGATCGGCGACGACCTCTACCCGGTGATCGCGTCGGTCTCCGCGAGCCACACGATCGTCGAGATCGGGCGCGACCCGCGGGTCAAGATCGGCGACGTCGCGACGCTGTGGGACTGGCAGGCCGGCTCGCGGCCCGAGGACGTCAGCGCCGCCTGCGGCGCATCCGTGTACGACCTCACCATGCACCTGAATCCGTCGATGCCACGCAAAGTGATCTGACGTCTTTGTAAGGCCCGCCCCGTCGCAGGGACGCAGCCGATGTTCCTGCCAAAGCCGTTCTCACTCTCCTGTAGCGGCCCGCCGGGCAGAATTCGGCCCATCTGTCCGAGATTCGAGCGGTTTTGCATTTCGCGGAAAGTGAGAACGGCTCTAATCTCTGCCTGTGCCGCCGCCCGATCCTCGTCATCGCATCGAGCCCGGCATCTTCGGCTGGCTCGAAAGTCCGAGGCCCGACGACGTTCTCCAGGACTGCGTGTCGATTGGCGGCTGGGCGTTTTCGCGCGACATGCCGATTATTCGAATGGTCGCGCGGGGATTCGGGCGCGAGATTGACCTCGAGTGCCGGAGACGCCGCGATGATGTCGCCAGCGTGTACGGGAGCGACGCCGAAACGATCGCATCCGGTTTTTCAGGCTATCTCGAACTGCCAGCTGAGCCGGCGGCCGCGCGGAGACTGGAAATCTGGGCACGCCTTCGCGACGGGCGCGACGTCAGGCTCTTCACCTGGTCGCCGTCGCGTGCCCGGCTCCGGCGATGGCTGCGATCGAACGTCGCGGCACCGCTGCGCGAGTACCGGGAGCGGGCGGCGGTCAGGACCGCAGGCCGCGCAGCCAGGTCACAGTTCGACCGTTCGTGCCGATTGGAGCTTCAGAGGCTTCTCGAGCGCGGTGATCGGCTGGTCTGTCCACAATCCGACGCACCACGCGTGACCGTGGTCGTCGCCCTGTGGAATCGCGCCGAACTGACGCTGCGCGCACTCACGTCGATCTGCGAGCAACGCGAGGTCTCGCTGGACATCGTGCTGGTGGACAATGGGTCGACCGACGAGACCGCCGAGCTCCTGCAACACGTTGACGGGCCGACGGTCTTGATCAACACGACGAACCTCGGCTTCACCCTGGCCGCCAATCAGGGCGCCCGGGCCGCGCGAGGCGAGCTCCTGCTCTTTCTGAATAGCGACGCCGTCATGCACTCCGGCGCTCTGCGAAATCTGATGCACGTTCTCGAACGCTCAGACACGATCGGCGCGGTTGGGGGCAAATTGATCTGGCCTGATGGCCGGCTGCAGGAGGCTGGCGCCATCGTGTGGAGGGATGGATCGTGCGAGGGGTACGGACGCGGCGGCGATCCGGCCGCGCCCGAATGTTCGTTCGAGCGGGACGTGGACTTCTGTTCCGGCGCAATGTTGCTGACGCGACGCGATCTGTTCCTGCGGCTCGGCGGCTTCGACGAGCGTTACAAGCCCGCCTACTATGAGGATGTCGACTACTGCGTGCGGCTCTGGCGCGAGGGACTCCGAGTCGTCTACACGCCACACGCGGCCGCCACTCATGTGGAGTTCGCGAGCAGTGCAACGTCCGGCGACGCAGTCAGACTGCAGCGTGACCGGCAGGCGGTGTTCGTCTCCCTCCACGGGGATTGGCTGGAGCAACAGCCGACACGTTCGGAGGGCCTGCTCGCCGCCCGATCCCGGCCGCGGACGCGGCCCTGGGCGCTCGTGATCGATGACGTACTGCCGGACGCGGCGTTTGGCGCGGGATTCCCACGGGCCGCCGCGATGTTCCGTGCCCTCCGCACGCTCGGCTGGTTCGTGGCCA
Organism: Vicinamibacterales bacterium; assembly: GCA_035633215.1. Lineage (GTDB taxonomy): Bacteria > Acidobacteriota > Vicinamibacteria > Vicinamibacterales > SCN-69-37 > DASQFI01. The sequence continues at coordinate 403,431 of DASQFI010000010.1, read as the reverse complement.
TCTATCCCACGAATGGAACTTCCGAGCGCCGCTCGAGTCACGACTTCCCCGACGTCGAAGTTCTCCCGCCGGCAGGTCCACAGGGTCTCGGGCCGCTCTTCAAATCTCTCCCCGCCCACATCCGCATGGTCATCGTCAGCCGTTCGCACAATATGCGGTATCTCAAGGCCGCACTTGGGCGAGAGCTGGCTGGCGTCACCTGCCCCGTGATCTACGACACGGAGGCGTTGTCGGTGCTTCGGGAGGTCGCGCGGCAACGCATGAGCGGGACGCCGGTGGCCGAAGCCGATGTCGTGTCGATGATTCAGCAGGAGGTCGGTCTGGCATACGGATGCGCGGCCGTGCTCGTGGTGAGCCCATCCGAGCAGAGGTACTTCCTCGACGCGGGGCTATCGAACGTGTCGGTGCTTGGCCATGCCGTCGATCCAGTCCCGAGCGCGACGGTCTTCGACGCCCGACGATCGATCCTGTTCGTCGGGGCCTTTACGCCGGGTTCGCCGAACGAAGACGCCGCTGCGTTCCTGGTGCGCGAGGTGCACCCCGCGCTGGGTCACACGTCGGCTGCTGACGCTCCGCTCATCGTGGCAGGCGCGAGAATCCCAGACAGCTTGATGGCCATGCAGCAACCGGGTGTCGAGTTTCACTCGGATGTGGCTGACCTGACACCCTTGTACGAGGACGCCAGGGTTTTCGTCGCGCCCACTCGCTACTCGGCCGGCATTCCATTGAAGATGGTGGAGGCGGCCGCACACGGCCTGCCCATCGTCTGCACGACCGAGCTGGCAAAGCAGCTTGGCTGGGCGGCGGGCATCGACCTGCTGACCGGCGATCGGCCGGACGAGATCGCGCGCGCGATTGCGGCCGTATATACGGATGCTTCTCTCTGGCAGTCGCTTCGGGATTCGGCGCTCGAGCGCGTGATGAAGGAGTACAGCCCGACGATTTTCGAGGCTCGACTCAAGGAGGCGCTGGACGCCGCTCAGTCGAACTCGCCGCGCCGGTAGACGGGAAAGTAGGACACGGCGTCTGCGCGACCTCGCGCAGCGAGCTCCGCGTAAGCCGATGCATCGAGAATGCGGCCGCAGACGTAGACGGGTCTGCTGCCCGTGGACCAGCCTCGCTTGAAATACGCGAGTCCATCGTCGGCTCTCTCGCTCGTGCCGGCGGCGCCGCCGAGGCTCAGCCACTGCGCTCGGGAGGTGAACCATTCGATCGCGGCGGCGTAGAGTCCGTACGACGCCATCAACGCGCGTCCCTCATCGGACGTTGCGCTAAGGTGGGAGTAGCCGACGCCGTCCTGCGCATACCAGACGTGCAGACCGACGGTCGCGCCGCGATGTGACGCGCGAAACATCACGACGCCGGGTACCGTCAACTGATGCGCGAAGCTCTGCCGCGAGAAGGCACGTACGCCGCGGAGCTGGTGTTTCTGGACCAGCAGATCGAACATCCCCACCCACTCGTCCAGAAACGCCAGCGGCTCAGCGCACAACTCGATGCTGAGCGCGCGCAACGCCCTGGCCGCGTAGTGACGATGGTGACGGGACACGGAATGTGCGGCTCGCTGCTTCAGATCGACGACGAAGTGTTCCTTGAACGGCATGACGACGTCGAAGCCGCGTCGCAACTCGCCGGGGCCGACCTCCGCGAACGGATCGGTCACGATCGTCAGACTCACCAGGTCACCAGCCATGGAACGCACGTCGTCGTGCAGCGCTTCCCATCGGTCGCAGACGAACACCGGATAGCAGCCCGTCGCGTCGTCCCGATCGGAATCCGGCACGTGACGACGCAGGAGCCAACCGCCACAGTTCGGCAGAAAGATGGGCGTCCCGAATTCGGAGAGGGCCTCGGCGTAGCGGGCGTGACGATAGCCCGCCTCACTGGATAGCTTGGTTGCCGACGCTGTCGCGTCCATCATGGACCGTCGTCAGGCGCGCCGCTCGGCCCGTGCGGTGACGTCATGGCCATGCTCGACCGTGTATCGCACAATGTCGCAGACGGTGCCGATGTCGTCGCTCGTCAACGCCGTGCCAGTCGGCAGGCACAGAACTTTTGCCGCGAGATCGTCGGTGGCCGGCAGGTCCCGGACCGGGCACCCATCTGCGCGGACATACGGCCGCATGCGGTGGCAGCCCGGGTAGAAATAGCGTCTGGCCAGAACATTTTCGGCCCATAGCACGCGCTGCAGAAGGTCGCGGCCGATGCCGGCGTGCCCGGCGTCGATCTCGGCCACGACGTACTGGTAGTTTGGCGTGTCGTTTGGGTCGAACTTAATCATGGTCACCCCCGGCAGTTGACCGAGTTCACGCTGGTACTGCGTGTGGTGCCGGCGATTGACGTCAACGACGCCGGAGACGGCCTCGAGCGACGTGAGGCCCATAGCGGCGCCGGCCTCGTGCATCTTGGCATTCGTGCCGACCGACACGACCTGATCGTAGTCGGCGAAGCCGAAGCTTCGCATCAGCGAGACGGTCTCAGCCAGATCGCTCTGATTCGTCGTCACGGCGCCGCCCTCGAACGTCGTCACGACCTTGGTCGCGTGAAAGCTGAACACCTCGGCATCGCCGAAGCTCCCGAGCGGCCGACCCTTGTAGCGGCAGCCGAACGCGTGGGCCGCATCGAAGAACAGGCGGAGGCGGTGCTGGCCGGCGATGGCGCCGAGCGCGTCGATGTCGCACGCACGGCCCCACATGTGCGTCGCGAGAATCGCGGTGGTTCTTGTCGTGATTTGCGCTTCGACGTCGCGCGGGTCGATGTTGTGCGTGCGTCGATCGATGTCACAGAACACCGGCGTCAGTCCGGACCACTGCACGGCATGCGCCGTGGCCACAAACGTGAACGCCGGCACGATGACCTCACCGGTCAGCCCGCAGGCCTTGAGGAGGACCTCGAGACCGGCCGTGGCATTGCTCGTCACCAGGCAGTGCGCCACACCGAGCCTGCGTGACAGTTCACGCTCGAACTCCACGACGTACGGCCCGTCGTTGGTCAGCCAGTGCCGATCGAGGATGACGTTGACGCGCTCGAGAAGCGCCGCGCGACTCACGACGTGCGGCCGGCCGACATGGAGAGGTTCGACGAAGCGCGGCGCGCCGCCGAAGATCGCCAAGTCTGACAGTTCCATGGGGTGAGTTGTCGGCGCCCGAAGCGTGGTTTAGGATGCCGCGAAGTGATGCCGCAGCCGAAACCTTATCTCAGTATCGTCCGATATTGCGAGGCACTGCTCGAACAGCACGGGGACAGCCATTTGGGCGTCGGATGGCGAACCCAGGAAATCGCGAACACGGGCTTCCGCGTGATGCTCGACCTCATCAGGACGCCGGACGCGAAGGTCAGCCTGCTCGATTTTGGCTGCGGCTTGTCACATCTCTACGAGTACATTCGCGCCCGCGGGTTCGACCATATCACGTACGCCGGACTGGATCTGTCGCCGCGCTTTCTCGAGGTCTCGCGGCGGAAGTTTCCGGAGATCACGTATTACGATTTCGACGTCCTGGAGGAACCAGATCGCCTGCCGGTTTTTGACTACATCATCATCCACGGTCTCTTCACGGCCAGGATCGATATTCCGTACCCGGACATGTTCGACTACGTCAGCAGTGTCCTGCGGGTGTTGTTCCCCAAAGCCCGAACAGGGCTGGCGTTCACCATGATGTCAAAGTACGTGGATTGGGAACGGGACGATCTTTTTCATGTCCCGTTCGACGAGCTGGCCAGGTTCCTGACCCAACATCTGACTCGCAACTTCGTCATCAGACACGACTACGGTCTCTACGAATACACCACATACTTGTACAAAGACGCGCGCTTCAGCTAATGCGGTTCACGTCCGTGTCACAGGCTTATCCGACGCTGGCCTCCGCCGCCGGCGCGGAATGCGGCCGGGAGGTTCCGATGTCGACCCGCAGCGACGGAGCGCCGCCCCTCGTGGCAATCGACCCGCCGCCCGAGGCGACCGATGCGCCACGTGTGTCGGTCGTCATGTCGGCCTTCAACAACGCGCCGCACATCGTCCAGGCGATCGAGAGCGTGCTCGCGCAGCAGCTCGAAGCGCGCTACGAGTTCATCGTCGCCGATGACTGTTCGTCTGACGGCACGACTGCCATTCTGCATGGCTACAAGCGCCGCTTCCCCACGCTGATTCGGCTCGCGCTGGCACGTCAGAACACGTGCGGGGTGGATTCTTTTCGCGAGGCGGTCCGCGCAGCGAGCGCCGAGTACATCGCGCTCATCGACGGCGATGACTACTGGGTATCGCGCGACAAGCTGCAAAAACAAGTCACATTTCTGGACGCGCATCCGGCGTGCTCGATGTGCTTCCACAACGCGATTGCCTACTACGAGGATGAGAGCAGCGAGCCATTCGATTTCAAACCGGCAACGACGTCCGGCGTTCTTGGCCAGCGTGACTTGCTCGAACGCAACTCCGTCGTCAGCTGCGCGCCGATGATCAGGGCCTCCGTCCTGCAGGCTCTGCCGGATTGGGTGTTCGGTTTGGAGCTCGCTGATTGGGCGATGTACGTGATGGCGGCCGAGTGGGGCGCGGTCGGCTACCTGGACGAAATCATGGGCGCCTACCGGATTCATGAAGCCGGTTCATGGTCAAAAGTTGGCCGGCGCGGCCAGCTCGCGGGATCGATCCGATTCTACGAGGAGATGCGCGACCGGCTCGGACCGGCTCATTCGGAGCTGATCGAGCGACAGCGGCGGGTCTGTTGTCAGGAGTTGAGGACGCACGCGTGGACCGCGTGGACCACGGGCGACCGCCCGGAAGCGCTTCGCGCCTGGGCAGATCTCGCCCAACACGATCCGGACACGCTCTCGGCCGAGTTCGCGCATCGCTTCGGGCAGCAGGCTCAGGCGTCCGTCGATCGAGAAGATGGTGAACCCGCCTACGAGGGCTTTCAGGACGCCGTGAATGGCGCAGTGGTTTCGGGTTGGGCATGGGATGCCCGACGACCAGACGCTCCTGTGTCGATCGAGATCCTCGACGGCGATGTCGTCATTGCCACGGTCAGGGCCGACACCTACCGGAGCGATCTGCTGGCGGCCGGAAAAGGCCGCGGCTACCACGCCTTCGCGTGCCGGCTGCCGGAGTCCCTGAGAGATGGGCAACCACATCGCATTCACACGAGGATTGCCGGGGCACGGGTGCCCTTGTCGAACAGCGGAACGATCGTGGCGTTCCCGGACCGCGGCCGGTCGGAGCAGCATGCGGCCATGCGATCGACCGAGGTGAAGTGGCTGCAGCAAGACATCGAGTCGGCCCGCCGAACGGCCGAGCAACTGAGACGGCATCTGGTCGCGCGTGACCAGCAAGTCGTCGAGCTGCGCCGCAAGCTCGAGACAACCCGCTCGGCTATTGCCGGCCTTCAGCAGGAAATTGGCGCGCGCAACGAGGAAGCCCAACGTCTGGAGAGCGCCCTCACAGAGCAGCAGGACGCAGGGAGGCAGGTCGATCGGTCGACGACCAAGCTCTCGGGCACCAAGCAGGATCTCGACGCGATGAAGGTGTCGCTCGGGTGGCGGATAGGGAGCCCGGCGCGTTCACTCGTGCGGTGGCTGACGGGCCGGTCGCGCCCCCACTGATCAGTCGGCCTCCCCAGTCAGCAGCCTGAGATACGCGGTCACGATCTCGGGACCGCTGCCTTCGAGGCGGACACAGCCGCCTTCGATCAGCATCGCCCGATCGCAGAACCCGGCGATCACTGGCGGCGCGTGGCTGACCAGGATGATCGTGTGGCCGGCCTCGTGCAGCTCGCGATACCGCTGCTCGCACTTGGCCCTGAAGCCCGCGTCGCCCACCGCGAAGATCTCATCGAGCACCAGAACATCCCGGACGGCGGCAAAGGCGACCGCATACCCCAGCCGGGATGCCATGCCGCTCGAGTAGTGCTTCAGCTTGAGATTGGCAAAGCGCTCCACCTCAGCAAACGCAAGGATTTCGTCCATCCGCCGCCGGAGGTCCGGCAGGGTGAGTCCCATGACGGTGCCCACAAGGCACACGTTGTCGATGGCGTCCAGCTCGGCATTCCAGCCAACGCCAAGCTCGAGAATCGGCGTGACCGCCCCACGGACACTGACGTATCCGGAGTCAGGCATGTACACGCCACAGAGGATCTTGAGCAGCGTGCTTTTACCGCAGCCATTCCGCCCCATGATCCCGAGCGATTCGCCTTGCTTGACGTTCAGGCTGATCCGGTCGAGCACCTGGAGCCGCTCGAACCGCCGCCGCTCGAGCAGGCCGAGCACGTGCTCGCGCACCGTGTCCCGGCGGACCGACGGAATGCGGAACGCTTTCGAGACGCCAGAGGCTTCGATTACTGACATCGGCATGTCACAGTCGGTACGTCGGGTACATCGGGTACGTCAGGCACGTCGGTCCCTGGAACGAACTGACGTTTGCCTTGTTTGCTTACGGGAAGGTGACATGAATAGGCTCCTCGAACCCGTCGTACCTGATGTGCCCGTCCTACCGACGTCGTGCCTACGCATTCGACGGTCATAGGTACTCCGCCGCTCTCGGCGCCAGCCGCCGGAAGATCGCCCAGCCGAGCGCGAGCGAGATCGCCACGACGCCCGCCAGGCAGAGGTGCGCGGTCGCCGTCGGAATCGCGCCTCGAACGAGCACGGCGCGCGCGAACTCAATCACGGCCGTGGGCGGCCAAAAGTACAGATGGAAATGGAATCGCTCCGGCAGAATGGCGATCGGGTAAATGATCGGCGCAATGAAGAACCCGGCTTGGATCATCATGTCCCACACCTGGTTGATATCGCGATACCGCAGGAACAGCACGCTCGATCCGAGCGAAAAGCCGACGACGATCAGCGCGAATGCGATGCAGTAGATCACGAACAGCGCGAGGCCGCCCGCCGACGGCGGCTGGCCCGCGCCGGTGAGGAACACCATGATGATCACGCTGAAGACCGCAAGCGTGATGACTGCGTTCGAGATCGACGTCACGACGAGGATCCACGACGGGCATTTCGCCTTCGACAGCAGGAATCCCTTGCTGTGCAGCGAGATCAGACCCGCCTTCGTGCTCTCCGCGAAGAAGTCCCATAGGAAGAGGCCGATGATGAGATCGAGCTTGTAGGTGGGCGTCGACGCAAACAGGAACGAGAAGACCGCCATCAACAGCACGAACATCGTCAGCGGCTTCAGAAGCGCCCAGACGAACCCGCCCGCCGTGCCGTGGTACCGGACCTTGAAATCCGTACGGATCAGCGTCCAGACCAAGCCGGCGTGCGCGCGCGCGGCCGACGCGCCCCCGGCGTCAGCGACGCCCGGAGCCGCCACTGCCGATCCGAGCTCGGTTCCGACTGAGGCATTCCTCATTCCCGGGGGTCTCCGGAGCAAGGTCCCTGATCTCCTGGCATCGGCGCAACGCGGCCGCCGCATTACCCTGCAGCTCTTCGATCTTGGCCAGCCCGACGCGCGCCGGCACGTTCCACGGGTCGAACAAAAGTGTCTCTTCGTATAGCGACCGCGCCTGTTCCAGCTGACCGGAGATCAACGCGATCGCGGCGATCCCGTTGGATCCGTCGGGCGAACGCGGCTGCAGTTGCCGCAGTTTTTCGAACGCCGCGGCTGCCGGCCCGATCTGGCCCACCTCGATCAGACAGAGGCCGAGCTTCCCGTAAATCGCCGGCTCGTCCGGCCGTGTCCGCAGCGCCGTCGTAAACGCGCCGATCGCCTCGTCGTGCCGGCCGGCGTCGTGCAGCGCCTCGCCAAAGAGCAGCTGCGCGTGCCACGAGTTGGGCGCCCTGTCGATCGCCTCGGACCACAACGTCACCGGATGGCCCCACACGGCATTGCGAAGCACCGTGTGCATGGAGAGCAAGACCAGGACGGCCGCGACGATGCCGCGAAACAGAATTCTGGCGCCCCGTCGTGTGTTCCAGCGGCGCCAGGCTTCAAAGCGGGCGACGGCGGCGCCAATCGCGAGAAAGAGTCCTGCGCTCGCGACGTACGCGCGCTGTTCGGCCATGGGCTCGCCCATACCCATCGTCACAAGCGCGGCCGACGGGACCAGCGCAAGCATGAACCAGAGGATGCCGAACGTCACGAGGCCATCGACCCGCCGCATCCTCCAGGCGATCGCGCCGAGCACGCCCAGCACGCCGAGTCCCAGCAGCACCCGCGGGTCCAGCCACCCGGTCACGGGCGCGAGCTCGTGAAGAATCGTCTGGCCGCCCGGTGAGACCAGCAGCGTGAGATAGCGCCGTAAGACGTCCAGTTCGAGCAGCGCGAAGCGCCAATCGATGCCGATCTGTCCGGGATGCTCGAGCCGCACGAAGACGGCGAGCCGCACGACCACCGCCACCACCACGACAGCGATCACCGGCACGTGAAGGCGCCATAAGCGATCGCGCGAACGAGCGGCAGCGAGTGAGCCACGTGAGCGGAGCGGGGCGACGGGGCCCCCGCGAGCGAGCGTGTCAGGGGGTCCCGCCTTCGCCAAGGCTACGGCGGGCAAGCCGGCGGGACGAAGTCCCCCGGGTTGGCCCAGAATGAGCCGGTCGTACACCAGCACCAGGACGAAGATCACCGCGGTTTCCTTCGACGCGAGCGCCAGCAGCCAGAGCCCGAACGTCGCGGCCAGCCACGCGCCATGGCCGCCGAGAGCCGTTCTCACGCTGCTCTGGCGGGCTACCTGCTGGATTTCGGCCGAGTGTCCCGTGATCCGCGTCGGGTTTGCGCTTGGAGGACGTGAGAACGGCTCGAGCATCCATCGGCGCGCCGCCTCGAAGGCGAGCAGCAGGAACACCGCGCACAGCAGCTCCGCCCGTCCGCTGATGTACCCGACAGCCTGAGTCATCAATGGATGCACGGCGAAGATGGCCGCGGCCATGAACGCCGCCAGGCGCCGGCCCGTCGCGCGGCGGCCGAACTCGAACAGCAGCGCCACGTTGAGCATGTGCAGCAGGACGTTCGTGACATGGAACCCGAACGGCGACGGCCCCCAGAGCGTGCGATCGATCGCGTACGTCAGGTTGACGACGGGACGCGTGACTTCGTGCAGGACGATCGCGGTGAGATTGAGCGGCGGTCGCAAGGACCGGTTTTCGACTACGAGCCGCCGGTCGTCGTAGACGAATGGGTTGTCGAGTGCGTTGATGTAGACCAGACCGGCGAGGAGTACGGCAACTACGACCGCCAGCCGGTGATACAGCGGCACGCCCGGGGTACGTTCAGTCAAAGCCGAGGATAGTGTATGACGGTCACCGACGCATGCCGCCGCTCCGCATCCTCCACGTGACACCGTACTCGGGAGACGCCTGGGCGTACGGCGGCATTCCGCGGCTGGCCGCGACGCTCGCGCGGGATCTCGCCCGCCGCGGCCACGCGGTCACCGTCGCGACGACCGATGCGTGCGACGCGACCAGTCGTCTGCGGCCGCCATCAATTGCCGCGGTCCCGCCGCCGGGCGGCGCATGGCCATCCTCGCGCACGGCCGACGGAGTCGCGCTCCGCGTATTTCCCAACCTCTCGAATCACCTCGCCTATCACTGGCAGCTGTTCCTGCCGCGCGGCCTCGCCGGCTTCATGCGCCGGCATGCCCGCGAGTTCGATGTCGCGCACCTCCACGCGTGCCGCAATCTTCCGGTCGAAATCGCCGCGCGCCATCTCGGCCGGGCGGGCGTGCCGTTCGTCCTCGCCCCCAATGGCACCGCCCCGCGAATCGAGCGGCGGCGGCTCGCGAAGCGGACGTTCGATGCCCTGGCAGGCCGGCGCGCGCTGCAGAACGCCGCCCGCGTGGTGGCCGTCTCCCAGGCCGAACAGGCGCAGCTGCGCGCGCTCGGAGTCGCCGACGAGACGATTGCCCTGGTCCCGAACCCGATCGACCTCGAGGAATTTGCGTCGCCGATTCAACGAGGGCGCCTGCGGATTCGCTGCTCGCTGCGCGCGGGACCAATCGTGCTCTTTCTTGGAAAGCTCACGCCCCGCAAGCGGGTCGATCTGCTCGTTGAGGCATTCGCCCGCCTCGAACGTCCGGACGCCACGCTCGTGATCGCTGGCAACGACATGGGGAGCGGCCGCGAGATCACCGCGGCGATCCGGTCGCGCGGCATCGAGGGGGCCGTGCGCTTCACGGGCCTCTTGCGCGGACACGAACGGCTCGAGGCGCTGGCCGATGCCGACGTCGTCGTGTATCCGTCCGAACACGAAGTGTTCGGCCTCGTGCCGCTCGAAGCGCTGCTCGCGGGCACGTCCGTGATCGTCGCCGGGGACTCGGGCAGCGGCGAAGTGATCCGGACGACGGGCGGCGGACAGGTCGTGCCGGCGGGCGACGCAAGCGCGCTGACCGCCGCGATCAATCTTGTGATCCAGTCGCCGGACCACTGGCGGGTGCAGGCCGAGCGCGCGGCACTCCGCGTGCGGGAACTCTACGGAAACGAGGCGGTCTGCGACCAGATCGTCGACCAATACCATGCGATACTTTCCGGGGTTCGACCGCAACGGTGGAACAGCCCCAGAATCGTGCCGCAGTGATGGCCTCCCCGCCCGCCGCAGGCGGCTCCCCAATCCCTGTCAGTTTCGTCGTTCCCGTGCGCAACGGCGAACGCTGGATCCGCGATGTGATCGAGGGGATCGCTCTCCAGCGCGATGGACGGCCGATGGAGATCATCGTCGTCGACGACGGCAGTGAAGATCGGACGACGGCGATTCTTCGCGAGCTGGCCGTACCGGACCTGCGCGTCATCGCCGGCTACGGCCGGGGCGCGGCGGCGGCCGTCAACACCGGAATCCGTGCGGCCCGCTTTCCGATCATCTGCCAGGTCGATCAGGACGTGCTGCTCCGGGCCGGATGGCTCGAGCCGCTCGTCTCGGCGCTGGATGATCCGACGGTCGCGGCGGCGCAAGGCTGTTACGTCAGCGACCGGACCGCGGATCTCTCGGCGCGTGTCATGGGATTCGACCTGGAGCAGCGCTATGACGCGCTTCAGAACGGCCGCACGACCCATGTGTGCACCGGCAATTCGGTGTACCGCGCGGAAGCGTTCCAGCGTGCCGGCCTGTTCGACGAGCAACTCGGGTACGGGTACGACAACGACATGAGTTACCGCCTGCAGCAGGCGGGCTATCGACTGGTGTTCCGTCGTGAGGCGCAGAGCACGCACCGGTGGCGTGAGGGCCTCTGGGGCTACTGCGTTCAGCAATACGGCTTTGGCTACGGTCGTCTCGACCTCGTCGCGAGATATCCCAGGCGGCTCACGGGCGACTCGGTCTCGCCGCTCCAGATGATGCTGCACCCGGTCGTGATGACGATCGCCCTACTCGCGCTCGCGGCTGCGGCGGTGCTCGCGGCGGCGTCCGGGCCGGCGCGGTACGTGCTTCTGCTTGCCGCGGGACTGCTGTGCGTGCTGTTCGTGGAACGGGCGATTGCCGGCGCCCGCGCCGCACGGCGGTTTCGGAGCACGACGCCGCTTCTCTTCCCGCTGTTTCACCTCGCCCGTGACGCGGCCTGGGTGGCCGCGATCGCGACGTGGACCGCGCGGCGGATCACCGGGCGAGGGTCACATCCGGCGCACAGCATGACCACGCGTCCAGCCGACCGGGGCCACGCCGGACCTCGCGGCAGCCGATCGACGGCGCGCGCCCAAACAACACCGCGGGCCCTGACGCGCGTGCTGGGCCTGATTCCGGCGCACAACGAAGCCGCCACGCTGCAGGGCGTGGTCGCCGACGTGCGCGCCAGCCATCCGGCGCTCGATCTGCTGGTCATCGACGATGGATCGACCGACGACACGCCCGACGTCGTCGAGGAGCTCGGCGTCCGCTGGCTGAGATTACCGGAACGCATGGGGATTGGGAGCGCGATGCGCGCCGGTCTTCGGTACGCCGCGCGTCAGGGATATCACATCGCGGTCCGGCTCGACGGCGACGGGCAGCACCGCGCGAGCGACATCCAGTTGATCCTCGCTCCCATTCTCGACGGCCGGGCTGACGTCGTCCTCGGTTCCCGATATACGGCGTCGGATGCCAACACCTCGCTCTCCGTGAGGCTGGTGCAGCGCCTGCTCAGCCTGTGCCTGCGCGCGCTCACCGGCCGGGTCGTGACCGATCCGACGTCCGGGTTCTGTGCGCTCGGCCCGCGCGCGGTGCGCCTGCTCGCCGAACATCACCCGACCGGCTACCCCGAGCCCGAGCTTCAACTGTTTCTCGACCGCAACGGTCTTCGGGTCGTCGAGGTGCCCGTGCTCGCGCGATCGCGGCAGGGCGGCCGGACGTCGCTGACACCGTTCCGGCTCACGGCCGCCGGCGCGCGCGTGCTGCTCGCGATGATCATCGTGCCGTTCCGGTCCGGGGTCGGAAGAGTCGAGCGTGATTGATATTGATATTGATCGGGTCCAGGTGGTCGCGATTGTCGTCAGCGTCGTGCTGTTGATGGTCGTGCTCGAGCTGGTCCGGCGCCGGAAGCTCGTCGAAGAGTACTCGCTGCTCTGGATCGTCGGGTCGCTGGCCATCCTCGGTCTGTCGATTTGGCGCGGCGTGCTGGATCTGGCGGCGCGACAGCTCGGCGTCTTCTATCCGCCCAGCCTGCTCCTGATGCTGCTCGTCGTGAGCGTGTTCGTCGCGCTGCTCTGGTTCTCGGTCGTGCTGTCGCGCCAGCGGACGCAGATTGATCGGCTCATGGAGGAGACGGCGATTCTCGGCGCCGAGATTCGCGATCTTCGGTCCCATGACGCCGGCGCGCCCGCCGACAGATTGCCCTTGCTTTGATGGCGGGCCGTCGCGTCTCGCCAGGCTGGCTCGCTGCCGCCGCCGTCGTCTTCCTGGGCGACCTGTTCCTGCATCTGCCCGTGACGGACTTCTGCGACTGGCTGGCGACCCGATACGGGTTCTCGGAGTACGACTACGCCGTCCGGATGGGATTCATCGCCGCCGGCGTGATTGGATATGCCGTCATCTGGCTGTGGCCGGGCAGGCACCGCACCGCGTTCGGCATGGCGGCCACCGTCCTGCTGGGGCTGACGATTGTCGCGCACAAGCTGATCGTCGTGAATGCGGTGGAGACCATTCACTATCCGCAGTATGCCCTGCTGATGGTGCTGCTCGCGCGTGGCCTGGCCAACCTCGAGCTCTCGTGGATCGCGGCCACGTTGCTCGGCGCTCTCGACGAGGGCTACCAGGCCGTGGCGCTGTCCCGCGGAGCACCGGATTACTTCGACTGGAACGACGTCGTGTTGAACGGGATTGGCGCGGCGTTGGGTACGCTCGTCGTGCTGGCATTCATCCGCGCGGCCGGCCGTCATCCCACGGAGCGATTCTGGAACACGAAGTGGGCCACGCTCACGACCGGTCTCGCGCTCGCGGCCTACTTCGATCCGCCGGTCTGGTCGCCGTTCTTCGAAGCGACGCCCGGGGGCCGCTTGTTCCATCGGCTCGCGGCGTCGGAAGCGCTTTTCGTGCTGACGTTCGTCTACGGTCTCATCCTGGCGCTTCAGTACCGGGTCACCGAACGGAAGTAGCGTCCTCGTCCGCCTGCCCGTATCGTCCGGCGAAATGGTCCCGTGTGCCGCGCGCCACGGCGGCAAGACGGGTTGGCAGCGACCCGCCGCCGGCGCGAACGGCGTGAGCGACGTTCAGAACGACGATCGACGAGCCGCGCCAGAGAGACGCCAGCCGGCCCGCGTTGCCGGCCCGCTCCGCGAACCGAAGATGATTGCGCGCGGCATAGTACAGCCGCCGCGGCGAGCTGACGCCGATCGATCGGGCGCCCTCGTGGTAGGCGATCGCGTCGCCGGCCAGGACCGTCTCGAATCCGGCGCGCCGGGCGCGAAAACACCAGTCGAGATCCTCGAAGCTGAAGAAGTACTGCTCGTCGAGCAGCCCGATGGCGTCGATGACCGCGCGCCTGACGAGCATCGCGCAGCCGCTGACGGCGTCCACGGGCCGCGTGCGCGGCGCGTCCATCGACGGGAAGGAGACGTCGAACGACTGGTGCCGCATACGGCCCGACGTCGGCCGGTAGGAGATTCCGAGGGTGCCGACGCGATCCGGCATGGCCCGACTGAGGACGACCGGGCCCGCGATCCCGGCGCCGGTGGCCTCGAGCGCGGCCCGCAGGCGGTCGACACAATCGGGCGGAAGAATCATGTCGCTGTTGACCAGTAACACGTGGCTCGCGCCGCCGGCGAGCGCGTTGCGGATGCCCACGTTCATGCCGCCCGAAAATCCGAGATTACGGCCGGTCTGAATGACGGTGACCTCCTCGCCGACCGCAGCCAGCGCCGCTCGACTTTCCTCGCTCGATCCGTTCTCGACGATGATGACGCGCACGGCTGGACGCGAGCCCTGGAGCGACCGCGCCGCGAGAATCGCATCGTCAGCAGCCCCATAGCTCAGCACGATGGCCGCCACCGCGGACGGCGGATTCACATGGGCACCTCGTGAAGGTCGCGACTCCCTGGTCTCGCCCGCGGAGTCATAGAATCCGCGTGTCACCATGACGTCCTCGTCGATCGTCCGCACGGGCGCAATGCCATGGCGCAGCGTCTGGAGCAGTTCCGGCTCGGTCACGAGCCGCGAAAGTGCGCGATGCAGATCGTCCACGTCGCCTGGACGACACAGCAGCCCGTTCACGCCGTCCTGGACCGTCTCGGGAATGCCCCCGATCCTCGACCCGATGACGGGCACACCGGCGTCAAGCGCCTCACGAATCACGATCGGGCTCGTCTCCGGCCAGACCGACGGTACGACCAGCACGTCAATCGCCGACATGACGTCGGAGATCCGATCGTGCGGGACCGCGCCATGAAACCGGACACGCCGGTCTCCCATCCACGGGGCGAGCCGCCGCCAGTACCGGTCGTCGCCGTGATACGCGGCATAGCCCCCAAAAATGTCGAGGGCCGCTGCCTTCTCCGGCAACCGCTGAAAAGCCTCGATGAGGAGATGCGGCGCCTTGGACACGATCAGGCTTCCGACAAAACCTACGCGCAGGCGGTCGGCGGAAGAGCCGGCCATCTCACTGGGCCGGACGCGCTCGATTCCGTACGGCGACAGTTGGATGCGCGCCGGCGCGACGCCGAACTCGACGAACCGGCGCCGCAGGTGATCCGAGGGCGCGAAGAAGAGCGTGACTCTGCCGCACAGCTCGCGCATGTGCGCCAGTCGCCGGCGCGCCTCTTCCTCGTTTCGTCGAGTGCTGGCGAAACGCGCGCTCGCTCGCCGAGCTCCGCTCAGGAGACTCCGCGAAATCATGGGCGGCAAGCGGCTGCCAACGGCGCGCAGCACGGCAGCGCCGGCAAAACCGGCCGCTCCAACGCCAGCCGCCGCGCCGAGGCAGTGCTTGCACCCGTCGGGCTCGGGTCCCGGGCACAGCCGGTACGCCTCGTCGAGAAGCTGTCCGCGATGGCACAGCAGCCAGTAGTCATGGAGCGTCATGAACACGGCCACGCGTCGATCGGCGAGCGCGTGGACGATCCCCGTGGAGAGGCAGGTCAGATGGTGAACGTGCGCGACGTCAGGGGCGAATTCGTCAATCAGCCTGGACGCGATGTCGTCGATCGCCGGATTAGCGTACGTCTCCTCGAACCGTCGCGTGCGGCGGAAGCAGTTGTTGATCCAGGCAATGCGGATGCCCTGGCGCGTGTCGATGCGTGTGGCGTAGTCGGGCCGGCTGGGATCCTGCTCGCGCGTGAGGACGAAGATGTCGTCGCCAAATCGATCGCGCAGCGTCCTGGCGTGCGCGTCCGCGTAGATCTCGGTGCCACCTGATGCCGCGGGCGGAAACCCGTGGACGACCAGCAGAATCCGCAATCAGCTCACCCCAGGATGCCCTGCCGTAGATGATCGGCCCGCGTCCGTTCGTCGCGGGCGCCGAGATACTGGCCGAGCGGCCACGCGACGGCCAGTGCCGCCGCCCGCGGCACTCGCGCCGGGCTGCCCCGCTCGTACCAGAGGTGGGCGGCGAACGTCGCCGCGATCGAGCGCAGCAACAGGGGCACGCTGGGAATCGTCTCGAGCTCGAACAACTCGAAGAGCCGGCGATGAAGCAAGCGCGTCCGCTTGAACTCGTACAGGGGCGATCGATCGTGCGAGTGGACGACGACGGCGTCGGGCACGAAGGCGATGGAATAGCCCGCCAGCATCACTTCATGGGCCCACTGAAGATCCTCGGCGATCGAGGCCGAGCGGAACGGATGCTCCGTCCAGACGGAGCGTCGGATGCAGGAACAGACGTTGTCGAAGGCACAGCGGAACAGGCGCTGCATCGGCGGCAGGTCGTCCAGCTCCCGCTGGCTCTCGACGGACTTCGTCAACGCCCGATCGCCACCGGCGACCCATTTCGCCAGGTTGCGCCGCGCCGTGCCGCTGGCACCGGGCGCCGGCTGCTGCCGCGCGAACGTGCCCGCCAGTCTCTCGTCGGAGGCGAGCGGCGCCGTCAGCGCTTCGAGCCACGTGTCGGACGCCGGCACGGCATCCTGGACCAGCATCACGATGAAATCGCCGCGCGCCTGCATGATGCCGAGGTTTCGCGTCAGCCCGTGGTCGAACGTGTGCGGCGGGATGGGAATGAGGTGATCGACTTTGCCCTTCAGCAACTCCAGCGTGCCATCGGTGGACCCGGAATCGATGGCAATCGTCTCAATGGGCCACGAGACGCGCTGGTGCCAGATCGCGTCCAGCAGGGCCGGCAGGGTCGCCGCGCCGTTTCGCGTCGGCACCACGATCGACACGCGATGTTTGGTCATCAAGATCAGGTCCGGCCATTCAGTACTTCGGCATACCGCGCTTCCCACTCCAGACAGTCGTCGCCGATCGACTTGACCGCCGGCAGCCGGCCCGCAAACACCTGCAAGCAGGCAGGTTGTTCGATTACGCGCCGGAGCACGGCGGCAAGATCGGCGGCCGAGCCCGGCTCGAAGAGCTGCCCGTTCCAGCCATCGCGGACGAGGTCGGCAATCCCGCCGATACGCGACCCGATGACCGGCACGCCCGACTGATACGCCTCGTGGATGACGAGTGGGGAGTTCTCGAGCCAGAGGGAGGGCACGACCAGCACGTCGAAGGACCCGTACGCGTCGGCCATGCCTGGCCGATCGAACGGGCCCATGAACGTCACCGGAAGTCCGGACGCACGCGCGCGTAGATCGCTGGCGTAGTCACGAAACACGTGTGGGTCACCGAAGATCTTCACTTCGCACGACGCCGGCGGCAGCTCGCGGACCGCGTCGATCAGGACGTGCGCGCCTTTGTGCCAGACGAGCGTGCCGACATAGCCGATGCGAAGTGGAGCTTGCCCCGCCGAGGCCCCAGGGGCGACGCGGGCCTGCCCCGCCGAAGCTCGAAGAGCGAAGGCGGGGGGCGGGATGGCCGGGAACCCGTAATCGGACACCCGAATCCGCGACGCCGGTAGACCCAACCGTTCGAACTCCGTCGCGATGGACTGGGACGGCGCGACGAAGAGATCGATCTGCTGCCATGCATTCCTCGCCGCCGCGAGCCGCCGGGCCATTTCCGCCGCGTCGATGTCCGACGGCCTCGGTGCCGCCTCGGCGAGCCGACGCGTGAGGGCCGGCATCTGCCGGCGCACCGCCCCGGCGAGCGTCCGGACGGGCGCCGGCGCGGCCGCGACGAGACCCAGCGACATCCGCGTCTGGAACGGCGACTCACTGAAACAACGGGCGCACCGATCCAGATCGATTTCGTGGCAGACGTAATGGTCGGCACGATGGATCCGCTGCCCGCCGGACGCGCACACCAACGTGTAGTCGTGCAGCGTCGCGACCACGGGAATGCCAGCCGCCCGCGCCAGCGACGGCAGATCGAATGAGAGATTGAGCAGGTTGTGCACATGCACGACGTCGGGCTGCACCGCGCGCAACACGTGCCGCAGCCGATCGCCCATCACCGGAGAGCGGTACGTGTCCTCGAACGAGCCGCACACCCAGTTGTTGATCACCTCGACGACCGGCAAGCCCTCGTGCAGCCGCCAGACCACCTCGCCGTGCGGCCGGACCGGATCGTAGTCGGCGCAAAGGATGGTCACGTGGTGCCGCCGCGCGAGCTCGTGCGCGAGCGTCAGGGCGTAGACCTCCGAACCTGCCCGGTAGCGCGGCAGGAAGTCGTGAATGGCGTGGAGCAGTCTCAAAGCAACAGCGCTTCGACGCGATGCGCGTGCACCATGTCCTCGCACGGCGACCACTTGAAGATCGTGAACCGTCCGTCCTGGGACGCCACGAGCGCGATCGAGTCGCGCTGATCGTGGACGAACTGGGCCGCCGAGAGGTGCCTCGTTCCGCCCAGCTGCGTCGGCACGGCCGTCGACATCGTGCTGCCCTCGACGGGCTCGGTGACCCTCACCGTTTCGACCGGCGCGCTGCCCCGCCGCCGCGCGATCTTCGCGCCGAAGGCATGCACCTCGTACTGATCGTTGATGAGGGTGGCGCCGTCCACCGCCGTCAGGCCCGCGATGGCGTCCACCGCGCGGCGGAAGTCGTCCTGCCACTCGTGGCGAAGGCGCTCGTCCGGATGAAGCCGAATCAGATCCGCCAGTTCCGCGAAGGGCGGCTGCACGGAGTACAGCACCGGACTGGCAATCGACTCCTGCCAGGCCGACGAGCCCGCGGGCGTCACGAGCAGTGTGCCGCCGCGTCCATGGGCACGTATCGACGTCGCGAGCTGCACGAGGACGCTCACGGATTCGCCATCCGGCGCTGACGCGTCGAACCCGAGCAACGTCCGGAGCAGACCGGGACAATCAGGGACATCGATGCCCTGCTCGTCCACGAACTTGATCTGGTCCCCCTCGAGCACCGCGACGTTGATGAACTTTCCGATCGGCTCGCTGCGATCCTTGACGACGAGCAGGCCCGAGGCGACGACCTCGATGACCAGGCAGTAAGCCGGCAGACTGCGGGTCGTGCCCCAGACACGAAACGACGCGGCACCGTTCGCCGCACCGTTCTGCCACACGCCGAGATGGATGCCCGGGCGTTCGACGGCCGGCGCGAGCTTGGCGAGCGCCGCGGGCTCGAGCGGCAGTTGCCGTTCGAATCGAAGCGGCTGACCGGCTTGCACGGGCGGCAGGAGCGCCATCGAGATCTTGGGCGTGAGCCCTTCCTCGCGTCGCAGACTCGCCCAGAATGCCGCGTCGATGATCGCTTCGATCGCTTCGGCGTCGGGCTCGGGCGCCAGGTCGGCGCGGCCGCGGTCGCGCGCGGTCGCGAGGCGCCGCGCAAAGTGGGCCTGGACCTTCCGCGACACGGCTCGCGCCGCTGGATACGCTGGCACGGACATGCTAGGCCTTCGAGCTTACCGCACCGCAGATAATGCCGCTGTGAGCCGCCGGAAGAGGCCGACATCGAAATCCGGGTCTCGTCCCAAACGCGAGACGAACGCACCCGACGACGGCGGCGTCGTTCTTCACGAGCCGTCGCCGGCCGGCCCTAAAAGACGAGCCGACGGTTTTCTCTTGCCGGCCCTCGTGATCGCCGTCCTCCTGTCCTATCAGCCGGCATGGCACGGCAGTGTGCTGTGGGACGATGACGCGCACATCACGAGTCCGGAGCTCAGGTCGGCAGACGGGCTGGGCCGGATCTGGTTCGAGCTGGGCGCGACGCAGCAGTACTACCCGGTCGTGCACTCGGCGTTCTGGTTGTTCCATAGGTTGTGGGGCGACGACACGCTGGGATACCACCTCGTCAACATCGTCCTCCACGCATTGTCCGGCGTGCTCCTGATCGCGATCCTGCGCCGGCTGGCAGTGCCAGGCGCGCTGCTCATCGGCGCGCTGTTCGCCCTTCACCCGGTCCATGTCGAGTCGGTCGCCTGGATCACCGAGCTCAAGAACACGCTGTCCGGCGTGCTCTATCTCTCGGCAGCGCTGGCCTACCTTCACTTCGACGACAATCGCAGCCGAGGGGCCTACGCGCTTGCCTTCGGGCTCTTTGCGCTCGCGCTGCTTGCCAAGTCGGTGACGGCGACGCTGCCGGCGGCGCTGCTCGTCGTTCTCTGGTGGCAGCGCGGCCGCTTGAACTGGCATCGCGACGTCGTCCCGCTCGTCCCGTTTCTTGCGCTGGGGATCGGGGCCGGACTCCTGACGGCGTGGGTGGAGCACACGGTCATCGGCGCTCGCGGCGCCGAATTCGATCTCACGCTCATCGAGCGCGGGCTGATCGCTGGCCGCGCCGTCTGGTTCTACCTTGCCAAGCTGCTATGGCCAGTGAATTTGATCTTCGTATACCCACGGTGGGACGTCAGCCAGGCGGTCTGGTGGCAATACCTCTATCCGCTCGGTCTCGTGGCCGTACTCGCGCTCGCCTGGCGGTCCCGGATGACCACTCGTGCGCCGCTGGCCGCGCTTCTCCTGTTCTGCGGGACTCTGCTGCCGGCGCTCGGGTTCGTGAACGTCTTTCCTTTCCGGTACTCGTTTGTCGCCGATCATTTCCAGTATCTCGCGAGCATTCCGATCCTCGCGCTGGCGGGTGGCGGACTCACGACGATCGCGCGTCGATGGTTGCCCGCCGCCGCGCCGGCGATGGCGCCAGCCGTCGTTCTGCTCGGCGTCCTTGGAATGCTGACCTGGTTCCAGAGCCGGCAGTACGTGAGCGCCGAGACGCTCTATCGCGAGACGATCGCGCGGAATCCTGGCGCCTGGATGGCTTACAACAATCTGGCCATTCTCAAGCTGGCCGATTCGCCGGAGGGGCTGGCAGAGGCCATGGCCTTGCTGCAGACGTCAGTCCGGATTTACCCCGGCAATCCGGAGGCTCACAACAATCTCGGCGTGGCCCTTCAGCGGCTGGGCCGGCTGGACGAGGCCGCGAAGGAACACAAGGAGGCGCTACGCCTGTTTCCAACCTACGCCGAGGCGTACAACAACCTCGGCATCGTCACCGAACAGCAAGGCCGCATCGACGAAGCCCTCGGTTACTACATGACTGCCCTTCGATTGCAGACGCGCGAGCGTCAAGGCGCCGAAGCACACCACAATCTGGGAAGCATTCTTCAGAAACTGGGCCGGTACGACGAAGCGATCGCGCAGATTGAGACGGCGCTGCAAATCAATCCGAACTATGCGGATGCGCATGACAACCTCGCCTCGGCGCTGGCTCGAGTCGGTCGCGCGGAGGAAGCGATTGCCCATTATCAGGAAGCGCTCCGCCTGAAGCCCAATTACGCCGAGGCGCACAATAATCTGGGCACGGTTCTCGCGAAGGCCGGTCGCCTTGACGAGGCGATCGCTGAATTCAACGAAACGCTCCGGCTCAAACCGGATGCGGCGCTTCCCCACGTCAACCTGGCGGACGCGTACAGACGGCTTGGACGCCGCGACGACGCGGTTTCACATCTCAACGCCGCAGTCCGGTTGCAGCCGACGCTGGCGTTTGCGCACTACAGCCTCGGCAACCTGCTGCACGACATGGGGCAGGTCGACGCCGCCGTGCGCGCGTATCAGTCGGCGCTCCGGTACGAGCCAGAAGCAACCGCGTTCGCGATTCACAACGATCTGGGCGTGGCGCTGGCGCAACTCGGGCGACGGAGGGCAGCGCTCGCTGAGTTCGAGCGGGCGCTGCGGATCAAGCCGGACTTCGAGGATGCGAGGAGGAACTTGGCGAGAGTGATGAAGTGAACTCTGTCATTGAGTTATTGAGTTATTGGGTTATTGAGTTATTGAAGAGCCAGAAGACGGCAGGGTTTTCGATAACCCAATAACGCAATAACTCAATTTCTTTCACCAGCCAACTCTCCGCGGCTCCCAGTGGTGCGCCTCGTGCTTGGCGACGCGATCGGCTCGGACGAAGAATTTGACGAGCACGGCGCCGGCGCCGAACCCGCCGACGTGTGCCCAGAACGCGACACCGCCGCCTTCGGCTCCGATCGACGACAGACCGCCGACGAACTGGAGCAACATCCAATAGATGAGCATGACCCACGCCGGCAGGGCGACCGAGGTCATGATGACCACCAGCGGCACGAACGTGAACACGCGCACCCGGGGAAACAGGACGAGATATGCGCCCATGACGCCGCTGATGGCGCCGGATGCGCCGACCATTGGGATCTCGGAGTTCGGCTGCGCCAGGACCTGCAGGAGCGCCGCCGCGAGGCCGCACAGGAGATAGAACGCGAGGAAACGCGGTCGGGTCATCGAGTCTTCGATGTTGTTCCCGAAGAGCCAGAGGAACCACATGTTTCCCAACAGATGCATCCAGGAGCCGTGCAGGAACATCGACGTGATGACGTTCGCCGTCTGACGGCCAGGATCGGTCAGACACACGAGCCCGTCGCCCATCGGGAAACGCACGCCTGGGGGGAGGCTCAGTGTCAGCTCGCCGGGAATGAGGCCGTAGTTGCACACCGACTCGGCGAGCGGTCTCACGGCACCCGCGCCTTGCACCAACACCCACGTCAACACGCACGTCGCGATGAGAAACAGCGTGACGACGGCCGTGCGCTGCGTTTCGTTTTCGTCGTGGTAGGGAATCACGTCTTACACAGATTGTCACGATTGCCGGGACGTGTCACGCTTCCACCTTCTGGAGGTCCGTATGACCCAAGCTCATTTCGTCCGCGCGGGACTGGCGTCGCTGGCGCTTCTCATGACGTTGTTCGCGCAATCGGGCCGCCTTCGCGCTTTCGACCCCTCGGCGAGCCAGGACCTTCGCGCCTTTGACATCTTGGCGAGCCAGGCCCCGGCGGCCCAAGCCGGGTCTCGCGCCGAGCGCACCGCGTGGTACTTCTACCGCGTGAAGTGGGGCTATCAGGAGGAGTTCGTCGATCTGTTTCAGAAGAACCACTATCCGGTGCTGAAGGACCAGATCAAGTCAGGACGCATTACGGCCGTCCGGACGTACGTACCGACCTACCACGGCGACGGCCGCGCGGACTGGACGTTCGCGGTCGCCATCACGTTCCGGGACACTGCGGCGATGACCGGCCCGTCGGGTGAGGAGGAAATCGTCCGCCGGCTGTACAAGGACCTCGCGACGTTTCGCAAGGAGGAGCAGCGCCGCTTCGAGATTCTCGACGCGCATTGGGATGTGCCGTTGAACGAGCTCGATCTCGATGCTCGGAAACCGTCGAGATAGCGGAAGAGGCTCAGAGGCTCAAAGACCCAAAGGCTCAAAGGCGGAACGCCAATGGCGCCGCGGCGTTCACGACCTCCAACCTTCCGGCCGGCACCCATTTCATCAGCGCGACGCACGATGCGACGGGGACCACCGTCACGCGCGTGCAGAAAATCCACAAGTCGGCGACGACCACGGTCGTGAGCGCGCCGAGCGGGACGCAGCCATCCGGGCCCGTCACCTTCACCGCGCTGGTCGTGGGACACGACGGCGGCACGCCAACGGGCATGGTGACGTTCCAGGAAGGTGCGCGCGTTCTCGCGCAGGCGGCGCTGACGCGCGAGCGCACCGCGCGCTTCACGCTGTCGGACCTGGGCGCGCCGACTCGCACCATCACCGCGGTCTATGCGTCCGACCCGTTGTTCGCAGCCAGCAGCGGCAACGTGTCGTTTCCGGACACCACCCCGCCGGGCATGCCGACGGGCCTGTCGGCGAAGTCTGGTCCGGATTCGCGCCAGGTCACGCTCGCGTGGCAGCCCAACCCCTCGAGCGCCGGCAGTGTCGTTTACGAGATTTGGAGGGATCCGCCGCTTTCCGGGAGCGCCACACAGATTGGGACCGCGGTGGCGCCGTTTTTCGTGGACACGCGCACCCGCAGCGGCCGAATCAGTCGGTACTTCCTCGTGGCCGTGGACGGCACGGGCAACCGCTCGCCGCGATCGGCCCTCGTGTGGGGACAATCGAAGTAGCGCGGGCACCCTATAATCACGGCTCGCTATGACCTCGCACGCGTCATTGCCTGAGACCCGGGAGCGCGGGGCGCGCCGTTTGACGGCGGAGGACGTCGCCGCTCGCGCGCTGCTCGAAGCGACACGCATCGACGAAGCGGCGCCCAAAATCCTCGAAGGCATCTGTCAGGCATTCGGCTGGGAGCATGGCGCGCTCTGGACGGTGGACCGCGGCGCGGGACTCCTGCGTTGCACCGAGATTTGGACGGCCCCGTCCGGGTCGTTTCCGGAATTCGACGAGATTAGCCGGCATGCGACATTCGCCTCCGGCGTCGGCCTGCCCGGGCGCGTGTGGGCGAGCGGCGAGCCGGCCTGGATCCCGGACGTCGTCACCGACAGCAATTTTCCACGGGCAGCGGTCGCGGCCCGTGAAGGCCTCCATGCCGCGTTCGGATTTCCCGTCCTGCTCCGCGGTGAAGTCCTCAGCGTCATGGAGTTCTTCAGCCGGGAAATCCGCGCGCCCGACGAGTCGTTCCTGTCGATGCTCCGCACGGTCGGCAGCCAGATCGGGATGTTCATGGACCGCCGGCGCGCGCAAGAGGAGCTCGATCACTTTTTCACGCTGTCGCTCGACATGCTCTGCGTCGCGGGATTCGACGGGTACTTCAAGCGCGTCAATCCCGCGTGGAAGCGGATTCTCGGGTACGACGAACAGGAGTTGCTCACCCGCCCGTACATCGAACTGATTCACCCGGAGGATCGGCAGGCGACGGTCAAAGAGGCCAAGAAGCTCGTCAAGGGCGAGGAGTTGATCTATTTCGAGAATCGCTACCTGCACAAGGACGGAACGCTGCGGTGGCTGCTCTGGACCGCCGCGCCTTTCCCCGAACAGCAGATCATCTACGCCGCCGCTCGCGACATCACCGAGCGCAAGGAGGCGGAGGAGACGCTGTCCAGTTACGCGCGCGACCTCCGGTTGACGCACACCGAGCTCGAGGATCAGGCGGCGCGGCTCGCGCAGCTCGTCAAGGAGCTCGAGAGCGCGAAGCGGCGCGCCGAGGACGCGACCGCCACCAAGAGCGCGTTCCTGGCCAACATGAGCCACGAGATCCGCACGCCGCTCAACGCGATTCTCGGCATGACGATGCTCGCGCTCGGCACGAAGCTCTCGAGCGAACAGCAGGACTACCTGACGACTGTGAAGTCCTCGGCCGAATCGCTTCTCGAGATCGTGAACGACATCCTGGATTTCTCGAAGATCGAAGCCAAGCGTCTCGATCTCGACTACGCCGAGTTCGATCTGCGCGAGACCGTCGGCGACGCCGCCAAGCTCCTGGCGCTGCGGGCCGCGGAGAAGGGCCTCGAGCTGGCGTGCGACATCACACCCGATGTGCCCGCGACGCTTCTCGGCGACCCCGGACGGCTGCGGCAGATTCTGCTCAACGTGCTCGGCAACGCCGTCAAGTTCACGAACGAAGGCGAGGTCGTGCTGCGCGTGCAAGCGTCGGCCGAGAGCGACGCCCCCGGCCGGCCGGTCCTGCACTTCACCGTCAGCGACACCGGGATCGGGATCCCGGCCGACAAGCTGAACCACATCTTCGAAGCGTTCACCCAGGCCGACAGCTCCACGACCCGGCGGTTCGGCGGGACGGGTCTGGGGTTGGCGATCGCGCTCCGCCTGGTCGAGCTGATGGGCGGCCGCATGTGGGTCGAGAGCGACGTCGGACGCGGCAGCACCTTCCATTTCACGGCGCCCTTCGATCGGCCGTCAGGCCCCGGGCTGACGCCCCCGGTGGCGGAACCCAAGGCGATCGAGGGCCTGCGTGTGCTGGTGGTCGACGATAACGCGACCAACCGCACGATCCTCGAGAGGATGCTGGTGAGCTGGCACATGGATCCGACCGCGGTCGCGAGCGCGGCGGAGGCCGTGGCCGCGCTGAAGTACGCCTACGGCGCCAGGCAGCCGTTCCAGCTCGTCATCACCGACGGCCAGATGCCCGACGTGGACGGGTTCGCGCTCACGCGGCGCATCAAGCGCGATCAGGATCTCAAGCAGACGCCTATCGTGATGCTGACGTCGGTCGGCCATGCCGAGGATGCCGCGCAGAGCAGGCGCCTCGGCATCGACGTCTACCTGACGAAGCCGGTGAAGCACTCCGACCTGCTCGACGCGCTCGCCTCGCTCTTCGGCGGCTCGGTGCGGCGCGTCCGCAAGGACGACGGCGCGCCGTCGCGGACGCCTGCGCGGCCGCTGCGCATCCTCGTGGCCGAGGACCATCCCGTCAATCGAAAGCTCGTCACGACGCTGCTGACGAAGCGCGGCCACACGGTGCAGGCCGTCGACAACGGCCGTTCGGCCGTCGAAGCCGTGGCCGCCTCGGCGAAACGGCCCTTCGACGTCGTGATCATGGACGTTCAGATGCCGACGATGAGCGGATTCGAGGCCTCGACGGCGATTCGTGAACGCGAGCGCACGACTGGCGCACACGTTCCGATCGTCGCGCTCACCGCGCACGCGATGCAGGGCGATCGCGAGCGCTGTCTGCAGGCGGGCATGGACGGCTATCTCTCCAAGCCAATCGACGTCGATCGCCTGCTGGCGACGATCGAGGAATTTGGCAGCGGCTCGGTCGAGGCACCTGCGACCGCTGCGACCGCTCCGCCTCCGGCGCCAGCCCTGGTCTTCGACGAACACACGGCGCTGCTCCACACCGACGGCGACCGGAAGCTCTTGAAGCACATCATCCGGCTGTTTCGCGGCGACTCGCCAGGGTCCGTCAAGAAAATCGAGCGTGCGCTCCGCAAGCGTGACGGCGAGGCGCTCTGGACCGCGGCCCACGCGCTCAAAGGATCGCTCGCGACGATCGGCGCGCAGGCAGCGCGTCAATCCGCCGCCGACATCGAGCGGCTCGGACGCGCGGGCGACTTCGCCCAGGCGCAGCGGGTCTGTGCCGAACTGCGCGGACACGTCGCGACGCTCGACGAGACGTTGACCGGCGGGGGATGGGTCACGGCGTCGGCGCGCAGCCGCCGGCGTCCCGCCCGCCGGCGCCGACCGGCGCGACGGTCTGCTTCGCGCTCGAAACGAGGTCGATCATGAAAAAGATCCTCGTCGTGGACGACGACCGGACCACGCGGCACGTACTGCGAAAAGTGCTCGACGGCGCTGGCTTCGGCACGGCGGTCGCCAAGGACGGCATCGAGGCGCTCGGGCTCGTCGGCAAGCAGCGATTCGATCTCCTGCTGCTCGACGTCTGGATGCCACGCATGAACGGGCTCGACCTCCTGGCGAAGCTGCGGGCGCGAAAAACCCGCCCGCGCATCGTCATCATGACGTCGGACGACGCGCCAGAGACGCTGCTCAAGGCCGTCCGCGAACAGGCGTTTCGCTACGTACACAAGCCGGTCGAGGCCAAGGCGCTGCTCCAGACCGTGCGCGAAACGCTGGAGGCGCCCGAGCAGGTGCCCATCGAAGTGATCTCGGCGCGGCCTGAATGGGTGGAGATCCTCGTGCCGTGCACGCGCGGCGCCGCCGAGCAGTTGCAGACGGTCATGGCGCATCTCGGCACGGACCTCGATCCCAAACTGCGCGAGACGATCGCTTACGCCTTTCGCGAGCTGTTGCTGAACGCGGTGGAATGGGGCGGCAAGCTCGATCCGAGCCGGAAAGTGCGCATCGCCTACCTGCGCGCCAAGCGCATGCTCATGTACCGCATTGCCGATCCCGGGTCAGGATTCGACCTGCAGAATCTTCCGCACGCCGCGATCGGGCGGCAGGACGACGGCCCTATCGCGCACATGGAGGTCCGAGAGGAAAAAGGCATCCGGCCGGGCGGCTTCGGGTTGCTCATGGTAAGCAACAGCGTCGACGAGTTGCTCTACAACGAAAAGCGTAATGAAGTGGTCTTCGTGAAGTACCTGTAGGCACGCTCTTTGCTGGTTCACCGGCCATGAGCCGGTTTCGGGAGTCGTGCGCGTTCGTGACGGTCGCGCTCGCCGCGCTGTTGGCAGCTGCAGGATGTGCCGGCGGTCGCGCGCATCCGGCTGCCAACGACATCCAGACACGCCTCGCCGGTCAACCACCCGCTGGCGTCGACCGCGCCGTCTGGAATGATGTCCGCGCGTTCTATTCGCACCGCGAACTCGCGCCCGCCTGGATCGGCGAATCGTCGCCGTCAAAGAAAGCGAAAGACGCCTGGCGCCTGATCAGCCTGGCCGGCGAGCACGGCCTCAGCGCGGCGGACTACGACGAAGCGCAGATTGCGCGCCGCCTCGCGGAGCTTGGCGACGCCGACACGGCCGACAAGAATCAGCGTCTGAAGAACCTCGCCGAGCTCGAGATTCGCGTGAGCACCGCGCTGCTCGCGCTGGGCCGCGATGTCGCGCTCGGTCGCACGACGCCGGCATCGATCGATCGCCGTTGGAAACCCCGCCGGACCGCGCCCGATTTCGCGGCGAGCTTGACCCAGGCGATCGACGACAGGCTTGCCGGTTGGCTCGACGCGATCCGGCCGGCGCATCCCGAATACGCCGCCCTCCAACGCGCGCTCGTCGGGTTGAAAGGCGTGAAGCAGCGCGGCGGCTGGCCAAAAGTGTCCGCCGGCGTCTTCAAGCGGGACGTGTCGCACCAGTCGGTGATCGCGCTTCGTCAGCGCCTGGCCGCCACGGGCGAGCTCGCGGCCAACCGCAGATCGCGATCGCGGAAGCCGTCGACGACGTTCGACAGCCAGGTCGAGGCGGCCGTGCGGGCGTTCCAGGAACACCACGCGTTGAAGGCCACGGGCATCGTCGACGCCGCGACGCTCTCTGCGATGAACGTGACGGTGGACGAACGGCTGCGGCAGATCGCACTCAATCTCGATCGCTGGCGCTGGATGCCGGACGACTTCGGCGAACGCCATCTGATCGTCAACATTCCCTACTTCCACGTCGTCGCTCGGGAACACGGCAAGACCGTGAGTGACATCCGCGTCGTCGTGGGGAAGCCGGGGAACGAGACGCCGGTCTTCAGCTCCGAGATGCACAGCGTCGTGTTCAGCCCGTACTGGAACATCCCGGACACGATCGTGACCGGCGAGACGGCGCCGGCCGTGGCGCGGGATGCGAACTATCTCGCGCGCAACAACATCGAGATTCTGCGAGTGTCCAACGGCGGCGCCGAGCGCGTCGACCCGTCGACGATCGATTGGGACAAGCCGGAGGCCGTCGAGCAGCTCGCGTTCAGGCAGCGCCCGGGCGCGCGCAACGCGCTCGGACATGTGAAGTTTCTCTTCACGAACCCGTACAACGTGTATCTGCACGACACGCCGGCCGACGATCTCTTCTCACGCCGGGGCCGCGCCTTCAGCCACGGGTGCGTGCGCGTCGAGGAGCCGACCGCGCTCGCCAAGTACGTACTTCGCGACCAGACGGACTGGACCGAGCCGAGGATTCACACGGCCATGAATGCCGGCGTCGAAAAGCTCGTCAAGCTCCGCGAGCCCATCCCCGTGCACATCGTCTATTTCACGGCGTGGGTGGACGACGCCGGGGGCATCCACTTCCAACCCGATGTTTATGGGTATGACAAGAGACAGGGAAATTGATAAATCGCTCTATCGATCTATCGCTCTATTGAAAAACCTGGCGCCCGCAGAGCGGGCGCGTCTGACACCGCCGACGAGCAAGATCTCTATACAAGCAAGCTATTTAGACGAGCAAGCTCTTTAAATAGAGCGATGAGCGATCCGTCAATTCTTGTGTTAGTCTGCAGCTCGCGCCTCCAACAAAACTGCTCGAAGACGTCTCCGGCGTCGGAACAGGTGTGTGTGTCGGTTTCCCCAGCTCTGGTTGTTTCTCTGTCAATCGCGTTCGGCGCCGGGCTGGCGGCCGAATCGTCGAGGTCGTCTCCGCGAGCCGCTGCCGGGCCCAGTCGCACTGAGTGGCGGGCGGGCGAGCTTGGCGGGATCGACCGGAACGTGTTCGAGATGGCGCTCAGCGCCGCCACGTGCGCCGTGCGCTCAGGCGACGTCCGGAACGCCCCGACGCTGACCGTCATCGACTACTCGAAGCCCTCCACCGAAAAGCGGCTGTGGGTGTTCGATCTCGACGCCCGGACGCTGCTCTATCGCGAGCTCGTCGCGCATGGCGAGGGCAGCGGCAACAACCTCGCGAATCAGTTTTCAAACGAGCCGGATACCCACGCGTCGAGCCTCGGGCTCTTCGTCACGGGCGAGTCGTACGTCGGCAAGAACGGCTACTCGATGCGGTTGACCGGTCTCGATGCAGGCTTCAACGACCGCGCGCTCGAGCGGGCCATCGTCATGCACGGCGCGCCGTACGTGAGCGCCGAGTTCGCACGGACGCATGGACGCCTCGGCCGCAGCTGGGGCTGCCCCGCCCTTCGAGACGGCGTCGCGCGCGAAGTGATCGATCGCGTGAAGGGCGGCGGGCTGCTGTTCGTCTACTATCCGGATCGGGATTGGCTCGAGTCGTCGAAGTACATGTCCTGTCAGAGGTGAAGACTCACTTCTCTATCCGGCTGACCACTTTCCCCTGCTCATCCAGAAACTCAATCCGCGGGTTCCCGGCCGGATCGACGGTCAACACCAGCCGCGGCCGCCCGGACGCATCCGAGAGCGACAGCGTTGACGCGCGCTCCGGCGTCTTGCCCAGGAACACGCGTCGCGGACCCGGAGGCGCCACCGCGCGGATCGCCGCGATTTCGGCGTCGCGTTTGGCGCGATCCTCGATCTTGTTCGCGGCGTTGAGCTTCGCAATCAACTCGCTCAGGCGGGAGTCCGCGCGATCCCAGACGTGGAAGCCGGCCGAGCGGCGGCCGTTGTTCTCCGTGTAGCTCAGGCCGACCGTCTGGTCCTGCTTCAATTGGTCGAACATCAGGCCTGCATCCGCGCGCCTGGCGTCATCCGTCTGCCGGCCGGTGTAGGTGAGGCCACCCACTTCGTCGCCCTGATCGTTGAAGAACAGCATCCCCGCCACCGGCCGAGGCCGGTCGATGACGACGCCGTCCATCACGCCCGGGTGCATCTTGTCCTTGTTCGAAATGACCATCCGCAGCGTGCCGTCGGCATCGACGACGTTGATCCGCTCGACATTGACTTCGCCGAGGTTGGTGGCGCGCGTGGCCTGCCGGAATGCCGTCGCGCAGAGCACGACCATCACGAGCGAAGTCACGATCGCGTAGCCGCGCAGGAACCGCAACTCGCGACGAAGGTTTCGATGCATGGTGTCATTTCCTCAGATAGTCATCCGTCTTGTCCAGCCAGTCCTGCCGCGGCGGAGAGAAAACGTCGACGTCGAGCGTGTCCTCGACCGCTTCGGCCTTGTGCGGGACGCGAGATGGAATCACGAGGACCTCGCCGGGACCGACGACGAAGCTCTCGGCGTTCTCGTCGCCGATCCAGAAGCGAAGCCCGCCGCTCACGACGTACGTGAGCTGTTCGTTTTCGTGAGAGTGCATCGGGACGATGCAGCCCTTCTTCAGATAGACGTGGGCCAGCATCATGCGCTCGCCCGTGATCAAGCGCCGATCGAGCAGGTCGTTGACGCGCTCTTTCGGCATGTCATCCCAGCGGTACTGTCGGACAGGTGCCTCGATCGCCATGAGAACTCCTAATCCCGGAACCCGCTTGACTTGACGTGGTCGCCTGCGGCGACGCTCGTAAGAGACTTCGATTACCACGTCAAGTCAAGCGGGTTCCGTTGCGCAGAGTGTATACGCGGCCACTAAGATTTCCCGATGCGGCTGTCGGAGCTGGTCGCGACATCTGCGGCGGTCGCCGGGGTCGGCGGGCGGCTGGAGAAGATCCGGCATCTGGCCGATCTGCTCGGGCGGCTCGAGGAGCGCGAGATCGAGCCGGCCGTCGCGTTTCTTTCCGGCACGACGCGGCAGGGACGAATTGGCGTCGGCTATGCGGCCGTCGCGTCGGCCTCGGACGCGACACCGGCCGAAACGGCAACGCTCGACCTCCTGGACGTGGACAGTGCCTTCGCGACGCTGACCGCGGTCTCGGGAAAAGGCTCGGCCGGCGAACGTGCGCGGATGCTCCGAGCGTTGTTCGCGCGGAGCACCTCGGCCGAACAGGATTTTCTCAGGCGCCTGCTCCACGGCGAGCTGCGCCAGGGCGCGCTCGAGGGCGTCCTGATCGAAGCGATCGCGCGCGCAAGTCACGTCGACGCGGCGCGCGTCCGCCGGGCGGCCATGATGGCCGGAGACCTCGGGCCCGTCGCCCGTGCGGCGCTCACGAAAGACGCCGCCGCGCTCGATGCCTTCGTCGTCCAGCTCATGCGCCCGGTCCGGCCGATGCTCGCCGAGACTGGCGACAGCGTGGCCGATGCCGTGGCGCAGCTCGGCGAGGCGTCGCTCGAGTACAAAGTCGACGGCGCGCGCGTACAGATCCACAAGGCCGGCGACGCCGTGTCGATCTTTTCCCGCACGCTGAATGACGTCACGGCGTCGGCGCCCGAGATCGTCGCGCTCGTCCGCGCGATGCCCGTGCGCGAGCTCGTGCTCGACGGCGAGGTCATCGCGCTGCGGCCCGATGGCTCATCGCATCCGTTTCAGATCACGATGCGGCGGTTCGGCCGGAAGCGCGAGATCGATCGCGCTCGGGACGAGCTGCCGCTGACGCCGTTCTTCTTCGACTGCCTGTACGCCGACGGCACCGTGCTGCTCGACGAGCCGCTGGAGCGCCGCATCCAGACGCTCGATCAGATCGCCGGCCCGCTCGCGATCCCGCGCGTGATCCGTCCAACCCCAGAGGCCGCGGAGGCGTTTGCCGATGCCGCGCTCGCCCGCGGACACGAAGGCGTGATGGCGAAGGCCCTGACCGCCCCCTACGCCGCGGGCCGGCGCGGCGCGGCCTGGCTCAAAGTCAAGCGCGCGCGCACGCTCGACCTCGTCGTCCTCGCGGCCGAGTGGGGCCACGGCCGGCGCCGCGGCTGGCTCAGCAACCTGCACCTGGGCGCGCGCGACCCCGAAACGAACGGGTTCGTCATGCTTGGTAAGACCTTCAAGGGGATGACCGACGAGATGCTCGCCTGGCAGACGGCCAGGCTGCTCTCGCTCGAAATCGGACGTGATGCGTACACCGTCCATGTCCGACCGGAGCTCGTGGTCGAGATCGCCTTCAACGACCTGCAGGCCAGTCCCGTGTATCCCGGCGGGCTCGCGCTCCGGTTCGCCCGAGTGAAGCGTTACAGGACCGACAAATCGGCGACAGACGCCGACACGATCCAAACAGTTCGGACCATCGCGGGCCGATAAAAGAGGCGCGTCGAGGGTGTTTGCCGCATGAAAGACCTCGAGTGTCGCTTTTTTTGGTGCGATTTTCAGCAAAACGAAACCCGAGGTCTTTATAATACGGGTCCCCAGCCAGCCCTCACGCGGCACGAGCGTGAGCTCCCCCATTGACAGGTTGCTGCGCAACCTGAACGTTGAACTTCGAAGTTCGAACTTCAAATGGAGCCCACGCCCTTTCCGCTGTTTGAAGTTCGAAGTTTGACGTTCGAAGTTCAGGCCGCGTCACGCGGCCTCTTGAGGTCTCCATGGCGAAGTCCCTGATTCTGGCCGGCGGTGGTCTGAAGGTTGGCTTTCAAGCCGGCGTGTTGCAGGTCTGGCTCGACGAAGCGGGAATTACATTCGATCACGCCGACGGCGCAAGCGGCGGGTGCCTCAACCTGGCGATGTATTGCCAGGGATACACCGGGAAGCAGATCGCCGACGCCTGGCGCAACTACGACCCGTTCCTCCCGATGGACGTCAACCTGGACGGGCCGAACCAGTTCACGCACATGCAGTCGTTCTTCACGTACGATCGGTTCCGCGCGAATGTGCTGCCGCGCTGGGGCATCGACTGGAATCTCATCCGCGCCGGCAACCGGGTCGGCACGTTCAATCTCTGTAACTTCTCGAAGAAACGCCTCGAAGTCGTGACGAACGCCGGCATGGACGAAGACCGGCTGGTCAGCGCCGTCTCGCTGCCGATGTGGTTCCCGCCGGTCGTGATCGACGGCGACAAATACATCGACGCGGTGTACATCACCGACGCCAACGTCGAGGAAGCGATTCGCCGAGGCGCCGACGAGATCTGGGCGATCTGGACCGTGAGCACGCGCGACGAGTGGCGGCCCGGCTTCGTGTCGCAGTACTTCCACATCATCGAGACGGTCGCCGACACGAACTTCTTCACGATCTGGGGAAGGCTCGAAAAGAACAACCAGGAGATCGCGGCCGGCCGGCCGGGCGAATTTGGACGCAAGATCACGCTCCGTCTGATTCAGGCGGAAGTGCCGGTGCACTACCTCTTCAACTTCGAGCGCGATCGGATGACCGAGGCGGTCAATCAAGGCGTGGCGGCCGCGCGCGAGTTCTGCCGCCAGAACAACATCCCGCTGCAGGCCGCGCCGGCGATGCCGGTGGCGCCGACGCCGGCGAACACCAGCCTCCAGTTCACCGAGACGATGCGCGGATTCATCTCGCCGGCCGCCGACTTCCAGCCCGGCTTCGACGCGGGCAAACAGCAGAACACGAAGCTCGACGTCCGGCTCACAATCCGCACCGACGATGTCGACGCGTTCATCGTGGACCCGGCGCACAAGGCGAGCGTCACGGGCACCGCCGATTCGCCGCTGCTCGGCGGCAAGGTCCAGGTCGTCGGCGGCGAGTTCAACCTGCTGGTTTCCGCGGCCGATCCGCGCAAGAAAGAAATGCGATACCGCCTGCTCGTGAACGACGCCGGCGGCGCGCCGCACACGATTGTCGGGTTCAAGAAGGTCGAGGACAACGGCACGCCGGCCGAGGTCTTTGGCGACACGACGACGCTCTTCACGACGCTGTACAAGGGCCATCACCCGGGAGCCACGGAAACCCCCGCGGATCGGAAGGCGATCGGGATCATCACGATTCACTTCCTCGACTTCCTGGCGCAGCTCACGACGTTCCGGACCGAGGGCCCGACGCTCGCCGCACGCACCGCGGCGCTGGCGCGATTCACGGGCCTGTTCATGGGGAAGCTGACCGACGTGTACGGCGGCTTCCTCACAGTGTGACCCCCCATGGCCGACGCAGACGTCATCGTCATCGGATCGGGATTCGGGGGCGCGGTCACGGCGTGCCGGCTCGCGCAGGCGGGCGCGTCGGTCATCGTGCTCGAGCGCGGGCGCGAGTGGAAGGTCACGGACTTCCCGCGGAAGCCGACCGACGACTGGGTGTTCGATCCGAAAGCGCCCGAGAAGCGCCACGGCTGGTTCGACTTCCGGATGTTCCCGAACATGTCCGTGATTCAGGGCGCGGGCGTCGGCGGCGGGTCGCTCGTCTACGCGAACATCTCGGTCGAGGCGAAGCGGGACACGTTCGACGCGGGGTGGCCGGCAGGTATCACGTACGACGTGCTGCTGCCCCACTACGCCGAAGTCGGGCGGATGATGGAGGTGCAGCGCGTGCCCGCTGGCCAATGGCCCGAGCGCACCAAGCTCCTCCACGACGCGGCCAAGGCCGCGGGGTGGCAGAACCGCTTCCGCTCGCTCGAGCTGGCGGTCCGGTTCGATCCGACCTGGACGTACGCCAGGCCGAACGCGCACGATCACGCGCAGTCGGTCAGCGGCAAGAACATTCATGGCGTTGACCAGGGCACGTGCGTGCACCTTGGCGAGTGCGATCTGGGCTGTCCGGTCAACGCCCGAAACACGCTCGATCTCAACTACCTGGCGGTGGCGAAACAGAAAGGCGCGCGTATTCTGCCGCTCCATGTGGTGAGAAACATCGCGACCACCGCGCAGGGCTTCGAGGTCCGTGCCGACGAGATCGTCAACAAGAAGCTCGAAGCCAGGACGTTCACGTCCAAGCTCCTGGTCGTCGCGGCCGGATCGCTCGGGTCCACCGAGCTGCTGCTTCGGTCGAGGGCGTCGGGCGGACTTCAGAACATCAGCGCGCGGCTCGGCGAGAGCTGGAGCAGCAACGGCGATTTCCTGACGCCGGCGATTCACCCGTTCCGCGACGTCCAGCCGGGACGTGGTCCGACGATTACGGCCGCCATCGATCTGCTCGACGGCGAATACATGAGCAAGGCCATCTTTGTCGAGGACGGCGGCCTGCCGGATGTCGCGCGAAACGCGCTCGAGCGGGCGGCGAACGACCCCACCGCGAACGACCTGCTGAAGCGCACGACCGCGACGCTCCTGCCCATCCTCGCCAGCATCGACATCGTGCGACGGGTGATGCCGTGGTTTGCGCAGGCGCGCGATGCCGCCGATGGCCGGCTGTCGATCACGAACGATCAACTCTTTCTCGACTGGGACATCGCGGCGTCCGAGGAGACGATCAACGCCGTCGCGTCGGTCCATCGCAAGCTGGCGATGCTCACCGAGGGCCTCGCGCTCACGCCGCTGCCCTGGACGATGGGCCGGGACCTCATCACGCCGCACCCGCTCGGCGGGTGCAACATGGGCGGCTCCGCGGCGACCGGCGTGGTGGACGCGGCTGGTGAGGTCTTCGGGCATCCGGGCCTGTTCGTCGCCGATGGGGCCATCGTCCCGAAGGCCATCGGCCTCAACCCGTCGCGAACGATCGCGGCGCTCGCCGAGCACATCGCCGCGGGCCTGGTGACACGCGTCTGACGCGCTGACATGCCATCGACCCCCGATCTGAAGCTGGCGCTGCTCGACGCGAACGGCGACCCGCTCGACGAAGCGGCGCTCGTCACGTTCCGGAACATGATGACGGGCGCGGTCAAATCGGCGCGCAGCGAGCCGGGCAAGACACTCAACGTGCGGGGATTGGATCGCGGCGCGACCGGTCTCTACCGCGTCGAGGCCGATCCGGCGGGGTACCTGGCCTCGGGCAAGTTCGTCAGCATCCCCTCGGCGGGGGCCGACGAGACGATGCGGTTCGCGATCGATCCACGCAAAGTGGTCGGCGTGGAATTCCCGTCGTTCACGAAACTCGCCGCGGACACGAAGCGGCTCCTCGACGCGAGCGACGCGGTGAGCGCCTTCGACGGCTTGTCGGGAACGGATCTCTACGCGGCGCTCGACGACATCCGCAAGGCCGGGCTCCTGAACATCACGACAAAGAGCCGAGCCACGCCGCTGTTGAACGGCCGCGTCGTCGGCTCGTACTTCGAGGAGCTGCGCGATCTGCGCGGCGATCGATTCTTTTGCGTCGCCTCGCAGGAGCTCCGCGACGAAGTGAAGAACGCCACCCCGACGTTTTTCAGCGAGGTCTCGGGCAGCTTGCACCATCCGCCCGCCGGGTTTTCGCCGGCCGGCAGCTATAAAACACTTGATCGCTACGGCAACTTGCAGTTAACTTTTTTCGCCTCGAATACCGAATGGGTCGCGGACGTCGACATCGATAACGCCCAGGGCCTGGAGCACGTGTTCCAGGTGCTGCACAACGAGCTGACCGGCCGGCCGACGCACCCGTACGACATTCGAGAGATTTTGATGGTGCATCAACAACTGGATACGGGGTACCGTTTCGACGTCTGAGACTCGTCAACCGATTCGAGGTGAAGCAGGCGAACTGGCACGCGCCGCTCTGTCCGAATACAAGAAAGCAAGCTAGTGAACTACCTGTACGCGATAGTCATGGGCATGGACGATGCCACGTTGAATCGCCTCCGGCAGTGGCTCAAACGTGTGGCACGACCCCTTACAACGGCAAACGACGAGCGCACGCGTGTCGCCGTGCGCGCCCGCGAGTGGCGCGATCG
Organism: Vicinamibacterales bacterium; assembly: GCA_035633215.1. Taxonomy (GTDB): domain Bacteria; phylum Acidobacteriota; class Vicinamibacteria; order Vicinamibacterales; family SCN-69-37; genus DASQFI01. Next base: position 365,960 of record DASQFI010000010.1, on the reverse strand, counting down.
GCGACGCGGCCGGCCACCTCGTCCCGTCACCAACTGGAAGACCGCGACGGTGTGCGCCCTGGCGCAGCACCCTCTCACCCCCGAGAATGTGCGCGTCGCCCCCAACGGCCAGCGCGCGTGCCGGGCGTGTCTAAACCAGCGGATCCGGGAATGGCGCAGAAAACGCCGCCGCGGAGAAGAAATGACCTCAGTGGTCGTTTTTCAACGGGCGTAAAACGACCGCTGAAGTCTTTTCTCGTCCTCACCCTGACGCTCGTCACGGCGGTCCTGGTGTGGCTGGTCGCCTCGTCGACGCGAGCGCGGGAGCAGGCCGCGTCTGGCGCGTTCGACGGCGAGAGCTGGTTCGTCCTGAAACGCGGGTATCCGACGGGCCGTACACCGCCGGCCGGCGCGCTCGAGCGCGCGATCCGCGGCCGCGATGGGCGGCCGATCGCGCGCACCCAGCTGAATCTGCCGGGCGATCGGTGGGTCTCGATCGGCCCTCAGTCGATCTTCGTTCAGAACTCCTTGCCGTACGCGGGGCGCGTCACGGCCGTCGCGCCGCATCCGACGGAGGCCAACGTCGTCTACCTCGGCGCCGACAGCGGCGGGATCTGGCGGACGACGAACGGCGGCACGACCTGGACGTCACTGACCGACGGCATTGCCGTGCCGGCCATCGCGTCCCTCGCGATCGATCCGCGAAATCCGCAACTACTCTACGCGACGACGATCCATCGCACGTATCCCATCCGCCTGCTTCGGTCGACCGACGGCGGGAATTCCTGGAATGTGTCGTCGATCTCGACCGATCGCGGGGACCTCTCGCCGGCGGCCTGTTCGGTCAACGTCTACAAAGCGTGCATCCCGCCGTCTTCCGGCCGCATCTTCCTGGACCCGACGCGTTCCGGATCGGCAGACACCAGCACCGTGTACTTCGCTGGCTCGAGCCATCTCTTCCGCTCCGACGACAGCGGCCGGACCTTTCGAACGGTGCTCTCGCTGCCGATCGATCTCGACTTTGCGGGCGCGGCCGCGCCGACGCGCAACCCCGAGACGGAGTTCCTGCGGGACGCCGCGGTCGATCCCACGCGGCCTGATCGGCTGTACGCGGCGGTAGCCCAGCCGCGCTGTCTCGATGCGGACTGCACGCGCGCGCAGAGCACAATTTTCATGTACCGCTCGGCGGACGGCGGCGTGCAATGGACCAGGCAGGAGGTGGCATCGCTCGGACCGTATTCCCTCGGAAACACCCGGTATGCCGACCCGGGCGCGGTCTACGTGCCGCGCGTCCGACTGGCGATCGCGCCGAGCGATCCCGATGTCGTCGCCATGGCGTTCCGGGACGAGCAAATCGTGCGGCCACGCGTCTATCGAAGCACGAATGCGGGCGCGCAATGGACCGAGATCTCGCCGCCCATCACGAGCCTCACCTGGCCGCTCGCCCTGGTGTTCTCGCCGACAGACCCCAACACCATCTACGTGGGCAGCAGCGGCGTCCATCGCACGACCAACGGCGGACAGACCTGGTCGGTGATGGGCTCGACGCACGTGGATCAGACGGTGCTCGCGTTCAGCGCCAACGGCACGCTCATTTCCGGAAACGACGGCGGAATCTTCCTCAACACCGCCGGCACGAACTTCGCCGCGATGCATGGATCGCTCTCGATCACCGAGTTCTATTCGGTCTCGTCGCATCCGTCGAACGGCCTGCTCCTGGCGGGCGGCACGCAGGACAACGGCACGCTCGTCTTCCAGGGCAACCTCGGCTGGTCGCTCGTCACCGGCGGCGACGGCGGCGACACCGTGTTCGATCCGAGCCCGCAAAACCGGATTCTCTACGCCGAAGTGGAGTGGTTCTTCACCGCGAATGGCGCCAACGTGTTCCAGTTCTTCCGGTGCCAGCCGACCGGATGCCTGTCGCGTTCGACCGGCATCAACCGCACCGTCGACGGGCCGTTCATCCCGCGCATGGGAATGGATCCCTCGAATCCGTCCACCATCTGGCTCACGGCCGAACACCTGTTTCGCACGGACAACCGCGCGGAGAACTGGACGACCGCGTCGCCGTCGGTCGGCAATGACGAGCGCTGCTGGCTGGACCCGACGGACGGCCGCGTCTGCGCCGCCGCGCGGTACTTCACGGCGGTCGCGGTCGCGCCGTCGTCTTCACAGACGGTCTATGCGGGGACACTCAACGGGGACGTCCGGGTGACGACGAACCGCGGCGACTCGTGGCGCAGCATCGCGGGCACCGAAGCGGGACCGCTGCCGGTCCGCGCGGTGAATGACATCGTCGTCGATCCCCAGAACGCGCAAATCGCCTACGTGTCGTATTCCGGCTTCGACGAAAACGGATCGGGGCGCGGCCACGTCTTCCGCACGACGAACGGCGGCCAGTCCTGGCAGGATCTCTCGGGCAATCTGCCCGACGTTCCGGTCAATTCGCTGCTGATCGACCCCGATTCGATCGGGATCGGGCCGTCGCGCGTGCTCTATGCGGGGACGGACATCGGGGTGTTCCGGGTCACGCTGGACGGCACGACCAACTGGCAGGTGTTCGGCACGGGTCTGCCACCGGTCGTCGTCAATCGTCTCGCCTACAACGCCACGACGCGTCAGCTCCTCGCCGCGACGTACGGACGCGGCATCTGGGCGATTTCGGGCCGGTTCGGGCGATGACGACCAGGCGCGCGGTTGGCGCGGTGCTGGTGTGCGGCTGCGCGCTCGCGCTTGGCAGCTGCGATTCCGGCATGTCGCCGAGCGACATCGACGTTGACGGATCGTGGACGGGCACCTGGCGGTTCGTCACGGCCGGCGTGACGGTCACTGACACGGTGACCGCCCGCCTGACTCAGGACGGCTCGAACGCGAGCGGGACCTGGATGTCCGAGAGCGGCCCATCCGGGGACCTGACATTCACGGTCGGCGCGTCGATCTCGGGAACGCTGACCATCACCCAGACGACCCTGATCGGCCAGACCTGCAGTGCGACCACGAACCTGTCCGGATCGGCCGCGTCCGGCACGATCGAGTTCACCACGACGGAGATCACGCCGGGCGGCATCTGTCAGTGGGCGGCGAGCAATCAGTTTTCGTTCCGGAGATAATTCCCCCACCGCCAATGCCGAGCCTGATTGAAGCCATCAGCGTCAAGCGCAAGATGTTCTTCGAGCACGAGGGCGCGCCGTACCACTGCCTGGACGTCGAGATCTCGAGGCCGACCGCCCGCGGCGGCCAGACGCTCGTCCGGATGAAGATGCGCAACCTGATCACGCGCGCGGTCTTCGACAAGACCTTCAAGGCCGCCGACAAGTTCTCCGAGCCCGACCTCGAAGTGATTCCGGCGATGTACCTGTATTCCGACGGCGACGGCTACCACTTCATGGAGCAGACGAGTTACGAGACGATCACCCTCGGCGGCGACATCGTCGGCGACGACCGGCAGCTGCTCGCCGACAACCTGACGATCCAGATCCAGAAGTTCAATGGCCGCGCGATCGGACTGCAGTTCCCGCCGCACGTCGAGCTCGCCGTGGCGTCGACCGAGCCGGGCGTTCGGGGCGACACGGCAAGCGGCGGCGTGACGAAGCTGGCCGTCCTCGAAACCGGCCTCGAAATCCGGGTGCCGCTCTTCATCAAGGAAGGCGAGAGAGTCCGGGTCCACACGGAAACGAGGGAGTTCGCCGGCCGCGCCTGACGACCTCGGGTTTCTTTTCTGCCTTGCTCTCTCAAGAAAAGAAACCCGAGGTCCTTTCCCGTAGAATCCAGTTCGATGACCTCCGAGGCCCCTCCCCCCGCGTCGAGCGAGATGCGGCGCAGCTACGTCCGCGTCCTCATCGTCTGGGCCCTGACGCTCGCGGCGCTGTACGCCTTCCAGCAGTACTTCTCGTAGGCGCGCCCGGATGCACCCACTCGACTGGACGATCCTGCTGGCCTTCACGGCCTGGATCGTCTACGACGGCCTGAAACGGACGAAGGACAGTCACGAGATCGAGGGGTATTTCCTCGCGAAGCGATCGATCCCGTGGTGGGCGGCGGGGATCTCGGTGATGGCGACGCAGCTCAGCGCCATCACGATGATCGGCACGACCGGGCAGGGCTACACCGACGGGATGCGCTTCATTCAGTTCTACTTCGCGCTGCCGATCGCGATGATCATTCTCTCGCTGACGCTCGTGCCATTTTTCTACCAATCGGGCGTCTACACGGCGTACGAGTATCTCGAGCGCCGATTCGATGCGAAGACGCGAAGCTTCACCAGTCTCCTGTTTCTGATCTCGCGCGGCATGTCGTGCGGCGCGGTCGTTTCGGCGCCCGCGGTCGTGCTGTCACTCATCATCGGCATCGATCTCACCGCGACGTCGCTGCTCATCACGCTGCCGGCGGTGGTCTACACGATGTTCGGCGGCGTCCAGGCCGTGACCTGGACGGACGTCAAGATCATGTACCTGGTCGTCGCCGGGCTTGTCGCGGTCGTCGTGGCCGCGATTCTCGGCTTCCCGGCGGACGTGAGCGTCGCCGACGGCTTCGGGATTGCCGCCGCGACCGGCCGCCTGCGCACGTTCGACTTCTCGTTCGACATCACGAACCAGTTCACGTTCTGGTCCGGGACGATCGCCGCGCTGTTCCTGTTCTGCTCGTACTTCGGGACCGATCAGAGCCAGGTGCAGCGGTATCTCACGGCCCGGTCGGTGGACGAAGCGCGCCGCTCGCTCCTGATGAGCGCGTACTGGAAGATCCCGCTTCAGGTGCTCGTTCTCGTGCTCGGCGTCCTGGTCTTCGTCTTCTACGTCTTCAATCCGCCGCCGATGCTCTTCAACGCCGTGCAAAGCGAACGGATGCAATCGGGCCCGGCGGCGGCAAGCTATGCGGCGCTGCAGACGGAGTTCGACGCCGCGTACGAGACTCGACGCGGCGCCGCGGCGAGTCTCGCGGCCGCGCGCGAGTCGTCCGACCCCGCGCTCCTCTCCACGGCCAAGACCGCGATGCGGCAGAGCGACGCAGCGCTGACGTCGGTGCGCACGAAGGCCGCAACGCTCGTCCGCGAGACCACCGGCGACCGCAACTTTTCCGACACGAACCACATCATCCCGACGTTCATCCTGACCCGGCTCCCGGTCGGCCTCATCGGCCTCCTCATCGTCGCCATTATCATGGCGGCCACCGACACGATCGCCGGCGAGCTGAACTCCCTCTCGACGGCGACCGTCATCGATTTCTACAAACGCTGGATGCGTCCGACCGCGACCGACAGACACTATTTGACGGTTTCGAAGATCGCGACTGGCGTGTGGGGACTCTTCGCCTGCCTGGTCGCGGTGTGGGCGGCACAGCTTGGCTCGCTGATCGAGGTCGTGAACCGGTTCGGGTCGTTCTTCTACGGCTCCATTCTGGGTGTCTTCATCCTTGCCGTCGGGTTCCGCCGTGCCACGGGCACGGGCGCGTTTCTGGGGCTCATCGCCGGGATGACCTCGGTGGCGTGGGTCGCGACGTTCACCCGAGTCGCGTTTCTCTGGCACAACGTCGTCGGCGCCGTCGCCGTCGTGATCGTGGGCGTGATTCTGAGTGAGGTCGATCGCGCCTTTCGTCGCAGTCTCTCGAAATGATCGACGTCCAGCACCTACGCAAGCAGTACGGCGAGGCCATCGCGGTCGATGACGTCACGTTTGCGGCCGAACCGGGCCGCATCTTCGGCCTGCTCGGGCCGAACGGCGCAGGCAAGTCGACGACGATCGGCTGCATCTCGGGACTCCTGAGGCCCACGTCCGGGCGAATCACCGTGCTCGGCCACGACGTCGTCGCAGACAGCATCGAGGCGCGCCGCGAGCTGGGCATCGTTCCGCAGGAGCTGGCCCTCTACGAGGAGCTCGGGGCCAGAGAGAATCTCGCGTATTGGGGCGCCGCGTACGGCATGAGCGGTGACGCGCTCAAGCGGCGGGTGCTCGAGGTCCTCGAGACCGTCGGGCTTGCCGACCGCGCGACGGAGCCGGTCAAGCGGTTCAGCGGCGGCATGAAGCGGCGGCTCAATTTCGGCTGCGGCATCGTCCATCGCCCGAAGGTGCTCCTGCTGGACGAGCCCACCGTGGGCGTCGATCCGCAGAGCCGCGTGCGGCTGCTCGACCTCGTGCGGCAGCAGGCCGGCAGTGGCACGTGCGTGCTGTATACGACGCACTACATGGAGGAGGCGCAGGATCTCTGCGATCGGCTCGCCATCATCGACCACGGCAAGCTGCTCGTCATGGGCACGCTCGACGAGCTGCGGAACCTGATGGGCGAGCGCGATCTGGTCCGCCTGTCAGGTCGTTTCGAACCTCAGGCCGCTCGCCGCGCGCTGGAAGCGCTCGGCGCGGACGTCGTTTCGGCCGACGACGGTTCGCTTCGATTTACGGTGGAGGGAGCGTCGAAGAAACTCCCCGCCATCTTCAGCGCTGTGACCTCCTCGGGCGGCGACGTACAGGAAACCTCGCTGACGCAGCCAAGCCTGGAGAGCCTGTTCATCAAGCTCACCGGGCGGGAACTGCGCGAGTAGACCCGTGAGATTCCTGGCCGCTTCGATTTGGAAGGATCTCCGCAGGCGCCTCGCGGACCCGGCGGCGCAGCTTGTCTGGATCGGCCTGCCGATCGTCTTCGGCGGCCTGATGAGCCTCGTAATCGACGACGGCGGTCCGGCGCCGAAAGCGCACGTGCTGGTCGTCGATGAGGATCGAACGCTGCTCAGCGGTCTGGTCACCGGTGCCGGACGGCAGGGGCAGCTCGGGCAGTTCCTGGAAATCGAGACCGTCCCAGCCCTGGACGGTCACGCAAGGATTCAGGCGGGCAAGGCCAGTGCTCTGCTCATGATCCCGAAGGGGTTCCAGGACGGTGTCCTAAGAGAACAGCCGACCGAACTCACCCTCGTCACCAACCCGGCGCAGCGCATTCTGCCGCGAATCATCGAAGAAGGCTTGCGCATGGCGATCGAAGCCGCGTTCTATTTGCAACGCATCTTCGGCGCATCGATTCGCGACATCGTTGCCGGTGGGGTCTCGACGCCGGGCTTCCCGACGGACGACCGCGTGGCCGGCATCAGCAGGCGGATCAACCAGAACCTCCAGCAGCTCCAGGGAACGCTCGTTCCCCCGGTGATCACGGTCGAAACCCGGACCGAAGCGAGCCCAACGGCGAATTTCCAGTTCGGGCCGATGTTCATGCCGGGCCTGCTCTTCATGTCCCTGCTGTTGGTGTCCCAGTCAATCAGCGCGGACATCTGGATCGAAAAAGAGAAGGGCACGCTCCGACGTGCAATGAGTACGCCGCAACGGCTGCACGTCCTGCTCGCCGCCAAGATCGCGGGCGCGGCAGCGTTGATGCTGCTGGTCGCCATCGTCGCGGTCGTCATCGGCGTCGTCGCGTTCGACGTCGCGCCCGCGCGCGTGCCGGGGACCATCGCGTGGGCGGCGTTTGCCGGCACCGCTCTGCTCTGCTACTTCCTGTTCCTCCAGATGCTCGGCACCAGCCAGCGCGGCGCCAACCTGCTGACGACGATGGTCGTGTTTCCGATGATGATGGTCGGCGGATCGTTCTTCCCGTTCGAGATCATGCCACCGGGAATGGCCGCGGTCGGCCGCTCCCTTCCGAACGGCATGGCAGTGACGCAGACCAGGGCGCTCATGTTTGGCCAGCCGGAGCCGGGCGCGTTGCTCATCGCCACGCTGGTGATTGGCGGCCTTGCGCTCGCGGCGTTTCTCGGATCCGTCAGCCGCCTGCGCGGGCGCTTCCTGATTTCCTGATGCTGCGGCAGGCCTGGTTCATCGCGCGCAAGGACGTCGCCTACATGCTGCGGCAGCGGGAGACCCTGCTCTGGGTCTTCGTGATGCCGATTCTGTTTTTCTATTTCATCGGCACGGTGACCGGCGGACTCGACGGGCCGGCCGGTGATCGGAAAGACCCGCTGGCTGTGCGCGGAGCCGATCGTGGCGGCTTCCTCGTCGACGAGCTCATCCGGCGCCTCGAGGCCCAGAACTTCGAGATCCGCCGGCCCTCGTCCGACGAAGCGTTCCGCGAAGAAGACAGACGCCTGATCATCCCGGTCCCCAAGGAGGGCGCTGGAAGCTTCACGGACGCCGTGCTCGCCGGCCAGCCTCAGGTCCTGACGTTCGAGCGGCGCGGCGAGTCGCCGACCGGCAACTTCGATCAGATCCGCATTGCCCGGGCGGCGTACGAAGTGCTCGGAGATCTGGCGGCGGTGAAGATCGCCGGGACCGATCCGACGCTGCAGGCGTTCGCTGACCTGCGAGCGATGCCGCGTGCGCTGACGCTCACGGTCAAGCCCGCCGGGCGCAGGCTGGACCCGCCCTCGGGTTTCTCGCAGGCCATACCGGGGACCATGGTGATGTTCACGATGCTGGTGCTCCTCACGAGCGGCGCGATCACGCTCGTCGTCGAGCGCGAGCAGGGATTGCTGCGCCGACTGGCGTCGGCGCCGATTTCGGCGGGCTCACTGGTGGCGGGCAAGTGGATGGGCCGCATGGCGCTTGGCCTGGTCCAAATCGCCTTCGGCATGATCGTCGGCCGCGTGGTCTTCGGGATGGATTGGGGCCGATCGCTCCCGATGGTCGGGCTCGTCCTCGTGGGGTGGGCGGCGTTTGCCGCGTCGTCGGCCGTCCTGCTCAGCAGCCTCACGCGCACCGCGGCGCAGACAACTGGCGTGGGCGTGATGGTGACAATGGTCCTCGCGGCGCTCGGCGGCTGCTGGTGGCCGATCGAGATCACCCCAGGCTGGATGCAGACGCTCGCGCGCTTCCTGCCGACCGGCTGGGCCATGGACGCGATGCACAAGCTCATCAACTTCGGCGATCCGGCGGTCAGTGCGCTGCCGCACCTGGCGACGATGGTGATTGGCGCGCTGCTGGTCGGGTGGCTCGGGACGCGGTGGTTCAGGTATCAATGAAGGGAAATGACCTCGGGGGTCATTTCCCTTTCACGTTGTCAATCATCCCGATGTCGGCTTCGTACGATTCGAGCGCTTCAATCACGATCCGGCGGCCGTCCGGGTGAACGTCGAATCGAACGTACCACCACGTGCCGTCCACGGGACGTCTGAAGATCGGCACCTTGTCCAACGCCACCGTCCGGCGACCATCGGGCGAGATGCGCCACAACACCGCCTTGAAGTCCGGCCTGCCTTCCAGAACGAGCAGATCGCCCGTCCGCATCCAGGTAAACCACACCACCCAGCCTTTGAACAGCTGACGTCGAACTCCATCCGGCCCGTGCACCCAGAGCCCGGCCGCCACATCGGCCATGTCGTCCCGTACGGCAAAGGCGAATCTCCGCGCGTCGGGGGACCATCGCGGGTCGCTGGGCAGATCGGGAACGGCTTCCCGGCGCTTCGCCCGCGGATCGTACAGTTCGCCCGCGCGCTCGGACGTGCGATACAGGAGCCGGCCATCGGTGGCGACGTCGCCCCAGCCCCACTCGGGAAAATACGGCTTGAGAGGCAGCAGCTGGGGCGCTCCGCCCGCGAGTGCAATCAGGCGAATGTCGGAATCGCCTTGCAGGCTCCCCGGAGCGCGGCTCAAGAAGAAAAGCGACTGACCGTCGGGCGACCATCGAGGATGGATGTTGATGCGACCATCTTCGACCAATCGCGTCGCGTTGGCGCCGTCGGCATCCATGACCCAGATGGCCTCGCGCTCGGCGCCGCTTCGATTGGAGAAATACGCGATGCGCCCTCCATCCGGTGCATACGTGGGCGCGGCTTCGCTCCGGGCGGCGTCACTCGTCAGCCACTTGAGCGGTCCCGGCGGTGCGGGCGCAATCGGGATTTCGGCAAGATTCGTGTTCGCGCGATAGGTGGCGAACACCAGCCGGTTGCCGTCGGCGGACAGATCGATCTCGATGTCGTCACCCTGCCCGGCCGTGATCGGCGTCGCGTGTCCGTCAGCGACAGACATGCGCCAGACGTTGATCGTCCCGCCCCGGCTCGACGAGAAGTACAGGAACCGGTCGTCCGGCGACCACACGGGCGACATGGCGAGCGCGTCATCGCTCGTCAGGAAACGCACCGCCTGCGTCTCCGGATCGACGAGCGCCAACTCGCTTCTCGGACCCCGCCGCCGGCGGACGAAGGCGATTGACCGGCCGCTGCGCGCAAACGCGGGCTGATAGTGCATTATCGGCGCCGGCTCGCGCTTCGTCACGGCGCGCGGATTCGCTCCCGTCGCGTCGCACATCCAGATCGCGCTCTCCGAGCTGTACGCAATGGCTCGGCCATCGGGCGACCACGCCGGCGTCTGGGCATTGAGGACCAGGCGACGGGCGGTGCCTGGCAAGGCCGGCGTGACCCACATGTCGTGCAGTCCAGTGTCGTTCAACCGCGCGAAGAGCAGCTTGGTGCCATCCGGCGACCAGCGCGGAGTCGACTCGACGTTCGGATCGTTGGTCAACCGGATCAGGCTGCCGCCAGTGACGAGGCCGGTATACAGGTCCCATTGGCCATCACGGTTCGAGACGAACGCCACCGACCGGCCGTCGGGCGAAAAGGACGGCTGTCCCTCAGCGCCCGTGAAGTTCGTGACGCCGCTGAAACGCATCTGGGACGGCGTTTCTGGGCCCGCGGTCCTCCACGGAAAGATGACGGCAGCCGCGGCAAATGTCAGGGCGAGCGCGGCGACGACCCACGGGATGATTGCGGCTCCACGGCGTGGCGCGGCGGCGGACGGCGCAGATGGTTCAGCCGCCTCTCTCACCGCGTCGTCCAGGTCCAATCTGGCGTCGCCGATGTCGCGGAGCCGGCGAGGCTGATCCTTCTCCAGGCATCGGCGCAGCAGATCGCGAATCCGGCGCGGCGTCTCAGGCGGGAGCGCATTCCAATCAGGATCGCGGTTGACGACGGCCGCGAAGACATCGGCCAGCGTGCCGCCGGCGAACGGCCTGCGGCCGGTCAACATTTCGAACAGCACGCCACCGAAGGCCCAGATGTCCGTGCGCCTGTCCACGGTCTGCCCGCGCGCCTGTTCGGGACTCATGTAGGCAGCGGTACCCAGGATGACGCCGGCCTCGCTCGGCGATGCCGTGACGGTCGGCGAGGCATCGGGGTCACTCGATACGAGCGGCGACATCGCCTTGGCCAGTCCGAAGTCGACGAGCCGCACCTGTCGATCCGTCGTGAGCCTGATGTTCGACGGCTTCAGATCGCGGTGAACGACCCCGTGCGCGTGCGCGGCATCGAGACCCGCGGCGATCTGCTGAGCCAGCGCGATCGCTTCGCGCACCGGAATCGGTCCGCGCGAGATCCGATCGGCCAGCGTCTCCCCCTCGACGAACTGCATCACGAGGAAGTTGACGCCATTGTCGGCGCCGACGTCATAGAGCGGACAGATGTTGGTGTGCTCGACGGCCGCGATGGCGCGCGCCTCGCGCTCGAAGCGCTGAAGGAGGCCGGGCACGGCGGCAACGTGGGCGGGCAGAATCTTGATGGCGACCGTGCGGTTCAGGCGGGTGTCTCGCGCGCGATACACCTCGCCCATGGCCCCCGCCCCGGCGAGCACCTCGATCTGATACGGGCCAAGCGACGACCCCGGAACGAGTGTCATAAGCAGCCGGTTGGCTATGCTAAGTCGAAAAAAGACCTCGAGGAGTCTTTTACATTTTCGTAAAAAGACACCCGAGGTCTTTGCTGGTACATTGGGATCCGCGTTCTTTCAGAACAAGGAGACACGATTCGTGCCTAAGTCAGGGAGTAGCAAGTCAGGGAGTCGAAAGGCGCCGGACGCGGCGCGCAGAGTGCTGATCAAACGAGCAAAAGGAAAGGCGTCCGACGCCTCCACGCCGGTCTCAGAGGACGTCGGCACGAGTGCCCCGGTCGCCGTCGAGAGCGACCCGAGCGATGAAGACGTCCGGGTGCGAGCATACTTCCGGTACCTCGAACGAGGCGGCTCGAACGGTGCGAGTCACGAGGACTGGACGGAGGCGAAGAAGGACCTCACGTCCGCCAAACGGCACGGGAAGTAGATTCGCGCGCCGCCGCTCAGCCGTCGCGGTCAGTCCGCGTGCTCGCGCTTCCTTTCGTAGAACCGCCGGACTTTGTCGCGGTTTCCGCAGGTCTTCATGCTGCACCATCGCCGGCGCTGAGTCGGACTCTTGTCGATGAACAGCCAGCTGCAGGTGCCGGAGGCGCATTCGCGAACGCGCGTGCGCGCGGGAGACACCAGCAACTCGGCCGCGGCCCGCACGACCGGCCACAGCACGCGGTCAATTGACGGCTCGTCCCCGTCCCAGGTCCAGACGAAGTCAGAACCGCGCGATTCGACGCGGGCGTGACCCAATACGCCGGCGAGCGCGTCGTTCAATGCCGCCAGATCCTGCCGCGCGGGCGCATGGCGGTGAGTCTGTGAATGGAAGATGCGATAGAGGCACTCGCGCAGCGCGATAGCGCGGGAGAACGCGCGCGTCATCGCCTCACCGCGCGCCTGATCGTCCGTTCGAAGCGCCGCGGCCGCACGCTTCGACACGACGTCCGCCTGCTCGGCCCAGTTCACCAGAGCCCGCCAAGTCGACAGGTGCTCTTCCTCCCGCCGCGGACGGTCCCCCACCGTGTTGACGAAGTCCAGACTGAGGTCGCCCCCCGAGAAGTCGAACTGATACGCCGGGCTGGTCGATGACATGCGATTTTTGGGCCTGAAATGCGCGGCTTCCTGGTCAGTATAACCGATATTTAGCTCTTGACTGGTTACGCACCTGGATCCATGATCTAACCAGTTAATAGCTGTTCAACGGTTATCGACTCAGGGAGGACCGAGATGGCTGGCGAAATGCGACGGATAGCCGATCAGCTCGACCGCGCCGTCAACGGGCCCGCGTGGCATGGCCAATCGATCCTGGAGCTGCTCCGCGGCGTGACCGCCAGGGACGCCACCGCCAGACCGATTCCCGATGCGCATTCGATCTGGGAGCTCGTGGCCCACACCGCCGCCTGGCTCGAGATCGCTCGTCTCCGGCTGGAGGGCACGGCACCGCGGCGCATCACGCAATCCATGAACTGGCCGCCGGTCAACGCGAAGCGTGCGAGCAAGGGATCGGCGAGCCAGGCCTGGAAAACCGACGTCAATCGCCTGCGCCGCGCCGCCAGGGACCTGCATGCCGCGATTGGCGCGCAAGACGATGGGCGGCTGGATGAGGAACTGCCGGGCGTGGACGACACGTGGTCCGCCTACATCACGCTCCACGGCGTCCTCCAGCACGTCCTCTATCACGCGGGTCAGATCGCCATTCTGAAGAAAGGAACGCCATGATCACCGCAAATGATGCTCACTTCCGCACCGAGCTGATCGAGCGTCGTCAGCTGCTCGCGCGCGCGGCTCGTGACACGCGACGAACCGAGCTGCGTCATCTCCTGGCCGACGTGGACGCGGCGCTCGCCCGACTCGACCAGGGCACGTTTGGCGTCTGCGAGGTGTGTCACGAATACATCGGCACGCGTCATCTCGAGCACGATCCCCTGGCCACATGCTGCGAGGAACACCCGACGGTGGACGAGGAGACTCGCATCCATCGCGACCTGGCGCTCGCGCACGATCTGCAGCTCGGCCTGCTCCCCCGCCACGGCCTCACGATCGACGGCTGGCAGTTTCGCTACCGGTACGAGGCGGCGAGCGAAGTGGGGGGCGACTTCTGCGACGTCATCCCGGTACCCGAACGGAACGAGACCGTCGTCCTGGTCGGCGACGTGTCCGGGAAGGGCGTCGCGGCCTCGCTCCTGATGAGCAGCCTGGTGGCGACGTTCCGCAGCCTCTCATCGCTCGCGCTGCCGACCGGCGAGCTCCTGTCGCGTGTGAACGCGCTCTTCAACGACAGCGCGCCACGCGCGTCATACGCGACGCTGGCCGCGGCGACGCTTCTCCCCGACGGGACGATCGATCTCTACAGCGCGGGCCATTGGCCGCCGCTCCTCACCCGCGGCGCCGCGGCCGAGCCAGTCCGGATCGAAGCAGGTTTACCCCTCGGGTTGTTTCCGGTCTCGCACTACGCGCCCACGCGGCTCGTCGTCTCGCCGGACGACACGCTGCTCTTCTACACGGATGGGGCGATCGATGCCGAAAATGGCGGCGGCGAGGACTACAGCACGCCCAGGCTCGCGCGCGCGCTGGCGTCCGCGTCGGCCGATCCGCTCGACGCTGTCGTCGAGCGCTGCCTGCGAGACGTGCGGCAATTCCAGGCGGGCCGGCCCGCGACCGACGATCTGCTCCTGTTCGCGCTGAAATCGGGCCGCGCGCAAGGAGATCGTTACCGCGTCCGCGTGCAATAATAATGGATAGTTCGATCAGCTCCTGAAACCACGTTCGTGATGGCTCGCGAGCGACCTCAGCTCGGCCGTCGCACACTCGTTGGGTTGGCACTCGCCGTCGCGCTCATCGGCGCGGGCTGTGCCACGCCGGGCGGGATCGTTGCCGAGCTGCCGGCCGTCGCTGGGTGCCGCACTACGGTCGCGCCGGATGGCGCGGCGTCCACGCAGCAGATTCGGTGGATCCGCCCGGATTCCCCGGACGAGCGGGCGGCACTCGACGACTGGTGCCGCGGTGTGGGCCCGGGCGTTGTGGTGAGGAATCCTCGGTCGACGCAGCCGGAGACTGAATCGTCCGAGCTCGAGCCGTTCTCACGTTCCTCTGGCGAGCAACCGGTTGGAATTCGGCCGAATGTCTCGCGATCTTCGTCGGTTTTGCACCATGTGGACGTGAGAACGGCTCTCGTCGTCATCAGCTGGAACGTGAATGTCGGTGGCGGCGATGTCGTCGGACTCGTCGAGTCGCTCCGAAGTGGCGCGCTGACCGGACAGCCGGTGAGCCGATTCGTGCTGCTGTTGCAGGAAGCGTTTCGTGACGGACCCGAGGTCCCGCGCGGCGTGCTGCCGGGCGTCCGGTCAGCGGGCGCGATCCGCCCCCGCGTGATCAATCGCGAACGGATCGACATCGTCTCGATTGCAGAGACGCTGGGGCTTGCGCTCGCCTATGTCCCGTCGATGCGAAACGGCGATCCTGGTGACACCGATGAGGATCGCGGCAACGCCATTCTCTCCACGGAGCCGCTGTCGGACGTGAGAGCGCTCGAACTGCCGTTCGAACGGCAGCGCCGCGTGGCGATCGAGGCCAGCGTCCGGGCCAGCGGACCGGACGGCATCCCGTTCACCCTTCGAGTCACGAACGTGCACCTGGACAATCGCGCGCCGGCCAAGCGGCTCTGGCTGTTCTCGAGCGCGACACGCCTCCGGCAGGTGCGCGGACTCCTGCTCGCTCTCGCCCCGAACGTCCCCACGGTCGTCGGCGGCGACTTCAACACGTGGTACGGCTTCGACGATCCCGTGTTCAACGAGCTCGCCACGACGTTCGGCTCAGAGATTCCGGACGACCGCCGTCCGACGTTTGCGGGACTGCTTCGGCTCGATCATCTCTTCTTCCGTCTGCCGGACGAGTGGCAGGCGACGACGTCGAGGATCGATAGGTTCGGGTCAGACCATCATCCGTTGATGGCGAGAATCGGGATGTAGGCCGGCGGGGCTGCCCGCCTACGCTCTTCGAGCTTCGGCGAGGTCTCGCCGGAGCGCTCCGCGCGAAGGCGGAAAGCCCCACCCTACATCTGATCTGCTCCCAGACCCTCGATATACCGGTTGAGATCGTCCTGCGCTTTCTGGCGCTGCGCCGTCAGGTCCTGCAGCTCCTTGCGCAACACAGCAAGTCGGTTTTCCTGATCATCCAGTTGCTTCACGTAGCGCTGGAGCAGTTGCCGCTCCTCGCTGCTGCCCTTCAGCGTCCTCATGTTCTCGCGCACTCGATCCTGATCGCGCGCGATCTGATCGATCTCTGCCTGGCGCGTCCCCATTTCCGCGGCGAGCCGCGCAATTTCGGCTTTGCGCTTGAGGACTTCTTTCAGCGCGGCCTCGATCGCGGGCGTGATGGCCTGCTCCCGCACGAGAAGGGCGATCTGATCATCGGTGATCGAGCTGATTTGATACTGCGTTTGTATCGGACGGACTTCCTGCACTGTGAAGGTCGCGGTGGTCTTCGCCGGAATCGGCACGCGGAAGCGATGCCACGCCGGCGTCGACTCCGTCGCCTTCAGATCGTTGGCCAGGCTCCACCCGGCCCGTGCGGGATGCTCGAGGACGAGCACGCGTGGCTCGGTGTCTTCGTTCCGCACCGTATAAGTGCGGGCCTGACGCTCCTCCGTTTCCTGAATCACCAGACCGTTCGCGATCCGCACCTTCGTGATCCGTGTCGGCACGTTCTCGCCTTTGGCGTCGACGATGAGGCCAAGGTCGAGCGCGTAAGAAAGCAGACGCCGCTCTCCCGCCTTGAGGGGCTCCATCAGGCCTTCGCCCGAGAAGGCCTGACCTTCGATCACCGAGAAGCTGCCGCCGTCGAGCGTGAGTCCCGTCGCGTTGGTCAGCCATACGGCCCTCAGCGCGCGCGATCCCGAGGTCGGATTCCAGAGCGACACTTTGTCGGCTTCGACGTCCGTGGCCAGGATGGGAACCAGAGCCGACTGGTTCTTGCGAATCGTGACACGCTCTTTCAGGTTGTACGCGAACAGATCGCCGAGCTGCGCGGCGGTTGCGTCGGCTTGCTGCTCGGCGCGGGCCTGATCGATGCGGTTGGCATCTGCGAATCCCTGGCCGCGGCCGCCCGCCCCGCCTCGAAATGCCGGAGCACTCGGAGGCGGCACTGTTGGCGACGCAGCCGTCACCGAAACGGTCTCCGACACACCCCCGACCTCCATGGTCGCGTTCAGCACGGTTTCCATCCCGCCCGAGACGCTCACGCCCGACCGCACAACTGGCCGGAATCCGCTCAACGCGAAGGTGATGTCGTACAGGCCGGGCGCGATGCCGGACAGTCGGTATCGACCCGACGGGGAGTCTGTCAGCGTGTCAGCGACACGCACACCGCCGCGTGCGAGCTGCACCGTGACTCCGGGCATCGCGCCGCCTCGGGGATCCGTGACGGCCCCGGCGAGCGCACCCGCGCCCGACGTGGCAAGCGCCGACTGATGCGTCTGCGGCGACATCAGGGCGCGTTGCGGCAGCGGCACGACCGGACGCTGCATGTAGTACGGCCGCGAAATCTGCTGAATGAAGGACTGCGGCGCGCCCGCGACCAGCGAGAGCTCGACGTTCTCCCAGTCCTCGCCGACCGTGTTGTCGACGATCGCCCACCCCTGCAGCAGCGGCTTCCGCGTTTCCGTGGAGGACGGCAACACGAGCCGGTACGTCGCTTTCCAGACCGGAACTTCGCTCACGTAGCTGACGAACAGATCGCGCTCACCCGTGCCGGTCGTCGCGATCGTGAGTCGACGAAGATCCTGATCGCGCACGGAGGCGACCGCCGTGAGGTAGCGCGAGACTTCCTGGTTCAGATCGGTTTCGGCGATGCGAACGCTCACGCCCGGATCGAGCGGGATCGTCTGGATGTCGCCGGCGTCGCTCACGAGGGCGACCGCATCGACGGTCGTCACATCGCCGTTGGAGCGCCGCTCGAAGCGTTCGACGCTGAGCAGGCGGCCGACGAAGCGCGCGGTCGGCGTGCGGACTTCGAGCCGGGCGCCGCGCAAGGCCGACAGGAACTGCGCACGCGTCGTCTGCTCGCCGAGCGGCAGGCGCAGCGCGCTGAGCCGCCGGTCGAGCGACGCGTCCGAGTTGTAGCTCACGCCGGCCACGCGGCCGCCGTCCAGGTCGAGCGTCGTCAGCGACTTCAGCACGTCGTCGAGCTGGCCGCTGGTGAAGTCGATCGTCACTTGCTGGTTGCCACGAACCTTGCCGAGGTGCTCGAAGTAGCCCACCCCGCTCTTGTAGAGAACTACGCGCCGCACCGGCAGGCGGTCGCCCGCGGCGGTCGTCTGCCGCGGCGCGACAGGCGCCGGCGCCTGCGCGTGAATCAGGCCCGACATCACGAATGCGATCGGCAACGCCAGCGCGATCGCGAGACGCGCGGGCAGCCCGCTCATCCTTCCGACACCTTCCATGGTCATGACGGTACCTCGCGGTGATTCTGACGCCGGCCATGGGGATCACGGCCGGCCCCCTGGGCTCGTGAAACCCCGCCGGACCTCACAAGTGGCAGGGAACTACAGACATCTGCCGGTGGGGTGGCGACAGTGAGCGCTCGAAATGGGGCGGATCTTGCAGTCAATCAGGGTGTCCAGGAGGGCACCATGACGAATCCACGCACGTGGCTCACAACCGCTTTTCTCATCATGCTGATGGGGGCGCCGAGCGCCTGGACGGTTCCATCGACGTCGGGTGCCCTTCCGGCAGTCAGCACGCCGGAAATCAGGAGCGTCTCCCCGGCGTCGCCCGGCCGAAGCTCCAAACTTCAGCGGTTGACGGTCTCCGGAACGGATTTCCTCGAAGGCCTGACGTTGATCATGACGAACCCCGGCGGGCAGACTCACCGCTTTGCCGGAGGCGACATCCTGAATCGACGGACGACGACGTTCGAGGTGGACACGTTGCTTGACACCGCCGGCGAATATTCGCTCGTCGTCACCAACACGGACGGCGGCACTTCACGCCCGTTCGTCCTGGCGCTTCAGGATTCGGCTCCGGCGCCAGCGACGAAGCCGACCATCGAGTCGGTGACGCCGGCCAAGGTCACGAAGAGCAACACCCCGCAGAGCTTCACCGTCCGCGGCACGCGCTTCGAGGCGGGTCTCGTGGTGCTCCTGACCGACCCCACGGGAAATGTGACGACCATCAGCGGCAACCAGCTCGGAGACATCACCGCGACGTCGTTTCGAATGACCGCGACTCTGGAAATTTCGGGTGAATATTCGGTCGAAGTGAAGCTTCCGTCGGGCGCGGTATCGAATACGTCAGTGATCGTCGCGGAGTAAACCGGCCGCTCTCAGTTTTCGATGCGGGTCGTGGCGGCCGATGAGAACGAACGCCCCGATGAGCACGAACTCGGGGATGAACTGAACGACAGCGTCGCGCAGCCGGCGCACCGCGCCATTTCTCGTCGTCGTCACGCTGGCGATGCGACGGCCTTGTCTCACGATGGCGCCTGTGCGCCGCGACCGGACCTGCTCGTACTTGCGGAGGGCATCTTCGATCGACGAGGGCCTGGACAAGACCCGGCCTAGCGCGACGGCGTCTTCGAGCGCCTGGGCGGCACCCTGGCCGGTGTGGGGCAGCATCGGGTGCGCCGCATCCCCGAGAAGCGTCACCGGTCCTCTGCCCCACGGATTGATGGGATCGCGGTCGAACAGCTCATCCAGCCGCATGTCCTCGTCCTTTGTCGCGCGCGGAATCGCCTGATAGCTCGCGACGAAGTTTGTGGTGAGCCGCTCGACCACGGTCCTGGGGTCGCGCGTGTCGGTTGGGATATCCCCCGCGAGAAGCGAGACATACCAATAGATGGCGCTGCGGCTGGCGCGGACCTGCATGCTTTCGATCCCGTCGCCCAAATACGCGGCCGCGCTCAATTCACCGAGCGCCTCTCCGGCGTCGTACGCAACGCCGCGAATCGCCCAGTGACCGCTGCGGCGCGGCGGCGGCTCATCGGGAAAGAGGACGCGCCGGACGATCGTGCCCGCACCGTCGGCGCCAACCAGAAGGTCGCCGTCCACCGCGCGACCGTCCGTCAGTCTCAGGGTCACGCGTCCGTCCGCGAGCGTGAAGCCAGTCACGTCGCTGCCGAATGAGATGTGATCGCGGCCGAGGGCGTCGATCAACACGTCGTGCAGCGCCGGACGAAGCACGATGACCGTGCTGTTCGCGAGCGACCCTTCGAGCCTGGTCACGTCGAGTCGTCTCAGCACGGTGCCGTCCGGCCGCCGCACCTCGGCCTTGACGGGCAGGAACCCGTGAGTCAGAACCGCGTCGGCGACGCCCAGCTCGCGCAGCGCCGCCATCGCGTTCGGCGCCAGCCCGAGACCGAATCCGATCGAGCGCGGGACCGGGGATCGCTCGAACAGCCGAACGCGCCAGCCGGCGTGTCGCAGCGCCAAACCCGCCGCAAGACCACCAATGCCGGCACCGACTATTAGGGCTGTTGAAGGACTCTGCATTGAGCGATCGATCTATCGATCTATTGAAGACCGCTTGCAAGTGCATACGTGTCTGGCGAGCCCCTGTCTGTCCCTCGACAAGTAAGTTCTTCAATCGATCGATAGATCGATCGCTCAATCGATCAATTCTTCATGCTTTCCATCGGGCTGATCGATGCGGCACGACGAGCAGGCAGGAAGGACGCGAGGAACGCGACAACGAGAAGCACCGCGGCCATGGCCGCGAACGTCAGCGGATCGAGCGGCGCGGTTTCGAAGAGCAGGCTCCCGAGGAGCCGCGTGAGGCCGACGGCGCCGAGCGCGCCCACGACGAGTCCGGCCAGACTGATGGCGACGCCGCGGCCGACGACCGATCGCAG
Source organism: Vicinamibacterales bacterium (assembly GCA_035633215.1). Lineage (GTDB taxonomy): Bacteria > Acidobacteriota > Vicinamibacteria > Vicinamibacterales > SCN-69-37 > DASQFI01. The sequence continues at coordinate 345,579 of DASQFI010000010.1, read as the reverse complement.
GACGCGGGAGGGCGCGGCGCCAAGCGCCAGGCGCACGCCAATCTCCCGCGTGCGAAGGCTGACCGCATATGAGAGGACGCTGTAGAGGCCGATGGCGCCGAGCACCAGCGCGACCGAGGCGGCGATGCCAAGCGTGAGCATGGTGAACGAGAACTGCACCACCGATTCCTGCACGACCTCGTCCATCGTCCGGATCGAGGCAATTGGAAGATCGGCGTCGAGCTCCCGCACCGCACTCCGGATGCCGTCCGCCTGGACACCGGCGTTCGGGCCGCGGATCACGTAGCTCAGGGCCCGTTGGTCGTCGCCCGGCGCGTTCGGCGTGAAGTAGATCATCTCTTCCACCGGCTCGCGCGGACCTGCCTGCCTGACGTTGGTCACCACTCCCACGACCGTGAACCACGGTCTGACTTCGTTCGCGTCGCTGCCGGAGCGCCGGATCCGCTTGCCGATCGGATCCTGACCTTTCCAGAATTCATCGACCATCTGCTGATTGACGACGATGGAATTCACGCCGGCCCGCAAATCGCTCCAGGCGAAGTCCCGCCCGCGCGCGATCGGCGTCCGCATCGCGGCAAAAAACCCTGGTGTGATGATCTGATAACTCACGATCGGCGGGAGCTTGCCGGGCTCCATCGGACGGCCGTCGATTTCGAACGCCGTGCCCGATGGGCCCTCCGCGATCGGCAGGTCCGACGTCGCGCCGGCCGCCTCCACCGAGGGAAGGGCGGCCAGCTGTTCGACCAGTCGCTGGGCGAACCGCGCGACGTCGGCGCCCTCGCGATACGACGTCGGCGGAAGGGCGACCTGCGCGGTCAGCAGATTCCGCGGATCGAAGCCGAGCTCGGCGTGCATCATTCGCGTGAAGCTGCGCGCGAGCAGGCCGGACCCGACCAGCAGGACCATCGCCATGGCGGTCTGCGCCGCCACGAGGACGTTCCGGCCGCGATTCCGCGCGGGATGGTCGGTCGCGCTGCGGCCGCCGTGTCGCAGCGCGCTCAGCATGAGGGGGCGCGTGTATCGCAGGGCGGGCACCAGCCCGAAGACCACGGCTGACACGACGGAGAGCGCCGCGGCCACCGCCAGGACCAGACCGTCCACGCTCACCTCTTCGAGACGGGGAATGCTGGCGGGCGCCAGCCGAATGAGCAGTGGCAACGAGACCGCCGCGACGAACACGCCGACGATCGATCCGACCACTGAGAGGACGAGTGCCTCGGTCAGCAGCGCGCGGACGATCCCGGACCGGTTTCCGCCAAGCGCGAGCCGCACCGCCATTTCCCGCTGGCGGCCGTCCGCGCGGACGAGACAGAGGTTCGCGACGTTCGCGCACGCAATCAGCAGGACCATGCCGACCGTACCGAGCAGAATCCAGAGCGGCTCGCGGACGTCGCCCACGATGTCCGCCTTCATCGCGTTGACGAGCGGACGATACTGGCCGTTGGTCAGGAACGCGCGATAGTTCGGGCTCGTCAGATACGTCTCCATCGCGCGGCGCACGAGCGGCTCGAGCTGCTTCGCGGCATCCTCGGGCCGGACGCCGGGCTTCAACCGGCCGATCCCGTTCCAGCCGAAGTTCCCGGTCGGCGGGCTGTCCGGATTGAATCGGGCGGGCAGCCACATGTCCGGCGTGCCGGTGCGATCCAGCCAGTCCGGTGCCACGCCGACGATCTGCGTCGGCTCGCCGTCCACCCGCACGGCCCGCGCGAGCACGCCCTGATCGGCGCCGAACGTCCCTCGCCAGAGCCGGTCGCTGATCACCGCGACGCGCGCGGCCTTGGGCGTGTCCTCGTCGGCCGTGAACGGCCGGCCGCGGGCGAATGTCGCGCCGAGCGTCGAAAAATAGGGGGCGGTCACGAGCGCCGACTCGACGACGTGCGGCGCCTGGCCGGCCGTGAGGTTCACACGCCCGCGCTGGCGCAGCGCCATGTCCTCGAACCCGGTTTGGTGCTTCCGAAAGAACAGAAACAGATCCGGTGAGAGCGGAAACTGGTCGTAGCCCAGCCCCGGCGCCGTGCTCCAGATATTGACCAGCCGATCCGCATTCGGGTACCGAAGCGGCTGGATCAAGACGGCATTGACGACGCTGAAGATGACGGTGACGGCGCCGACGCCGAGCGCCACGGTGAGCGAGGCCACGATCGCGAACCGCGGCTGCTTGAGCAGGGTCCGTACGGCCATCCGGACGTCGGCCAGGAGCTGTCGCATCATGGAATCTCCCCGTTGCGGCGGGACGATCGATCGCGCGCGCAATGCGACGGCGACCGCCTCCCGCCGGTACCAGCGGCGCGCCGCGGCTGGATTGGCGCGGGCGCGATCCGTATACTCCTCGTCCAGGTCACCGATGACGCTGCGCGCGACGCGGCCGACGCCGAGCCGCGCCGAGAGCATGCGCCGGAACAACCGCGGCGGATTCGGCGCCGTCACAACAAATCCTCGATGCCCGCCGACAGCGACCGCACGGCGCGTCCGTACTGACGGACGGCGGCGCGGCCGGCCCGCGTGATCGTGAAGACCCGCCGGGGATGCCCGCCCCGATCCGGCCCGGTCGGCTCAATGACCCAGGTCAGAAAGCCCTTCTGCTGGAGCCGGTCGAGCGTCGCGTAGAGCGCGCCGCGCGAGACCCGGCGTTTGGCGCGCGCCTCGAGCTCCCGGCCGATGTGGGAGCCCATGACGCCGTCGGCATGCCTCAGAACGGCGAGGAGCACCAGGTGTTCGAATTCGCCCAGCGTGGCGTGACGAGCCATCGATGTCTGGATTATAGACATCGATTGGGAATCGATTCTATTGGTCGATCGATCTATCGATCTATTTGAAGAGCGGCCTCGCGCCCTGCCCTCTTGACCTCCGAGAGGAGCGGAGCTAGACTCGACGCTCCTCTCGGATGCCGAGAGGGCCATGATGCCCAGAACCGATCTGCTGCAGGGCACGCTCGACCTGCTCACCCTGAAGATCCTGGCCCTCGGGCCCGATCACGGCTGGAACATCGCCCAGCGTATCCGCCAGATCTCGCGCGACGGGTTGAGCACGAGCCAGGGATCGCTCTATCCCGCGCTGCACCGGCTCGAGCTGCGCGGCGACCTGAAATCCGAGATGACGGCGAGCGACAACAACCGCCGGGCCCGTGTCTACCGGTTGACCCCGGCCGGAAGGCGCCGGCTCGACGCCGAAACACGCGACTGGGACCAGTTCGTTCTTTCGATGCAGCGCGTGCTGCGGGCGACATCCTCCGACGCCTGCGGCCCAGTGACAAGTTCCACATCAAGGTTTTCAACAGCGTCTGGGACACCCTGAAGATGCCTGTCAGGTGGAGTCGAAGAACGGCCGCCGCGGCCGCGATCGCGATCGTCTGCGCCATCGCACTCACACAGTCGGTTGATTCGGTGCGATGGCGCACGCGTCTGGTCGCGCTGAAAGTCGCCGGACAGATGCCTGACCTTTCGTGGAGCGAGATCTTCTCATTGCTGCCTCCTGGAAGCGGCGTCAATCTGAAACCTGTCGTCGTGTCACGGAACCCGTACGCGTCGCTGATAAACCCACGCAGCTCACCCGAGGACATCCAAGCCGGCCTTGAATTGTTCAAGCAACAGTGCGCCCTGTGCCACGGAGAGGACGGAAAAGGGGAGAGCGCACCCGATCTCACCGGCGGCCGATTTCTTCACGGAGGGTCGGACTGGGCGATGTTCCGGACGATCCGTCATGGCATACCGGGCACGGCCATGCAGGAGCGCGATCTCTCTGCAGACGCCGTCTGGCAATTGGTCGCGTTTATGAACCACCTCCGGGCCGAAGCGTCCGGCGGTGCTTCTGGTGCGGCGACCGCGCGAGCAGCGTTGGCTCCGGTCACCTTTGAGCAGTTGGCGTCCGGGAATCGCGACTCCAGCAACTGGTTGACCTACTCGGGGGCGTACGACGGGCAACGCTATTCTCGTCTCGCGCAGATCCGGCGCGAGAACGTTGCCCAATTGGCCGTGAAATGGCTGTTCCAGCTGCCGACGGATTCCTCACTGGTCGAGAACAGCCCCCTCGTCGTCGGGCACGTCATGTTCGTGAGCATGCCGCCCGGCGATGTCTGGGCGCTTGACACTCGAACCGGAGCACTTCTGTGGGAGTACCGCGGTCCTCCGACGCCCCGGGATCTGAAGATCTCCGTCACTCCCGTGAGCCGCGGACTCGCGATCCTGGGTACCACGCTGTTTGTCGCCCGCATCGATGCGCAGCTCGTGGCGCTCGACGCCAACACGGGCAAGCAGAAGTGGAGGACGCAAGTGGCCGATTATCGCGAGGGATACACGATGACCGGCGCGCCGCTCGCGCTGCGAGACGTCATCGTCGTCGGAGTGGGAGGGGGCGAGCTCGGAATCCGAGGCTTTCTCGACGGGTACTCGCCGACCGACGGAAAGCGGGTTTGGCGCTTCAATACCGTGCCCGGCCCGGGCGAGCCTGGCCACGAGACGTGGGGCGGCGGCACGGCCTGGGAAAGAGGGGCGGCCCCCACCTGGCTCACTGGTTCCTACGATCCGGAGTTGGATCTCGTGTACTGGGGCGTCGGCAACCCGGGACCAGACTATCTGGGCGATGTCAGGCCGGGTGACAATCTGTACTCCAACAGCGTCATCGCGCTGGAAGGAAAAACCGGCCGACTTCGCTGGCACTTCCAGTTCACGCCCCACGACGAGCACGACTGGGACGCGGCGCAGATCCCCGTCCTGGTGGATCGCCCGTTTCGCGGTCAGCCGCGAAAGCTGATGTATTGGGCCAATCGAAACGGCTTCTACTATGTGCTCGACCGCGTGACCGGGGAGTTTCTCCACGGAAGCCCCTTTGCCAAACAGACGTGGGCGGAACGGCTGGATGAGCGTGGCCGGCCGATCCAGCTTCCATCCGCGCGACCAACTCGCGGTGGAGTCGTCGTGTATCCATCGTGGTTGGGCGCCACGAACTGGTGGTCGCCGGCGTACGACCCGGAATCCGATTCGTTTTTTGTCGCGGCCAGGGAGGGGGGCAGCGTCTTCACGAACAGCGAGGTGCTCGCCGGTCCCGACGGTTCCTATACCGCATCGTCGGGACGTCCGGCCGGCCCCGCACAGTGCTCGATTCAGGCGCTGGTGGGATCGACGGGAGAACGACGCTGGATGCGCCCCATCAGTGACACTCAGCCGCTCGGCGGGTTGGCAGCTACAGCGGGCGGGTTGGTGTTCGGCAGCGACGGCGCCACGTTTCTCGCGTTGGACGTCGCGAATGGCAACGAACTGTGGCGCCTCAACGCCGGCGACATGATTCACGCCGCGCCGATTACCTATTTGGCAGACGGCCAGCAGCAGATTACGGTCGCCGCCGGTCGAGTCATCGTGACGCTTTCTCTCGTGGGAAAGTAGCCGCGGTCGACCGATTGTGATCGCGGCGTTCGAAGAAGGAGAAGTAGCCTGCTTCGCCGTTGACTCTGTCCGTCAGCCACACGGAGCGCACGACATAGTCCTGTTGCACGAGCGGCCAAACATCCGGAGGGACGAACCGTTCAATGTCGCCTGACGTTGGCGTGAGCTCCTTCCCAAACATGACGTAGGTGGGCTTCTTGGTCAGGACGCGGACAAAGTCTTCCCTCTGATGGCCCGCCTGCCGGGCGAGCTGGCTGGGCGAAATGCTCGCGTGAGCGATATCAACGTCCACGAGGCCATTCGCGTCGTAGGTCTTGAAATCGCCGACATAACCAATGATGCCGATGGCATTCGTGCCCAGGCTCTCTTCAGGTGACTGGATGTATCCGTCGAAGAACTCGGCAAGCAGAGCCATGCGCACGGCCCACCACCGCGCGATCTGGACTCCCTGAAAGTTGCCGTGCTGGTGCTCCAGCTTGGCGACGAAGTACTTCTCGAGCGGTGTGGAATGAAACAGCGTCAGCGATGCTGCCACCGCCACTAGAGCGGCAACGGCCATCAGACGTGAGCGTTGGTTGACACTCGGCAACAGCAGCGCGAGAGGAACCGTGCCGGCGAGGTAAATGAGGGGCAGGACCGGTACGAAGAACCTGTGCATCGCCATGTAGTCATTGCCGATGACCACGATGTACGTCGCATAGACGGTGGTTACGGCCAGACAGGCGACCACTAGCGCATGGCGCCGCATGCCTGCGACGACATCGGCGACTCGCAGCGGAAAGCGGGGCATACCCGTTTCCCAAAAGGCAACCAGCGCCCACGGCACGAGTGGTCCTACGAACTGTGCCGCAAACAGGGCGGAGGTGAGCGCGCCGCGCTTGATCTGCTCGAGGCCACCGCCCGTCTTCGCGTAGAACGTGTTCGGAAGCAGGTACCCGAAATAGGAATAGCGCCATGCGAAAAACAACGCGAGCAGGATTCCCCAGCAAGCTGCCGCAACGACAAGATAGCTCAGCCGCTGCCGGTATTCGCCAAGCGACAGAACCAGACTGAGTACCATCAGCACGGCCGTAACCATCAATCCTTCGGGTCTGGTGAGCGTCGCGGCCATCAGCGCAGGATCACCAGCCACTTCGGTTGTTCTTTTTGCCAGTACTTTCCAAACGCGAACACAGCGACGAGGACAAAGCTGGTGAATGGCACCGTCTCCATCCCGCTGCCTGACCAGGTGGCGAACGGGCCGGACACCGCGAGCATCAGCGCAGGAACAATCGCCAGTGCACGCGGCCAACCGGCCAGCCGGCCAGCCGCATAAGTCAGCAGGATCGTCGCGCCTCCGCAGAGTGTCCCGGCAACCTGCGTGAACCGGGGCGCGTCGAGTCCGACCTTGATTGCGCCAGCGCTCACCAGCAGCCACAGGAAGTTCGTGTATCCCTCGACCGGCGCTTCGTGGGGATTCCAGACCAGTCCCAGGCCAGACGCCAGATGCTTCGCAAACCGATAGGTGATGTAAGCGTCTTCGACGACGCAATTGAGGTACACCACGTGCACGGTGTAGACCGCAAGGATTGCGGTCAACCACACAAACGGTCCTGCGAGCGTTGTATGAGCGGCCCGATGCATGGAAGTCTGCGCCGGCTCATCCATAGCGATTGCGATCCTAGCACTATGAAAACCACGCGCCCGTGAAGCTGGCGGCATGACCGGACTTCATCGCGTCGGCTCCGAAGTCGCGTCATCGAGCGACATTAGTCGGCGATCGCAGCGCATAAATGACCCAGTCCGGGGTGCGCTCGAGCAGCGCGCCGTGCGTGTCGAGGTACCGTTGGACCGTCTCATGGTCCCGTATCCCGTAGGCATACTGCGACGCGAAATAGCGAGCGCCCGCTCGACGCATCTCGTCGAGCGCGTCGTCCGACCAGCGCTCGTAGTGAAAATGCCATCCCCTTCGTGCCGTCGGCAGCGAGTCGAACTGCGGCAGGAGAGTGAGCGGGCGGGGGCCGCCTACTTCTGCGGGCGCAGTCCATCCATAGGCGGCCGCTGGCGGCAGACCGACCACAATCAACTCCGCCTGAGTGGTGAGGACGTTCAATGCCTGGGCGTAGGCGCGCGCGCTCTCGTAGCGATGGCTCAAGCGCGCGGCGGCCTCGGTGAAGCGTCGCCCGTTCTCCACGGCCGTCAGCGCCGCGAGGAGAACCGCGCCGACCAGCACCGCGCGGCGGAACCGCGTCAGGCAGCCGAAGGCGGCCACCGCCACCAGCAACGGAACTGACTGCAAGACGTACAGGAATGTTTCCTGGCCGAAGACGAGCACGAGCGCGAGCTGGCTGGCCAGCACGCCGAGCAGGACGACGCGCAGCTTCACGGGCCCGCCGCGGAGGAGCCCGAGGACGCCGGTTCCGAGCAGCACGAGCCACAGCGCCCATCCGATGAGCACCGTCGCCGGCATCGACGCGAGACCTGTCTCCTGCACGCTCATGTACGCCGTATAGCCCTGCTGGATGGGAGGGATCAGCAACCCGTGCAGGAAGAACCCGGCGAGCCGATCGCCGGCGCTCCCCGCCAGCGGATTGAACACGTACATGGACGTCTCGATCTCGCCTCCCGGGAGGAAAAAAGGAGCGCTGTGCGGGAAGAGCAGGTGCTCCACGAACTGGCCAGCCGCGACCAGCGCGAACGAGGCGCCAATCGCAGTGACGCCGCGCTTCCAGCCGAGGACGACGAGACAGACCAGCGCGCCCGCCACGGCATTGGTCACCGTCATGGACAGCGTGACCGCGGCGATCAGCGTGCAGGCGATCCACGACAGGCGGCCGGCGCGTTCACGCCAGCCGACCGCGATCAGCGCCACCAGCAGAGTCAGCGCCGCAGGCGTGAAGGTCTCGGGGACCGGCAACCAGAAGACCATCGAGGCGCTGACCAGCGCGAGGACCGTAAAAATGCCCGCGTCGATGCGGCGCAGGCCGACCAGGCGCAGCAGCATGAAGAACAGCGCGGCCCAGAGCGCCGCAAGCCCCGCATATGTCAGCCCCACTGCCGGGACGGGGCCCAGGCCCGCCAGCCGATCGAGCGCATACACGACCGGATAGAGCACCAGCGTGAAGAGCGGATGCCGGTTCGTCCGCTCGTTCTCGAATGCGAAGCGATCGGTCAGTTGCTTGAGGATGGCGGGAGCATCGCTCTCGAACCAGTAGTCGAACGTGCTGACGTGGAGGAGGGCGGGGACGAGCATTCGGAAGGCGAGCCAGGTCGCCAGGCCCGCGGCAACGGCGATCACGGCCGCCCACGCGGCGTCCTGTTTCCACGCCTGGAGTGTCAGCGCTCGGGCCAGCGGGCTCGCTTCCAATGACGTCGGTTCAGTCATGTGGGTCGCGTTCGTGCCCTCGACCCCGTTTATCGAGCGGCGCCATCCGGAGATCGCAGCGCGTAGATGACCCAGTCCGGGGTGCCCTCGACCAGCGTACCGTGTGTGTCGAGATAGTGTTTGACCGACTCATGGCTCCGCATCCCATAGACATAGTGCGACGTGAAATAGCGAGCACCGGCCCGACGCATCTCGTCGAGCATGTCGGTCGACCAATGCTCGTAATGCAGCTCCCACCCGGTGCGCGCGTCCGCCAGCGACGGGAAGGGCGGAAGGCGGGAGAGCGTTCCAGGCCGTCCAGCCGATCTGACCGACGGCACAATCAATCCCTCGGCGGCCGCCGGCGGCAGACCGACCACAATCAAGTCCGCGGGAGTGGTGAGGACGCTCAGCGCCTGGGCGTGGGCGCGCGCGCACTCGTAGCGATGGGTCAGGAGACCGGCAGCTTCCGTGAAGCGTCGTCCGTTCTCCATGGCGGCCACCGCCGCGAGGAGGACTGCGCCGGCCAGCACCGCGCGGCGGAACGGCGTCAGGCAGCCGAAGGCGGCCACCGCCACCAGCAACGGACCTGACTGCAGGGCGTAGACGAAGGTTTCCTGCCCAAAGACGAGCACGAACGCGAGCTGGGTGGCCAGCACGCCGAGCAGGACGACGCGCAGCTTCACGGGCCCGCCGCGGACGAGCCCGAGGACGCCGGTTCCGAGCAGCACGAGCCACAGCGCCCATCCGATCAGCACCGACGCCGGCATCGACGCGAGGCCCGCCCGCTGCACGCTCAGATATCCCGTGTAGCCCTGCTGGAGGGGAGGGATCAGGAAGCCGTGCAGGAAAAACCCGGCGAGCCGGTCGCCGGCGCTTCCCGCCAGTGGATTGAACACGTACGCGCCCTCCTGAGGCACCGGGAGGAAGAAAGCGACCGTGTACGGGAAGAGCAAGCGCTCCACGAACTGGCCGGCCGCGACCAGCGCGAGCGAGGCGCCAATCGCCGTGACGCCGCGCGTCCAGCCGAGGACGACCAGGCAGACCAGCACCCCCGCCACGGCATTGGTCACCGTCATGGACAGCGTGATCGCGGCGATCAGCGTGCAGGCGATCCACGGCAGGCGGCCGGCGCGTTCACGCCAGCCGACCGCGATCAGCGCCACCAGCAGGGTCAGCGCCGCGGGCGTGAAAGTCTCGGGGACCGGCAACCAGAAGACCATCGAGGCGCTGACCAGCGCGAGGACCGTGAAGATGCCGGAATCGACCCGGCGCAGGCCGACCAGGCGCAGCAGCACGAAGAACAGCGCGGCCCACAGCGCCGCAAGCCCCGCGTAGGTCAGCCCCAGTGCCAGGACGAGGTCGAGGCCCGCGAGCCGATCGAGCGCATACACGACCGGATACAACGCCAGGGTGAACAGCGGATGGCGATGCGCACGCTTGTTGTCGAATGCGAAGCGATCGGTCAGTTGCTTGAGGATGGCGGGGGCATCGCTCTCGAACCAGTAGTCGAACGTGCTGACGTGGAGGAGGGCGGGGACGAGCATCCGGAACGCGAGCCAGGTCGCGAGGCCGGCGGCGACGGCGATCAGGGTCGCCCACGCGGCGTCCTGTTTCCACGCCCGGAATGACAGCGGTCGCGGCAGCGGCCTGGATTCTCCGATTGTGGCTACTGCGGACCTCTTTGCGGGTGGATCGTGAAATAGTTCATATAGAACCCGTGGTCTCGACGGGTTGACTCACGCAAATTGTAGGCCGGATTGGCAGCAGCCACTATTTTCTGGATCACTTGCGGGTCATCGGGAAGATGGTAGACGGAAACGACCATATCCGGGCCAAATCGTGCCAGCGTCTTCCGAGCGCCATCGAGTGCGTGCCGTTCGGCACCCTCGATGTCAAACTTGAGGAAATCCACGCGGTCGAGCTTCAATTCGTCGACGATGTCGTCAATCGGCAGGGCCTGGACCGTAAGTTCGCCTTTCTCATCCAGCGCGCTAGCGTCTGATTCGGCTTCGACCTTGAATTGCAACTTCTCCTTCGAGTGCCAAGCGGCCGCCTCGACCAGAATCACACGCCCGTCTTTGATTGCTTGCTCGAATGTCTGCTTGAAACACCTGTTATTGAGAGGTTCAGGTTCGATGGCGACGACCTTGCTCGCCCCGGCGTCAAGCGCAACCTTCGTAAAAATGCCGAGGTGGCTGCCGACGTCCAAGACGACATCCCCTGCGTTGACGGCTACCTCGTGAGAATTGTAGATCTTCACTTTGAGCTGCTGGTGGACGAGGTGACCCAGGATGGGGCGATCGTCGGCCCGTCCCCAGAAGGCCCCGAGCGGCGTCTGCCAAAGGTACGCACAGGGACTGCCATCGTTGCGCTTCATCAGGAAGTTTATGTCCCGATGAAGCTCACCCGTCTTGCGACGTACGAGCAGCCGACCCCCACTTGGCCTCACTTCGCGCAAGAACTCGCCCAAGCTCACGCCCGGCAGGTCGCCGGTAATTATTCTGCTGATCAGGCCAGCGCGCCAACCCACCGAGTTGACGCCGTCTGGCGCGAGGACGATTGCCGCGAGGACGACAACTATCACGAGGCCGCCGACAATCGTTTTCTGTTTCATGGCCCTTTGTGTGGTTGGTGCCAATCACAGTTTCGTCAGAGAACAGTCGGTTACTGCGGGGGGCACCGGCTTACTATCGCACGAGCGACGGGGAGCACCAACTGCCGCCTCGCATAATCGTCCTCTACGGGGCGTCGGCGTTCACGACCCACGCCGGTCCACGGCATCGAGCGCGCGCCCGAGCGACGGCGCCAGCCCCGCACTGAATGCCGAGGTCATGTGGTTCGTGTCTCGGTACACAACAGTGCCGTTCAGGACCGGCGAGCAGGTGTCTGCGCCGCAGAATGCGTCGGTCAGATCCAGCACCGCCACGCGCGGGAACGCCGCAGCCGCGTGTCGTTCCACGGCAAAGACGCCGTCACCTATGGCCGCGCTGCGGTTGATCGTGCACAGGTCGGGCAGCGTACTTTCCGCACGCTGGATTCAGCCAGCCGGACCTGACCCTGCTCCAAATCCTGCAGGCAGGCGGTGAGGTTTTGATCGGGGTCGACATCGCTACCGATACGCCAATCAAGAGATTCAAGCTGACGCTAGCGATCATGCTCCTGGTCTTGACCTTGCTCTGGCAGGATCACGTCTGGTATCTCGAAGCTTCCCCTCGCACCCTCGCGCACCGGGAACCGGCACGCTGCTCGGAAGGTCGCGCTTGCGCGCGGCGGCAGGAGCCAGAATCCCGGGCGTGGCTACTGTGGACTCTTGTTCTGGCGAATTGTGAAATAGTCCATGTAGTAGCTGCGGGTTCGACGTTCTGACTCACGCAGGTTGTAGGCAGGATTGGCCGCCGCCACTATTTTCTGGACCACTTGCGGGTCATCAGGGCGGTGGTAGACCGACACGACCAGATCCGGGCCCAATCGCGCCATGGTTCTCCGAAAGCCATTGAGTGCGTGCCGTTCGGCACCCTCGATGTCCAACTTGACCAAATTCACGCGGTCGAGCTTCAGGTCCTCGACGATGTCGTCCATCGGCAGGCCCTGGACCTTGAGGCCCTGCTGGCCCACCATGCCTGCCCATGATTCCTGATGGACCCTGAAGTGCAGTGTCTCCTTCGAGTGCCAAGCGGCCGCCTCGACCAGCACCACGCGACCTTCCTTGATTTCTTTCTCGAACGTCTGCTTGAAACAGGTGTTGTTGATAGGCTCAGGCTCGATGGCGACGACAGTGCCGGCTCCGGCGTCAAGCGCCATCTTCGTAAAAACGCCGAGGTGGCTACCGACGTCGAAGATGACGTCCCCGGGCTTCGTGGCGATTCCGTGAGAGTTGTAAATAGCCCCGTCCACCATCTGGAAGTTGAGTTCACCCAGGATCCAGTTATCGTCGGCCCGTCCCCAGAAGGACCCCAGTCGTGTCTCCCAAAGGAACGGACAGCGGCTGCCATCGGTGCGCTTCCTCACGAACTTGAATTCCCGAAGTGTACCGGTGTTGCGAGGTAGAAGCACCTCACCCCCGAATGGCCTCACTTCGCGAACCAACTCACCCCAGCTCACGCCCGGCAGGTCGCCCCTAAACATTCTGCCGATCAGGGCAACGCGCCAGCCAAACGGAAAGACGCCGGCCGCTGCGATGACGAGAACTACCACGAGGCCACCGAAAATCGTCTTCTGTTTCGTCGTCATATGGTTTGGTTGTTTCGTGCGCACATTATGCACTCAACTGAACTGCTCCAGTCGTGGCGAACCGATATCGGTTCTGTTGTAAACACGCCAGGCCGAGCCGTGGGAAAGGCAGCGTTACAAAATTGTTAGGGCCGTTCAGCCGCGCTGTTTCATCGGGCCGACCGATCTTCTTGCGGCTGGACGGCGCGTAGCCGCTCGCGAAGGCCGCCTGACGAGGTCCGTGGTCTCGAGCGCGGATCGGCGACTCAGTCGTAGAGCTCCGGCCCACGCGTGTCGAGATCGATGAAATGCAGCGTAGGCGTTCGCCCCGAGGTTGCTGCACCGCCACCCAAGTTTCGCGACCGGCGCTGGTCTCTCTGTTGGCGGGAGCTGAACTCTCAGTCGCTTGTGACGTCGCAACGTTCGCGGCTATTCCGGGTGAATTCGCTGCTGTTCTCGGGATTCGGACTTGCGATTCTCGGCTGTGTGGCCGCATTGAACCCATTGCTGGCTTTGCCGACTGCGAGCTGCGTCGTCATTCGCCGTGGCCGTTTCGGCCGCCAGCCAACGTCCAGGAGTCGTCGCTGTCTGGCGCCGCGAAAGTTGAGTGACTTGGTCTCGAGCCAGGAGAGGCGAGATTAGCTGGAGTGTTGTACCAAGAGCGATGGTGTCCCCAAGGCGCTTCAAAGCGAGCGGCGACAGCACGAACCGCCCGACGATGAGGGTCGCGAGGAGGACGACTGCCGCCGCCGGTACGAGTCGACGCGCGCGGCGTGCGTAAAAACCGCCGGAAGTTCGGCCTCCCTGTGCGTTCCACCTCCACAGCCAGCAGCCCCGTTCACCGTGCCCGGATGGTGGCGCAACCACCACTCGCGTGCGTCTTCGAAGCGCCAGCCACCGGCCGGAATACTCGCGGCCAGTCCCCGATCGAGATCCTCGGCGGTCTGCGGGCGATCCGCGGGATCCTTCGCCAGACAGGCAAGGATAAGGGCGTCGAGCGCCGCCGGAATGTAGACCTCGGTGCGCTGCGAGGGCGGCACCGGCTGGGACTGGACGTGGGCAATCAGGGTCGCCATCGGCGTTTCGCCCTTGAAGACCGTTTCACCCGTCAGCAGCCAGTACGCGACACAGCCGAGCGCGTAGAGGTCGGCGCGGCCGTCCACGTCCGTCTGGCCGAGGGCCATTTCAGGGGCCATGTAGGCAGGCGTGCCCGCCGTGCCATGATCGGCGGTCAGTTGCTGCGTCATCTCAGTTTGATCGACCTGCTTGACGAGGCCGAAGTCGAGCACTTTCACGAAGTCCCGATCGGGCCCCAGCCGGCAGGCAAAAATGTTCGCCGGCTTGATGTCGCGATGAATCAACCCGGTGGCGTGGGCCTCGCCGAGTGAATGGCAGGCCTGACGCAGGAGGTGAACCGCGCGCGCCGGGGTGAGCGGACCGAAGCGGCGGACGAGCGTCTCGAGGCTCAGGCCGTCGAGCAGCTCCATCACGTAGAAGAACGCTCCCTCTTCGGTCAGTCCAAAGTCGTAGATGTCGACGGTGTGCGTCGATCCGAGCGCCGCCGTGGCCTTGGCTTCGCGCTTGAAACGCGCGACCGCCCGGTCGCGGCTCCGCCAGTCCGTGCCGAGCAGTTCCGGCCGAATGCGCTTCATCGCCGCGGGCCGTGCGAGCATGCGGTGTCGTGCGACCCACACGTCTCCCATGCCGCCTTCGCCCAGCCGGCTGACCAGCTCGTAGCTGCCGATCTCGCGCGCTTTCTTCAGTCGCACGCTGTAGAGAAAGACGAAGCGTGACGTGACGTATGCGATGCACGCGCAAAGATACGTGGTGAACAGGAAGTAGGTCGCGAGCGACAACAAGGAGTTCGAGGGCGGCACCCCTCGCACCTGCGACACGTACAGCAGCATGAGTGGACCAGTCGACGCCATGGCGAGCGAGGCAATCAGGATCTTCCTGGGAAGGTTCGGCGCGACCAGCGGGATGATCAGAATCCAGACGCACTCCCAAGGCACGCCGAGGAACACTGTAAAGTTGATGGGCGGGAACCCGGCCCAGAACTCAGCCAGCGAAATGCCCAACGCGCCGACGACGGCAAAGATCAGACCGGCGTCGAGAAATTTCTCCGGCGCGAGTCGCGCCGTTCGCGACACCAGAAAAATCAGGAGGCCGAGTCCGATTGATGCTGTGGCAAAGACGTTTTCGATCCTCGCGAACGACAGCTCGGGATGTTGTGCACGCTGGACGAGGAACGGGACCCAGTAGGCCAACGTGTAGGCGACCGCATAGATGATCCCTGCCCAGCCCAGCCGGACGGAGGCTTCCCGGAGGAGCTCAGGCGGGAGGGTGGTGGGTCCGCCGCCCTGGGTCTGTGTGTGACTGCTCGGCGACTCCGTCGCTTTGTTCAGCAGCACCTTGTCGTCGTTCATGCCCGGATCGCCTCTCGGGCCCCCGGCGGCAAAGCTGCGCATTCAGCGCCGGCTGGGGACGATCGCATCTGTCGATCGTATCGTGTTAGGCGCTTCGAGGACACCCAGGCCGCCTGGACATCGGAAGCCTTGAAGCCTCCTGTTGTCCTGCCCCGTAAATCCGGCCATAATCGCGTTTTCCACTCTGAGTCCGGCGATCCAACGATCGGATCTGCTCATGACGGACGACCTGTTCGGGAACATTGAAGAGACCCCGTCGAAACTGCACATCGACGAGCGGCGCACCGGCGACGTGACGGTGCTGGCCCTCTCCGGCGAGATGCTGGTCGATGACGGCGACGTGGCGCTGCGCCAGCGGATCCACGAGCTCATCGAGCAAGGGCGGGTCAAGCTCCTCATCGATCTGGCGGCCGTGACGCACCTCGACAGCGCCTGCGTCGGCATGATCGTCGCCAAGCAGAAGTCCGTGCGCGACCACGGCGGCGACCTGAAGCTCGTCCACCTCACCAGTCGCAGCCAGCGGCTGCTGGCGCTGATGAAGATCGTCTCGGTCTTCGAGGCGTTCGACGACGAAGAGACGGCGGTGCGAAGTTTCGGCAGCTGACCTACATCCGTCTCTCCCACCTCCTGCCATCTGTCTGATTGTCTTCCGGTCAGCTGTCTGGAGCCCCCTTGAGCCTTTTCGCCTTGAGGCTTTGCGTCTTTTGAGCGTCACGCCTCCTTCAGCTTGACCAGCGCGGAGATCGCGCCCGACAGCCGCTGCCAGTTCGCGGATTCCTTTTCGAGCTGCCGCCGGCCGGGGCGTGTGAGCGAATAGAACTTGGCGCGGCGGTTGTTCTCGGTCTGCTTCCACTCGGCCGTGATCCAGCCTTCCTGCTCGAGCTTGTGGAGGGCGGGATACAGCGACCCGTCGCTCACCTGCAGGATGTCGTCCGACACCTGCCGCAGCCGCTGTCCAACGGCAAAGCCATTCAGCGGTTCGAGCGCGAGAATCTTGAGAATCAGAAGGTCGAGCGTGCCCTGAACGAGGCCGGATGGCTTGCTCACGGTCTCTCCTCGGTTACCGAGTATAGACCTTTTACCTCCCCTTTTTACCCTCTGCCCTTTGCTCTCCTCCGCGGTTTTGCGGCGGCCGCCGCGGCGTTTTCCCAAGCAAGTAACAGAGCGGCGCGGACGGTGCCCTCGTCGGCAGGCGCGAGGCGCACGTTCGTACACCCCTGCCGGCCCCACGCGCCGGCTGACGGCACGAAGACCTTCGGGTGCCCGCGCATCAACTCGCGCTGCTCCTCGGGCGTGACCTTCACCATCCCGAACGTGTCGTTTGTGTGAAGAGTCGCGAAGATCCGCCCGTGCGCCCGGAAGTCCGGATGGTTCATGTGCGAGCTCTCGACGACGCCAACCATCGCGAGCGCCAGGCGGCGGAAATCATCAGCGGTCATGGCACCAGACTTGCTCTAAAAGGGGGGGAAGAGAGGTTGCCGATGCTCGAATACCCCAGCCTTCGCTTTATCGACGCCAGTCATGTGGAAAGCGGAGTCACACATCTGACCGGCTTCGACGTACTAACGGCGACGGGCAGAAAGATAGGCGCCCTCGATGGGCTGATTGTCGATCCGCCCGAGCGATCCATCAAGTTCGCCGTGGTCAAGCGGGAAGACACACCGCGCCGCCGACGCCTCCTCGTGCCGCTCAGCCTCGCCCGCCTGAATCTCGACCGGCGCGCTCTGCAGGTTGATGTCGACAGCGCCCGGGATTGCCCTGCGTTCGACGCCGGTGCGTTCCCGGCCTATTCGGACGAGGACTTCCAGGCGGCGTTTCTGGCGTAGGTCTACAGGCCGCTGAAAAACGCGGCCTGATGCACCTGCTAGCGCGCCGGGCGGGCGGGCAAGCACGCTGTTGGCGACCGGATACCTCTTCACCACCTGCATCAATCCGACGTTTCGCTCGTCGACATAGAAGAAATCCACCGTGCGCGGTGTCGGGAGCGTGTCCATCTCGATCGTGACCGTCCGCACTTTCTGCGAGTAGAAGGCGGCGGCCGCACTGTAGGTCGGCTCGACGCCGAGGATGATTCGCGATCCGGGCGGCCGTTCGGCGTTGATGATCCAGGTCAAGTCGTCGACCATCGCCTTCGTGGCCGCGTCCTTCTTCCAGTCCCACGTATAGGAGACGTTCGCCGTCATCGCGAAATGACCGGCCGAGAGCGCCGCGGCCACGACAATCAGGGCCGTTGCCATCGTGCGGCCCGCGCGGCCGAGGCGGGCCATCGCATCACAGGCGAACACGGCGAACAGCATGAAGAGTGGAATGTAGAAGAGCGCGGTCCGGCTCAGCAGGAACGGCGCATCGAAGACGCGATGCTGCGCGACCACGGCCGCCGACGTCACGACGATGATGCCCAGCACACAGGCCGCCGGCACGACGGGCCCCGCCGCCCGTCGCCGATAGCTCAGAAAGACGACCACGGCGAACACAACGACGCTGCCGGCGGCGACCGCGAACACCGCCGTCGTTTGATCGCCGAAGTACGTCCGGCCGTAGAAAGAGTTCTCGATGAGCGAGTAGATCGTGTCTTCGATCAAGCCGCGAGTGCCGCCAAAGTACAGTTCCTCGCTTCGCCGGAGCAGATACACCGGCGTCCCTGCAAGCGCGGCGAGCCAGAGAGTGCCGATCATGAGGACGCGCCAGTCGCCGCCGGCCACGAGCCGGCCATGAGTCAGGATCCAGCCAACAACCCAGAGCGCCAATGCAAGACCCGCAAGAAGGCCCAGCACGACGGCGGTGGATCTCGCGACGACGGCAAGGTGCTTGCCGTCACCGCGCCAGTTGATGACTGGCGCGTGCTGCGCCATCCGCGACTTCGCGAGTGACAGCGCTGGCCCGCTGTCGAACACCATCGTCCCGCCGGCATCCCGGTTCGTCCACAGATCGTCGTTCCCTCGCCGCTGCAGGAACGGCCGGTTACCGATGACCGTCTCGATGAACGCGCCGGTGCCGTCGATTTTCTCCGCGACACCAGCCGGCAACTCGATCCGCAACCCCTGGACGGCCGAAGGGGGATCGAGGCGCCAGACCGATCCGTCGGCGGCGCGCGGCATCTCGTGCGGTCTCCGACGAAGATCGATTCCCGACACTTTGACCTCGCGGGCCTCCGGCTCGGTCAGCCCGGCGATGCTCACGGCGACAGGTTCGTAGAGCTCCGCCGACAGACGCGCGTCCTGCGACAGAACCAGGAACGTGAAGATCGCCGCGACAACCGGCAACGAGAGGCTCGACCAGCTCAGTGACCACCGTTCTCCAGTCCCGGGAATGACTGAGGGTGATGGTCGCGATCTTCCCCAGCCGACCGTCGCCACCGCGAGGAATGCGACAGCGATGAGTCCCAGGTACGCGTCGAGCAGGCTGAAGCCCGCGAGAACCGCGCCGCAGCCGAACGCCAATGCGCGCGACAGTTCTGCCCCGCTCGTTTCGCCCGTCCGCCGCCCCGCGACGAACCGCAAGAGGTGGAACACCGCACCCATGAGCAGCCCGAGCGACAGACCGTATCCGCGGCTCAGCGCGAAGTAGTCGAGCAGATAGGGGTTCAGGTTGAGCAGCACGAAGCCAGCAATCGCGATCGGCCGATGAGCGATGTCCCGAAGGATCAGGATCGAGAAGCACAGGTACGCACCGTACCCGATCAGGCTCGGCACCCGAAGCGCGAGCTCGCTGTCACCAGCCGCGATGGAGACGAGCTTCGTGAGGAACGTGTTGAGGAAATGATTCGTGGCGACTTCGAAGCTGAAGACCGACAGGACATCCCGCGAGATGTAGCGAAGGTAGCTCGCGGCCTCGTCGTATGTGAATGGAACGAGTATCGCGCGGGCGACGACGAACGCGCCGAGCAGCAGGCACGCGCCGGCCGCGAGGAGCCGCCTTCGCGCCTTCGGTGCTACGGCGAGCCAGGGCTTCAAGAGGATCCCGCCGGCCGGGCGGCGCGGCCGCGAATCTGCTCGATCATCTCGATCACGGCGCTGGCGACGGCCTGCGGCTGGCTGCTGCCGATGAGGTGCGAGCTCCCGGGCACGATCCGCCATTGCCCGCGCGACGATCGGCGGGACATCGCCTCGTGGATGGCATATCGCTCTTCTTTGGTGATGATCCGTTCGCCGCCCGCCCATCCGGCCGGCAGGAGTCCTTTGTTCGATTCGGCGCTCAGTACGGTCAGCGTGACGTCGGGCGCGAGCGGCGGCGCCGCGCGAAACTCCTCGGCGGTCGTCGGGGCGCCGCGCACGATACCGCAGATGGTGGCCATCGGCTCGACCCGATACATCAGCGCGACCGCGCGCGCTTCGTACTCAGTGCCGTTCCGGCGGAGATCGAAGGGATCCATCAGCCGGAGCAGGCCCACGCGCGCGGCAAGTGTCGCCAGACAGGCGGCTTGCGTACGCGTCCAGGTCAGATCCGGAAGGAGCCGATCCAGCAGACCACTTGTGGCGGCATCGAGGAAGACGAGTCCGGCCACACGATCGGCATGTCGTCGGGCGAAGAGCTCGGACGTGAGCCCTCCAATCGACGAGGCGACGAGGATGTACGGCGGCGGGACTGCCGCGCGATCGAGAAGACGCTCGAGGTCGTCGGCGAGCGCGCCCGCCGGGATAATGTCAGGTCCGGGATCGCTCCAGCCCGTGCCCATGCGATCGTACGAGCAGACACGCGTGCGTGCGCCGATCTCCTCGCGAGCTTTCGACGAGCTCAACGCGTTGCCAAATCCGCTCGACTCGAAGATGACGACCGGCGAGCCTTCGCCAATACACAGAAGGTGCAGCCGGCGCCCGCCGATGTCCACGAGACGGCCCGGCGGCGGGAACCGGCCGGCCTCACGCCGGACGCTGACAGCCTGGTAGAAGACGCCAATCGCCGCCAGCGTCAGCAGGAGGCCCACCGCGATCAGCAAGAGGCGTCGCGTCCTGTGCCACCATAGCCGTGACATCGGCGATCCGGATTCTATGCCCAACACGTTCGCGCTCACTCCGCCAATCGAGCCGATGCTCGCCAAACTCGCCGAGGAGATTCCCGCCGGCGACTTTCTCTACGAGCCGAAGTGGGATGGATTCCGATCGATCGTCTTTCGCGGCACGTCGGACGTGTTCATTCAGAGCCGCGATTCGAGGCCGCTCGACCGCTACTTCCCCGAGCTCCATGAAACGTTTCTCGAAAAGCTCCCGGCCGGCTGCGTCGTGGACGGGGAGATCGTGATTGCGACGCCGGACGGCCTCGACTTCGAGGCGCTCCAGATGCGGCTGCATCCGGCGGCCTCCCGTGCCGCCAAACTGGCCAGGGAGACGCCCGCGTCGTTCGTCGGGTTCGACGTGCTGGCGGCTGATGGCCGTGACCTCCGCGGCGCGCCGCAGCGGGAGCGGCGCGCGGGCCTCGAGAAGTTGTTGGGCCGTGTGATTCCGCCGATCTACCTGACGCCGGTGACCCGCGATCGAGCGAAGGCGGTCGATTGGCTGGACCGGTTCGAGGGCGCCGGACTCGACGGCGTCATCGCGAAGCCGGCGCACGAGCTCTACCAGCCGGGCAAACGCGCGATGGTCAAGATCAAACACGTCCGCCGCGCCGATTGCGCCGTTGCCGGCTTTCGCTGGCACAAGAGCGGCCAGGATGCGGTGGGCTCGCTGCTGCTCGGGCTGTACGATCGCCGCGGGAAACTGCAGCACATCGGCGTCACGTCGGCGTTCACGATGGCCCACCGGAAGGCGCTTGCCATCGAGCTGGCGCCGCTGCGCAAGGACGCGATGGCGGAGCACCCCTGGCGCGAGTGGGCCGCGCACGCCGGCGATGTCTCGCGCATGCCCGGCGGGCAGAGCCGGTGGAGTGCAGGAAAGGATCTCTCCTGGGAGCCGGTCCGCGTCGAGCGTGTCTGCGAAGTGAAGTACGACCACCTGCAAGGCGATCGCTTTCGCCACGCGGCAATCTTCCTCCGATGGCGGCCGGATAAACGGCCGGAAGACTGCCGGTACGATCAGCTCGACGTCACGACCCCTTACGAGCTCGAGAAGGTGTTCGGCGCGTAGGCGCGTTCTTCTGCCTCGCATGCCGCCATGCCGCCCCCGGATCGAGGTTCTCATCAGGATCGAGCTTCTCCTGCGCGGGCCGCAGAACGACCGGCACATGCTGCAGATTCACGCGGATTCGCGTCCACGTCCGGAATCGTCCCCGCATCGAGTCCACGAGCACGTCGGCCGGCTGAAGATGCGCGGCCGCGTCCGGGTGCCTCGCCTTCCATCGCTCGAGCCCTGCGAGCGCCGCGTCCTTCTCCTGCGCGCGACCGATCTCAATCAGCGGATGCGTCGCCGCGCGCCGGCGCGACGGCTGCACGCGCGCAGGCTCGCCTTTCTGCTTCTTGTAATGCGGGGGCCAGGGCGCATCGCCGAGTCCTTCCCGCTCATGGCGGGCCGAGAGCTCCAGCAGCGACTCGAGCGAGCACGAATGCTGGTCGATGTCGGCGTGCCGATCGCCCAGATTCTTGAACCGCGCGGGCATCGTGGCGAGCGTAAAGTCGGCAGGGTTGCAGTCGTCGATTTCCTCCCACGCGAGCGGCGCCGACACACGCGCGTCCGGCCTGGGCCGGACCGAGTAGGCCGCGGCGATCGTGCGGTCTTTCGCGTTCTGATTGTAGTCGAGGAACACGCCATGGCGCTCCTCTTTCCACCACTTGCTCGTCGAGAGACTCGGCGCGCGGCGCTCGACTTCGCGGGCGAAGGCCAGCGCGGCGCGGCGGACTTCGTCGAACGTCCATTTCCGCTCGAGTCGAACGTAGACGTGGATGCCGCGTGAGCCCGAAGTCTTCGGCCAGCCGATGAGACCAAGATCAGTGAGCGTTGTCTGCACCACGCGCGCGACCTGACGGACCTGGTCCCACTCGACGCCAGGCACGGGATCGAGATCGACGCGCAGTTCGTCCGGGTGATCGAGATCCTCGGCGCGGACGGGATGCGGGTGCAGCTCGAGGCACGCCAGATTCGCCATCCAGGCGAGTGTCGCGGCATCGCGCGGCACCACCTCGTCGGCCGTCCGCCCGGACGGGAAGCGCAGCGAGACGACCTCGACCCACTCCGGCCGGGCCTCGGGCGCGCGCTTTTGATAGAAGTACTCGCCGCCCAGGCCGTTCGGGTACCGCACCAGCATGTTCGGCCGCCCGCCCGCGGCCCGCAGCGCGCCGTCGGCGACCGCCAGGTAATACCGCACGAGATCCAGCTTCGTGAATCCCACCTCGGGAAACAGCACTTTGCGCGGATTGGAGACGGTCACGTCGCGTCCGGCGACCGTGATCGTTGCTTTCTCAGTGCTGGTCATGGGGTCAGGTCTTGAATTGCAACATGCGGCGCGCGCCGTATGCAGTTTTGTATTACAACATTCGACTCGATCCGTCGCCCCATGTTGCAATTCAAGACCTGACCCCATGACGAGTCAGGCCTTCGGAAGAGACTTCAGCAGCGCGTTTGCCTTGCGGAACCACGGACGTTCACGCCGCTGCAGGTATCGCGGCATCGTCTGTTTCCGGGCGATGACGCGGGTGGTCCAGTCGCGAGCCTCGGCCGCGCGCCCCTGCGAGGCGAGGAAGCCAGCGTAGTTCAGATACGTCTCGGACAACGTCGAGGCGCCCGTGGCCTGCTGGAACAACGCCTCGGCCTTCCCGGGCGCGTTCGTATTCGCGTGGGCGTGTGCCAGAAGCCCGATCGCCCGATGGAAGTCGTATTTCGGATCGCGTGACATGACGTACTCGAGATCCGGCACCGCGGCGGCGAACTCACCGAGGTGTATCTTCGCGACACCTCGCCGATAGATCGGGTCCGGCTGATCGGCGCGCGGCGAAATAGCCTTGTCGTAACACTCCCGCGCGCGAGCGTACTTGCCGTCGTCCAAGTAGAGATCCGCGAGCTCTTCGTAGTTGCCGGCCGACGGATTCTCGAGAACCACCGCCTCGAGATGACGGATGCGCTTCCTGCGTCCGAAGGCCTCGTACGACTGCCGGAGCAGTCCGAGGTCCGGCACCATCTCGACGCCGATGTAGACCAGCGCCCCCAGGGGACCGAGAAAGATGATGATCCAGAGCCAGATGCCGTCCGGACGCCGCCGAATGAAATGCACGAGCGCGATCGCCTGAAGGATCAGGCCCCAGGGGAACAACAGAGAGAAGAAGTGCATGCCGAAAGGCGAAGTATAGACCTCGGGTTTCGTTTTACGGTTTGTGTAAAACGAAACCCGAGGTCTTTTCCATGCCACCCCATAGATCGCCCGCCTCGGCGACGCGTTGCGCCATCGACCGCAGCGTGAACGTCCGGGGACCGACGACGCCGCGCTCGAGCTCGTCCCAGGTGCAGGGCGCGGAGACGGGCGCGCCAGGCTTCGCGCGCACGGCGTACGCGGCCGCGAACGTCGCGCTGTAGCCGTTGCGGCCGGTGTCCACGAGGATGCGGCCGCCGCGATCGGCCTTGCTGAACTCCTGCGTCAAATGCGCCGGATCCCGGGCGACGAGCCTGCGGCCGATCTCGTGCGCACGACGCGCGACTTCGTCGAAGCGCGCCTTGCCGTCGAGCGGCACCGCGATGTGGAAGCCTTTCGAACCGGACGTCTTCACCCAGCTTTTCATCCCGAGCTCCTCGAGCAAATCGCGAAGAAGCAACGCCGCCGACCGCAGGACGTCCGGCTCGTCCCTGGCCGGGTCGAGATCGAAGATGCAGACGTCCGGATAGAACAGCCTGGGTGCGCGCGACGTCCACACATGGGGCGTGATGCTGTTCTGGTTTGCGAGCCAGACGAGCGACCGCGCGTCGCGGACGACGGGATGGTGCACAACGCCGTCCTTCTTCGGCACTTCGACGCGCTTGAGCCAGCGCGGAAACCCCTTCGAGACATCCTTCTGAAAGAACCCCGCCTGGCCGATTCCGGAGTGATAGCGCTCGAGGGTGACCGGCCGCATCCGGATGTGCGGCAGCATGACCGGGGCGATCGCTTCGTAGTACGCCGCCAGCTCGCCTTTCGTGATTCCGTCGTCGGGAAACAGGACCTTGTCCGGATGCGAAATGACGACGAGGTCGGATGGGGCTTTGCGGGGCATGCCTGAAATGACCTCAGAGGTCCTTCCGCCGCCTCGCCACGTCGCGGGCTTTCTGGTCGAAGCGGACGCCGAGCAGCCGTGGATGGCGGAGCTTGTTGTGGCCGGTCCACTCGATGAAGGCCACCTCCACGACGATTTCGGGCTGCGTCCAATGCGCGCGCAGCCTCGGCAGTCCCGTCGCGATCGTGAACGGCGCCTTCGGAATCTCCATCGCGTCCAACCGCGCCCGGAGATCACGCAACAGCCTGGTGTCGAAGCCCGTGCCGACCTTGCCCGCAAACACCAGGTCCTCGCCGTCGAAGTAGCCGACGAGCAGCGCCCCCAGCCCGACGCGTCCACCCTGCGGATCGGTGAACCCGCCGACGACCAGGTGCTGCGTGAACTCGCATTTCATCTTCAGCCAGTGCGGCGAGCGGCGGTGTTCGTACGGCGAGTCGCGCCGCTTGGCGATGACCCCTTCCCACCCCTCACGGCACGCCCGCTCCCACGGCTCCGGATCGTCGAGCGACGGCACATGCGCCAGCGGCAGCCGCAGCGGCAGCCGGCTGAGCAACTCGCGGCGCTCGTCGAGCGGCAGAGAGGTCACATCGCGGCCGTCCAGCCAGAGCACGTCAAAGACGTGATAGTCCGCAGAACCCTGACGGCCCCACGCGCCGGTCGCTTCTCCATCGAGGATGGCGTCGTGCACCGGCAGCTTCGCGATCGCCGCGGCGACGGCGGGATACGAATCGTTCAGCGGCAGCTTGTTGCGCGACAGCAGCCGGACGTCCGAGCCGTTCTTGAACGCCAGCAGGCGGATGCCGTCCAGCTTGCGCTCGAAGATCCATTCGGGTCCGGTGAACCGGCGCTGGGTGAGCGTCGCGGCCATCGGAACGATCCAGGATGGAAAAGAGATCTCCATTGATAGATCGCTCTATCGCTCTATTGAAGAGCATTATGGCCGCGTCTGAACGTTCCTCGGAAGATCGATGCTCGATTGCCCGGGCTGCTGCTCTTCAATAGATCGATAGAGCGATCATTCAATCGATCGATTCCCGGTCAGTCTGTCGAGATGTCGCCGCGGCCACGGGCCAGGAGGGCCGTAATCGTCTTCACGTAGTGTCGCGTCTCTTCGAACGGTGGCACCCCGTGATAGCGATCGACGGTGCCGGGGCCCGCGTTGTAGCTGGCGAGCGCGAGCGGGATGTTGCCTTTGTGGACGTCGAGCAGGTAACTCAGATACCGCGTGCCCGCCATGATGTTTTCGTGCGGGTCGAAGGGATTGAGCACGCCCAGCTCGGCGGCCAGCGCCGGCATCAGCTGCATCAGGCCCTGTGCCCCGGCCTCGGAGACCGCAAACGGATTGAACGCGGACTCGACACGAATGACCGCGCGAATGAGGTCGGGGTCGAGCTTGTAGCGCTCCGCGGCTTCGTCGATTAGATGCTCATACGCCGCCGGCGGCAGCCGGAATTCCATGGCGGTCGTCACCCAGCCGGCCGGCGTCGGCATGGCGGTCGCGGTCACCGCCGCCATCGTTGTGTGATTCGACGATGACCGGGATCTGGGCACGAGCTTCCCAGCATGCGGCACGAACAGTGTCGCGGCGCCGGCAAGCAGCATCGACTGGAGCTGACGCCGGCGGCGCCGGTGCTTCTTGTGCCCATTGCGCTTGTGCCGCCTGAGCGATTTCACATGACTGATACATGCGAAGACCGCGCCAGGAAACAGGGCAAAGGGCAGAGGGCAAAGGGCAAAGGGAAGGGAAAAGGGTTCATTCAGGGCAAAGGTAGGGGAAAGGGAACCAACCTTTGTCCTGAACGAAACCTTCCCCCTTGTTTTTGCCCTTTGCCCTCTGCCCTTTGCCCTTCTCGAGCCCTACCACGCAATGCCGTAGTCCTCTCCGTGGTTGCTCGCCGCGCCCCACATCGTGCCGTGCTTGCGATCGAACCAGATCGCCGTAATTGGACCCGACGTGCGCTCGGAGAACTGCAGCGTGTAGCCCATTTTCTGCAGCTCGGCGCGCACGGCGGCCGACGTCGAATTGGCGACGAGCATGCGGCCCGGCTGCGGCGAGTGATCCTGGAACGAGTTGCGCATCTGGAACGAGTTCATGTTCGGCGCTTCGACCGCCTGCTGCGGCGTCATGCCGAACTCGGCGATGTTGAGAAAGCACTGCAGGAGGTTCTGATCCTGCGAGTCGCCGCCCTGGACGGAGAACGCCATCCACGGCAGGCCGTCTTTGAGCGCGAGCGTCGGGGTGAGCGTCACGCGCGGGCGCTTGCCGGGCTCGATGACGTTGAACGGGTTCTCGGCCGGATCGGTCACGAACGACTGCGCGCGCTGGCTGAGGCCGATGCCCGTGCGTCCGCCGATGACCGCCGGAATCCAGCCTCCGCTCGGCGTCACCGAGATTACCCAGCCGGACGCGTCCGCCGCCTGAATCGACGTCGTGCCTGCATTGAATCCGTCTTCCCAACTCCGTGAATCCTCTCCACCTTTGATGCGAACCGGTTTGTTCGGCGGCGGCCAGGCGTTCAGGTACTGCATGAACGGGTTGCTGCCGTTCTGGAATGGATACGGGTCGCCCGGCGTGACGTGGGAATCGTTGCGCTCGGCGTTCATCGTTGCCGCGCGCGACTTTGCGTACGCCTTCGACAGCAGGCCCCGCATCGGCTCCTCTGGCGGGAATGCCGGATCGCCGTAGTAGAAATCGCGGTCGGCGAATGCCAGGTTCATCGTCTGATAGAGCGTGTGGAGGTACTTCGGGCTGTTGAAGCCCATGGCCTTCACGTCCACGTTCTCGAGGATGTTGAGCGACTGCAGCAGCACCGGACCTTGCTGCCACTGCGCCAGCTTGTAGACCTCGATGCCTTTGTACGTCGTGGACATCGGCTCTTCGATCTTCACCTTCCAGTTGGCGAGATCCTCCGTCGTGAACAGGCCGCCCTGCTCCCGCGTCCCGCGGACGAGCTCCTGCGCGATGTCGCCCTTGTAGAACCGATCGTAGGCGGCGCGGATGGCATCCGCCCGCGAGCGGCCCGCTTTCAGTGCCGCCTGCTCTGCCTCGACGAGCTTGCGGAGCGTTGCCGCGAGGTCCGCCTGGCGGAAGATCTCGCCGGCTTCGGGCGCTTCACGGGTCTGACCGAGGTGCGGGAGAAACACCGGCGGCGAGTACTTCCACTGCTTGATTTCCGCCTTCTGACGTTCGATCGCGTTGGCCGCCTGTGCTTCGATCGCGTAGCCATCTGCCATTGCGATCGCCGGCGCGAGCACCTGCGCAAGCGACATCGTGCCGAACTCGGCGAGCATCGTCATCAGGCCGCCAGGCGTGCCGGGCGTGATGGCGGCCAGCGGTCCGTACTCCGGTGGATAGTTGTAGCCCTGCGACTTGTAGTACTCAGCGGTCGCGCCGGTCGGGGCGACGCCGAGCGCGTTGATGCCGATGACCTTCTTCGTCTTCGGGTTATAGATGAGCGCCTGCGTCTCGCCGCCCCAGCCGAGCGTGTCCCACATCGTGCTGACCGCGCCGAGCATCGCGCACGCGGCGTCGATCGCGTTGCCGCCCTGCTGAAAAATCATCGCGCCGGCGGCGGCGCCGAGCGGCTTGCCGGTGACGGCCATCCAGTGCGAGCCATGCAGCGGCGGCTTCTGCGTGTTGCGCGGCGGCGCGTAGTCCTGATTCGGACGCGCCGGCGGTGTCTGCTGGGCGGGCAGGCCCGCGCCAGGTGCGAGAAGGACGAGCACGGTCAGAGCGGCGATCGTGTGACGGTGTGTCATGAGGTCATCTCTCATTCAGATAGAGAACGTTGGGCGCGCCCGACCTCGCGAGCGCGATGTCCGGAAACTTGTCGCCGTTGATGTCGCCGAGCGCGAAGCCATACGCCGAGCCGGCCGGATCACCAAACTTGACCTCGGTGAACCGCGCGCCGGATCGATCGTTGAAAAAGACGGAATGTGGCCCAGCGGTGTACCCGAGCACGATGTCCGGACTGCCGTCGTTGTTCAGATCGCCGGAGGTCATCGCGTACGGCGTGCGTTTCGGGTCGGCCACGCGAAAACCCGGCGTCAGTCGGCCTTTGCCGTCATTTGAATAGACCGTCATCGTCGCCGTCTTTTCGTCGCCCACGGCCAGATCGATGAACCCATCGTTATTGAAATCCGCGGCCGCGCCCACGCGGGCGGCGGCATCGGGCGGACCGAACGGCGCCGTTCGAGAGAACCCAGCCTTGCCGTCGTTGAAATAGATCCGGCTCTGTCCTCCGTCGCGGCTCGGCACGGCAAGATCGATGAAGCCGTCCTTGTCGAAGTCCGCCGGCACAATGGTCGTCGCCGACTCGGCGGGAATCGAGATGCATGGCGACGCGAACTTGCCGTCGCCCTGGTTCAGACACACGAAGCTCGGTCCCGGCCGGTTCGCCGCGATCACGTCGATCTTCCCATCGCCATTGAGGTCCGCGACAGCGGCGTTTCGGGTGGACCACTCGGGCACGCCCCAGGTGCCGGCCACCATGAATTGGCCCTTGCCGTTGTTCAGGTAGACGAGCTTCTTATCCGGCGTGTCATTGCTCGTGAGGACGTCCAGATCGCGATCGCCGTCGAGATCGGCAAGCGCCGCCGTATAGGTGCGGTCCGCGGTCGGACCAAGGTTCGACGCGACGAACTTGCCGCGGCCGTCGTTCAGCAACACGCGATCGATCAGTGGATCATGGCGGCCCTTGGCCAGGACGAGGTCGAGATCGCCGTCGCCGTCGAGGTCGCCCATGCTCACGTTCGCCGAGGTCTCGGACGTCGTCTCGAGGTGGATGACGGTGTCGAAATGGCGCGGCGCGGCTGGCTGCCGGGCAACGGCCAGAACAGCCGCGAAGAAGAAAAGACCTCGGGTTTCGTTTTTCAAGAAACGTAAAACGAAACCCGAGGTCATTTGGACACCCACGACATCCCCTCCGTCGCGATCTCGTTGGGGATTTCGTGCTCGCCGTTGAACTCATGGAACGTCACGTCATAGCCGCGCGTGCGCAGCAGCCGAACGACGACGCGCCCGCAGCGGTTGATCGGCAGAATCGGGTCCGCCGTGCCGTGCGAGACGTAGAAGCGCGGCTTGCCGTACGGCGTGCTGTCGACGAGGAATCCTGGAGAAAACGCGACGACGCGATTGAAGAGGTCTCCGTTGACCAGACCGAGGGAGACGGCGTAGCTCGCCCCGTCGGAGAACCCGCCGACCGCCAGGCGCGTGGGATCGACCGCGACCATCTGAAACACTTTCTCGAGCGCGCGGTTCAGGAACATGACGTCCTGGTCGAAGTCGCCGCGAATGGCGTCCCAGGTCGTACCGCGCGAGTCCGGCGCGAGGAGCGCGACGCCCGCCGCGTCTCCAGCCGCGCTCAGCCGCCGCAAGAAACGCTCGCCGCTGCCGCCGGCGCCGTGAAGCAGGACCAGGAGCGGGAACGGGCCGCTCCCCGCCTTCGACGGCATCTGCAGCACGGCATCGCGCGCCGAACCGAGACCGAGCGCCGCCGTGCCTTGCGCCGTGGTCTTCACACCAGCCACGGGACGCGCCTTGAGCCGGCCGTCCGATGTCGCGGCGGGCAGCGCGACATAGCAGCCGCCAGAGCCGCTGCACGCCGACGACGCGATCGCACCGCCTATGAGCGCGGCGAAGCGGCGCCGGGTAATGCCGTGGGCCCGCATATACGGGAGAACTTACCCGATTCGCTGGCAGCCAGGAAGCAGCGCCTGAGCACTGAGAAAAGATTCATTAGAATCAACGCTGTCCGGGAGGCATCGTGAAACGCGTCATTCACACGTGGATCGTCAGCGCCATCGCGGTCGCGTGGCTCTCAGCGGCCGTATCCGCACAGTCGAAACCCAACTTCGCGGGCCGGTGGACGAGCGACCCGGATCCAGCCGCGGCGCCGGCCCCGGGAACCGGACGTGCGGGTGAGGCGCCCGCCGGCCAGCGCGGCGGCGCGGGCCGCGGCCGGGGCGACATGGGGAGCGGCTGGGGCTCGACGATCACCATCACCCAGGACGCGGCGAAGCTCGTCGTCGAATACGCCTTCTTCGGACGCGGCGACATGCAACCGCCGCTGAAGTTCGTCTACGCGCTCGACGGATCGGAGACGCGGAACTCCGTCATGATGGGACGTGGCATCCAGACACAAGCTTCGGTGACGTCCTGGCAAGGTGACAAGCTGGTCATCACCACGATGCACCCATTTGTCGATCCCGACAGCGGCCGCACGATGACCGCGGAAGTGAAACAGGTGCTGTCGCTCGAATCGCCCACGTCGATGATCGTGGAGACCACGAGGGCCGCCACGCTGGGAGGCCCGGCCTCCACGACGCGGACGGTCTATCGCAAGCTCTGACCCTAGCGCGGTTTTCGTTTTTATGTAGCCAAAGGGGTCAGGTCTTGTATTGCAACATTTTTTGTGTGCCCCTCCAGAAAATGTTGCAATACAAGACCTGACCCCTTTGGCCTAGCTGTTGTAAGAAACCGCGCAAGCCGTTTTCGTTCGCTACACGGAAACGAAAACGGCTCTACTGGTTCCGTTTCGGCGGGACGTACGGATCGGGCGCGTCCACCGGGACGTGCGGGTAGCGCTCGGTCGTCGCCGTGAACGCTGCGACGATCTTGTCCATGACGCTTTGCGCCCAGGGATTGGCGTCCTTCACGTCCGATTCCTCTCGAGGATCAGAGCGAAGATTGAAGAGGCGCATGAACGGTGGCGTCGCCGCGGCGCCCGGCTCGGGCTGAAACGCATAGTGCAGCTTCCAATCCCGCCACTTGACCGCACGCAGTTGGTTGTTGGTATAGAAGATCACGTTGTCGCGGTTCGAGGTGGACTGTTTCCCTTCCAGGAAGGGCAGCTGGTTGACGCCGTCAATCGCGCGATCCTTCGGCACGATGTCCGCGCCCACCGCCGCGGCCAGCGTCGGGAAGATGTCGACCTGGTGAACGATCTCGTTGGACACGCGGCCGGCGGGAATACGGCCGGGCCACCGGACGATGCAGGGCGTGCGAAT
Organism: Vicinamibacterales bacterium; assembly: GCA_035633215.1. Classification (GTDB taxonomy): domain Bacteria; phylum Acidobacteriota; class Vicinamibacteria; order Vicinamibacterales; family SCN-69-37; genus DASQFI01. The sequence continues at coordinate 314,106 of DASQFI010000010.1, read as the reverse complement.
GCCGCCTTCCATCACCGTGTTGTAGAAACCGCTCCAGGGACCCGAAGAGCCCCGCCACGGACGCCGCGCCTCCGCGCCGTTGTCGGTGCACCAGAAGACGATCGTGTTGCGTGAGATCCCGAGGCGATCGACCGCGTCGAGCACCACGCCGACGTTGTAATCGACGTCCCGCATCGCGTCGCCGATGTCCCCCGCGCCGCTCTTTCCGTCGAAGTCCGGGTGGGCCAGCGTCGGGAAGTGAATCTGCGTCATCGGGTAGTAGAGGAAGAACGGTTTCCTCGCTTTGACGTTGCGTTCCATGAACGCGACGCTGCGCTCGGCTGCTTCTCTATCGATCATGCGCCGGCTGTTCAGGTCGAAGACCTTCACGTTCCGCGAGGGCTCGCCTGCCTTCCCTTCCCAGATGTACGGAGGCGGGGTTGTCGCCGGATTGAACGTCGGCGACGTCGTTGTCTGCGCCTCATTGCTCGTTCGCGGGATGCCGTAGTACTCGTCGAAGCCCTGGTGGGTCGGCTCGCGCTTGCCCTCGGGCCGGTCGCCGCCGAGGTGCCACTTCCCGTACAGCGCGGTCGCATAGCCGAGCGGCTTCAGCGCCTCGGGAATCGTGACCTCCCAGAGCGTGATGCCGGCGGCCTGAGCGGCGCCCGTTCGAATGGCATACCGTCCGGTCATGAGCGCCGCCCGGGACACGGTGCAGGAGAACTCGACGTTGAAGTTGTTGAGCCGCAGGCCCTGTGCGGCGAGACGATCGAGGCGCGGCGTCGGCACGCCGCGCACGCTCCCGTAGACCCCGACCTCGCCCCATCCCAGGTTGTCTGGAAAGATGATCACGATGTTGGGGCGCGTCGGCGCCTGCGCGGTCGTCGCGCGCTGGGCCGCGACATCCCGGCCGGCGAGGCCAGCCAACACAATCGACGCCGCGATCAACGCGCGGGGAAGCTTGGACATGTCTCGGGGCCCTGAATGGATCGCGGGTATCTTACTCTCGTGCCCGCACAATCAAGCAGAGAGACACGCGGCAGACGGCCGCTCGTTCTCCTGAGTCTCGCGGTCATCGTGGGGCTCGGCCTCGCTGGATACTTCTCGACACGGGCATCCGGCCCATCGTCAGGCGTGATCGATGGCCTTCCCGCAGCGCCCACCGCCGCGGTGTTTGCCCCGACGATTGCCAATCGTTCGCCCGCGCCTGGACCTGCACCGCCAGGCATGGTCTGGATTCCTGGCGGCGAGTTCTCCATGGGCAGCGACGCGTCCAGCGACTCCCTCTGCCAGGTCGCGGGAATCACCCGCGACTCCCAGCCCGTTCACCGGGTCGCGGTGGACGCGTTCTGGATGGACGCGACTGAAGTGACAAACGATCAGTTCGCCGCGTTCGTCAAGGCCACCGGGTACGTCACCGTCGCCGAACGGCGGCCGACGCGAACTGAATTTCCGAATGCGGCGCCCGAATCACTCGTCGCTGGATCGGCGGTCTTCACGTCGCCGCCCGGACCGGTGCCGCTTCATGACGCGCTCCAGTGGTGGCAGTATGTCGCCGGTGCGAACTGGCGCCATCCTCGCGGCCCTTCCGAGACGATCGCGGGTCGCGGGAACCACCCGGTGGTGCACGTCGCCTATGAAGATGCGCTCGGGTACGCGACCTGGTCGGGCAAGCGGCTCCCGACGGAAGCGGAATGGGAATTTGCCGCGCGCGGCGGCGCGTCCGGCAACCTGTATGCCTGGGGCAACGACCTCACGCCTCACGGAAAGTTCCACGCGAACATTCACCAGGGCGCTTTTCCGGTGACCGACACCGGCGAGGATGGGTTCGTCGGCACCGCCCCGATCGCGCAGTTCCCGCCGAACGCCTACGGTCTGCATGACGTCGCGGGCAACGTCTGGGAGTGGACGAGCGACTGGTATCACCCGGACTACTACTCGAGACTCGCGGCCTCGGGTGGCGTCGCGCGGAATCCTGCCGGACCCGACTCGTCGTTCGATCCGGCCGAGCCCGGTCTCCAGAAGCGAGTGCAGCGCGGCGGATCGTTTCTCTGCACGCCGCAGTACTGCACGCGCTACCTGGTCGGCACGCGCAGTAAGGGCGAGGTCGGCACGAGCACCAATCACCTCGGGTTTCGGTGCGTGAAACACCCGTGACGCGCGCTCCTGCTTTGAGCCTTTGGGCCTTCCTCTTCGTGTCAGCGGTCACTGTCTGCCCCTGGAAAGGCGCTTATGTTGAACGGTCTGCGGACTGTCCGCACCACCGGCTTTCCGGGGCCTGAGCCGCCCGGCGAGCTTAGTCAATCCCCACCGCGATCTTGCGCCACTTGCCCTGATTGAACCGGAGGACGCTCAGCACACAGCGCGTCGCGTGGCCGACGAGGATCGCAATCCAGATGTCGATCGGATCCAGGCTGCCCATCTGCTGAATCACGAAGCAGATGCTGAGCGGGACGACGATCTGTGACGCAATCGAGATGTAGAGCGGGCTGCGCGTGTCTCCCGTGCCCTGCAGTCCGCCCGTGTAGGTGAGCGCGACCGCGATCATCAACCCGGACACACTGAGGATGCGCAGGAGCTCCACGCCGATCTCGACGACCGCCGGATCGCTCATGCCGAAGATCGCCAGCAGCTGCCGCGGGATGAACAGGAAGAACGCGCCCACGAAGGCCGCGCCGCCCACGCCGTACCGCGCGGCGATGTGCACGGCTTGATCGGCGCGTTCAGGCTGTCGCGCGCCGAGGTTCTGCCCGGCAACGGTCGCGGCCGCGCCCATCAGTCCGACCGACGTCCAGGTAATCAGCGAGAACAGCTGGGTGTACGACACCGCAAACGCGGCCTGCGCGGCCGCGCTCTGGGCGAGCGAGCCGATGAACGCCAGCATGAACACGCCCCCGACGTTCATCGCGATGCCCTGGATGCCGGTGGGCAGCCCGAATCGAAAGAGCGACCGGATGATCGTCCAGTCGGGCCCCCAGCCGTGCCCGCGCGGGAAGCAGACGACCCATCCGCCGCGCCAGAGCTTCCACATCGCGTACGCCCCGACGACGGCGGAGGCGATCACCGTGCCGATCGCCGAGCCGACCGTGCCCAGCGCAGGAATGGGACCCAGTCCGCGAATCAGGATCACGTTCAGCACCAGGTTCAGCACCGTCAGGACGATGCCGAGGATCATCGGCGTCCGCGCGTCGCCCGCCGACCGCAGCGCGCCGCTGATCATGAAGAAGATCAGCATGCCGCTGCTGAAGAGGAACATCACGCGCAGGAACGGGAGCGCCTCGGCTTTCACCGCCGGCGCCGCGTTGACGAGATCGAGGAGCCAGGGCGACGCGAAGTAGCCGATCGGCGCCATGATGCCCGCCGAGATGCCGACGGCCGTCAGGAACGCCTGGTAGACGACGCGATCGACTTTTTCCTCGTCGCCCGCGCCCGCAAAGCGCGCCACGAGCACGCTCATGCCCGTGAACAGCGACGTGATGAAGATGATGACGACGAGGATGATCTGCCAGGCGACGCCAATGGCGGCGTTGGCGGCAAAGCCGACGAGATTGCCGACGAGCACGTGGTCCACGATGCCCTGCAGCCCGCCGATGATGTTCGTGAGCATCGTGGGCCACGCGATCTTCCAGACGGCCAGCCCGAGCGGTCCTTCGACAATGGAGCGGTCGTAGCGCCGCCGGCCCGGCACCGGCGGGGCTGCCGGGACGGGCGTCGCAATCGCCGCCACCTCGGGCACGGGGATGTCCGTCACAATCCTGGACTCGCCATGACTGGTCTCATCGCATGTGACCTCGTCGCGGACGCCACGACACTCGTCCGCACCTCGGGATCGGCGCAAGATGTGCGCCAGACACCGTGGCGAAGCCGCATGGCGCGATACGAGTTTAGAACAAGGAGAACGCGATCGTGAACGCCGCCGACGCCACGAGCGAGGCAATCAGCCGGACATGATTCCAGGCCGTCCACTCGGCGACGTAGCGTGACCATCCGCCCCCGGCATCTCCGGCGGCTGCGTCCATTCTGGCGAGAGCGTTGTTCCGAGGCACGTTGAACACGAGCGTGACGACGAAGGAGCCGATGACATAGAACAGCGCGCCGGCGAGGAGATAGACGGAGCCAGGCTCGCTCCACCTGAGCAGCGCAACGCCACCGAGGAATAGGCTCGCGACAGCCGTTCCGAAGAACACGAGACCGAACACAGGATTGAGGATGACGACGTTGATTGCCTGCATCGCCGCGATGCCCGCGGGGGCCGGGATGCGCGACAACGCCCGCATCACCGACACCGAGAACGCAAAGAACAGCCCGGCGATCAGGCCCGACCCGAGTGCCGCGAGGAGCATCATCGTCGAGATCACACGGTCTTCCTCGACACCGCCAGGACCTTCCGGGCTGCGTCGAGCTCGCCGGTCTGCTGGCCGTACACCCCGCGGTATTCGACGGGCAGTTCGTCCGCGACAGCTAGTCCGATAGCGTCCACCTCGAGCCGGCGATCGCCGCGCGCGGCGTCGCGAAGCGCGGCTGCTGCGAACGGCTGGCCGGCCCGGACGCCGATGCGAACCGGGTGCAAGGCTTCGTCGCCAATCGGAAACAGACCCTCGGTTCCGGTGATGCCGATCGGCAACACCCAGGTGCCGGCCTCGTCGAGATAGCGCGTCACTCCGGCGAGGAGCGGCTGCATCTCGCACGTCCGGCTGCGTGTGCCTTCGCCGAAGATGACGACCGCGTCTCCAACGCGCAGCCGCTCCCGCGCCGCATCGATGGTGCGTCGGGCGGCGCGCGCAACATCGCGCGCGCTCATCACGGCCTCGCCGCTCGAGACCTCGGGGTTCTGCGGCGTCTTGATGGCGCCGAAGCACAAGCTCGAGAACCGCCGGCGGCGGCTCGTGAACACCTTCGGGCCGGCCAGCGCGGTCAGCCGATCGGCGAGCGACGCGCCGCCGGACCGGTAAAGCAGGATCTCGATCAGATTGGCGTCCGCATACGACAGGTGATTGGCGAACAACGTGACGGGCTTGCCCGCGACCGCTCTCACGTGATCGATCCCTGTCAGCGCGGAGCCGGGCTGGAGAAGTCTGTCGGCCAGGAAGTGATGGATCCGCCGCGCGAGAGGATCGGGCGGATAGTAGTCCCAGCCAGCATCGGCCGCGGCCAGCCGTTCTTTGAGACACCGCAGCGCATCAGGTCCAGCATCGTCGATGTCGCGCTCGAGCGCGAATCGGATGTCATCGAGGGTGAGCAGATCGCCGCCGGCGAGAAACGCCATGATCGCGTTGACCAGCCCGTCGCGCTGGGCAGGTTCCGCTTGCGGGTGGTCGACCGACATCAGGTGCGATTGGTGCTCGCCCGCACGCGGGCGGCGCGCTGGACGATTTTTCGAATGAGCCACACGCCGATGATGGCAATGGCGAGCCCAATCAGCGCGATCGAGGTCTCGACCCTGAAGTTCAAGTCGTACAGTCCTGCCGCGGACGGGTCATCGGCCCGCCACAGTCGCCATTGACGCCACCAGTACACCGCCCGGGCGCCGCGCCAGCCCGCGATGACGAGGCCGGCAACGACCGCAGTCCAGCCGAGAAATGGCCGGCGGCGGTGAGGGTCCGTAGTGATGTCAGGCATGTCGGGGCCTATTCGTCGACGAACGACTCGTCAGCCGATTTGATGAACGACCTCGTCACGGGCACGAACGCGCGCCAGCCGCCGTCGTCAATCGAGCCAATGACCCTGACGTTACCACCAGGTCGATCGTCCCACACGAACGAGAACTCGAGTTGATATTGGGCCGCATCGGCGCCCTGACGCTCGGCAGTCACCGGCCCCTGACCAATTCTCGTGACCAGGTCGCGATAAGGCTCGCGCCTGAACTCCTGCATGGCTTCGTCCAGCAGATGAATGGCTTGTGTGTTATCCATGACCACGGGCGGCGGCTCGTCTCTCCGCCGTCTCCCCTACTTGTGTCGCTCGCAGCTTAGCCTAGCTACTCTGCTCTGAGGGCAACAACGGGATCGACCGAGATCGCGTTCCGGACAGGGAAGTACACAGCACACGCGGCAATCAGAAGCATGAGCGCCGCGCAGCCCGTGAACGTAGCCGTGTCGAGCGGCGTGACGCCGTAGATCCAGCCCGCGAGGTAGCGCGTGACGCCAGCAGCGGCCGCGCAGCCGAGGCCGATGCCCAGGATGGCCAGAGTCATGCCCTGCCGGAAGACCAGCGTCGTCACGCCGCCGCGCGTCGCGCCGAGCGCAATTCTGACGCCGAGCTCGCGCGTGCGCTGACGGACCCACCAGCCGATCGTCGTCATCAAGCCGACCGCCGCCAACCCGACGGCCAGCGCGGCAATACCGCTCAGCAGCCATGCGCCGATAGGCGCAGTGCCCATGCGCTGACGAATCAGGGGCACCATTGACTGCGGCGGCGCGACCACGAGGTCGGGGCGGAGAGCCCTCACCGCTGCCCGCATCTGCGCGCCAGCTTCGCCTTCACGGCCGACGTTCGCCTCGGCGACAATCCGCAACAACGTGCCCGGATTCTGCGCGTAGGGTACGAATGCCTCCTGACCTGGCCGCGTGTGGACACCGCTGCTGCGCGTGTTGGCGACGACGCCGATGATCGTACGTTCGACGGGGACGTCGATCGCCGGACCGAAACGGGACTTCATCAGGATGCGTTGCCCAATCACCTGGCCATCCGGCCGAATCCGCACGGCGAGCGCCTGGTTGACGATGATGACCGGCATCGACGCACGCGTATCGTCAACTGAGAAGGGCCGGCCGGCGACCATCGGCATCTTCATCAGGGCGAAGAACCCGGGCGTCGTGGCGTTCGTCCAGACTTCCCTCATCGTGTCGCCGAGCTGGAGGCTTGCGGTCGCGATGCTTCCGCTCATCGGAAAATAGGTCGCGCCGCCGGCGTCCCGAATGGCCGGAGTGGTTCGAAGGCGATCGAAGAGCTGTGCGAAAAACTGCTCGCTCTGTTCAGGCGTTGCGCCGCGGACTCTTACGCCCATGACCAGTTTGTTCGTCGGATCGAACCCCGGGTGCGTGGGCCGAAGCGTGAGGAATGTCTGGACCATGAGCGCGGCGCCGATCAGCACGATGATCGACAACGCGATCTCGACAACGACGAGGGCGCGGCGACCCCAACTGCCCCGCCGTTCGCTGGCCCGTGTGGCGTCGGTGAGATCGCGCGCCGGCGTGACGCGACGCGTCTCGCCAATCGGGAGGAGACCAGCAATGATGCCGACCGCGGCGGCCACTCCGATCGCGGCTACGAGCACGCGACCGTTCACCTGGATCTGATCGAGATACGGCACGTACGCGGGCATCATGGCCACAACGGTCCGCAGCGTCAGCGCGGCGACCAGGATGCCGGCAAAGGCGCCCGCGAAGCTGAGCAGCAGATTCTCGGTCAACGTCTGCCGCGCCAGGCGTCCCCGGCTGGCGCCGAGCGCGAGCCGAAGCGCCATCTCACGGCGCCGCGCGAGCGTGCGCTCCATCTGCAGGCCGCCGACATTGAAACACGCGATGAGCAGCACACACGCGACCGCGGCCATCAGCACAGTGAACGGCGTACGCACCTCGTCCATGATCGAAGATTCGAGCGGCATCAACACGAGGCCGGGCAAGGCTGATTTGACGGCCTCCACTGACAGACCGTCCTTGAGACGCCCGACGACGTTGACCGTACTTTGCCCGCACCCGGCATTCTCGGGAGTCCGTACCGGGCGGCCGCTCGGCAGCCAGCCCTGCACATCGCCTCGAGCGAGGTACCCGGCAAACCCGTTCGGCATGACGCCGATCACGGTCACCGGAGTCTGGTTGATCGTGAGCGGCCTGCCCAGGATCGCAGGCGAACCGCCAAGCTGACGCCAGAAGGCGTAGCTGAGGACAATCGTCGGCTCAGCGCCCGGCTGATCTTCATCTGGCGTGAAGGTGCGGCCCATGACTGGCCGCACGCCAAGCACACCGAACATTCCGGAAGAGACGCATTCGATGTCATCGACGCTCAGTGGATCCCCTTGACCCGTGAGCACGTGGGAACCGCTCGTCGCGGCAGCCACAGCGACCAGCGGCCCGGGAGCGGCCACGAGATCGCGAAACCGATCGACGGGCATCGCCCACGTCGCGCGGTCATTGACGATGATACGAACAGCGACGAGCTCGTCCGGCTTCTCGAACGGCGAGCGCAGCATCACCGCGTCGACGATGCTGAACATCGCGACGTTGACACCAGTTCCAAGCGCCAGCATCAGCACGGCCATCACGGTGAAGCCCGGCGTGCGCCACATCATCCGAACGGCGTACTTGAGGTCGTACCGCACGGCGTCGGCGTGCTCGCGCACCGCCGAAGCCAGCAGGCTCCGAATCTCGCGCCACCAGAAGCCGGCGCTCCGCGGACCCTCCACATCAGCGGTCATCGCCTCGCCGAAATCGCCGCGGAACTCGCCCGGCAGCAAACGCAGCAGGATGCGGAACAGGCGTTTCATGATCCCGCCTTCCTCTGCCGCAGCATCTGGGTCGCCCGCGCGGCGGTCACCATCGCTTCGAGCCGCGCGGTCTCCGCCGCGACCACCCGTTTGCCAAATGCCGTCAGCCGGTAGTACCGGCGCCGCTCATCGTCGCTCCCCGCCGGCGGCCGCGTCCGGCTCTCGACCCCCAGCCCTTCGGCGAGCAGGCGCTTGACGATGCCGTAGAGCGTGCCGGTGCCGAGCTCCACGCGCCCGGCCGTGCGCGCGGAGACCTCTTTGATGATCGCGTAGCCATGTCGCGGCTCGTCCGCCAGCGCGACGAGGACGTGGAACATGGCGGGCGTGAGCGGCAGAAGGGCGAGGGGATCGCGGTCGGACGTCGTGGCAGCCATACGGCGTACCACACTACATCGTGTCACGACATATTGCTACTGTCCGGCGCCGGCCAAGCGCGTTGGCTCTTGCCCTCAGCGCCCGAATCGATACCCCACCGTCACGCTGAACGCCCGATTCTTGAAGCTGCCCTCCAAATCGCCGTCCTGGAACGCGCGTCGCAGGCCCCAGGTGTAGCGCGCCTCGACCGTCAGACGACGAAGTTCGACGCCACCCCCGACGACGAGACCGATGTCGAAGTCCTCGATGTCGTCCTTGACGTCCTCCTTCTCGCCCTCGTCCGTGTACGACGCGTGCGTGTTGAAGGCGAACGCCGGGCCGGCGACGAAGAAGAGGGCACGCGGACCAAGTTGATAGAAATCGCCATGGAGCAGCACCGGAACCTCGAGATACGTCAGCCGGAGCCTGTCGTCGATCCGCAGCAGGTTGCGTGCGCCCTTCTGGTGCAACAGGGCCTCGATCTGCCAACCGCCCAGGCGGCTTCTCGTAAGAAAGAACGACACGCCGCCGACGAACCCGGTCAGCTGCTCGGTGCTGGAAAGCTCGGGCGAACCGGACTCCGGCGAGAAGCGAATCGTCGCCATGCTGAAGCCAGCCTTCAGCTCCTGCGCGCGAGCAGGTGTCGCGAAACCCAACACGGCAAACAGTCCCGCTGCCACAATCGATGTCGCAAACCGCATCTAGCCTCCTGAGTCACGCGGATTTGGAAACCAATCCGCGCTACTTCTTGCCTCCATGGCTCTAATGCGCGAATTGTCCCCTGCGCGGCTCTTACCCACACCCCTTTTGAGCCTTTGCGCCTGTGAGCCTTCCCGCGCTCGAGCGCTCTTGACAGAAGCGCCGAACCAGTATTTGATCCACAAAAGTGAAACTAATCGACCGATTGGTCGGCCGCGGCGATCCGGCTCGCGGGCGCGAGATGCTCGACGACGCTCGGGAGCTGTTCGAGGAGCGTCGCATGAATCGCGGTCGCCTGTACGCCTGGACGCGCAGGCTCTGGGACGTCGCCGCGCTGACGTCGCGACCGGCTCGACCGCGAGTGGCGCACGGTCCACCGCATCGGAGGATCCTGATGACACGATTTCGGGTCGAGTTCCGCCACGCCTGGCGCGCGCTGGCCGGCCGCCCGGTGGTCAGCCTCACGGTGGTCGCCTCGCTCGGGCTCGGGCTGGGCCTGGCCATGCTCACGTTCACGCTGGTCGACGCGATTCTCCTCCGGCCGTTGAAGTTTGCCCGTGCGCAGGAGCTGCTCCTCATCTACAGCGACTTCCGGCCCGAGAGCGGCTACAACTACGACCGTTTTGCGATGTCGGCGCCCGAAGTTCTCGACTACACCTCACAGAACCGGACGGTACATGTCGCGGCCTACCAGCCCGAAGGGGTCGCGTTCGCCGACGGCGTCATCGCCCCCGAGCAGCTGCCGGCGGTTCGCGCGACATCGGGTGTGTTCCGGATTCTCGAGACGCCGCCCCTTCTCGGCCGCACCCTGACGACCGCCGACGATCAGCCCGGCGCGGCATGTGCCGTCGTGTTGAGCTACGGCCTCTGGCAGGAACGGTTTGCCGGCGACCCGGGCGTGATCGGTAAGCGGCCGCGCGTGAACGGCGAGGCATGCGAAGTCGCCGGTGTCATGCCCTCGTCTTTCTTTTTCCCGACCGAGGCCGCGCGCCTGTGGCTGCCGCTCTCCGTCGATCCCGATCCGGACACACGCGGAAATCACGGGCTGATGGCGGTCGGGCGGCTGCGATCAGGCATGTCTCTCGCCGCCGCGCGCGAGGACCTGTCGACGTTGATGACGCGCTGGGTCCGGGACTTCCCGCATCACAAGGGACACTCGATCGTCATCTCCCCGTTTCGCGACGAGCTCGTCTTCCGCGTGGAGCAGCAGTTGCTGGTCCTGGGAGGCGCCGGTGTGCTGGTGCTGCTCACGATCGCCGCGAACATGTCCGGCCTGCTCCTCGCGCATGGGGAAGCGCGCCGACGGGAAGTCGCCGTGCGCGGCGCCCTCGGCGCGGCACGCGGCTCGCTCGTGCGTCAACTGATGATGGAGGGCTGGCTGCTGGCGGCGCTTGGCGGCCTCGCCGGCGGGATCGTCGCCTGGCTCAGCATCGGACCGATCCTGCAGGCCTATCCGTTGAGGCTGCCGCGCGCGACCGAGGTCCAGTTCGACCTGAGAACGGCGGGCATCGGCATGCTGGCGAGTCTGGCGATCGGCACGCTGGTGACCGTGCTGCCGGCGCTGCGACTGACCCGAGGGTGGTCCGACGCGCTTCGTTCGGGAGAACGCGCTGGTCAGTCTCTTGGTCTTCGCTCGCAGCGCGTGCTCGTCGTGTCGGAGCTGGCGATCGGCGTCGCGGTCAGCGTCGCGGCGTTGCTGCTCGTGCAGAGCTTCGTCCGGCTCCAACGGGTTCCGTTGGGCTGGGACCCGGTCGGCGTCACGGGCGCGATCGTGGGTTTGCCCGGCGGTCCCGGGCGCGGCCCCGCGTATGCCCGCCAATTCTTCGAGGATCTCGAAGCCCGCCTGGACGCACAACCCGGCGTCGTCGCCGCGGGCGGCATCACGCCGGTGCCGTTCGTGGGCAGCCCGCCGCCCGACAACTTCACGGTCGAGGGGCGGCCCGTCGCGCGGCCGAGCGACCCGGGGTTCAACGCCGGCTACGTCATGATCACGCCGGGGGCGTTCGAGGCCCTTCGGATCGGTCTCGTTCGCGGCCGCCTGATTGACGGACGCGATCGCGCCGGCATGCCTGTCGTTGCCGTGATCAACGAGACCGTCGCCCGGACGTACTGGTCGAACGAGGATCCGCTTGGAAAGCGCATTCGCTATCCCGAAGGCGTGAAGGACGGCGAATGGTCGGCCTGGGGACCGTGGATCACGATTGTCGGGATCGTGAAGGACACGCGCGTGATCAACCCGGCTCAGCTGCCGCGGCCGATGATCTATGTCCCCCACGCGCAACTGCCGCGCCCTTTCTACAACGGCCGCACCATGGGCATGCTCGTGCGCGCCGATCAGGCGATCGACCCGGCCAAGACACTGAGACGCATCGTCGGCGAGCTCGACACCACGGCGAGCCTGTCGTCGATCCGTACGATGGACGACCTGGCGGGCGCCGCGGTCGCCCAGCCGAGATTCATGGGGTGGATCATGGCGATCTTCGCCGGGATCGCCCTGCTCGTCGCCGCGTTGGGCGTCTATGGCGTCGTCGCGTACGGCGTGGCGCGGCGGACGCGTGAGATCGGCGTCCGGCTGGCGCTCGGCGCGTCGCGAAGGAGCATCGCCGAGCTCATCGGACGGCAAACCGTGAAGATGACGGTCATGGGACTGGCGCTGGGCCTCGGCGGCGCGGCCGGCCTCGCCTGGTGGCTGCGATCGCTGCTCTTCGAGGTGCAGCCGTTCGCGATTCCGGTGTACGCGGGCGTCTGCGTGATTCTGGTGATCGCGATCGCGCTGGCGACCGTGCTTCCCGCGCGCCGGGCCACGCGCGTGGATCCGCTGATCGCGCTGCGGACCGAGTAGGACGCCGATGAAGGGAGATTACCTCGGCGCGTTCGAAGAGCTCGTGCTGATGGCCGTCGAATCGCTCGGCGACGCGGCCTACAGCGCCAATCTCCAGCGGACGCTCGAGCGCGAGGCGCGACGGCCGGTCTCGCTCGGTGCCGTGCACTCGTCGCTCGAACGGCTGGAAGCGAAGGGCCTGGCGGCCTCGACCGTTGGCGAGCCCACCGGCGGGCGAGGCGGCCGCCGCCGGCGCGTGTTTTCACTCACGCGCGAAGGCCGGACGGCGCTACGCGACGTGCGCGCCGTTCGCCAACGGCTGGCAAAAAGACCTCCGAGGTCATCTTACGTTTCTTGAAAAATGACCTCGGAGGTCATGCGTGGGCCAGCCGCCGCGCGGCCGCCCTCCGGCGCTTGGCGATGAACGGCACCCACCACATCCACATGCCGCCGAGCCAGAGCGCGAACAGCACGATGCCCGTCGGCAGGAAGAGCCCGAGCTTCGTCCAGTCGCCGCCGAAAAACGACCCGTCGTGGATCGACTCGATCAGGTCGGATCGGCGATAGGCCGTCTGCAGTACCTTGCCCGTTCCCAAATCGACCTGCACTTCATAGCCGTTGTTCAACCAGACCTTGCCGACTCCGCGACCGGGCCGCAGGTCCAGCCGATTCACATCGTCCCAGCTCTGAACGTGCATGCCGGGCGTGCCCTTCACCGCAGTCAGGATGCCCTCGAGATCGATCGCAGGTACTTTGCCCGTGCCGCGCTGTTCGACCGGCTGCACCCAGGCCCAGTTCTTCTTCATCTGCAGGAGCAGTCCCGTGCAAATCATGACGAGCATTGGAATGGCCACGGCAAAACTGGCCCAGTAATGGATCCTCCGGTTGAGCACGTTCAGCGACACGAAACCTCCAGACCTCGGCCTGCAGATTTGAGTGTGGAGACGGCACTTACTACCAGAACTCGTTGGTATGACGGCCAGGTTTACAGGAAAAGCCGATTGAAATCGGCGAATGGCATCGCGCGGGTGAGGCCGCTGAAGGTCCCGCGCTCGGCGATTTCGCGCGCCGCCTCGAGAAAGGCCGAGCCGGCGACGCGGGCGAGCGCACCTCCGACACTGATCCGGCGGACCCCGAGCGCCGCCAGATCCGGAACGGTCGTGAAGTCCGCGCCGACGAGGACGTTGACCGGCTTCGGCGCAACCGCAGAAACGACAGCGTTGATGTCTTCGCGACTCCTGATGCCGGGCGCGAACAGGCAATCAGCCCCGGCCTCTGCATAGGCGGTCAGCCGGCGGATCGTCTCGGACAGATCGGGCCGGCCGACGATGAACCCTTCGGAGCGGCCGGTGAGCAGGACGCCGGTGCCACTGCCGTCGATCGCCAGACGCGCGGCGCGCACCCGCTCGACCGCGAGTTGAAAGTCGAAGAGCGGCGATGACGAATCTCCGGTGGAATCCTCGATCGAAAGACCGGCAATGCCCGTCGCGGCGGCGCGCGCGACGTTCCCAGCCACGCCTTCCGGCGTCGTCGCGAACCCACCTTCGAAATCGGCGTTGATGGGCAGCTCGACACACCCGGCCATCGCTTTGAAGTGCGCGAGCGCGATGTCGAGCGAGACGCCGTTGTCGGGACGTCCTTTCGACCACGCGAGGCCGGCGCTCGTCGTCGCGAGCGCCCGAAATCCGAGTTGGGCGAGGAGGCGCGCGCTGCCTTCATCCCAGGGATTGGGCATCACGAAGCATCCCGCCTCGTGCAGCGCCCGGAAGATCGCCACCGCGCTCATCGTCGGTCTACTGGGGCGACCGCTTCGCGGCCGCGAGCCAGTCGGTGATGAGGATCAACGGCTGCGATTGCGCGCGCTCGACCGGCTCGACGAGCAGAAACCGCTGACCGTCCCGGGTCACGTCGAAGTTGATGTCGTTGGTTCTCATCGTCGGCGCCTGCACCTGGAACAGCGGCACCGGCGTCGACGACTGAAACGCCGAGCCTGCGCCGTTGACGCCAGCCGCCATGATCGTGCCGTCCAACGCCCAGTAGTACAACTCCCTTCCGTCGCCTCGCCAACGTGGCATCGTGCCGCCGCCGGTGGAGATTTGCCAGCGCGCATCGCCGGCAGGTTTCCCCGGTACGAAGGCTTTGACATAGATCTCACGCCGCCCGCTGTCATCGGAAGAGTACGCAATCCAACGCGGTGCAAGCGGACTGAACTGGCTGTGCCCCTCGCTGACATTCGTCTGAAGGAATGGGTAGGGCTGCCCGCGGACAGGCAGAATCATCAAGCCGGTGCCCTTCACTCCCTCGTTTCTGGTGAACAACAACCACTGTCCGTCTGCCGACCAGTCCATCGCGTGTTGGGCCGAGGGTTCGGTCGTCAGGCGTTCGGGGACGCCCGTTCCGTCCGCCGCCTTTCGGTACAAGTCGGCCGTCTCCGTCTCACCTGACGCCAATGTGATGGCCGCGCCGTCCGGCGACCAGACGGGGTACCGATCGACTCCCGGATCGAAGGTCAACCTGGTCATCGACCTCCACTCGAGATCGGAGATCCAGATATCCATGTTGTCTCGATCGACCCGCGCGAACGCCACGCGGCGGCCGTCGGGTGAGATTCTGGGCGTGGTTACCTCGGTCCCGGTGGCCAGTTCGTCAAGGAGCTTGCCGCCGCGACTGCGCCAGGTGAGCTTGTTCGCCCGGCCGCCGGCGGCGTAGACCAGCAGACCGCCCGGGCCCGCCGAGAACTCCCCGGGACTTCTGAGCATGTCAAGGGTGGCCACGGACTCGGCCACCGGAAACGGTGTGCCGGAGACCTGCACGGATGCCAAATCAACGCGCTGGGCCATCAGCGAACGGCGGCGCACGAAGAGAATATGTTCCTGGGAATACGCCGGCCTCGCGGCCGGCGCGTCCAGCAGCCGGCGAGGCGGCAGACTGTTGTCCACCGATCCAATCCAGACCGTGTTATCCCGCTGGAACAGGAACCGCCGGCCGTCCGGCAGGAAGTGCGGCCAGTGTCCAGGAAACAGGGCCGCTGGCGTGCCGCCACTCGCTAGCACCTGACTGAGGTCCCCAGAGATGTCCGTCAGCACCATCACGTCACCCGCACCCCACGATCCGCCGCTGACGCGCGGATCCGTCTTGCAGATCGTCTGAGGTGCGCCTCCGGCTGCCGCAACCTTCATCAGCCGTTCCGGCGTGTAGAAGGCGATCCATTTCGAGTCGGGCGACCAGAATGGGAAGTACGCGCCTTCGGTGCCAGCCAGCGTCTGTGCGTCCTGCGAGTCGAGCCGGCGAATCCACAAGTGGGCGCGACCGTCGACCTGCGCGGTGAATGCCAGCATGCGGCCGTCGGGAGACACGGCGATTCCGCCTTCCACGTTGCGGCCCACGAGAAACCCGGTGTTGGGCGGCGGCGCAATCGAGAGCTGAAAGAGCTGGCGCGATGCGGTGGGCTTCAGCAACCACGTTGACAGCACACCTGCCAGCGCGGCCAGCGCCACAGCGGCCGCCCAGAGCCACGTGCGCCGTGGAGGAGCGGGAGCGGCGACGGCCACAGCGGGGTCGGCGACCGACGCGAGCAGACGACCTACGTCGCTCGCCGACTGCCAGCGATCGTCCGGCTCGGCCGCCAGGCAGCCGCGGACGATCCAGTCCAGTCGCGCTGGCTCGAGCGCTTGCGGTCCTGGCTGCCTGCCGGTCGCCATCTCGTACAGGACGGACCCGAGCGCGAAGATGTCCGTTCGATGATCCGCCGCACCCTTCCACTGCTCGGGCGCCATGTAGGCCGGTGTGCCAATCGCGACGCCGGTCAGCGTCACAGTGTCCTGGCTGATGGTCTTGGCGATCCCGAAATCGAGAATCTTCACGCCGTGACTGGTGACGATGATGTTGTCTGGCTTCAGGTCGCGATGGATCACGCCTTGCCGGTGCACGGCCTCCACGGCGTTCGCGATCTGCACGCCGTACTCGATCACCTTGTCGAGCGGAAAAGGACCTCTCAGCGGCTTCCCGTCCAGGTACTCCATGACGATGTAGTCGACGCCGTCGTGGTCGCCGATGTCGATCAGCGTGCAGATGTGCGGGTGCTGCAGTGCGGCGACGACGCGCGCCTCGCGCTCGAACCGGTGGCGAAGCCCCGCGTCAGATGTGTGGAGGACCTTGATCGCGACCGTCCGGCCGAGACGGAGATCGCGCGCTCGGTAGACCTCGCCCATCCCTCCTGCGCCGATGAGCGCTTGGATTTCGTAGTGCCCGATGCGGGCGCCGACGTCGAGCCGCAGGACTGACCTCCGAGGTCATTTTACGGATAAGGGGACGGGGGTTCGCTGTGAAAAACTCCCGGGACTCTTCACTCGGTTGACCTTTGCATTATGGCGTCCCGGGAGTTTTCCACAGCAACCCCCCGTCCCCCTTTCATTTCAGCAGCTGTGCCGCGTCGAGCCGGGCGGCCCGCCGCGCCGCGGGCGCCGACGACAGCAGCGTGACCACGGTCACGAGCGCGACAGCGGTCAGGATCGAGACCGCGTCGAGTGGCGTGATGCCGAAGAGCCGCGCTTCGATGAACCGCACGAGCCACCAGCTTGCCGCCAACCCCAGGCAGACGCCCACCGCGAGCACGCGCACGGCCTCGCCGGAGACGAGCGCCGCGAGCCCGGCGGGCGTCGCACCGAGCGCCGCGCGAATCCCGAACTCACGCGTGCGATCCGCGACCGTGCGCGCCAGCACGCCGTGAAGACCGACCGCGGCGAGCAGCATCGCCAGTACCGAGAACACCGACGTCAACAGGACGATGAGCAGATCGTCGGCGAACTGTTTGCGGAACGCGCGGTCGAGCCGCTCGACGTTGTAGATCGGCAGCGCCGGATCGATCGCCGCCACGCGCTGCCGGATCTGGGACACGATCGACGGTGCGGCCTCGGCGCCTTCGAGGCCGACAAGTACCGATGCCCAGCCGGTCTTGAAACTCTGACCGAATGGCTCGAACAGCATCTCCGTCGAGACCGTCGTTACGCGGCGCTGCCGCGTGTCGCCGACGACGCCCACAACCGTGCGGACGCGCCCCTCGGGAAAGGCCATCACGATCCGCCGCCCGACCGCGGGTGACGAACCGAACACCCGACGCGCGAGCGATTCCGTCACGATGACGACGCCGTCGCCCGCCTCGTCGCTGCGCTGGAACTCGGCTTCCGTGAAGTCGCGGCCGGCAACGAGCGGCAGCGCCAGCGCCGCGAAGAAACCGGGAGACACGCTGTTGAGCTCCCCGGAGATCTGCTGGTCGGAAGGCGCGCCCTCGGATCGGAAGCTCGTGTCTCCGGCCCCTTGCGAAAACGGCTGCAGCCAGGCGAGACCGGCGCCGCGGACGCCGGGGATCGATCGGACGCGATCGAGCAGGTCTCGGTAGAAGGCCTCCTGGCGCGGACCGTATCCCTGCAGCCCGGGCTCGACGGAGAACGTCAGCACGGACGTCATTTCGAATCCCGGGTCGATCGCCAGTCTCGTCAGCATCGATCGCGTGAGGAGCGTCGCGCCCAGCAGTAACAGCATCGACACCGCGACCTGCGCCGTCGTCAGCGCATGCCGGAGCCGGCCTCGTCCGGCGCTTTGCGATCGGCCCGCCTCGCGCAACGAGGCAGACACGTCGACGCGCCAGAGGGAGAACGCCGGCAGCACGCCGGCGCTGCACGCGACACCGACGGACACTGCCAGCGCGTAGACGAGCACGCGCAGATCGATTTGCGCGCGATCGAGCGGCGGCAGGCCCTGCATGATCACGGTCCCTTCGAGCGCGACGTCTTCACGCGATACAGGACATAGACGCAGCCACCCTGCAGCGGCCGGCTTTCAAGCAGCTCCAGATCAATCTGTCGCTGGGCTCGAGGAAACATCGGGATTCCGGCGCCGAGCGCGACGGGATGGATGTTCAACCCGACCTCGTCGATGACGCCAGCCTCGAACAGCGCCCGCGCCAGTTCGCCGCCGCCCATCACGCAGATGTCCTTGCCCTTTTTTTTCTTCAACGCCGCGACGAAAGTTGCGGCATCGTCGCCGATGAGCTCGACCTTGGGGTGGTCGAGCTTCCTCAAGGTTCGGGAGAAGACGTAGTTCTTGACACCGGGATACGCGCCGCTGCCGCTTTTGGCCGCGACGGCGTACGTCTTTCTGCCCATCACCACCGTGTCGATGGTCTTCCAGAACTGACTGGTGATCTCGCCGACGTCCTTGCTCCAGCGGAGCCAGTCCACGGCGTGGTCCGGGCGTGCGATGAATCCGTCCAGGCTGCACGCGGCGCCAAACGTCACTTTTCGCATGGTCTGTCAGGATCACTTCTCGGGCCCGAATGTCCCGAGGCGCCGCACACGGACGGCGAGGTACTTGAAACTCTCCTGATTCGCACGCACGTACTCAACTTCGACACGTTCGCCAGCGGTCAACGTTCTGAATCCATCTCCTTCGATGGCGCTGAAGTGGCACCACACATCCCACGGGTTCCGGCTTTCGACGGGAATCACGCCATAGCCTTCGCATCACGCCACCACTTGACCGTGCCGATCTCTGTACGGTGCGTCCCGACGGGCTCGCTCGGCGGGGCCGCGTTCTCGCGGGCGATGTCGTCAGGACTCTTGTCGCGTGGCATCGAAGTCAGCCAGGTTCTGCCGGATGCACGAGATCAACTTCGCCTCGATATGAGGCAACTTGAACCAACGTTTATCGATCTCGCTCATTGTGCTGGTCTTGTACGAGGCAAAAAACCCGGCCAGGCCCTCCTCCCACATCGGCCTCAACCGCTCGAGTTCTTCGCCGATGCGCTCGCACGCGGCGTCGAAGATTTCCAGATACTCGCCGGCGTCGATCCGCTCGAGCCCGTCGACCACTAGATCCTCGAACTCCAGGCGTGTGTTGAAGAAGTACTGGAGGAATCCGCCGTTCCTGACCTCGGCGTCCAGGTTGATCACGGAGAACACGACCCCGTACCCGAGTGGCATGGCTGCGACGACGTCCAGCGCCTCGGCGTGTCGATCGCCAATCTCAGCGAGCACGGCCTCCAGCAGTATCTGCACAACGGACTTGTCCGGCAGCCCGGCAATTTGGGCGGAATCCAGCCGCATGGTGATCGTTGTCGATTCTCAGGCGACCGCCAGCTCAATGCCGTCGCACCCGTCCAACGTGTTGCACCTTGGCGGCAGGCTTCTCAATCTGGTCCTCCTCGCGTGTCAAGGAGGGAATGTTACGCCTTTGCGCCTTTGAGTCTTTGAGCCTCTGAGCCTTTCCCCCTGAGGGCTTTTGCGACAGCGCTTCCCCATGGCAAGCTAACGGGCATGCGAATGCCCTTCGGTCCTCGAGTTTCCCGGTGGTCCCGCGCCGCCGCGGTCGGTAGCACGTTGGTTCTGGTGTCCGTGGTCACAGCGGTCACGCTGCCCGGAAAAGCTCCGGACGATCAGCAGACCGCGTCGCAGCGGCCGGCCACTCCGGCGGGGACGCCGGCCACCAAGATGGCGGGCGACGTCGCGAGAGGCGACTACCTCGTGAACAACGTCGCGATGTGCGTGCAGTGCCATTCGCCGCGCGATCAGCGCGGCAACCTCATCGCGAGCCAGAAGCTGACGGGCGCGCCGATCCCCGTCCGCGGGCCCGCCTGGGATTCGGACTGGGCCTACCGCGCACCGGCGCTGGCGGGCCTGCCCGGCTTCACCGACGAGCAGATCGTCATGCTGCTCACCGAAGGCCACGCCGGGGATCGGCCCGCGCCGACGCGGCCGATGCCGCCGTTCAGAATGAACAAGCAGGATGCGGAGGCGATCGCCGCGTACTTGCGATCGCGCTGAAGCCATGAACCGCACACCGCTCACGTCGATTGCCCCGGAGATCTTCCGCAAGCGCCTGCTGATCGAAGGGACATTCGGCATCGCAGTGACCGAGGACACCGTGCGTGAGTACTTCACCGCCGTGACGAGCGGCCTCGGTCTGCGGACGTACGGCCCGCCCATCGTCCACCGCACCAGCGGCCAGGGCCGCGACGTCAACGAAGGGTTCGACGGGTTTGTGCCGCTCGTGGACTCAGGGATCTACATCGGCGCATGGCTGCCGCCGAAGTTCGTGTCCACGATCATCTACACGTGCGGGCCTTTTGACGAGGACCGAGCAGTCGAGATCGTCCGGGATTTCTTCCAGCTCTCGGAGCACCAGGCCGCTATTTTCTGAATGAGGCTTCCAGGCTTTCAGGCTTTCGAGCTTCCGGCTTTCACAGACTCCGCAACGCCTGAATCGGATCCACCTGCGTTGCGCGTCGCGCCGGCACCAGCGCGGCCAGCACCGCGACCACCGTCAGGATCACAGGGACCGCGACGAGGGTCGTGACATCGGCCGGCTCGATCTGGAACAGCAGCGGCTCGAGGATGCTGGTCATCACTCGACCGAGCGCGATCGCGCTGGCGAGGCCGATGACGAGGCCCGCGCCCGTGAGCACGAGCGCCTGCCGCAGCACCATCAGGAGCACCGACTGCCGGTGCGCGCCAAGTGCCATCCGAATGCCAATCTCCTGCGTCCGTTGCGAGACGGAGTACGCCATCACCCCGTACAGCCCGACCGCCGCGAGCACCAGCGCGATGCCGGCCAGAACGCCCAGCAGGATCGACTGGATGCGCGGCAACGCCGTGGAATCGGCGAGCATGCGCGAGAGCGGCGTGGTCGCGGCCACCGGCTGTTCCGGATCGACGGCCTGGATCTCATGTCGGACCGACGCGGTGAGGCTTGCGGGATCGAGCGCTGTCTTCAGAACGAAGCTCATCCCGAGATTTGGCATCTGCGCGAACGGCTCGTACATCTGCGCCTGATCCTTGTCGGCGAGGTTGTAGTGCTTCACCGACCCGACGACACCGACGATCTCGCGCACGATGCTGGAGTTGCGGCCCATCCGAATCCGCTGGCCGATCGGATTTTCGTTCGGATAGTGCAGCCGCACGAACGCGTCGTTCACGACCGCCACACGTGGCGTTCCAGCACGGTCTTCCTCGGTAAACCCGCGCCCCTTCAGCAGTGGGATGCCGATCGTCTCGAAATACCCCGGGCCCACCAGATAGTAGAGGGCCGACACGCCCTGGCCGGGCGGCAGCGGCGGCCGGCCCTCGAACGCAATCGAGTAGATCTCGTCGTTGCCGCTGATCGGCACCGTCGATGTGAGGGCGACCGACTCGACGCCGGGCAGCGCGCGCAGCCGGCTGATCGCCCGATCGTAGAAATCGACGACGCGGCCACCGTCGCTGTATTTCGGCACGGGAAGCAGCGTGGTCACGCTCAACCGGTGGTCGGTCTCGAAGCCAGGCGCCACCTGCGCAAGTTTCTGAAAGCTCCGTAGCAGGAGTCCGGCGCCGACGAGCAGCACGATGGCGAGCGCGACCTCGCTCACGACGAGCGCGCTCCGCAGCCGGCGCCGCGACGGCGCGCCTCCGCTGCGGGCGCCTTCTTTCAGCGTCTCCACGAGGTCGGTCCGGGCCGCCGACACGGCCGGCGCCAGACCGAAGAGGACGGCGGTGACGGCCGACAGGCCGAGCGTGAACACGAGCACCACGCCGTCCACGCGAATCTCGGATGAGCGCGGGAGGAGCGTCGGATATGCGGTGACGAGGGCGGACGTCGCCCAATACGCGACAAGGAGGCCAAGCCCCCCGCCGACGACCGCCAGCACCAGACTTTCAGTCAGGAGCTGCTGCACGATGCGGCCGCGGCCGGCGCCGATCGCCGTGCGGACCGCCATCTCGCGCGCGCGGACGGTCGCGCGCGCGAGGTGCATGTTGGCGAGGTTCGCGCAGGCGACGAGGAGCACGAGCCCAACAGCGCCCAACAGAATGATCAGCATCGGCCGGATGTTCCCCACCGCTACTTCATGGAGCGAGCGCACGACGGCACCCCACCCTTTGTTGGAATCCGGATACTGCTGCTCGAGCCGCGCGTGGATCGCGCTGAGCTCGACCCCCGCCTGTGTGACGGTCACCCCGGGCTTCAGCCGGCCGACGACGTTCAGATAGTGCGCGCCGCGCGACTGGCGCTCGCCGTCCTCGAACGACCGCGGTGTGAACACCGCGATGTCTCGTCCGCCGAACCGCCACTCAGGATGCATGACGCCCACGATCGTGTACGGCTGCCCGTTCAAACTGATCGTCTGGTTCACCACGTCCTGGCGGCCGCCAAACATCCGTTGCCACAACGCGTGTCCGAGGATGACGACGAACCCTTTGCCCTGTTCGAATTCCTCGGGCCGGAAGCCGCGGCCGAGGATCGGCGTGCCGCCCACCATCTCCAGGAAGCCCTCGGTGCCGGTAAGGCCGCGCAGCCGCTCCGGCGCCCCGCCGCCCGCAGAGTTGAACGCCCGGCCGCCCCAGGCGGCCAGACTCGCGAACGACTGGCTCTGCGCGCGCCAGTCGAGAAAGTTCGGCGGCGAGACGCTGAAACTCGTCCACCCGCGCGAGAGATTGTTCTCGTTGACGACGACGAGCTGTTCCGGACGGTCGTACGGCAGCGGCTTCAGCAGCAAGGCGTGCGTCACCGTGAAGATCGCGGTGTTCGCGCCGATGCCGAGCGCGAGGGTGATGATGGCGACCGCCGTGACACCGGGCTTTCTCAGGAGCAGCCGAAGACCGTATCGAGCGTCACGCAGCAGGTTTTTCATCAGACCGTCTCCTCGTCGTCGTTCCAGCCGCAGGTCGCGGGCCAGGCGGTCGCGCCGGCCCATGGTGGTGATGCTGGTCAGGGCGGCACGCCAGTACCAGCGTCGCGCCGTGCGCACCTTCGCTCCAGCGGCGACGCGCGCTTCGAAGGTCTCTTCCAGATCGCCAATCAGGAACTCGCGCTCCTCACGCGGGAGGAGCAGCCCCATCAGCGCGCGCGCGAGCCAGGGCGACTGCGGCAGCCGCTCGCTCACAGCGCCTCAAGCTCCCGACCAAGCCCTCGGGTCAATCGCCGGAGATCGGCGCACGACTGCCGCAGAGCCTTGCTGCCCAGCGGCTCGAGGCGATAGAGCTTCTTCCGTCGTCCGCCGCGCTGTGGCGTCGGATCGCCCACGCGCGCCGAGACATATCTTTTGGCCTGAAGGCGGCCGAGCGTCTTGTAGATCGCGCCGACGGTGACTTCTCTGGACGTCTCGCGCTCCAGCTCGTCGCGGATCGTCACACCGTAGGCGTCCTCACCCAGCCGGAGGATGGCGAGAAGGATCAGGAGCTCGAACTCGCCAAGGTAGAGCGACGACAGGGGCGCCGATTTCAGTGACATTGTCACTGATATACCTCAGGACCGGGTCCCGGGCAACCGACTTTCTAGGGCCGTTCTCACTCTCCTGTAGCGGCCCGCCGGGCAGAATTCGGCCCATCTGTCCGCGATTCGAGCGGTTTGGCGCTACGCGGAAGTGAGAACGGCCCTAGGCTTCAATCGGCGGGGCGCACTTCAGGTCGGACTCGAGCGTCGTCTGGGCAGTCATGTTGACGGCCGGTAGAAGCCGCTCCCGGCTGTCGAGCAGATCAGACAGCTCGCGATACATGTCCGCGTTGACCTGTTCCGCGTACGGCAGGACAAACGACCGCGTTTCCTCGATGTAGCTCCGGACGAACGGCTGCTTGTGCACGTAGCCGAGCGCCGTGATGTTGCTGATCCGATCGGCCAGCTTCAGGAGTTTCGCCTTGGAGCTGCCAGTCTTCATGATTCTCAGGAGGAATTCGGACTTTTCCTCCTTGTCGCCGGTGTCGGCGTCCGTCCGCCGTGTCACTTCCATCACGAGGTCGTACACGGCCGGTCCGTCGGCGTCGATGCCGGTGATCTCTTTCTTCGTCACCCCGGGCAGGCCCGACGCGTCCTCGAAGAGGTCGTGAATCAGGGCCGCCTTGAGCAGAACCGGATCGATGATCTTGTAATCGATCAGAATGCCCATGGTGGCAATCTGGTGGCGGAACATGTTGCCGCCGGCGAGGCGGCTGAACCCGATGAGCGCCATCGCCTTGACGATGTACGGCGCCATGCGGATATCGGCGAGCGAGCGTTCGAGGTTGTCCATTGGGATCCCGGGGGCATTTTACGCCCCGTGCGGACATTCTGCCGGGCCGATGTTATCCTCCGCATCTCCAGGGGAGTGTGCTCATGCACGGACCAATTGGTCGAGTGTTGTCGGCGGCAGCCGCGCTCGCAGCGGTGATCGCTCTTCCGGTACATCCCGAAGCGACGGCGATCCTCCAGACGACGCCCGCGCTGCTCGCCGACTTCCAGTGGCGCAACATCGGACCGGCCAACATGGCGGGCCGGGTCACGGACATCGAAGCGGTCGACGGCAACTTCTCGACCGTGCTGGTCGGTGCCGCGTCGGGCGGCGTGTGGAAGTCGACGAATGCCGGGACGACGTGGGAACCGATCTTCGACCGCTACGGCACGTCGGCCATCGGGGACGTCGCGTTTTTCCAGCCGAACCCCGAGATCATCTGGGTCGGCACCGGCGAGACCTGCGTGCGGAACAGCGTGAGCTGGGGCGACGGCATCTACAAGTCCACCGACGGCGGCAAGAACTTCACGAACATGGGTCTCCGCGACACGCATCACATCGGCGACGTCGTCACTCACCCGGCCGATCCGAACATCGTCTACGTCGCCGCGCAGGGCCATCTCTGGGGACACACGGGCGAGCGCGGCGTCTTCAAGACGATTGACGGCGGCAAGACGTGGCAGCGCCTGGCGGCCGGGCTGCCCGACGACGGCCGGACCGGTGCGAACGAATTGAAGATGGATCCGAAGAATCCGAACGTCCTGTATGCGACGTTCTGGCAGCGTGTGCGTCAGCCGCACCGGTTCGACAGCGGCGGCCCGAACGGCGGCATCTACAAGACGACCGACGCGGGCAAGACGTGGCAGAAACTGACGAACGGCATGGCCGAAGGGCCCACCGGCAAGATTGGTCTCTCGATCCACCGCAGCAACCCGTCGGTCCTGGTCGCGATCGTCGAGCACGGTTTTCAGCCGGCGCAGAACTCACCCGACTACGCGGATCTCACCAGGCGCGGCAGCGGC
The DNA here is from genome assembly GCA_035633215.1 of Vicinamibacterales bacterium. Lineage (GTDB taxonomy): Bacteria > Acidobacteriota > Vicinamibacteria > Vicinamibacterales > SCN-69-37 > DASQFI01. Next base: position 288,733 of record DASQFI010000010.1, on the reverse strand, counting down.
ATCTATCGATCCGAGGATGCGGGCAAGACGTGGCGGCAGGTGAGCCGGTTCAACAACCGGCCGTTCTATTACAGCCACATCTATGTTCATCCGACCGATCCGAAGATCGTCTACGTGCTCACGACGAGCGCGAGCGTCTCGACCGATGGCGGCGCCACGTTCAGCCGCCAGATTCCGAGCATGGGCGGCGACTTCCACGCGTTGTGGCAGGACCCGAACGTTCCCGATCGGCTCTACGTCGGCAACGACAAGGGGGCGTATCTGTCGTTCGACGAGGGCGAGACGCTGAAGATGTTCGACAACATGGCCATCGGCCAGTTCTACGCGGTCACGCTCGACAACCGCGACCCGTACTACGTCTACGGCGGGCTTCAGGACAACGGCAACTGGGGCGGACCGAGCAACAGCCGCGACGTCAACGGCATCCTGAACGACCATTGGTTCAAGTTCCACAGCGGCGACGGATTCCACGCGACGGTCGATCCGAACGACTGGCGCACGGTCTATACCGAGACCCAAGGCGGCAACATCCGCCGCCTGGACGCCGAGTTCCGCCAGACCGGCCGCGGCGTCACGCCCGCGCCGGCGACCATCAGCAACTATGCCGAGCACGTGCCGGCGCCCGCGGGCCAGCCCGCCGGCGGGCGAGGCGGCCTCGCGCCCTCCCTCCGCTTCAACTGGAGCGCGGCGCTGACGCTCTCGCCGCACGACTCGAGGACGCTGCTCTTCGGCGGGAATCATCTGTTCCGCAGCACGGATCGCGGGGACACGTGGACGATCATCAGTCCGGATCTCTCGACGAACAACCCCGAGCTCACCAATCGCGAGAGCGGCGGCATTACGCGCGACGTCACCGGCGCGGAGACCCACGCGACGATCGTCACGATCTCGGAGTCGCCCATCACGCCCGGGCTCATCTGGGTAGGCACCGACGATGGCAATGTCCAGCTCACGCGTGACAGCGGCAAGACCTGGACGAACACTCGCGGCAACATTCCGGAGGTGCCGGTCGGCTTGTGGGTGAGCAGGGTCGAGGCGTCCCGGTTTGCCGAGGGCACGGCCTACGTCTCGTTCGACGGACATCGCAGCGACAACTTCGCGCCCTGGATTTTCAAGACCACGGACCATGGCCGGACCTGGACGAAGATCACGACCGGCCTTCCCGCCAACGGACCGGTCTACGTCGTCAAGGAGGGCCTCAGGAATCCGAATCTCCTGTTCGCCGGCACCGAGACGAGCGTCTACGCGACGATCGACGGCGGACGGACGTGGATGAAGCTCGCCAACGGATTGCCGACGGTGCCGGTGCACGATCTCGTCATTCATCCGCGCGATCTGGATCTTGTTGCGGGCACGCACGGACGCAGCGTCTGGATCCTGGACGACATCACGCCGCTCGAGCAGCTCTCGGCCGACGTGCTCGCCGCCGACGCGCACGTGTTCCAGAATCGCGTCGCGACGCTCTGGCGCGGGATTTCGCGCGGCGCCACGCGCGGCCACTTCTTCTTTGCGGGCCGCAATCCGTTGACGATGGCGCAGCCGGAGCCGGGAAACTCGCCGCCCGAGATCTCGAACACCGCCGCGGTGCACTACCACCTCAAGACGGATCAGCCAGGCACCGTGACCCTGCAGATTCAGGACGCCACGGGCAGTCAGGTGCATACCGCGCAGGTGCCCGGCACGGCTGGCATGCATCGCTACTTCTGGAACCTTCGGTTTGGCGCCGCAACGGCCGAGGGCCGGGGCGGTGGCGGACGTCGTGGCGGAGGCGGCGGCGGAGGTGGTCGCGCCGGGGCGGGAGCCGATCCCGAAGCGGCAGCGGCGCCGCAAGGCGGTGGTCGGGGGGGTGCGCCGGCCGCCGGCGCTGGATCGTATGTCGTCCAGCTTACGGTGGGCGGGCGTACGTATACGTCGGTGCTGAGACTTCGGGACGATCCGGCGGCCACCGACGTGCGATAAGGAAGGACCCATGGCTGCCGTCTTCAAATCCGCGTCGCCATATCAAAAGGACGCGATGAATCTCCCGGTCGCGGATGTCGGGGCAGCCGTGCCGTTCTACGAGAAAGTGATGGGATTCAAGGTGGTGTCACGGCAGGACCTGCCGCACGAGCGCGCCGTGCTCGCGAGGGACAGCGTCCAGATCGGGCTGGCGGAAAACGGCGGCCAGTTCTTCGTCGTCGCGCCCGACGGGCTGTGCTATTGCCTGGGCGAGCGTCTGGCTACCGGGGGAGGATCCGCGTGAGACGCCTCACTCACCATCTGTTTGCCGTGGCCGTGCTGCTTGCCGAGGGCATCATCGTGGAAGCGCAACGGTCTGGCGGGCAGACCACCAGCCCGGCCGTCATTGCCGTGCTCGGGCAATGGGACCCGGGCATGGAAGGCACGACGCCGATTGTCACCGCGGACGCGCGAAAATGGAACGGCAAGCCCGCCGCCGATCTCGATGGACTGGGACGCAGGCTGTTCGGCGCGACGCGGCCCGAGTTTCTTGCCAACGTGACGTCCGAAGGCGCGTTCCCGTTGGCCGTCATCGACGGCATCCAGCAGTTTCAGGCGGGTACCCTGCACGTCGATTTCAAGATGATCGGCGGCGAGTCCGACCAGATCGCCGGACTCGTGCTCAACCTCCAGCCGACCGGCGACTACCTGTACGTCCGCTACAACACGCGGGACGACAACCTCGCGCTTTGGCGGTTCACCAAGGGGCAGCGCGAGGTCATCGCGCACGGCACCAATCATCGTCGTTTGGTCCTGAACGCCTGGCATCCGCTGAGCGTGACCATCAAGGGTCGCACGATTTCAGCGGTCGCCGCCGGGGATCTTCGTGTCGAGCACATGCTCGATCACGACATCAGCGGCCGCGTCGGGCTCTGGACGAAACGAGACTCGATTACTTCCTTCAGGAACTGGCGCCTATCCGCCAATCTGTTTCAGTAGCTCACGCACGGCCGTCTCCAACTGGCTGTCCTTGCCCGTCGTGGTCTCGCCGATCGGCCGCGTCACCGGCACGTCCACCGGCCTCGGGTTGAGCTCCATCGTCTTGCCGTCGTTCGACGTGATGCGCGTGCCCGGCATCCGGATCGCCGTGCCGTCCACGAGCGTCTGACTGCCGGTGAAGATGATCCAACCTGACGTGGGCTCCCCGACGACCTTGCCGAGCTTCAGCGATCGGTACCCTTCGGTGAAGTCCTCGGCGTCCGACAGCGAATGCTGGTTGGTGACGAGGATGGTCGGCAGCTCGAGCGACCGCTGGCCGAGCGACGTGCGCGCCGGCGAGGCCGGCAGTCCGCGTGGGGTCATCGTCAGATAGCCGCGCCGCGCGAGGACGTCGATCGCGTAGACGTTCACGAATCCGCCGTTGTTGTGCCGCACGTCGATCACGACGCCCGACTTCGCGCGGTTGTCGGCGTCGAGATCGAGGTACAGCTGCCGCAGCGCGCCGGCCGACATGTCGCGAATGTGCACGTAGCCGAGCTTCCCGCCGCTCACCTTCTCGACGTACGCGCGGTTGGCTTCCACCCAGTCGCGATACAGCAGCGCGCGCTCGGCGGCCTGGGAGATCGGCTGGACGACGACATCCCGGGCGTTGGCGCCGTCGGCCGATGAGGCGACCTTCAGCTCCACGCGCCGGCCGACCTTGTGCATGAGCTGCTCGTCGAGGTTCGTCTTCGCGTCGATCGCGACGCCGTCCACCGACAGCAGGTAGTCGCCGGTCTTCAGCTGCTTCGAGATCGCGGCGGGGCTGAGTGAGATCACTTCTGTGACCCGCAGACGGCCATTCGTCTCGTACTCCGCGCGATCGAAGTACAGGCCGAGCCGCCCGTTGTTCGAGGCCTGTCCGCCGCCGCCGGGTCCCGACGCGCCCAGATGGGACGCGTTGAGCTCGCCGAACATCAGGTTCAGGACGCGCCGCAGCTCGTCGGTCGTGCGGACGCCCGCCACGACCGGCGTGAACTCCGCGCGCACCTCGCCCCAGTCGGCGCCGTGAAACTTGTCGTCGTAGAACCCGTCGCGCATGTAGGTCCACGCCTGCCGGAAGACCTCCATCTTCTCGCGCGAGAAGTCCACGTCGAGCTCGGCGGTCACCGATACCGCACGCGGTTGCCGGGCCTCGACGGCGACGATGTTGATCCGTCCCTGTTCGAGGAAGAACACTTCCCGGCTGTCGGGCGTGAATTGCGCGAACGACTTGGCGGCGGTCGAGGTCGTGAGCTGGCGCGTCTGGCTTCCGCCGGCCGGGCCACCACCCCCGCGGCCGCCTCCGCCGGTGGGCGCATCGAGCGGGTACACGTGGAGGTTGCCGGCGCCGTTCACGAGCAGCCATTTGCCGTCGGGGCTGATCGTCTCCGCGCTGTAGTTCTCGCCGACCGGTAACACGCTCACGCGCCGCCGAATGTCTTCGAAGACGATCTCGACCGGCTTCACTTCATTGCTTCGCCCCGCGCCGCCGCCCCCTGGGGCCGCACCCGCCGGAGCCGCCGCGCCACCCGCCCGCCCGGGCGCCGGCCGGTCACGAGCGGGCTCATCCTTGAAGAGGTCGCGAAACTGATCCTCGGCGAACTTCGGCGGTTTGAGCGTCAGCTCGACGCGCACGACCTCGGTGTCCTCCGTGCGCTGGCTGGTGTTGAACACGAGAAAGGCGCCGTCCGGGCTCCACGACAGCGTGCCTGTGTTCGCGTTCGGGATCGCGCTCACCGCGCGGCTGTCGCCGCCCGCCGCAGGAACGATATAGGCGTTCCGGAACGATCGGGTGCTGAGACCGAGGTACGCAAGCCATTTGCTGTCAGCCGACCAGGCGAGGCTCCTCGGTGACGCGCTGATGAAGCCCTTCGCCAGCACGCTCTCCTGCCTGGACGCGAGATCCATGACCCGCAGCTCCTTGTCGTCGCGGACGAACGCGAGCTGCTGGCCATCGGGCGAGAACTTCGGCGCGTCGTCGCCCTTTACGTCGCGAGTCAGTTGCGTTTCAGTGCTGGTGCCGAAGTCGTAGAGAAACAGGTGCTGCACTTCGTCACGTTCAGAGACGTACGCCAGCCGGCGGCTGTCTGGCGCCCAGGCGACCTGGGATTCGCGCGCGAGGCTCCGCGTCACGCGCGCGGCATCGCCGCCATCGCGCGCCGACGCCGCGAAGATCTCCCCGCGCGCGACGAACGCGACTTTGCGGCCGTCGGGCGAGAGCGCCAGATCCTGAAAGCCGGTGGTGAGCGACAGATGCTCCGTCACCGGTCCGATCGAGGCGCCGCGACGCGCGATCCTGACTTCGGCCGCCTGGCCCGATTGCGTGTCGAGCTTCCAGATCCCGAAGTTGCGTTCGAACACGATCGTGCTGCCGTCGTACGAGATGTTCGGCCAGAGTACGCGTCCGGCCTTGAACTGCGTGACCGCGCGCGGCTGACCGGACAACGGCTTCACCCAGATGTTCTCCGCGCCGCTGCGATCGGACATGTAGAACAGGCTGCGCCCGTCCGCGCTCCACATCGGCCACAGGTTCTTGGCGCCGCGGTCCACGATCTTCTCGTAGCCCGAGGTCTGGAAGCCCTTCATGATCCAGATCTCGGACTCGTCGAGATGCGAGTGGCCTTTGCGCCACCACTGTCCGGACGCGTTGCCGCGCGCGCTGAAGGCGAGAGTCTGGCCGTCGGGCGACGGCGCCGAGAAAAACTCGTTCGTGAACCGATCGGCGCTCACGAGCATGGGCGTCCCGCCGGCCGCGCGCACGCGATAGAGATCGTTTCCGGCGATGTCGCGCGTGCCCGACGAGTAGTGGATCCACTGACCGTCACGCGACCACCCGTCCAGGATTTCGTTGCCGTCGTCGAACGTCAGCCGACGGAGGTCGCCGGTGGCGAGCGTGAGCAGGTAGATGTCGCCGCCGCCCGTGCGATCGGATACGAGCGCGAGCGTGCGACCGTCCGGCGAAAAAATCGGATGGGACTCGGTGGCGACGTGTGAGACGAGCAGGCGCGCGTCGCCGCCCCCGACCGGCGCCGTCCAGATGTCGCCGCCGGAAGCAAAGGCGATCTCGGTGCGATCAGGTGAGATCGACGGCTCTGTGAAGTACGGCCGTGGCGGCGCATTCGGCGCCGCGGGCGTCTGCGACTGCGACTGGCCGGCCGTTCGCACGTCCGCGACACTCCAACCGGCACACGCCATCACGACAACCGGAATCAGTCGCGTGTAAGAAATAGACATGGACTCCTAGCCTTTCAGCCTTTTCGCCTTTTCGCCTTTTCGCCTTTTTTACTTCGCCGAGCTTGCCGACGATCTCGTAATGAAGGATCGTGCCTGAGATCACGGGAACCGCCGGAGATGATACCGCCATGAGGGGAACCGGCAAGGGCCGGGCGATCCGGCCGGCCGAAGGAGCTGTGGGGTCGCCCCGGCTCCGTGCGGTCGCCCGGGGTTCGCTTGTGCCAGCCCTGCTGCTGGTCCTCGCCTGCGGGCCGCCTCGCGAGAGCCCTCCGCCGAAGCCGATTGCGTTGACGCCCTGCGTGGTCGAGGGGCTCGACGCCCGGTGCGGCTCGCTGACCGTCTTCGAGGATCGGGCGGCGCGGACGGGCCGGACGATCGCCCTGAACATCGTCGTGCTGCCCGCGCGAGGCGGCACGCCCGAGCGGGATCCGATCTTCTATCTCGCCGGCGGTCCCGGCCAGGCGGCGACGACCCTCGCGACTCGGCCTCTGGTCGACTCGTCGCTCCATGAACGCCGGGATCTGGTCTTCGTCGATCAGCGCGGCACCGGCGCGTCGAACCCGCTCGAGTGCGAGCTGCCCGGCAGCCCAGCCGATCCGCAAGGTTATCTGGACGAGGTGTTCCAGGTCGGCGTGATGGAGAAGTGCCGCGACCGCCTGGCCGCCCGGGCGGATGTGCGGCACTACACGACTGCCGCCGCCGCGGACGATCTGGACGACGTTCGCGCGGCGCTGGGGTACTCGCGCATCAATCTGAGCGGCGGGTCGTACGGCACACGCGCGGCGCTGACGTACATGCGACGTCACCCGACGCGCGTCCGGAGCGCCGTGCTCAATGGCGTCGCTCCGCCGGCTTTGAGGAATCCGCTCTTCCACGCGCGCGAATCTCAAGCCGCGCTCGACGGTCTGTTCGACGAATGCGCCGCCGACTCGTCCTGTCGCGCCGCCTTTCCACGGCTCCGCGAAGAGCTCCAGTCGGTGCTTGCGCGACTGGACCGCGAACCGGCGCGCGTCTCGCTTTCACTGCCCACGGCCACGGCGCCGGTCGCCGCGAGGTTGAGCCGATACGCATTCGCCGACACCATTCGCATGATGATGTATCGCGTCGAAGGATCGCGGCGCGTGCCCCTGGCGATCCACCAGGCGTCTCGAGGAGATTTCTCAATGCTCGTGCAGCGCGCCGTGGAACAACGACAGTCGAACGCGCGCCTCGCGCACGGGATGCTTCTGAGCACCACGTGCCAGGAGGACGTCGTGCGAATCCGCGACGAGGACATTCCGGGATTGACCGCGAAGACGTTCCTCGGCCAGGCGCTTCGATCGCTGCCCAACGGACGGCACATCGTGGTACCCGGCGCGCACGGCGTCGGCGGGCCCTGCATCCGCCAGATCATCCGGGACTTTAGCGCCGCCGGATCGGCGAAGGGCCTGGCGACCGCGTGCACCGCGGATATTCGGCTCCCGCCGTTCGTGATCCGTTAGACGTCACACATTTCGCCCACGCGTGTCTTTTGGGACATGAAGGGAGTGAAGGGATGAAGAACATGAAGGATAAAATCTGGCTAGACAAGCGCTTTCCTTCATGAACTTCACGTCTTCATGAACTTCACGTCTTCACGTCCTTCATGTCTGGAGTCGCTGAACGACCTCGTTCGCCGCGCCCAGGTCGCCGATGTCGAGGCCTACGGGCGGCTGGTCCAGGCCACCCAGAAGATGGTGTATGCCGTCGCGCTGGGCGTGGTCCGCGACCCGGCGCTCGCGCAGGACGCGGCCCAGGAAGCGTATCTCCGGGCCTTTCGACGGCTTCGAGAGCTGCAAGAACCGGCCGCGTTCCTGAGCTGGCTGCGGCGCATCGTCATCACGATCGCGCTGAACATGCGCCGGACCCGGCGATTCACGCTGCTCCAGTTCGACGATGCGCTGGATGTACCGGTGCTCGACGAATCGGAGACGACGTGGACGGAGCTGCAGCGCCACCGGCTCGCGACGGCGCTCCTCACGCTGACGGTTGAGGAACGGCGGCTATGCGACCGCCGGTATCACGGACGCTGGAGCACCGCGCGACTCGCCGAGCACGCCGGCGTCGACGAGACCGCCATGCGGAAGCGCCTGCAGCGCATTCGCGACAAGTTGCGCAAGGAGATAGAAGTGGCTGAACAACGATCGATTCGACCCGAGGACCTCCGATCCGACTTCCCCGCCAAGGTCGTCGAGCTGCTCGCGCGGCCGCAGCTCACCGACCTGCCGGAGAACCCGGTTGGCAAGATCCTGGATCTGCTGCGCGGCGTGTATGCGGATTGCGCGCGCATCGAGCTGCCGGAGATCGTCGACTTCGCCGACGCGCAGCAGACGATCGGCAACCTGGCGCTCTACATCGATCCAGTGGAACTGCACCGCGTGGACGACCGCCGCATTCTGCGGTACGACCTCACGCTGCCGCTGCTCCTCACCGTGAAGAGCGAAGGCAAGCCGATGCGTATCTGGACATCAGGCAAGGCCTACCGGCTCTGCCAGATCGACGCGATGCACCTCGACGCGTTCCACCAAGCCGAAGTGCTGTGGCTCGACGACCGCCGGCGGCTCGATCCCTGGCAAGCCATGGGTCACGTCCTGCGATCGGTCGATAGCCTCTTCCCCGGCCGGACCGTGAAGATCGTGCCGACCCAGTACCCGATGTGCACCCAGGCCTGGGAGCTCGAAGTCGAAGACGATGGCCGCTGGTTCGAAGCGATGGCCTGGGGCGTCTTCACCGATCGCATCGTCGAGCACCTCGGCGGCGATCCGGCGAAACAGACAGCCATCGGCGTCGGCTACGGTCTGGAGCGGCTCGCGATGCTGCGGTACGGGATCGACGACATTCGGAAGATCGACGTCGCGCACGTGGCCTAAGACCTCGGGTTTCTTTTTCGCTTTGCACTTCCAAAAAAGAAACCCGAGGTCTACCCTCGAAGTCAGCATGCCGCTTCGACGCAGCCTGACCGCGCTCCTCCTGACCGTCCTGGTGGCGGCGCCGGGCGGGGCGCGTCAGCAAGCCCCGGTCTTCCGCACCAGCGTCGACCTGGTGACCGTCGATGCGACCGTGGTCGACAGCCAGGGCCGGCCGATCGGCGGGCTCAGCTCCGAACAGTTCTCGCTGAAAGTGGACGGCCAGCCCCGGCGCATCGTCGCCGTGCAGTTCATTTCGCGCCAGGCCGCGCCGGCTGAATCGACACCCGGCACGGCGGCGGCCAGTCGAGCCAGTTCGAACCAGGCCGTGACCGACGGGCGCCTGGTCCTCATCGCCGTCGATCGCACCAACATCCGGCGGCTCGAAGGCCGTTCCGCGCTCCGCGCCGCTGAGCGGTTCGTCGACGCGCTCGGACCGTCCGATCGTGTGGCAGTGATGGGGGTCTCCGACAGCGGCGAGATCGAATTCAGCCGGGATCGCCCGCGAGCAAAACGACAGCTCGCGACGCTCACCGGTGAAGCCGTGCCGGCGCTGATTCAGCCGACGTTCAACCTCGGCCTGACCGAGGCGCTCTGGATCGCCGACGGCAACAAGAGCCGGCTGGAGGTGGCCGTCCGGCGCGAATGCGGGATCTCGCTCGCCCGCGCGACCGAACCGGCGCGCAGCGTGGGCGACGAGAACACGACGCGCAACCCGTGTCCGAGCCAGCTCGAGCAGGAAGCGCGGATGACCGCCCAGCAGGTGCGCACCGAGGCCAGCCTGTCGCTGTCGGCGCTCATGGCCCTGATCGGCCGGTTGAAAACGATCGACGGTCCCAAAACTGTCGCATGGCTCTCCGAAGGTCTTATCGCCGAGCCGCGGCTCGTGGATCTGACCCCGCTCGGCGCGGCGGCGCAGGAAGCGCGCGTGTCGGTGTATGTCCTCCAGATCGAAGCGCCCATCATCGATGTCACGAGCCAGCAGCCTTCGCCGACGTTGACCGAAGACGCGCAACTGCGGTCGGACGGTCTCGCGCGCCTGGCTGGCGCGGCCGGCGGCGCGCTTTTCCGTATCGCCGGGAGCGACCCGACGCCGTTCAACCGGATCCTCAGCGAGTCGTCCGGCTATTACCTCCTCGCGTTCGAAGCCACCGAGACGGACCGCGACGGCCGGCCGCACAAGATCGACGTGTCCGTCCAGCAATCCGGCGCGACGTTGCGCTCTCGCGAAGCGTTTCGATTCGAGTCGACGTCATCGGCCAGACGTTGGACCGAGACGCGCCTCGTCGAGCTGCTGCGCGCACCGGCCGTGGCCGCGGAGCTGCCGTTACGCGCGGCAGCGTACGCGTTCTATGAGCCGGGGTCAGGAAAGGTGCGTCTCGAGATCGGCGCCGAGACGGATCCGGACGAAGGGCTCGCCCCGCAGGTGCTCTTCGGCTACGTCCTGCTCGATCGGAAGGGCGTCGTCGCGGCCAGCCTGGCCCAGGAAACCTCCAGCCGGCGGTTCACCGCCGTCGCGCGCGTCGATCCGGGTGTCTACACGCTGAAGGTCGCCGGAATCGATCGGTACGGCCGATCCGGCAGCCTGCCGCGCTCCGTACTCGCGGGCATGTCGGATGCCGCGCTGCCGACGAGCGAGCTGATGGTGGCGCGCGCGACGGCGGACCCAAATGCGCCACTCGATCCGATCATCGACCGGACGGCCGACGATCGGATCCTCGTCTACCTGGAACTCTACCCGGACGCCGGCCGATCACTGCGCGACGTCGATGTCACGATCGCGGTTCGATCGATCCAGCGCCGTGAGATCGTGCTAACGATGCCGGCCGCTATTTCCACACGAAGCGATCGACATGGCGTCGTCCGTGTCGTCGTGCCCACCCAACGGCTGGAACCTGGGCGGTATGTGCTGCGCGCGGACGTGACTGATGGCGGCAAGTCAGTAGCGTTTGCCGAGCGCTTGGTGACGATCGAGCGCTAAGAGCGCTGCCAAAACACGCTCGTCGGTACGACGGAGTTAAGAAACGCCCGTCGGTACGACGGGTCCAAGGAACAAGCTGACGCGTGTCTTCTTTTTTTCTTAGGAAAGATGACAAGCATCAGGTTCCGCGGACCCGCCGTACCCGCCGTACCGACAAGCGATTTTCACAGCGCTCTGCTCTCCCTCTAGAACTCCCACCTGAACGCAAACTGCATGCACCGCCCGGCGCGCGCGTCGCAGGTGGCCAGTGAGCCGTCGTACCGCCCGAAGCCCGTGCGATCTGGAAAGATGTTCAGCGAGTCGACGTCGAAGCTCACGTGGTCCGTCAGGTTGAACACGTCCCAGCGGAACCGCAGGCGGTGATTGCGGACCACCTGCCACGACTTGCTGAGGCTGAAGTCGAGCGTGAAGTACCCGTCGCCGCGGAAGATGTTGCGGTCGCCGGCTTCGCCCGGCAGTGAGAACCGGAAGAAATCGCGCGCCGCCGTGGCGTCGGCGAACACCGACGGACGGCCTTCGATCGCGTCGAGCACGATCTTGACCTCCGGTTTTTGATTCGGATCCTTCAGCGTCGCGTTGCCCTGCAGGTTCCAGTTCGTGGGCCAGCACGACCGGCAGTTGATGACGCTGAACGGGAATCCACTCGTCCACCGGACGACGCCGGCCACGGACCAATCGCCGATCAGCTGGTTGGTCAGCCCGCCGGCGTTGGTCCCGATCCGCCGCCCTCGGCCGAACGGCAGGTCCAGGATGCCGTTGACGTTGAACTGGTGGGTCACGTCGAAGTCGGAGATCCCGTAGTTGAGCTCCGGTTCCCACGTGTTGACGAGGAAGCCCGAGTAGCCGCCTGCGCCGTAGGTGCCGAACGCGCCGCCGCGCTCGTTGTTCGAGCCCATGTCTTTCGACCTCGACAACGTGTAGTTGAAGTCGAACTGGTTGCCCCCGCTGTAGCGCTTGCGCACGCTCAGGATCATCGCGTTGTAGTTCGACCGGCCGACCGAGCTCAGCGCGGCCAGCGAGTCGTACTGCTCGGAGAAGTACGCGAACGGACCAAACTTGCTGTAGCCGGGCGAGCCAAGTTGATCGGCTCGCCAGATGGTCGTGATGTAGTCCGGCCCGTCGTTGTTGAACCTCCGCGCGAACTGCTGCGTGGCCGAGAACCCGCCAAACGACGCGGCCGGGAAGAGATTCTCCCAGTACGGAATCGCGGCGATCGGGGCATATGCGGCAACGGCTGACCCGCGCGGAATGCCGGCCGCGTTGATCGCCGTGATCAGCTGCTGCGCGGCCGCGAAGTAGTCCATCCCGGAGACCGTGTCGACCAGATTGAGCGGCATCGCGATGTCGCGCCGGATCAGCTGATCGCGGCCGAATCGGCCGACGTAGCCGGCCTCGACCGTGAAGCTGCGGCCCAGGTTACGGCCTACGAGGGCGTTCACCATGTGCGCCGACGGCGTCACGATCGAGCTGTCGATGGTCGTGGTGATGACCCCGGCCTCGACCGGCGGCGTCTGCGGGAAGCCGCCAGCCGGCGCGGCCGGTATCGTCACGGGCATCGTCGTCAGGTCCACGAACCGGGCGCCCGGCGTCGTCTCGTACGGAGCGCCGAACGGACTCGTGAGCGACGTGGACATGCCGAACGAGGCGCCCGAGTCGAAGTTTGCCGCAATGCCATGTCCAATACGATCGAACACCTTCGAGTACCCGCCACGGACCACCCACTGCTCAGTCGGCGTCCACGCCACGGCAATACGGGGAGCGAAGTTGTTCTTGTCCATGTCGTAGAAGCCCTTGCGGCTGTTGCCTGCGCCGGCCAGGTCGAACGTGACGAGCGGACTCGCGTTCGACGGAATGCCTTTCAGCATGTTCTCCCGGCGCTCCTCGAACCAGTCGCCCATGCTGGGTGACGGCGCAACCTGCAGGCCGTTCACTTCGTACGGCGGCGAGTCGAGCGAGTACCGAAGGCCGAACGTGACCGTGAGCTTCCTGGCGGCCTGCCACGTGTCCTGGACGTAGAACTCGTATTCGTTCGACGCATAGCGCCGCTCGATGGGCGCTCCGACCGGAAGGATATTGCCTTGTTTGTCGTAATTGGCGCGCACCGTCGCTGAAGACAGAACGCCCAGGATGTTCAGCCACGCGTCCGCGTACCCGGAGCGGTACGTGGACGCGACCGCCGGATAGAGCGTGCAGCCAGGCGTGTTGCAGTTCGGGCCCTGCGGCTGGTACACCTGCCCGACGCCGTCCACCCACGACGGATTGACCGTGGCGCTCAGGAACGAGTTGCCGTTGCGCGTGCTCGGGATCCGGGTGATCCGGAGGTTCGTCCCGAACTTGATCGCGTGGCTGCCCTTGAGCCACGACAGGTCGTTGACGATGTTGTGGGTTGGCGTCGCGCGGGTCGACGTCCCTTGTTGCGACTCGAACGAGCTGATGAACCGGAAGTTCACAAAATTCGAGTCGAGCGGCCCGACTGTCCCGGTGTCAATCTGGGTCCACCCGTAGCGCAGGCTGTTGACCCAGCTCGGGCTCAGCACTTCGTCCCACCCGAACGCGAGGCCGGCGTTGTTGAACACGGTCTGCGTGGCCGAGCCCTGGCCCGGAAACTGCGGTGTCGAGTTGGTCACGTCGTCCTGGACGTTCACGCGGCCGAAGATGCTGCGATTCGTGGACGGCTTGAAGTCCACGCGCGAGATCAGCGTCTTGAACTGATCCTCAATCGGCGCCGAGAACAGGAAGTCCACGATGTTTTTGCTGTCGAGGCCCGGACCGTTTCCCTGCGGATACTGCTTGAAGTATTGCGAGGCCGCCAGGCTCGGGCCAATGCCGAGGGGATCGAGCGTCGCGATCTGGGCGGGCGTGAGACCGAACCAGCCCGACGCGATCTGGTGAGACCCCGTGAAGCCCTGGACGGTGCCGCCAGGACAGGCCGACGCCACCGCACACTGGTACTGCAACACGCCGTCCCGGAACGTCGGCGAGGGCACGCCGCGGGTCACCGGTGACTCGCTCTTTTCGCCGAGATATTCGTAGTTGGCGAAGAAGAACAGCTTGCCGCGGCGAATCGGGCCGCCCATGGCGCCGCCCCAGACGTCCTTGTCGAGCAGCGGCGGCTTGCTCGGGTCACCGGCTTCCTCCTGCGCCAATTCGAGGAAGTACTCGTTGGTCGAGGTCTTCGTGCGGCGCAGGAGATAGTAGCCCGACCCGGCGAACCGATTCGTCCCGCCCCTGGTGATGAGCGACACCTGCGGCCCGCTCGACCGGCCGACCTCGGCCCCGTAATTGGTCGTGCTCACGCGGAATTCCTGCAGCGCGGCCTGCGTCACGCGGACGGCCGACGTGAAGGCGGCCTGAAGCTGCGGGTCGTTGACGTCCACGCCGTCGAGCGTAACGTTCTGCTGATCCGATCGCGCGCCGGCCACCGAGCCATACCGCGGGTCCGTCGTGTTGTTGTTCGTGACGGGAATGAACACGGCGCCCGGCTGCAGGCTGAGCAGATGCACGACGTTGCCCGCCTCGATCGGCAGCATCTTGATCGTGAACTCGTTCATGTTGTTGCCGACGGACGCCGTGGTCGTGTTGAGTAGGGTCACCTCGCTCCTAACGGTCACCGTGTCGGTGACGGCACTGAGCTGGAGCTGCGCGTCCTGCCGGACGTCGCCGCCGACCGTCAAAACCACCCCCTCGAAGACGACTTGACGGAATCCGGAGAGCACGAGCGTCAGCGTGTACCCTCCGGGCGGCAGCGCCGTGATCTGGTAACGGCCGGTGTCATTGGTCACGACTCGACGGGTTTCCCCGGTCGATGGGTTGGTGATGGTCACGGTGACGTTTTGCAGGGCGAGACCCTGCGGGTCGGTCACTCGACCGCTGATCGCTCCCGTGCTCTGGGCGAAGACTTCGTTCGTTGCGAAGCCCGCCAGCAGAAACAGGAGACACGGCACGAGAAGTTGGATAACGCGAGACACGCTCCGGGCACGCATCGGTCCTCCTCTTCACTGTTACTGGTACCAACTCTGTGGCGCATGGCAGGGACAGGGAGCGCCAAAGCAGGGACCAGTTGCTGTGAGGATGGGTTTACTCCCCGGTGAGTGTGAAGTCAATCACCAATGACCTCGGGGTTCCTTTCAAGGATTTGAAGGAAAGGAAGCCCAGGGTCAGCCGCGAGCCGGGCCCGGGGGCGTCCCGAGTACACTCGAGCTATTCACAGACGGTGGCGGGCGCCGTCACCTCGTCGCCGCGGAGGGAGGGGGACCGTGTATCTGATCCGTGAAGTCATGTCCTGCAAGCCGGGGAAAGTGCGGCCGATGATCGAAAAGTTCAAGGGCATCTCGACCGCCATGAAGGAAATGGGACACAAGCCGTTTCGGATCCTGACCGATGTGAGCGGCGAGCTCTTCTGGACCGTCGTCGCGGAAACCGAGGTCGCGAGCCTGGATGAGTTCTTCGCCATGCAGGAGAAAGTCATGGCCAACGAGTCGTTCCGAAAAATCATGGCGGGCTACCACGACCTCGTGGACGGCGGGCGACGGGAAATCCTTCACATCGAAGGCTGAAACGGCGGCCGATGCAGCCTTCGGCTCCTGACTCGGAATCGAGTGGTGGTGTCGCCGGCGTCGCGGTCGTTCGGTGAGGCCGCGACGCCGTTCTACGACTCCCGCAGACCCACCTACGGATGGATGTGCACAACTCCGTGGGGGCGTCCGGGAAAACCAATCGTTCGCACCACCTGATTCCCGGCTTGGTGATCGATGACAGCGATACCGGGATTCGTCCCCCCTTCGAACGCGGCCAGCGTGTAGCGCCCGCCAGGTGAAGTCCACTGATGACCTCCAATGGTCGTCGTCTCACCGGCCGCGCTGAGATTGACGATCTCGGCGTCGAACGTTCGTGTGTCGACGACCGCCAGTTGTGCGGGCATCGTACGAAGGCCGACGGTCAACAGTTTCTCGTTCGCCGACAGCCGCAAGGTATCTGGGAGTCCCAGCGTCAGCACGTCCTCGAAGCCGGTCGGGCGGTTCGTCGCATGGTTGTCGAGATGGATCACGGCCAGCCTGTTCGCCGTTCGGCGGGTCACGTACGCGATTTTCTGGTTGTGTGTCACAGCGATCTCGTGCGCCCCGGGCACTGTCAGGCGCCAGAACACGACCCCGGTGCGTGGATCCATGGCGATGATCTCGTTCGTGGCGTCGCTCGCCAGATACAGCGTGCTTTCGTCGTTCGAGAACACCGCGGCGTGCACTCGGCCGTTGGTCGCGAGCGGATTGCTGTCCCACGGTCCGAGCAGCGTGTCGCTGTGAGTATCCACCACCGCGACAAGGTCTGTTCCGAAGAGCCCCACAGCGACGAGATTGCCGCTGGAACTCGAATGCACGTGGTGTGGGCGTGATCCCAGTGCCGTGATAATCCGGCCGAGGACACTCCCCGTCACCGGGTCGACGATGGCGATCGCCGGAGGCGTGCCGAACTCCTCCGCGACGTAGAGCTTGCCCTTGGCGTATGCGAGGTCGCCAGGTTGCGAGTTCGGCGACATGTTCACGGTATGGACCACAGCACCGGTGCGCGCGTCGAAGCCGCGAATGGTGTGCGTGCCGCGGTTCGCCGCCCAGATCGTGCCGTTTACTGACTGCTGGCCCGTTTCACCGGTCAGGGCCAGCGAGCCAACCATGGCGGTCCCGATAAGACCCGCGAATATTGCTCCTGCGATCCGACGGTGCTTGCTCATAACTGCTCCTGTACAGGCCCTGACCATGTGAATCGATGAGATCCGGCCAGTCGGGTCAGAGAGACGGGCCAGGACATCGCTGGGACGTAACGCGGGAAGTCGGGCTGGATTGCGTCATGGGCGTTGGGGCGTCCGGTGTTGCGCACGTTGACTGCCGGAGGGCCGGGATTTATAAGGTGGGGACACGCCGAGGGGCGAAGAAAAGGCACACGGGCCGTGAGCGATGAATCCAGCACCGCCGGCGCGCTTCTGAGGGCATGGGGGGAAGGCGACCTGGGCGCGCGGGACGAGCTGTTGCCGCTCGTGTATCGCGAGCTCCGCCAGCGCGCGGCGGGCTACTTGCGCGACGAACGTTACGACCACACGCTGCAGCCGACCGCCCTGGTCCATGAGGTCTATCTGAGGCTGGTCGGCCAGAAGCGCGCGTCATGGCAGAACCGCGCGCACTTTTTCGGCGTGGCGGCTCAGATGATGCGGCGGATTCTGGTCGATCACGCGCGAGCGCATCGGGCCGCAAAGCGCCCGCGGACGGCCTTCAAGGTCGTGCTGGACGATCGGATCGGCGCGACCGAGCCTCGAGACTGCGATCTGCTCGCGCTCGACCAGGCGCTGAACGAGCTGACGACGTTCGATCCCCGGATGGCGCAGATCATGGACCTTCGCTACTTTGGCGGCCTCTCCGAACAGGAGGTGGCGAAGGTGCTGGCGATTTCGCGATCGACGGTGACGCGCGAGTGGCAGACCGCGCGGACGTGGCTGTACCGCTACATGACCACCGGTCCGGATCGGAATCCGGCATGAACCACGTGCCCAACTGGGATCGGGTCAAGCAGGTGTTTCAGGCGGTCCTGAACCTTTCCCCGCATCAGCGTACGGCGCGGGCCCGCGAGTTGTGCGGCGACGACCAGGCCCTGCTGGCTGAAGTCGAATCTCTCCTGGCCAGTCACCAGCAGGCGGGCGGTTTCGCGGAGCGCCCGGCCGTCGAACTCCTGAACGCCCTCCCAAGCGAGCCGAAACCTCAACGCGAGGAGTCGGGCATCCACGCCCTGCAGGTGGGTGACCGGCTCGGCGTTTACCAGATTCAGTCGCTCGTCGGCGCGGGCGGGATGGGTGAGGTCTACAAGGCTCGCGACTCCCGGCTGGATCGCACGGTCGCGATCAAGGTGCTGCCGGCGCACATGGGCGCCGACCAGCGTGCCCGGGAGCGCTTCGAGCGCGAGGCGCGCGCCGTCGCCGCGCTGAGCCATCCACATATTTGCACCCTGCATGACATCGGACATCAGGAGGGGATCGACTTTCTGGTGCTGGAGCACCTCAACGGCCAAACGCTCGCGGAGCGTCTCGCCAAGGGGCCGTTGCCGCTCGAACAGGCGCTCGACATCGCCATCCAGATCGCGTCGGCTCTCGACAGCGCGCACCGCGCCGGCATCGTGCATCGCGATCTAAAGCCGGCCAATGTCTTCCTCGTTCGGAACGGCGGGGCTTCGGCCTCGCCGACCGCGAAGCTCCTGGACTTCGGGCTCGCCAAGGGCCAGGACCCGGTGCTCGCCGCTGGATCCTCGAAGCTGGGGTCGACGCCGGAGCTGACGACGCCGGGGGCGATCCTCGGCACCGTCCAGTACATGGCGCCAGAGCAACTGGAGGGACACGGCGCCGACACCCGCACGGACATCTTTGCCTTTGGCGTCGTTCTCTACGAGATGATCGCCGGAAGACGGCCGTTCGAGGGCGGGAGTCAAGCGAGTGTGATTGCCGCGATCCTCGAACATGAACCGGCTTCGCTGTCGAGTCTCCGGCCACACACCCCACCGACGCTCGACCGCATCGTCAGCACCTGCCTGGCGAAGAATCCGGACGACCGGTGGCAGACCGCACGGGATCTCCGCCGCGCGCTGACGTGGCTGCCTGACGCCGACGGGGCGACGCGATCCATCCCGGTCGCCGGCACGCATCGACTCGGACGAGCCGCGCTCGCGGGAGCGGTTGCGGTTGTCGGACTCGCGAGCTTCGCGATCTACTCGTCGAATCGCGCGCCTGCTCCGGCGGCGCCGAACATCAGCTTCTCAATCTATCCACCAGAGGGAACGAAGTTTCCGCGCGGCACTGCCGAAATGGCGATTGCCCCCGATGGGGGTCGCCTGGTCTTCGTCGCGCTCTCGAGCGATGGCATCCGGCACCTGTGGATCCGGTCATTTGATGCCGTTGCCGCGCGAAGGCTCGAGGGAACCGACGGCGCCTCTCATCCCTTCTGGTCTCCCGACGGCCGTTCCATCGGGTTCTTCGCCAAACAGAGCTTGAGGAGGATCCCCGAAGCGGGCGGCTCCCCACAAATTCTGTGTGCGGTGCCCGTCGCGGGCCGTGGCGGCGCGTGGAACCGTGACGGCACCATTATCTTTGGGGCGTTGAACAGCCCGATTCGTCGCATGGCGGAGACCGGCGGCCAGCCGACGCCGGTGACGACATTGGACGGGCCACGCGGGGAGCGGCATGAGTGGCCCGTTTTTCTGCCCGACGGGCGCCGGTTTCTCTACTTTGCCCGGAGGAACGCTCCAGAGCAGACGGGTGTGTATCAGGGTTCCCTCGACTCCACAGAAACGCATCGTGTGCAGTCCCTCGGCTCGAATGTCGGACCTGTCGGGACCCATCTGCTTTCTCTCAGCAACCATTCGCTGATCGCGCACGCCTATGATCCCGATCGCGCCCAGGTGATGGGCGATCCGATCACCGTCGTGGAGCGGATGGACTACGACAGCCTGCAGCGATCGGAAGGCGCGTTCTCGGTCGCCGCAACCGGGGCGCTCGCCTACAGAAGCGCGAGCCCCGACAGTCACCTGATCTGGATCGATCGAACCGGCAAGGAAGTCGCAGCCTTCCGCGCGCCGGGCGACTATCACCACCCCTGGCTCTCTCCGGGCGAACAGCGGGTGGCCGTTGAGCGGACTGATGCGTCCACGGGACGACATACCATCTGGATCCTGGAGCTTGAGCGAGGGGTCACCAACCGGCTGGTCTCGGATGAAACCGGCGCCCATATGCCGGTGTGGTCCCCGGACGGGAATCGCGTGCTCTTCTCGTCGAACCGGAATGGCGGCACCGACCTGTACTGGATCCGCGCGGACGGCGCCGGCCGTGACGAGCTTGTGCTCCGCACGGACGGGATCCACCAGGTCCCTACCGACTGGTCACTCGACGGACGGTTTCTACTTTACGAAGCCCGGCCCCACAGCAGGGGCGACCTGTGGATCCTGCCGGTGTCGCCAGTGCAGAAGCCGCAACCATTTCTCGAGGCCGCGGCTTCGCAGGAGCGACAGGGCCAGTTCTCTCCGGACATGCGATGGATTGCCTACACCTCGGACGAGTCCGGTACATACGAGGTGTATGTGCGCCGGTATCCGGGCGCCGATCTCAAGTGGCAGGTGTCGACGCACGGGGGCGCGCAACCCCGGTGGCGGCGCGACGGCAAAGAGGTGTTCTATCTCGCGCCAGACGGCAACCTGATGGCGACGGCGGTGACTGAGGACCGCTCCCGGTTCGAGACCGGCACGCCTCAGGCCCTGTTCAACACAGGCATCACAGCGTCGTCCATCGATCGCCGGAACCAGTACGTCGTGACGCCAGATGGGCGCCGCTTCCTGGTGAACATCAGTGCCGAGGACGAGAATGCTGCTCCCATCACCGTCGTTCTGAACTGGAATGCGCGGCTGAAGAAGTAGTCCGACCGCACCGCGATGACGGCCCACGCGCGCATCCTTCCGCACGACGCCACCACGCGCAACCTGAAGGCCACGGCCGCGCCGCCGGCGTCGAGCACTCAACTTCTGACGGTCGGCCAGATCGTCGCGAGTCCCGAGACGAAGCTCAGCTATCGGGTCATTCGCCTGCTCGGCCAGGGCGGGTACGGCCAGGTCTATCTCGTCAAGCGGCTCAGCCGCTCCACGGTCGTGCCGGCGGTGTTGTGCCTCAAGGTCAGCCTCCACATCGACGGCTGGCTGCGCGAGGCCTACTTCGGTCAGGTGCTGAACGAGCACCCGAAAGCGATCCGCGTCTTCGATCGGTTTCCGATCGTCCAGCCGTCCGGACCGCTCATGTACTGCCTGGCGATCGAGTACGCGCGTCACGGCGACCTGAGCGCGTTCCTTCTGCGGTCGAACAAACGGTGGCCCGAGACGTCCGCCCGGCGGGAGATCGCGGGCATCCTCCAGGTCCTCGGCCGGCTGCATCGCGGCCACGTTCTGCATCGCGATCTCACACCGGTCAACGTGTTCGTCTGCGATGGCCGGCATCTCAAGCTCGGCGACTTCGGAATCGTCCGGCACCAGCAGAACCGCCGCGGCATCACGGCGCACACCCTGAATACGTCGATGGTCCCGAGCGACATGCTGGAAGGCCTCGCGCCGAAATGGCGGGCGCGCGACGACGTGTATCAGGTGGGACAGCTGCTCGCGATGCTGGTAAAGGGCGACGCGCGCGCACGCGTGCGCACCCGCGAGGTTCGCGGTCTCTCGTGCAGCGACGAGCTGAAGGAGATCATCTTTCGCTGCATCGGCGAGCGCCGCAAGCGCTACGAAAGCGCGGACGAACTGATCGCGGCGCTGAATCACCCGCCGGCGCGTCTCCATCCGGGCCGGCTGCGGTCGCTCAAAGGGCTGCACGTCGCCTTCACAGGGATCCTGACCAAGACGCGACCCGAGGCGATGCGTGCCGCCCGGCGCGCCGGCGCCATCGTTCACGGCATGCCGTCTGTGAAGACCACCGTGCTCGTCCGCGGCCGGCCAAATCCGCTGCAGGCGGCCGGGCGGGAAGGCGGTCTCAAGCTGATGGAGATCAAGCGACTGCGTGAGAAGGGCCACCGGGTCACGATCCTCAACGAGAGGACGTTCTGGCGGCTGGTGAAGAAAATGGCTTAGAGGGGGTCAGGTCTTGGATTATCAGTTTTTCCGCTGATCCTGCTCTTGTAATTCAATCCTGTGAGCGGCCGAAAAAACTGATAATCCAAGACCTGACCCCCTAAGCCATTCCTTCTGCTACGCTACGGGCCGCTTTCCCAGATCTTGGAGATCGGCTTGAGCTGGTCGAAGGACCGACCCTCCAGGACAAGCTGCGTGAAGGACCGCTTCCCGTCAGTCAGGCACTTGCGATCGCCCGGCAGATTGCCGATGCGCTCGACGCTGCACATGACCGGGGCATCATCCATCGCGATCTGAAACCGGCCAACATCAAGCTGACCGCCGACGGCACGGTCAAGGTTCTGGATTTCGGCATCGCCAAGGCGTTGGCCGACGAAACGGCCGCGATTTCCGGCGATACGCCGACGATCACCGAGATCGAAACCCGGCTCGGCGTGGTGCTGGGCACGCCCGCCTACATGAGTCCGGAACAGTCGCGTACCGGCCGCGTGGACAAGCGCGCGGACATCTGGGCGTTCGGATGCGTGCTGTTCGAAATGCTGAGCGGGCGCCGCACGTTTGCGGGTGACACCGTCTCCGATATTCAGGCATCCACGCTGCGCGACGAGCCGTCCTGGAACGAACTGCCCGCGAGCGTGCCGCCGGGGGCGCGCAGAGTGCTTCGTCGCTGCCTTCAGAAAGATCCCAAGCGACGCCTGCGCGACATCGCCGATGTCCAACTCGAGCTGGATGAGGCGTTCACGGCCCCTGAAACGGGCGAAATGCCGCTGCCGCGTCGTGCGGCCGGCACGCTGTGGACATGGATGGCCATCGCGGTCGCCGTCGCCGCCGTGACATTCGCCGTCTGGACCTGGCGCGGCCGGTCCGATGGAGCATCCGACAGTGGACGCGCGACGAGATTCGTCCTCGACTTTGCGGCCATTCAGGTCCGCAGCACGCAGGCGGGACCGTATGTGACGATTTCGCCCGACGGCCGGCGCGTCGTCTTCGCGGGATCAGCCGGTGGCCCGGGACAGCTCTTTCTGCGGACGATGGACTCGCTGTCGCCGGTGGCCATCACCGGCACGGAAGGCGGTGTCCGGCCGTTCTTTTCACCAGACGGCAACTGGCTCGGTTTCTTTGCGGACCGCAAGCTGAAAAAAGTATCGATGAGCGGAGGCGAGCCCGTCGCCCTGGCTGATGTCGCTCCGGAAGAAGGGCGTGGGGGCGCGTAGGGCGCAGACGGAACGATTTTGATTGGGATGCCGGGCGGCAAATTCATGCGCGCCCGAGCCGATGGCGGAGCAGCCGACACCGTCGCGGGCGATCCCGCGGACGCCGATGCGGCCTACCGATGGCCCGAATGGGTGCCGGACACCAACGTTGTGCTGTTTACGATCGCGCGCGGCAACCAGTTCGATATCGCGGCGATGTCGCTCGACTCCAACAAACGCGAAGTCCTGATCAAAGGCGGCACACAACCTCGCTATGCCGGCACCGGTCATGTCGTCTACGCGCAGCAAGTGTCGGCCGACGGTCGCGTGCGCGGCGCCGGCGCGGCCAGCTTCGCGATCGCCACGACGGGCACATTGGTCTACCTGCCAGGCGAACCGTTCGAGCGCCGCCAGCTCGCGTGGGTCGACCGGGAAGGACGCGGGAAGCCGCTCGGGGACGTGCCGCGCGTGTACCGGTCACCGAAGATTTCGCCGGATGGCCAGCGCATCGCCGTCCATGTGGCCGATCCCAATCGCGGCCTGCATCTCTACGACATCGCCCAAGGCTCCTGGAACCAGCTGCCGCTCGAGCCGGGCCGCGATGCCGGTCCCCTCTGGTCACCCGACAGCCGGCGTCTGGCGTACAGCTCGGACGAGCTCGGGCAGTCGTTCGTGACGTCCCTCGACGATCTGAAGACCAGCAAGCGTCTCCCCACGCCCGCAGGCCGCCATCGCTTGTCGTCCTGGTCGCCCGATGGGAAGACGCTGGCTGTGGAGGTCTTCGACGACGTCACGGGACTCGACATCTGGACGGTGCCGGTGGACGGCAACGCTCCGGCCGCGCCGTGGTTGAAGACCACCTCCGGAGAGTCGGAGGCCGCGTTTTCCCCTGACGGCCGGTGGATGGTCTATCAGTCGAACATGTCCGGCCGGGCCGCCATCTACATTCGGCCCTTTCCAGGCCCGGGCAATCAGCTCCAGGTGACGCAGGCCGGCTCGAATCCCATCTGGACGAAAGACGGCCGCGAGTTGATCTTTCGACAGGGCATGTCGCTCTTCGCGGTTGACGTGACGACGACACCTGCGCTGTCCGTCTCGGCTCCAAAACTCCTGTTTCGCGGGCGATTCGGCGTCGATTTCGATGCGACCCGTGACGGCTCGGCGTTCGTCATGCTCGACCCGGTCCAGGAACAGATTGCGGAAAACCAGCTCATTGTCGTTCTCGACTGGTTCGGCGAGCTGACGCGCCGCATGCGCGGCGTGAAATAACGAGCTCCGGCGTCCGCCAAGTTCACGCCGGCGGTCATGACGTAGGCTTCACGTTAGATCGACCGGTCGTCATCTTTCTTGAACACGAGGCTCCCCGGCCCAAGATCGGTCAACGACTCGAATTCCTTGCCGTCGATCCGCACGTACCGCTGCTGGTCGCCAATCGTCACCAATCTGAATGGAAAGAAAGGCGACCGCGACTCCACGCAGGGCTTCCAGACGAAGGCCGGGTGCACGCCGACACCACGCGCGTCGGCAACAACGCTCCCCTGGTAATTCCGACGCTCGAACGTGCGACCGGCGATCTTTCGGCGGGTGATCGTCTCGCTCCGCCAGTTCGCCATCATCGTCCCCCAGGGCTTTTTGTCGCCATGAGAGAGGAACGGGCTGGCCTCCAAATAACGCCCGGACACGGCGTCGACGCGTACGACGGCGCTCACGTTGTCGTCGGTCGGGCCGATCGGCACGAGGTAGTAGTAGCCGCGCGAGCTCTCCGTCGCATCCAGGCGCTGCACGAGAATGGGCGCGCGCGGGACTGACGGCGGCGCGAGCAGCGGCGCCCAATCAGCGCGTTTCGCCAGGCCGTAATCCTCGAAGCCCTTCAACGCGCCCGCCACGGCCGCATTCACGGAAACCACGGACGACGTGCCGATATCCAGATCGCGAGGATCCTGGCCTGCCGGTTGTGATGGTGGTGGAGATGGCTCGCGCAGTCGGCGGCGCAGCCGGATGTTCCAGAACAGCAGCAGCAGGACGATGAGGAAAAGCAGGAGGGACATCAAAAATGCGCCTCCTACTCCGTGAAGACACCTACGGCAACCTGCTTGCCTTCCCAGTGGCCTTGCGGCACCGGCTTCAGATACGTGTCCTGCCACTCGTCCAGCGTGACGTGCCTCGGAGGAGGCGGCGGTGGCGGATCGGGGTCGTCGAGTGTCCGCCAGGGATCGTGGATTTCGAGCGCCCGGATTTCATAGCCGCTATCCGATGGTCCGGTCGGATTGCGGCTGATATCGTAGTTCACGACGACCACCCAGTGATCCCAGCCGTACACCAACGCGATTGGCGGGACTGAATGTTGAAACAGGCTCCACACGAGGCGCCGGGTTATCGGCAGTTCCGTTTTGAAGGTCACCACTTCCAGCGTGCTCTTCGACATTGCGGCGCGGTTCTCGAGCGCCCACTCCATCCCGTCCGGAGGGCTCGCCCACCACGCCTGCGGATCTTCGGCGCCATGATCGTGGGCGTCGTCGTAGAGCGACGGCTGAGTCCTGCTCGGCTGGCCGAGCGCTTCGATGACCATGAGCAGGCAGGCGGGGCCGCAGAAATCCTCGCCTTCTTGGCGGTGATAGGGCACAGCTGGGGGTGCCATGTCTCAGGGCCCATGAGGTGTCGCGCGGCTCGATCTACGGCGGGCAGAACCTGCCACCACCGGCGGTGCATGTTGGATCTCTGCTGATGATCTCGGAGGCTTTCTTCGCGTTCGCCTCGGAAATCGTTTTCCGCAATCCTGCGAGCAGCTTTGCCTTCCGGCCCAACTTGGTGGCCATCAGCAGGACCCCGTCCCGGTCATTCTTCCACACGGCGCCGTTGACGATGGCCGTGGCGATAGACGTCGCATACATATCGGACCAGAATTGGGCCGCTTCAATCGAGACTTTCTTTGATCCGACGCCTCTTCCAACGCACAACATCGCGTCGACCAGCATGAAGTTCAGTTCCGCGGCAGTGGGCGGTGCGGCCATCTGATTCTCCTGGAGACAGTCGAACCGTCTCCCCAGTTGAAAGGTTGGCAGTCCAGTATCGCTACCCTGTATTGAAGCTGCGAGGGAGCGAACGTTACTCCAGCCGGGCGCCGTCGCGCAACCGGGTCAGCTCATTGCCAAGATGCGTCGCCGTTGGCGGACGGTTGCCCGGCCGGTGCGAGAGTGCACGGTTGAAAAAGGTCGCGACGGCCTCCGGACAAGCCGGGGCACGCGCGCGGATATCGGGGACGTGGCCATGCTGCACGGCGGCGGCAATCGCGGCAACCGTCGCGCCGTCGAACGGCGGCGCGCCGGCGATGGCTTCGAACATCACGACGGAAAGGCTCCAGACATCGAAGGCCGTTTGGGGCGACGCGCCATCGATCGCTTCCGGGCTCATATACAGCGGCGTGCCTCCGAATCCGCTCCTCTCGGTTCCGCCTGGTGTGATGCTGCCGATGAGCCGATCGCCAAGCCGGCCCGATCGGGTCGTCGTACTGCCCCCCGTGCGCCGGTCACGGAGCATCGTCGCCAGTCCGAAATCGAGCAACTTGGGAACTTCCTCCCGGGTGAAGCCGATGTTGCTCGGCTTGATGTCGCAGTGGAGCACGCCGGCACGATGGAGGTGCTCGACGCCCCGCGAGAGCGCGATGCCGATCTCGAGCGCGCGCGGCCACGGGATGGGCCCTCTCCGCAGGAGGGCCGCCAGCGTCCCGCCCGCCAGAAGCTCGACGACGAGCAGAGGCGTGCCGAGCCAGGTCTCCGCACCAAAGATCACGGCGAGGTTCTCGTGCTGCACTGACGCCATCGCCCGAGCCTCGCGTCGCAGCCGAGCAGCATCTTCCGGTCCCACATGCGGCAGCGTCTTGATCGCGACGTGGCGGCCAAGGTCCATATCGAGAGCGCGATAGACGACGCCCATGCCACCGCGGCCGAGCCGGCGATCGAGCTGAAACTTGTTGCCGAGCACGAACGGCACGAGCGCGGACTCGAGCGCGCTGCCGCAATCGCAGACGCTGGTCTCAGGCGGGTACACTCGGCCGCAGGCCTCGCACTCAACGGCGGGTCGGCCATCGTCGGCGGCGAGCCATGGCAGCACGGCATGCCGACCCGCTTTCGGCGTCGTCGCCCCAGACTCCCGCAGCCGACGGTTCTCCACCGTGAGCGACACGGACGCGCCGATGGCCTCGAGCACTTGGCGATCCTCGCGCGAGTACGGCAATTCACTGAGCTTCTGGCCGAGGCCGATGAGCCCGTGCAGCGAGCCGTCACTGGCGTTCAACGGAACCAGGAGATGGAAACCGGAGTCGGCGAGCCAGTTGCGCTCCTCCTCCGGCAGGCGCCGGAGCGTGGAATCAGCGGTCTCCAAGTCGACGAGCAGCGACGTGCTGTCGCCTTGCGCCAGGAGCGCCAACCCGGACGACCGGCTGAGCGGGCGGATCCGCCCATCAGGGCTGCGCAGGACCGTGCCATCAGATGTCGCGAGCAGCATGGTCACATAATCGACATGAAGCGCCCGATCGACGTCGCGACACACGAGTGACACCAGTTCGTCGATCGTCGTCGCCTTCCGGCACCGGTCCGCGAGCTCATTGAGAATGCTGCGCGCGTCGTACTCCTCGCGGAAAAAGCGCCGGTCGAGCGCAGTGAGCGCGCGGCTGCGCATCCGGAGCATGACGCCCGCGGCGACAACCCCAGCGACGAGCAGCGGCAGTCCAGATCCAGACACGAGGTGCAGCAGCGTTTCGTCGCGATGGGCATACAGGTACCGGACAATCCCGGCGAGCGGCAGCGCCATCAAGAGCAGCAGGGAGTACTTGGCGAGCGCATACTGCAGAGCCGAACGAATGACCAGCCGGATCTCGACGACGCGATCGACCAGAACCGAGTAAGCCGTGACGAGGGGCACTGCCAAGAGCGACAGGAACACCAATTCCGCGATCCACGTGCCTGCCGGCCCGGTCGCGAAGCGGGCGTAGCTCGGACTCAACGCTTCGAGCAGGATCTCGATGAAAATTGGAGCAAACCCGAGGAGCAGCCCCGCGACGAAAACATGGACGCGACGCCGGTCGGCGAGCCGAGCCGTCCACGCTTTCCAGACGAGAAAGCCCAGGGACGGCAAACTCGCCGCGATGATTATCGGCCAGTACAAACTGTCGACCGACTGTCTCGAGACATGCGCGCGCACGTCGTTCAAGGGCCCGGGACGTATCGGCCAGACGAATTCCGAGAGGTTGGAAACAATCAGGAGGACTGCAAGCGCGAGCAGGACGAGCGTCGCAATCCGTGGCGTACGGACTCCGGCGAGGGGTGCCGGCTCGTCGGGAAAATGGCGCACGAACAGCCAGAAGAACACCGGGAGCAGCGGGTCCAAGGGGGTGCGCCCCAGGAGATCGGCTGCCTTCGTGAGGGCAGGATGGATCGTCGCCGTCGCGCAGCACGAGAGCAAAACCCCGGCGAACGGCGCGGCCGTCAGCACCAGGATGCAACCGAGCCAGACCGCGCGCCGGTCCCCGGTGCGCGCGGCGATGAGCGCAGCGCCCGTCGCGCCAAACGCAAGAACAAGAAGACCGTACTGGTAGGGGCTGTAAAGAAGTGGGGTTGACGAATAGCCATCGCTCACCACCGCGACACCGATGGCGGCGACGCACTTCAGCATCGCGACCGCGACGACGAGTCGCACCCAAACGGACATGTGAGCCGAAATGGCCGGAAACCGCTCGACAATATCGTGCCGGGTGTCGTTCGTCCAGTCGGGGGCTGG
This sequence comes from Vicinamibacterales bacterium, assembly GCA_035633215.1. Lineage (GTDB taxonomy): Bacteria > Acidobacteriota > Vicinamibacteria > Vicinamibacterales > SCN-69-37 > DASQFI01. The sequence goes on along the minus strand of DASQFI010000010.1, from coordinate 260,036 downwards.
CCAGGCGCGCGGAAAGCTACTCGCGCTCGAAGTCTTCGATCTCCTCGAGCTGCCGGGCCACGCGCCGCGTAACGCTATTTCACCCGCTGTCGCAGCTCGTCGAGAAAGTTCATGACCAGGTGGATCTGCGTGGCTGACGTTTCGGTCGCGATGGCCGGCATCATGAGCAGGCGCCGGCCGTCGGCCGCCACCGCGAAGATGATTTCGTAAGACGCGGCATCGAAGAGCGGCCGCGGCTTGCTCGAACGAAACTCCGAGGCCGTCTCGACCGCCACCGACATCATCATGTTGTTGGTGCCGCGGTAGAAAATCTCGCGGCCCGTCGGCGACCAGACGGACCAGATGCCGCCCTCGATCGAGACCGGAAACTTCCTGACGCCTTCGGGATACGGCCGGACATAGACCTCGAACCGTCCGGACTCGTTCGATTGATAGAGGACGAACCGGCCGTTCGGCGAAAACGTCCCATTGCCCTCGCTGAAATTCGTCTTGATGAACGGGCGGACCGCCGCGTTCGAGGGTTTCGCGGTTTTCTGAATCGGGACGGCCGGGTTGGGAAACGTGAGCACCCAGATATCCGACCCCGAAGCCGGATCGATGTCGTTGTAGAGCACTGACGTGCCGTCCTGGGAGATGCTGCTCGGCTGCTGATTCGTGTTGCTGTCGGTCAGCCGCTCCTCGACGCCGGTGCCATCAGCCGGCCGACGAAAGATATTCGAGAAGGGAATGCCGCGTGCGAACACCAGCCATTTGCCGTCCGGCGACCAATTCGGATCGTAGTTGTCATTTGACTGCGTGAGACGGACGCTGGTGCCGTTGGTGAGGTTCTCGATCCACATGTCGCGATTCGGGCCGGCAGTGTTGTTCCGCGCCACACGCGTCCCGTCGGGCGAGAGCGTCCAGAACCGGCTCATGTTGTGGATCCGCAGCACCGGTGTCGCGTGCCCGTCGAAGGTGACCCACATCAGATCGCGGTCGCCTTCGCCGGTCGTACCGGGCACGTACGCGAGTGTGCCGCTGGGCGACAAATCGAAGTGCGCGCCGCCGGACAAGTTCGTCAGCACGCCATCGACGACCGGCACAATCGGTCCCGTGGTCTCGAGGCGATCTTCGTCGAACGGCGCGGCCAGAATCCCGTCGGCCCGCGCGTAGACGAGATACCCGCGGCGGGATCCGTCACGCACGTACCGTGGATATCCGCCGCCGGCCGGCACGATCACCTTCGACTCGCCGTCCGGCAATCGCTTGGCGACGATGCGTGCCGGCTCCCAGCCCGTGTCGTTCCAGATGCTGTACAGCACCGTGGAGCTGCCGGGCAGGAACCTCGGCCACCGGTGGCTCAGCTCCCCCGCCAGCGTCGTCACCGGCTCGGGCTTGTCGCCGCCGAGCGCCGACAAGCGCGAGATGCCCACGTTATTCAAGGGCGTGATCAGGATGACGTTGGCGTCCCCCCAGGCCTCGCCGCGCGCATTGCGCGCATCGGTCAGCGCGACCGGCGCGCCGCCTTCGATTGACACCTTCTTGAGCTTGCCCTCGGCGACGAATCCGACCCATTGCCCGTCCGGGGAGAAGAAGGGATTTGCCGCTCCGTCAGTGCCCGCGATCGGCTGCGCCTCGAATCGATCGAGCGCGCGCAGGTAGAGCTGGACCTTGCCCTTCGATCGTCCGACGAACACGAGGCGGCGGGCGTCGGGCGACAGCGCCACGGCCGATCCACGGCTGGGCGCCAGCGTCGTGTCGGGCGGGAGCTCGATGATGGATCGCACCGTTGACTCGACGAGCGCGGGATTGGGACGCAGCGCACGCGGGATCAGAATGAGCGCCGCGGCGAGCGCCGCGCCCCCGATCAACCAGAGGATTCGTCCACCAAACGACGTCGAAGGCCGCGAAGGTTCCGCGGCGTCGGTCGCGGACGACCGGCCCGTTTCGGCGGAGCGATCGGCCGCGGTCCGGAGCGCGCGCTCGATCTCGTACCGCGCATCGGCGATGTCACGCAGCCGATCCTTCGGCTGCGCCTGCAGGCATCGCCGGAGCAGCTCGACGATCCGCGCCGGCACGCGTTCGGGCAGCTTCGACCAGTCGGGATCGCTGCGAATCACCGCTGCAAGAATGTCGGTGGTCGTCTCCCCGGTGAACACGGGCCGGCCCGCGAGCATCTCGTACAGCACGCAGCCGAACGCCCAGATGTCCGCGCGCTTGTCGACGGCCCGGCCGCGCGCCTGCTCCGGACTCATGTACGCCGCCGTCCCGAGAATGACGCCGATGTCCGTCGCCGGACTGAGCACGGTCGGCGAATCGGCCGACACATCATCGCGCGTCTGCGCGCTGCTCATCGCTTTCGCCAGACCGAAGTCGAGAATCTTGACCGTGCCGTCTTCGCGAATCTTGATGTTGGCTGGCTTGAGATCGCGATGGATGATGCCGCGCTCGTGCGCGGCCTCGAGGCCTTCGCACAGCTGCCGGCCGATCGACAGGGCCTCTTCCAGCGACACGCCGTTCGCGCGCAGATGTTCGGCGAGCGTCGGCCCCTCGACCAGCTCCATGACGAGCACCAGCGAGCCGGCGGCGTCCTCAACCCCGTAAATCTGCGCGATGTTCGCGTGGCTGAGCGAGCCGAGCACCTGCGCCTCGCGCTCGAATCGGCTGCGGCGATCGGCGTCGGTCGCGACGGCCGCGGCAAGCACCTTGAGGGCGACGTCGCGCTTGAGGCGGGCGTCGCGGGCGCGAAACACCTGGCCCATGCCGCCCGTGCCGATCAGACCGACAACTTCGTACGGTCCAACCTTCGTCCCGGGAGTCAATGTCACGAGGCCGTCATTCTAATTCGCTGGGTCCGCGGGCGGTGAGGGACGATCGGGCGCCGTGTCGCTCATGACGTCGGCCGGGGACCGCTCCCGGCGCGCGAGCCAGAGCAAAGGGACGGCCAGAGCCTGCAGCACCGCGCTGCCAACGTACGAGGCCGGGTAGCCCCAGACGTCGGCCGTCTTGCCGAGAATGGGCTGAAACCCGACCGCGCCCGTCGATCCGAGCAGCGAGTCGAACGACAGCACGGTGGCGCGCTCTTCGGACGCAATCAGGCTGTTCAAGTACGCCTGACGGACGGGGGTGACCGCCGCGAACATCAAGCCCCACAGCACGAAGAGCGCGAGCACCGTCCAGAAGTGCGGAGCGATCCCGATGATGGCGAGCATAGCGGCGCCGAGCGACGTGCCCACGAGGAGCACTGAGGTGCGCCGGCCAAAGACGCGACCGAGATGCGGGACCACCAGACCGCCCGCAATCTGCGCGCCGGCGACGATTGCCGCGGCGAGGCCCGCGATGCCGTACGCCCGTTCGTCGCCGTACATCTCGAGCAGGTAGGGCTGCATCGCGTAGAACGCGAAGATGTTCACGCCGCCGGTGAACGGCGCGGCGAGCATCACCCAGCGCACGCGGGGGTTCGCGAGCCCGTGCTCGATCGCGCCGCGCCACACGCTCCTCACTTCGTCACTCAGCCGTTTGCCGCGGTGGGGCGTGAAGCCCGTGTCGCGCATCAGCCTGAACGCGCACACGAACGCGCCGACAAGCACGACGGAGCGCAGGATGTATGGCACGCCCAGGTTCGTCGCCTGCGCGATGACGCCGCCGGCGACCGACCCTCCCAGCATGGCGACGCCGACGACAATCTCTCCCCTGGCCAGGACCGTTTCGAGCTTGCCGCCTTCGCGCAGATAGCCGGTGAACGTCAGCGCGTCCACCAGCCAGGCTTCGACGGCGCCTGAAAAGAAGGTAAAGCCGAGCCCGAGCAGCGCCGAGGCGATCGCCCAGGCCCACAACGGCGCCGACATGTGCCACATCCAGTAATAAAGGATGGTGGAGACCGCGAGCGTGAGCGTGCCGAGCAGGTAGGATGTTCTCCGGCCGCGCGTGTCGGCGACGACCCCGGTCGGCACTTCGAAGACCACCATGCCCGCCGTAAAAAAGGCGTTGGCGACGAAGGCCTGCGTGTTGCTCAACCCCGCGTCGAGCAGAAACAGCGTGTTGATGCCCCAAATCAACGATGCCGCCAGCGTCTGGAGCAGGAGCAGAAGAAGATAGATCCGCTGAATCGATCGGGACGATGCGTTCACAGGCGCTCTGATACCATCATCCTGCCAACCCTGCCCGTACTAATCGATGCGACAGCTCGCGCTCGCCGTTCTTGTGTTCGCCAGCTGCCTGTGCGCGATTGACCTCACGGCACGCCAGGCCCGGCCGCCTCAAACGCCGCCCGCGTTTCGGGCCGCTGTGGACATCGTCCACCTCGACGTCTCCGTGCTCGATGGCAACCGCAGGCCGGTTCGGGGGCTCACACCGGCGGATTTCACCGTGCTCGACAACGGCGTGCCGCAGCAGATCTCGGTCTTCAGCGCCGTCGACATCCCGGACGCCGCGGCGCCGTCGGCACCGTGGATGCGGGACGTCGCGCCCGACGTCGGGACCAATGACGCCCTTCAGGATCGGCGTCTGTTTCTCATCATCATCGACGACGCGACCATTCAGGCGGACTTGCGGGCCCAGCAGAACATTCGCACGATCTCCACGCGCATGATCGATCGGCTCGGTCCGTCGGATCTCGCGGCGGTGATCTTCACGCGCGACAATCGTCACTCGCAGGATTTCACGGCTGACCGGAGCCGGCTGCTCGCGGCCGCCGGCAAGTTCACCGGCGGCTTTCGGGACCTGGGTGGCGTCGCCGGCGGCGATGATCTCTATTTCATGTACTCCGTGAACGTCCTGGAGAGCGCGATCGACCTCCTGAGCAAGCTACCCGACCGGCGCAAGTCGATCGTCTACATCGGCCAGGGTGTGCCGGTTGATGCCGGATTCCTTGCGCCCCAGATACCGGGATTGCCGGTCGACGGTGGCTCGTCGTCGATCATGACGTCGGCGATGATGGGCCGAATGACTACTCAAATGCGCAAAGCGTTCGACCGCGCGGCCCGGGCGAATGTCAATGTGTATACCGTGGACGCGTGCGGCCTGCGCGCGCCGGCCCCGGCGGCACGATACGGCACCCGGCTCCCAACGTGTGTGCCCGGCCTCGAAGTCGAGTACTTGCAGACCCTCGCGGAAAACACCGGCGCCCGTGCAGTCATCAACACCAACGAGTTCGAACCGGGGCTGTCTGCCATCTTCGATGAGAACGCGTCGTACTACCTGCTCGGGTTCCAGCAACCTCCCGACGCGAAACCGGGCAGCCTGCGGCGGCTCGAGGTGCGTGTCAGGCGCCCGGACGTCATCGTGCGCACGCGGAACGGCTACGAGACGGCGAAGGCCGACGTCGCTCGGCGGGCCGCCGAGTCGCCGCTCGGCGCGGCGCTCGCGGGCGTCCTGCCGAAAGCGGACCTTCCGCTCCAGCTGTCCGCCGTGCCAGTGCAGTTACCCAACAAACGCGAATCGGCCCTGGCGATCGTCGTCGGCGTCCGCCAGCCCATCCGGGAGGTCGGCGCGCGGCATGTCGAGAACGTCGATCTGCAAGTGAGTGCGTTCAACGTCGAAGGAAAATCGTTCGGCTCGACGCGGCTGAAGGCCGACGTGACGCTGCGTGCCGGCGCGACCGGACTCGCCGAATATGAAGTCCTCTCGCGGCTCGATCTCCGGCCCGGCCGCTACCAGTTGCGCATCGCCGCCCATATCGGCAGCCTGTCGACTGGCGGCAGTCTCTACTACGACGTCGATGTGCCCGATGTCTCGAAGACGCCGATCGCGCTCTCGGGCCTCATCGTGAGCGCGTCGCCCAGACCGGTGGTGGCACCCGTCGGCGCGCTGGCGTCGATCCTGCCCGTCGTCCCGACGACGAGACGCGCGTTTCTGGCGACCGATCGGGTGACGGCGTTCACGCGCGTCCATCAGAGCGGCAAGACACCGGTGGCGCCTGTTCAGATCCGCCTGGCCGTTCGAAACGCCTCCAACGTCCAGGTCGCCGAGCGGCTGCACGTCGTGGACCCGGCGCAGTTCAACAGCGCCCGCGCGGCCGACGTCGTGCTGGACGTCCCGGTCGCCCGGCTGCAGCCGGGCCCGTACCTCCTGACCCTGGAGACCACGGCTGGCACGACGACCGTGCGGCGCCAGAGCCGGTTCGAGATCCTTCGTTCCTATTGACATTCGATAGGAGTCGGCCTAGCCTCCTGAAGAGTGTCTATAGGAAGCCTCTTCCGGAACCTCCTCAAACGGCGCCGCGCGGAGCGCGAGCTCGACGACGAGCTGCGCGCGTACGTGGATCAGCTCACCTCGGAACAAATGGCCGCCGGCGTCGGCCCGTCCGAGGCGCGCCGCCGGGCGCTGCTCCAGCTGGGCGGGATGGAGCAGGTCAAAGAAGAGGTGCGCGCGCGACGGCCTGGCGCGCTTCTCGAGCAGTTCGTGCAGGACCTGCGGTATGGCGCGCGGCAGATGCGTCGTGCCCCGTCGTTCACCGCCGTGGCGGTGCTGACGCTCGGCCTGGGCATGGGCGTCAGCGCGGCCATCTTCAGCGTCGTCGACACCGTTCTGCTTCGGCCGCTCCCCTACCGCGAACCGGACCGGCTGGTGGCGGTCTACGAAGGCGATGTCGGGCGCAGCGTGCTGGCCTGGACGGAGTATCTGGCATTCGTCGAGCAGACCCGCACGCTCGAAAGCGTGTCTGCCATTCAACCGGTGTCGGCGACCGTGCTGAACGTCGCGCTGCCCGAGCAGGTCTCGGGCGCGCTGGTGTCGGCTTCGACATTTCCGATGCTCGGCATTCAGCCGCTGGCGGGGCGCGGATTCCTCGCCGACGAAGATCGTCCGGGCGCGGGCCAGGTCGCACTGATCAGCGAAAGCCTCTGGCGCCGTGCGTATGGCGGCGACTCGGCGATCGTCGGCAAGCCGATCACTCTGGAGGTGAATGAATCCTGGGGCCGGCCGGTCAACCGGTCGCAGTCGTACACGGTTGTCGGCGTTCTCCCGGCGTCGTTTCAGACGCTCCTGCCCGGCACGCGCGGTGACGTCTGGCTGCCGCTGGCCGCGGAACGGAACGACAGCCACGACCTCTTCGTTCTGGGGCGATTGAAACCTGGCGTCTCGGCGGCCGACGCGCGGACCGATCTCGAGACGATCGCCGCGCCGATGCGCACGGCCGTCCATTCCGATGGCCGACCGATGCGCTTTGCCGTCGTCTCGGTCCTCGACGATCTGCTGGGCAGCTGGCGGCGCGCCCTGCTCGTCCTGCTCGGCGCCGTCGGATTCGTGCTGCTGATTGCGTGCGTCAACGTCGCCAACCTCATTCTGGCGCGCGGCTGGGCGCGAAGCCGCGAGCTTTCGGTTCGCGCCGGTCTCGGCGCGAGCCGCGGACGGATCCGGCGGCAGTTGTTGACGGAGACCATGCTCCTCGCCGTGCTCGGCGGCGTCGTGGCGGTCGTGGTGGCCCAGCTCGGCATCACGCTCCTGACCCGTCTCGCACCTGCCGATCTCGCGCGTCTCGACCAGGCGCAGCTCGATCCGCGCGTGGTCGTGTTCATGGCCGGGCTCGTCGTGCTTGCGATGGTACTTTCAGGACTGCTGCCGGCCATGCGGCTGTCGGGCTTCAGCCCGCAGCGCGGTTTGCAGGAAGCGGGACGCGGGCTTGCTGAGAGCCGCGGAAGCCGGCGCCTGCGGTCGGGGCTCGTCGTCGTCGAAGTGGCCCTCGCGATCGTGCTCCTGATTGGCAGCGGCCTCATGGTACGGACGATCACCGGACTGATCCGTGTCGATCCAGGATTCTCGACACGCAACGTCCTGACGTTTCGATTGTCATTGCCGCGACAGTCGTACCAGACGAAAGAGCTTCGCACCGACTTCTACGAGGGGCTGTTCACGAAACTCGACGCTCTGCCCGGCGTGCAAGCCGTGGGCATCAGCCATGCCGTGCCGTTTGGCGGCCTGGCGTCGGGCACGATGGTAACCGCCGATGGATCGACTGAGTCGGTGAACGTGCGCTGGCAGGCGGTGAGCCCGGATTATTTTCGCGCGTTGACGATTCCGATCGTGCGAGGAGACCCGTTCGCTCGTGCCGACATGCGCGGCGAGATGCAACGCGTCGTCGTCGATCGGCTCGCCGCAGAGCGGCTGTGGGGTGATCGGAATCCCCTTGGACAACGGCTCCGAATGAGTGGCAACCCTGCGGCGTTGACCGTGATTGGCATTGCCGGAACGACCCGCGAGGCAAGTCTCGACCAGCCGGGCCATCCCACGATCTATCTTCCGGTCTTCCCGGGGAGGGGGTCGGTCGTGATGCTCGCCGAGGGCGACACGTCCGCGCTGGTGCCTGCCATCCGGCGCGCCTTGTTGGAGGTGGACAGCATCGTCGCGCCGTCCGATTTCCTGCCCATGGCCGAGCGGGTCGCGCGCTCGTTCGGACTGCAGCGATTCACGGCTCTTCTGCTGGGAGTCTTCGCGACCGCCGCGGCGTTTCTCGGGATCGTCGGGTTGTACGGCGTCATCGCGTTCGCCGTCGGGCGGCGGACGCGCGAGATCGGCATCCGACGGGCGCTTGGCGCCGAGCGGCTGGAAATCGTCGGGCTCGTGGTCGCTCAGGGCGCGCGGCTGGTGGCGGCCGGCATCGCGCTCGGCCTGGCCGGCGCGTTCGGCCTGACGCGCCTCCTGTCGACGATGCTGTTCGACGTGCGCGCCGCCGACGTCGCGACGTACGCGATTGTGTCAGTCGTCATGACAGCCGTCGCACTCCTGGCGTGTCTCGTCCCCGCGCGGCGCGCCGCGCGCGTGGATCCCGTCACGGCGCTTCGACAGGACTAGGGCCCGTAGTTCGTGGTGTTGCCAGTCGTCCGGTGGACGCGTAGAATCGGCTCCCTCGTGTCGTTTCAGGAGCCTTTCGCCATGCCGACGAAGAAGTTCTCGAAGTCGGAGCTTTACCGGCACTTCGCCCAGCATCTGGACGTGAAACAGTCACTCGTCGGTGAGATCTTCACGGAGTTGTCGCGGGTGTCGGAGCAGCAGCTCAAGACGACGGGCGAGTTCGTGATCCCTGGTGTCGTGAAACTTGTCCTCCGGCACCGGAAGGCGAGGGTCGGCCGGAATCCCATGACCGGCGAGCCGATCCAGATTGCCGAGCGGACCGTCGTCAAAGCGAAAGTGGCCTCACAACTTCAGCACGGTCTTCTGGGCCGGCCGTCGCGACCGGGCGGGCCCGAGGGCAACGACGATGAGCCGACCGCTCCGGGCAAGGACGAAGCATCCGGAACGTAGGAGACGGCGCCCGCTTGTCTACGATCCTTGCGTCGAGGCGAGGAACGGCCCGACCACTTCGAACGTCTGCACGACCTTGAAGAAGATATCGGCGTAGGTCGTGCTCGGAAGCACTTTGAGCGTGACCTTCGTGCCGGTCAGCTTGTCCGCGTACAGCTTCTGATTCTCGACGGCGCTTGTGTCATCCGAGGCGAGCACCCAGAGCGCCGGCACTTTGATCTCGGCGGGCTCGAGCGGCGGATAGTCCACGAGTGCGCCCAGTGCAATCGCACTGACGGCCATGCCGTTGTCGAGCGCCGCGCGGTCGCCCGCAGGCACGGTTTTGACGTCCAGCGTCCCGGCCCGCTTCGCGTCGAGCAGCGCCTGCCACCTGGCGCGCATCGCGACGATCGCGTCCTTGGCCATCCCGGTGACCGTCGGACCCATCGTCGCGCCGACGAGCACGGCGGAGATCACCCGATCGGACCGCGCCGCGAGGTACCGCGCAATGCTGGCGCCGTGACCGAAGCCCCAGACGTGAAAGCGCTTCGCCGAGGCGGCATCAGCCACGGCGTGCAGATCGGCGAGCACGCGATCGAGCGCGTACGCCTCGGCGGTCTCCGGCTTGTCGCTCTCGCCGCCGCCCCGCAGATCAACCGTGATGACCGTGAAGCTCTTGCTCAGCCGATCGACATATCCGGCGTCGTGCCACGACCGGCGCGTCTGGCCTCCGCCGTGGAGCAGCATGACGGCCGGACCGCTCCCGGAGACTTCGTACACGATGCGGGTGCCGTCTGGTGACGTCGCGACGAGCGGTTTCGGGGCCGGTGGCGCTGGCGGTGCCGGTGCCGGCTTGGGCGGCTCCTGCGCCGGCGGAGGCGCTTGCTGTTGAGGCGCGGTTCCCTGCGCGGCTCCCGCGAATGTGGAGAGACCGAGGGCGAATCCGACTACCGCCGCGGCAAGTCGCGCACGACGGCCGCCAACGCGATCGATGTTCGTCAGCACACGGAACCTCCGACGTCATCTCGAAGTGAAGAGCAGGCCGGGATCGAAACACGTTCGGCCACCGCGTTTCAAGATCAATCTTGCGGATGTCAGGCGCGGGTCCGTCGAGCCAGCAGACGCTTGACGAGCGGGCTCGTCAGCTCTCGAAGCCCGTCCTTCCCCACCCACTGCGCCGAAGGCGAAGCCGACTTGACGAGCCGCTGTGACGTCTTGATCGCCGCGGCGTTGAGCGCGGGGGTCCGCCGGCGAATCGTCCGCAGCGCCCAGCTCCCCGCTTTCTTGACGAAATTCCGGTCGTCGGTCGCGCCATGCTCGACGATCGCGAGCGACCGGATGAACACCGCGTCCGGCGTTTGCTTGTCGTGGACCGCCAGGCACGCCAGAAGCGCGAACGATGCGCGTTTGATGAACTCCTCGCGCCGCTTGCTCCATTGCTCCACCTTGCGCCAGGCATGCGGCGTCCGGTCGAAGAGGTGGAAGCACAGCGTGTCACACACCGCCCAGTTGTCGAAGTCGCGCGCCTATCGATCCATCTGTGCGGCGGTCACGCGCTCAGGGTCGTCGACGAACGCCGTGAGCAGCCGGGCCTCGTACCACCCGGTGTCCCAGAGCGCAGCGGCAAGCTCATGGTCCCGGCCGATCTTTCTTGCCAACTGCTGGACCCCACCGAAACGCCGAATGCCTTCGGCGCGACGATGCCGTAGCGCGCCATGCCATCACGCGTTTTCCTGGAGCCGCGGCGCTCGAGCGTCGCGAGGATGTCCCGAACCCGGTCGGCGGTAGCCATCACCCGATTGCCGGCAGCAGTTTACCCAGCTTTTCGTCCTTGCAAACGGACCGCAAAGGCCGGAACACTTAGCGGTCCTTCAATCGTCCTCGCATGGCCGAGTCTCCCATTCTCGTCGTCGGCGCCACGGGTCAGCTCGGCGGAGTCATCGCGCGGAAACTGATCGCGAGCGGCGTGCCGATCCGCGCGCTGGCGCGCAATCGTCAGAAGCTCGAGCCGTTGGCACAGGCGGGCGCCGAGGTCGCGGCCGTCGACATGCTCGATCTCGCCCGGCTGACGGAGGCGTGCCGCGGCGTCGGACAGATCATCGCGAGCGCCAACAACTTCCTCGGATCGGGTCCGACCAGTCCGCGGCGCGTGGATCTCACGGGTTATCAGAATCTCTGCGCGGCGGCGCGAAACACCGGAGTCCGGCGGCTGGTCTACGTCTCGTTCCGCGGCGCGACCCCGGACGCGCCGGTGGACTTTTTCCGGCTGAAGTGGCACATCGAAGACGCGATCCGCCGCAGCCAGGTCCCGTACGTTTCGCTCCGGCCGACAGCGTTCATGGAAACGTGGATCGACGAGATCCTCGTCGCCGGCATCCGGAAGAACGGCGTCACGCGGATCTTCGGAGACGGCACCCAGGTTTCCAACTACATCGCCATCGACGATGTCGCGGAGTTCGCGGTCAAGATCCTGGCGCGGCCAGACGTCGTCAAGGAAGCCGTTGAGGTCGGAGGACCCTCGAACGTCTCGCTCAACGACCTGGCGACACTGGTGGAGAAACGGCTCGGCGTCACTCCGAAGCGGCGGCACATTCCGGTCATTGCGATGAAGGTCCTCGCGCCCGTCGTGAAGCCGTTCAACGAAGTCACGGCGCGGTTGATGGCGGTCGGGCTCTACTCGGCCACGAGCTCGGCGCCGTTTCTGGAATGGCGAAAGGCCGCGGAGCGGTTTGGGGTGTCACCGCGGAGCGTCGAGGATTACATCGCGACGAGTCTCAAGAACTAACGCACATGTTCATGCCCTACGCGGCTACGTGGGATCGAGCCCGGGCGCGCCCGGCGGAACCGTTCCCGGCGGCGCGCTCGCGATCACCGCACGCTCGAAGACCCGGCCGGCATCGACGCGCGTCTCGCTCGCCCCGGCTCGTGAGTGCGTCACGTATCCTGCCGCGGCAAGGTACGACGCGCCGTCATCCGTCTGCAGCTCCACTCCGCGGTACCCCAGCTTCGGCGCGGAGTCTGATCGCGGCGCCGCCGGCTTCAGCGCCGCCCAGATCTCAGCGAGGCGTGTGACGTGATCGCCCGTCACCGCCCACTCCGGATCGGGACGCCCTGAAAAGAGGAGCATCCGCGCGGTCGCGGCCACCGATCAGAACGGCCCCTTCAGCCTGAAGTGCCCGTGCTTGACGATCATGAACGTGCAGAAGTCGATGTAGCTGCCGCGGTTGGCCGTGCGCGGATCGGTGATCGGATTGTTGCTGTTGTCGAGGTTCGTCGCCGGCGATCCGCCCATCTTGTGCGACCACATCCCATCGCGCCCTTTGCGATACCAGTGATAGTCGTAGTTGGGAGACACGACGAGCGCAACGAGATGTCCCTCACCCGGACACTTGTTGTTGGCGCCCGGCGCGTCTTCGAGCCCATCCTGGATCGCGAGTGGGCGCACGACGGCGCAGCTCATCGTGCTGTTGTGCACGCCCGTGGCTGCCATGCCGGGCTGCGCGTACGTGTCGGTACGGTAGTTGGTGCCGTAGTTGTAGCAGTTGTTCTTCCCCTGAATCGGCCACACATTCCAGACGCCGGGCTCGTGGAGCGGCGCGCACCGGCAGCGGTGCCGGTGCGGCCAGATGATCTCGGGCGGCCAGTGCTTGCGCCGCCAGACGTCGAGGAGCTCGCGAAAGTCCTCGAGCCACGGCTTCAGCGGCGGCAGCTCCGGGATCTTCGTGCCGCAGATGAAGTCCTCGAACGTGTCGTCGGCAATCGGCATCGCGAAATCGGGTCCGAGCGCCAGACCGTCCGCGACGCGGAAGCTGTTCGGCAACCCGCGAAGCTTCGCGCCAGTGAGTTTGATCTCCAGGCCGCGATAGCCAAGCGTGGGAATCGTCGGCAGACCGGGTTCTCGCCGCCGGGCCTTCGGCCCGGGATCGAGGCGTTTGAGGACGTCCTGCAGCTTCCGCCCGGTGAATTCGACCACGGGATTCGGGCGGCCGCTGAAGAGATCGATGGTGACAGTCAGTTTGGCTTCCGGCACGGCGGCACCTCGGTGCGTTGGTCGCCTGCGGGGAGCGTGCGACGCGACGGGTTGGGTCATTATGACCTCGGGTTTTCGTTTTACAAGGAACGTAAAACGACACCCGAAGTCTTTACACGAGCCGCAGCCCGGGCACGTCGCGAAAGTCCTGCGGGTTGAGCGTCCAGAGCGCCGCATCCTGAATCAGCGCGCACGCCGCAATTGCCAGATCGATCTCGCGCCCTCGCGGGCGCGCCAGCCGCGTGTACAGCGACGCGGCCAGGCTCGCTTCCGCGGCCGAGAACGGCACAGCCGCTTCGCGCGGCAGCAACGATTCCTGGGCCGCGAGCTCGGCGCGCACCCGCGGTCCGCGCAGCCATTCGAACAGCACCAGACTCGACAGCGCAATGCGGTGACCGTCCTCGACGATCGCGGTGAGCGTGGGAAGGGCGCGCCGCGGACCGGTCAGGGCGTCGATGAGGGCGGACGTATCGACGTGAACGATCATGCCGATCGGCGGCCGCCCCGACGCCGAGCCGCGCGGACGGCGCGGATCTCCACGTCGACATCGCGTGCGGTCCGACCCGCCGGCCGGCCCGCCAGCGCGTCTAGCACCCCGAGCAGGTGCGCGCGCTCGCCTTCGCTCAGTCGATCCGCGCGGGTCGCGTATTCGGCGACGGCCTCACGAACGACGTGGCTTTGCGCCTTGCCCAGACGCTCGGCGGTCCGCCGCAGCCGCGCCATCGTCTCGTCGTCGAGCGAAAACGTGGCTTTGACCATACTGTGGCAATACTACCATACTCACCACGGGAACGGTCCGACGCTTCACGCCCGCGGTTCAGCCTCGCTCAGCCGCGCTCACCAGACTGGCTGAGTTGTTTCGCGAAGTTCTTCATGAACCCGATGTGCGCCTGGATGTCCTTCTGCGGCCATTTCAAGATCGCGTAGGACCCGCCGCGCGGGGTGTTCATCATCAGCATGTACTTCATGACCTCGGCTCCTCTTTTGATGGGGGACTTCGTCCGCGCCCGCGGCGCGGCCTTTGTTTTCGGTTCGCACGCCCTGGATTGAGCGCGCGTTCATGGGTAAGTCGGAGCACGCGGCCGCGTCTCGACATGCCCCGGTCAACAATATCGGAGGAAGGGGTAGTGCTGATGATCTTCAGGGCGACGTCAGGTCACGTAATCTCTAGGGCCGGAGCGCTTCGACTGGCGGCTCGCCGCCCCTCGCGCTGAGCCGTGACCTTCGACAGCACGCTTTCGAGCATCGGCGTCATGGCGGGAAGCTGCTTCGCCCGGATGACGAGGTCCCACAGCGGCTCGAACTTCTTCCATCCGGCGGCATAGAAAAAATGCTTGGCCTGGTGCTTGATCGATCCATGCGCGAGCGAGCCACGGGCGATCGACGGCCAGCGGTAGAACTCGCGATACGCCCAGTCGTATCCAGTCTTCAATGCCTCCGGCGTCAGCCGCGCCGGACGATAGACGACCTGGCGGGTGTCGTAGAGATCCCAGTCGCGCGTGGTGATCCGGCCTTCGGCCTCCATGCGCGCGAACAGCCGGGTCCCCGGATACGGCGTTTGAATGTGAAAGGTCGCGGTCGTGACACCGTGCGCGACCGCCCAGTCCACCGTCCGCCTGAACACGTCGGTGCCGTCATCGTCCATGCCAAACACGAAACTGCCGTTGATCATGATCCCGAGCGCGTGCAGGCGGTTGGTCACCGCGGCGTAGTCGCGGCCGAGATTCTGGCGCTTGTTGCTCCGGGCGAGGTTGCCCGGCGTCAGCGTTTCGAATCCGACGAAGATGCTGCGCAGCCCCGCCTCCGCCGCCCGCTCGATCAGATCGCCGCGCAGGATCGAGTCGACCGTGGCCGCGCCCTGGAAGAGACGCTTCATACCGCGCATGCCGTCGAAGAGCGCCGCGGAGAATCGCGGATTGCCCAGCAGATGATCGTCGAGGAAATACAGATGCCGCCCGGGGAGCCTCGAGATCTCCGCGAGCGCGTCGTCGACCTGCTGCGTGTAGAAGGACCGGCCGCCCTCGAAGAAGGCGTCCTTGTAGCAGAAGTCGCAGTGCTGCGGGCAGCCGCGCGTGACGACGATGGAGTTGGGGACCAGGTATTTGCGCCGGGCGATGAGGTCGCGCCGAATGGGCGGCACTCGATCGAGCGTCCGGCCAGACGTCGACACGTACCGGCGCTCGGGACGCCCGCCCCTGTAATCTTCCAGGAAGCGGGGGAAGGTCTGCTCGCCTGGGCCGAGGAAGATCGCATCGGCGTGCGGAGCGGCTTCATCGGGAAGCGACGTGACGTGAAGTCCGCCGAGAATGA
Organism: Vicinamibacterales bacterium; assembly: GCA_035633215.1. Classification (GTDB taxonomy): domain Bacteria; phylum Acidobacteriota; class Vicinamibacteria; order Vicinamibacterales; family SCN-69-37; genus DASQFI01. The sequence continues at coordinate 244,498 of DASQFI010000010.1, read as the reverse complement.
CGAACGCCCCTCTGGCGCGGTAGTGGTCAGCCAACTGATACGCGCGGCGGGCGTTCGTGATGTAGACCTGGATCACGACGAGGTCGGGGCACTCGCCAAATTGAAGCGGCGCGACGTGCTCGTCCTCGATCACCGCCTCGTCGTCGGGCGACAGATACGCGGCGAGCGTCGCCAAGCCCAGCGGCGGAAACAGGGAGTATTTGATGGGCCGCCAGTACGGGCTCGTGGCCTCGGTCAGGGCCGGGAGGATGAACTTGACGCGCAGTGGGCGCATATTTGGCAGACGGTCTCATGACCGGCGTCGTGTATACTTTGTATTGTAAAGTAATAGCCAATGTCAAGGCCGAAACGTCTCTTCGATTTGGCCGGCGCGTGCGCCGGGCTCCTCGTCTTTGCCCCGGCGCTGGCGATCGTCGCTCTCGCGGTGCTCGCCGGCGACGGGCGGCCGGTGCTGTTCAGACAGACACGGCTCGGCTACCGCCGGCGGCCATTCTCGATCCTGAAGTTCCGCTCGATGCGCGACGGCCGCGTCACCCGGATCGGCCGCCTGCTGCGCGCCACCGGACTCGACGAGATCCCGCAGTTCATTAATATCCTGCGCGGCGACATGAGCGCCGTCGGCCCTCGCCCGCTCACCGACGCCGACGTCCAGCGGCTCGGATGGGCCGGGGCCGAGTTCGATTTCCGGTGGAGTCAGCGTCCAGGGCTGACCGGCCTCGCGCAGATCGTCGGCGCGCAATCGGGTCAGGAGTCGCTGGCATTCGACCGCGCCTATATTGCGCGCTGGCGCCCGCTGCTCGATTGCCAGTTGATTGCGCTGTCGTTTGCGGTCAACGCGTTCGGGAAAGCGCGCGTGCAGCAATGGGTCCGCTCATCGAGCCTCGCATCGCCACGGAGGCGTGGCAAGGAAGCGCGGGCCTAGCGCTACTCGTGCCGCAGCGCCACGAGCGGATCCACGCGAGCCGCACGACGCGCGGGCAGATATGCCGCGAGCAGTGCCGTGGCCGCAAGCGCGACGACGGCGAAGGCTGCGGCCGCCGGATCGCGCGGATTCAGGTTGAACAGCAACGATTCGATCCATCGTGACGCCGTCCACGCCACGGGAAGCCCAACGGCGATCCCGACCAGCACGAGCCTGGCGGCGCTCCACAGCACGAGCGCGGTCACACGCCGCCGCTGCGCGCCGAGCGCGAGGCGAATCCCCATTTCCTTGACCCGCCGCGCGACGCCGTACGCGAGCAGACCGTAGAGTCCGATGCACGCGAGCACCAGGGCCAGGAGACCGAACGCGGCCGACAACGTCGCCATCATCCGCTCCTGAACCATCGTGGCGTCGACCTGCGCCGACAACAACCTGACCTCGATCGGCGCGGACGGCAGCTTCGATCGAAGCCGCTCGCGCACCGCCGAAGCGACTGGCCCTGTCGGACCACCCGCACGAATCTCGAGGATGGCTCCAGGCTCGCCGGGGAGCTGCGCGTGCGCGACGTACACCGTTGAGGGCGGTGCAACGCGGAAGCTCGTCGCATTCACGTTTCTGGCCAGCCCGACGATCGTGAGATCTCTCTTCTGGCCCATGACGCTCGCCGAGAGACGCTGCCCGATCGGGTTCTGCTTAGGAAAGAAGCGCTGCGCGAACCGTTCATTGACGACGGCGATGCCAGGGCTGTGTGCCGAGTCCTGAATCGTGAAGGACCGGCCGGAGAGCAGCGGAATGCGCATGGTCTCGAAGAAACCGGGACCCACTCCAACGAACAGCGCGGTGTCTCTGTCCGGGATCGGCTGGCCCGCGGGGACCACCGGGTCGCTCCAGGTGGATCCGCTGAGGGGCGTGTGCGTCGACACGCTCGCCGAGACCACGCCTGGAATGCCTTGAATCGCCTCGACGAGCTCCTGAGGCGCGGCCGCGCGCGGCGACGGCAGATCCACCACCAGCACATCGGCCGCGGTGAACCCGGAATCGAAGGTCTGGAGATTGTGCAACGTGCGGGAGAAGAGACCGGCGCCGACCAGCAGCACCAGCGAAAGTGCGACTTGTGCGCTCACAAGCGACGGCAGGAGCCGCGACCGGGACGCGGTCGTTCGTGTGTCGACCCGGAGCGCCGGGGCCGGGCCGTCCGCGGTGGCGTACAGCGCGGGCGCGACGCCGAACGCGACGGCGGTCGCGACGGCCACCGCCGTGGTGAAGCCGAGCATGTGCCAGTTCGGCGTCAGATCGAACTCGACCGGGATCGGGCCGGTCGAAATCATGCCGACCAGGACACGGCCCGACAGCCACGCGAACCCCAGGCCGAGCAGCGCGCCTGTGGACGACAGCAGCGTGCTCTCGATCATCAGCTGCCGCACCACGCGGCCACGGCCGGCGCCGATGGCCAGCCGCACGCCAATCTCACGCCGTCTGGCTGACGCCCGCGCGAGCAGGAGACTCGCGACATTGGCGCACGCGATCAGCATTACCAGCGCCGCTACGCCCATCAGCACGAAGAGCGGCGTCGCATACCGCTCGCGCAGAAACGTCCATCCGGTCCCGCCCGGCGAAAACCGGAACGACGCGTCGGCAAGTTCCTTTCGCCGCGACGCCGGCCAGTGCGCTGGAATCACCGGCTCGGAGATCCGAGGCCAGGCGGTGGCAAACCTCGCCTCGGCATCCGCGGCGGACAACCCCGTCCTGGGCCGCGCGAGGACACGGAGCCAGAAATTGCCCGGTCCGAGCAGAGCCTTCATTGGCGGATCGAGCCGCGGCAGCGCCGCGACCGGAACCGTGACGTCGGCAATCGCGCCGACTTCAGCGCCAACGAACCCGCGCGGACTGACGCCGACGATGTCGACCACGACGCCGTTCAGAAGAATCGACTGGCCGACGATGTCTGGTCGACGCGCGAACTGACGCACCCAATATCCGTAGCTGAGCACCGCGACCAGGGGCGCGCCGGGCCGGTCATCCGCGGGTGTCAGCAGCCGGCCGATGACGGGATCGAGATCCAACGTCTCATAGTAGGCGCCGGTGACCAGTGCGCCGGGAACCTTCGCGACCGCGCCGGGCGTCCCGACGTCGAACGTGGCCGTGTTGAATCCTGTGACGCCGGCGAAGATCTCGCCCTGCGCCGCCAGCGCTCCGACGATCGGATACGACAGGCTCACCGACGCGTCGTTCTCATCGGAGCTGATCGACAGCTGCACCAGTTCATGTGGCGATCGCACAGGCAGCCAACGGAGCATCAGCGCGTCGATCAGACTGAACACCGCAGTGTTGGCGCCGATACCAAGCGTGAGCGTCAGCACCACCACCGCAGTAAATCCGGGCTGCCGGGCGAACATTCGCCAGGCGTACTTCGCGTCCCGACCGGCCTCGTCCAACCAGGCGCCGTACTGATAGGTGCGGACACGTTCCTTGGCCTGTTCGACGCCGCCCAACTCGAGGAGGGCAAGCCGCCGCGCCTCGGCGGCCGGAATGCCGTCTCGCATCTTGTCGGTCACCGACACGTCGATGAACCCCTGCAGCTCGTCGTCGAGCTCGCGCTCGGCCCGATTGGGCCGGATCAGCCGGCGCGTCACCGAGAGGATCCGATGCAGGAGCGTCACGCGCCCTCCAGGACGCTTGTGATCGCAAACGCAATGCGATCCCAACGCTCTCGGTGCTGCTCGAGCTGTTTCTTTCCAGCCGCCGTCAGGCGGTAGTACTTGGCCTTCCGATTGTTCTCCGTCGGCCGCCACTCGGCCTTGAGCTTGCCGTCCTGTTCCAATCGGTACAGCGAGGGAAAGAGCGATCCGGGGTTGACCTGGAAGCTGTCATGGCTCAGGGCGGCGAGCTTCTGCGCGATCCCGTACCCGTGCATCGGCTCACGAGTCAGGATCGTCAGGATCATCAGGTCGAGCGTGCCTTGCGGGACGTCCAGCTTTTCCACGCGGGCTCATTTAGGGTAACAAGAGGAGTCTTCTCAGGATGTACCCGCAACATTTAGGTTGTCAAGAGGAGTCTCGGCCCGGTTCCGGGAGGGGTTCCGAACCTCGTGGACCTATCGCTTTAGCGTGACCTTCTGCACGCGCCAGTTGGTCATCTCGCCGATCAGGAGCTCCTGCTCGCTGCGGCAGTCGATGGAATTGGCCAGACCGAACTCTTTCGGCAGCTTCCCCGCCGAGCCGAATCGGCCCACGATCTTGCCGTCGAGCTGCACCTTATAGATCGCGGCGTCTTCCATCCCGTCCTCGTTGCCGGCGTGTGAGATATACAGAAACTGATTGGGGCCGCGTGTCAGGCACATCGCGATCGGCGTGCCGACGTTGCCAAACTCCAATTTGAACGTGCCTTGCTCGTCGAAGACCTGGATCCGTTTGTTGCCCGTGTCCGCGACGTAGACGTTGCCCTGCCCGTCGACGGCGATCGCTTTCACGCCGTTGAACTGGCCCTGGCCGGATCCCGTCGATCCCCAATGCGTGAGGAAGCGGCCGTCCTTGTCGAACTTCGCGACGCGGTTGTTGTTGCCGAGACCGTCGGCGACGTAGATGTTGCCGGCCCGATCCCACGCGACATCGGCGGGACGATTGAAGCTCGATCCCGGCGTGCCCGATCCAGCCGCGCCGCCGCGGCCACCACGGCCACCGGCCTGGCCGGCTGGCGTCTCGCCTCGACCCTGTGCGGGAGGCGTCGCTGCCGCGGGAGGCGGCGCTGCGGGCGGAGTTGCCGGTGGAGTTGCGGGCGCCGCGCCGGCGCGGCCACCACCGGGCTGGGCCGGTCGCACGGCAATCGTCTCCGGCTTGCGACCGAGCACGAGCGCGACACGTCCCTCGGGATCGAACTTCACGACCTGGTTGGCCGCGGCGTCGATCGTCCACACGTTGTCCTGCGGGTCGACGCGCAAGCCGATGGCGGCGTTGAAGCCGTACACGTCCTGTCCCAGCTCACGGACGAACTTGCCGGTCTGATCGAACTGGAACAGGCGTGACCCGCCGCGCGAGAACGTGCGGTTGTCGCCAAGCGTCGCATAGGGATGGCCCGTTCGCGTGTAGACGAAGATCTGTCCCTTCGAATTGGCGCCAACGCCGGCGATCTCGCCGACGTAGAGGTCGTTCGGCGTCTTCAGAAAGTCGGCATTGGTGTCGAAGGGGAGCTCGGGAACGCCGCTCTGAAGGCCGGCGAGCGATGCTGGGGACGGGGGTCGACTGTGGAAAACTCCAGGGACTTCGCCGGACGAGTCCTCCAATGCACGGTCCCTGGAGTTTTCCACAGTCGACCCCCGTCCCCCTGGCTTCAACAGGATCTTCTGCGAGCGCCAGTTGTTGATCTCGGCGGTGTAAATCACGTCCGGATCGCGGCAGTCCATCTGATGGATCGTCGCGAACTCGCCCGCGGCTTTCCCGGCGCGCCCGAACTTGCCGACGATGGTGCCATCCAGCTCCATCTTGTAGACTTCGCCCGTGAATTCGGCGGCGGCCGCCGGCGCGCTGTCCGGCCAGGAGTTGGAGACGTAGAGGTACTGCTTGCCCGGGTTCTTCGGCCCGGGACCGCCCGAGACGCACACGGCCCACGGATTGCCAACGTTCGCGTAGTTGGCTTTCCAGTTCAGATCGTTGTCGAGCACCTGAACGCGCGCGTTCCCACGGTCGCCGACGTACACGTTTCCCTGGAAGTCGGTCGCGATCGAATGCGGCGTATTGAACTGGAGGTTGCCGTTGCCGCGCGTGCCGACCGCTTTGACGAACCGGCCGTTCTTGTCGTACTTCACCACCCGTGCGTCGAAGTAGCCGTCGGACACGAAGATGTTGCCCTGCTGGTCGAAGGCGACGTCGGTCTGACGTCCGAAACGGTATTTCTCATTTCGGCCGTGGAAGCTGCCCGCCCCCGGCATGTTGGCCAGCATGGCGATCGGATCTTCGCGGCGGCCAATCGTCATCAGCACTTTCCCCGTCGGGCTGAACTTGATGAGCATGTCGGTGCCTTCGTCGACAGCCCAGATGTTGTCCTGGGCGTCGACCCGCACCGAGTGCGCGAACGCAAACCCGTAATTGTTCCGGCCAATCTCGCGCACGAACGCGCCCTGCGGCGTGTACTCGAACAACCGGGTCTCGTAGGCACGGTGGTAGATGTAGACCGCGCCCTTCGAGCTCGTCGCAATCCCCATGTTCTCGCCGGTGTAGATACCCGGCGGGTTCTTGAAGAAACCGGCGACCGCTTCGTGCGGGATCACCGGCACGTTGGCAGCAGTCGCTCTCGTCTGGGCGGCCACCGGATCGAATCCCGCCGGATGGAAGAGAAAGGAGGCCATGCTCGCGAGGACACTGGCCGCGATGGACCACAAGGGGACGCGTCTCATAGGGGCCTCGATGCTGATAAAAGGAGGTTGCGGATCGGGTCAGCGGCAATCTATCGAAGCGCCGGCCCGGACCGCAAGCGGCACCTGATCGGTCACGAGATCTCGACGTGCTCGACGAACACCAGCCGGCGGCCCTTCTTGGTCGGCACCGGATCGTACGGGCGTGAGTCGTCGACCAGGTACTCCTCGTACTCGGCGATCACTAGACGATAGCGGATGCCGGCACCGGGCGCCGACGGCAGCACGACGTCGCCGTCCCACATTCGCGTGAAGCCGAGGACTGCGTCGACGAGTCCGGTGCTCGCGACGTCCGCGAACCGCCGCGCCGCGACGAATTCCTTCGCGCGCACGACGTCGTGCACCTGCGCCAGCTCGGCGATCTCCGGCTGGAAGACGACGCCGGCGTGTATGACGTGCGGTCCACCCGGGGCCCCCGGCACGCGTTCCCAGCCGAAGTCCTCGCCGTGCGCCAGGTTCAACTGCTCCACCCAGATTTCCACCACCGTGGTCGGCGAGACGTCGGCCGGCGTGAGCGTCTCGTGGGTATGCGTCAGCGGATTCACCAGGCTCATGGAGACCGACGACTCCGCTTCCTGGTGACCGCTCGAGTCGCTGAACCGGAAGCCCGACACCGAGACGTGCCGGCGCCGCGGGTCGTTCGTCTGGCTGACGCTGAGCCACCGATCGGCCGTGAGCGGCATGAAATCGGCGAGCACGACCGGCGAGAGGTGCGCGCCGGTCACTGACGTCGGCTGGTATCGCGCGAGCGCGAGCCGGATGAACGGCCAGTACGACGCACCCTGGTTGATCTCGATGTCGCAATACCAGAGCCGGCGGACCGCGTCGGACGCGACGTCGTGTGGGGCGATTTCGACCGGACCGGCATTCGCGCCGCTGGTCGGGACGCCCGGCGGGACCAGACCCGTGACCTTGAACGGACCGGGCGCCTGGTCGGCCTCGGTGCCAGGCGCGCCGGCAGGAATCCATCCGCCCGCCGGATCGGCCGCTGTCCGCGCCAGCGGAAAGTTCCCTCGCTGCGGCGCCAGACCCGGCACGAACGGCGAGAGCCAGAGCGGATCGTTGCCCCACTGCGTCACGAACGCTTTGTAAGGATTCCCCTGCGGCTGTTTGTTCGGATCGCCCGCGAACGACGCCGGTGGCAGCACGACGGCGAGCATTTCACCGTAGCCGGTCGAGTGCCAGGGACGGTTGAGATACACGCGGAGCCCACCGCCGCGCCGCCAGCTCGACATGCGGCCCTGCCCATCGACGGTCCGCACCCAGCCAAACGTCGGGACGACGTACAGGACCTCGGGCGCCGGTGGCGGCGCCGAGCTCGGCACCCAGGCGACGAGCTTCGGGCCGTCGACCTTGATCTTCTCTTCCGTCGGATCGCCGTTGGCGTCGGTCAGCAGGTCCGGCCGCATGTACTCCCGGAACGCGGTCGTGCCCTCGAGCCAGTACTCGATGCGCCGATAGCGCGTGTCGTGGAACTCATGGTGCTTCGGCATCACCAGCTCGTGCGAGACGATGCCGACGCCAATCAGATCGTCGCCGGCGATCGTGTGCTCGGCGAATCCTCCGCGCGGCTCGCCCTGCATCTTCAAGGCATAACGCTTGGGATCGGTGATCTTCACGGCAAATGCCACGTCGCCGCGCGACCGGTCGATGAGCGCCGTCGCGCTCGCCGACTCCGACGGCTCGTCGAGCGGCTCATGCCACTCGGCGTGCAGGTCGAGATGATCGGTGCTTTTCAGACTGCACGTGGTGAGAAAGTTCGGCCGGACCGACGTGTCCGCAAACCCGCGCTGGAGCTGGAACTTCGACATCTTCGGCGCGATGAGCGGCCGCTGCACCGCATGGACCACGTCGAGAACTCGCCACGGCGAGAACATCCAATGCTGGCCGTCGAGGACGAGGGCGTCGAGGTTCTGCTGCTGCGCGACGGTCATCCAATGCCAGAGACCCATCCTCCCGCGCGCCGCCTTGGACAGCTTCATGGAGACGCGTACGCGGGCGCGCACGGCCTTGGGCAGCGGGACGTGCAGCGTGCGCTCGCTCTCCTTGTATTCAGGCGTCGCGGTCGGATGCTCGAACACCCGAACCTTGAACGGCTGCGCGTCCGGCCACTTGCCGGTCGGATAGAGCGGAATCGTGATGCTGGTCGCCGCCGCGATGTTCGGATGATCGAAAACCCGAATGGCCGCCTCCTCCGCGAGCGGGTCCGGCAGGTACGTCAGGGCCTGACCGTCCCGGTACACCGCGAAGACAGTGTCCACCGGCGCCGGATCGAGCGGCCCCTGCATCGGCAGCAGCTCCTGCTGCAATGCCGCGGCTGGATCGGACGCATCACGATCTTTCTGATTCGCGAGGAGGTTGAAGAGCGACGCGTCGACCTTGCCGGCCGCATCGAGCTTGCCGTGGTGCTCGGCGTCCCGCACGCTTGCCTGAATGGGCACGAGATACCGCCGCGCCACTTGCGTGGTCGCCGCCGGATCGTCCAACACGTCGTTGAACGTCCGAATCGCCAGCCGCTCCATCGACTCGCCCTCGGCGGGTCGCTCGGTCGTCCCGTTCGCAGGCCGCACGAGCGCGGTCGCCGGCGCGGCGACGGGCTCGAACCGCAGATACGGCCGGGCGTGCTGCCCCGGCGCTTCAGGCCCGAAGTCCTGCTCGTTCTGTGGAAGCGAATTCCCCGCCAGATCGACCGCCCTGGCGCGAATCCAGTACTCACGCCCGAACCGAAGGCGCGGCAGCGATCCCTTCACGGCGTCGAACGACGACTTGAAGTGCAGACCGGGCGGAATCTCCGCGTCCGTCTGACCAGAGGTCGCGTCGAACGTGTCGTCAGGCAGTACGGCGCGGCCCGGCAGCGGAGCGCCGAGGCTCCACCCCGTCCATGACACCAGCGACTCGTGCAGATAGACGACATGCTGATTGCTCGCCGGATCTGACGACTTCGTCGTCGCGAGCCGGAGCGTCGTCTCCTCTTCGGGAACGTTGACGACGACCTGGCCCTCGCCGAGGTCATAGGTGGCCTCGCGAGCGCAGAGCGACCGCCATCGTCCCGTCGTCCGATCCCAGATGTCGATCCGGAAGCCGCGGACGAGATCCTCAGCCCAGAGTATCGGCCCGGCCGCACCCGGCACGTTCGCAAACACCGCCTGCGCCGCATCGTCCTTCGCCTTGCTGGCGAGGAACCGGTGTTTCAGGTTGGACGCGCGCTTGCGCTGCACGAGCATCAGTCCCGCATTGCGCAGCGACGGGGCGCCGACCTCCTTTTCGAATCGGGTCACCGTGTCGATGCGCTGATCGTCGGGGTGCATCCGTCCGAGCGATCGTGCGAAGTTCATGAGCTTGAGACCGGCGCTGTCGGCGTCAACGTTGAGCAACTCGAACTGCTTGGGATCGAGATCGAGGAGCCGGTTCTTCAGCCGGAGGTCGTCGAGTCCCGGCGACGGATTCGGCACGGCCCCGAACACCGTGTTGGTCAGCGTCACTCGGGTCCGCGGCGAGGCGTCGGCCGTCGTGAGCACTTTCAGGCCGGGTCCGCCGAACTTCACCGAAGCCGACAGCAACTGATTGGCGGCCTGCGGGAACGCCGCGCGATCGATCAGGAGATCGACGACGAGTCCAAGTCGACGGAGGATCGTCGGATAACTGTTCATTGCCGCGACGATCTGGTGAAAGTCGAGCGTCTTGGCCAGTTCGGACTTGGCCGGCAGCGGCGTCTGCTGGTACTCGAGCCAACGCGCTTTGATCCGAGGATCGTCCTGGCGGACGTGCGTCGCGACTTTCGGCGTCGAAGGAGGCGTGTGAAACAGCTGCATGCGTCCCAGGAGCTCGACCGTTGTGTTGTCGGCCGACTGATCCTTCGACAGAAACGCCTCGAACTGCGCCGCCGGGCGCCGGAGTCCGGTCTTCTCGTCCACGAACATTCGATCCAGCGCCGACACCGCGCTCACGACGTCGCCCCAGTCGTTGCTGTCGACCAGATCGGAGACCTTGGGCATCGCGTCCGTCGCCGAACCCGCAAGGTTGCCGTAGAGATGCTTGACGAGATTGACTGCGCCGGTCGTGTCGTAGGACAGGACCGGGTGGTTGCTCATGTCGCGGAACACGAAGCCTTCGACGAACAGGCCGCCGTTGAACAACGCTTTCCAGGTTGACGTGTCCGGCCCGCCGAGTGACGTGTCGAGTCGATTGGGACCTGACGTCTGTGCGATCGGCACCGCCACCGATGCGCTCCCGCAGCGTACGGTCATCGTTGCCCCGGCGAGCGTCGCCGGCCAGTCGGCCCAGTCCGGAAAGAAGCTCGACAATTCCTGCGGATCGTTTTCCGCATCGAGCCGCGGGGACAGCAGCACCGACACGCGAAGAGACGCGCCGTCGGCCGAGTAGCCGTTCGGCATCGCCGTCCAGATGAGGGACTGCTTCGCCATCAGGCCGCCTCCTCGTGAAACGCCTCGCAGTAGGCGCGCCAGGTGTCCTGGTCCGGGATGAGATCGATGAACTTCGGGTCCGATTTCGAGCCGGCGAACTCGCGCCGGCACTTGACGGAGACCGACGCGCTGAAGAACAGCACCTCGATCTCGACGACCAGGGTCGCCTCGCCCCAGACGACAGATTCACCGTTGGCCTTGAGGTAGGCGATCTGCAGATTGAACGTGAGCGACGCGGAGATAATGCCCAGCACGGACAGTTCGCCGTGCAGCCGGACGTAACCGGCCAGCTCGACCGACCCCTGCCCTGGAATCGGCTCGAGCCAGTGGAAATACACACCGGCTTTGATCTCGACGCTGCCCGACGCCACGCCGAGATCGATCGCCACGCCGGCGCCGAATTCGAGCGCCGCCTCGATCTCGTTCACGCCGGCGGTCGAGATGCCGATCGCGAAGAAGCCGCCGCCGCCGAGGAACGACACCGTGAGGCTGAACGGATGCTGCCGCTCGCAGAAGTTGAACTTCACCTGGGCCGGGCGGGAATCGAACGGCAGCATGAAGCCGGCGCCGAGCGACGCGTTCGAGAGCGAGAACACGCCGACGCTCACCGTCGGCAGATTGATCGAAAAGCTCGCGCTGATACCGCTCGGCGTGACCGTCAGGTTCGGCGGATCCGAAAACCCGTTCGACGGAATCAGGCTTCGCAGCTCGTTCACGAACTCGAGCGGCCCGCCGAACTGGACGGCGTCCTCCCCATCGCGCAGCCGGACGACGACGTCCGGCTTCTGCCCTTTCCTGGCGTTGAACGACAGTTCCTCGAACCACAGAATGACGAAGCCGAACAGGTTGACTTTGAAGTTCGTGAGGTCCGCCGTGGCTTCGTAGTGCGTGTCGGCCGGATTGGCCAGCGGCGTCGTCATCAGGCCGTGCATCGAGAGCGTCGAGGGCGGCTTGGAAACGTCGGCGCGCGGGATGAACAGGTTGAGCGGATCGGAGTTGTGGATTTCCGTCTCCCACTCGAACGTCGCCTCGACGCGATCGGCCAGCTCGCGCGAGAGCATCTTCGGCACGTTGCTGCCCGTGAGCGCGCTCACGACCGTGAGGAGCGCCGAAAGATCGACCCCTCCGAGAATCTTCGCGCCCTTGAAGAAGTCGGTCGGATCGAACTGGCTGTTGATGACCTTGCCGAGCGCCGCTTCGATCTGGCCGATGTCGCTCGGGTTACCGGGTGGCTTGGCGGCGACCGGGCCCATGACGCGTGAGAGGCCCTGGATGGCCATTTGCGGCGACGCGAGCGCGCCGAGGGCGTCGCTCTTCGCCTCGTTCGGACCGTCGCCGAACTTCAGGTCATGGACCGTGGTGAGCTGAAGAAAGATCTGGCCGGTGTTCTTCGTCGGGTCGCTTTCGCCGAAGCCGTGTTGCTTGTAGACGTTCGGATATGTCACGTCGACGACCGCCTGCGGCTGGGCGAGCAGACGCTGAACCGCGCGGATGCCGACGGATGCTGATTCGATCTCCGGGTAGAAGTTTGGCTCGAGCGGGAAATGTTTGGTCAGATTCCCCGCCTTGAACAGGACGCTCTCGGTCGGCAGCCGTGGATCGCCCTTGTCGGCAGGATTGAACGGCGCGTAGCAGATGGTCGAGCTGCCCATCGACGCGCGTCGTCTCTGGCCGATCGTGCCGTTGTAAGCGCTTTTGATCTCGGTCGGTTTGGCGTTGTTCGCCGTCTCGCTGATGAAGAGCAGCGGCATCGAGAACGTCGTCCTGCGGCCGCAGATGTCCGTGGCCGCGATGTCGAACATGACGTTCTGGTTCGACGAGATCATCGGCCAGAACACCATCTGCCGAAGGATGCTGCCGCCGTAGATGGTCCCTTCGGGCTGGAGCGCGCTCGGGCCGACGCCGGGATCGATCAGGCTCGGCGTGACCCGCGTCAGAATCTCGACTTCCTTGAACGGAAAGTTGTGGCCGTGGAACTCATGGTACTCGCCCGTGTACTGCCTCACGCGCTCGAGCACGACGATGAAATACCGCTGCCTGAGCGCGGCAACACGATTCTGGTTCGGCGCGTTGCCCAGCGGCTCGATCTTCCGCTCCGTGACCTTCACCAGGGCGGCGGCGTGTCGTGGCCACGCCAGGCACCCGATGTAGACGACACGCACGTACTGATCGCGTCCAAGCGCGGCCAGATGCCGCCACTCGGCCAGATCCACATTGGCGGGTCGCGTCGCCCAGTGCCCTTCCACGTCCAGCAGTCCGCCCAGCGCGGAGAGATGAAGTCGCTTCTCCTGGCTCGCGCGCGGACGGTACGGCCGTCCGGCCAGCGTCTGCTCGTTGAAGCCGGTCATGAGCTTGACCAGCCACTGACGGTCGGCCGCGTGCAGGCTCATTCGAAAGGGCTTCGGCGGATCGACGACGGAGCTGAGATCGGTGATCGGATAGTCGGGCGACCAGATCGCGCGGACCTTGCCGTTGCCGTCGGGCCCCTGGTCGGTCGCGGCCGTTCGCATGCGGGTGTGCCACAGCTCCGTGCGGTCGGCGTGCTCGACCGGGAGATCGCTGTGCAGCCATCGCGCGGGTGCGAGTGGCGACAGAATCAACCGATACGGCAACTCCAGCGTCGTGACGGTGCGCGGCGGCTCATGCGGTGAGAGGACGATCGGCAGGAAGGGCACCTGCTCGACCGCGCCCAGGGTGAAGCCGAGGTCGATCGACGTGTCGGCCAACGACTCGGTGGCCGCGAGCGCCATCGACGCAACCGCGATCTCGCGGCCCGCTTCGGCGCGCAGCGCGGGGAATCGAGTGGTGATCCGCTCGAGCTCCTCATGCATCAGGTGACGGAGTGATTCAGCGAGACCCTCTCCGCCGCCCCTCGCCAATCCCTGCGCCGCTCGATCCGCAAGCCGTTTGGCCGCCTCCGCGATCGCGGCGTCGGCGCCCGTGGCCCCGGTGCGCGCGAGCGCCATGTTGAACAGGGCGCGTGCACCGGCCCAGTCCGCCGAGGCCGTGGCCAGCTTCAACCACGGTCGATCGAGCTCGAGCGCGAGGCCACGGTCGGGCTCGGGCGTCGCCGTAATCGCGAGCCGCATCGACCACGTGCGAAGCGCCTCGAGCACCGCCGCCAGCGTGTACGGCAGGTTCTCGACCGCTGCCGGCATCAGCAGGACAACGCGGCTCGGTCCAGCCATGCGGACTTTGGCCGACGGCAGCGGCGGTACCGACTCGCCGTCGGTGTCCTGCACTTCCGGCGCGACTTCGAGAAACGCCTGCTCGCCGAACGCCTGCGGCGGAAACTCGATCACGAGCGCCGCCGCCGCATTCGGGTTCACACGCACGAGGCGCGGCGGCGCGTCAGGCGCGAGCCGCAGGTTGTCGAGGATCAGATCGAAGACGAGAAGATCGTCGGGACGCCGGACCGGAATGCGAGCCTCGTCCGGGGCCGTGCCCGGCAGCTTGCCCCAGAGCTTGCCGAGATCCAGCTCGGGTTTGATCGTCAGCAGATGCGCATCGGCCAGTTCGCGTGCCATCGCGCCGTCGGACGGAGGATCGTCACCTGGTGGGTTGATAGGGTTGTCGCTCAAGGTGGGGCCTCCACGTGCGAGCACTGCGGGGGAGTGACAGGCGCACGCCGATCACGACAGCCGAACCCGGCCGCCGGACGTCAATGTCTGTCGCTGGGGAAGGGCCGCCAATATACCTCACGAAGCGCCGCGGGCGAGAGCAAAAAGCGTGCGACGCATGGCCGGGCGTCATTGGGCCACCGACCGAACAGTCAGCAGTCGAGTGAGCACGCGCAGCCCTTCGTTGTCGCATTCGTCATCACCGGCGTCATGCCCGGCAAGTACTTTCTCCGGGTCCACACCGCCGTGTTGGCCCCGATGCCCAGCGCCAGGCACAGGACGGCCACGGCAGTGAACTCAGGGTTTCTGCCCAGAGCCCGAAAGGCATAGCGGAGATCCTGAGCCAGGACGTCGGCCCAGTGACGTCGTCTCAACCAAGTCACAGCGATTCGCTTCCCTGATCTTGAGGATCAGCCAGCCTTGGACTTCGCTTATTCCTAACGCGGAATGTGTCGAAGGTCAACGCGTCATCGGTCCCGGGTCGGGGCTCCCGCGAGGTGGCAAGAGCTGGTGTGCACGGCGGCTAGCCCGCGGCTTCGATGTCCGTCCGGCGGAAGTCGTCGCCAACGAAGAGCAGCGAATCGCCAGCCAGCGACGCGACTGCGTAGCTGAGGCAATCGCCGAAATTCAGATTGGCCTTGTGGCGGCCACGGCCGTACCGTTCATAGGCCCGCGACGCCACCTCGTGATGGGCTACCGTGAAGGGCACGACGGTGACGTCGAGCTCCTCGAGCAGCATCGCCAGTTCGCCGCCGCTGCGCCCTCGCCGTCGAGCCGTCAGAACGATGGCTGCTTCCGTGAGTGTGGGGGTACCGATGCGGACGACGTCCGACTTCAGCACCCGATCGACCAGATCGAGATAGCCGGGCTCGCCAAACAGGATCGCGATGAGCGCGGACGAATCCAGCGTCACACGCCCTTCGGGCCCAATCCGAGGATCTCGTCCTCTTCGGCGCGCGTGAGCCGGCGGCCGCGCTCGCGCGCAGGCAGGGTCGGCCAGATGCGTCGCTCGAGCAGCTTGAGAACTCGCTGCCGCCTTTCCGCCGTGGAGTGACCGGTCAGCCGTCGCTTCCGTTCCTCGAGCGCGCGGCGGATCGCCTCCGTCTTGGTCTCGCCGGCGAGACGAGCCACGTCTGTGGCCAGCCGCTCGACGTCGGCGTTCTTGAGATTCAGGGCCATTACACCATGGTAGATTAATAAGATACTATGGTGCAAGCGTGGCGCCGATTCACCTCGGGAATCGGCGAGGGTCCCTGGCTTGAGGCAAAACATGTACGGCTTGATTGGACGGATGATCGCGGTTCCCGGTCGGCGGGACGACCGAGGTTTGGGACAGCGAAGACAGCCACACGACGTCGCTGTCGCTGCCCCGCGTTCAGCAAGCCATTGCCAGAGGCCGGCCGCTGGTTGCCAGCTTCGGCGAACGCTTCGTGACCGAGCCGGTGGGTGGCAAGGGGCTCGCAGGGCGCGCGTAAGAGTCCGAAATACCATCGGCGCATGCCCATCCGCCAGCCGCCCACCGGACGTCAGAACAGCACGTAGCACAACACCGCGGCCACGACCGCCATCGACAGTCCCCAGGCCAGCAGCTGGATGAACAGCTTGCGGCTGTCACTGGCCGCCGCGCCGGCCATGCAGAGCGCGCCAATCGTCGAGAGCGGCGAGACGTCCACCACGTGCCCGCCGATGTTCATCGACATCGCGATGGACACGGCGCTCGCGCCGGGCAGCGAGGCCGCCAGGCCCGGCACGAGCGGCAGGAACGCCGGCAGCACGACGCCCGATGTGCTGCTGTACACCGACACGAGTCCGGTCAGGAACGCGACGACGGCAGGCACCGTGCTCGGCGTCGAGATGCGCGCGACCAGTGAGACCAGCAGGTCGAGGCCCTGAAACTTCTCGACGAGCGCGATGAGGACGGTCACGCCGCAGACCATGATGATGACGCGCCAGGGCATCTGGCGGATCGCCTCGCCGTCATCGGCGGCACCCGACAGCACGAGCACGACGGCGCCGGCGAACGCGGCCATGCCGACGTGCACGCCCGCGGCCAGCACGCTCACGATGAGCGCGCCGATAACGCCGAGAGTGATCCACTGCCGGCGATTGAACGGGGTCTCGCCTTCCGGATCGGTCGTCGCCGCGACGGACCGATCGGCGGCAAAGAGACGAAGCCCGCCGAACAGCGTATACCCGCCGAACGCAATGAGGACGTGCGCACCGAGGTTGTAGAGATAGCTCTGCGCCTCGAGGCCCGGCATCTGATTCCTGGCGAGGATGCCGTTGACGATGATGCCGGTCGGCGCGAATGGCGACAGGCCGCCCGCGTTGGCGCCGTTGCCGACCATGATCGCCATCAGGAACAACGGAATGCCGGTGCGCGCCGCGGTTGCCATTGCGATGGGCGCGAGAAGCGCCGCGGTCGCGATGTTGCCGGGCCCCATCGACGAGAGCGCCGCGCCCAGAAAGAAGAACATGACCGGGATCGTCCCGATATTCCCGCGGCACACCCGGACCGCGTGGTAGGTCAGGCGCGGCAGCGTCCCGTTCGACTGCGCCATCGCGAAGAGCAGCGTGACGCCCGATAGCGTCAGGAACAGCTGGCTGGGAAAACCGCCCATCACGGCCGACGCCGACAAGCCGCCAACGTAGACGCCGACGATCCATGCGAGCGCGACGGCCAGCACGCCCACGTTCAAGCGGCTGACACAGCTGACGAGGACCGCCAGCGCCAGTGCGGACACCGAGAGGACGGCGAGGTTCATGCGGGTGACGTCATCAGCGAACGAATGAGCTGGGCGGCGTGCACGGCGCGCACGCCCGTGAAGTCGGCAATCTGCTGGCGGCAGGAGGTGCCGCTCGCGACCAGCACGGCATTCGCGCCCAGGGTTCGGGCGGCGGGAAACAACCGGTGCTCCCCGATGTCGCGAGAGACGTCGAAGTGCTCGCGCATGTACCCGAACGAGCCCGCCATGCCACAGCAGCCGGCATCGGGATCGACAATCTTCGCGCCGGGAATGCGGGACAGCAACGCCTTCGCGGGCGCGAGCGCATTCATCGACTTCTGATGGCAATGACCGTGAAGCATGACCGTCGCTGGTCCCGGCGTGAGCGACAGGCGCGCGCGGTCATCTCGGCATTCGGCTTCGAGCCACTCCTCGAACAGCTTCGCGCGGCCGGCGACCGCCAGCGCCATCCGGCGAGCCTCTCCGGAAAGCAGGTCGGGCGCATCCTCGCGGACGGCAGAGAGGCAGCTCGGTTCGAGGAAGACGAGCGTGCGGCCTGCTTCGGCGAGCGGCAGCAGGCGCTCGGCGTTGTCACGAGCTCGACGTTGGGCCTCGTCGAGCAGCCCCTGCGAAATGAGCGGCCGTCCACAGCACAGGTTCGGCGCGAGCGTGACGCCGAATCCCAGCCGCCCGATCACGTCGAGCGCGGCCAGGCCAATCGAGGGATGCTGATGATTGGTGAACGTGTCCACGAATATCGCGACTCGGTCAGGCCGCTCTGGATGAGGCGACACGAACTGATCGCGGAACGTCCGGCGGACCCACGCCGGCGGCGTGCGGCGGCGATCAAGGCCGAGCAGGCGTTCGGTCAGACCGCGACCGAGCGCGCTGCGTGAGATCACATTCGACGCCGGCGCGAGCCGGCTGCCCCACCGCGCCACTCGATCGATCTGGCCCAGCACGCGCGCGCGCGCCGGCCTGCCCCGCCGGCGCCAGTACGCGGCCAGGAACTCGCTCTTCATGCGTGCGACATCCACGCCCACCGGACACTCGGTCTTGCACGCCCGGCATTCGAGGCACAGATCCAGCACCTCATGAACGGCATCGTCTGACAGTCCTGCGTCGCCCAGCTTGCCCGAGAGCGCGAGCCGCAGGGCGTTCGCGCGCCCGCGGGTCGAATGCGCCTCGTCGCGCGTCGCCATGAACGACGGACACATCGTGCCTGACTCCGTCTTGCGGCACGCGCCAAGACCGCTGCACATCTCGACGGCTCCCGCCAGACCGCCGTACGCGTCGTAGTCGAAAAACGTCGCCACTGGCGCCGCGCGATACGCGGGGCCGTATCGAAGGTTGGACGCGAGCGGCGGGGCGTCCACGATCTTGCCCGGATTGAAAAGACCGTCTGGATCGAACGTCCGTTTGATCTGGCGAAACGCATCGTACAGCACCGGCCCGAACATCCGTTCCATGAACGGGCTGCGCACCAGCCCGTCGCCGTGCTCGCCGGAGAGCGCCCCGCCGTACGCGAGCACGAGATCGGCGACCTCGGACGCGATGGCCTCGAACTCCCGGACGCCTTCCGCCGTTTTCAGGTTCACGACCGGCCGGACGTGCAGGCAGCCGACGGACGCGTGCGCGTAAACACCGGCCTCGGTGCCGTGTCGGCGGGCGATGGCCAGAAAATCCCGGATGTAGTCGCGAAGCCTCTCCGGGGCGACGGCGGTGTCTTCGACAAATGACACGGCTTTCGCATCGCCTTTCGTAGCCATTGCCAGGCCGAGCGCGGCCTCACGAACGAGCCAGATGGACTGCTGCGCGGCCGGGTCCGTGGCCCGGTGATAGCGAGTCCCGAAATGGCGCGCCGCCAGATCCCGCTCGAGCGCGTCGATCCGCGGCGGCAGATCCTCAGCACGGTCGCCGTAGAACTCGACGCACAGCAACGACGCCGGCTGCCCGTCCACGAACGTCTGCCGCAGGCGGTGCAGGTCCGGGCTCTGCTCGGTGTGGTCGAGGATGAAAGCGTCCATCACCTCGACGGCCGCCGGCTGGTGCTGGAGAATCACTGGCGTCGCCGCGAGCGACTCGAGCAGATCGCCGAACTGGATCACCAGCACGGCCTTGGCCGCCGGCAGCGGAACCAGATTGATCCTGGCTTCGACGACGATGCCGAGCGTGCCCTCGGATCCGACCATGAGCTTCGCCAGGTTGAACGGCCGCCGGTCGTTCACGAACTCGTCGAGGTTGTACCCGCCGACGCGTCGCAGCACTTTCGGGAACCGCCGGTCGATCTCCTCCGCATGCTCGCGTGCGAGCCGGCGGACTTCGCGATAGCAGGATGCTTCGAGCGTCGCGCCCGTGCAGAGCCGATCGAGATCGTCGCCGGCCACTGGCCGGAACCAGGCGACCGTTCCGTCCGAGAGCAGGACCTGTTGTTCGATCACGTGATCGATCGTCTTGCCGTAGATCACGGATCGTGCACCGGCCGAGTTGTTGGCCATCATGCCGCCCAGCGTCGCGCGGCTCGCGGTCGACACGTCGGGGGCGAACCGCAAGCGGTGCGGCGCCAGCGCAGCGTTGAGCTGGTCGAGGACGATGCCGGGCTCGACGCGCGCCCAACGTTCGGCGACGTTCACCTCGAGCAGGCGATTGAAGTACTTCGAGATGTCGACGACGAGCCCGGGCCCGATCGCCTGCCCCGCCTGGGACGTGCCCCCGCCGCGCATGGTGATCGAGCAGCCGTGACGCCGGCAGGCCTGGACGACGCGGACGAGATCGTCGCGCGACTTGGGCAGTACCACGCCGATCGGCTCAATCTGGTACACGCTGGCGTCGGTCGCGTAGAGCGCGCGCGACAGCGAATCGAACCGCGCCTCGCCTTCGAGCGATTCTTCGAGCTCCTGGCGCAGCGCGGTCACGTCGAACGCGGCAGACATCGGAGCCGGGATTATAGGTGGTTGGTGAATTCTTGCCGCGGCCCGCGGGAGCGGCCGCCTTCGCGCGAAACGCTTCGGCGAGCCTCGCCGTAGCCTTTGCGGAGGCGGGCGGGACCCCCGGTCAGGATACGATGCCGCATGTCCCGTGCGGGTCGTCACTTCCTGCAGATTCCCGGCCCGACGAACACGCCCGATCGGGTGCTGCGCGCCCTGGCGGCGCCGACGATCGATCATCGAAGCGCCGAGTTCGCCGCACTCGGCCGTGAGGTGCTCGAAGGCCTGAAGGCGGTCTTTCAGACGTCCTCGCCCGTGCTGATCTATCCCGCGTCGGGCAGCGGCGCCTGGGAAGCGTCGCTCGTCAACACGCTCTCCCCAGGCGACGGCGTGCTCGCGTTCGACATCGGAGAGTTTTCGAAGAACTGGGCGGACGTGGCGCGCCGGCTTGGCCTCTCGGTCGAGCTCGTCCCCGGCACGTGGCGGCGAGGCGTCGATCCGGACGAACTGCACGAGCGCCTTTCCCGCGATCGCGATCATCACATCCGGGCCGTGCTCGTCGTGCACAACGAAACGTCCACGGGCGTCACGAGCCGGCTGCCCGGAATTCGGCGGGCGATCGACGCGGCGGGCCATCCGGCCCTGCTGCTCGTCGATGCCGTGTCCTCAATCGGGTCGATCGATGTGCGCCACGACGAGTGGGGCTTGGACGTCACGCTCGCGGGATCGCAGAAAGGCCTGATGCTGCCGCCGGGCCTGAGCTTCAACGCCATCAGCGACAAGGCGCGCGCGGCCTCGCGCGACGCGAAGCTGCCCCGCGCCTACTGGGCGTGGGAGCCGATGCTCGCCGCGAACGTGAACGGATTCTTTCCGACGACGCCCGCGACGAACCTGCTGTTCGGCCTCCGCGAAGCCCTGCGCATGCTGAGCGAGGAGGGACTCGCGAACGTCTTCGCCCGCCACCGGCGCCTGGCCGAGGCCGCGCGTGCCGCGGTCCGTGCGTGGGGCCTCGAGATCCTCTGCGAACGCGAAGACGAATTGAGCCCTGTCGTGACGACGGCGATGATGCCCGCCGGACACGACGCGGATCAGTTCCGCGCGGTCGTGCTGGATCGGTTCAACATGTCGCTCGGCGCCGGACTGGGCCGCCTCAAGGGCCGCGTGTTCCGCATCGGCCACCTCGGCGACTTCAACGAGCTGATGCTCCTCGGCACCCTCGGCGGCGTCGAGCTCGGCCTCGCCGCAGCCGGCGTTCCGTATCGGCCAGGTGGGGTGCAGGCGGCGATTGAAGACCTCGGGGTTCTTTTTCGCCCTGCCGTTCAAAAAAAGAACCCCGAGGTCCTCACTCGCCCGTAAATACCGGTGGACGTTTTGCGAGAAACGCGGCGACCCCTTCGCGAAAGTCGTGACTGGCGTAACAGGCAGCAATCAGATCGTTGACCCCTTCCACATCCGCTTGCTGCCGCTTCGAGACCTGCCGCAGCGCCGCCTTCATGGCGCGAATCGTGAGCGGGGCGTTGCGCGCGATCGTCTCGGCCAGCTCATCCACGATTCGGCCGATGTCTGCCGGCTCGGCGAGGCGGGTGACCAGACCAAGCGCGCTGGCCTCGCGGGCGTCGAGCAGCCGGCCGGTGAAGAGCATGTCCTTGGTAGGTCCCGGGCCGATGTGCTCGACCAGCCGCGCACAATTCTCAATCGACAGGGCATTGCCGAGCGTGCGCGCGATCGGCACGCCGAACCGGGCCGCGGCCGTGCACACGCGCAGATCGCATGCGAGCGCAATCGCGCAGCCGGCGCCGGCCGCGATCCCTTCGACCTGCGCAATCGTCGGCACCGCGACGCCTTCGAGCCGGGTCAGGCACGCCTCGACCCGTCGCTCGTACTCCAGGCCGTCCTGGCCGGTCTTGAACGTCGTGAACTGGCGGATGTCGGTTCCCGTGCAAAATACTCCGCCGGGTGCGCAGATGACGAACACGCGAATGCCACGATCGGCGTCGACGCGATCACACGCGTCGGCAAGGGCCTCGTACATCGCCCACGTCAGGGCGTTGCCGGTCTCCGGCCGGGTGAAGGTGAGACGGCCGACCGGACCGCTCGACGTGAAACGCGTGTCTGAAGAGTTCACGATGCGTCCTCGCCAGGAGCGTTCGAGATGAGCACGGGCCGGACGGCGCTCGAGGGAATCCGCGTGCTCGACGTCACGCAGGTGATGGCCGGGCCCTTCTGCGCGATGCAACTATGCGACATGGGCGCGGACGTGATCAAGGTCGAGCCGCCCGAAGGTGATCCGACGCGGCGCATGGGCGCGCGCACGGGCTCGGACAGCGCAGGCTTCGCGGCCCTCAATCGCGGCAAACGCGCCATCGTCCTCGATCTGAAATCCGACGCGGGCCGGCGCGCGTTTCAGAAACTCGTCGCGCGGACGGACATCCTGATCGAGAACTTCCGCCCCGGCGTGATGCGGCAACTGGGGCTGGACTACGCCGCAATGTCGGCCGATTGCCCACGGCTCATCTACGCGTCGATCTCGGGCTACGGCCAGACCGGACCCGACGCGGCCCGGGGCGGGTTCGATCTCATCGCGCAGGGCGTGTCCGGCCTCATGTCGGTCACGGGCGAGCCTGGTGGCGCGCCGGTCAAGTGCGGAGTGCCGCTCACCGATCTTGGCGCCGGCCTGTTTGCGCTGGCCGCGATTCTCGCCGCGCTGCATCATCGAGACCGGAGCGGACGCGGGCAATACATCGACACGTCGCTCGTCGAGGCCGGACTCGCGCTGTCGGTCTGGGAGGCCGCCGAGTACTTCGCGGAGGGCGTGACGCCACAACCGCTCGGCTCGGCGCACCGGTTTCTCGCACCCTATCAGGCAATTCGCTGCGCCGACGGGCACATCACGATCGGCGCCGGTATCGACCGCCTCTTTATCGATCTCTGCGACCTCCTGGGCCACCGGGAATGGGCGACGCTGCCCGAGTTCGCCGAGCCGTCTGCCCGCGTTCGGAATCGATCCGCGCTGGTCGAGCGCATTGAAGCGATCACGTCAACGAACACGAAAGCGCATTGGCTCGCGAAGCTCGAGGCGCGCCGGATTCCGTGCGGACCGATCAACACGTACGCCGACGCGTTCGCCGATCCGCACGTGCAGGCGCGGCAGATGGTCGTCGAGATCGACCACCCGTCGCTCGGCACGCTGAAGACGCTCGGATCACCGATAAAGATGTCGGACACGCCGCCTGTGGTGGGCCGGCATGTGCCACGTCTCGGCGAGCACACGCGCGATGTGCTCCGCGAGGCGGGGCTGACGGACGAAGAAATTGCAGGCGTTCTACAGCAGTGATGAGATGCCAGATCTGTAATGTTTGATGCTGTTCCTGAAACGGTTTCCGGCGTTCAGCAACTTCTGATCGCTTCGCCCTTCCGAATACCACTTTCCGGCGGCCTGGGCTTGTAGGACGTGTCTGGCACATCAGTTGCGCTCACAGGGTGCCGATGAACCGCCAGGTGGCCGAGCGTAGAAAACAGCGACGGCTTCCGGTCAGGATCGGCAGCCTCTGGAAAAGCACCTCGAAATCCGGAATGGGCCACGTGTCCAACCTCAGCGTCGGAGGCTGTCGCGTGACGTCCGGTGCCGCGCTCGTCGAAGGCGACCAGACGGTTCTGACGATGTATTTCGGTCAGAACGGATCGATGACGCTGCAGGGCCGCGTCGTCTCGATTGGCGCGAACGGCATCGGCATCAAGTTCGAGAAGATGACCGGATCGCTGGAATACCAGATCAACGAAGTGCTCGCCTCACTGAGGTGAACGCACGTCCTCAGCGTTAGTCCCTCTTACGGATTCCTTCTAAACGCCAGTGATGGGGACGGCAGATCTGTAATGTGTGACGCAACGGCTGAAAAGTGTCGCGCTTTTCTGCGACTTCTGATCCTGCACCTCTCCCGAATACCACGTGCCGGCGTATTGCGCCAGTAGGACTTGCCTGGCACGTCAGTTGCGCTCAGGGAACTCCGATGGCCTCCGAGCGTAGAAAACAGCGACGCATTCCGGTCCGGATCGACAGCCATTGGAAAAGCAACTCGAAATCCGGAATGGGCCACGTATCCAACCTCAGCGCAGGAGGCTGTCGCGTGACGTGCGGTCTCCCGCTCGCCGAAGGCGACCAAGCGGTTCTGACGATCTACTTCGATCGCGATGGAGCGATGACGCTCTCGGGCCGCGTGGTTTCAACCGGACCCAAAGGGGTGGGCGTCAAGTTCGAGAACATGACGCCATCGCTCCGGTTCCAAATCGGTGAGATTCTGCATTCGCTCAACTGAGCTCCCCGCGGCGTCGAGTTGACGACGCCGAGTGATGCGTTCATGTCGCAACTGAGGCCGGGAGACTCTCTCAAAGATCCCTCAGTGCCTCCGTCGGTTGAATACGCAGACCGCGCCGAGCCGGGCCGATCGCGGCGGCAAGTCCCACCACAATCATCAGCATGGCCACCAGCGGCAGCAGGACTGTCGCGTGGCCCGCCATCAGATCCCCTTCGGCCAGCCGATCGAGAACCGCGCTCGCCGCAACGCCCGCGACGATGCCGAGCGCGAGCTGCTTCAGCGCGCGCGCGAAGATCGACGCGAGGAGCTGCCGCGGATGGGCCCCGAGCGCCGCGCGGATGCCGATTTCCCGCTGCCGGCGCGTGATCGTGAACGACATGAGCGCGTAGATTCCGGCGGCCGACAGCAAAACGACGCTGAGCGCGACGAGCGCGAACGCCAGCGCGCCCATGTGGAGCCCGAGCTGCTGTCGGCGGTAGATTTCAGTCAGGGGCACGATCTGGTCCAGCCGCAGCGTCGGATCGAGCCCCACGGCGATCTCACGCAGCCGCGGCCCGAACGCCGCGGGATCGCCCGAACGCAGCCGCACCGTCAGGGTGGACGGGTAGACCTGTCCGGGCGCGATCAGGTGATACACCCTGGCTTCCGTCTCGCCGGGAAACACCGGATTGGCGGGCAGGTCGCCCACCACGCCGACAATCTCGTGCCACCGCATCGCAGCCCCATCTGCGGCGGCAGTGCCGCGCTCGTCGTTGTCAACGTAGCGGAGCCGGCGGCCGAGCACGCCACCATCACTGAGAAACTGCCGCACGAAGGTCCGGTTCACGATGACGCCGCTCAGGCTGCTAACGATCCCCTCCTGGATGCCATCGCCGTCGGCATCGCGTCTCGGCCTCGCCGCCGCACTGTTGAGCTCGCTGGAACGGAACGCCCGGCCCATCAGGATCGAGACGTCGAACGCCTCGAAGAAACCGGCGTCCACCTGGATCGATCGCGTCTGACGACCCCGCGTGGAGCGTCTCGACGGCGTCGCGCCCTCGATCTCGACGAAGTGCGTATATTCGACGCCGGGATGATTGGACGCGATCGTCACGGCAGAGACGTCGGGTTCACTCGCCGCCCGTCTGATGAGGTCGGTGACGCGAGCCTCGTACCGGGCGTCGAACTCGCGCGCGTACGCGTCGGCGCGTGCGCTCGGGACGAGGTCAGCATCCATCAGGAGCCGGGTTGTCAGAAACCTGTCTGCCGCAAACCCTGGGCTTGACGCCGTCTGGCCGATCGACTGCCAGGCGAAAAAGACGCTGCCAGGAAGGATGGCGACGGAGAACGCCACTTCCGCGACGATCAGCGCTGTCCACGTGCGGCCGAGATGGGCGTTCGTGCCGCCCGGGTCGCGCAGGCTCGACTGGATCCGGCGTCCTGTGGCCTTGAGGGCCGGGATGATGCCCGCGATCGCCGCCGCGAGAATCGCCAGGCCGGCCACGTACAGCATGGTGCCGAGTGACAGGCGATGGTCAACCCAGAACGGCACACCTCCGAACTCGCCGCTGCTGGACAATCCGGTCAGGAAACCATCGAGCACTCCAAGCACCTTCGTGGTCAGGAGGAGGCCGGCCACCGACGCCACAGACGACAACACCAGCGCCTCGATGAAGAGCTGCAGCACGATTCGCCGCCGGCTGGCGCCGAGCGCAGTGCGGACGACGATCTCGCCGTGACGCGTCGCGGTGCGCGCATAGACGAGGATGGCGACGTTCACGCCCACCACGACCAGCAGGAGACTCACGAGCACCAGGCCGAAGTTCACCTCTCCCAGCGTGATGTCGTCCGCCCAGAAATTCTCAAACCGCACGATGAGCGGCCGGAGCCGTTCATTGGTCTCCGGAAACGCCTCGGCCGCCCGCAACCCGATCGCTGTCAACTCCGCCTGGGCGTGCTCGCGCGTCGCGCCCGGCGCGAGCCGCGCGAACATGAAGATCTCCGGCCCTTGTCTTCGTTCGTAATCGATCGGGTCCGCGCGCAGTGGCCCCCAGAAGCTGTGGTTCAGCGGAAACGCGAATCCTTTCGGCATGACGCCGACGATGTCGTGCTCCACGGCCCCAAGACGAATGCTCTTGCCGATGACGGCGGGGCTCGATCCGAAACGGTTCTGCCACACGTCGTGCCCGATGACGACGACGGCGGGACCGCCTTTGCGCTCGTCGGCTTCGAGCAGAGGACGACCCAGCATCACTGGCACCCGCGCCAGCGAGAAACCCGAAGCGGTCATCTCCGCGACGACGACCTGCTCGGTGGGAACGCCGGGCAGGACCAGATTCCGTCGTACGGTGCGAAACGCGCCCACGTCCCGCAGCGACGTGAGCTCGGTACGCCAGGTGCCGAAGTCATGGAGCGAACGATGCTCCTGGTTGTTCCGCGTCGAGTCCCAGTTCTCGATCCCGACGATGCGGTCGCCTTCGTCGAGCGGCAGCGTGGGGAACAGGTAGGAGTACGAGAACGAAAACAACGTCGCGCCGATGGCGATGGCCACCGCCATCCCGAGGGTGCTCACGAACGTCAGGCCCGGGTACTTGATGAGCATTCGGAGGGCGAGCTTGACGTCCATCCAGGACACGTCAAAACGCATGGCACGCCCGCCAGTCGGATTGGGGCCGCTCGCACGCGATCTCCGCTGACTTTGCTCGCACCACCGCTCCGCGATGAAACCTGTCGTGAATGAGACCGCTTTCACCCAATACCGGACTCGGGCGCGCACCGGACCTGTCGTGTGGCAATCGCGTCGAAAGACTTCTTCGAGGTCGCCGAGTACGTGCTCGCGCGCGTCGCCTGGCAGCGCGCGCTCGAGCAGCCGCCGGGCGAGACGCGGCGGCCGGCTGGTGTCGTTCACCGGTTGCCTCGAAGACCAGGGTCGAGGCCCTTCCACATCTGATCGAGGGCCTGACGCGACTCGCGCAGCATCTCGAGACCCGCGCGCGTGACCTTCACGCAGCGTCGCGCTTTCCCGCCGCGCTCGGGCGTGGGATCGCTCATCCAGGACGACAGCAGCCCTTTCTGCTCGAGACGGCGCAGGGTGACGTACACGGCCGCCGGTGCGACCGTTCGACCGGTGCGGCGCTCGATCTCGTCCACGATCGGCACGCCGTAGACGTCATCGCCCAGGTGCACGATGGCGAGCAGCACGAGCTGTTCGAACTCGCCGAGCGCCTCACGCGTCACGGGAGGAGTCCTCGGTCTTGTTAAACATACATTGCTACTATAATACGGCCTCGGCGCCGGTTCGTTCCCACCGGCTGAAGAGCTCCTGGTGGCCCTGAAGAATCCGGGTGGCTTCGGCCGGATTCGGCTCGAGGGACCATTCGTCCCGCTCGTGGGTTCCGCCCAGGATGATCCCGTCGCGTCTCGGAAACATGTAGAGATCGCCGGGACCCGTCGTGAGGTAGTCCACTTCCGGCTGCGGCACGAGCACGGTCAGCTGGCCCTTGATCGGCAGCATCTCGCGATCGTCGAACAGTTTCGCCGCCCCCAGGCCCGTGCAGTTGACCACGAGCGGATGCGACAGCTCTCGAATGGATGCCGGATCAGCGAACTCGCGAACAACGACCCGGCCACCCGCCGTCCGAAAGTCCGTGAGCAGCGCGTGCAGGTACACCGACGGCTCGATATGCATCGTCATCGATCGATTCGCGTAGAACGAGCCGAAGGGATGCTCGCCCGGTCCGAGCGCGACCGAAGGCGGTCTGTATCCGCCTGCCGGCGCGGAGGTCACCGGCGGCGGGTTCGCTGACAGCGAATAGTTCTCACGCCAGTTCACACCGTAGTACGGCCCGGCGAGGTTCTGGAAGTAGCGCCACGCGAACGGCGCGGCGCGCGCGAACTGCTCGTCGAACGCCGCCGTCCGGCGGTCCGCGTCGAACACCAGGTAGGGCGACCACAACGCGCCGGCAATGTTCGACGTCGTATTCGGCGGCAGATCGCGCGCGTAGATCGTCGTGGTGAATCCGTGGTCCTGCAGCATCCGCGCGGTCGCCAGGCCGACGGCGCCGCACCCGAGCACTGCGGCGTCGCGATGCGGCATCTTCAGCGCGTGCTCCACCACCAGTTGCGCGGTGCCCCACGACAGCGTGATGCCTCCGCCGCCATGGCCGTAGTGGTGAATGAGCGACGTGTCGCCAAGCCGATCGACGCTGACGTTGAAGCCGGAGCGCCGGAATGGGCGCAGGCCGGCGACTTGTCGAATGACGCGATCGGGCGAGACCAGTACGCGTGCAAGCGCGCGGACGGCTGCACGTGGCGCGACGCGCGCGGTGGGCCGTCGCGGCGCACATCCGTCGAGGAGGGCGGCCGTTCCGCCAAACGCGAGCAAGCGAAGAGCCGACCGGCGCGTGCAGGTGGTCACCACGCGGGATTACACACCAGAAACTTAGAACTTAGAACTTCAAACTTGGCACTTGACCGAACTGACGGTCAGAGTCCGCAGTTCTCAGTTCTAAGTTCGAGCTCATGTCCGTGTCGCTTCCGTCTCCCAGAACACCTGCCAGTCCGAGTCATTCGTGGAGTATTCCCAAATGCCGCGGCGATGCGTCCGATCGTCGAACGTGATCGTGCATCGCACGTTGAACACGTCGCGCCCTTTCGGCCACTGCCCGCTCATGATCCAGGCGCCGTCGCGCTCTTCGAGGCTCCACCTCGTCGAAGTGCCGTCGTTGTAGAACGTGTGGGCGGTGAACGCGTCGCCGCCGCTGTCCCGTCCGAGGACCTCGACGCACGCGATGTCCTCGTCGCCCAGACGGCCCTGGAGACGATGCATCAGAAACTGACGGCCCGTCAGCCAGTCGAACGTCTCGTCGGCCGAGACATCGCCTTCCGGTCCAAACGGGCTCTCATGCGCGTGGCCAGTCATCTTCCAGGCGCCCACAAACGGGTCCAGCTGGCGTGTCGTTGGCCTCGTCAGCGTCACGTCTGGCATTTCGCGGTACCCCCTTGCCGTAATGCAAGAGCGGTGCCCCACGAGAACCGGACGCGCAACTTTCGCGGAACGCACGAGCGACGGACGCTATCGTGCGGCGACCTTCTCGAATCGCTCGCCCAGCACACCCAGGTACCACGTCCAGCCGTCCTGGTGCGTGCGCCCCATCTCATCGTCGGGCAGATTGGCGTGGCGGAGCGTGACCTCGGTGCCGCCATCGCGCGGCGCAAGCGTGATCGTCACGACACTTTCGAGGCCGCGCGTTGCTTCGGAGACCCATGTGTGCTCGATCGCGCGTCCCCGGTCCAGGTGGATGAATCGGCCGTAGTGCGGCCAGGATCGTCCTTCGTGCTTGACGGCGTGATAGAAGAGCCCGTCCACGGCAAGATTGAGGATGACGCGATCGACGCCAAACCACAGCCCGCCGGGCGTCTTCTGATCGAGCCACGCGTCGTAGACCTCCTCGGCCGTACCGCGAATCGTCCGGGACACGGTGAGATCGATCGTCTTCAGTTGCTCTGGCTTCATTTGTCCTGTCCTTTCTTTACTGCTCTTTCTTTCAAGAAGAACGCTTCGAGTTGATCGAGCCGGTCGTTCCAGAACCGCTCGTAGCGCGAGGTCCAGCGGACGACCTGTCGCAACGGCCGCCCCTCGAACCTGAGCGTGTGCTCGCGTCCCTGGCGCGTGCGCCGGACCAGTCCGGCGCGCTCGAGAATCCTCACGTGCTTCGAGATGGCCGCCAGGGACATGTCGAACGGCTCGGCGACGTCGGTGACGCGCGCCTCGCCGCGCGCGAGCCGGCTGAGGATGGCGCGCCGGGTCGGGTCGGCAATCGCGGCGAGCACGTGGTCGAGCGTGGGTGTGATATTCAACCTAAAGGTTGAATATCACGCGGGCGGCCGCGAAGTCAAACGGCGACCCACGTACACGTAGGGCGGATTGATCTCCAAATCCGCCGAGCGAATGGCGGACTTGGAACTAATCCGCCCTACGTCTTATCTCAGCGGCTGAGCACCAGATCGCGGTCGTTCTCTTCGTCGATTTCTCTTTGCTGGAGGACTTTTCTCAATCTGAGCGCGAGGACGATCGTGCACGTGAACCACACCGCCAGCGCCCCGCGCTGCAACACGCCGACGCCGAGGTGCACCGGCGAATTCACCGGCATCGCGGCGAGCAGCGCCGGAAACATCAGCGCCATTGTGAGTCCACATTTGTGCGTGAAATTGGCGAGTCGCTTCCAGGAAGCGTCGGCGGCGAGAAGCTTCGCCAGCGCGATGAGACCGACAGCGCCCCCGACATACGCCACAACGGACGCGACCGCATGGTTATCGGTCTGGATGATGACGCCGACGCGATCCCTCGTGAGGGGAAAGACGCCCATCAGGATGATCCCCAGGGCGCTCAGCATGCTCGCGGCAAGACCGGTCAGGCTCGCGGGACCGGGCCGGACACCCCGGTACAGGGCGATGGTGAACACGCCCATCATCATCCCGAACATTACAAAATTGACATCCTGGAGCCAGCCCGTCGGACCAAGTGAGATCGTGGAGATCACGTGCAGCCACCCGTGATACTCGGGCTGGATGGCCCCTAACACGAGGACTACCAACGTAAACAACGCCGGACCGATGATGCCCGCCGCCGCCAACTGAGCCATGCTGGATCGACCTCATCTCGATTCTCGGCTGTCAGTCGTTCGGCTGTAGGGCGGACCGTTTCTGCACCGCTTTGTCACCCGTGGGTGATCTTGATCAGGCTCCGGGACGGGAGTCGGGCGAAAAACGGCCGTTGATTTTCGTCGTAGGGCTCTTCGTGACGGCGCGGATCCACGTACCATTCACTCATCGGCGTCATCCTCACCCCCATCGTTCGACCCCAGCCCGTTGGCCGAGCCGAGCTCCGCGACAAAGTCTTATCCGTGGACGGGAACGGCGAGCTCTATCAGTTCCTGGCGCTGATTCGCCTCCGCGACGGAACGCCACTCAAGGACGCGAGCGGCCGCGTGACGTCCCACCTGTCGGGGCTGTTCTTCAGGACCACGCGGCTGATGGCCGAGCATGGACTCAAGCTCGCGTTCGTCTTCGACGGTGCGCCGCCGGCGCTGAAGGCCGCGGAGCTCGCCCGCCGGCGGGCGGTGAAGGTCGAGTTCGAACGCGCGCGCGAAGAGGCGCTCGCCCGCGGCGATCTCGAAGAGGCGTACTCGAAAGCCACGATGACGTCGCGGCTCACCCGGGACATGGTGGCCGAAGCGCGCGAGCTCTTGCGATTGCTCGGGCTGCCGACGATTCAGGCGCCATCGGAAGGCGAGGCGCAGGCCGCGCACATGGCGCGCGCCGGCCGGGTGTGGGCGGCGGCAAGCAAGGACTACGACACGCTGCTCTTCGGCGCGCCGCGGCTGATGCGGTTCCTGACGATCTCGGGGAAGGAGTTTCTGCCGAGTCAGGGCAAGTTCCGGCCGCTGATTCCGGAGTTGCTGCATCTGGACGACCTGCTCGACGGCTGGGGCATCACGCGCGAGGGGCTGATCGATCTCGCGCTCCTCGTCGGCACCGACTTCAACGACGGCGTGCACGGCATCGGACCAAAGAAAGCGCTGGCGCTGGTGCAGCAGCACGGCTTGATCGAATCGATGCCGTCTGAGATCCAGGATGCGGTCGGCGACGTCTCGGCGATTCGGCGGATCTACCTCGAGCCGAACACGACCGACGACTACGCGATCGAGTTCGGCGAGCCCGATCTCGACGGCATCGTCCGGTTTCTCTGCGACGAGCGGCAGTTCTTGCGAGAGCGGGTCACGGACGCGCTGGCGCGGGCGTTTCCGCCGCCAGGACTGTTCTAGCAGGCTGCTGAAGAATGCTGTTATCCTCGCGACACGCTGCGTGACAACGATGCCGTCGCAGCCAGGACGTCGATGATTTCCCGCCGGGAATTTTTGCAAGGCGCCAGCGTCGCGGCCGGTCTGTCGATGCCCTTGTCGGCAAGCCGCCGCGAGGGAGTGACTTCTTTTCAGACCGCCGTCCCCCGAACATTCCTGGATCTCATCCGTCCGCCGGATAGTGTCATCGTCCAGACGACGAGCACCGCGGAGCGCTCGCTGCGTCGCAGCGGACAAGATCGCTGGGAAGACGGGGGCGTCGTCGTCACGACCTCGCCAGGCCAGGGATCCCTGCGAGTGCAGTTGTCCTCGCCCTCCTCGGCGGTCAGGCGGCTGCGTCTCCGCTGGCGGGGACGGCTCGAGGCCGTCCGCCAATTGATGGGCGACGCCTGGGAGCGCGGGTACGGCGACCTGGAGTGGCGCGGCTTCGTTCCGGACCGCGTGATGCCGTGGTATCTCGCGACGTTCGACGGTCGGTTCACGCATGCGTACGGCGTGCGCACGGGCGCGAAAGCGTTCTGCTTCTGGCAGGCCGACCCCCAGGGCATCAGCTTGTGGGCCGACGTGAGAAGCGGCGGCGCCGGCGTCGAGCTTGGCGCGCGCACATTGACGGTCTGCGAGATCGTCTGTCGTCAGGGAGGCGCGGAAGCGTCGGCGTTCGCGTCGATTCGCGCGTTCTGCACGCAGATGTGCGCGCGGCCTCGGCTGCCGCGCGATCCGGTCTACGGCAGCAACGATTGGTACTGGGCGTACGGCAAGAACAGCGCCGCCACCGTGCTCACCGATGCCCGGAATGTCGTGGAGCTGTCACCCACCGATCCGAACCGGCCGTTCGCGGTGATTGACGACGGCTGGCAGCCGGAACGGGGTCAGGGCCGGCCCGGCGTCGGCACCTGGGACCGCGGCAACGAGAAGTTCCCGGACATGCCAGGCCTGGCGAGCGAGATTCGCCGGATCGGCGCGCGTCCCGGCATCTGGATCCGTCCGCTGCTGGCGCCGGCTGATACACCCGACGCATGGCGGCTGCCGCGCGAGCGGACGATCCTCGACCCCACGGTGCCCGAGGTCCGCAAGAAAGTCGCGGACGACATCGCGCGTCTTCGTCAGTGGGGCTACGACCTGATCAAACACGACTACTCCACGTTCGATCTCTTCGGACGATGGGGATCGACGATGGGTGACGCGCTGACGAGAGACGGCTGGACGTTCGCCACCGGACCCACGCGAACCACCGCGGAGGTGATCGAGGAGCTGTACCAGACCATTCGCACGGCCGCGGGCGAGGCGCTGATCATCGGCTGCAACACGGTCAGCCACCTCTCAGCGGGCATCTTCGACATCTGCCGGATTGGCGACGACACGAGCGGACGCGAGTGGGCGCGCACGCGGAAGATGGGCGTGAACACGCTGGCGTTCCGCAGCCCGCAGCACGGCACGTTCTACGTGGGCGATGCCGACTGCGTCGGCGTCACGAACGCGGTCCCCTGGGCGTTCAACCGCCAGTGGCTCGACCTGCTCGCCCGCAGCGGCACGATGCTTTTTCTCTCACTCGCGCCCGATGCGCTGGGCGAGGCGCAGCGACGCGATCTCCGCGACGCCCTCGCGATCGCCGCGCGTCCTCAGCCGCTCGGCGAGCCGCTCGACTGGCAGCAGACCGCCTGGCCCAGCCGCTGGCGGCTGATGGGCAAAGAGGTCACGTACGACTGGATGGACGCGCTCGGACATCTGTAGGGCGGGGCTGTCCGCGCCGACCACGACCGATTTTCGTATTGCGGCAAGGCGTCCTGACTGATATCTAGGCACATGACCATGAACAGGCGTGAGTTCATCGCGACGTCGGGCGCGCTGATGGGTGCGTCTCTCGTCGGCAACGCGTCGCTGCCGCAGCGCGGCCAACCGGCCGTCTCGGCCGCCGACGTCACCGCGCTCTTCGACCGCAGCCTCGTCATCGACGCGCTGTCGGCCGACGAAGACTGGCAGAATCCCGAGCTGATTTTTGCGGCTTACAAAGCCGCGGGGCTCGCCGCCATTCACACCAGCCTCTCCAATCGAAATCTCACGGTCGCCAGGAACGACCTGACCACCTGGCAGCGGCGGTTCGAGCAGTATCCGGACCGGCTGATGAAGATCGCGCGCGGCGCCGACATCGCCGCCGCCAGAAAGAGCGGCCGCGTCGGCGTGCTGCTCGGATTCCAGAACGCGACGATCGTGGAGAGCGACATCCGCAATCTCGACGTGTTGCACGCGGCCGGCACGCGATGCATCCAGCTGACCTACAACTCGCGCAACCTCCTCGGCGACGGCTGCACGGAACGGACCAACGCCGGCCTCTCGGACTTCGGCGTCGCCGTCGTCGAGCGCATGAACCAGCTCGGGATTGTCGTGGACCTGTCTCACTGCGGGGAAGCCACGAGCAGCGACGGGATTCTCGTGAGCAAACGGCCGCCAGCCTTCACGCACACGATGTGCAAGACGATTTACGACCATGTGCGCGCCAAGTCCGACGCGCTGCTGAAGGCGATGTCGGACAAGGGCGGCGTCACGGGGATCGCGACGCTCGGTTATTTCATCGGACCGACGCCGCAGACGTCATTCGACGACTACCTCCGGCACGTCGACCATGCCGTGAAGGTCGCGGGCATCGATCACGTCGGGCTCGCGTCCGACTACTCCATCCGCGGCATCGAGGCAATCCACACGCGCGAAAGCTGGTACGTCCCGCGATTGACCAGTTTCAAGCCGGTCTACCGCGTCCGGTGGCCGCCGTGGATCAAGGAACTGGATCCCCCCGAGCGGTTCCGCACTATCGCGCAGGGTCTGGCGCGGCGCGGCTACCGGAGCGCCGACATCGAGAAGATCGTTGGCGGCAATTGGGTTCGGTACCTCACTGAAGTGATGGGGTGAGAGATTCCAGCCGCTTGACCAGATTCCGAATCGTCAGGAACGCAGCGTCACGATCGCCGCGTAGACCTCGACTGCCGACATCACACGTATGGACGCCGCTGACGGATCCTCGCCGGTGTCGTCACGGTCCACCCACACGCGCGGGACCTCTATTTGTCTTGCCGGAACGATGTCGTGGTACCAACTACGAGCGACGTGAACCCAGTTTGCCGGTCCGGCGCCGGTGGAGCGGGCGAAAAATCGAAAATGGGACGTCGAAGGCTTGTAGTCTCGGACCCGCTCCGCGGTCACGACCTCATCGAACGGCAACAGGAACGACCGCTGGGTCCTGGCAAACAGGTCCTCGTCGCAGTTCGTGAGGACACCCAGGCGGTAGCCCTCCGCGCGCAAGGCGGCCAGCATCGGCTCGACGTCCGGAAACAGCGGCAGCGTTCCCCACTGATCGGGCAGCGCGCGGGCGTGCTTTTCGCCGAGCGGGACGCCGATCTCTTCCGCGGCGCGCACCAGGCCCGTGGTCAGCACGTCCCTGTACAGCCGGTGCGGGCTCTCGGCTTCAAGCGCGCGTTCGAAGCGGTGATAGGCGGCGATGAGCGCAGGGGTTTCCGGCCCGGCGATTGGCCGAAGGATCGCCTCGAAACCCGAATTCCAGTCGACGAGCGTGCCGAAGCAGTCGAACGTGATCCAGCGCATCAATATCTGATCTTAGAATGTCGCTTGGCTGGGCGTCCGGCCGCAACCTGAGGATGGACCAATGCTGACGAGACAGATCATCACCGCAACTCTCGCCGGGCTCCTGTTGTTCGTGGGGCAAGGAACCTTCATCAGCGCCCAGCAGGCTCCGCCCGGCGGCAGGGCTGGCGCGCCCCCTGCGCCGGACAAGACCAAGCCACACAAGCTGGAGGTCACCAGCGGAACCAGGGCCAGATACAAAGTGACGGAGCAACTGGCCGGCATCAGCTTCCCGAGTGAGGCCGTCGGGACGACCGAGGCGATCACGGGCGCGATTGTGGTCAACCCTGACGGCACGATTGGCGCGGACTCGAAGCTGACCGTGGATCTGAAGACGCTCGCGAGCGATCAGTCGATGCGCGACGGCTACATTCAGACGCGGACGCTCGAGACCGACAAGTTTCCGACGCTGGTGATTGTCGCCAAGCGCGCGGTCGGACTACCGGCGCCGCTGCCGGTCGGCCAACAGGCACAAGCCGGCTTCCAGCTGATCACGGATATGACATTGCACGGCGTCACGAAGGAAACCACCTGGAACGTCGTCGCGACATTTGGCGCCACTTCCGTCGGAGGACGCGCCACGACGACGATCAACTTCGCGGACTTCAAGATGACGAAGCCGTCGCTGGCGCGGCTGCTGAGCGTGGACGACAAGATCACGCTCGAGATCGAGTTCCGCTGCACCCGGACGGCGATGTAGGTCGAAAGTCGTTAGTTCCCTCCAGTATGTGAATAGGGTTCGGACTCGTGTTTTTCTGAGGGTGTAAAGCGGGAACATCCCGTCGTCGTAATGATGTGCAGTCGATCTGGGAGGTCCCATGAATCCAACCCGGCATCTGCGTACATTCGTGAGTGCGGCGATCGCGCTTGCCCTGCTCTCATATGCGCTGCCCGCAACCGCACAGACCCCGAATGGCGCGACGCGTATCGGCGGCTTCGTCAGCGGAGCGGTCGGAAGCGGACAGTCAACGGCGACGGTCGGTCTGTCGGCGAGCTACCGCTTCACGCCGCGTTTCGGTGTCGAAGGCGATCTGACCCACTTGTCCGACCTGACCATCGCCGAATTCGTCCCGACCTGTCTCACCGGAACGGTGTGCGGGCCGGGATCGTTTCATGCGCGGGTGTCTTCAGTGACGGCGAACTTCGTCGCCGAGCTGCCGAGCGGCATGGAACGAGTGCGGCCGTATGTCGCGGCCGGCGGCGGAGCGGCGCGGATCCGTCGCGACGCTCGCGGGATTGGCAACTGCAATCCGTGCGAGCGCCAGGCCGACATGCGGCCGGTCATCAGCGCTGGCGGCGGCGTCGATGTTCTCGTCTGGCGGGGACTGGGGTTCGGGCTGGACGTGCGCTACCAGAGGGTGTACGAAGACGAACGGATCTACCGTCCGACGATCAAGCACCTGACGCGTGTTGGTTCGCTCGTGAGCTACCGATTCTAATAGAACTCAGAACTTAGAACTCTGAACCAAGAACTTCGGACACGGCTCGTGACGATCGCAGTTTCGAGGACCATGGTCTCGAGTTCTCAGTTCTAAGTTCTCAGTTCCAAGTTACTGAGTCTTTTCAAAACGCGACGACCGTGCCGGCCGACAGAATGTGATTGAGCCGGTTCGGTCCGCTCGCGCTTCGGCTGAACTGATTCAGATAGCCGATGTCGATTCGGACCCGATCGCTCATCGTGCGGGAAATGCCACCGAACACCCGGTTCTGTTCGAAGCCTCGCACGTACCGCACGGTCTTGTTCGCATGAAAGAAAATCTCTTCCCAGACTACAAGGGAGTAGCGGCTCCGCGGCGCCATCGGCCGCGTGTACCGGGCTTGCTGCCTGAGACGCCAGACCAGGCCGCTATTGGCCTCGGCCCAGCGCTGTTCGAACCGCGTCCGCAAGGCCAGCAATCCGCCGAGCGACCGTCCGCTCCAGAGGTATTGCTCGAAGAGGCGTTTCTCGAGGAGTGTGCCGCCCGATGCCGGAAACGACGGGATGAGGCCGAATCCCACCGAGGCGCTCGACCGCTCGGTGAGGTCGTACCCCACCAGTCCGCGCATGACGACGACATCCACTTCGTCGAGCCCTTCGCGTGTCCGGAGGACGAACTCGCTCGACCAACGCCACGGCGACTCGGTGCCCTGACGCTCCTGAAGACTGAGGTTCGTCCACAACCGCTCGTCGGTGACGACTTGAGCCCATGCCGGCGCCGGAGTGACGACTCCGGCGCCGGTGATGAGGAGGGCGGCCAGCGCCGCACGACACGACGTCATGTCTCTCGTAGGGCGGACTGATTCCCAAGTCCGCCCCCCGCGGCGGATTTGGAGATCAATCCGCCCTACGCATTTCTGCATCACGCGCTGTTGTACGCCCTCTGCAGCTGGTTCAGGTCGAGCTTCCGCATCTGCAGCATTGCCTGCATCACCCGCCCCGACTTCTCGGGATCGGGATCGCCCAGCATCCGGCTCAGCGCGGTCGGGACGATTTGCCACGAGAGCCCGAACTTGTCCTTGAGCCAGCCGCACTGGCCGGGGGCGCCGCCATCCGCCGTGAGCTTGTCCCAGTACTCGTCGATCTGTGCGGGAATTCCCGCGTTTTGCCTGTAAGTCGGAGCCGAGGCGCGATTCTCGACATCCCGTTCCGAAAGAATGTCCGGCGCCTATTTGATCGCTACAATCACGAAATCCACAGGCTTTCCGGACAGGTTCTTGGCCTCGTGCGGCACGTTGCGGCCAATGAAGACCGCGTCCCCGCGCGCCCACTTCGTTTTCGCCGGCTTGCCGTCGATGCTCAGTGACATCTCGGCCGCGCCGAGCGCAATCACCACCTGATCGAAGTCATGCTTCGAGCCGGCCGGCTCCTGGAAGGACGCATCGGACGTCGAGCGGTAGGCCGTCGCACGGGGGCCCTCGGCCAGACTCTTGAGCGTCATTCCAGGGCGAGATGTCGGCAGCGCCGCCTTGCCGGGCGCGGGCGTTTTGAACTCGACCAACAGGGCTTCCAGTCGTGACCCACCGATATTGGCGGGATTGTGCGTGCCGGCGGCTGAATACGTCGCCGATTCGTTGGGCATGTCGACGTCTTCCGACTTGCCATCCGGTGTCGTGAAGCGAACCTTACCGTTCGTCAGCAAGACGACGAGCGAGTCCGGATGCTGATGCATCTGACTCTTCGCCCCTGTGGCGTAATCAATTTTCAGCAGCCGGACGGCTGGGTTTTCGAACACGACCTTGTAGTGCGCCGAATCGACCTTCACGGGGTCCTGGGCTTGCGTCACGGCGGACCATACCAGGACGAGAGAAATCACGGACAACGTCTTGAACGCTCTCATGGGGAGCCTCCTTCATTGGGGAACAGCGTGTCAGGCGGGCAATACTACTTCTCTGCAGCTACCTTCGCCACTCCCGCCAGCACGCGCCGACGCGGCGTCGGAACGCGCGCGGTTTCTCATCGAACAGGCGGCGCCCGGTGTCGCGTGCTTCAGCCTGAAGCTTCTCGCGCCTGCGGGTAATCAACGCTCTGAGACGGCTCAATTCGCGCCCGGCCTCAGCCCCCGGGGCCAGCTCCGCCAGGCGATGGCCGATGACCACGAGATCGTGGTCGTCGCCTAGCCGGTCCGCGAGATCACCACAGCGCGTGACGACCGCGCCGAACACCGGAGGCCAGGCACCCTCGATCAGGCGCAGGTGATACCACACGTCCTTCGAACGCTTTCGCCACTCGTGCCATCGCTCGTCGTTTTCACTCCGGCGGGCCGCCTCGAAGCTGTCGCCCGCGCGCCGATAGCTTCGCTCCAGACCCTTCAGGATCGTCCTGCTGGTGATGTCGCTGCCGATCCAGTCACGCAGCCGCGATCGGCCTTCCGAAAGCGACTGGCGGAGATCGGCCAGCGCTCTGCCCTGCTCGAAGAATTCACGGTGCACGCTTCGGCGATGCTGGAGCGACCTCGCGACGACGCGATCGAACGCGGCCGCGGGCGCGCGCTCGGGCCGGAGCTCCTTGACGACCTCAACGAGCAGGTCGGCATCTCGGACGACCGAGAGTCGTCGGCCGAGGTCTCTGAAGGCCGCATTTTCGCGAGCGAAAATCGCGGGCTCCACACTCGAGCGCACCAGGCGCAAGACCGCGCGGAGTTTTTTCAATCCCTTGCGTGCCCGGTGAATCGCCCCGGGGCGCTTCGGCCCGTGAAGATCGCGCAGGGCCCGCTCGAGCTCCTCTGCCGCGACGCGATGCACTCCCTCATCCACCCTCTCCCGACGCTTGAATCTATAAGACATGACCACAGACCATAATGAACAGAATGAAGCTGCATCTGCTGCCCGCGTTCGTCCGCGGCAAGACGTTCAGGGTCGTCGTCGAATCGCCCCGTGGATCAGCGGCGAAGCTCAAATTCGATCCAACCATGGAGGTGATGACCCTGTCACGGCCGCTCACGATCGGCGCGACGTACCCGTTCGATTGGGGATTCATTCCCGGCACGGCAGCATCCGACGGCGATCCTCTCGACGCCTTCCTCTTGTGGGATACGCCAACGTTCCCCGGCGTGGTCATCCCCTGCCGCGGCCTGGGTCTCGTGAAGGTCGATCAGCGGAAAGCCGGTGGCCGCGGGCGCGAGCGGAACGATCGCGTGGTCGCGATCCCGTTGAAGGCGCCGCGGTTCGATCACCTCCGGACCGTCCGCGATCTGCCGGTCAGGATCAGACGCGAACTCGAAGAGTTCTTCGTCCACGTGACCGCGCTCGAAGGCAAAGACGTCAAAATCCTCGGCTGGGGTGGGCCGGATGCCGTCGTCCGGCTGATCAGACGGTCGACGCGAACACCTGAGTGATGTCGGGACACGAGTGCGGCCTGCTGGCTTTTTCAGCAACCTGCTACGGCACGCGCGCACCGACGACCGGTACCATCCAGAGTGCGTAGCGGTGCGGATTCCGGATGTCGTCGATCATCTGATCGAAGAACGCGACGACCTCGTCGCGGGTGAAGCTCGAATACTGCGCGATCGATTCGGTGTACCCGTCGCGCCAGGCTTCCATGATCGCCGCGAAGGTCTTGCGCGGCACGCGGATCGTGTCCACGATGACGTAGTCCACGGTGATATCGGCCAGACCAAGACGATGAAGAATCTCGAACGTGTCGCGGCCGATGAACAGGTTCGTTTCCGTCTTCTCGCCGAAGGCTTCCGGCGCCTCGTGCCAGAAGCGACGCGGGTCGAGCCGGCCGCGCTGGAAGTGCAGCATGCCGTAGTCTTCGGGAATGAGGTGCAGGCGCCCGCCGGGCCGCGTGACGCGCGCGAGCTCGGCCATCACGCGATCGGGGTGCGGGATCGAGTGAAGCACGTGGCGGCACACCGTCAGGTCGAACGTGGCGTCGGCCGCGTCGAGGCTGAAGATCGTCTGGTGCTCGAATCGAAGTCTCGATCCGAAGCGCGCGTACCTATTGCGTGCGATCTCCAGATGCGCGTCCACGATGTCGACGGCCAGAACCGTCGCCCGCTCGAACAGCTCCGCGAGGCGGGACGCGCCTTCGCCCGTGCCGCAGCCCGCGTCCAGAATCTTCAGGTCGCCGCCGAGCGCGTAACGCCGGATCAGCTCGACTTCCTGCGGCCAGATCGCGCGCGCCTGCGCCTCCAGATTCCGGACCATCGACTCGTCCGCCATCTGCGTGGCTTGTGGATTGAGATCGGTCATGGATCGAGGGGTCAGGTCTTGTATTGCAACATTCAGATCGAATGTCAACCGAATGAATGTTGCAATACAAGACCTGACCCCCGAAGGAGCCCATCATGATCGTCGAAATGCGGACGTACAAGACGACACCGGGCAAGCGCGCCGAGTTTATCGAGATCTTCCGGACGCGATCGATGCCGGCGCATGCCGAGATCGGCATGAACATCCTGGGGCCGTTTCTCTCGATCGAGGATCCGGACACGTTCTTCTTCATGCGCGGCTTTCCGGACCTCGCCTCGCGCGAGCCGCTGAAGGCGCAATTCTACGAAGGCGCGCTGTGGAAGGGCGAGCTCGAGGCGATCATGCTGCCCAT
Organism: Vicinamibacterales bacterium; assembly: GCA_035633215.1. GTDB lineage: Bacteria > Acidobacteriota > Vicinamibacteria > Vicinamibacterales > SCN-69-37 > DASQFI01. The sequence goes on along the minus strand of DASQFI010000010.1, from coordinate 202,660 downwards.
GCTCGAGAAGTACGAAGTCGTCCTCGTGGACGACCGTGACGGCGAGATCCGCTGGCGGGAACGTTCGTAGAGCGGCGGCGGCAGGCTCATCGCCACGGTTCGAGACGCCGACGGCAACATCATCGGGCTCTCGCAGGTATGACCTTCACAAGTTGACAGCCAACAGGTCGAGCGGTAGGCTGCCAACAGATGCCATCAGAGAAGCGCGACGTCCTCTACGGCACCCTTGGACTCATGGTCCTCAAGACCTTGAAGGCGCTCGGACCGCTGCACGGGTACCGGATCGCAAGACGCATCGAACAGATCAGCGGCAACCAGCTCACGCTCAACCAGGGCACGCTCTATCCCGCCCTCCTCAAGCTCGAGCTGGCTGGTTGGATCGCGTCGGCGTGGACCGAGTCCGAAACCGGACGCCAGGTGAAGGTGTACTCGCTCACGGCGGCAGGCCGTAAACGGCTGCGGGCCGAGGAAGCGGCGTGGCAGCACGCCACCGGAATCGTCGCGCGGTTCTTCAAGATCCAGGAGGATCCGTCATGACGTGGCTGCGGGTGTTCTGGTCGCGGGCACGGGCGATGATGCGCTCGCACCAGCGCGACCAGGACCTGCGCCGTGAGATTGACAGCCATCTCGACGAGGCCGCCGAGGAGTATCGCCGGCGCGGTCTTTCGGCGGCCGAGGCGCGCCGCGCGGCGCGGGTGAGCTTCGGCGGCGTGGCGCAAGCCGAAGACGCGTACCGCGAGCATCTGTCGTTTTCCTGGCTGGAGCACGTCAGACGCGATGCGCGGCATGCGGTCCGGGCGCTCCGCCGGAGTCCGGGCTTCTCGCTGGTCGTGCTGGTCGTCCTGGCGCTTGGAACGGGCGCGGCGACCGCCGTTTTCGTCCTGCTCAACTCGATCGTCCTCCGCCCGCTGCCGTTTCCCCAATCGGACCGGCTCGTCGTCATCAGACACTCGGCCCCTGGACTGGATCGCGCCGACGTCGGAGTATCGAGCGGGCTGTACTTTCACTATCGGGACCACGCGCAATCGTTCGAATCGCTTGGGACGTACACCGAGCGCGTGCGGAATCTGCGCCTGGGCGATCGCACGGAGCGCGTTCGCATGGCCGACGTCGGATCGGCCGTGTTCCACGTCCTCGGCGTCAGGCCTGCACTCGGACGGCTGTTCACCGAAGAAGACGGCCGGCTGGGATTCATGAGCCTGAAGTGGAAGATCCCGATTGTGCTGTCGCACGCCTTCTGGGTCGACCGATTCGGTGCGGACCCGAACATCATCGGGCGGGTGCTCACTATTCCCGACAGCCCGCGCGAAGTCGTCGGCGTGATGCCCGCCGGGTTCGCCTTTCCCAACGCGGACACGCAGATCTGGATGCTGCTGGAGCCGTCGAGGACGTCGGCGGCGCTGTCGAATCTCGGCCTCGACGCGGTGGGCCGACTGCGGCCGGGGGCGACGGCGGTGTCGGCGCAGGCCGAGCTCACGCGTGTACTGCCGCAGATTCAGGGGCTCTTCAAGGACACGACCGCGGAGAAGATGGCCGGCGTTCGGCTCGCGCCGATTGTCATGCCGCTGAAATTCGCCGTCGTCGGCGACGTCGCGCAGGTGCTCTGGATTCTGTTCGGCGGCATGACGCTGCTGCTCGTGATTGCGTGCGCCAATGCGGCCAGCCTGTTCCTTGTCCGCGCCGAACATCGGCGTCGCGAGATCGCCGTTCGCCAGGCCCTCGGCGCGCACGCGGGTCAGATCGCGCGCCTGTTCTTCGTCGAAGCGCTTCTGCTGACCGCTGCCGCGGCGGCGTTCGGACTCCTGGTGGCGAAAGGGCTCGTGTCGGGAGTCATCGCGCTGGTGCCGGTGGCGCTGCCGCGTACGACGGAGATTGCGATCGACTGGATCCCGATCGCCTTCGCCGCCGGGGTCGCGGGGCTGATGACGATGGTCTATGGCACCCTGTCGGTCCGCCGCCAGCGGCACTCGCTCACGGAGAACTTGTCGAGCGGCGGACCTCGAGCGACCGATCATGTCTCGCGCCGTTGGGTCCGCGATCCGTTGATCGTCGTGCAGGCCGCCCTGGCGCTGACCCTCATGACCGGATCGGCGTTGATGGTGAAGACGTACCGCAATCTCTCGACACGCGAGCTCGGTTTCTCGTCCGACGGTCTCCTCACGGTCGAGATCGGTCTGCCCGGTTCGAAGGCCAGACAGCACATCCAGATCTATCAGCAGCTCGTCGAACGGATTCGGCACCTCCCTGGCGTGGAGTCCGCTGCGGCGGCGAGCTTCGCGCCGCTCGGCGGCAGCGAGCACATGTTTCCTGTCGAAGCCGGGTCAACGCCCATCGCGTTCAAGTTCTTCACGCCGGGCTATTTTCAGACCATGCGCATTGCGATGGTGCAGGGCGAATCGTTCGCGACGCCCGAACCGGTTCCGCCTTACCCGGTGCTCGTCAGTGCCGCGCTGGCTCGACGCCTCGATGCCGCCCCGCGGGTGGTCGGTACCTCCATTCGGCGGCTGGAAGAGGACGGGCGCATCCCGGATGTCAGGGGACCCGTCCCGCCGTTCACGATCGCCGGTGTCGTGGGTGATGTTCGAGAACTCACGCTCCGCGACGAGCCGACGGAGATCGTGTACATCCCCCTGATTGAGCCACCCGTTGAGCTCTCGATCGTGCCGACGAGCATGACGCTCGTGGTTCGGGCGCAGGTTCCGCCGCTCGGTCTGGCTGATGCCGTGAAGGATACGATCGCCGCGATCGAACCCACGCTGAGCGTCGGCCGCATTCAGACGATGGACGCGATCATCCGCGCGGCTCGCTCCAACGAGACGTTCGTGGGCGTGCTCCTGCTCCTCGCCGCGGCCGTCTCTCTCTTCCTGGGCGTCGTCGGCATCTACGGCGGTGTCGCGCAGGTCGTCCGCCACCGAACCCGCGAGATCGGGATTCGCCTGGCACTCGGCGCGCGCCGTACGGAAATCGTCTGGATGGTCGCTGCGGGAGCGCTCTCGGCCGTCGTCGCGGGCGCGTTCCTGGGCCTCGTCGCTGTGCTCGCCGGCACGCGGATTTTGAGCGCGTTGCTCTTCGGAGTCGCGCCACGCGATCCGGCCAGCATCCTCCTGGTGACCGGAATTCTGTTCGGCTCGAGCGTTGTCGCGGCGCTTCTGGCCGCGCGGCAGGCCACGCGCGTCGCGCCACTCCTGGCGATGCGGGGAGAGTAGGGCTCGCCGGTTACCGTCAGCCCTGGTTGAGTCTTACTTTGGCATCGGCGGCGGGACGCGGCGCTTCGTCGCCTGTTCAAATGCGTACGCGATTTCGATGAGGCGCGGCTCGCTGCACGCGAGCCCCACGAACGCGGCGCTATACGGGGACGGCTTCGGATCGAATCCAGGCGGCAACGGGTTGCCGCCGCCGGCGCCCGCCGGCACGACGCCAAGCGGCACGACGATCTCCGGATAGCCGGGCCGCGCCGCGAGGTTCGAGATGTTCCAACCCGGGAACATCAGCGCGTCGAGACGATGCTCGTCGATCGCCGCCTTGAACCCGCGGTCACCCGCAAGCGCGATGTCTCGCGCGCGATCGGCGTCGTATCGCGCGCGATCCTGGACCAGGTCGATCTCGTCGGAGATGTCGAGATTGCTCTGGCCGTACCGGATCGCGTTCGCGCGCGCGTGCTCCGTGTTGAACGTTCTCAGCTCGGTGAGCGACTTCACGGGCGCGGCAGCGCCCAGCGTGGCCAGGTAGGCATTGAAGTCCCGCTTCATGCCGTACTTGAGCACCACCGAGCACGCTGCGTCCTTGCCCTTGGCGTTCTCAGTGCCAGAGCAGATCGGGATGAGCGTCGGGTTCTTCTGAGGATCCGGATCGAGCACGCTCGGCATGTTCGCCGGATCGACGACGATGGCTCCGCCGCGCTTCAGGACGTCGATCGCTTCCGCCATCAGCCTGGCCTGTGCTTCGTTCAGTCCGCCGCGTCCCCCGCCACCTCGTCCACCTCGTCCCTCCGCCGGCGGAGCTGGCGGAGCCGGCTCGCCCGCCGTCACCAGCCGGTCGTAGTAGAACGCGCGCGGGATGCCGATGCGCGCGCCGCGCAGCCCGTCCGGTTTCAGGAACCTCGTGTAGTCGCGGCCCGGCGGCGGCGCGCATCGCGTCGTCGCCGAATCGTTCGGATCGGGCGACGCGCTTTCGATCGCGCCCAGCAGGATGGCCGCGTCGGTGACCGTGCGCGCCATCGGACCGGCGGTGTCCTGGTCGGCCGTGATCGGCATGATGCCGTAGCGGCTGATGCGGCCCGTCGTCGGCCGGATCCCGACGAGCATCGTGAGCATCGCCGGGTTGACGATGGAACCGGCCGTGTCAGTACCGACGTTGGCGGCCCAGAAATTCGCGGCCGTCCCCGCGCCCGAGCTCGATCCCCCGGTGCTCAACACGGGCCGGCCGTCGGTGTTCTGGCGCGGATCGGGCCGTGGATCGTACGGGTTGAACGCAAAACCGGCGACGGCAGTGTAGTTGCCGGGCATCGGCGTCGGCGCGCCCGCCACCCAGTTGGCGAGCTCCGTCAGCACGGTCTTGGCAATGATGACGGCGCCGGCGTCGCGCAGGTTTTTCGTCAGCGTTGCATCGTACGGCGGCAGGAAATTCGCGAACGCGAGCGCGCCGCCGGTGGTGATCATGTCGATGGTGTGGATGTTGTCCTTGAGAGCGATCGGAATGCCATGCAGCGGCCCGCGGACCCGGCCCCTGGCGCGCTCGGCGTCGCGGGCATCGGCGTCCTCGAGCGCACGCGGGTTGATCGAGATGGCGGAGTTGATCCGCTTCTCGTGCAACGCGATTCGGGTCAGGTACTGCGTCACCAGCTCGCGCGAGGTCACCCGACGCTGCGCCATCGCGCGCTGCATGTCCGGAATCGTCGCCTCGACGACGGAGAAGGAAGCTGGACGAGTCACCGGCGTTTGCGCCGCCGGAGAGACGGACCAGGCGGCGATCGCAAGGACGACGAGTCGGCGCAGCGTCATGGTAAGTGGACTCCTGTTACCGCACCGGATCGCTCGCGACCCCGTCCCTCGTGATGACGACCGGAAGGATGAACCCCTTCTCGTCGAAACGAAGGTCGTCGATGCAGACGACACGATGATTGCGATCCGTCTCGCCCAGCGGCCGCCGGTGATAGACGATGTACCACTTGCCGGATCGCGGCCCCTGCAGGACGGAATGATGACCCGCGCCCGTGGCCACCGCGGGATCCTGCTGGAGGATCTTGCCCACGCGCTCGAACGGGCCGAATGGTGACGCGCCGATCGCGTACGCCACGGCGTAGTTTGGACCGGTCCAGCCGCCCTCCGACCACATGAAGTAGTACTTGCCGTCCTTGAGCAGCATGAACGCGCCCTCGACGTACCCCTGCGGCGTGATCTCCTTGAAAATCGTCCCGTCAGGGAACGGCACGAAACCGGTGAAGTCGGCGTTCAGCTTCGCGATGTTGCAGTGGCGCCAGCCGCCATAGACGATGTAGTACGAGTTGTCGCGATCCTTGAAGACGAACTGATCGATCGGCTGCGCGCCGTTGTGAAAACGGTCGATCAGCGGCTTACCCAGATAGTCTTCGAACGGCCCCGGTGGCTGTCGCGCACGGGCGACGCCGATGCCGCCCACCTGCTGATCGTTCTGAATGTCGTTGGCGCCGAAGAACAGGTAGTACCAGCCGTCCTTCTCCACGATCGACGGCGCCCACAACGCGCGGCGCGCCCAGGTCACTTTCCCGATGTCCAGGATACGCGAGTGCTTCTCCCACGCCACGAGGTCCCTGGACGAAAATGCATCCATGAACAGCTGCTGATCGTACGGCGCCGAGTAGGTTGGATAGATCCAGTACTGGTTGTCGAACACGTGCGCTTCCGGATCCGCATACCAGCCGGGCACAATCGGATTGCCTGGACGAAGGGATTGGGAAGACGTGCTGGAGGAAACCAGCGCCAGGCACGAGAACAGCAATAAAGGTCGGTGTCGCCTCATGCAGCGTGTGCGGAGTTGTACAGTGTCAATGTTGACACGCTTCGCCACGGCAGCGTCCATCGGAGCGTTTTGCCTATCCCCGCCTGTTTGCTCGCGCAGGTGGAAGTCAGGGCTCGACACCATTCAGGGTTCGATCACTCTCATCGGCGCATCGTCATTCACACCCCAGCGCTTGACGATGTCCGGCGCTGTGCTCAAGAGCGGACATCGCGAGGCGACATTGGACCGGCGGGTGTCATTTGCAGGACTGCAATCCGGTCGCTACGTGCTTCGCGTTGAGGTCTGGGACGCGACTGGCGAACGTACTCATCGCGAGATTCCGATCGAAGTGAAGTAGTTCTAAGTTTGAAGTTCTGAGTTCGAAGTTCAGGCCGCGTCTTTCAGCGGCCTGCTAGCTGTTGTCTCCGTCCAGCAAGCCCCCAAGGCGACCGAGCACCGAGCCCTCTTCCTTGCCGCCGCGTGTGATGCCCGGCACCGCCGAGACGATGCGATTGGCGAGCCGGCTGAGCGGCAGCGACTGCAGCCAGATTCTCCCTGGGCCGCGGAGCGTCGCGAAGAAGAGTCCCTCGCCGCCGAAGAGCGCCGTCTTGATCTTGCCGACGTATTCGATGTCGTAGCTGACCGAGGGCTGCAGCGCGACGATGCATCCGGTGTCCACGCGGATGAGCTCGCCCGCCGCGAGCGTGCGCTCCTGCAACATGCCACCGGCATGTACGAACGCCCAGCCATCACCTTGCAGCCGTTGCATGATGAATCCCTCGCCGCCGAACAGCCCCGCGCCGATCTTCTTCTGAAAAGCGATGCCGATGCTGACGCCCTTGGCGGCCGCGAGGAACGAGTCCTTCTGCGCGATCAGCTCGCCGCCGAGCTCCGCCAGGTGCATGGGGACGATGCGGCCGGGGTAGGGTGCGCCGAACGCCACGCGACGCTTCTGGGTGCTCCGGTTGAGGAAGACCGTCATGAACAGCGACTCACCCGTGAGCAGCCGCTTCCCGGCGCCCATGAGCGCGCCGAGGAAGCCGTCCTGCTTCTGGCTGCCGTCGCCGAAGATGGTCTCCATCTCGATGCCGTCTTCCATGAACATCATGCTGCCGGCCTCGGCCACCGTGGCTTCGTTGGGATCGAGCTCGACTTCCACGAATTGCAGGTCTTCTCCGATGATGCGGTACTCGATCTCGTGCATTCCTGTCATGTCGGTCCTCACTAAGCTAAAGAAGGTGGGACGTTGTATCACACCAGTGTGTTCACGGCGGCGGGTGGTACACTCCTGGAACTCCCACCAGTTTCAGGGTAGACCTTGGCAGATTTCCGGTCGTTTCAGTTCGGGGACTATCGCCTCGACGTCGGCGCTCGCCAACTGTTTCGCGGCAACACGGAAGTCCACGTGTCCCCGAAAGCATTCGACCTGCTGCACGCGCTCGTCGAGCATCGCACGCGCGCGGTCTCGAAGACCGAGCTGCACGATCGCCTGTGGCCGGGAACGTTCGTCACGGAGGCCAACCTGGCATCGCTCGTCGCCGAGCTCCGACGCGCACTCGCAGATCCAGCGCGCTCGTCGAAGGTCATTCGCACGGTGCACCGGTTCGGCTACGCGTTCTGCGGACAGGTGGCGGGCGACGCCGCGGATCGTGCGCCCGCCTCCCACACGTCCTGGATTGTGTGGCGGGGCGAGGAGATCCCGCTTCGCAACGGCGAGAACATCATCGGCCGCGATCCCGGCGCGTCGGTGCGCATCGATTTTCCCAGCGTCTCGCGCCGGCACGCCCGCCTCGATGTCCTGCCCGACGGTGTCACCGTCGAGGATCTCGGCAGCAAGAATGGGACGCTCGTGAAGCAGGCCCGGATCAGCGGCAAGACCCCTCTCGCCGATCTCGATGAGCTGCAGGTCGGTTCCGCGCGAATGATTGTCCGCATCATGCACGGGAGCGAGCCCACCCAGACGTCATGACATGAAGGAAAGTGAAGGGGTGAAGTTCATGAAGGAGAGCTTTTCTTCATGGACTTCACCCCTTCACTTTCTTCATGACAAAGTATTTGTGACCGTCCCACTCCGGCCTGGCGTGGTCATCGTCGACGTCGTGCACGATCTCGCCACCCGCGCCGGCGACGATGCCCGTGACCGTCTCTCGTGCAATGCCGTGCATGGGAAAGTCAGAGACGGCCGCGACGCCATCGGGTGCCGGAAGGAGCTCGGTCAGATTCACGTCCGAGTAATCCGGCAGATCTCTTGTCCGAGGCGATTCAGAGGCGGGAGGCCCCGCTTCCGATCCGGCTGCAGCGACGCGTGGCGCGCTGGCAGGAACGATCGCGATCGGCAACCGAACGGTCCGTGAGCCTCGGTCAGCGAACCAGGTGATGCCCTCGTGGACGACGTCGAGTTCGAGCAGGTACTTCCCGGACTGAGCAGGTGCCCGGACGTCCAGTTCGATGCTGCAACGTTCGCCTGGACGCAACACAGCCGGCAACGGCGCCCGGCCGTCATCCTGCACCACCATGCCCGCATGCGCATCGAGCCAGTGGTTCCCGACTCGAATCGCGCCGGCGTCCCCCTGCGACCACACGTTGCCGGAGACGTTGACGATCTCGAGCGGCAGGTGGAACGGCGACCCCGCTTCCATCCGGCCCGGGATGGCGCGAGGGGCGAGAACGGACGCCTGATATGCCGACTCCGGCATCGGCACCGGCCCACGCCGCGCCTCGGCTCGGGTCGACGGAAGCTGGAAGACGAACAGCCCGCCCGGGCGGAGACTCTTCACCAGGTCAGCGATGTACCCGCTCGACACATTCGGGTGCACATGCTGCAGGACCAGTGTCGAGTAGATGAAATCGACGCTCGCCACCGGGAGCATGTGAACCAGTGGACCGTCGTTCGTTTCGTACCGGACCCGGGATCCGTACTTGTTGACCTGCCTCGCGATCCGGATCATTTCAGGCGAGACGTCGAGACCAAGGACCGATCCAAACCGGCGCGCCAAGGCCTGCGTCAGTCTCCCGACACCGCAGCCGAAATCGACGGCCGCACCCCGGGCCACCGCAAGGTCCAGCGAACTGATCTCGTGGAACAAGAGCGAGATCTCCCGCTCGCCGGTTTCCATGAACGATGGAAGATCCCAGCGACGGTCCGTCTTGCTGCTGTCTGAAAGAACGGCCCAGAGCGGATCTCGACTCGCGTGCCGATTCCAGTACTCACGCGCGGCTTCGATGGGATTCGTCAAAAGAATTGATGGATCGATCTATCGATCTATCGATCTATTGAAGAGCATTCTGGCCACCGTGCGTTCCGCCACCGTTCGTCCTCTTGACCCGTAAGCTCTCGATCTTCAAATAGATCGATAGAGCGATAGATCGATTCTTTACCCAAGGATATGGCAGAGCGGCCGAGAGATCGACGCTGGATCGATCGGCTGCGGCTGGAGCTGCCGGAAATGGCTGACCATCGGGTTGCGCGCCACGTGAATGAGCAAGGCGGCATGCCGCTCACCGGCCACGCGTCGAGCGCGCGCATCCAGGTGTTCTGGACGAGGTCTTCGGCCAGGCCGGTGTCGCCCCCTACCCTTCGCGAGACAAACGCGTAGAGCGGCCGGATCGTCTGGCGGTAGGCCTGGAGAAGCTCGTCTTCCGTGAAGGACGGGAACCGGGGCCGGCTCACATCCTCATAGACGCTCCGGGCGGCCACAATCCCACGCTTTTTTTGTGGGCCGCGGATCGGGTCCCTGGCTCACTCGTGGCGAAGAGCGTGAATCGGATCCACGGTGGTCGCGCGCCGTGCCGGCCAGGAACAGGCGGCGATCGAGACCATCACGAACACCGCGGCGATCGAGACCAGCGTCACGACGTCGGTCGCCCCGGTCTGGGCGAGCAGGCTCTGGAGCAGCCGCCCGACGCCAAAGGCGCCAGCCATTCCCACGGTGAGGCCGATGCCGAGCTGCATGACCGACCGCCGGACCATCAGCCACCACACCTGTCGCGCCTGGGCGCCAAGCGCCATGCGAACGCCGATCTCCTGCGTGCGCTGCGTCACCGCGTACGCCGTGACCGCGTACAGACCCACCGCCGAGAGCCCCAGCGCGATGATGGCGAAGACCGAGAACATGCTGCCGAACACGCGGTACGGCCACCTCATCCGCGCGAGACGTTGATCCAACGTGGCAATCCCGAAGAGCGGCAGGTCCGGATCGACCGCACGGACCTCTTCGCGCAGCATACCGGTCAGCGCGGACGGGTCGCCGTCCGTCCGAATCAGCAACGCCATGTCGGGGACGGGCGTCAGGTAATAGGGCACGTAGATCACGGGATCGGGATCCGGTTCCCGGAGGTGACGCTGGCGGACCGTCGGCGACACGCCGACAATCGTGATCCACGCCGGCTGACGATCGGTCGCCGGCTCGGAAATCACCTGGACCCGGCGCCCAATGGGATCTTCATTCGCGAAGTACATCGACGCCAGCCGTTGATTGACGATGCCGACGTCCCGGCCGGCGCGGACGTCCGTCTCGTCGAGTGCACGGCCACGCAGCAACCGCAGGCCCAACGTCTCGAAATACCGCGGTCCGACGGTCACGCGGGTGACCGGCAGCGGCGACTCGCCCGCCGGCGCCGGGCGTCCCTCGACAGCCAACTGCATCAGCACGCCGCTGCCGAACGGGAGATGACTGGCCACGGTGCCGCCGCGAATCGCGCGCACGGCGCCGAGCCGTTCGTCGAGACGCTCAAGGAACGCGGTGCGTGCCGCAGGCGTTGGATACTTCCGATCCGGCAGCGACAGATTCATCGTCAACAGGTGCGCCGTCTCGATGCCGAGATCGAGACGATACAGCGTCAGAAAACTCCGGATCATGAAGCCGGCGCCCGCGAGCAGCACGACGGTCAGCGTGAGCTCGCCGACGACGAGCGCGGGCCGCCGCTGCCTCGCCCGCCGGTCCTGACGACGTCGTTGATGTCGGTCTTCGAGAGATGCATCGCCGGCGCCAATCCGAAAATCACTCCGGTCGCGAGGCAGACCGTGGCAAGGAAGGCGAAGACGCGCGCGTCCATCGTGAACTGAAGGAAGAAAGGCCGCCCGATACCCTGCGTCACGGCATCGAACCAGCGGATGCCCCCGACCGCCAGCAGCCAGCCGAGCACGCCGCCCATGACCGCGAGCAGGAGGCTCTCGACCAGCAATTGCCGGACGATGCGCCACCGCGTCGCGCCGATCGACACTCGAATCGCCATCTCCCTCGCGCGCGCGGTCGATCGCACGAGCAGCAGGTTCGCCACGTTGGCGCAGACGACGAGCAGGACGAACCCGACCGCGCCCATCAACGCGAGAAACACCAGCCGGATCGGACCGAAGCTGATGCGCTCGTTGAAGGTCATCACCGTGGCGCCGATGTTCCTGTTGGTGGCGGGGAAATCGTGTTCGAGGCGTGCGGCGATGGCCGAGAGCTCGGTCTGCGCCTGCCGGCGCGACACGCCGGGCGCCAGCCGTCCGAACGCCTGCATTCCAAACCGTTGATTGCGCGGCTGCGCCGCGAGTCCTGGCACGCCCGACAACGGCATCCAGAGATCCGCGTCGGGGAACTGCATCCCTTCCGCCATGACGCCGACGACCGTCGCCGGCACGTCGTTGACGCGGATCATGCGGCCGACAATCGAATCGTCGAGGGCGTACCGGCTCTTCCAGACGGCGTGACCCAGGACGACGACCGGAGGGGCGCCGGGCACATCGTCCTCCGGCATGAAGTCGCGGCCGCGGATCGGGTGCGCGCCGATCACCTTGAACGCGTTCGCCGAGAAATACACGCCGTCGTACCGCTCGGGCGGCTGGGTTTCGTCGGCGACGTTCATCGCGCCGATCGACCAGGCCGCGAGATCGATGAAGCTCGTCTGCGAGTCCCGCCATGACTGGAAGTCGAGCCACGAGACGCCCGCGAGCCCGCCGCGCTCGAGGTCGCGCCCGCCAAGGTACATCAAGCGATCGGGATCGTCGAAGGGCAGGCCGCGAATGAGGATCGCGTTGACCAGCGTGAACATCGCGGCGTTCAGGCCGATGCCGAGCGCAAGGGCCACCGTCGCGACCGTTGTAAACCCGCGGTCCCGGACGAGCAGGCGGATAGCGAAGCGGAGATCCTGCAGCAGGCTCACGGGTTGGGTCTGACGCCAATAACTTTACATTACAAAGTTTAGCCCGTGCAAGCCGGGCGCGCGTGAATGGGCCAGGGAGAGACCGTCCTTGGTCTCTCCCCAGCCGTCGTCACCTACCAGTTGAGCTGCAATCTCAACTGGATGTTCCTCGGGTTGAGCGCTGTGCCGGTGGTCTGGCCGAACGTATCGGAGGTGATGCTGGTGTTCGCGCCGCCGGTTCCGCCCACCGTCGTATTCCGATGGTTGAAGGCGTTGATGAACAGAATCTCGAAGTTCAGGCGCTTGCTGGACGTGAAATCGAACTGCTTGGCCAATCCGATGTCCACGTTCCAGAGCCCCGGAGCATAGAGATAGATGAACTCTCCGAACTCACCCGGCGTCGTCGGCGGCGCCAGGAATTCAGGATTGGCGCGGCCGTCGGTGCCGATGAGCGACTCGGGGAACACGTACACGTTGCCGTTCGGCCCCGGCCGGACCGTCACCATGTCCTGCAGTTCCTTGGCGGTGATGCCGTTCAGGACGACGCCCGCGTCGCGCTGGTTGACGGTCGAACGTCCGCTCGTGAGCAGGAACGGGCGGCCCGTCTGCAGACGCAGGATGCCGTTCACCGCCCACCCGCCGGCGATGTAGTTCACCACGGGGTTCTCGATCCCCACGCGCCGGTTGCGGCCGATCGGCAGCTCGTACGTCCAGTAGCTCTGGAACACATGCCGGAGGTCGTACACGTCCGGCCCCCAGTCCAGAGTCTTGTCACGGAGCGTGCGATAGTCGGCCTGGCCTGACGCGGAGTCGGCATAGCGATCGGTCCGAGCCTTGCCGTACGTGTAGTTGGCCGTGAGACTCAGCCCGTTGTGGTACCGCTGGCGGAACTGGAGCTGCAGTGAGTCGTATTTCGATCGCGCTTCGTCCGTCAGGAGCCGGACCGCATTGCCGGCCGCGAACGGGTTGGCCTGGAAGAAGTTGATCGGCCGCGCGCCCGCCGCGTTGTAGCCGAGTGTGTCGCACGCCGGAAGTCCGTTGCCCACCAGCCGGCAGAGGTACAGGTTCGTGCCGGCGAGCGTGTTCGCGAGCGCGCCCGCCTGTCCCTGCTGAAGCTGCGTGATGAACGTGCCGCTCGTGAATCCGCTGTTGGCAGCCAACGCGGGTTGCGAGCCACGTGGACCGAACGCCGCTTCGAAGATCGGCAGCGACACCTGACCTGGCAGGCTGTTGTTCGCGAATCCCGTCCGGCCGTTCGCGACGTTGATCGCCAGGTTCTGCTGCGCGTTCTTGAACTCCTGCACGAAGCCGTTCTCGAAGATGTTCACCTCGTTGAAGTCGTACGCGCGCCACAGGTTGTGGCCGCGGTTGCCGACGTAGCGGATCTCGATCGCCGCGTTCCGCCAGAGCTCGCGCTGGTAGCCGAACGACCAGTTGGCGACGTACGGCGTCCGGATGTCGGGATCGATCGAGGAGTGGCCGCGCGAGAACGTGAAGAGCGACTGCGCGACCGGGAACGTGAACTCCGTGGGGTTCACCGAAAACGGGGGCAGCGTCGACTGCAGCGTGAGCCCGCCGGGCGCGAACCCCGGCATCCCCGGGTTGAGCGTCAACGTCTGCAACAGGCCCGGCCCGTTGCCCGCCGCGGTCTGGAAGTTGATCAGCCCCTCGTCGTAGTAGTTCACGCCAAACGACGCACGGTAGACGGCGCGCCCGAACAGCTTGCCGAGGAACCCGTCGGCCTCGCCGGCATTCCAGACGAGGCCGACGTTGGGCGCAGGATTCACGAGATCCGCTTTGTACGGCTTGGGCTGCAGCAGGACCTGCGGGTTGAGCACGCCGTTGAGCGTCCCCGGCTGGAACGGCGCCGTCGACGGCCCCAGCAGATCGGCGGGCGTCGGACTGCTGTAGACCTCGTTGGGGTTGGTCGCCGCCCCGCTGAACTCCCAGCGCAAGCCGTAGTTCAGGGTGAGGTTCGGCGACACGCGCCACTGATCCTGCGCGAAGACACCGCCGACGTTGTGCGCTTCACGCCGGAACGCCGGGTTCAAGCCGTACAGCCTGGTGTTCTCGTCGAGAGCGTTCGACCCGCTCGCGGAGCTGATGCGCCCGGTGAGAAACGCGTAGAGGGATCGAATCGTGGCGAGATCCTCATTGCGGACGCCCGGCATCGTGGTCGTGTTGAAAACCCCCGACACCGGATCGCCGGCCGCGACGCCGAGGTTGACCTGAAATGGCGCGCCGCCAATCGACTCGTACATCGTCGTGCGCCGGAACGTGCCGCCGAACGTGTAGGTGTGCGTGCCGTGAATGTAGGTCAGCGTGTTCGAGATGTTGTAGACCGGATTGTTGCGCGGAATCGGCATCTGGTCGCCGGTGATCTGCGGCGAGTCCAGGCTGAGCGGGAACTGGACCCGGCGTCCGCCCTGTGGTTCGTAGATGGCGAGGGTGTTCCCGGGCCGGAATTCCTCGAAATTGCTCTGCACGCCGAAGCTCGTCTGACTGAACAGGTTCTGCGTGACCGTCCAGTCGGCCCCGGTCGAGAGAATGTAGTACGTCGAGGTGAAGCCTTCGCTCACTTTCGGCAGGCCGAGGTATCGCGTCTGCGTCGGCAGATCGCGCCAGTGCAGGTTCAGCACGCCGCGGATGGCGAGCGACGGCGACGCCTGATAGTCGACGCGGGTCGTCGGATAGATGTTCGTATTCGGCGTGTTCTCTTCGATGTAGCTGAACGTGTTCTGGAACAGGTTCGTCGAGACGAGGTTGCCGCCGGCGATCGCGTTGTTGACGATCTGCAGCTGCGAGGCGATGAACGGATCGATCGTGCGCGAGAAACCGTTGGCCGCGGCGATGTCGAGGAGGTTGGAGGTCCGCTCGACGTTGTCGCTCCCGTTGTAGCGGAAGATGCCCTGCTGCGCCTCGGGCGTGAGCACCCGGCGCGTCCGCGTCGCCTCACTCGGCGAGTAGATCTGCTCGAAGTTTCCGAAGAAGAACAGCTTGCCCTTGATAATCGGGCCGCCGACGTTGGCGCCGTACTCGTGCTGGCGCAGCTTGGTCTTCTGGATGCCACGGATCTGGTTCACCCAGCTATTCGCATTGAGCTTGTCGCTCCGGTACTGATCGAACACCTGTCCACGCAGCGTGTTGGAGCCGCGCTTGGTGACGAACTGGATCTGCATGGCGCCTTCGGCCCCGGCCTCGGCGCTGAGGCCCGAGGTGGACACGGTCACCTCTTCGATCGCGCCGAGCCGGACGGGCGCGAACACGAACATGCTCGTGCCGCCGCTGCGGAAGCGCGCGGAGTTGTTGTTGATGCCGTCGAGCGAGATATTGATCGCGCCGCCGGGCAGACCATTGAAGTGGCTGTCGCGGCCGCCCGTGCTCTGCGTGGCGCCCGGCACGAGCAGCGCGAAATCCAGGATGTTGCGGCCGCTCATCGGCAGCTTGGCAATCTGCTCGTTCGTCACGGTGTTCGAGACCGTCGAGGACTTGGTCTCGACCACCGACGTCCGGCCTTCGACGTTGATCTGTTCCGCGACGCCGGCCACCTGGAACTGGACGACGATTTCCGCGGTGCGGGAGGTCTGCACCACGATCTGCTGCAGCGTCAGCGGCCGGAAGCCGCCGGCGGTCGCCGTGAGGGTGTACGTGCCGGGTTGAAGATTCGGAAACACGAACCCGCCGTCGTCACTGCTCTTGGCCTCGTACGTGAGGCCCGTTGTCGTGTCGATCAGCACGAGGTCGGCTTTGACGATCACCGCGCCGGACGCGTCTTTGACGACGCCGACGACTTGACCGGTGGTGCGCACCTGGGCGGTCGCCAGGGCGGGCGCAAGAGAGACGAGGAACGCTACGAGCGCAGTTATCCCGAGCCGGGTCATATGACACTCCCCACAGGTAGCCTATAGATCTGTGGTTCGGTACGGCCAATTAGATCCGGTGATGCCGGTATAAGGCCGTTCGTCCCAAACCCCGCGGGATCGACGGCGAGGTTGACCTGTCGGGTCTTCAGTTTCGAAGTTCTCAGTTCGAAGTTCTGTCAGTGCCATCCCTTGGCGGGCCGTCCCGTCGCGGGCGTCCGGATCGCGCCCTTCCGGCTGGCCGGTGGCGTCGGCGTGGGTGCGGTCGCCGTGGGTGCGCCGGCGGCGATCGGCTCGTGGTCCCAGTTGAAGGAGCGCACGAGCTTGATGAGCTCGCTCGCCGAATCCGACACGTAGCCCTGGTCCCGGTAGATCATCAGCGTCCGCCGCGGCATCGACAGCTCGCTCAGCGGGACGCGCACGAGCGTGCCATCGGCCAGCTCGCGCCGCACCGTGATGCCCGGCACGATCGCGAGTCCGACTTCCTCGCGGACGAAACTCTTCACGTTCTCGAAATTCCACAGCTCCGCGACGACACGACAGCGCGTCTGGTGCTGCTCGAACAGTTGCAGGATGCGAGCCGTGGTCGCCGTGCAGCCGTGGTGGATGACGAACTGCTGCGATCCGAGATCGCGAATCGACACGATCGGCTGGGCCGCGAGCGGGTGGCTCGGCGCGGCGACGAGCACCATCTGGTCCGAATGCACTTCGACCCAGTGCAGCTCATGGAACGTGGGCTCGTCCTTGACGAAGCCGAGATCCACCTCGCGGTCCATCACCTGGCGTGGAATCTCCGCCAGCCGGCTGCGCTGGATGCCGACTTTGATGTCCGGAAACTTGTTCAGGTAGTTTCTGAGCGGCGCCGTGAGGAGGTACACGGCCGCGGCTTCGTGCGCGGCGACCGTCAGCCGCCCGGCCTTGAGCGTCCGAAGCTCGGACACCTGCCGCAGGGCGTCGTCGCGCATCGCGAGCAATTTGCGCGCGGATTCGGCGAGCACGCGTCCAACTTCGGTCAGCGTCACGTCGTGCACGTCCCGCGCGAAGAGGGGCGCGCCAACCTCCTCCTCGAGGCGCCGGACGCTCTGACTGATGGCCGGCTGCGTGCGATTCATCCGCTCGGCCGCCCGGGTGAACGTGCCTTCATCGACAACCGCCAGGAAGTGTTCGAGGTGCAGCAGGTCCATGGGGAGACTCCCGGGGAGAGGATAGCAGGATGCGTGGATCGGAGCCTATTTCGGAATCATCGTCGTCATCGAGGCCCGGTGGCCGGTGGTCGTCCGGAAGTAATCGATCCACGCGACGCGAATGCCGTTGGCGCGATCGATCATCTCCTGGCTCGGCTGTTTCCCGCGCTCGACGATGACGACGATCCCGGTGTTGAACTCCTTCTGCGCCTTGTCGACGTCCGGGAGGCGCGGCCCCTCCACGGCGATGACGTCCGTGATCGTGACCTTGGTGCGATCGGCCTTGAAGATCGGACGCCCGTTGGCATCTTTGCCGGCGGCAACGAGGTTGCGAAGGATGAAGAAGTCGGGGACTTCGGAGGCGCTGATCAACCCCATGAGATAGAGGTCGAGATACGACCATCCGGTCGCCGGCACGTAGTAGTCGTCGTCGAGCTGCGTGAAAGTGCCGTCGAAATTGTCCTGCCACACACCGCCGCCCATGGCGGAGGCTTCGCTTGGCCGCTGAAACGGAAATGCGACCGGCGCGTGCAGACCGCGCGCCCAGTGCGTGGGCCCGAGGGGGATCGTCTCGGTCCCGATCCTGGCGGAGACGAAGGCGCTCCAGCGGTGCCCCATCTCGTGGGCGATTTGCGAGATGCCGTAGTTGTACGGCAGCAACCGCCGATCGGGCGTGCGCTCGCCGATCTGATATGTATAAGAAATGATGTTCCGCGGGCTCGTGTCGGTGATGCCGTCAGGCGGCCGCTCCTGCATCTGGTTCGATCCGGCGTACACCGGCTGCACGAACTGCCACTGAAATCGCCCGGCCGTGCAGTAGCTGTCGAGTGCTCGCTGCGGGACGCCGATACCCGTGACCGCGCCGCCATTCGGCCCGCCGCCGAGAGGACCCGTGCTGGGCGTGCCGGCTTCCTGATTGTCCACGCGGAAGTCCGAGTAATACGCGAGGAAGTCGAAGTGGTCGCCGAGGGCTTTGATCACCGTACACGTCAGATCGCGAGGATTCGGCAGCTTCAGATAATGAAACGACTCGAAGATCGTCGCGAACGAGCCCGTCTGCGCCGTCAGCGACGACAGATCCTGTTCAGGACTGGGCAGCCCTGAAAACGACACCGACTGAGCGGCGATGGTGTCCGCGGCGCCGCCTGACGGCTCTCGCGAAATCTCCGCGGAGACCATGAGCTTGTCACCGGCCTTGAATCCCGGAGGCAGGATGCCCTGAATCGAGACGGTGTTGCCTTTGACGGTGACCGCCGGAGACACGCCGGTGCCGGATGCCACGTACCGCGGCGTGTTTCCACCGCCGCCACGACCGCCGCGCCCGCCCGCGATCGCGCCGCGAATCGTCCAGAGGAGGTCTTTGTTGAGCGTGACGTGATACGTGACGCCGCTGATCGCGGCATCTCCTTCGGCGAGAGCCGGCCCGCGCGTTTCGAACGTGACCTTGAGATAGAGGCCGCCGACCGCCGCCAGACGCACGTTCGTCACGTCGAGGTGCGCGGGAAGCGCCGGATCCGCTCCGTCCTTCAACGATGCAATCGGCTTCTCGTTCTCGATGCCCGCATTCACGAGCGGATAGATGCCGACGATGGCGTCGCGTGCGGCCAGTTGCTCGTATGACATCTCAATCGCGCCGTCCTTGAAGAGCACCGCTTGAAAGCGGTTGACCGTCGGCACCCACGTGAAGTCCTGGATGCCGGCGGCCGGCTCGGTCAGGTTCCAGGTGATCACGGCGCGGTCCGACAGTTCCTTCACGTACCGCGTGCCGGACATGCGCGGCTTCATGAAGACACAGATTGCGGGCTGTGCGTTGACGAGCGTGCGAGCCGCTTCCTGCAGTTGATCGAAACGGCCAATCGTGACGCCGCCGCCGCGCCCGCCACCGGCACCGACTGCCCCGCCCTGCTGGGCTCCGGCCGCGCCCGCACCGCGGCCGCCGGGCGGCGTGGCGGGAGGCGGTGCTGAAAACGCGATCGATCCGGTGGTGCCAACCGAGAACGAGTCCCAGTTCCGACCGGAAAACGGAAACACGAAGTTTTTGAGCGACACCTGCGCCCCGGTCATCTCGGCGCCGAATTCCGGATCCCATCGCAGCGCGGCTGTTTCAGCTCGGTAGCCCCCGGCGACGGCCGCGAAGCGAACGGTCCGTTTCTCGAGGTCGAACATGTTCGCTCTGCCGAGGGCGTCTTCGTTCAACTCGAGGACGATCAGATCCCCGCGCGTCGAGATCGTGCCGATGGAGCGCCCGGGCGCCTGTCCACCCTGAGCGAACGTGACGTCGCGTCCGGCTGGCGCCGGGAGAACAGCGAGCCCCGCGATCGCTGCGAGAACCGCCAGGACCTTCGTTCTCATGCCTCCTCCGAACGTCGTTTCAGGCGTGTGCCTGGAAATGTCCGCGAACCGACCGCAAGTCTCCGACGGGAAGGGCCCGGAGCGTCTGCGTCATGTCGATGACGTCGCCGTGGGCGTAGTAGAGCATCAGTCCGGCAAACGACTGCTGCAACGAATCGGCGGCCTGGCTGTGCTGCGCCCGGAGCGCGTCTTCGTGGACGTGCTGCACGGCAACCGTCCTGCCCAGCGTCTGCTCGACCAGGCGCACGACTTCGAGCGGGCTCAACGCGTCCGGACCGCCGAGTTCGATCGTCGCATTCGTGGCGGTGGGATTGTCGATCGCCTCCACGGCGAACCTGGCGACGTCCTGGAACGAGATCCAGCTGATCTTGTTCTGGCCGCTGCCGTAGATCTGCGCCGTGCCGTTCGCCGGGTCGAAGCCCAGAGCCGGGCTCAGCCAAATCTCCGTGAAAAATGTCGGCTGCAGGATCGTGTAGGTCATGCGGCTGCTTCGCAGCCGGTTCTCCACGGCACGTTTCGCCGCTTGAAGCGGAAAGTCCGGATCGCTCTCCGGAAAGGAGATCAGGACGAAGCGCGCGACGCCGGCGCGTTCGGCGGCGTCGATCAGATCCAGCTGGCCCTGCCGATCGACGCTCTCAATCGAATCGCCTTCCTGGCGTGAGTGTGTCGACGAAGCGGTCGTCACGACCGCGCTTACACCGCGACAGGCGGCTTCCAGTGACGGCCGATCCTTCAGATCACCCTGCACGATCTCGACGCCCAGGTTCTTCAGGCCTGCGACCTTTTCGGCATTCGACGTTGCGCGGACGAGCGCCCGAACCGCCTTCTTTCGTTCCGTCAGCAGACGGCAGATTTCGCCGCCAAGCGTGCCAGTGGCGCCAACGATCAGAGTCATGGCGTACCTCGGATTCTCCCGGGAGACCGTTTGGGAGGCCGAAGTATACGCCGAAGGTTACTGCTTCCTAGTTCCGTCCGCTCTCCTCGGCTTGCCGGAGCGACTGCTCGAGCTCCAGCACATTGACGGGCTTGACCAGGTGACCGTCGCACCCGGCGTCTCTCGAGCGGACGCGGTCCCGCTCCTGCCCCCAACCCGTCAGCGCAATGATGACCATTCCGCGTCCCCAAGACTGCTCGCGGATTCGCTGGGTCGTATCGTAGCCATTGAGGTCGGGCATCCCGACATCCATGAAGATCAGTTTGGGCTGAAACGCCTCAGCCGTTCGGAGCGCTTCGGCGCCGCTATAGGCCGTCCGCACTTCGTTTCCCATGAGCTCGAGCATCGACGCCATGGAATCGGCCGCGTCTCGATTGTCGTCGACGACAAGGATCCGTCGTCGAGGTCCGTTGGCACGCGGTGCGCTCTCGGATGAGCCGCCGGCTGACGTTCCACTCGGGGTAGCGATCGCCGGCAGTTTGACCGTGAAGGTACTGCCCTTTCCCGAACCCTCACTCTCGGCGGTGACGGTGCCTCCATGCATTTCGACCAGACCCTTGACCAGCGCCAGTCCGATCCCGAGGCCCCCTCTCGTCCGTTCGACGCGGCGATCGAGCTGAGAGAACATGTCGAAGATGCGAAGCCGCGCGTCCGCCGGTATGCCTATTCCGTTGTCTCGCACGGACACGAGAACGTCGTTGCCCTGACGGTCGGCCGCGAGCACGATTCGCCCGCCGCGCTCTGTGTACTTCGCGCTGTTGGTCAACAGGTTGCCAAACACCTGAGAGAGCCGGGTGAGGTCGGCGTCCAGATGGATCGGCTCAGCCGGAAGCGAGACGGTCAACAAGTGCCCAGCGCCATCCATCAACGGACGGGCCGTTTCGACGGCGCTCCGAACCACATCCGCCAGGAGCACGCGGCTTCGTCGAAGCTCCAGCTTGTTCTGGCCGATCCGCGAGATGTCGAGCAGGTCGTCGATGAGACGGACCAGGTGCGACAGCTGCCGCTCCATCACATCGCGGGCCCCGGCCACGGCCGACGCGTCGTCGGCCGCCAGTCTCATCACCTGCAGCGCGTTAGTCAATGGGGCAAGCGGATTGCGCAGCTCGTGTGCCAGCAGCGCAATGAACCGGTCCTTTTGAGTGTCCACCTCTCGAAGCGCGCGCTCGGCGTTTCTTCGATCGGTGATGTCGCGGGCGATCTTGGAGGCGCCGATGACTACGCCGTCGGCATCACGGATCGGGGACACGGTGAGAGAGATTTCGATGCGGCGGCCATCCTTGGCGACGCGGACGGTCTCGAAGTGCTCGATGCGTTCGCCCCGGGCAATCCGCGCCACGATCTCATGCTCCTCGTCGAGACGGTCCGCCGGAATCACGAGCGTGATCGGCCGCCCGATCGCCTCTTCAGATGGATAGCCGAACAGCCGTTCAGCGCCTGCGTTCCACGACAGGATGATGCCCTCGAGCGTCTTGCTGACAATGGCGTCTTCGGACGATTCGATGATGGCCGCCAGATGGGCCCGGGCCAGCTCGGTGTCCTTACGCTCGGATACGTCGCGAAAGACGAGAATCGCGCCGACCGTCGATCCGGAATCGTCCCTGATGGGACCGGCGCTGTCGTCGATCAGAACTTCTCTCCCGTCGCGGGAGATCAGGATCGTGTGATTCGCCAGCCTGACGACGGTGCGGGCCCGCAGGGCCTCCAGGGCGGGATTCTCGACCGGTTGGCGGGTGCGTTCGTGAACGATCCGGAAGACGTCCACCAGCGGGCGTCCCAGAGCGTCGGCTTGAGACCAACCCGTCAACGCCTCGGCCACGACGTTCATGAACGTCACGTGGCCCTCGGCATCGGTGCTGATCACGGCATCGCCAATGCTAGCCAGCGTAATCCGCAGCCACTCCGACTGCTTCCGCAGCTCGTCTTCGGCTCGCCTGCGCGCGAGGAGAATGCTCTGCGCATTCTGCAGGGCAACGGCGCGGAGCTGATCGTCCTCCTCGTTGTGCGACGCCACTATCGCCCCATGAGTCGCTCGCCGGCCAGTGCGGTGCCTTCGACCCGGGCGCGGATCTTTGCGAACGCCGTCGTCCGGCTCGTTGTCGTGTCGTCGCAGAACGGCGAGAACCCGCAGTCGTCGCAGGTGCTCGTGCCGCCCGCTGCCGCGATGGCCTCGATCAAGTGCGGAGGCCTCGGAATGCTGCCGATGGGTTCTGTCGGAAGAACAGACATTGAGCTCGCTGGACGTCTTCAAGGTGTGCCAACGCAGCTTAGCACTCAGACACCGAGCCGGTAGCGGGGGCGAGCGCCGTCGCCATCGCCTCCTCGAACGGAATGGCCGGTCCTTCTTCCACGCGTCGGGCCGCCTCCTCACCGACCGCACGCCGGGCCCCGCCGATGTACCTCTCGAGCAGCGCGTCCCAGAACCGCAGGTGAAGATCCACGCCGAGCCGTACCCACTCCGCTTTGGCCGCGGCAGCGAGCCGGAGCGCCTCATCGTGCCGGCCGAGCCCTGCGAGAGACATCGCCACGCCCTGGACTTCGAAGCTCATCTCGAGCCGGTCGCCGATCGCCTGCGCGTGCCGCAGACTCTCCCGGTACAGCTCGAGGCTCTCTGAACACTTGCCGTCAATGAGCGCGCAGTCCGCGAGGAAGTGCCAGCCGAAGTGTTCGTTGTTGCGATCACCCCTGGCGTGTGAAAACGCGATGATCTCGCGGGCCATGGGCCTGGCTTCATCGGCGCGGAAGAGCGCGACCAGCACCTGCGCGACCGCGACCATCGCCCGGTTGATCAAGAACGGGTCGCCGTGCTCCCGCTGAATGCGTAGGCTTTCCTGGAAGGTCTTCAACGCGGTCTCGTCCTCTCCGCCAATGAACTCCATCCACCCGATTCCCTCGAGCGCAAGCGCCACCTCCGGAAGGTTCTCGAGGTGGCGCCAGATCTGGAGCGCCTGCTCCATCATCGGTCGTCCGGCGGCCGCCGAACCCTGCCACGCGATGATTCGGGCCGCGCCCCACAACGCTTGAGCTCTCGCGGGGCGGGGCGGTTCCACCGGCGAGCCAGCGAGCGCGGCCGACAGGTGCTCGCGGCCCTCGGTGAGATGTGAGCGGGCCTGCCAGAACCAGGCGAGCGCGCCGGCGAGCTCCAGATACTGTTCGGCATTCGCTTCGCGGAGGAACTCGAGCGCCGCGCGAAGGTTGTCGTGCTCGGTGTCGAGGAGCGCCGTCCAGTGTTGTTCCCGCTCGAACCGCTCGACATAGCCGCGCCGCGCGAGATCCATGAATGCCAGGGCATGCCGGGATCTGGCGGCCGCGGCTTCTCCGGCGTCGTTCAAGCCATCCCTCGCGTATTGCCGGACAGTCTCGAGCAGCCCGTAGCGCGGCTCGCCTGCGCGATCGCGATCGAGCACGACGAGCGACTTTTCGATGAGCCGGCCGAGCAGCTCCAGTGTCTCGAATTCGTCGCCGCTGTCCGACCACACGTGTGCCGCGTGTGGCAGCGTCCAGCCGCCGGCGAAGACGGACAGCGCGCTGAGCAGCTGACGCTCTCCAGGCGTCAGCAGGTCGTAGCTCCACTGAAGCGTTGCCCGAAGTGTCTGATGCCGCGCGAGGGCCACCTTGCTGCCGCCAGTGAGCAGCTTGAAGCGATCATCGAGCTTCGCCCGAATCTGCTCGGCGGGAAGGACGCGGACGCGGGCCGCGGCCAGCTCGATCGCGAGCGGAATGCCGTCGAGCCGGCGGCAGATGTCGGCGACCGCCGCGGCGTTCGTGCCGGTGAGCGCGAAATCATGCACGGCGAGCTGGGCGCGATCGACGAACAGCTTCACCGCGTCCACCTCACGCAGGTCGTCGACGTTCCCTGAAGCGTGCGGCGGCGGGACCCCGAGGGAGCGGAGCGCAAAGAGACGCTCGCCTTCGATCCCGATGCCTTCGCGGCTGGTGGCGAGGAGACGGACGTCCTCGACGGACAACAAATGATTGGCGAGCGTGGCGGCCGCGCTCAGGACGTGCTCGCAGTTGTCGAGGACCACGAGGACGCGCTTGGCTTGCAGGGCCGCCTTGATGGTGTCGACGGGCTCCTCGCCGGCGATCTCGCGCACACCCATCGCGGCGGCGAGCGCCGCCGTCACTCGATCGCCGTCGGTGAGCGGCGCGAGATCGACGAACCACACCCCATCGGGAAACCGGCCAAGGAGACGCTCGGCCAGCTGCAGCGCCAGTCGCGTCTTGCCGCCCCCGCCGATGCCGGTGATCGTCAGGAGCGGCGCGGCGTCGAGCAGGCGCGCGCACTCGGCGAGCTCCCGCTCGCGGCCGATGAAGTGCGTCCGCAGGCGCGGCAGGTTGTGCGAACGCGTCGTCTGGAGGCCGGCCGCGGCTGGAGTGGCCGGGCCAGCAACCGCCGCCGCGATCGCGTCCGAGAACCCAGCTGCCGTGTCGAACCGATCGGCGGGGGCTTTCGCGAGCGCTCGCGCAACGGCTTCCGCCAGGGCCGGGGGCACCGCCGGACGAAGGTCCATGACGGATCGCGGCGAAGCGGACAGGTGCATGCCGAACAACGCGTCGGCCGAGGCGGCGACGAACGGCGGCTGACCCGCCAGCATCTCGAAGAGCACGCAGGCCAGCGCGTACACGTCGGACCGCGCGTCAACGAACGCGCCCGTGATCTGTTCCGGGCTCATGTACCCCGGCGTGCCGAGCAGGGACCCGACGCGCGTCGCGGCGATCGTCTGATCGCTGTCGGCGGCCGCATGAATCGAGTGCGCGATCCCGAAATCGGCCAGAAGCGCGATGCCCGCGCTGAGCAGGATGTTCTCGGGCTTGATGTCGCGATGCACCGTGCCCTGTTGATGTGCGTACGTGAGCGCGCTCGCCATTTCTCTCGTCAGCCGCACCGCCTCCTCGATCGACAGCTGCCTCTCGCGCGCGAGACGCGCACGCAGCGTTTCGCCGGCGACCAGCGGCATGACGTAGTAGAGCCGCCCATCGGCCAGGCCCGAGTCGAAGAGCGGGAGGATGTTGGGGTGACTGAGACCGGCGGTGACCTCGATTTCTCTGAGAAACCTGTCGCCGCCGATCGATTGCGCGACCTCCGGCTTGATGACTTTCACGGCGACGCGGCGGCGATGCTTCAGATCCTCGGCGACGTAGACCGTCGCCATGCCGCCGCTGCCGAGCTCCCGCTCGACACGGTAGCCGGGGAACTCGGGATGGCCGGCGGCGGGGGTGTCGGGAGGCACGGCGACTGAAGTGTACCGCCCGGAACCGCGAGCCGGAACCTCTTCACCCCTTCAATAGATCGATGGATCGATAGATCGATCAATCAATTCCGTTCAGCGGTTCGCGAGGAAGAACTTGAACGCGGCCATCTCCTCGCCGTTGCGCACGAGCAGCATGTCGCCGACGAAGACGGGATGGTTCCAGGTCTTGCCTTCGATCGCCGGAACCTTCGCGACCTCCGTGAACTGATCCGGCGTCGCCTTGACCAGCGCCAGCTCGCCTTCTTCCGAGAGCACCATGAGCAGGTCCTGGTCACGCAGCAGGACGAGCTGGCCCTGGCCGTAACGCCCGCCCTTCCACTTTCTCTGGCCATCCTGGAGATCGATGCACGCGAGGATGTTGCCGTCGAAGCCGAACGCGTAGCCCTTGTGGACGACCAGATCGCTGTAGTACGGCTTGAGGCCGCGTGAGGTCCAGCGCTCTTCGACCTTCCAGCCGGACGCGCCGTGCGTCACTGAAATCCGCCGCATGCCCATCCCGCCCATCATGTCGCCCGACGTGATCAAGAGGTCGCCGTCCTCGATTTGGGCAGGCTGCAGAATGGGCACGCCTTCCCATTCGTTCTGCCAGAGCATCGTGCCATCGTCAGGTGACACGCTGATTATTCCGGCGCCCGTGAGCAGCAGGATTTGCGGCACGCCCGCGATCGTCGCGAGCTGCGGCGAGGCGTAGCCGCCGGCTTTTGCGGGACCCTGCCAGCGTGGCTTGCCGGTGGCGGCCTCATACGCGATCAACCGGCCCGACGAGGCCACGACGACGAGATCGTTCACGACGAGCGGCGAGCTCGCGAAACCCCAGCCCGGCATTTTCGAACCGGTGTCCGTGGACGAGTTGCGCGACCACACGACGGCGCCGGTGCTCGCGTCGAGCGCGTTGACGATCCCGGTCGCGCCATGCGAGTAGACGCGGCCGTTGACGAGCGTTGGCGTGCCGCGCGGACCAGGCCCCCCGTTCGACTCGTAGAATCGAGCCGCGTCACGATGGCGCCACACCGGCTTGCCGGTGGTGAGGTTGTAACAGGAGACGATCTCGTCTTCTCCGCGCTGCTCCTGCGTATAGAAAAGGTTGCCGCGAACGGCGAACGACGACCAGCCCGGTCCGATGGGCCGCCGCCAGAACTCGACCGGCGGCATGCGCGACCAGTCGGTCTCGATTCGCACGCCACGCACGATGGCGTCGCGTTGCGGACCGCGGAACCCGGGCCAGTCGAATGCCGGGTCCGTATGCGTAGCCACGGCCGGCGAGGGCGGCGCCGATGATGGCGCCGGCTCAGGCTTCTTCGCCGGTTCGCCTGCGGCCGGCACACCCGACGGAGTTGGCGTTCCCGGCGCGGGCGCAGGCGACGTGCCCGGCGGCGGCCCAAGGACCTCGTCATCGCCTTGCGCGAGCAGGCGCTCCTCCGGCGTCGGCGTCCAGCGCCAGTGAAAGTCCGACCCCCCGCCGCCGCTCATCCCGCCCGTGCGCAGGAGCATCAATGGAAAACCCGACAGCAGAATCGCGGCAGCCGTCGCCAGGCGACGACGTCCGGTGGACAGATTCCGGGTCGCGGCCACCGCGCCGACTAACGCGAGGCTGAGGAGGGGAATGGATAGGATGTAGGGCATCATTCCCATCGCCGCGTTGGAGATCGACAGATGAACGAGGCGGCTGGTCAGCAGGACCGCGATCACCATCAGGGCGATCGCGCCCAGGCGCTCGGACCAGGGCGCCCGGCTGAAGAACACCCACCAGAGCAGCACGAGCACGGCGCAAAGAACGGCGCCCATCATCCCCAGGGCTCCGGCATCCGGCACTACCCGCGGGACGCCGAGAATCGCCAGCCACTGGAGCACAACAAGGACGACGCCGGGCCAGAGGCGGATCGGTTTGCGAGGAGCCGACGCGTGTGTTTCTGCCATATCTGATCTCACTTGTCTGTCTGATCTTGCTTGCCTCGACGAAGCTCGCCGCAGGCGAGCGAAGTCGGGACTACTCCGTCCGCAGCGCCTGGACGACGTCGACGCGTGACGCGCGACCGGCCGGCATCAGCGACGCCACGACGGCGGCGCTCATGAGCACGACTGCCGCGCCGACCACGGGCAGAGCGCCCGGAAGCCGGATGTTCCCGAAATAGCTCGCGGCGACGCCAGCGAGCGCGTACCCGGTCATGGCGCCGACGGCCACGCCAATGGCCGCGATCGTCGCGCCCTCCGACAGCACGCGCGCGAGCAGGTGACGTCGCGTCGACCCCATGGCGAGCCGCAGCCCGAACTCCGGCGTGCGCGCGCTCACCGAGAACGCCAGCACGCCCGCGATGCCCACGACCGCGATGAGCAGCGCCACTCCGCCAAACCCCGACAGCACGAACGCGTTGAGCCGATCCGGCGTCAGCACCTGGGACCGGACGTCTTCGAGCGTGGCCGCCCGCTCCACGGGCTGATCGGCGGACATCTCGTGAATGATCCGCCTCACCGGCTCGACGACCGAGTACGGATCCCCCGCCGTCTGCACGAACATGCGATTGGCGAACGGCATCTGGCGGAGCGGTTGATACACCGTCATCGGCGCGCCCGGGACGACGCTTTCGTCGTCCACGCTCGCCACGATGCCGACGATGCGGCGCGGCAGGGCCTTGCCAAAATAGGCATCGGTCCACCAGAAGCGGCGATTCAACGCGTCGCCGCTGGGGAACATCCGCTGCGCGAGGCTCTGGCTCACGATCACGACGAGCGCGCCGTCGCTGCGATCCGCGTCCGTGAAATCGCGGCCGGCGATCATCGGCACGCCGAGAGTCGCGAAATAGCCCGGTCCGACGATTCGAAAGCGCGCCAGGGGATTGTCCTCGCCCTCGGCCGGCGTGTAGCCCTCGACGAGGAACCGGACGCCCGCGCCAAAGGTGCCGGCATCGCGCCACGGCACGAAGTTCCCGACCGAGACGTGCTCGACGCCTGGCAGCTCGTCGACACGCCGGGTCGCTTCCTGCAGGAACGTGATCGTCTCCGGACCCGCGGCCTCGATCGACAGCGGCACGTCGAGCGCGAGCACCTGGCGCATCTCAAAGCCGGTCTGTACGCGCTGGAGCGACACAAGCGCGGCGACGAGCATGCCCGCGGCGGCGACGAGCACGAACGAGAGCGCGATCTGGGTGATGGCAAAGGCGCGCAGGCGCCGGTTCGTGGCTGGCGTGATCCGTACGCCGCCGTTCGCCAGACTTGGTCCGGTCATGCCGCTGTGACCATCTCCGCGGCTTGCCCGCCGAAGCCACGAAGTGGCGGGAACGGAGGCGGGAAGCCGTGGGACGTACGCGAGCACGACGGCCGCGACGATCGCCAGCCCGGCGCCGACCCAGAGCAGAGTCGCATCGACGGCCACGTCGTTGGCCAGCACCGAAAACCGCGACGCGAACTGGCTGAGCACGGTCACGAGCGGGCGCGCCAGCAGCACGCCCAGGACCGCGCCGGCGCCACAGAGCAGGAGGCTTTCGGCGAGGAGCGTCCGCCGGAGCGCGCCGGTGCTTGCGCCAAGCGCCGCGCGCACGATGAGTTCCCGCTCGCGCCGCACGGTACGCGCCAGAATCAGGTTCACGACATTCGAGCAGGCAATCGCGAACACGACTCCGGCCGCGGCGAGCAGTACGAGCAGGATCGTCCGCGCCGGCGCGGTGATTTGGTCGCGCAGAGGCGTGACGGTGAGCTGCATGTTCGCGCTCGTCAGGTACGCATCGGGATGCAGTCGGACCAGATCCGCGTGCGCGGCGGTCAGCTCGGCGCGCGCCTGGTCGATCGTGGCGCCCGGCGCGAGCCGGCCGAAGAGCTCCGTCATGCGGTGCGTGCGCAGCGTGTCCATGGTCGCGCCGAGGTGATGCGGGCTCGTCACCATGTTCGCGATGATCTCGGTGTCGGCCGGATACGGCACCGACGGCTCGAGGACGCCGACGACCATGGCGCTGCGCGAGCCCAGGCGGATCGTCTTGCCGACCACCGCCGGATCGCGGCCCAACGAATGACTCCAGAACCGGTGCGTCAGGACCGCCACGGCGGCGGCATCAGGACCATCGTCTGACGCGTTGAGCAGCCGGCCGATCACCGGGCGCAAGCCCATGACGTCGAAGTACGAGCCGTCGACGACGCCCGCCTTCACGACCCGTGGCTCGCCGAAGCCGACCATCGGGAAGTCGATCGTCGAGAACTCGCCGAACGCGCTGATAGTGGTCGCGCGTGATCGGAGATCGCGCACTTCCGGCACCGAGAACGTGATGTTCTCCGCGCCGATGCCGGGCGCAAGTTGACGGATGTAGATCAGCCGATCGGCCTCGCGATTGACGAGCGGCCGCAGGAGGACCTGACGGACGACGCTGAACATGGCGGCGTTGGCGCCGATGCCAAGCGCGAGCGTCACCGCGACGGCGACGGCGAGACCCTTGGCACGCATGAGCGAGCGGGACGCGATCCGCAGGTCCTGCCAGAGTCGCTCGGCCAGTTCGATCCACCGGGGACGCCAGACGTCTCGCATCGACTCCCGCATCAGCGTGACGTTGCCGAATTCGCGGAGCGCGGCGAGACGAGCGGCTTCCGGATCCTCGCCCTGCTCGATCCGCTCCTGCACACTGATGGCCATGTGGCTGCGGATCTCGTCGTCGAACTCGAGCTGGTCGGGCCGCATTGCTAGTCCTTAGCGGGCGGATTGACCGGCGCGGGATTCATCACGCGTCCGATCGCGTGCACGAGCTGCGACCATCGATCCTGTTCACGCAGCAACTGAGCCTTGCCGGTGGCGGTCAGCCGGTAATACTTCGCGCGCTGATTGGCCTCGCTCACGCCCCACTCGGATTTCAGCCATCCGCGCTTCACCAGGCGGTGCAGCGCCGGGTAGAGGGAACCGGTTTCGACCCTGAGCAGGTCGTCCGATTGCGCCCGGATCGTCTGACCGATGCCGTGGCCGTGCCGCGGGCCCCACTGGAGCGTTCGAAGGATGAGCATGTCGAGCGTGCCCTGGAGGAGCTCGAGGCGGCGGTCGTCGGGAGATTTGGGCATAGTCGTAGACAGTCTACGGGTATAGACGTAGTGCGTCTACGGCTTGTTCCCGCTGCGGTCGTCTGTTCGCGTCGCTACTTCCGTTCGACGATCCAGATATCCGCCTGGGCACGAACAGCGCCGTAATAGATCGTTCGGCTGTCGGGGCTGATCGCGAACACGTCGCTCCACGACGGACCGGGAAGGCGCACATCGACGACCGTGCGCTGGTGCGTCACCGTGTCGAGTACGACGAGCTCTCGACCATTCTTCGTGAAGTACACCACTCGGCGTCCATCCGCCAGGAATTGGGAGCCATACGTCTCGTCGGCTGAGAGCGGCATGGTCCTCTGCTTGGCGAGATCGTAAACAGCGACGCCTGCGGGCCGACCGCTCTCGGCATTCAGGATGCCCGCCAGCCGCGTGCCATCCGGCGACCAGTCCATGGGACTGAAATACTTGCCGTCGATCTCGGTACCAGCCAGTTCCGTCACCGGCGACGTCCCCGTCCCCAGCGGCGCGGTGAACACTCCCCGGCCCGCATCGCTGATGAACACGATGGCGTCGGCTTTCGGCGAAACATGGACATAAACGGCACCGAACTCCGGCTCCGCCAGCTTGCGGAGCCCGCCGCCATCGACGCCGATGATCCACGGCCCCCACTTGCCGTCCCGATTCGAATAGAAGACGAGGGACCGGCCGTCCGGCGTGAACACCGGCGCACGGTCGCGCGCTGGATCGTCTGTCACACGCCGCATTGGTCCGTCTTTCGATCCGATGAACAGGTCTTCCTGATGCTCGCCGATGCTGAAGAACGCGATCTGCGCGCCGTCGGGCGAGACGCCGCTCGGGACGCGGATGTTGTTCTGGGTGTCGAGCACTACCGGCGTACCGGCGCGAAGGGTGGAGGGATCGAACGGGATCGCCACCGGACTGATGGACCCGACGCGGGAGCGGAACGCGAGCCGCGATCCGTCTTTGGACAGACTCGGCAGGCCGGCAGAGGCCTGAACCCCGGCGGTCACTGGCTCCGCGGTGCCACGGGGTTGACCACTCGATTCGTCGACCGGGATCCGCCACAAGTTCATAGCCGCGCCGCGATCGCTCGAGAAGTAGATGAACTTGCCGTCAGGCGACCATACGGGTGACCAGTCGATGGCGCGGTCCGAGGTCAGCGGCACAGCCGGACTGCCGGCGGCCGCGGCGACGGTGAACAGATCGCGCTGCCCGCCGCGGTTGCTCCAGTACACAATGCGGCTGCCCGATGGAGACCAGGATGGCTGCACCGCGTCGCCGTCAACGGCCTTCCGGGGCGTGCCTCCTGCCGCATCGACAACGAACACCTCGCTGTCGCCGAAACGGGAGGACGGATCGCCGATCTCCTCGGTCGCGAATGCGATCTGCTTGCCATCGGGCGACCACGCCGGATCGAACCCAACGGTGGTGATGCGCCGCACGGACTCACCGGTGGCGCCGGCCACGAAGATGCCGCCGACAGCGTCCGAACGGTGAAACGCGATCTGCGACCCGTCCGGCGAGAACGCCGGCGCGCCCTCGTCGTGTTGCGGATCGTTGAGGATCGCCGTCGCGTTGCGTCCGCCCACTCGCTGGGAGTAGATGTCCCAGCTGTCCCGCACACGCGCGGCGTACACGACGGTGGTCCCGTCCGGTGAGAGGCTGGGCGCTGTTTCTTCGCCCGCCGACTCGCTGATTCGAGTGAAGTGACTCCAGCGCGCTTCCGGCCGAGCGCGCGGGTCGCGCGGCCACCACGACGCCGCCGCCGCGACGACGGCTATCGCGGCGATGGTCCATGGCACCCACGCCACGCGCCGTGTCCGCGCTGCCGGCGGGATCTCGACGGCGGCGGCCGAAGTCGACGAAGACGTCGACATCGTCGACAGCGTCTCGAGCGCGAAGGCGAGATCGTTCGCCGATTGAAAGCGAAGGTCCGGCGTCTTCTCCAGACACCGCCGCACGATTCGGTCGAGACCCGGTGAGATGGACAGCCGGGCCGTGTCGAGGTCGGGCGGATCCTTCGTGAGAATGGCGGACATGCTGTCGGCCGCGGTGTCTCCGCCGAACGCACGCTCTCCGGTGAGCATTTCGTACAGCACGGCGCCGAACGCGAACATGTCGGCGCGGTGATCGACGGCCTGGCCGCGCACCTGCTCCGGCGCCATGTAGCCGAACGTCCCGAGGATCATGCCGGCCGTCGTCGTGACGCCACCCGCGCGCGTGGCGTCCACTTCTCCCGTCTCGACCGGCTTCGCGAGGCCGAAGTCCAGGATCTTGACGTGGTCGTCGCGCGTGATCATCACGTTCTCGGGCTTCAGATCGCGGTGCGTGATCCCGCGTGCGTGCGCGGCCGCGAGGCCCTTCGCGATCTGCAGCGCGTACGCCACCGCGCGACGGGACGGCAGGGCTCCGTGCGCGAGGCGGGCACGCAGCGTCTCGCCCTCGACGAGCTCCATGACCACGAACGCGGTGCTGCCTTCGTAAGCGAACTCGAAGATCGAGAGGATGTTCGGGTGCGACAGCTTCGCGACGCTCATCGCCTCCCGCTCGAACCGCGCCAGCGCATTGCGGTCCAGCGCGAGACTGGGCGAGAGAACTTTGACGGCCACCTCGCGATCGAGCCGCGGATCGCGGGCCCGATAGACCTCGCCCATCCCGCCTTCACCGATGGCGGCGACGATCTCGTAAGCTCCGAGGCGTGTGCCAGGCGTCAGCGGCAAGGTGAATATTCTACCCGCTTGATTTATTGTGCATTGTGCAATATATAGTCACCGATGCCAGATTACCTCGGCGAGTTCGAGCAGCTTGTCCTCCTCGCGCTCGCGCGCCTCGGCGATGACGCCTACGGCGTGACCGTCCGCGACACCCTCGCCGCGCGCGCGGGCCGGCGCGCGTCATTCGGCGCCATCTACAGCACGCTCCGCCGCCTGGAAGCGAAGGGACTCGTGCGATCGAAGCTCGGGGATCCCGAAGCCGTGCGCGGCGGGCGGGCAAAGAAGTACGTGATGCTCACGACGCGCGGGCGCGCGGCGCTTCGCGAAGCGCAGGCGGCGTTTGCGCGCATGGCCGAAGGCGTCCCGGGGCTCCTTCGCTGATCGCGACGATGCGTCATCCGCTCAACTGGATCGTGCGCGCGGCCGTGCCAAACGAAGATCGCGCTGCTCTTCTAGGCGATATCGAAGAGGAGTACACGCAACGCGTGCTCCCGGCTCACGGATGGGTGGTTGCCCAACTCTGGTACAGCGGGCAGGTCATCGCGGCAGGGGCTCGGGGCTGGGCGACCGACCACGACCAACGCAAAGGGTGGGCGCCACTGCACCGTCGACTGTTCGGCGGCCATGACATCAGGCATGCCCTGCGCCGCTGGCGCCATCGTCCCGCCTTCGCGCTCACCGCGATCGCAACGCTCGCACTGGGAATCGCGGCCACCACGTCGATTTTCTCCATCGTCGATGCGGTGCTGCTGCGGCCGCTGCCGTGGGTCGAGCCGGATCGGATTGTCGCGATCCATGCCGTGTTCCCTGAACGCCGGCAGAATCCGGCGTCGGCCCTCACGTGGAATCGTGGCTCTCTTTCGTTTCATGCCTGGGACGGGCTTCGCCGCGAACCGATGCGGCCCGCACGATCTCAATCGGCGTCGCCGTGGGACTACCGGCAGCATTCGCCGCGTCTCAGGCGACGCACACGCTCCTCTATGGCGTGACCTCGACGGCGCCGCACGTATTCCTGGTCGCCACGGGCGCTCTGGCGCTCGCGGCCATCCTCGCGACGATCCTGCCGGCCAGGCGTGCCGCGACGATCAATCCAATCGTGGTGTTGAAGGAATAGACGATCGATTCTGTGGCGCGCAGCCACGGCGTCGCGGCCGCGGTTCAGCGGATTACCGAATCAGAGATTCGGGCACCGCGGACGCCGGAACGGGCCGCTCCGCGGCGGTTGAGCGCAGCCGGCGAACGAGGATCAACGACAACATCCTGAAGGCGGTCGTGAACGATTGATCCTGTTTCTTGATGCCCTTCCGAGGCAGTCTGAAATTCACGGGGATCTCGACGACGCGTTTGCGGCACTTGAGCGTTTCGAGCAACAGCTCCACGGCGTATTCAGGGCCGCGTTTCGCGAGGTTCGGCCGGATCAGCCGGTACGTCGATGCCCAGATCGCGCGATACGTGCACCCCACGTCGGTGAAACTGGGCCCATATCCCCGCCAGGCGATTTCCAGAACCTTGGCGAGTGCCACGTGGCCCAATCGAACGATACCGCGCATGTTCGTGCCTTGATGCACGAGCTGCTTGGTCGTCCGCGTGCCGACGACGAGGTCCGCTTCCTTCAAGTATTCGAGGAACTTCGGAACGTCGCGCGGCGAAAACGACCCGTCGCTTTCCACGGCACAGAGGATGTCGCCGCTGCACGCGTCGAATCCGGTGCGCAGCATGTCGCCGTACTCCGCCGATCGGGCGGTCGTCAGCGTCGCGCCGTCCAGATCGAAGCCGGACACGTCGGTATTCGGGGGAACGACGAGCACGATCTGATTGAAACGACCGAGCGCCTGGAAGTCGGCGAGCGACCGGAAGGTGTCGTCCAGCGACCCGCGGCTCAGCATCGCCAGCGAAAGCGGGCGACGTTCGAAATCGCGTATGCGGACCAGGTTGTTGGCCAGGTTGAATTCATCCCGGTCGTTGATGTTCACGTATTCGCCCTGCAGCACGAACGGTGCGACACGCTCCTGCGCACAGAGACGCCCGAGCACGCTCACGGGATCCTTGGGCAATCCATCCGTGGCGGCAAGGGCGCGCTCCAGATGGGCGAAAAACCGCCGGTGAAACACGAACGTGCCGAGCCCGAGCATCGCCGTCCCCGGGTTCTGGGGTTTCTCGACGATGCGGCGAATCAGACCGTCTTCGATTTCGACCGAGTAGTTCTTGCGAACCTGGTCCTGATCCCGGCTCGGCTGGATCGCGCACGTGGCCAGCGAGCTGGCATAGTCGGTCTTGACCAGCTCGTGATGATTCGAGTCGATGTAGCACTCGTCAGAGAGCATCACGCAGAAATGCTCGCTGACATATGGCTGCGAGAGCAGGATCGAATGTGACAGACCCTTGTCGACGTCGTGATTCTGCACGTACGTCAGCTTGACGCCGAAGCGGGACCCGTCGCCAAAGTGCCGGATGATGACATCGCGAAACGTGGCGACGATCACGACGACATGGCGGATGCCCATCTGGTCGCGCATGATGCCGATCAGATGCTCCAGGTTCGGTCGTCCGTCCACTTCGAGCATGCATTTCGGAATGCCCTTGGTGTAGGGATACGCGCGCGTTCCGCGTCCGGCGGCCGGAATGACGCCGACGAGCTCGTTCATGTCGTGACCGCCTGCGCCGGGCGCCGCGACCACTGCAGACGGTATCGCGCCACCAGCCAGAGATACTTCAGCGTCTCGGGAATGTGCCGCATCTTGGACACACCCACCGCACGCGGCACGTACGTGACCGGGATTTCGTGAATGCGATGGCCCGCCATGGCCAGCCGCGCACTCAGCTCCAGGACATGCTCGAAGCCGTTCTGTTCCAGCACCAGGCCTCGCAGCGCGTCGCGGCGGATGCCTTTCATTCCGGTGTACAGGTCCGTCGTCCGCTGGCGGAACAGGACATTGAAGATCGAGGAGATCGCGCCGTTTCCGAGCCGGCGAAGGAACGGCATCCCACCTGGCTGGCCACTCAGGAAACGCGACGCATACACCGCCGAGTGATGCTCGAGAGCCACGAGCAAATCTGGGATCGCCTCGGGCGGATACTCGAGATCGGCGTCGATGATGACCACGACATTGCCTTGGCAAGCCGCAATCCCGTCCCGAATGGACGCGCCGTATCCCAGATTCGATTCGTGCCGGATGAGCCGCACCCCGGGATAGCGCTGCAGCCGCTCCACGGTGCGGTCGGTCGAGGCGTTATCGACCACAATCAGGGACGTCGCATACCCCGCCTGAGACAGGCGCCGATAGAACTCGTCTACGTTTGCCTCTTCGTTGAAAACAGGAACGACGACGTCGACGGACGGCTGCATGGGTGGCAAATCGACCGACGCAAACCACACGCCAGCGGGGCGGTGACACCAACTCCGGCCAGAGGGCCGGCAATTGCTACCCGGCGCCTAAAGTCGGGAAGACATGGGATTTTGTTCGTCCGAAGACGCGACTACGGCGACTGGAAATGACGTGTAGGGCGGGGCTTTAGCCCCGCCTGCACGCCGGCCCTGAAGGGCCGGCCTACATTTGTAACGCGCTTACCTGGCTGCGCAGGGTGTGGTCTCGGCGGCCATGCCACTGAACGAACCGGACCGTCCCGAGCCGGGTCGGATGAACACACTGGCGGCGTCGAGCGGCATCGTCGCGACATTCGCGCAGAACGCGGACCACACGCCGTTGCGCTGGAGGTACTGTTCGACATTCGAGACGTAGAACGCCGTTACGACCGCGCCCCGATCCTTCAGAAAGGCGCCGATCGCCCGCAGCGCCTTCGGTCCCGCGAAGTCCCCGACAACCGGCACGATCAGGTTCCTGGTCTGCAATGTCTTGATCGACGCGAACAGCGTCTCATTGGCGAGGTAGGTGCGTTCCTCGCCTGTCGAGTAGTCGACCGTAGACATGATCGCGGCGTAGCTGGCGCTCGAACCCGACCGCCCGTTGATGGACGACGTGTAGTTGATGCCGGGGCCGAATCGATGGAAGTTCCGGTAGACGTACTCGATCCCGGCGCGGTCATCGGCGCTGAGCGGGAGGCCGCGCGTCCTGGTCAGGTGATCGAAGATGGCCTTCAGGTTCGCCTTGAATCCGGCCTCGTCCGCGGCCTCGGCGCGAAGATACGCACTCATCAGTTCCGCCGCACTGGACCTGGCGGTGAGGCTCGCGGCCGGACTGCGGCTGAACAGCCGCGCCACGAACTCGATGCGATTTGCGGACATCTCGAAGAGCCCTTTGTACACAAGATGCAGGTGCAGGTTGCCGCGCCGGATGTCCGTGATGAACGCGATCCGCGGCCGCATCGCGGCGATGTACGTGAAGTTCTGCTCGGGCCCGACACCGAGGTAGACCCCCGAGGGCTTCACGCGCTGGCCAAGTGGCCCGGCCACCGTCGAGATCTGGCTCTCATTCGAGAGGAGGTTGTCCGGGGATCCGGAGTTGGATCGAAAGAAGCCATCCGGTTCCGACAACGTTTCGCTGAGCTCCCAGAACTCGCGATCGGAGAGCGCGGCCGGCAAGCTGTCGCGCGTGAGGCCCGCGATCGGCGGACGCAGAACGAGCAGCAGGAGCAGCGCGCCTGTCGCGATGGGCGGAACGAGTGGGCCGGCGCGATGGAAACGCATGCGGAGACTTTAACAAACGACGGCTATCAGGTCGTTGGACGGCCGATCGCGGTCCGCTGATAGCATCGTACGCTCACAGCTGTCGTTCAACCGGGAGTGACCTCTTGACGGATCTCGTCGATCGGCTCGCCGCGCACCGGACCGTCGGCGCCGCCCCGCGCGACGAGCTCGAGTGGCTGGTCTCGCATGGCACCCTTCGACTCCTCAGCGAGGGAGAGGTACTCTCGCAAAAGGGCGCGCCAGTCGCCGGCCTCTTCGTCGTGCTGTCGGGGCACATCGCCTTTTTCATCGATCGCGGTGCGGGACGGCATAAACTCCTCGACTGGCGGGCGGGCGACGTCACCGGCCTGCTTCCCTACTCCCGGATGATCACCTCCCCCGGTGACTCCATCACCCAGGCACCCTCGGAGATTCTCGCGGTGCCTCGCGACGACCTCCCGGCGATGACTCGCGAGTGTCACGAAATCACGTCGATCCTCGTGCACAACATGCTCGATCGGGCCAGGGTCTTCACGTCGAGCGGTCTCCAGGACGAGAAGATGGTCTCGCTCGGCAAGCTGTCCGCCGGACTGGCGCACGAGCTGAACAATCCGGCCTCGGCCATCGAACGAAACGCCTCCATGCTCGAGGATCGGTTGCAGGATGCCGAACAAGCGACCCGCGCGCTTGCCGGATCGAAGCTGACTGATTCCCAACTTGCCGCCCTCGATGCATTGCTCGGGTCCTGCGTGACCGTACGCGCGCTCGCCGTGTTGTCTCCCATTCAGCAGGCCGAACGCGAGGACGCGATTGCCGACTGGCTGGCCGATCACGGAGCCGACGCCGCGCTTGCCGGACCCCTTGCCGACACCACTGTGACGATCGAGTCGCTCGATCAAATGGCGATGGCGGTGGGTGGATCCCCGCTCGGTGCGGCGCTCCGATGGGTGGCGGCCGGATGTTCGGTTCGCGGGATCGCCTCGGATATTCAAGAGGCCGCCAGCCGAATCTCCGGCCTGGTCACCGCCGTCAAGGGATTCACGCACATGGACCAGGCCATGGTGGCCGAGCCCGTGGACCTGACGTCGAGTCTGGGCAACACGGTCGCCGTGCTGAGCGCCAAAGCCCGATCGAAATCGGTCGCAGTCATTGTCAACGTGGAAGCGGGCCTTCCGCGCGTCCGCGGCTTCATCGGCGAGCTCAACCAGATCTGGGCGAATCTGATCGACAACGCGCTCGATGCGGTACAGCAGTCTGGCCAGGTGGAGGTGAGCGCGAAACACGAACGTCAGCGCGTCGTCGTTCGCGTCGTCGACAATGGGCCGGGCATTCCAGACGAGGTCCGCAAGCACCTGTTCGAACCCTTTTTCACGACCAAACCGGTCGGGAAAGGCTCCGGCCTGGGCCTCGATATCGTCCGCCGCCTGGTCAGCCACAACGACGCCCAGATCGACGTCGAGACGGCTCCCGGGCGGACGGAGTTTCGCGTTTCCCTTCCGCTCGCCGACATCGAACGCGCCGTTGGACGGCCATGAACAAGCCTGCCCTCCTGGTCGTTGACGACGACGCGCAGGTGCTGGCGGCGGTGCGCCGCGACCTCCGCGCGCGCTACCGGGAGTCGTACACGGTCATCAGCGCGTCTTCCGGCGAAGAGGCACTCGCCACCATCCGGGAGCTCAAGGCGCGCGGCGACGCGCTCGCGATCGTGATCAGCGACCAGCGGATGCCGGGCATGCAGGGCACCGAGGTGCTCGCGCGATCGCGTGAGACATATCCACTGGCGCGTCGGGTGATGCTCACGGCCTACTCGGACATCGAGGCAGCCATCAAGGCGATCAACGTCGCGCATCTCGATCACTACCTCTCGAAGCCGTGGGATCCGCCCGAGGAATGCCTGTTCCCGGTGATCGACGATCTGCTCGACGCGTGGCAGGCCGAGTGTCTTCCCGAGACGAAGGGACTCAGGCTGGTGGGACACCAGTGGTCGCCTCGATCGCACGAGATCAAGAACTTCCTGATGGGCAATCTCATCCCCTATCGCTGGCTCGACGTAGCGCGGGACCCGGACACGCGAAGTCTGCTCGAGGCTGCCGGCATCGATCCCAATGACCTTCCGGCGCTGTTTTTCGAGGATGGATCCGCGCTTCGGAATCCGGAGCCGCGGCAGGTGGCCGAACGCCTCGGCCGATCGCTCTCGGCCGCTCTCGATTTGTACGACCTCGTGATCGTCGGCGCGGGTCCGTCGGGCCTCGCGGCGGCGGTGTACGGCGCCTCGGAGGGACTGCGAACGCTGCTGGTCGATCGACACGCACCCGGGGGCCAGGCGGGCAGCAGTTCGAGAATTG
This sequence comes from Vicinamibacterales bacterium, assembly GCA_035633215.1. Classification (GTDB taxonomy): domain Bacteria; phylum Acidobacteriota; class Vicinamibacteria; order Vicinamibacterales; family SCN-69-37; genus DASQFI01. Next base: position 162,265 of record DASQFI010000010.1, on the reverse strand, counting down.
AAAACTATCTCGGGTTCCCCGCGGGCGTGAGCGGCAGCGACCTGACGCGCCGTGCCGTCACGCAAGCCCAGCGGCTTGGCGCGGAATTCCTGGTGCCGCTCGAAGTGACCGAGGTGTCCGTCAGGGATGGCTACAAGCACCTGACGTTCAGCGATGGCCGGCAAATCGTCACGCGGACCGTGCTGGCGGCGACCGGGATGGAGTACCGCGAACACCCTGCGCAGGGCGTAGCGAAGTACACCGGCGCCGGCGTCTATTACGGGGCGGCAACGGCCGAGGCGCCGGCGTTCACCGGCAAGCGCGTGGTCGTGGTCGGGGGCGGAAACTCGGCCGGCCAGTCGGCGGTACATCTCTCGCGGTACGCAGAGGAAGTGCAAATCATCTGCCGCCGTGACTCGCTGCGCGGCACCATGTCGCGCTATCTCATCGATCAGATCGAACAGAGGCCGAACATCCGGCTACGAGCCCGGATGGAGCTCGAACGCGTCGAAGGGAACAGCCACGTCGAACGCGTGGCGCTCAAGCAGGACGGCACGAGCCAGGTGGAGAACATCGACGCCGTGTTCGTCTTCATCGGCACCAAGCCAAGAAGCGACTGGCTGTTCGACGGCGTGCTGCGCGACACGAAGGGGTTCGTGCTCACGGGACGAGATCTGGCAGCGGATCCCCGGTTCCCGCGGCTCTGGAAAGAACGCCGCGAGCCGATGTCGCTCGAGACCAGCGCGCCCGGCGTGTTCGCGGCGGGCGACATTCGGGCTGGCGCGATGAACCGGGTGGCGTCTGCCGTGGGTGAAGGATCGATGGTGGTCCGATTCGTTCACGAGTACCTGGCGCTGACCTGAGGCGATCGGGCGCGTATCTCCGCCTCATCTGGTAATCGCATATGAGACGTGGTAGGCTCCTATGTTAATCGCATATGAAGCGCCGCGATGCCTGAGGGAAAACTCGACCTGCTGAAAGGCACGCTGGAGCTGCTGGTGCTCCAGATCCTGTCGTCCATGGGCCCGACGCACGGGTACGGCATCGCGAGACGTCTCGAGCAGATCAGCGGCGACGAGCTCGTCATGAACGAAGGCACCATTTACGCCGCCCTGGTTCGCCTCCAGCACCGCCGGCTCATCAAGACCGCCTGGGGCACCTCCGAGAACAATCGCCGGGCCAAGTACTACTCCCTCACACGCGCCGGGGAAAAGGCGCTCGCCGCCGAAGCCGCAACGTGGGAACGGCTGGCATCCGTGATCGGCCGCGTGCTCGCGACAGCGGAAGGGCAACGTCGATGATTCGAGCGCTTCGGGAAGCGTGGTCCCGGTTGGCTGCGATAGTTCGTCGGCGCAGATGGGATCAGGACTTCGACGAGGAGCTCTCGACTCATCTTGCGCTCCTGACCGAGCGAAACCAGCGACGCGGCTTGACTGAAGCCGAGGCGCGCCGCCGCGCGATTCTGCAAGTAGGCGGGCTGAGCCCCATCAAGGAATTGCATCGAGACGCACGCGGATTCCCGCGCGCGGAGCAGCTCCTTCAAGCATGCACGCACGCGTGGAAGTCCTGGCGAAGCGCCAGGGGCGTGGGGCTGGTGGCGTCGGCGGCGCTCGCCGTCGGCATCGGATCCGCGACCGCGATCTACTCCGTGGTCAACGTCGTGATGCTGAAGCCGCTGCCCTATCCGGATGGCGATCGGTTCGTGGCGCTGTTCGCGGCTGACCTCGACGATCCGAAACGCCACTCGCCTCTCCGCTCTCAGGACGCGGAAAGATTTCGGGACCGGAATCGAGCCTTCGACGCCTTCGGATGGTTCCGGGGGGCCGAGAAGAACCTGATGGTCGCCGGACACCCGTACCACGTTGGCGGAGTGGCCGTCACGATCTCGCTCGTGCAGTCGCTTGGGGTGAGTCCGGCTGTCGGACAGTGGTTTCAGGACAACTCGGGGGTCGTCATCTCGACGTCGCTCTGGCACCGCCTCGGCGGAAGCTCCGCCATCATCGGTCAAACGGTGACGCTCGACGAAGTGACGTACACCGTGACCGGCGTGATGCCGGACTCCTTTCGATTGCCCGTGGGGGGCATGACGTCGACGAGAATACCCACCGACGTGTGGATCCCGCTCGATCCGCGCGAGCGCGCCGGCACCGCCTATTTCGCCTACGGACGCAGGCGACCTGAGGTCCCCTTCGCGGCCGCCGAGGCTGATGTACGAAGAGTAGCCGCCGAGATCGCCGCGGAGGATGCAGGGCGTCGCCGAGGCTACGCGGCCCGCGTGATTCCGCTTCGCGAGACCGTCAGCCGCCAGATTCGACCGACCTTGGCGCTGCTCCTGGGCGCGGCGGGCCTTTTGTTTCTCATCACGTGCGCGAGCGCTGCCGGCCTCTTGCTCGCCCGATCGGTGGCGCGCGCACCGGAGACGGCGCTTCGGGTGGCCCTGGGAGCCGGCACCTGGCGGCTGATCGCGCACTACCTCGCGGAAACCCTGCTGGTCTCGCTGGTCGGCGCCGTCGGAGGCGTGCTGCTCAGTGTGACGCTCACGCCCGCGATCATGTCGATGGCTGCCGACTACGTTCCCAGGGCAGACGAGATTTCCGTGGACGGGTCGGTCCTTCTGTTCGCGCTGGCCGCGGCGTGCCTGGCAAGCGTGCTGTCCAGCGTCACGCCGCTGTGGCAGGCGTCGCGCATCAGACCCGCTGACGTGCTAGGCGACGGAGTTCGGTCGTCAGCCGGGGCGCGAAGCCGCCAGGCCTCGCAATCGCTGGTCGTCGTGGAAATCGCGCTCGCGTTTGCGCTGCTGACGATGAGCGCGGTTCTGATCTTTCACGTCAGGAACCTCGCCCGCACATCACCTGGGTTCGAGCCCGATCACGTTCTGAGCTTTGTCGTGAGCCTGCCTGGCGCGATTGCCAATGACCCAGGTACGCGCGTTCCGCTCACGCACAGACTGATCGAGGCCGTCGAGGCGATTCCAGGTGTTGAAGAGGTGGGCTTTGCCAACCCGCTGCCGATGAAGGGCTGCTGCTGGTCGACGTCGATTCACCCGGATCGTGCGCCGGTGGAAACGAACGCCGCGGCGCGCGCAAGCCTCATGGTCGCGAGCGCCGGATACTTCCGTACGATGCGGATCCCACTCAGGCGTGGACAGTTCTTTACGGAGGACGACGGGGTCCGCACGCCGGAAGCGATCCCGGTGGTCGTCAGCGAGACCGCCGCGAAGGACTATTGGGGAGACCTGGACCCGGTCGGTGCGTATGGACGTTTCGATAGTGCAACGGGCACGCGGTTCCAGGTGGTCGGGGTCGTCGGCGACGTAAAAAACGACGGCCTCGACAATCCGACCGTTCCCGAGATTTACAGGCCTGCCCTGTACTCCAGAGTGGAGACCATGCGATTCGTCGTGCGATCGGCGAGACCCGAGGCGTCGCTGATCGCAGACGTCCGTCGCCAGGTCCGGAGCGTCGATCCGACGCAGCCGATCCATGACGTCGCGGCGATGCAGACCGTCATTCAGAACACGATGACCCTCGAGCACACAGTGTTGCTCCTGACGACGCTGTTTGCCTGCGCTGCACTGTTGATGGCGATGCTGGGCGTGTACGGTGTCGTCTCTTACTCGGTCCGCCTGAGGACGGTCGAGATCGGGATGCGAATGGCCCTGGGAGCCACCGGCGGCGGCGTGTTCGCGATGATCGTCGGAAACGGCCTCAGAACGGCAGCGTACGGCGTCGTCACCGGGGGCGCGGCCGCGTTTGCCGCAGTCTTCTATCTTGCGCAGGTCTTCGAGCTGGCGTACGTGGGACCGGCTCCGTTCATCTCCACCACCGCGATTGTGGCCGCACTCACCTTCGCGGCGTCTTTTCTTCCGGCATGGCGCGCGACGCTGATGTCTCCGCTAGTGGCGATTCGGAACCGGCCGTAGGCTCACACCACACGAGTCATCAGAACCCCAGAGATCGCCGCGACTCTTCGGACGACTTCCGGAGGGATGGGGTTGTCCAAGTCAACGAGAGTGTAGGCGTAATCACCTCGCGAGCGGTTCACCATGTCGTGGATGTTGAGCTTCGCGAGGCCAAGCGTCTCCGAGATCTGGCCGAGCATGTTCGGCACGTTCGCATTGGCAACGACCAGCCGGTGTGCGGTCTCCCGCGGCGCGGCCACGTCTGGGAAGTTCACGGCGTTCCTGATGTTGCCCTGCTCCAGAAAGTCCCGCACTTCGTCGACGACCATCACGGCGCAGTTGTCCTCGGCCTCGGCGGTCGACGCGCCCAGGTGCGGAAGCGCGATGACGCGTTCGTGGTGCTGGAGCTGATTCGTCGGAAAGTCGCAGACGTAGCCATACAGCTTGCCGTTCCTGATGGCGGCGCTCACGGCGCCGGCGTCCACGATGCCCTCGCGGGCGAAATTGAGGAGCACGGCGCCTTCCTTCAGGATGGACAGGCGCTCGGCGGTAATCAGATTCTTCGTCGCCTCGATCAGCGGGACATGAATCGTCACAAAATCGGCCGCGCGCAGGAGGTCGTCGAGGCTATCGGCCTTCCTCACGTTCGACGAGAGTTGCCAGGCGCCCTCGACTGTGAGACCGGGGTCGAAGCCGATCACGTTCATGCCCAGTGCCACGCCGGCATTGGCGACCAGACGGCCGATCGCGCCGAGCCCGACCACTCCGAGCGTGCGGCCCGGCAGTTCGAAACCGGCGTAGGCCTTCTTGCCCGCCTCGACCGCTTTGCTGATCTCGGCATCGGACCCGGTCAACCGTTCGGCGAACTGCCACGCCGGTCCGATGTGACGCGCCGCGAGGAGCATGCCGGCAATCACCAGCTCCTTCACGGCGTTGGCATTCGCGCCCGGCGTGTTGAAGACGGGGATGCCGAGTTTCGTCAAGGCGTCCACAGGAATGTTGTTCACGCCGGCGCCAGCCCGCCCGACGGCCTTGAGCGTTCCTGGAATCGGCATGTCGTGCATCTTGAACGAGCGCAGCAGGATCGCGTCCGGCTCGGTCATGGTGTCCGCCACCAGGAAGGTATCCCGGGGCAGCCGAGCCAGCCCGAGTGACGAAATGCTGTTGAGGGTCAGGATCTTGAACATTACTTAGAGGATAGACCGCCCGAGCGCCTGAACTGAGTATCCTCTTTACGTGGGGCGACCCCGGTCCCTATTCATAGAGGCGCTGTGAACGTCGAGTCCATGTTGCGAGAAGTTCGGTACGCCGCCCGGACCCTCGTGTCCGGACGGCTGTTCACCGTCGTCGCGGTGTTGTGCCTTGCGTTGGGCATCGCGAGCAACACGACGATGTTCTCGGTCTTCGATGCCATGTTCCTGCGCCCTCTGCCCTTCAAGGATGGGGATCGCCTGATTTCGATTTCGGGGCGGCATCCCGAAACGGGCCGACGCGTGGCCCTGACGGCCGCGGACATGCGCGAGCTCACGCAGGGATTGGCGTCCCTTGACGCGTCTGCCGCCTATGCCGGGCGAACCGCGTCGCTCATCGACGGCGGAGACCCCGAACGGATCGGCGTGCAGCAAGTCACGGTCAGCCTCTTTCCGGCGCTCGACATTACGCCGCAGCGCGGGCGCGGCTTCGAAGCTGCGGCCGATCAGGCGTCAGCCGCGAGCGAGGCACTCATCAGCGACTCGCTCTGGCGCCGCCGGTATCAGGCGGACCCGAACGTTGTGGGGCGCGTCATCCGGCTCGACACCACCTCTCACATGATCGTCGGCGTCATGCCGCCGAAGTTTCGTTTTCCGAGCACGAGCGAGGTGTGGATTCCCCTTGTGCCCACCCTCGGGGCCTCTGCCGCCGCACCGCGAACGGTCTCGATCCTCGGACGTCTCGCGCCGGGCGTCACGCTCGAACGGGCCAATGCCGAGCTTGGGGCGCGCGTGCTGCCCGCGCGCGACTCGCGCGGGCCGCGCGCCGGGCTGGCGCGATCGTTCCGGAGCACCGGTGTCGGCAGCGAGGAGCGGACAATTACGGGCGCGCTGATGGGTGCCACGACCGTGCTTCTGCTCATGGCGTGCGTAAATGTCGCCAACCTCCTGCTCGCGCGCGGCGCGGGCCGGCGCCGCGAGATCGCGGTGCGAGCCGCACTCGGCGCGAGCCGGGGCGCATCATCCGGCAGCTTCTCAGCGAGTCGATTCTCCTCTCGCTCACGGCCGCTGTCGTGGCGCTGCCACTCGCCTGGTACGGCATCCGTTGGGTGCACGATGCCGTACCGCCGTCCGAGCCCCTCGGACCGTACTACGTCGATTGGTCGCTCGATGGCCGGACGTTCGCGTACTCCCTGGCGATCGCACTCATGACGGGGCTGGCCTTCGGCCTGGCGCCGGCGCTCGACGCCACCGGCCGACGGATCCTCAACCCGTTGCGCGCCGGCGCCGGCGTCGCGAGCAGCCGCGTTCAGCGCCGCGTGCATGGCGCGCTCATCGTCGCGCAGCTGGCGCTGGCCGTCGTGCTCCTGGCGGGGGCGTCGCTCTTCGTGCGGACGTATGTCAGCTTGAGCCGCGTCGAGCTGGGCTACGACACGTCGCCTCTCATGACGCTGCGCGTCTATTTCGCGGGCCCGACCTATGACTCGGCCGAAGCGCGCGCCGCAGCTGTGGATCAGATCGCCGCGCGCCTCGCGGCGCTGCCCAGCGCTCACGCGGCGACCGTGGCCGATCTGGTGCCGCTCGACGATCAAGGTGGCTCCGATGCGCCCGCCGATATCGAGGGGCGGACGTTCGAGAAAGGGAGCGAGCCGGAGGTTCACTACGCAGGCGTGGCGGGTCGATGGCCGGAAACCTTCGACCTGCGTCTCGTGTCCGGCAGGACGTTCTACCCACACGAGCTGCTCACCACCGCGCCCGTTGCGCTGGTGAACGAGAAACTGGCGGCGACCCTCTGGCCCGGCGCAAATCCGATCGGGCGGCGGTTCCGCCTGGCTGATGACGCCTCCAATCCGTGGCTCTCGGTGATCGGAGTCGTGCCCGATATCCGCACCGTCAAGCTCGACGAGAGCCGGTCGACGCCGCCCACCGCGTACGTGCCGCACCGATTCATCTCCACACGCAACTACGGCATCGTCGTCCGGAGCCGGTCGCAGGCGACAGCGGTAGTCCCGGACGTGCGTTCTGCGGTGCGGACAGTCGATCCGTCGCTTGCGCTGTTCGATATCTATCCGATGGAGCAGGTCCGCTGGCTGAGCTATTGGATGTACGTGATGTGGGGCACGATGTTCGGCGTCTTCGGCCTCATCGCGCTGCTCATTGCCGCGGTCGGCGTGTACGGCGTGGTCTTCTACACGGTCGCGCAGCGGACGCGGGAAGTCGGCCTCCGCGTCGCGCTCGGTGCCCGTCGCACGCAAGTGGTCGGGCCCATGCTCCGGCAGGTCGGTCTGCAGTCGGCGATCGGACTCGCCATCGGACTGGTGGGAGCTGTCTTCGTCACGCCGCTCGTCGGCAGTCTGCTCATCGGCGTGACGCCGAATGATCCTTCGGGACTTGCGGTCGTGTCGCTCCTGCTGGCTGCGATCGCGCTGGTCGCGACGTGGGTGCCTGCATGGCGCGCGTCAGCGGTCGATCCGATGCTCGCGCTGCGGGACTACCCGTAGGGGCGGGCTTTAGCCCCGCCCAAGGCCGGCTGAAGCCGGCCCCTACGTCTCACGAATGCACCCCCGGCGCCTCGTGTCCGGTCCTCGCCACGTACTCGACGTACGACCCCGGATACACGAATGGCTTCACGTCCGTCCCGGTCTCGCCGCCAAGCTCGAGTACGCGATTGCTGAGGCCGCGCAGGAACGATCGGTCGTGCGAGACGAAGATCATCGTCCCCTCGAAGTCGCGCAGCGCCTCGATGAGCATGTCCTTCGTCGTCAGGTCGAGATGATTGGTCGGCTCGTCCAGCACGAGGAAGTTCGGCGGATCGAACAGCATGCGCGCGATGACGAGGCGCGTGCGCTCGCCGCCTGACAGCGCGCGAATCGGCTTGTCGATCTCGTCTCCAGAGAACTGGAAGGCGCCCAGCAGAGTGCGCAGCACGCCGGTCGATTCGTGCGGAAAATCCTGCTCGATCTGCTCCCAGACGGTCAGGCGCGCGTCGAGCACCTGCAGCGACTGCTGCGCAAAGTACCCGAGCTTCAGGCTGGCGCCGAGCGTGACCTCGCCGGCATCCGGCGCCAGGACGCCCGCGATCATCTTGAGGAGGGTCGTCTTGCCTGCGCCGTTCCGGCCCATTAACGACCATCGCTCGCCGCGCCGGATCGACAGGTCGAAGCCGTCGTAGAGGACGCGCGCGCCAAACGCCTTGCGCACGCCGTGTAAGGTCGCCACGTCATCGCCCGACCGCGGCGGCCGTTTGAACTCGAACTTGACCACGGGGCGCCGCTTCGGCAGTTCGATCCGCTCGATCTTCTCGAGCGCCTTGACCCGGCTCTGTACCTGCCCCGCCTTGGCGGCGTTGGCGGCAAAGCGATCGATGAACCGCTGCTCCTTCGCCAGCATCGCCTGCTGGCGCGCGAAGGCCGCTTCGCGATTGGCCTCGCGGAGCCCGCGTTCGCGCTCATAGAAACTGTAGTTACCGGAGTACGAGGTGATCTCGCCGTCGTCGATGTCGGCTACGCGCGTCACGACCCGGTTCATGAAGTCACGATCGTGCGAGGTCATCAGCAGGCCGCCGGGCATCTTCGTCAGATACTCTTCGAGCCACACGATGGATTCGATATCGAGATGGTTCGTCGGCTCGTCCATCAGCAGGAGATCCGGCTTGCCGAGCAGGACGCGCGCCATCGCGACGCGCATCTTCCAGCCGCCCGAGAGCGCGCCCACATCGCCGCCGATCCACGCGTCGTCGAAGCCGAGGCCGGCGAGCACTTCGCGCGCCTGGCTCTCGAGCGCGTAGCCGCCGAGGTGTTCGTACTCCTCCTGCACTTCGCCGAAGCGCGCCAGGATCGCGTCCATGTCGGAAGCCCTCGCCGGCGCGGCCATCGCGTGTTGAAGATCGTCCAACTCGTGATGGAGATCGCCCAGGCGACCGCTGCCGGCGATCGCTTCGTCGAGCACGCTTCGGCCGGACATCTCCTCGACGTCCTGCCGAAAGTATCCGAGCGTCATGCGGCGCGGGATCGACACCTCACCGTCATCGGGCGTCTCCTCGCCGGCGATCATCCGGAACAACGTCGTCTTGCCGGAGCCGTTCGGCCCGACCAGACCGACCTTGTCGCCGGGATTGACCTGAAAGGACGCGTCGACGAAGAGCAGCTGCTTGCCGTAGTGCTTGGTGAGGCGATGTATCGCGATCATCGTCTGGGATGGGGCCTGTTCTCGACGAGACCGTTGGCTGACGTCCCGATGGCTGCCGCCGCCTTGACCCCGCGGCGCCGTGCTACCGTCGGCGCATGCCGGTCATCGCGTTCGACGACGTGTCGACCGCCTTTGGACATGTCCCGCTGCTCGATCATGCCACGCTGACCATCGAGGCGGGCGAGCGCATCGCGCTCATTGGCCGAAACGGTACTGGGAAGTCCACCCTGCTGCGCATCCTGGCTGGCGAGCTCGTCCCCGACGCCGGGTCGCTGCGGCGCGAGCCGGGCCTGCGGGCAGCCAGACTCGCGCAGGACGCAACGCTCTCGACTCCGGAGTCTGTCTTCGATGTCGTGGCCGGAGGGCTCGGCGAGATTCGGAGTCTCGTGACCGCCTACCATCACGCCGCCGTCGACGTGGCGGATCGCGCGACACCGGCGGCGCTCGCCAGGCTGGCCAGCGTCCAGCACGAACTGGACGAGCGCGACGGATGGCGGATTGAGCAACGGGTCGAATCCGTGCTCGAGCGATTGGGCCTGCCGCCGGACGTGCCCGTGCAGACGCTGTCCGGTGGCAGGCAGCGCCGCACGCTCCTCGCGCGCACTCTGGTGGCCGAGCCGACGCTGCTTCTGCTGGACGAGCCAACCAATCATCTCGATATCGAGGCCATCGAGTGGCTGGAGGCCTTTCTGGCCGACTACGCTGGTGCGCTCGTCTTCGTCACGCACGATCGTGCGTTTCTCGAGCGGCTCGCCACGCGCATCGTCGAGCTCGATCGCGGCCGGCTGACGTCGTGGCCGGGGGACTACCCGGCGTTCGTTCGGCGGAAGCTGGCGTCCCTCGAGATCGAGGCGGTCGCTGACGAGAAGTTCGACAAGCGCCTGGCGCAGGAGGAAGTGTGGCTGGGCCAGGGCGTGAAGGCGAGACGGACGCGCGACGAGGGCCGTGTGCGCGCGCTCCTGGAGATGCGGAAGCAACGCGCCGCCCGGCGCGCGCGGGCCGGCAACGTACGGCTCCAGGTGGACCTGGCCGCCCGTTCCGGCCAGATGGTCTTCGAGGCCGATCGTGTCACCAAGGAGTACGGCGGCCGTCCGGTCGTCCGGGAGTTCTCGACACGAATCATGCGGGGCGATCGCGTCGGGCTCATCGGACCGAACGGCGCGGGCAAGACCACGCTGCTGCGCCTGCTCCTGGGAACGACCGCGCCCGACGACGGCGAAGTGCGCCGCGGGGCCAACGTGCAAATCGTGTACTTCGACCAGCAGCGCGAGGAGCTCGATCCGGAGCGCACCGTCATGGACACCGTCGCCGAGGGCAACGACACGGTGACGGTGGCCGGCGTCACCCGGCACGTGTACGGCTACCTCGAGGATTTTCTGTTTCCACCCGAACGCGCCCGCTCGCTCGTCAAGACGCTCTCAGGCGGGGAGCGCAGCCGGCTGCTGCTTGCGCGTCTGCTCACCAGGCCTGCGAACGTCCTCGTGCTGGACGAACCCACCAACGATCTCGACATCGAGACGCTCGAGCTCCTCGAAGCGCAGCTCGTGAAGTTTGATGGCACCATTCTCCTCGTGAGCCACGATCGCCGCTTCCTGAACAACGTCGTGACGAGCACGTTCGTCTTCGAAGGCGATGGCCGGATCGAAGAGTACCTGGGTGGTCATGAGGACTGGCAGCGTGAGCGGGCACGCACGCTCGCCGAGGTCCCGCCCGCGTTGACGCCGACGCGCGAGCACGAGCCCAAGAGAGCTGGACCCGTCTCCGGCAGCAACAGGCTGTCGTACCGCGAGCGCCTCGAGCTCGAGAGCTTGCCTGCGCGCATCGAGACGCTCGAAGCCGAGCGGGCGCACCTCGACGCCACCATCGCAGGGGCTGAGTTCTACAAGGAGTCGCCATCAGCTATCACCGGCGTCCTCGAGCGCGCGGAGGCCGTGCGCGTCGAGCTCGATGTCCTGTACCGGCGCTGGGACGAATTGGACTCGAAGCCGGCCTGACACATGATCGTCGTGGTGGGCGCAGGCGCAGCGGGACTGGCGGCCGCGGTCTTCGCGTGCGGCTCGCGGCAGCCGGTCACGCTGATCGAGAGCACGGCTGATGGCGGACGCAAGATCCTGATCAGCGGCGGCGGCCGCTGCAATGTCCTGCCTGAAGCGCTGGAACCGAAGCGTTTCGTGACCGACTCGCCGGCGCCTCTCGTCCAGCGATTCCTCCGTTCGTGGCCGCTGCGAGCTCAACGAGAGTTCTTCGAACGCGATGTCGGCGTGCCGCTCAAGCTGGAAGCCGACAGCCGCAAGTGGTTTCCCGTCTCGGATCGGGCGCGTGACGTTCGCGACGGACTCATCGCCCTCGCCCGGCGAAAGGGCGTGTCCTTCCGGTTCAACACGGAACTCGTCGATCTGCAGGCATCGCGCGCTGGCTGGTCCGCCATGACAACACAGGGCGACCTGCAGGCGGCGGCTGTCGTGCTCGCCACAGGTGGGTTGTCGGTGCCGGCGACCGGCAGCACCGGGATCGGGCTGAAGCTGGCTCGGGCACTTGGCCATGTCGCGCACGAGACGTATCCGGCGTTGACGCCGCTTGTCGCGGCGCCGGCACGCCATGCCCATCTGTCGGGCGTGTCTCTGAACGTGAGGCTCCGAGCCGGGTCGGATCATGCCGAGACCGAAGCGCACGGAGGGTTTCTCTTCACGCATCGCGGCTACAGTGGACCGTCCGTGCTGGATGTGTCGCACGTCGCCGTCCGCAGTGCCGGGGCCGCTGACGTTCGCGCCACGATTCGCGTCCGCTGGTCAGAGCTCGAGGCGCCGGAATGGCACCGTGAGCTCACCGCCGCCAATGGCCCGATCGTGCACGTCGTCGGCAGACGCCTGCCGAAGCGGCTGGCCGAGCAGCTCGTCCTGGAATGCGGTCTCCCGATCGATCGTCGTGCGGCAGAACTCCGTCGCGAAGAGCGGACGACGCTCGTCGATCGGCTGGTCCACTACGAGCTGCCCTGGACCGGCGACGAAGGCTACAGGAAGGCGGAGGTCACTGGGGGCGGCGTCGCGCTGGACGAAGTCGATCCGCGGACGCTCGAGAGTCGCCGGCATCGAGGGCTCTTTCTGTGCGGCGAGTTGCTCGATGCGTTCGGCCCGATCGGTGGACACAACTTTGCGTGGGCGTGGGCAACGGGCCGGCTGGCAGGGCTCGGCGCCGCCGCGGCGTCATGACGTCCGCAGCGCCTCAGTGAGCGAAGAGGTGTACGATTTCGACTGGGACCCTGCTGAGCAGCACAATCTGGCGACAGCTACGTCGAACCAACATTAAACGACTTGTGACCGCAATCCTCGGAATCTCAGCGTTTTACCACGACAGTGCGGCGGCGCTGGTCGTCGACGGTCGCATCGCCGCTGCCGCGCAGGAGGAGCGGTTCACGCGGGAGAAATACGACGCGAACTTCCCGCATCAGGCGATCCAGTATTGCCTGGACCAGGCGCGGGTGTCCCAGGCCGACCTCGACTACATCGTGTTCTACGACAAGCCGCTCGCCAAGTTCGACCGCATTCTCGAGACGTACCTTGGCTACGCGCCGGTGGGTCTCGACAGCTTCAGTCTCGCCCTGCCGGTCTGGCTCAAAAGGAAGCTCTTCACCAGGCGGACTATTCGCGCCGGTTGCCGGGAGGCGACACGGGCCAAACTGCTGTTTCTCGAGCATCACGAGAGCCACGCCGCGAGCGCCTTCTTTCCCAGTCCCTTTGAGGACGCGGCCATTCTCACGCTCGACGGCGTCGGCGAGTGGAGTACCGCAGCGTACGGCGTCGGCACCGGGAACACGTTGCAGTTGACGCGTGAGCTTCGCTTCCCGCATTCGCTCGGTCTGCTCTACTCCGCGTTTACGTACTACTGCGGCTTCCAGGTCAACAGCGGCGAGTACAAGTTGATGGGGCTCGCGCCGTACGGCCGGCCGGTGTACCGCGACCAGATCCTGCAGCATCTCGTGGATCTCAAGCCAGACGGCAGCCTCTGGCTGGACATGGCGTACTTCAATTACTGCCAGGGCTTGACGATGACGAACGGCCGGTTCGACGAGCTGTTCGGTGGTCCTCCGCGCCGGCCAGACTCGAAAATCGAACCGCGCCACATGGATCTCGCGTCCAGCGTGCAGGCCGTCACCGAAGAGGCCCTGATGCGCATGGGCCGGCAGCTGCACCGCGAGACGGGCATGAAGAACCTGGTCATGGCGGGCGGTGTCGCGCTCAACTGTGTGGCCAACGGGAAGCTGCTGCGCGAGGGCCCCTTCGAGAACATCTGGGTGCAGCCGGCCGCGGGTGATGCGGGCGGCGCCCTTGGCGCCGCGCTGTTCGTCTGGCATCAGCTGCTGGGCCGGCCGCGCCCGTTGAACGGGAACGGCCACAGCGCCCAGGGACCCAGCCTGCTCGGTCCCGCGTATTCGAGCGACGAGGTCGAGGCGTTCCTGCGGCGCGTCGGCGCCAGCTACACGCGGCATTCGAGCGAAGACACCCTGCTCGACGACGTCGCCCAGGCACTCGTGGACGAGAAAGCGGTCGGGTGGTTCCACGGCCGGATGGAATTCGGGCCACGGGCGCTCGGCGCCCGCAGCATTCTCGGGGATCCCCGATCGCCGCGGATGCAGGCTACGATGAACTTGAAAATCAAGTTTCGCGAGAGCTTCCGCCCGTTCGCGCCCTGCGTGCTGAGAGAGCATGTCCACGAATGGTTCGAGATGCGCCCAGGCGAGGATTCGCCGTACATGCTGCTCGTCGCCCCGGTGCACGAACGCCACCGCGTGACGCCGAATGCGCCTGACGCCGGTGAGGACGACCCGGATCTGCGGCGTCGGGTCAGCGGAGTGCGGAGCAGCGTGCCGGCCATCACCCACGTCGACTACAGCGCCCGGGTGCAGACGGTTGACGCCCAACACGGTCGATTCCAACGTCTGCTGCAGGCCTTCCATCGAGAATCGGGATGCCCGATCCTCGTGAACACCAGCTTCAACCTCTCCTGGGAGCCGATCGTCAACACTCCGGCAGAGGCGTATCACACGTTCATGCAGTCCGAGATGGACGTACTGGTGCTCGAGGACTGCGTCCTGCAAAAAGCGAGACAGCCGCTCGGTCTGCATCCCTGGGTCGCGTCGCCGAGCGCAGCGCTCGATCCGGAGAGCCCTTGGATCGATCCGATCACCGGCGATCCCCTGGCCGTCACGGCGAAAAGCGCACGCAACGTCGTGACCGGACGCTGCTACCCGGTCGAAGACGGCATTCCCCGCCTGTTCGTGACAAACGACGCTGACGACGATGTGACCGAGCTCGTGAAGCAGTTTTACGAGAAGACGCCGTTTCCCAACTACGACGACCTGGACAATCGGCGGGCGTTGCTGGAAAAGGCGCGTGCAGGACGATTCGCCCGGCTGCTGAACGAACAGATTCCTTACGCGGCTCCGGTCGTGGAGATTGGGTGCGGCACGGGCCAGCTGACGAACTTCCTGTCCATCGCGCATCGTACCGCCCTCGGCGTGGACGTCTGCCTCAACTCCCTTCGGTTGGCCCAGAACTTCAAAGAAGCGAATGGACTCGACCGCGCGACGTTCGCTCAAATGAACCTGTTCAAACCGGCCCTGAAGGACGGTTTCTTCCAGGTCGTCATCAGCAACGGCGTCCTGCACCACACCGGCAACTGTCGGGCCGCCTTCAAGCGCGTGGGACAACTGGCGCGGCCCGGTGGATTTCTGGTGATTGGCTTGTACAGCGCGTTCAGCCGCAGTCTCCACTACGCGCGGCGGGCGCTGTTCCAATGGACGGGGATCACGAGCGGATGGCTGGATCCGCAGCTCGCCCGTATTGGCGCCGACGGCAAACGCGAGGCCTGGTTCCAGGACCAGTATTGCCACCCACATGAAACCGCTCATACGCTTGACGAATTGCTCGGCTGGCTGGACGAGGACGGATTCGACTTCATCAACTCGATCCCCAAGCCGCGGGGCGGGGTCGATCTGGGAGCCGGCGAGCAGATGTTCGAGCCACGGGATCCGGGCAGCGCGGTCAGCCGCTTCCTCAGTCAGGTTGCCAGCATCGGCAGCGGATACCGCGAAGGCGGATTCTTCATCGTGATCGGCCGGCGGCGCGCGTGAGGCTCTCGAGATGATCGACCCTGCTCTCCACGAAGAAACCGCGCAGGTGGACGCGCGTCTCCTGCGCCAGTTCGCGGGACTCTGGCTCGTGTTCTGGGGCGGCTTGGCGGCCTGGCAGCTCTATCAGGGACGCCCGACGCGCGCCGCCGTTCTCGGGGGCCTCGCCGTCGCCCTGGGGGCCGTCGGTCTGGCGCGGCCGGAGACGATCCGGCCCTTCTTCGCGGCCCTGAACGCCATCGCGCGGCCCATTGGCGCGGTCATGACGCGGATCGTCCTGGGGATCGCGTATTACGGGCTGTTCACGCCGCTGGCGCTGGTGTTCAGGGCGATGGGGCGGGACCCGCTCTTTCGCCAACGGCGCTCGGGCGCAACGACGTATTGGACGGCCCGCACGGGGACCCAGGAGCCTCGGCGGTACTTTCGTCAGGTGTAATCACAGGTGTAATCAAAGGAGCGGTTCATGGCGGAACAGCCACTCTCTGACTTCGAAAAAGTCTCACAGCAGTCAGGGTCCAACAACCTGTTGACCGATTTCGGCTACTACCTGCGTCACAGCAGGAAGTGGTGGCTGGTGCCGCTGCTGCTGGCGCTCAGCCTGCTTGGCGGCCTCATGCTCCTGTCCAACACGGCCGCCGCGCCGTTCATCTACACGCTCTTCTGATCACGGCAGGCATCGGATCCATCGTGGTTTCGCGAGTTCGACGATATGAGTAGTCGAATACGGGTGATGGCCACATTGGCCAGCACTCTCCTGTTCGTGGTCGCGGCGGAACTCGTGGGCGCCTTTCATTTCTGGTGGGAGAACGGCACTCTGCCGTACCTGAACCATTCCGCAACGGCTCCACAGCAAAGCGCGAAGACCGAGTCGACCGGGTTCAAGCAAAGACTGCATCCCTATTTCGGATTTGCGCATCCCTATTCGGAGAGAGGGCGCGAATACATCATCAACAATATGGGGTTTCCGCAGGATTCCCCGGTCACCGTACCATTCGTCCCCAAGAAAGACGACTTCGTTGTCATGGTGTTCGGTGGCTCGGTTGCGGCCAATCTCGCGGCTCCGCCGCAAGGTGGGCTGAGCCTGCAGGCAGCGCTGCAAAAACTGGATGTCCTTAAAGGGAAAAACGTCATCGTTTACAGCATGGCGCAGGGTTCAGGAAAACAGCCTCAGCAGCTTATCGCACTATCCTTCTTGCTGGCCTTGGGACAGCACATCGACCTGGTGATTAATCTGGACGGATTCAACGAAGCTGCCCTGGGCTTTAACAATTATGCGGCCGGTATGCACCCTATTTTGCCCGCGGCGCAGATCATTGGAGCTTTGGCCCTCAAACTTCAGCAGACCGGCGAGGGTACCGCCGAGTTTTACGAACTGGCGTATAGGGTGTCGAATGCCCGCACGCACATCGCACGGTACACAAAGCGTCTTCCGCTCAGTTCAACCGGTCTTGAACATATCGCAAACAAGCTCGGTCTGGCCTGGAACGAACGTAACTTGCGCAAATATCTGCCCCGATACGATGCAGCAATCAAGGCAAGCGGGGATTGGACGCAGGCTAAAAAGCAGTTGAGCCTCGACTTGCACTACGATAATGCGCCCGACGACAAGAAATACGAGGAGGTATTCGAACTATGGCTCCGTAGCTCGCGTCAGATGCGGCTGCTGTCCGAGGTGAATCAGATCGGATATGTGCATGTCATTCAGCCTTACATCCTTCGTTCGAAACAGCGCTTGACCAAAGAAGAAGAGGCGATCGCACGCACGCTTCCCGACAATCACGTTTACAAACAGCCGGCGAGAGTCGTCTATCAGATGTTCGACGATCGGCAGGACTTGCTGAAGGCACATGGCATCGTATCCGCCATCGACTTATTCGCTGAGCAAACCCAGACGATGTATGTCGATCCGTTCCACTATTCGGCACTTGGCGAGACGCTGCTTGCCGAATTTGTTGCTGCGGCGGCGTCTCGCTGGATCACAGAGTGCCATCCCCGAACTGGCCGTCGGTGCTAGCAAAGGTTCGACGCGGACCATGCCAACTCGGCGGCGTCATGACGTCCTCAACGCCTCAGTGGGCTGAATACCCAGCGCGCGCCTGAGCGGCACGGTGCACGAAATCAACGCGACGAGCACGACAAACGCGCAGACGCCCAGCGTCGCTACGGCGCCGGCCCGCGTGTTCATCGCCCCGGCATCGTCGGAGCCCGACACCATGATCACCAGGCCCGGCAGAAAGCCGGCGGCCACGCCGAGTCCTATCTGCATGAACGCGCGCGCGAAGACGACGGTCATGATGCGGCGCGGCGCGGCGCCGAGCGCCACGCGGATGCCGATCTCGCGCGTGCGGCGCGCGAGCGTGAATGAAACAAGCGCGTAGATGCCGGCCGTGGCCAGCAGCAGCGCAATGGCGCCGACGACGATGAAGGCGCGTAGAAAGATCCGCTCGGGCAAGGCATCGTCGTAGGCAACGTCTGCGAGCGACTTCAGATCGGCGAGCCGAATATCCGGATGCGCCGACCGCGCCGCGGCGTAGATGCGCTGCGTCATCGGCGAGGCCGCGCCGTGTGTGCGCACCAGCAGCCGCATCGGCTGCGCGGGCGCCGCGGGGCGGTACAGCGCCGAGTCCTCCGAGGTCTTCCGCGGCATCGTCGTCGCATCCTTGACGACGCCGACGATCTCGAGCCAGGGACCGGGCTCCCGGCCCGCTTGCTCCGCCCGCTGCCGCAGCCTGACGCCGAAAGGACTGCGTCCTCCGAGCACGCTCCGCACGAACGTCTCGTCGACGATGGCCACCGGGGCGCCTTGTCGAATCTCGGCCGCACTGAAGGTCCGGCCGGCGGCGAGCGGGATGCCGACGGTCTCGAAGAAGTTCGCGCCGACGCGCGCGCCCTCGGACCACAGCACGTCCGTATCCTTTCGCGCGTCAGCCTGCTCGTGCAACTCGGGCGACTGGAATTCGAAGATGACTTGTTCCCAGATCGTTCCGGGCAAGGCCGTGGTGTAGCTGACGCTCGCGACGCTGGGCTCGGCGCTGAGCCTCTCGGCGATCGCCTGCAGCGTCTCGGCGCTCGGAGGCTGCGCTCGGCCGGCGTTCACCTGATCGACGACGACGTGCGCCGTGAGCAGCTGATCGCGGGCATATGTGACGTCCGAGCCCCACTGCTTTCGCAGCTGGGTCCAGCCGAACGACACGACGGCTGCGAGGACGATCACGGTGATGGCCGCCTGCGTGACGATGATGGCGGTCCAGAGTCCTCCGAATTTCATCGTCGACGCGCCTGACGCCGCGTCGCGTATCCGGCCCTGCAGTTGCGGACCAGTGGCTTTCAGCGCGGGAATCACGCCGACGATCAACGCGGCGAACACCGCGAGCGCGACCGCGTAGAGCATGGTCGGGTAGCTCAATCCGTCATCCCACCAGAACGGCGTCGGGCCGATGCCCTGCACGTAGAGGCTCTTGGCCCATTGCCCCACGAATCTCGCCGCGAGCAGTCCCGCACCGGCAGCAAGGGATGAGAGCACGAGCGCCTCGGCAAAGAGCTGCGCGCTGATGCGTCCGCGGGTCGCGCCGAGCGCCGTGCGGACGGTGATCTCGGCTTCGCGCATGGCGGTCCGCGCGAAGACGAGCGTCGCGACGTTCGCGCCGCAGAGCCCGAGCAGCATGATGAAGACGAAGTTGACGGCGCGGATGACCACCATCTCGAGGCTCTCGAGATCCTCGGCATTCAGGGAGTCGATGTACGGACGGACGTCCATGCGAAGGACCGGTCCAACGGGCTTGTCCACCGTAGCGGCACTAACCGCGAAGGTGGAAAGCTCCGCCTGCGCCGCGGCGGCGCTTGCGCCGGCCTTGAGCCGGCCGAACACCTGGATCACAAGTCCATCGGTCCTGAGCGGGACCCACAGGTTCTCATTGACCGGGAACCCGAATCCCTCCGGCATCACGCCGACGATGGTGTGAGCCGTCGATCCAAGCCGAACGGTACTGCCGACCGCGTTGGGATCGCTGTTGAAGCGCTCCCTCCAGAGATCGTGGCCGATGACGGCCACCGCGTCAGCGTCCGGCCGCTCATCGTCATCGTCCAGGGTGCGGCCATGGAGCGGCGCGACTGGATACAGGCGGAACGCGGACGCGCTGATTTCAATGCCGCGCGCGGGCTCCGTGCGTCCGTCGGCCGTGGTCAGATGGCGGCTGATCGGCCGCGCGGCGCCCAGGTGCTCGATGCTCCGCGTGTTGGCGCGCCAGACGGCGACGTCCTGTAGGGACTGCAGCTCTGCAGCGCGCCGTTCTGCGTTCCAGACCCGGATGCCCACGATGCGGTCGGCGCCGGCAACCGGCAGGCGTGGGCTGATCAGGTCGTGCATGACCTCGAAGTACGCCGCGCCGGCGCCGATGGCAATCGCGAGCGCCGTGACTGCGACGACGGTGAGGCCCGGAGACTTCACGAGCATCCGCGCGCCAAGCTTCAGGTCCATCGGCCAGCCCGCGAGCCACCGAAACGATCGCGCGTCGCGCTGCTGTTCTTTGGCCTGCTCCACGCCGCCGAACGCGCGCCTGGCAGCGTATCGCGCCTCGTCTCGGCTCATCCCTTGCGCGACGTGCTTGTCTTCGAGCAGTTGCAGGTGCGCGTTGATCTCGCGTGAGAGTTCGGATTCGGCCCTGCTGCTGCGAAACAGGGTCACCAGCCGACGGAGAAAACGGCGGGCCTGTGTCATGTTCAGGATTCCAGCAGGAGCTTGTCGACGAGACCGGCGAGCCGCCGCCAGCGTTCGGTCTGGCGCTGGTGTTCGGCCTCGCCGGATTTCGTGATGCGGTAGAACTTCGCTTCGCGGTTGCTCTCCGTCCGGCTCCAGGCGCCTTTGATGAGGCCCTTCTGCTCGAGCCGCACGAGCGCCGGATACAGCGTCCCCTGGTTGAGCGACAGTGGGTGGTCGGACACCTGGGCGAGCCGTTCGGCGAGCGCATAGGCGTGGAGCGGCCCCATGGTGGAGAGCGCCCGGAGGACGATCAGGTCCAGCGTGCCCTGGAGCAGTTCGACGGGTTCACTTGGCATTCAAGTGAAGATGCCACGGCCTTCGCTTGACTGTCAAGTGAAGGGATCAACTGGACGTCCCCAGCGAGGTGTGGTCTGCTCACCTCAGTCGTGGCTGAGCGACAGTCCGCATGAGCAAGGTCGTCGTCATCACCGGCGGGAGCCGCGGGATCGGCGCGGCGACGGCACGCCTGGCCGGCGAAGCCGGGTACTCGGTGTGCGTCAACTACCGTGCGGATCGGCCGGCCGCGATGCGTGTCGTGGCATCCGTGGAGGCCACGGGCGCACGAGCGATCGCAGTTGAGGCCGACGTCTCCGTTGAGCCGGATGCGGTGCGGCTGTTCGAGACGGCGGACGCGCTCGGCCCGTTGTCCGCGCTCGTGAACAACGCCGGGATTCTCGAAACCCAGATGCGGGTGGACGCGATGACGGCGGCACGCCTGCACCGGGTGCTGGCGACGAATGTCGTCGGCGCCTTTCTCTGCGCGCGTGAGGCCGTCCGCCGGCTCTCGACGCGCCATGGCGGGCCAGGCGGGTCGATCGTCAACGTCTCGTCGATCGCCGCACGGTTGGGATCGCCAGGGGAGTACGTCGATTACGCGGCGTCGAAGGGCGCCATCGAGACGTTCACGATCGGGCTCGCGCGGGAAGTGGCCGACGAGAGTATCCGCGTGAATGCCGTGCGCCCGGGCTTCACCTACACCGACATTCACGCCAGCGGCGGCGAGCCGAATCGCGTCGATCGGATGAAGGCGCGCGTGCCGATGAAGCGTGGCGGTACGCCGGACGAAGTCGCGCGCGCGATCGTGTGGTTGCTCTCGGAAGAAGCCTCCTTTACCACCGGCTCTTTCATCGACGTGAGCGGAGGCATGTGACGGCATTTGGCCAGAGCACATCACACGGCCGGCGTCGGCAGCGCGCCGCCGACCATGAACTGCTCTCGCGGGAACGCGAACACCCGCGCGTCGGCCCAGTCGCGGCGCACGAACTCGACGCGCTCGCGCGTCGCCGCCGCGTGCCAGGTTTCGAGGTCGCGCGGCTTCGCGGCGCCGAAGACCGCCGGCGTGAAGATGCCGACGTTGACGCCGCCCGCCGCATCGCGCGCCGATCGCCAGCGAAACATCCCGACGCCGGCCTCGCGCATCGCCTGCCCGAGCGCCTGTGACTCGCGATAGTCCGACGGCGACGAGATCGCCGCCCGGTGTCGATCGAACGGCCGCGCGGTGAGATCGATCCCGCGCTCGGTCTTCGCCGACACCCTGAACGCCGTGTGCCACGTCGTCACGATGCCGAGATCGGCGCTGGTGCCCTCGAGGAAGAGGAGCCGGTAGTACGCCGCCTCCGCGAACAGCGTGCGCGGATCGGCCGATCCGTACCACACGCCCGGATCGCGCCGCGCGCCGAAGCGCGAGCCGTGCCGGAGCGGCGGATAGCGAAAAGGTGTTGCGAGCAGCACGTGCCGCCGGCCGCCCGTCGCGTCGACCGGCTTCGACGTCTCGATGAGCTGTTCCAGGATGGCCTGCTCGTCGATCGAGTCCACGAGCTTGCGTGTCGACACTAGGTGCTGCGCTTCGACCGCCCGCCAGGGCGAGAGACGGAGCCGCGCGAGCCTAGAGCCGCCCGCGCACTGCGTCCAGATACTGGACGACATCGACCAGGCCTTCCACCGACGTCAGCCGTTCGGCCGGCACGCCGCCGAGGTGCGCGTTGGCGGCGTGCAGCCAGGCCCGCGACCGGCCATCGTCGCCGCCCATGAGCGCGTCGAGGCTGCGATAGACGCGGAGAAACAGCAGCGCCAGCTCGCCTTCCTTGGAGGCCGGAACCACGCCGCGGCCGCGCTGCAGGCGCGAAATCGAGGCTTCGCTCTCGCCGAGGACGGCCGCCAGCTCGCGTTGACGCAGTCCGAGACGATCGGCGGCGGCCAGGACGGCCTTGGCCAGCACGTGTTCGGCGGCGGGATCCTGGGCGACTGCGGAGGCGGTGCGCATGACGTCAATTGAAACATTAGTATCATATTGTTCCAATTGCAAGTCCGGCCCGGCGCGTTTGGCCGAGCCCCCTGGAAGGCGTCACGACCGCGCGCGCCTACTTGGCCTGGCTCACCACAAACAGCGTTGAGATCGTCTTTGAGTACGAAAACGCGTACTGCTGCCCGTCCGGCGACATCGATCGCACCCGCACGTTCACGAGCCCGGTGGCGTCGGCGGACGAGATCGTCTTGAAGGGCGTGCGCTTGCCCGTCGCAAAGTCCACGATCTCGATGACGACCGGGACATCGTTGCTGGTTTGCAGGAGCGGCGATCGGCCATCACGTGCCCATCCGGCCACGGCGACTTCAGATACGCCCGCGAGACCTGGAATCGTCCGCGGCGAACCGCCGTCAATCGGGTGCCACTGCCAGCCACTTTTCGCATCCCGGCCGAGGATCAGCAGACCATCGGGCGAAATCGGTGAGACGGCAGCCGGAAACACGCCTTCAGGCAGGAGCGGAAGCGGCAGACTGTCCGGCAGCGTCTGTCGATACGCGCGCGTCGGCCGGTCCTTCTCGTGCCCCACGATCAGAATGCTCTTCCCGTCTGGAAAGAACGCCACCGGGTCGGCCACCTCGAGCGTTCCCACCTTCAGTCGAATCGTGTTGCCCGCGCCCAGCGGATACACGACGTTCTGCGGTGGAGTAAAGATTTGCGCCAGCGCCCACTGACCATCCGGCGAGAGTCCGTTGCCATTGCCTTCGCCCAACCGGACGATCGGAGACCGGTCCGTCTTACGCCACACGACGCCGTAGTTGCCGCCGGCATTTCCGTCGCTGAACAGCAGCTTGGATCCGTCCGGCGAGAGCGCGGGCTGCCATGACTGATTCAACCAGGACAGATCTCGTTCGGCGCGGTCGCCCGGCAACCGTGCGCCCACGCCCAGGCGCATGTCGTCGCGCGTCACCAACCAGCGTCCATCACGCGTGATGTCGTGAATCGTGAAGTCGGCCGGACCCGTCACCGCGGAACGCGACGCGCCGGGGCTGGCGATCGATGCTGACATGATTTGGTAACTCAGGTCCCCCGCTTCTTTCGCATCGCTGCTCGTCCGATCGTTGGCGCCGAACAACACCGTCCTGCCATCGGCGGTCCACGCGAGGCCTTCCTCGCCCCAGAACTCGCCGGCCAGCGTGGTCACGACGCCGGCGCCGTCGACCACGCGAACCCAGCCGCGGTCGTCCCACCGCAGCTGATGATCCATGAATGCGACGCGGGTGCCGTCCGGTGACACGCGGGGATCGCTGATGTAGCCGGTCGAGCTGTAGAGCTTCTTCCCGATCGGATACTCGAGCTCATCGCCGCCCTCCTTCACGCGAACAATCGCCATCGTCGATCCGTCGGAACTCCAGTCAGCCTCGCGCACGTCGGACATCCACGGGCGCGGACTGCCCTCGATGGACATCCGCGACAACGTGCCTGTGTACAACCGATGCAGGATCGCATGCGCATCTGTGAGGATGGCGAGCTCACCCTTGGACGAAATCGACAGGAGATGCGACCGCGGCGGACCGAATGTCCGGGGCTCGAGGACGCCGGCGCGGACTTCGTAGAGCTGCGGCAAGTTCCCTGAGTCGGCGGCGCTGTAGACGATGCTCTGACCGTCGGGCATGAAACGGGCATTGACGATCGTCTGCGCGGCGAACGTCTTCTGCTGGTAGCGCAACGTCGTGGGAGGAGCCGGCCTCATCATGCGGTCGATGCCGACCGCCGAGGCGGCTGCGACGAGGGCAACCGCCACCGTGAGAAGAACGCCCGCGCGCCGGCGTGGGGCTGCGGGCGCCGAGGCCACGACCGGCGCGGGACCGCTGGCCGCGCTCAT
The DNA here is from genome assembly GCA_035633215.1 of Vicinamibacterales bacterium. Lineage (GTDB taxonomy): Bacteria > Acidobacteriota > Vicinamibacteria > Vicinamibacterales > SCN-69-37 > DASQFI01. Next base: position 137,994 of record DASQFI010000010.1, on the reverse strand, counting down.
GCCCGAACTTGTCAGTGACGCGCCCGATCCCGAAAGGGAGCCCAGCGCGAACGCGACGTCGCGTGCGGTCTGAAATCGCTCGGAGGGGTTCTTCTCGAGGCAGTGCCGGATGATGCGGTCGAGTGCGGGAGAAATGTCAGCGCGTGTGCCCGTCAGCTCCGGCGGATCTTCTTTGAGGACCGCCGTCATCGTGTCGGCGGCTGTCTCGCGCTGGAACGCGCGCTGGCCGGAGACCATTTCGTACAGCACGGCGCCGAAGGCGAACAAGTCCGCGCGCGCGTCGACGGTCTGGCCGCGCACCTGCTCGGGCGCCATGTAGCCGACGGTGCCCATCACGGTCCCCGGGTCGGTCATCGCCGCCACGGTTTCCGTCGCGCCGGATCCCGAGTCCGGGCCGGCCGTGGCTCGCGCGAGACCGAAATCGAGAATCTTGACCTGGCCGTCGGCGAGCAGGAACAGGTTCTCGGGCTTGAGGTCGCGATGGATCAGATTCTTGTCGTGCGCGGCGCCGAGCCCGCGCGCGATCTGGATGCCGATATCGGTCGCCTTGCGAACGGGAATCGCGCCGGACGTCAATCGCTCGCGCAGGGTTTCGCCCTGGAGCAATTCCATGACGGCAAACGACGCGCCCTCATGCACGCCGAAGTCATGAATCGCGAGAATGTTCGGATGCGACAGCGCGGCCACCGCCTTGGCTTCGCGCTCGAAGCGCGCGCGCCGCTCCGGGTCGCCTGCGACACTGCCCGGCAGCACCTTGATGGCCACGTCGCGATCGAGCCGGCCGTCACGGGCGCGATAGACCTCGCCCATCCCTCCGGCGCCGAGCGGCGCGATGATTTCGTAAGCACCGACACGTGTTCCCGGACCGAGCACCATCGCGCGTAAGTGTAGTGGGAAAGCAGCACCGTTCGCCGGCGGGGCTTCAGCGCACCTGCAGGGTCATCGCCGCCAGGTTCAGCAAGAACCCCTGGCCCTGCTTCAGCAGATCGTGTCCAGCGTTCGCGATGCAGCACTCTCCACCGGCGACGCTGTTTTGCTGCATCGTGATGACGGCCGGACGCAGCGGCAACCGGCTGGATCCGATCGTGAAGATCAGTTCCGGTAGTTCGACAGAAGCGAAGGTCTGCGTTCCGCCGATGCCGTTCAAATCTGCCGATCCCTTCCTGCCCGTCGCCACAATGTCGGGAAACAGATTGGCAAAGTTGGCGTTCAAGTCTGTGCTGTTGGCGCCCGTATCGAACGTCGCAAGAACGCCCTTGCCGAGGACTTCGGCCCGAAGCACGAGCCGGCTGCGATCGAACACCAGGTTCGGCTCGCCGCCCGACCCAGGAAACGGCCCACCGAATTCCGCCGTGCCACTGTTCGACCAGTTGATGCCACCCATCGCCACGATAATCGGCAAACCGATGATTCCGAACTCCGCGTCGGCGAGTGCGCCGCCAGGCGTGATGACGGCAAACGAGACGTTTCGGAACGTCATCGACCCAAGCATGACCTCCTTGGCGACCGCCGTTCTGAAGGTGGTTCGCGTCCCCGAAATGTCGATCAGCGTACGCGGGTCATCCTGTATGGTCAGCCCGAGCTTCCTCGCTTCCCGCTCGGTCACCGTGGACTGCAACGCACCCGTATCGAAGATGAAGTCGTCCGTTTTCCCGTCTATCGAGATCGGCAACGTCAGGTAGCCGTCCTTGTCGTGTCGCACCACCGACTGGCGTCGCCGGCCATTCACCTGATTCGGCCGCCCGCGATACTTCTCGAAGTTCTCCCGCTCGTCGCGGACAGTTACAGACTGTGGCAAGGCGGCGGCCCACGCCTGATAGAGCGTGGCGAAACGTTCGTACTGACCAGTACGGAGATAGAGAAACGCCAACAGCGCATACGCGTCGTCGGCGGCCTCCGATCGCGGTTCGTCGCGGATGACGCCGCGCAGGAGTCGTTCAGCCGTGGTGGGATCGTTGAAGGCCGCGGCGAGAGCGCCGCGGACCAGCGGCGACGTGCGGGCGTTCGCCGTGGCGCGTAGCTCAAACCACCGATGGGTCTTTGCGAGAGGCCGGAACGCGTCCTCTCCGGGCTGGGCCGCCATGATCCCAGCGAACGACAGTCCCACGACGCAGGCGGTGAACCGCTTGTGAAATGCCACAGTCCTCCCAGCGGTAGGCGCGGAGCCGGCCGTCGCACCTACCGAAACGAACGCGCGAAGAGTCCCTCAATCGCCTCGCGGCCGTTGGTTTCGAGCGTGCGCGTGCCGGTTCCCGTGAAGTGAGGATGCGTGACGACGGGTAACGTGGCGTCGCGACGCGATTCCCAGGCGTCGCCGGTCCATTCGAACCAGCCGTTCTTGGCTTGATCGAACACGTACAACGGCTTGTTGCAGAGCTTGGCAAACTCCGCGCCCCAGCCCGTGCCGCCGCGCACTGTCAGGTCATCGAGAATCGTGCCGATGACGTAAATTTCCTGGCCCTGATTGACCTGATACCAGAGCGTCTGCAGCACGCGACGAGTCGTCGGCGCGTCGGTGTAGCGCCGGTGCATCAACCGCGATACGTAGGCAAGACTGACATCGCCGGCTTGCAGCTCTTCGTGATTGAGCATGCGCACGCCACGCTGGCGCCCCATCCTGTGCCCTTCGAACGTGAAGTTCACTTCTTCCACACCGTGGCGCTCAGCGCATTCGCCAAACGCCGCTTCGGCGCCAGGCGCACCGCCACTAAAGAGGATGCAGTCTGCCGGTTTCATTGCGCAGGATTGTAGCAGTCTGCCGAGGCGCGACCGGCGCGGAGCGGGCGGCGACAGGGTTACACTTCCGCCATGCCGCTCAACATCACGCGAGGTGCGTTCACAGGTTTTGTCGCCATAAGCGGCGCTATTGCCATCGTCCTGGCGATGACGGCTCACGCCCGGCCCCAACAGACCCAGGGCCGAGGCCAGCCGCAGCCGCCGCCCCCGACGCTCGGCCTCGATCACGGCACGCTCGACTTCGACACGCCGCATTTCACGCTGAAGCTCGTGAAGGACTCGCAGACGATCGCGGCCCTCGAGCCCAAGGGCGCCAAGGGCGCCGACGCTAACACCCCGTTCGACTTCACGCCCGCGGATCAGTTGACAGCGCGGCAGGGCGATCGCTTCAACCATCTGGGTGACATCCACATCCGGCTGAAGCAGGACGGCTGGCAGGACGGAGCGTGGGTCGATCTCGCGTCGAGCAATGCGCGCAAGCCGGTCGAGGCGATGACCGGCGCGCCCAAAACGCCGGCGGGCGGGAAGCTCCTCGCCGCCGCGATTCTCACGCCGACGATGTCCGGCACGCGGGCGAATCTCGGCGCCGCTGCGCCAGCGGGCGCCGCCCAAGCCAGTGCGCCAGTCGCGTTCTCCAGCGCGCCAGTCGAGATCGCCCGTTCGTGGCTGCTCGACGCGTCCGGTCAACTCGTCTTGCACTTCGAGGTCAAGAATACGAGTCGGGCGCCCGTGGTGATCGGCGGCCTCGGCTTTCCGGTCGTGTTCAACAACATGATCCAGAACTTCGTGACCAACCGCGCGCGCACGCTGCCGCAGGCGCACGAGATTTGCTCGTTCTTCGATCCCTACGTCGGCCGCGATGCCGGCTACCTGCAGGTGACTCGCCTGTCCGGCGCCGGTCCCGCCCTGGTCGTGGTCCCCGAGAACGGCACGCGGACGCCGTTCGAGGCGTTTCGTCCGCTCAACGATGCCTCGCGCCGCGGGCAGACGTTCGAGGGCGCATTCGAGTGGACGACCCACAGCCAGGGGTACGCCGAGAACGAGTGGAAGAACGCCGATCCGTGGAACCCGCCGACGTCGGTGACCCTCGCGCCCGGCCAGTCGCGCGCGTACGGGTTGCGCTTCCTCGTCGCCGATGCGATTCCACGGATCGAGCAGACGCTCGCGGCGGCCGAACGTCCGGTCGCCGTCGGCATTCCCGGCTACATCGTGCCGATGGACCTCGACGCGAAACTGTTCCTCTCTCCGGGCAAGCGCAAGGTCGCGCGCGTGGACGCCGAGCCCGCCGGCGCGCTGAACGTCACGCCGGCGCCGGCCACGAAGGGCGGCCAGCAGCAGTACATCGTCCGGGGAACGAAATGGGGCCGCGCGCGCGTGACCATCACCTACAGCGACGGCTCCGTACAGACGATCCACTACAACGTCACGAAGCCCGCGCAGCAGGCGGTCGCGGACATGGGGCGATTCCTCACGACGAAGGCGTGGTTCACGGACGAGACGGATCCGTTTCAGCGCGCGCCTTCGGTCATGACCTACGACCGCGCGAACAACCGCGTCGTCACGCAGGACACACGCGTCTGGATCGCGGGGCTCTCGGACGAGGGCGGCGTGGGCGCGTGGCTGGCGGCGATGATGAAAGCCTACGGTCAGCCGGACAAGTCGGAAGTCGACAAGCTGGCGCAGTTCGTGGACAAAGTGATCTGGGGCCGGCTGCAGTACTCGGAAGGCCCGCGGATGTACGGCGTGAAGAAGAGCCTCTTCTTCTATCAACCGGATCTGATGCCCAACTTCCAGTATCAGCAAGGGAACTGGACGACGTGGACCTCCTGGAACAAGCAGGCGGCCGATTCGGTCGACCGCGCGTACGACTATCCGCACGTGGTCGCCGCGTACTGGACGATGTACCGGCTGGCGCGGAACCATCCAGGCCTTGTCACCACGCAGAAGTGGGAGTGGTATCTCGACAAGGCGTTTAACACGGTCAAGTACATGACGGGCGGATTTGCGCCGCCCGGCGGGCGCGGCGGCGTCGGGTACGTGAACGTCGGGCTGATGAACGGCGACATCTTCGTGTTCCTGCTCGACGACCTCAAGCGCGAGGCGTGGAAAGAGCAGTCGGAGTATCTCGAAGGCGCGATGAAGCGTCGCGCGGATCGCTGGAACGGCGAGGCGTATCCGTTCGGATCCGAGATGGCGTGGGACTCGACCGGTCAGGAGGAGATCTTCGCCTGGACGAACTACTTCGGCTACAAAGACAAAGCGCTGGTCTCGCTCAGCTCGATTCTGGGGTACATGCCGACCGTGCCGCACTGGGGCTACAACGGCAACGCTCGCCGGTACTGGGATTTCTTCTACGGCGCCGCGCCTGGCGGGACGACCGAGCGGCAGATTCACCACTACGGCTCGGGGCTCAACTCGATTCCGGTGCTGGCGCACTATCGCGAGCATCCCGACGATTACTACCTGCTGCGCATCGGCTACGGCGGCTCGATGGGCGCGCTCACAAATATTGACGAAGACGGCTTCCCGTCCGCGGCCTTTCACTCCTACCCACAGAATCTGCGTTGGGACACCTACACCGGCGACTACGGCCCGAACTTCTTCGGCCACGCCGTCACGACCGGCACGTATGTCATCAACCATCCTGAATACGGCTGGCAGGCCTTCGGCGGCAACGTGACAGTCGGTCGTAGCCCCGGGGTTTCAGCCCCGGGGTCATGGGTTACCGTGCAGCCGCTCGACTCGCTGCGCCGTCGTATTTACATTGCGCCGCTGGGCCTGTACCTCACGCTCGACGCCGGAACGTTCGAGAGCGTCGCGATCAACCCGGCGACGCGCGCGGTGCGGCTCACGCTCTCGCCTGCGGGGCCATTCACGCCGAGCGCGCGGTTGCGCATCGAGCAGCCGGCGAAGGTCGCCGGCGTCGGTACCTATGCCACGCCGCGGACCTTCGCCTTCGAACGCGGTGCCGTCGTTATACCGCTGGGAGCGAAGGCGACCGTGATCGAGTTGACGGGCAGGTAGAAATTCTGTTGACGCGTGCACGTACGTAGGGCGAACTGGTTTCTAAGTCCGCCATGTGCGGATTTGAAGATCAATCCGCCCTACGACTGTTTCAGCGCTGACGCAGGCTCGACTGTCGCAGCCCGTCGCGCCGGCAGCCACGCCCCGGCGAGAACGACCGCTCCGAGTAACACCGCGGCAGGAACGACCACCGTCAGATCGATCGGCGCGAGCCCGAGAAAGTTCGAATAAAGCGCCGTCGCAAGCCCGACACCGGCGACGCACCCCAACACGGCGCCGGCGGCAAGAAGCCAGACGCTCGGCCGCATGACGAGCCGCACGATGCTGGCTTCGGTCGCGCCGAGCGCGCGCCGGATCGCAAACTCCGCCGTGCGCCGCTCGACGGCGTACGCCACGAGTCCCCAGATCGCCATCAACGCGAGCCCGAGCTGCAGAAGGCCGGCGACGCCACCGACCCATTGGGCGACCCTTCCCCCGGTCTTCGCCTGATCGAGGAAATGGCTGAGCGGCATCGCCGTTCCGACGACGATTCGCGGGTCGACGGCCCGGAGCGCTCGATCGAGTGCTGCTATCGCCTCACCCTCGTTCTTCACGCGAGCGTGCAGCACCAGTCGACGCGGCGGCACCTGAGCCAGCGGCACATAGAGGACCGGCTGAGGTGTGCCATCCGACGCGCGGTACGGAGTGTCCGCCACCACGCCAATCACTTCCGTTGACGCATCTCTGAGGCGGATAGTGCGGCCGATGGCGGCGGTCGTCTTCCATAAACGACGCGCCAGCGATTCGCTTACGACGGCGACTCGGGGCGCCCGGTCGTGATCGCGTGCATCGAAACTCCGGCCCGCGCGCTGTGCGATGCCGACCAGCTCGAAATAGCCGGGCGCGACGACATTGCCGTCGAACTCCATCAGCGTTGCGTCCGGCCGATCCTCCTCGCGCCCCGCGAAGCCTATGTACGATCCGGTCATCGGGACGATGGCTGCGGCCGTCGAGGCTTCCACGTCCGGAACGCGGTCAGCCGCCTGCAACAGGCGTTCAGCGAACACGCGCATCTCGGCCGCGGATTGCGCGGCTATGTTGAGATCGACCGGCGCCACGGCCACGCGTCTCGTGGACGGTTCCGGCTGCCCGGTCCCGAGGGGCATCAGCGATCGCATGAACAGCGCGGCCATGATGAGGAGGGCGAAGGACACGACGACCTGGACGACGAGCAACAGCTCCCTCACCCCGACGCGGAGAAACCCTCGTCGCATCAGTACCGTCCGGCCCTTGAGTCCTTCGGCGATGGCCAGCCGCAGTGCGGTTGCGCCGGGAGCCACGCCAAAGAGCACCGGCGCAACGATGGCCATGAGGATCGCGAAGCCGGCGACACGCCAGTCCATCGCGATGTTGAAACCCGGCAGTTCTGCCGGCCGGTTTGCGTCGAAGAGCCTCAACGCCGCGGTGACGATGAGGACACCCGTAATAATCCCACCAGCGCTGATCAGCAGGCTCTCGGTCGCGAGCTGACGGAGCAGCCGCCCGCGTGAAGCACCCAGCGCGAGCCTGACGTTCAACTCGCGCGTGCGCGCCGCGCCACGCGCCAGGATCATCGTCGCCAGATTGACGCAGGCCATGGCGACGATGACGGCGATCGCACCGAGCGTCGCCGTGAGGATTTCGGTGGCGGCGCCGCGGGCGGTCACAAAGCGCGACTGCAGCTCCTGGGCGATGGTCACGGTCGGCGTCGATCCGGTTGTCTCGGTCCACGCGCGTGGATCCTCCGCACGGAGCTGCGCTGCGACGGCGGAGAGTCGCTCGGCCGCCCGTGACGCCGTGACGCCAGCGTTGAGACGGACATAGACGGCGAATCGACGGTCCCCACGATTGGTGAGCGTTCGTGGTGACACCAGGATTGCCGCCAGCGGCGATGGCGCCCAGAAGTCGGCTCCGGAGTCGAGGCTCAATCCGGCAAAGCCTGGTTCGGCCACGCCAACGATCACCGCGGACGTGCCGTTCAGCATGACGCTACGGCCAACGACGCTGGAATCTCCGCCGAATGCGCGTCTCCACAGCGCGTGGCTGATGACAATGGCCGGAGGCTCACTGCTCGCGCCGTCGTCGGATCGATTCAGCAGGCGCCCCAGCTGCGGCTTGAGCTTGAGGGCGTCGAAGCAGCCGCCGCTGAACACGGCTCCCGCAAGCGCCAACGGACTCTGGGCCCCAACAATGTTCCCCTGGACGTTCGTGGTTGCGCAGGATGCCGCGAACAGTCCCGGAACGGCGCTCGTGAACGACTGGAAGTCTGCAAACGAGGATGAGCCGTACCGGCTGCCGCCGCTGTTCGAGGTGTAGATTCTGTGAATGTTGGCGGTATCCCGGCCTGGCAGCGGGCGGAACAGCGCGGCATTCATCAGGGTGAACAGCGCGACCCCACTCCCGAGACCGATGGAGAGCGACGCGACCGCGACGAGCGTGAACCACGGCGACCGCCACAGCAGCCGCACGCCAAAGCGAACGTCCTGAATCGTGGTTTCGAGCGCGGGAAGGACAGCACGCATCAGGCCTCCATCCGCGTACTACGATTCAGTCCCTCGACGGTTAACAGGCCGCTCGCGGGCAGCCCGCGACGAAATCCACGACGGCGCGCTATCGTCCGAAAAAGTACGAAGCGCTCACGCTGGCAGCGTGCGACCCGGGGAAGTTCATCCCGGCACTGAACCGGACCTTCAGCCGCAGGCCCAGGATACCTGCCACCGCGAACTCGACCCGGCCGATCAGTGCGGGATCGATGGCCATGAGCTGCTTGGCGTCCACGACCGTCGAGTCGATGGTCGTGACCACGGTTTGCCCGATGATTTGGCCTTGGGCGTTGCGGACCGGCACGATTGCCCGCGGCCTATATCTCGATCGATATTTATCTCGAACGTCTACTACTTGTTCGGCAGGGAGGACCCAGACCATGAAGAAGTATCTGTGGCTGTTTCTGGCCGCGTACGGCACCGGGCTCTTTACGTATCCCGTCCTGACGGCGCAAACCCCGGTCCGCCGCGTCGTCCACCCGGCAAAGTTCCCCAATATGGGACTTCCTTATAGTCCCGGCATCCTCGTCGGCGACACCCTGTATCTGGCGGGGCAGCTCGGACGCGACCCCGCGACGACAAGAATTGTCCCGGGCGGAATCGAAGCGGAGACACGACAGACGCTGACGAACATCCGCGAGGTGCTCCGCGAGGCGAGCATGGACTTCGGCGATGTCGTCAGCGTGACGGGCTACATTGTGGATTTCAAGGACTTCGACGGCTACAACAAGGTCTATCGCGAATTCTTTCCGAAGGATCCGCCGGCGCGCGCAACGGTGGGAGTGGCCTCGCTCAACCAGGCCGGCCGAGTCGAGCTGCAGATGATCGCGGTCAAGCCGCGATGAGATCGCGGGTCGCGCCGCGTCGGTCCTCTATTTCAAGCCCTTCACGAGAAAAAGATCCGAATGCGTGACGCCGTACCCGTACACGTACGCGCTGCCGTCGGCTGTCATGTGCAGCTGGCCTACCCCGCCCTGGCTGATCGATTCCGGCAGCGGTGAGATTGTCCGCACCGGCGTGCGGGTGCCGGTGGCCAGATCGACCCGGGACACCTGCACGGCGCCGTTGCCAGCTGGCCGCCGGACGAGAACACCGCGGCCGTCGGCGGTAAACCGAATGACGCCGTCGGCCGGCTCGAGAAACCGCATCGGCTCGGGCGGTCCGCTCTTCGGATCGAACGGGAAGAGCTTCCGCTGACCGTCGAGGTCCCGCCCCATCACCTTCGTGCCATCCGGGGTCACCAAGCTCCCGGAGATGCCCTCGGGTGTCACGGGCGTTGGCGCACCGCCTTCGATCGCTTGCACCCACACGCGAGGCGGCCGGTCGGGCTTGAATCCTGTGAAGACGAATCGTTTTCCGTCCGGCAGGAATTGCCCGAAGACATGCGTGATGTCATCCGCGGTCAACGCGCGGGCCTGGCCGGCGCCCGACGGCATGAGCACGAACTGCACCGGGGACGGGTCGAGCTTCTGGGCGATCACCAAGCGTCCGTCCGGCGACAGCGCCGTCGCTTCACCCGTTCCCAGCCGTACGGCGGGAGATCCGTCGGTCTTGCGAAGGAAGACACCGTAGCCGGCGCCGCCGCCCTCGCCCTCCTCGGCGAAGAGCACCGTCCGGCCATCCTCGGAGAGCATGGTCGGCTGCGTCCAGTCGAGCCACGAGAGGTCGCGCTCCTTTGTCTCGCCTGGTGCCATGGCGACCATCCCGCGGCGCGCGCTGTCGTGTGAGAGGAGCACGGTGCCGTCCGAGGCGATGTCACCCAGGAACAGACTTCCCGGCACCTGGAGCACCGTGCGCACGCGGCCGTCGAGCGTCGCCGCCAGCAGCGCCCGCCAGAGTCCCTTCGACGCGCACGTGAACCACACTTCCTGGCCCGACGGCGCCCACGCGATGCCTTGCGTGCTCTCGCACTCCACGGGAATCGACTGCTTCTTGCCGGACTCGTCGACGATCGCCGGGCCGCCCCGGTCGTCGCCGACAATGGGTTGATCCAGAAACGCCACACGCTTCCCGTCCGGCGACACGCGCAGATGGCTGATCCAGCCGGTCGTTTCGTAGATCACCTTGCCGATGGGAAACTCGAGTCGGTACTTGCCGTCGACGACATGCGAGACGGCCAGGTCGGTGCCGTTGGGCAGCCAGGTGGCGTCCTGGACGTTTTCCATCACGTCGCGCAAGGCGCCGCCAGAGAGCGGCGCGCGCGCAAGCGTGCCGGGCTGCGCGTAGCCGCGCAGGAATGAACGGTTCGACACAATCGCCAGCTCGCCCTTCGACGAGATCGATGTGACGTCGGCATTGACGTACGGCAGCGCCAGCGATTCGGGGCTCTCGCTGCGCGTCGAATAGACCTGTCGCGGCGTGCCCTCCCATGCCGCCGAGTACAGGAACGTGCCGCCGTCCGGGGCGATGGCCGCAGACCAGATCGGCCCGCGCCGGTACGTGAGGCGCTGGAACTCGGTCTTCGTGGGCGTCTCTCCACCCCCGACTCCGCGGCCAGCGAAAAATGCACCGGCGCCGATGACCAGCGCGGCCACGGCCGCAACAACCGACGACATTCGTCGCTTCGGCGCGCCGGCCAGCGCGGCAGCGCCAGCGATCGACGCGGCGCTCTGGCTCGACGCGCCCGACATCGCCTCCAGCGCGAGCGCCAGGTCGTGCGCAGAATGGAACCGATCGGCCGGCTGCTTCTCGAGGCAGCGTCGAACGATGCGGTCCAGCGAGCCCGGAAGGCTGGCATTGATTTCCGCGAACTCCGGCGGGTCTTCTTTCAGAATCGCATTCATCGTCTCGACGTGCGAATCGCCCCGGAAGGCGCGCCGCCCCGTGAGCATCTCGTAGAGCACCGCGCCGAACGAGAAGATGTCCGTGCGGTGATCGAGGGCGAGACCGCGCACCTGTTCCGGCGACATGTAGCCGACGGTGCCCAGGACGGTGCCCGGCGTCGTGTCGGCGGCAATCCTGGTTTCGCCCGCCTCCGCGGCGCTGCTGCCGCGCGCCGCTTCGGCGAGGCCAGCCTTGGCGAGGCCGAAGTCCAGGATCTTCACGACGCCGTCTTTTGTGATGAAGATGTTCTCGGGCTTCAAATCACGGTGGACGATCCCGCGCTCGTGCGCAGCCGCGATGCCGCGGGCGATGTGCGTGCCAAAGTCCGTCGCCTTGCGGACCGTCAGCGCGCCATCGGCCAGCCGGACCCGCAGCGTGTCTCCCTCGAGCAGCTCTGAAACCGCGTACGCGATGCCGCGCTCGGTGCCGAAGTCGTAAATCGCCAGGATGTTCGGGTGCGACAACGCCGCCACGGCCTGCGCCTCGCGCTCGAACCGGGCGAGCGCCGCGGGATCCTGTGCGAGCTGCCCCGGCAGAACCTTGATGGCGACGTCGCGGTTGAGCTTCGTGTCACGGGCGCGATAGACCTCGCCCATGCCGCCGGCACCAAGCGGGCCGAGAATCTCGTAAGAACCCAGTCGGGTACCTGTTGTCAGTGGCATGGGCTCGGCGGTCTCCAATAGAACTGGCGCGGGGCCCCACCCCCGCGCCGTGAGCCGCGCTTCGGCTCGCAGACTCGCTCAGCGCGGCGGCCGCGGGCGCTCATGCCGCCGGCACCAAGCGGGCCGAGAATCTCGTAAGAACCCAGTCGGGTACCTGTTGTCAGTGGCATGGGCTCGGCGGTCTCCAATAGAACTGGCGCGGGGCCCCACCCCCGCGCCGTGAGCCGCGGGCGCTCATGCCGCCGGCACCAAGCGGCGCGAGGATTTCATACGGTCCGAGTCGAGTGCCGGCGGCGAGTGACATGGTTCGAGAGTTTACTTCGTCGGCCACATGGGCCGCTGTCGGCAGGGACTCACACGAATCACGACGGCTGAATCGCGGCGACCTCGTAATGTGTCGCCCTCGCGTCGTGGCGCACGAGATATTTCTTGCGCTCCTCCGGAATCACCGCGATCTCGTAGTCTGCCCCCGCCACGGCACGCACGTCATCAAGCGAGTCCCAGAGAATGATGGTGACGAACTCCACCTCGCTCTCGTGCAGCCGCCGCAGCAGATAACTCCCGCGAAAACCCTTGACTCTGCTCAGGCCAGGTAACAGCTCAGGCTTCAGCATGGACTCGTAGGTATCGGCGTCTACCGGTGTCGTGTACCCGTGCCAGACTCTGGCAATCATGAATCCTCCCTGGATCGATGACGGCTTATCCCGAAGTCGGCCGCACCGGCCTTGCCGCCTGACCCCCGACCACGGTGGTCCACTCGCGGACCCGCCAACGCGTCACAAGACCGTTCACGACGTACGGGTCGGCCTGGGCGAACGCCTCAGCCAGCTGGGACGAGTCTCCTTTGAAGAGAAGCACGGCACCGTCCACAGGATCGGCGAGCGCGCCAGCGAGCAGGAGTTGGCCCTGTGCGGCCGCAGTCCAGGCCTTCTCGAGATGCTCGCCGCGAAATGGTTCACGCCTCGCGACAAAGTCATCGGCAACGTCGTAGAAGAGCAGAAAGTGCTTCACAGGCCCCTTTCGTTTGAACGCCCGAAAGACTCACGATGGCTCTGACGATAAGCAGTTGACGATGCATTCGATCTGGCCGTCGATCCTGCTCATAGCCGTCGCCCTCAACTCGGTGCAGACGGCGAAGTTCGGCGTTGACGGAGTCACGAACACTCCGTCCACAATCGTGGCGACGATTGAGCCTCGAACCGCCGCGGCAGGATACTCGTGGCTTCGGGTCTACTTCTACTCGTCATTATCTGCGGGTGAGCGCGCAAGTGCCGCGAAGGGTCTGGTCGAATCGATCCGCACAGCCTGGGTGGCTGTCCTCCAGTTCACGGTCGACAAGACCTCGACCGTCTGGCAAATCGACTTGTCGCTGCCCGGACACACCTGCACCATTGCCGAGTCGGATGCCGACGCGCGGAAGGCGTTTCAGGAATTTCTCTACGACGGCAGACGCCTGCGCGTGAAAGGGAAAGGCTCTTTTGTTTGCGTGATGAGCGCCATCGGCGTTCCCAATCGAACGTACGAGTGGGATGTGGACTTCGAAACGGCAGTCATGGACAGGCGCATTCCTACCGCCCCGGACTGGTCCTTGCGGTAGCAGGCACGTCCGGCGTGGGCCGCTCGATGCGATCGATCACGATGTAGCCCTTTGGACCTTTGGTCGGCTCGTCAATTCGGCGATCATTTCGACCTCGACGTTCGTTCCTCTTTCCTGCGTTCCGCCTTCTTGCGGAGGTCGTGGCCCTTGATGACCTTCTCCAATTCGCGAACGTCGTCCAGCGTGAGTTTTCCCGCCTCGGCCAGCTGGGCCATCATCGGCTGCGCCTTGCCGCCAAAGAAGGACGATCGGGTTGCCCGCAGCCGGAGGAGCCGTCATTGGCGCGATCGCGGGCGGGAAGAAAGGCGCCGCTATCGGCGCCGCCGCTGGCGGCGGCGCGGGAACAACGGTGGTCCTGTCGACGCGCGGACGCGAAGTGCGTCTTGGCCGCGGGGCGGTCGCCTCAGTCAGACTGCTTCAACCGGTAACCGTCCACGCCTCAGTCGATTGAGGTGTGGCGACGGGCGATCTCCCCGATCGCTTTCACCAGCACGTCCAGCTCTTTGGGCAGAATGAACACGTGTGGCGTGACGCGGACGCCGTGCACGCCCGCGGCATCGCTGTCGACCGCGTTCGTCCAGATCCTGTACTTCTCGAGCAGCGTCTTGGCGAGATCGGCCGGCGTGACGCCCTTCACTCCGACATTGGCGATCGCGCACGAGCGCTTCGGGTCCGTCGGCGTGTTGATGATGACGTTGGGCAGGGTGCGCACCTTGCTGGTCCAGTAGTTCTGAAGGTACCGGAGACGCGCTTCCTTTCGGGCGGTGCCGATCATCTCGTGAAACGCGATGGCGTGCTCGATAGCCAGGTCGGTGTGCACCGGATGAGTGCCCGTATGGTTCAGCTTCATGATGTCGGTGTCGTCCGTCATCCGGTGGTCGCCGTAGATCGGCCAGAGCGCCGGAATCTTCTCGCGCCGTACATAAAGGATGCCGGTCCCGAGCGGGCATCCGAGCCATTTGTGGAGTGAGGCGCCGTAGTAGTCGCAGCCCAGGTCCGGAATCCGGTAATCGAAGTGCGCAAACGCGTGGGCGCCGTCCACGAGCACGTCCACGCCCCGACCGTGGGCCATGTCGGCAATCTTGCGCACCGGCAGGATCTGTCCGGTGATGTTCACCATGTGCGAGACCATCAGCAGGCGCGTGCGCGGCGTGATGACGCCGGCATACAGACGGACGATCTCGTCGTCGCTCTTTGGATCGGGGGGCACGCTCACGACCTTATTAATGATGCCGTGACGACGCGCCATGAGCCGGAACTGGGCGAGCATGTGGCCGTAGTCCTGCTCGGCCATGACCGCTTCGTCGCCGGGCTTCCAGTCGAATCCGGCGACGACCGTGTCGATCGACTCGGTGGTGTTTCGCGTAATGCAGAGCTCGGCGGGCGAACAGCCGGCCATCGCGGCGAGCTTGTCTCGGACAGCGGCCTTGTCCGGGACCTGCGTGGTGCGCAGGTAGTAGGACGCCTGGTAGTTGATCTCCCGGACTTTCGCGATGAACGCCTCCAGCACCGGCGTGGCCTGCATGCTGTAGTAGCCGCTCTCCAGGTTGATGTAGTCGGGCTTGAGGCGGTACTTGCCGCGGATGGCCGCCCAGAAATCCTCATCCTGGGCGAGGCGTTCGATCGGGAGATCGGCGAATCGGGCCCAGACGTGATCGCCGAGGAGGACACCGAGACCGGCGGTCGCGGCCGTGCGGAGGAAGTCGCGCTTGTTCATGGGGGTGTCAGACATTCTACGCCGGCTCATACGGTCTGCTGTGTTTTGGACGGATCATAGCCAGAGCGAGACGGGGGCGTCCGACATGACTCAACGGTTTCCGAAAATCGACTGCGAGCGCGTGCATCCAGGCTTGCCCGTGGAAGACGTGGCAGCAGCGGTGGATTTCTACACGACGCGGCTGGGCTTCACGCTGGGATTCACCTGGCCCGAAGGCGCCTCGCCCTCGATGGCCGGGGTGAATCTCGGCGACGTGCAGGTCTTTCTCGAGCAAGGCACGCCGAGTCCCGATGGCATCTCGGTGTACTTCGTCGTCGGCAACGCGGACGAGCTCTGCGAGGCACAGCGGGCGAGCGGCGTGGAGATCGTGGAAGAACCGGGCGACCGTCCGTATGGCCTGCGCGACTATCTCGCGCGCGATCTGAACGGTTACCGGCTCGGCTTCGGACACTACATCTACAGCACTGGCGAGCCGATCGAGATCGAGCGCGTGGACGTGCCGGTGCGTCTCGAGAAGCGGCTGGCTGCCCTACTGAACGATCTCGCCGCCTACAAGCACATGAGCCTGAGCAGTTGTCTCGAAGAGATCCTGCTGCACACCAACGAGCCGCTTGGAGACACGGGCGGCGTGCCGAGTCCGCATACGAAGGCGCAGCTCCGGCACATTCAGGACCTCAAGAAGAAGCACGGCATCGACTACGATTCGCACGGCAGCTACCGGTTCGTCGAGAAATAGCCTTCCCACCGCTCTCGCGTTGTCGCGATCGGTGTCGACGGCTGCCGCTAGCCGGCCGCGACCTCGAGGCCCGCTTTGCGAAGCCCGTCGATCAGTTGCTCGACGAGGTCCGGGGGATACCATTTGCCGAGGTCCTCCCGCCCGGTGACGGCAAAGTCGGGCCGCAGGACGAGCAGCTCTCGCAGGGCTTCACGCGCCGCCTCAGGCTTCCCGAGCTGCCCGTACACCGCCGCGATCACGACATGGGCATAAAAGAAGTGCGGCAGATTGATCTTGAGCGCCGTGCTCAGCGCTCCAGGGTAATCGCGCTGTCGGTAGGCGTTGTAGAAGAGAGGAAACCAGTACCATCCGGGGTGCCGGGGATTGAGCTGGGCAGCTCGTTCGACGAGGGCGCAGCCGTGCTCCCAGTCGCCGGCATACGCCATCATGACGCCCATCGCGGCGATCGTTCCTCCGTCCATCGGGTTGAGCGCGATGGTCCGCTCCGCCGCCGTGCGGAAGGCCTGGAACTCCTTGCGGAAAAACCGGGTCCTGGCCAGGGCGTTGTGTGCGAGAGCGTTCGACGAGGCGGCATCGGCGGCTCGCTGTGCCGCAGCAAGGGCCCGCCCGAGCGGATCCGGCTGGGGGTTGAACCTGTTGGCATGCTCTTCCGTGTGCATGATCGACAACAGGGCCCATGCATCTGCATACCCGGGCGCCAGTTGAACGGCGCGTTCCAGTCCCGCCTGTGCGATGGCATGTTCTTCGGGCGTCCGGCGCTCGCCATACCCGAAGCTGCGCAACACCGCCTCGTACGGGCTCAGCTGATCGGCGCGCTTGTTTCGGAGGGCTTCGCTCATGCTGTGAGGCAGAACGCCGTACCAGTCCGCGACGGTTGAGACGATCCGCGGGACGAGGTCATCCTGCAGTTCGAAGATCGCGTCAGGATCGAAGTCGCGATCGTACGTTTCGGCCCACACGTGGGCACCGGAGCTGGTATCCAGGAGCTGCACCGCGATGCGCAGCTTCGGCCCTGCCTGGCGCAGGCTTCCTTCGATGACGTAGCGCGCGCCGATCTCCTTGCCGACGGTCCGAACGTCGGCGGCGGTGTCCGCGTATCGCGACGTCGTGCTGCGCGCGATCACGCGGAGGTAGGAGAATCGAGAAAGTCCGGTCACGATCTCCTCGGAGAGGCCGTCGCCCAACGCGTCGAGGTCGGTGTTGTCCCCGCGGTATTTGAATGGCAGTACCGCGACCCAGAAGCCTTCGTCCGTGCGCACGCTTGCCGAGTTCGCCGGCGATGCGTCGGGCGTCAGACCGGCTTTCTGCAACCCCTCGATCAGATGCTCGCCCAGTTTCGGGTCGAACCATTTTCCAATCATCTCGCTTGCCGATTCGGCAAAGTCCTCCTTCTGAGCGCGCAGGTCCCGCAGGGCATGGCGCGCGGCCTCGAGCTCACCAAGCTGACCGTGGGCCGCGGCGAGCAGCACATTCGTCCAGAAAATGCCTGGGACATTGGACGCCACGGCTTCGTCGACGGCGGCGCGGTAGTTCGCCTTGCGGTACTCGTCCATCGCGAGCATCAGCCGGTACCAGCCGGGATGATGGGGATTGAGGCCCATCGCCCGGCGGATGAGTTTGCAGCCGCGCTCCCAATCGCCGGTGAAGGTGATGAGAAATATCGCTTCATTGCTGGCATCGAGCGGGTTGAGCGCCATGGCCCGTTCGGCGGCACTCAGGCAGCCGGCGGTGTCCTTGCGAAAGAACAACGCGACGGCCAGGGCCTGGTACGCGAGGTGATTGGAGGGCGCGGCGTCGACGGCACGACGGGCGGCCGCCAGCGCTCGATCGAGCGAGCCGGGCCGGACGTTGAAGCCATGTCCGTATTCATGGGAGTAGATCCACGACAGCATCGCCCAGCAATCGGCATTGCCCGGCGCCTGCTCGACCGCCTGCTCCAGCGCCTCACGCGCGGCCGCATGCTCGCCAGGCGTCAGACGATGGTGATACCCGAAACCGCGCATGAGCGCTTCGTAGGGGCTCAGCTGACCCGGATCCTTCCCTCGAACGGCATCGCTGATGCTTCGCGCGAGCACACCGAAGGTATCCGCGCAGGTCGAGACGATTCGCGGGATCAGCTCGTCCTGCATGGCAAAGATCTGATCGGGCTGAAACTGACGGTCGTACGTTTCCGCCCAGAGATGCGCGCCGGTCATCGCGTCCACCAGCTGCACGGCCAGACGAATGGTCGAGCCTGCCTGGCGAACGCTCCCTTCCATCAGGTAGCGCGCACCCAGTTCCTTCCCGATCGCCCGGATGTCTCCAGACGTGTTCGAGTACTGGAGCGTCGAGCCTCGCGCAATCACGCGTAAGTACGAAAACCTCGACAGTCCTGTGACAATTTCCTCGGACAGGCCTTCGGCCAGCGCCGCGAGATCCGCATCGCCTCCGGTGTACTTGAACGGCAGGACCGCGACCCAGAAACCTTCGTCCGCACGAGCCGCACTGGAATGGTCGATCGCAATTGGCCGGGCGGCCCCGGTCGGCGTCGCCAGCCGACCGATCTCACCGAGCTCGTTCCCGACATCGCGCGCCGTCTGCACACGACGCCGGGGATCCTTTTCGAGGCAGCGCTCGATGAGGCGGGCAAGATCGGCGGGCACGTCGGACCGGACGTCACTGAGCGGCCGCGGCGTATCGCGCAGAATGGCCGAGGCCAGCTCAATCGACGTGGAGCCCTCGAACGGACGCCGGCCACTGGCTGTCTCATATAAAAGGATGCCGAGCGAGAAGATGTCCGTGCGGTGGTCCACGTCCCGGCCGGTGACCTGCTCGGGCGACATGTAGGCGGGCGTTCCCATGACCACACCCGCTTGCGTCTGCCCCGCCGCGGTCACCGTCGCGTCTGCGGGATCGGCTGCACGCATCTCTTTGGCGAGGCCAAAGTCGAGCACTTTGAGGCGGCCATTGGTCGACATCATGACGTTGGCTGGCTTGAGGTCGCGGTGCACGATGCCCTTCTCGTGAGCCGCGGCGAGCGCTTCGGCCAGTGCGGTACCAATCGAGAGGATCCGATCGACGGAGAGGCCGCGCTCCGGAATGATCCGATCGAGCGACTGGCCTTCGACGAGCTCCATCGTGAGGAAGTGGATGCCATCCGCCTCCTCGACCGAATAGATCGTCACGATGTGCGGGTGGTTGAGGGCGGCGACGGCGCGGGCTTCGCGCTGGAAGCGCGCCAGCCGCTCGGGATCGCGAGCCATGTCGGCCGGGAGCATCTTGAGGGCGACCGCGCGCGCGAGCCTCGTGTCGCGGGCACGATAGACCTCGCCCATCCCGCCAGCGCCGAGCACGGCCGTGACCTCGTAAGAACCCAGTCGCGTTCCAGGCACCAGCGGCATGGGCTCGGTAGTCAGCTTTCTTTAGTGCGCCGGGGCCCCACCCCCGGCGCGTGGCCGCAGGCGCCCGTCCCGCCAGCGCCGAGCACGCCCGTCACTTCGAACGAGCCGATGCGCGTGCCTACCGGGACCGGCATGGGCTCGGAAGTCTACACCCGCTTCCTACGCCCTTAACGCGAGCATCGGCCGATGCGAAGCGTCTCTCGCGTCAGCGAAACATCAATTGCAACGAGAGTCAGGCCGATTCGCCGCTGCTCACACGGGAAGACCGAGTTCCTTTGCCGCGTGTTCCTGGGAACCGTCCAGAGTGACGAAGCGCGCGATGCGCGTCTCGGCGTGAAACCACAGCGCCGTTCGGAGATGCGCGAGATCGAGCGATCGTGGCGTGGCGATCGCCGGCAGGAGGGCGGACTCACAGAGGTCCAGGGTGAGATCGCGCAGGACGAAGAGCTGCTGGTCCTCCTCCGCGCGATCCAGGCACGTCTTGTACTGGACCGGCGTCATCGAACCCTCTCGCGCCAGGCGAACCAGGGTGCGCCGGGTTTCGAGCACGAGCAGGACGCTCGAGAGCAGCTCCGCACCGGCGGTTTCTGCCGACAACCGCTCCGCCCCGTCTTCGGCCAGGAGCATGCAGAGATACGCGGACGTATCGATGTACAGCCGGCGGCGTTCGGCCGGCGCCCCGGAGGCTGGCGTCAACGCGAGCCCCGGTCGTCCTGCAGCACCGCGAGGTACCGGCCCTTGGTGCCGCGTTTCAGCGCCGGTTGCACCCGCCCCTGGCCGATGCGCGCGCCGCGATGGACCCGTGCCACCCGCGCGGGACCCAGGTGGGCGACCGGTTCGTTGTGCCGCGTGATCACGATGGTGCGGCCGGACTCGGCCTCCGCGACAGCCGCCGAAAGACCCGCCTTAAGGTCCTGAATAGAGACCTGTTTCATGGTCCGAATTATGACACTTTCTGGTCCGATTGTCCGGGACCGCAGGATCCTCAATCGGCGGCATCGGCCTTTGCGACCCGCTCGGGCGGCGGCGCAGGAGATATCATGAGGCCCCATGCGATCGGCATCGACACCGGCAGTCTCGATCTGATGCCGCTCGCCCCGGGCGTGAAGTTCGGCGGGTACGAAGTCGTGGCGCCGATTGGGGCCGGCGGCATGGGCGCCCGCGGCCGGCGCGTCGAGCGACTCACGGAGTCGAGACGCGCCTCGACGCGCGGGGGTGGGGCCCCGCGCCATTTCTTAAAGACGACTCCGAGCCCATGCCGCTGAGCCTTGGCACGCGTCTGGGCTCGTTCGAAGTGACGGGCGTGCTCGGTGCTGGCGGCATGGGCGAGGTGTACCGCGCCCGCGACAGCCGGCTCGGCCGTGACGTCGCCGTGAAGATCCTGCCGGCGGCGTTTGCCGACGATGCCGAGCGCCTCGCGCGGTTCGAACGGGAGGCGCGGACGCTCGCGTCGCTCAACCATCCCAACATCGCGACGATCCACGGCGTCGAGTCGTCCGGCAGCCTGCAGGCGCTCGTGATGGAGCTCGTCGAGGGCCAGACGCTCGAAGAGGTGATCGCGAACGCAGCGCCGGGCGCGATCGAGCGGGACGACATTCTGTCGATCGCCCGGCAGGTGGTGCTGGCGCTCGAAGCCGCGCACGACGCGGGCGTCACGCATCGCGACCTGAAACCGGCGAATATCAAGGTGCGGCCCGACGGGACCGTCAAACTCCTCGACTTCGGCCTGGCGAAGGCGCCCACGGCCGAAGGGTCGGGCGTGTCGGCCAACGCGATGAACTCGCCGACGTTGACGGCGCGGGCGACAGCGGCAGGCATGATTCTCGGCACCGCCGCCTACATGTCGCCCGAGCAGGCGCGCGGCCGGCCGGTCGATCGCCGCGCGGACATCTGGGCGTTCGGCTGTGTGCTCTTCGAGATGTTCAGCGGGCGCCGGCCGTTCATCGGGAGCGACGTCTCCGAAACGCTCGCCGCCGTGATCAAGGACGAGCCGGCGTGGAGTGCGCTGCCGGCGGATCTGTCGGAGCCGCTGCGCCGCCTGCTGCGGCGCTGCCTCGAGAAGGATCCAAAACGGCGGCTCAGTTCGATCGGCGACGCGCGTCTCGAGCTCGATGAACCGTCCACGCCGGCGTCCGCGATCGCATCGCCGGCGGTGTCGCCGCGTCGGGCCTCGCGCGCCGGCTGGATCGTGGCCGCGATCATGACGATCGTCGCGGCGGGCGTCGCCCTCTGGGCGGGCTGGTTCGGCGCACCCGCCCCCGCGCTGCTCATGCGCGTGACCGTGCAGGCGCCCCAGGAGCACCGGCTGTTTCGCGATCCGGCCAACACCACGATCTCTCCCGACGGGACGAGGGTCGCGTTCATCACCGGCGCGTCGCGCAGCAATGCGAAGCTGTGGATTCGCACGCTGGATCGACTCGATGCGGTCGCCGTGGAGGACTCGATCGGCGCGCAGTTGCCGTTCTGGTCGCCGGATGCCGCCATGGTGGGCTTCTTCGCCGACGGCCATCTCAAAGTGGTGAGCGTGGCCGGGGGCCGCCCTCAGACCCTGGCCGAGGCGCCGGACGGCCGCGGCGCCAGCTGGGGCGCGAACGGGGACATCGTGTTCGCGGCGACCAGTGCCGGGCCGCTCTCGCGCGTGTCCGCGAATGGCGGCGCGGTGACGGCCGCGACCGAGTTGCGAACCGCGGACGGCGAAACGGGGCATCGGTTTCCGTGGTTTCTGCCGGACGGCACACATTTCCTCTTCGTGGCGCTGCCGTCGAAGTCGAATCAGTACGCCATTCACAGCGCGGCACTCGGATCGACGACGCGCGAGCTTGTGCTGACCGCAGAAACTGCGCCGCTCTACGCCGACCCCGGGTACCTGATCTACTCGCGCAAAGGCGTCCTGGTCGCGCATCCCTTCGACGCGCGAAGCCGGACGGTGTCCGGCGAGGCGATGCCCATCGGCGATACGCCCGGCGAGGTCAATCTGGAGTACAGCTCCGGGTGGGCGGCGTCCGTCAGCCGCACCGGTAGCCTCATCTACCTGTCGGCGGCGCAGTCACGCTCGCGCCTGGCGTGGCTGGATCAGACCGGCCGCGAGGTCGGCGCCGTCAACGTCCCGTCGGCGCCCTATGTCGGCGTCGCACTCTCGCGCGATGGCCAGCGGGCCGTCGTGGGCCAGCTCTCCTCACCGCAGTCCAGTCTGTGGTTCGCCGACCTCATTCGGGGCGGCCTGACCCCAATCGCGCAGGCGACGGCATGGCACTCCAATCCGATCTGGTCGGCCGGTGACCGCCACGTCGCGTTCGGCGCCGACCGGGCCGGTCCCGTCGATCTCTATATTCGGGATGTCAACGCCGCCAAGGACGAGGTGCTCTACCAATCGGAGTCGTTGTTCAAGTACCCCGCAAGCTGGTCGCGGGATGGCAAGACGATTGTGTTCACCGATCTGAATCCGGAGACCGGAAACGACTTGTGGACGATCGCGCCGTTCGACGACCGCAAACCGGTGCCGTTCCTGCGGACGAAAGCGCTCGAGACGTACGGAGCGATCTCCCCGGATGGCCGCTGGATGGCCTATCACTCGAATCAGGCCGGCACATTTGACGTGTACGTCCAGCCATTTCCCGGCGGTGGCAATCCCATCCGCCTGACGACCACGGGCACACTCGACTGGGGTCTCTGGTGGAAGGCCGACGGCAGCCAGCTGCTGATCCTGGGAGGCAATCTCGACCTGCTCCTCGTGGATGTTCGCCTGACGCCGACGCTCACCGCCGGCGCGCCGCGGGTCGTGGGGAAGCTGAATTTCCCCATTATTGCGGCCGCTTCAATCGACGCGACTGCCGACCTCAGCCGGCTGCTCGCCGCGATCCCGGAACTCGCCGACGGCGCGCGCTCCATGACAGTTGTCCTCAACTGGCGTGAGGCCATCGGGAGATAGGGAAGTCTTGGCCCTGACACCTGGCACTCGCCTCGGTCCCTACGAAATCGTCGCGCCTCTGGGCGCCGGTGGAATGGGCGAGGTGTACCGCGCGCGCGATTTCAAACTCAATCGCGATGTCGCGCTGAAGATCCTGTCCGACGCCTTCGTCACCGATCCGGACCGCCTCGCGCGCTTTCACCGCGAAGCGCAGGTCCTCGCCTCACTGAATCATCCGAACATCGCCGCCATCTACGGTTTCGAAGACAGCGCCGCAACGCACGCGCTCGTGCTCGAACTGGTTGAAGGGCCGACGCTCGCCGATCGCATCGCCCAGGGCCCGATCGCGCTGCCCGACGCGCTGCCCATGGCGAGACAAATCGCCGACGCGCTCGAAGCCGCGCACGAGCTCGGCATCGTGCATCGCGATCTGAAGCCCGCGAACGTGAAGGTCCGTGCTGACGGCACCGTGAAGGTGCTCGACTTCGGTCTCGCGAAGGCGATGGATCCGGCGAGTGCAGCCAGCTCTGATGCGATGAACTCGCCGACGCTCACCGCGCGCGCGACGCAGATGGGCATGATTCTCGGCACGGCGGCCTACATGTCGCCGGAGCAGGCCAAGGGAAAGGTGGTCGACAAGCGCGCGGACATCTGGGCGTTCGGCTGCGTGCTCTACGAAATGTTGTCCGGGCGGCGCCCTTTCACCGGCGACGACACGTCTGACGTGCTGGCGGCGGTCCTGCGCCAGGAGATCGACTGGACTGCACTGCCCGCGGACACGCCGGCGGCGCTCAAACGGTTCTTGGCGCGATGCCTCGATCGTGATTCCCGCACCCGGCTCCGCGACATCGGAGAGGCGCGCGTGTTGCTGTCGTCGCCCTTGTCGGACCCGGCAGCGGCGCCAGTAGCACCGGCGCCGGGGACGTCGCGTGGCCGGAGCGCATTCATCTGGGCGGCGGCCGGTCTCGTCGTCGGCGCCGGCCTTGTTGCGGCGGGGCAGTGGATCGCGCGTGGTTCATCTGGCCCGGCGGTCGCAGATCGTGCGCAGGAGTTTGCGTTCCAGCGCCTCACGAACCTGCCGGGCCCGGAACTGCATCCGGATATCTCACCTGACGGGCGCCAGGTGCTCTATACGAGCAAAGCCGCCGGCAACAGCGACATCTATCTGCTTCGCGTAGGCGGTGCGCGCGCCATCAATCTCACGGCCAATTCCACGGACGACGATGAGCAGGCGCGGTTCTCGCCGACGGGCGATCAGATTGTCTTCAGGTCGAGGCGCGACGGCGGTGGTCTGTTCCTGATGGGCGCGACGGGCGAATCCGTCAAACGCCTGACCACCACCGGCTACGACCCCGCGTGGTCGCCGGATGGACGCCGCGTCGCGTACTCGACGGAGGGCGTCTTCGATCCGTACTCGCGCTCGATCTTCGCCGAGCTGTGGACGGTCGATGTTGCGGCGGGCACGACTTCGCGGGTGTACGTCGGCGACGCGGTTCAGCCCGCCTGGTCGCCGGACGGGTCTCGCATCGCGTACTGGGCGAACACCGGAGGCCAGCGTGACATCTGGACCATTCCGTCTGCCGGCGGCAAGCCGGAAGCGGTGACGAATGACGCGGCGACGGACTGGTCGCCGATCTGGTCTCCGGACGGTCAGTGGCTGTACTTCACCACCGACCGCGGCGGCAGCATGAATCTGTGGCGGGTTCGCATCGACCAGTCGACGGGCCGAACCATGGCCAATCCTCAGCCCGTGACGAACAGCGTCCGCGCGATCGGGTCCGCGAGATTGTCGGCTTCGGGCACGAAGATGATCGCGATGGGCTACGACGCCACCACCGACATCACCGTCCTCAGCTTCGACGCCTCGGCGCCTGATCGGATGACCCCGCGCGCCACCATCCGCAATCAGGCCTTCGACATGTGCGATCCGTCGCCCGACGGGGTCTGGCTTGCCTGCACCAACCGCGGCGCACACGAAGACCTCGTGCTGTTGCGATCCGATGGCAGCGAAACGCGCAGGCTGATGGACGATGGGTTCAAGGATCGGGGAGCCTTTTGGTCGCCCGATGGCAAGACGATCTCTTTCTATTCCACGCGCGGGGGCAAGTGGGAAACCTGAGCCATCCAGGCAGACGGATCAAACCTCCGTCAGCTGACGAACATGGACAAGGACACCGGATGGATGGTGTGGTCCCCGGACGGGAAGAGCGGCATCGTGTCGTCGATCTCGACCCGGACGGTGTGGCGCCTCGATTCATCGCGGCTGAACAGCCTGCCCTCGGTTGAAATGATGAAAGACGTGGCGGACGCTAGCCTGTTCGACGTGCAGTCGTGGGCCCCGTCCGGCACCCTCATCTCAGGAAGCTACTTTCCGGATCCGCTGACCGCCATCCCGGCCGTGTGGGATCTCGCCGCCCGCACGCTGCGCAAGCTCGAGATCCCGCCCTCCCCCGCCGGGAGCTTCACGGCCTTCCTGCCGGATTCCCGCCGCCTGCTCGTGAGCAGCGCGGGCGCGCTCATGCTGGTGGATCTGGCCGGCGGGCCACCGCGCCAGCTCCGCACCGGTGCCCCTGGAGATATCTACCGGCTCAGCCGGGACGGACGCACGCTCGTGATCGAACATCCCGTCTTCGATTCCGACATCTGGCTGATGGAGCTGGGCGATACTCGGCGATGATTTTGAAGAGCGTGCCGCACCGATAATCGGGACTCGCCGATGCGCTCGCGGCCGCGCATCGCGCCGGCATTGTGCACCGCGATATCAAGCCCGAGAACGTCATCGTCATCGACGACGGCCGCGCCAAGGTGCTCGACTTCGGTTTGACGGAGTTGACCGACCCTGGCGCGGACATGCTGAGCGCCAATTCCCCAGGCGTGAGCATCAGCCGACGCACGTCCGCGTCGTCCACGCGTCCTACGTCAGGCCCACCAGCTCCTTGAATCCGGCGTCTTCGCGCAGTAGCGCGAGATCGGGGTCGCGCCGGACCCAGTCGAAGTTCGCATAGCCGGCCTTGACCGCCCGTCGCAGCATCTCCAGCGCGTCAGCCGAGCGCCCGAGGACGCCGTACACGCACGCCGCGTTGTACAGCGTGTTCCCGTCGTCCGGGCGCAGATGCACCGCCCGCTGGAGTTGCGCGTTGGCGTCGTCGGTCCGCTCCATCGACGCGTAATCGACCGCCAGCAGGATGCGCGCGCGCACGTCGTCGGGCACCAGTTCGAGCTGGCGTTCGAGCGCGCGGGTCTGTCGCTCGCGCACGCGCTGCGCCTCGGCCTTGCGGCCGAGCCGCTCCAGGCTCACCCGATAGGGAATGTAGGTGTTGTAATCGTCGCCGTTGGCCTCGAGCGCCTGCTCGACGATGAGCGCCGCGTCCTCGAAGCGATCGGAGGCGAAATAGGCGCGGCCGAGCACGTTGTACGCGCCCTCGCAGTCGGGCTTCCGTTCGATCGCCAGCCGCGCGTAGGCCGCGGCGTCCTCGTACTTCTGCTGGGCGTAGTACATGCGCGCGCGCGCCGAGAGCACCTCGGCGCGGCCCGGATCGAGCGCCATGGCCCGCTCGCAGGCGGCGAGGCCGCGGTCGATCCAGCGCGGCTGTTTTTCACGCAGTTCGTAGATCAGGCCGCACACGTTGGCCACGCCGGCATAGGCCAGCGCGAACTTGCCGTCGCGCTCGACCGCCTGTTCGAACATCTGCAGCGCGTGGTCGAAGTTCTCGAGTCGCAGATAGTTCCGGCCGCGCAGGAAGTAATCGTAGGCCTGCAGGTCCTCAGTGGGCTTTTGCGCGAGATGCGCTTCTTCCTGAGGCGACAGCGTGATGCGAAGAGCCTGCGCGATCTTGCGCGCGATCTCGTCCTGTACTTCGAAGACGTCGGCCATTTCCCGATCGTAGCGTTCCACCCAGACCGAATGCCGCGAGCGCGTTTCGATGAGCTGCGCCGTGATCCGGAGGCGATTGCCGGCGCGGCGCAAGCTGCCGCTGAGAACGTAGGCGGCGTCCAGTTCATGGCCAATCTGCGCGGGCGGTACGGACTTGTCGCGATACGCCAGCATTTCGGGACGCGGAAACACCCGCAGGTGCTTGATCTTGGAGAGTTCGGTGATGACGTCCTCCGTCATCCCGTCGCGGAAATACTCGTCGTCCTTGGCCGCGCTCAGGTTCTCGAAGTAGAGGACGGCGACCGAGGCCGGCGCCTTCGATGCCGCCTGACCGGCTCGGGGTGTGCGGCCGGAATCGCTGTCCTGCTTCACCCGCCGCAAGTCCGCGCGCAAGTCCGCGGCGGTCTGGTATCGCGCGCGGCGGTCCTTCTCCAGCGCTTTGCCGATCACGCGATCGAGGCCCGCCGGCAGCGCGGCGTTGAGTTGCGAGACCGACGCCGGCGTGCCGTGCAGGATCGCGTCGAACGTCGTCGCGGCGGTGGGACCGGCGAAGCCCTGGCGGCCCGTCGCCATTTCATACAACACGGCGCCCACGGAAAACAGGTCGGTACGCGCGTCCAGGTCCTCGCCTCGCGCCTGCTCAGGAGACATGTAGGCGACCGTTCCCAGCGCGGTGCCAGGGCTCGTGAGGCCGATCGAGGTCGCGTTGTCACCCGACGAACCCGGTCCGCCGGTCACCGCCTGCTTGGCGAGACCGAAGTCGAGGAGTTTGACGTGCCCGCGACTGGTCACGAAGATGTTCGCCGGCTTGATGTCGCGATGAATGATGTTGCCGCCGTGGGCCGCGTCGAGCGCGTCCGCCATCTGGACGGCGAAGTCGAGCGTCTCGTCCGGGGGCAGCGCTTTACCGTTGATCCGTTCCTTCAGCGTCTGCCCCTCGAGCCGCTCCATCACGATGAAGGGACGACCCTCGTGTTCGCCGACCTCGTGGATCACGCAGATGTTCGGATGATTCAGGGCCGCTGCCGATCGCGCTTCCCGCACCAACCGTTCGAGCGCGCTCTTGTCTTCGGCCACCTCGACCGGTAGGAACTTCAACGCCACCGATCGGCCGAGCGACGTATCCTCGGCTTCATAGACGACGCCCATTCCGCCGCTGCCCAGGCGGCCGCGAACTCGATATCTGCCAATCGTTTGTCCAATCATGGGGCCGGGTTGGGACACGCATCCTACCAGTACCCGTCATCACGCGTCGAGGTTCCCGATTCCTCACGACATCTCAGCCCCGGCTCACGACGTGTCCGCGGGCGCGTCCGTAAGATGAGTGTGGTCGCGAGCGCGCCGCGCGGTTCTCGCCCGACGGCCGGTGGGTCGCCTACATCTCCGACGAATCGGGGCGGCGGATGGAGCTGTACCTCGACCGCTTCCCCGAGCGCGGCGAGAAGTTCCGTGTCTCGGTCGAACGTGGCACCTGGCCGGTCTGGCGCCGCGACGGCAGAGAGCTGTTCCACGTGTCGACGACCGGCGATCTGAGGGCCGTGGCGATCGACTTGGACTCCGACCGGTCTGCCGACCGGGTTGCGGTGAAACTGTTCTCCCCGCGCCTGCGCGAGAACACTTCGACGCCTCGGCCGACGGGCAGCGTTTCCTGCTGGTCGAGCGCATCGACCCCCACGTCAGATCGATCCGCTGATCCAGAACTGGGCGGCTCCGGGCGTGGACTGACGGCCGAGGGGGGCCAGGCGTAAGCCGAGCGGGCACTTACGCTCCTCTCCGAGGCCCGCGCGATCTACCAAGCGATCGGCATGCCGAAGCACGTCGAGATGGTGGACGCGTTGCTGAAGAAAGGCTCGTGATGGGGGACGCGCTGCCGGTCGGCTGAAAGCACACGGGGTTGAATTCGTGCCTGTGCGATGGTCGAATGGTTCCACCCATCCCGCCAGGAGGAGCGACCGATGTCTTCAGACGCCGCCGACCGTGACCGTCCCGACCGCCGCGATTTTCTGAAGACCGCCGGCGCGCTCACCTCTGGGGCCCTGATGTACCAGAGCCTCGACGCCGCGGCGCGGACGCTGCTCGAGCCGGCGGCCGGCGCCGCCGTGCCCGCCACCTGGCGCGTGAGGCCATTTGCCCTGACCCAGGTCGCGCTCGGGAACGGCATGTTCCAGCAGAAGCGCGACCGCATCCTGAACTACGCGCGGAACTACGGGAATGCGACCGACATCTTCGCGGGTCCGGATCGAATGTTGCGGAACTTCCGCTTCAATGCCGGCCTGGACACCCGCGGCGCGCAACCGCCAGGCAGCTGGGAGAACGCGACCGGCTACCTGCGCGGCCACTACGCCGGGCACTTCATGAGCATGCTCGCGCAGGCGTACGCGGGCACCGGCGACGACGTCTACAAGCGGAAGCTCGACTACATGGTCGCGGCGCTGGGCGAGTGTCAGGACGCGCTTGCCGCTGCCGCGCGTCAACCCACGCCACGGGTGGCAGGCCGATTCGACAAGACGCTGCGGCTCAGCGGATCGCCGCTCGGTCATGCCGAACACGTGGTGCTTCCCGAGGGCATCGTCAGCGCGCTCAGCGACTTCACGATTGCGACCTGGATCAATCTCGCCGTGTACGACAGGTCGCTGCTTTCCGACTCCGGCCCGAACGCCGACCCGGCGGCACTGAACAATGGCGCGGCGATCTTCGACCTCGGGAATCCGAACGCCGAGTTCGGTGCCGCGCCGCAGGCGCACATGTTCCTGACCGTCAGAGTGTCGAACGATCGGGCGGTCCCACGGTTTGCGATCACGACGGATGGCACCAAAGGTGAACAGCAGATCGATGGCTCAGGTCCATTGCCCGTCGATCAGTGGACACACATCGCGGTCACGCGAAACGGCAACGTGGGCACGCTCTATGTCAATGGCGCCGCGGTCGGAACCAACACCGCCATGACCCTTCGTCCTGCCGATCTCGGAATCACGAAGGGCAACTGGATCGGACGGTGTCAGTTCCCACAGCGCAACGTGTCGTACCTCAATGCGGCCGTCGACGAGTTTCAGATCTTCGATCGCGCCCTGACGACGGCGGACATCCAGTCGCTGACGAACGCGCCGGGCGGCGTCGTCGGCGGTGGGAACGTCCTGTGGTACCGGTTCGATGAATCCGACGGCCCGATCGCGACCGACGCCTCGGGCAGGAACCGCGATGGCCGCATCATCGCGCCGACCGATGGACGACGGCATCCGGGTTTCCTGTCGGCGTATCCCGAGACCCAGTTCATCAGGTTGGAAGAGTTCGCCGCGTACGGCGGCAACCAGGGCATCTGGGCGCCGTACTACACTTTGCACAAGATCCTGGCCGGTCTGCTCGACGCACATCAGCTCGCCGGCAACACACAGGCGCTCGACATCGCCGCGAAGATCGCCGAGTGGGTCCACAGCCGGCTCGCGCCGCTGCCGCAGCCTCAGCTCGATCGGATGTGGAACACCTACATCGCCGGAGAGTACGGCGGGATCAACGACAGCCTGGCGCAACTCGCGGCGCTGCGGTCCGGCGGCACGGATCACGTCGTGACAGCGAAGCGCTTCATCAACACCGCGGTCTACAAGCCAATCGTCGCCAACGAGGACATCCTCGACGGCCGGCACGCCAACCAGCACATCCCGCAGTTCATCGGCTACCTGCGGATGTTCGAGCAGAACAACGAGCCCGAGTTCCACACGGCAGCGAAGAACTTCTGGGACATGGTGGTACCGCACCGCGTCTACGCCCACGGAGGGGTCGGCGTCGGCGAGATTCTGCGGGCACGCGGCGTCATCGCCGGGTCGCTCTATCAGAATCCCAGAGACAACAACCACGCCGAGACCTGCCCGCTCTACAACATGCTCAAGCTGAGCCGGAATCTGTTCTTCCACGATCCGGACCCGAAGTATATGAACTACTACGAGCAGGGTCTGTTCAATCAGATCCTCGGCTCGCGCCGCGACGCCGACAGCGCCACGAACCCGATGGTCACCTACTTCGTGCCGGTCCGTCCGGGACAACGCCGGAGCTACGGCAACGTCGGCACCTGCTGCGGCGGCACCGGGATGGAGAACCACACCAAGTACCAGGACTCCATCTACTTCCGCGCGGCGGACGACTCGGCCCTGTACGTCAACCTGTACATTGCCTCGACGCTCGACTGGCCGGAGAAGCGCTTCGCGATCGCGCAGGCGACGAACTATCCGTTCACGGGCAGCAGCACGCTGACCGTCAACGCCAACGGGCCGCTCGATATCAAACTGCGGGTTCCCGTCTGGGTGCGCAAGGGCTACACCGTCAGGATCAACGGCGCGGCGCAGCGCATCGAGGCGACGCCCGGAACGTATGTGACCCTGAGCCGGCAATGGAAGACCGGAGACACGATCGACATCGCCATGCCGTTCTCGTTCCGCACCGAACGCGCCCTCGACAACCCGGCGGTCCAGTCCATCTTCTATGGTCCCACCCTCCTCGCCGTCCAGCACGACGTCGTCGGCAAAGACCTCGAAACCGGGCTGATCAATCTCTCGTTCTACCGCCACGTCAAGCTCGACGGCGATCTCGCGCCGGCGCTGACGCCGGCTACTGCACCGCTGCACTTCACGACCGGCGGATACACGTTGGCGCCGTTCTTCGTCGCCGATCCCGCCTCCGGCGGCGGCGAGACGCCGGCGACGAAGCCGTACCACGTCTACGTACGGCGCCACGAACCCCAGATCGTGTTCGGTTCGATCGACTCCGGCGTGCTCAACCGGAGCCGCGAGGATCGCCTCACGCTCCTGGACGTGCTCTGGGACGAGGCGCCGTTCGCGAATCACCGCGAGTTCACGAGCGCAGTGGCGAGGATCGCGGGGGAATGGCAAAAGGCGGGACGACTCACCGCGCAGGAACTCGCGGCGGTCGTGGACGCGGCCGGTAAGGCGGAGCGGGATCTGCGAACGTAGCTAATCGCCGAATACCTCAAGCGGCGTGCGTCGGATCCGGCCGACACGTTTCTGGTGCACCTTCGGGCAAGGGGGCACGAGGTCGAGGGGCTCGCCCGCGTGACCGGTCAAAATCGGAACAATCGGGTGATCTTGATGACGAACACGCGCGTCCGCAGTGACGGCCGGACCGGGAAGGTGTCGCGCTCGTCCGTCCAGACGACGAACAACTCACTGCCGGGCTGGTACTCCCAACGATACCGGAGATTACTGCTGAAGGTCTTGTCGCTCGAGACGTACTGCAGAAGCGCGCTCGCGAACATCCGCGACGTGAAGGCGTAGTCGGCGCGGGTGCGAGCGAGCGTCTGGGTCACGCGCCTGGTCGGAAAGTCCAGCTTGTTCACGGTGAGGCTCGGCTCGATCGACAAGTGGTTCGAGAGGACGACCCGCCCGCCCGTATACCCGAAGGCGGTGATCGTCCCGTCGTAGAACCGCCCCCGCGTGACGGACATCGTGCCGGAGCCGCGCCGGTGCTGGCCAAAGAAGTACGACGCCACGATGTCCCAGAAACGGTAATCGCCAACCGGCACCGTCAGGTCCGGCGGGATCGGAAAGGGTTCCTGGAGTCGTTCGAATCTGCGGGTGACTTCGAGCGTGAACTGATCGCTCGACTCGAACTCGACCACGAATCGCCCGTTGTGCTTGCGCGATTCGACCACGCCGGCGTGGTTTTCGAAGAAGTCAACGCCGGCCTCCCAGGTGAATTTGCGGATTGCGGGGAGCGATGTCGGCCGTGGGCTGAATCGCACGGTCGCCGACGATTTCTCGAAGTCCAGGCGCCTCAGAAAGCCGACTTCCGGATTGAAGTCGGGCCCGACCTTGAGATGCTCGGCCTCGAGACCGTAGCGATCGCCAGAATAGCTGAACGTGCCCTGAAAGCTCGACGCGTCGCCCGTGCGGTCCGGTGTGTCGGTCTGTGCATAGTACGCGCCGATTCGAACGTTCTGAAAAAACGACAGTGCGGCATCGACGCCGTAGCCCCGATTGCGGCCGCTCCCCTCGGCCCCAACCGTGCGATCCGTGAAGATCGCGCCAACGGCGCTCCGTCTCAGGATGTCCCGCTTCACGCGCAGAACGGTGAACGTCGTGGGCGGGGTCTTCGAGACGTCTTCCTCACCCGTGCGGATGGCCACCACTCCGATGGCGTACTTTCCAGCCTTCCCCGTCAGCCGGCTTCCGAGATCGAGCGGGATCTTGCGGTTCGCGTTGAAGCCGATGCGCCGGCTGTAAAAGAGGTAGGGCGTCTCGCTGTCGCTCCCGGAGCCGCCTGGCACGCTCACACCTCCCCGGCCGAAGTCAAACACCCCCCGGCTCTCGAGAAAGAAGTCGCGCTTCTCCGGGAAGAACAGTCTGAAACGCGTGAGGTTGATCTGTTGCTCGTCGACCTCCACCTGCGCAAAGTCCGTCTTAACGGTGAAATCAGCCGTGAGGTTCGCCGTGACGCCGTACTTGACGTCGAAGCCCGCCCGGGCGTCAGTGTCGTTCGAGAGCGGCGGTGTGCGTTGACGATCGGTTGTGACGTCGCCGATGACATAGGGCTTCAGGTCGATGTTGCGGCTGACTTCCGGAAGATCGAGGCCAACGAGCGTGCCGCCTGACGAGACGCGATTGAGCGCCTGCGGGCCGGCCAGAAAGGCCGGCACCGGCGTCAGATAGGCCCACTCGTTCTTCCGGCGAATCGACCGCCGCAGCTGCAGTCCCCAGATCTGGTTCTGGCCGGCCCGATAGCGAATGGACTTGAACGGGATCATCATCTCGACGATCCAGCCGCCGTCGAAGCGGCCGCCTCTGACGTCCCACACCGGATTCCAGTCCGTGTTGGACTGCCCCTCGTCGATGACCGAATAGTCGGCGCGCGCCCCGAGCGGGTTCGCATAGAACATGAATCCGTTGCGGCGGTCGTAGAAGGTGTCGAACATGACGCCGAAGTGATCGTTCTGCCGCAGTCCGGCGGTATCGCGCTTGAGTTCGTTCACGATCCACTGGTCCGGCGGCGCCGAGTCCCAGCACCGGCAGGTCACGTAGACGTGCGATGAGTCGTACATCACCCACACGTCGGTGCGTTCGGTCGACGGCGCGCCCGCTCTCGGCGCCACCTGAATGAGACCGCCGAACGGCCGCTCGGTGATGTAGACGCTTTCGTCCAGCCGTCCGTCGAGACGCAGTGGCTCCGAGAGCTTGATGGCCCGGACGGTCGCGCGCCCGGCCGCGTCGCGCGTGATGGTGTCGGGCGGCTTCGGCGCCGGCGGCCCGTCGATGACCAGCCGAGGGCCGGTCGAAATCCCTTGCGCGACTACAGGAGTCGATGCGGCAATCAGGCACAGCGCTCCGAGACCGACCAGCCGGCGGCGTGGCAAGGCAGTGATCTACTGCTTCTCGTAGACCAACGTGTTGTTTATCTTCTCCCCCTTTGCGTTCGTGCCTGTCTGAATGAGCGTTCGGGTCTTACCGTCGGCGGAAACCGTAACGCGACCAGTCCCGGTTACCTTCCCCTTCAGCTTCGTCGTCGCCTCGATGGTGTTGGCGTCAATGCGCTTGTAGGCCAGCGTGTCGAAGTCAGGATTGCCCTTCACGGGCATGTCCTTGCCGTCGTACTTCGCCTGGAACTCGAAGTGCGTCGGTTTGCCGTCGGCGTCCATGCCATCCGACGTGAACCTGACGCCGTCCGCGCCCCAGGGCTCGATCTTCAGGGTCTGGCTCTTGAGCGCCGGACCAGGGCTGAACTTGGATTTCGCGACGTTGAGCGTCCAGGTCCCGATGTTGCTGTCCTGGGCAAGCACCGTCACGCCGAGGGCCAGACACGTGGCACAGACGAAAGCGAACATGTGAGAGAGCTTGAGCTTCATAGGTTCTCCATTCAAAGGTTCGAGAAAGAGCGTGGAGCTTAGCACGCCAATGCTATGCGGGATCACGATTCCCGGCCGAAGAAGCTTTCCAGAGGCGGCGCAACGACGGGCGCGGCGACGCGAGCCACGGGTATGCCCGCCATCGGTCCCCGCATCGAGTCGAAAATCTGCTTGTGTTCCTCGACCACGCGTCGTTGCGCGTCTTCGTCCACCTCCAGCGTCCAGACGTCCCGCTCGTTCGTCGAGCCCAGCGCAATGCCGTCGCTGCGCGGCATCATGCCCGCCACGATGTAGGTGACGTCCGGTTGCGGCACGAGCATCGTCAACTGGCCTTTGATCGGAACAAGTTCCTCGTCACCGAACAGCGCCTTGGCACCGAGTCCCGTGCAGTTGACGATGATTGGCTCGGACAGGGTCATGAGGTCTCGCACTTCATCGAACCGGCGGATCACGATTCGCCCGCCGAAGGTGAGGACGTCGCGCATGAGAGCGTCCAGATAGATCGACGGCTCGAAGCGCAGCGCCGGCCGCTCGATCGCGTATTTGGTCGCGAACGGGTGCTCACCGGGTTCGAGCACGGTCCAGCCAAGCCGCACGCTCGCCGGGAGCAGGGGCGATGACCCTCCTGATTGAGCCGGCGCGGGACCCGGTGTCGTGGGTACCGTGTCCCGCGGCGCGTACTCGTTGATCCAAGACACGCCGTAGCGAGGCCCCACGAGCAACTGATGCTCGCGGTAGGCGATCTGAACCGCGCGACGGAACTGATCGTCCCATTCCGGCGTTCGCCGGCTGCCAAGGACAAGGCCGGACGTTGGCGTAAAGCCCGCCCATGACACGTTCGACGTCGTCTGCGGCGGTACCGCCATCGTGTAGATGGCGACCTCGAAACCGCGACGCTGCAGCTCACGCGCAGACGTCAGACCGACGATGCCGCAGCCGATGACGGCGACGCGTCGCTCAGCGTGCGCCACGGCAAGATCGGCGGCCAATGAAGCCGTGCCCCACGACAGCGACACGCCGGCGCCGCCATGACCAAAGTTGTGGATGACGGTCTTCTCGCCGAACGCTTCAGCCTTGAGCAGGAAGCCGGAGTCGCGATGCGGTCGCAGGCCCACGGTCGTGCGGATGATCCGGTCCATCGAGCAGTCCACCGGCACCAGGTTGACGAGGCGCCGGCGACGAGCCGGTGCAGCGACGACGGACGCGGGTCTCCGACTGGCGCAGGCGCTGAGGGCGAGACCAACCGCCGCCGTCCCGCCAGCCTTCAGGAATGCACGCCGATGCATGAGAATCCCAGGTACTGTCCGTGTCATCTTACGGCGGTGGCACGCGGGAAGGAATACGGCGCAGGCCCATCACGCGTCGCGCGCCCGCGCGACCGCCGTACGCCATAATCGACGCCGTTCCATGCCGTTAGGTTCAGGAGCACGGATCGGCCCCTACGAGATCGTCGGCTGGATTGGGGCCGGCGGGATGGGCGAGGTCTACCGCGCGCGCGATTCGCGTCTTGGGCGCGACGTGGCGATCAAGCTGATCCGCGAGACGTTCGCATCTGATGCAGGCCGACTGCATCGGTTCGAGCAGGAAGCGCGCGCCGCCGGTCAGCTCAACCACCCCAACATCGTCGCTGTATACGACGTCGGTACCCATGCGGGCGCGCCCTTCATCGTCTCGGAATTCCTCGAAGGCGCATCGCTCCGCACCCGGCTGCGTGGTGGTCCGCTCTCGCCGCGCAAGGCCATCGACTATGCGCGCCAGATTGCCGATGGACTTGCCGCAGCGCACGACAAGGGGATCGTCCACCGCGACCTGAAGCCCGACAACCTGTTCATCACGAACGATGAGCGGGTGAAGATCCTCGACTTCGGCATCGCCAAGCTCACGCGGCCGGTTGACGAGGCCGGCCAGGCCACCGGCCTGCCCACCGAGACGGAGCCCGGAATCGTCGTGGGCACCGTCGGCTACATGTCGCCGGAACAGCTCCGCGGCGAAGCCGTTGACCATCGCTCCGACATTTTCAACTTCGGGGCGATTCTCTACGAAATGCTGACCGGGCATCCTGCGTTTGCCCGGGCGACGCAGGTCGAGACCATGGCGGCCATTCTCAACGAGGATCCGGCCGGGTTGTCCTCGACGTCGATGCCCCCGGCACTCGGACGGATCGTCTCGCGGTGTGTGGAAAAAACGCGCGAGGCGCGGTTTCAGTCGGCGCGCGATCTCGCGTTCGGCCTGGACGGCCTGTCTGGCACCGACCCGGCAGGAATGACGGGAACCGGCGTCGCACGACCGCGCCCCCGGCGTGCCCTGCTTGCAGGGGCGGTCGTCGTCGTGGGCCTCGTCGCGGCGGTGGCGAGTTGGCTCAGTCGAAACGCTCCGACGTCGCGTGTCGACAACCCTCTCGGCCAGCCGGGCGTCCGGTTTACTCCCTTGACGGATTGGGAAGGCACCGAAACGAGGCCGGAAATTTCGCCCGACGGAAAGTTCGTGGTGTTTTTGTCCGATCGGGACGGCGAGATGGGACCTGTGGTGGAGCCAGATCGGGACCGGCGAGTTCAAGAACCTGACCCGGGATCTCCCTCCGCAGGAAGAGGTGCAAGGCATCATCCGGCAATTCGGCTTTACAGGTGACGGCACCGAGATCTGGTTCACCTCCGGTCGGCGAAGGATGCTCATGCCGCAGACCGGCGGGCCGGCCCGGCCATTTCTCGGTCCGCGCTCGACCGCGGCCGCCTGGTCTTCGGACGGCACCCGAACGGTGTTTTTTTCCGACAC
Organism: Vicinamibacterales bacterium; assembly: GCA_035633215.1. Taxonomy (GTDB): domain Bacteria; phylum Acidobacteriota; class Vicinamibacteria; order Vicinamibacterales; family SCN-69-37; genus DASQFI01. The sequence goes on along the minus strand of DASQFI010000010.1, from coordinate 100,359 downwards.
TCCCGGCGATCCCTTGTCCCTTGCGGACCGGACGGGCTCGAACGCTCAGCCGCTTGAGATCAAGGCCTCCGACCCGCCGGTCCCGCCGGACGAAGTCCACAACCACAACCCGATTTGGTCGCTCGACGGAGAGTGGATCTACTTCGTGCGGGGCGTGGCCCGCGCATTGAATTGGACCGACGAGCTGGACATCTGGCGCGTTCGTCCGTCGGGCGCATCACCCGAACGATTGACGCAGCAGCGCACGGCCACCGCGTTCCTGGCGCCCATCGACGACCGCACGCTGCTCTACACGGCCTTGTTCTGCCGCGAGGTCCTGGGCCATCGCGGATCGGTTCCCGGCTGGCTGTCGTGATCGCGCGCGAACTGATATCCGGAAAAAAACCAGATCTTGTCTTGGACGATCGGGCCACCGAGGTTCGTCGTGAAATCGTGGTACTCCGCGCGGACGTACGCGCTCTCTGGTTGACTGCAGTTTCTGCAGATCACTCGCACCGGCTGGGCGGTGAGCCGCCCCGTCTGACCGAAATACGACGCGTCGTACAGAAAACGGTTGCTGCCTTGCCTGGTGACGACATTGATGACGGCGCCCTGCATGTTGCCGTATTCGGCGGACACGCCCACGGATTGGATTTGTATTTCCTGAATGAAGTCGACGCCCGGCTCGGAGCGCGCAAACCCACTGCACGGACACGTGAAATTCGTGCCATCGATGAGAAACGTATTCTCGTTGGTACCGGAACCGAACGACGACAGGGTGTTGTTCGTCCCGTTGGCGGTCGACGTGGGCGACATTCCAGGCGCGGCCCTCAGAAAGTCAATCATGCTGAATCGCCGCGTCGGAATCGTTCGAAGGACCTCGGGCAGAAATCGAGTCTCCACCCCGCTGCTTCGCGCTTCGACCCGCGAGCCCGCCCCTTCGACGACGAGCGATTCCGAGACGCCGGCCAGCTTGAGAATCACCGTCCGTTCGATCGTCGCGCCCGGCCCGATGCTGATATCTGCATCGTGCCGGGGCGCGAATCCCTTGAACTCGACGTCGAGGACGTACTCCCCTGGAGGCAACACCGGGAACCGCACCAGTCCTTTCTCGTTCGTCGGCTGGCTGGCCGGACCGCCGATAAGCGCCACGGAGCTGATGTTGACCTTGGCGCCGGCAATCGGGTGTCCCTGTTCATCCTTGACGGTCCCGATGAGTGTGCCGGTCAGACCCTGGCCGCTCGTCAGGCGAGGTACCAGGACGAGAACCGCCAGGCAAAGCGTCGAAAGTCCTCGGGACATGTGCGAATTGTAGCCGCCTTGGCGGGGGCCCGGGGGGGAGGACTGGAGTCATGCGGCGGGTTTCCTGACGAAGGAGTGTGAGCGGGCGCGCGCTTCAGCCGGCGACGAAGCCGCGACGCGCGCGCACCTGGTAGTTGCCTTGTCTGACCTGCACGGTGATGTTGTGCCATCGGCCGTCTTTGGGCCGCGTCGAGACGTACCCTAGAAAGTACTGCTGGCTGAGCTCGCTCGCGATGCCGGCCGTGGCCTGATCGAGGTTGCGGGCGCCCTGAACAATCTCTGTACGACCGCCGCTGTCATCAGACAGCATCCGAAGCGCCTGCGCGTTGACGCGTTCGTTCGCTCCCGCCGACGGTGTTCGCGTGGGCGGCTGGGGACGTGGCCGGCCAGGCCACGGCAGCTGGATTGGACCACCCGGCCACGGCCAGGGCAAGGACGTCGGCGCAGGAGATCGGCTGGCGCCGGCGCCGCCAGATCCCTCGATGCCGATCGCGTACACCATGACCTCCGACTCGCGAATCAACTGCCGCACCTCGGACAGTGCGATCTCGCTGTTGGTGTCGTTGCCGTCCGAGATCACGACCAGCGCCTTTTTGCGCCGCGTCCCGCTCGCCGCGAGCGGAATCGCTTCAGCGACGGTGTCGTAGAGCGCCGTCCCACCGGCTGGTGTGACCGATCCGAGCGCACGCATCAGCGCGCGGCGATCCTCGGTCCAGCCCTGGACCAGGATCGGACGGCTGTCGAAGCGATACAGAAACATCTCGTCCTTCGGCCCGAGCAGGTCGAACACGAATCGTCCGAGTGCCTCCCGGGCGGCCGTCATCTTCTCGCCGGACATGCTCCCGCTCGTGTCGAGCACAATCCCGAGGCTGACCGGCACGCGTTCGGTCTCGAACTGCGTGATCGTCTGGCGTTCGCCGTCCTCCTCGATCGTGAAGTCTTCGACGCGGAGCCCGGGAACGAAGTGACCGGTCCTATCGGTGACCGAGGCGTTCACGCTCACCAGATCCACCGATGTTCTGAACGAGAATCCCTGACCCGACTGCCGCTCCTGCGCCAACAGGCTGCTCCCCAGAACGGCCGTCACAAGTCCGATCGCGGCGAGAGGGCGACGTGTCATCCAAATGGACATGATCTTTCCTTCCAACTACTCAGATCGCGAGCTCGGCCCTGCGGGCCGAAGATCAATTTGAGGGACGCGCTCGCGCTCCCTGGCGTGAAACTCGACGCGGTACCGCGCGATGTTCGCCGCCTTCGAGGCCGCGACCGAAAAATCCGACCACTCGCCCGCATTCAGCACGGCGCGCCCGATGGGTGCGCGGGCAGTCGTGAGCACACGGCCCGTTCGGTCGAGGACCTCCACGACCGCGACGATGTCGTGGAGCGACGCGCCGTCGATCGGATTGCGGAGCCGTCCGGTCACGACGAGTCCGGCGGGCGTCGTCGCATGGTCGAGTGCGAGGAGCTCGACGCGTGGCTCAGGACGAGTCACAGATGCCGTCGTTGCAGGCGCAGCCGGTGCCGAGGTGGCGTTCGTACTGGCGGCCGAGAACCACTTGAATGTTCCGACGCCGACCGTCATGACCGCGCACACCGCGGCAAGGGCGATCGTGCGGCGCGACGCGGCGCCTGATTTCGCCGGCTCGCTGAAGAGCGGCTCGGGCGCGGACGTTGACTCGCTCGCTGTCGATCGCTCGCTCAAGAACTCGTCACTGGCGAGCTGATAGGTGTAGGGCGGCTCTTCAGGGATGCTATTTTTGCCGGCCCTAAAGGGCCGGCCTACATCTGTCGGCCCATCTGCCGGCCCATTTGCCAGCACATCTGCCGGCGCGCCAGGGGGAAATGCCAGACCCGACAACAACACCACGCGCGCCGCCTCACGCCGACGGTTCTCGCGGACGGTGCTCCAGGCAAACAGGGTCATTGCAGCGCCCAGCGCGAATGACGTCAATCCACTGGTAATCAACAGAGAGTCCATTTCACTACCTCAACTTGAATTCGATGGCGATGTCGACGAACACATCCACCGCGGCCCCGTGTCGCTTCGCCGGCGCGAAGCGCCACTGGCGGACCGCGTCGATGGCTCGCTGATCGAGGCCGCGATCGAGGCCGCGCAGCACGCGCACGTCGCCGACCGATCCATCTCGTCGCACGACAATCTCCAGCTGCACTTCGCCTTCGATCCCGCGACGCCGCGCGTCATCCGTGTAGCTCGCTTTGACTTCGCGCAGGAGCGATGGCGGCTCGATTCCCGCGCCTGGCCGGTACGGACCTCCGCCCTCGCCGCCTCCGGAACCCTCGCCGATCCCTGACCCCGTGCCGTTGCCAACGCCTTGTCCTGCACCGGTCCCTGCGCCGCCGCCGGTGCCGGATCCCTGATCGGTGGGCTGCGGTTTGGCGACGGGCGCCGGCTGACCCTTGACCTCGACGGGATCGGCAGGCGTTGTCACGACCGGCGCCTGTACAACGGGTGGCGGCTGCGCGGGCGGCGGATCAACTTTCGGCGTTGGCGGTGGGGTCGGCGGCTTGACCTCCGGGAGTGGGGTCGAAACTTTCTTGATCACCGGCGCCTTGCGAGCCGCGCGCCGCGTGGGCAGCGGGGTTTTCACTCCGCCGCCACCACCGCCGCCGCCCGGGCCAGGTGTCATCAGAAAAACGAGATGTGCCGGGGGAGGCGGATCGCTGCTCTCGACGGTCGACGCGCCCAGCAGCGCGAGTGAGGACACGATCAGGACGACGACCAGCGCGTGCAGACCGGCCGATGCGAAAAGTCCTGTGCGTGGGCGGTGCGGTCGCGATTTCACCACCGCGAAAAACGTCGGATGGCTGCTCGCCACTGGCCGGCCGGACACGATCTCGCGCACCAATCGGATGGCGTCGGACTCAACAATCCACCCGCGCGCGGACGGTACTCCACCAGCGATCACATGGCTCTCGACGTGCCCGACCGGTACGCCCGCGGCCGCCGCGATCTCTTTCAGCGAGTAGATCTCCACCCCATGAACACTGGCAAATACCTTGCCGTTATGGAGGCGGCTCGATTCTCAGCAGAATGGCGAGTTAACGAGCTCGGGCATGCGGCCGCTGGGGACGCACCTGTCCTCGTACGGGGTCCGGACGATGCGGCTGAGGACGATCTAACATTCTCAGCGAAGCCACATGACGGCCGTGCCGGCACTCGCGCGTGGTCGGGAATTGTTCCACCGAAAGTCCTGGGGCGAGTCGTATCGCCTGTTGGAAGCAGCCGACCGCGAAGCCCCTCTTGAACCCGAAGACCTCGAACAACTTGCGACGGCCGCGTACCTCGTGGGACGGGATGACGAGAGCGAGGGCTTCAGAGCACGCGCGCATCAGATGTTTCTCGCTCGAGGCGACTGCGAAGGGGCCGCTCGATCGGCCGCCTGGCTTGCCTTTGGCCTGCTGCAGCGCGGCGCCCGGGCTCCGGCATCCGGTTGGTTCGCCAGAGCTGAACATATCCTCGACGAAGCGCACCTCGACTCCGTCGCGCGTGGATTCCTGCTGATTCCGTCCGCCATTCAGCGCATCGTGCAAGGTGATCCGTCGGCAGGTCACGCCGCATTCACGCAGGCGGCGGAGATCGCCAACCGATTTGGCGATCGCGATCTCGCGTCGCTTGCCTGCAGCGGACGCGGCCGGGCGCTCATCTACCTCGGACAGATCGCCGAAGGTGTCGCGCTCCTCGATGAAGCGATGGTCGCAGTGATTGCAGGCGACGTGTCACCAGTCCTGGCAGGTGACATCTATTGCAGTGTGCTGGAAGCCTGTCAGGAGACGTTCGATCTGCGGCGCGCTTACGAGTGGACCGTTTCGCTCGCGCAATGGTGTGCCGCTCAGCCCGGCCTCGTGCGCTATCGGGGCGAGTGCCTGCTCTATCGCGCCGAAGTCATGCAGTGGCTGGGCAAATGGGATGATGCGGCACGGGATGCGCAGGCCGCGTGTGAGTTGCTGATGTCCCGGCCGGCGGCGGGTGCGGCATTCTACCGGCTCGGTGAGATTCATCGACTTCGGGGCGAGTTCGCGAAAGCTGAAACGGCGTACACCCGTGCGAACGAGCGCGGACGAAGACCGCAGCCGGGATGGTCGCTGCTTCGTCTTGCGCAGGGCCAGATCGACGCGGCGGGCGCGTCGATCCGAGGCGTTCTGCTCGACACGAAGCTCCCCGCAGCTCGTGCCAGAATGCTCGGCGCGGCCGTCGAGATCCTGCTGGCCGGCGGCGACCGCGACAACGCGCGCGCAGGCGCGGCTGAGCTGTCGGAGATCGCAAGCGCCTTCGACGCGCCGCTTCTATCGGCGGCGTCCGCGCACGCCACTGGAGCGGTCCTCCTGGCCGAGGGCGACGTTGCGGGTGCGGCGACGGCGCTGCACCGCGCGCTGGAAATCTGGCGGAATCTCGAGACACCGTACGAAGAGGCGGATACCTGTCTGCTGATGGCGGCCGTCTGCGAACGGCGAGGTGATCTGGACGGCCGCCGCCTCGAGCTCGATACGGCGCGACGGCTCTTCAAGGCACTCAACGCCGAGCCCCGCCTCGCGCGCATCGCCGAGCAGTCGGGGCGCGCCACGCGTCAGTCGGTCGGCTCGCTCAGCGAACGGGAGGTGCAGGTCATTCGCCTGCTGGCAGCCGGCAAGACCAATCGTGACATCGCGGAGGCGCTGTTCATCAGCGACAGGACCGTGGCCCGCCACGTGAGCAACATCTTTGACAAACTGGGCGTGTCGACCCGCACGGGCGCCGCCGCCTGGGCCTACCAGCACCATCTCGTCTGACCCACGTACGCAGGATGACCCAATTCCGACGGAACCCTGGTTTTGGGTAATCCGTCCGATGCGCCCAATTGCCCCGCCGAACGACGATGTGAGTGGAGGCCGTCATGTATGTCATCCGCGAGATCCTCAACTGCAAGCCCGGCAAGGTCACCCAGATGGTTGAGAAGTTCAGGAGCATCTCAGCAGTGCTGAAAGAAATGGGGCAGGAACCGCTTCGCCTGCTCACGGATGTCACGGGCGAGCCGTTCTGGACCATCGTCGCCGAGGCGAAGGTCGAGAAGATCGATGACTTCTTTGCCATGGAGCAGAAGCTCATGGCCAACGAGTCCCTCCGTAAGGCGATGGCTGATTATCACGATCTGGTCGCGAGCGGACGCCGGGAAATCTATCGAGTAGAGGGCTGAGCGCTTGACGACGGCGCCTGGAGGTCTCTTTCTCCTCGGCGTGCTTTTTGTTTTCGCCGAGATCCTCACCGCCCAGGTCCTTCTCAGCCAGATCGGCAACGTGCTGGTCTTCTGCGGAGGCGCAGCCACAGCCTGGCTGATCCTTCAGGGTGAAGCGCCTCCTTAGCCAACGACGGCGTGTTGCATGGCCCAAAGCGCGGCGGCGGCTCGTGTCGAGCCACTCTCTTCGGTGAGCTGGTCGAACAATTCTGTCTAGTTCTTACAGGGTCGTCCTGTCACGTTCGGTCGCCGCCCGAGCCTCTTTTCCGTCGTTCTACGCATTCTCAGCCAGGGAGACCTTCGCCTCCCTGGGAGGATTCGTGGATGCCGCACCGCACAGTTCGTGCCTCGATGTGTTTCCTGCTGTTGCTGACAGGCGCGGCTCGCGCCGCCAGCGCCCAGACCTGCATCAGAATTGAGTCAGCTGACATGCTGGCACCGAACGAGCGGACGGCGGCGCTGCTCCTGGTCCAAAAGCAGTTCGAGCTGGCCGGTCACCGCGTCGCCGAGACCGGCTGTCAGACAACCTACACGCTCTCGCACATCCGCCTCGGCAGCACAATCATCGTGACGATCGCGGGCGCCACGGGCTCACGCGAGGGCAAGGCACTGGGTCTCGACGATCTGCCGGCCGTCTACAGCCAGCTGGTTCGGTCGCTGACGACCGGACAACCGATGGGAACCCTGGCCGTGCTCGACCGCACCAACGTCAGTGCGGCGCAGGACCTTCCGCCGCGACGCGTTCAATCCGACGGGTACTGGCACGCTCGCGTGGGATACGCGAGCCTCTTCGGCCCGACGACGCATCCGGCGGCATCGTTCGGCTTCGGGTACCGCGCGGCCTTCGACCGGCTCGGCCTCGACATGTCCTTTCTCAACTTTCAGCTGGACAACTCGGGCTCGTATTACGCCGCGAGCAGTTCCGTGATCTCGCTCATCAAGCTCGAAGGCCTCTACTTCACCAGTCCCACCGCCAACCGCTCAGCGTACTTCGGCGGTGGCGTGAGCTACGGCCGGACGGAGATTCGCAACGCGAACGGCGCCGATTTTCCGGCAACCGGCCGCGGCGCCGGTCTCCAGGGTGAGCTGACCGCCGGCTACGAGATCGGACGCGTGACCGCGGCGCGTCTCTTCGTCCAGGCCGACGTCACGCTGCCGTTCTACGACGTGGCGTTCGAGACGTTCTCTTATCCCGGAAGCTCGTCAGGTGGCCCTTACGTGCCGCCGACGATCACCACCGAGCAGAAGTACGCGCCCTCACTGACGTTTTCGATCGGGCTCGGCTGGCAGCGCCGGAACCGGTAGGACCTCTCTCGTGGGTTAACAGTCGTCGCGTGAACTGCTCCAGGCTCAGCCGCCTATTCGCAGTTCAGCGCTCTGACGGGATCCAGGTTCGCTGCCTCGCGCGCGGGGATCCAGCACGCCGCGAAAGCCACGCCGAGGAGGATCAGCGCCACCGTGGCGAGCGTCGCGGGGTCGGTCGCCGTGACGCCCCAGAGAAAACCGGCGACGACCCGGGAGAAGACTATGGAACCCACGGCACCCAGCAGGACGCCGCCGAGCACTGGCGCGATCCCTTGCCGCATGACCAGGCGCGTCACATGCTGGCGGCTGCCGCCGATGGCCATCCGGATCCCGATCTCGCGGCGCCGTTGCCGGACCGTGTACGCGAGCACACCGTAGATGCCGAACGCCGTCAGGGCGAGCGCGAGTGCCGCGAGCACCGACAGGAGCGTCGCGCCGAAACGCTCCCGGGCGAGCGAGCGGGCCACGACGTCGTGCAGGGGGAATACCTGGGGCGTAGGGAGCCCAGGATCGACGGCGCGGAGCGCCTCCGTGAGCGCGCGCTCCGTGTCTCCGCCGGCGAACCGCCCCCTCGCGATGAACACGGGCATCGTGCCCAGTACATTCGACAGAAGGGTTGGGGCTTGCGCTTGTGGCACGTACATCGTGCGGCGCGGCTCGGTGCGCAGGGACACCTCGCGGATGTCCGCGACGATCCCCACGATTTCGACGCCCGGACCCACGAACTCGCCTTTTAAGCGACCGGCCTTGATGCGCTGGCCGATCGGGCTCTCGGCGAAGTACCTGCGCGCGAACGCCTCGTTGACGATCGCGACGGGCCGGCCGCCCTCCTCGTCAGAGTCCTCGAACGTTCGGCCCGCCACTAATGCGATGCCGAGCGTCCGGAAATAGCCCGGCGTCACGGCTCGCCACTCGACAGTGCCCGCGACGTCTGAACGGCCGCCGATCGACATCGGGGTGTTGATGCCCCTTTCGAGCGGCAGGCTGCTCGCGGCCGCGATCGAAGCGATGACGGAGGAGCCTTCGAGCTGCTGCACCACCCCTTGCTCGAACTTCCAAAGATCTCGGGAGGTCTCGTACGCCGCGGGCTTCGACGGGAGCCGGACCGCAATGAGCCCCTCGGGATCGAACCCGGGATCGACCCGTGTCAGGCCGATCAACGTCACCACCAGGAGGCCCGCCCCGACGAGCAGCACCATCGAGAGCGCCGACTGCGCGACGAGAAGGCCCTGGCGAACCCGACCCCCGCCGGCGCGTCCTCGCGTACTCTCCTTCAGCACCTCCGATTGCCGGATGCGGGCCACGGGCCAGGCCGCCGCGCTCCCGAAGAGCAGACTCGTGGCAAGTGAGACGAGCGACGTGAACAGCACCACAGGCCAGTCGATGCCGACGGCCGCCATCCGCGGCACCTCCGTGGGCGTGAGCGCGACCAGCACGCCCGCAACCCACCTCCCCAGCAACAGGCCGAGAGCGCCGGCGGCGAGCGCGACGAGCACGCTCTCGGCGAGGACCAAACGGGTGATCCGCCCTGGGGTCGCCCCGAGGGCGGCGCGGAGGGCGATCTCCCCGCGGCGCTGCGCCGCGCGCGCGAGGAACAGGTTGGCGACGTTCGCACAGGCGATCAGCAGCACCAGCGTGACGGCGCCCATCAGGATCCACAGCACGCGTCGCACGCCAGCAGCAACGTAGAGTTCGCTGAACGTCGCGAGGGTCATCCCACGGTCCTGTGGGGACACCTGGCTCGGATACGCAGTCCGGAATGGCGCTGTGAGCGATGCGACGTCGGCCTGCGCCTGCTCGCGCGTCACGCCTTTCCCGAGCCGCGCGATCGTCGGCCAGTTCTCGGCGATGTCATTGGGGTCCACGGACCATCCGAGCGGGACGATCAGCTCCACTGGTTCGTCTTCGTACGGAAAGGCGAACGACTCAGGGAGCACGCCGACGATCGTGACGGGTTCGTCGTTCAGACGGATCGTGCGGCCCACCACATCGGCAGCGTTCTCGAAATGTTTCCGCCGCAGTGCCTCTGAGATCACCGCGACCCTCTGACCCGCTGGCCCGTGCTCGTCCGCCGCGAAACCGCGGCCGAGCGCCGGTGTGTAGCCCAGCACCTGGAGGAAGTCGCGGCTCACTCCCAGCGCCTGGACGGACGTTACGTTCCCCTCAATATCCAGCCGTCCCAGCCACGACCGCCACGTCGCCATCGTGTCGAAAGAGCGCGCGTTGTCGTGCCAGTACTGAAACTTGATGGCGCTCAAGGCCTGGAGGTATCCACTCCCCTGCCACGACACGTTCACCACCCGGCCGGCATCGGTGAACGGGAGCGGCCGGAGGAGGACCGCGTTCAGCACGCTGAACACCGCGCTGTTCGCTCCGATCCCGAGCGCCAAGGTGAGGACGACCATCGCCGTGAACCGGGGCGACCTGCGCAAGGATCTCAGGGCATACACCAGGTCCTGTCCGAGCGCGTCCATGCTCGACCTCCCCTCCCGTTCCGTTCGCGGCGTGACGTGGGGTCCGCGTCTGACTTCCAAGGCATGCGCGCAGACACTGATGACGTCGCGCCAATATCGCCGACGGGCATAGCGAGCTCCGCTGCGCGACGTTCGCGTCTTGAACAGGTCGAGCAGATCGGACTCGACGCTGGCCCGCTGCTCCTCGCGCAGTCTGAGTCTGAGAAGAAGGACCGCGAGCCGCGGCGGCTTTGGCTCGCCGACGCTCATGAGCGGGTTCCTTCGTCTATCGCCCGCCAGATGTTTTCGCGCAAGCGGCGGAGACCACGGATCTCCTTCATCCCCGCTGATGTGACCTGAAACAGGCGCTTGCGTTTTCCCCCTCGCTCGGTGGTCGGCTCACCGAAATGGGAGATCAGAAGCCCTTTACGCTCCAGCCGATCCAACACGGCATAGATCGCACCCATGGCGACCGCGCGGCCAGTGTTGTCTTCGATGAACTCCTGGACGGGCACGGCATACGCCGGTTCGCCAAGAGCGCGAACGGCCAACAGGGCCAGTTCTTCGAATTCACCGAGGCGGTCGCCCTTCATGGCTGAGACGGCCGATAATAACATCTTTTGTATGGAAAACGTGCGACGGCGCGTCTGATTGGCATTTGTCTTCGGGCGACCGGCTGTGCGACGCTTCCTCGCGTGAACGCCGGACAGAAGTTCGCGATGCGGCCGAGCCCGCAGTGCTCTACGGCTTCTTGTCCGCCGTCCATAGTCCGATGCGGAAGATCACGAACTCCGCGGGCCGGACCGGAGCGACGCCGACGAGACAGACCAGCCGGCCGCTATCGAGGTCATTCTGCGTCATCGTCGTGCGATCGCATCGCACGAGGAACGCCTCCTCGGGCCGTGACCCGACGAGCGCGCCGGCACGCCACTGCGACAGGAGAAAGTCCTCCACCACGCGGCGCACCTGTGCCCACAGCGTGTCCCTATTCGGTTCGAACACGGCCCACTGGAGTCCGCGATCGAGCGACGATTCGAGGAACATCAGCAGCCGGCGCACGTTGACGTACTTCCAGTCTGGATCCGAGCTCAACGTGCGGGCGCCGAGCACCAGCACTCCCCTCCCTGGAATGCGGCGCAGGCAATTGACGTGCGCGGCATTGAGAGGGGTGTGCTCGGAGAACGAAATCTCCCGTTCCAACCCCGTCGCCATGACGAGCACCTCGTTAGCGGGAGGCTTCCAGACGCCGCGGTTCTGATCCACGCGCGCGTAGATTCCGGAGACGAACCCGCTCGGGGGAATGTGAAGGTCTCGTCCCGAGTTCGGATCGACCACGCGCACCCACGGGTAGTAGAGCGCCCCGAACGCGGAATCGAACGACGCACGCATGGCGGTCACGGCCGCCGTGGACTGCTGATCGCCGCAATCGATCACCGCAAAGCGATTCTTCAGGCGCGCCGCATGGCCAAGGAGCGCTCGAATCTTCGCTTCTGGAGCTTGTTGCCGGTCCTGGTCATATCGGAACGTCGCGCCTGGCGCAGTGACAATCGCAGGCTCGGGGACGTGCTCGAGCTGTTCGAGGGCGGCTCTGAAGTCGGTGATCTCCGGCGGCAAGCCGTCCTCGCGCGACGTTCTCGCGACGTACAGCCGCCGGCCGCCATTGGCGAAGAATGCCCGCGCGGCGTGCCACACGAAATTGGGCGTGCGCGTGCCGTCCGCGTCGATCAGGTCGGCCCCGCCGCCGTAGTGGCGCTCGAAGTCAGTCATGCTCGTGAGCTGTTCGAGCCCACGTTCAGCCGGACCCGCGTGCGTCGCGCCAACAAATGCGGCGATGGATGTCCCGACGCCCTCGATCGACTTGCTGCGGAATGATCCTTCTTCGACGTAGGTGCCAGGCGCGACGAATTCGGGCATGGGTCGTTGGCCAATAGAATAATCATCTGCGCCGGCGCGGGCGTAATACCGTTACATCCGCGTGCTATTCACCAAACACCTTCGCGAGGGCATCCGGCGCGGCAGAATCCGATGCAGCGTGCGCATCTGGATGCGTCCCCATGTCAAGGTGGGTGGCCGGTACCCGATGGACGAGGGCCACATCGTCGTGGACTCGATTGCACCCATTACCGTCTCAGACGTGACGCACGATCTGGCCCGTGAATCTGGATTCGAGAGCGTGGATGATTTGCTGCGAATCGCAAAACACGGGCGCGGCGAGAACGTGTACCTGATTCGGTTCCATTACTTGCCTCCGGGCGCGTGGGACGGGCCACGGTGGAGGCATGCCCGGAGGACCGGGTCGTCCTAAAGCCAGCAATCTGGAATCTGAAATCTAAAATCTGGAATCTGGTCGGGGAACCTGAAATCTGGTCCCCATCGCCTGACGCAGGCCCGTCGTGATTGAGAACCTTTACTACGACCGTGAACACTCAAGCCCGTACGCCCTCGACAACCGAGAGGTGCGTGTCCGTGGAAACGACGCGCCGCAGCCTGAACCCGGAGCGCTTCAGCAGCGCCCGGAACTCCGCCTGGGTGCGCTCCCGGCCGCGTGGCGTGAGCACCAGCATCTCGAGATCCAGGAGTTTGCCGAAGTGCGCCTTGTTGCCGGGCGGGATGACCGCGTCGACGATGAGCACTTTCCCGCCGGGCTGCATCGCGCGGTGACAGTTTCGGAGGATCTGAGTCGCCCGCTCGTCATCCCAGTCGTGGATGATGTGCTTCATCACGTAGGCATCGCCCCCCTCTGGAACGGACGCAAAGAAGTCGCCGCTGACGATTTGGCAACGGTCGGCCACGCCTCCGCTCCGGAGCAGCGCGGTGGCCCCGGCGGTCACGTGCGAAAGGTCGAAGAGGATACCGCGCATCCTTCGGTTCGCTTTAAGAATGGTCGCGATCAGGAGACCGTGTCCGCCGGCAACGTCCACCAGCGTGTTGATCCCGGAAAAGTCGTATGCGGCGACCACAGCCTTCGATTCCAAGGTGCTAATCGAGGTCATCGCCTCGTCGAACACCGCTGCCGGTTCTGGCATCTTCGCGAAGTACTCGAAAATGGGCATGCCAAAGACACGGTCAAAAGCCGGCTCACCGGTTCGGACGCTATGCCGAAGCTCTCCCCACGGGCGCCACGTGCTCTCGTGCCCTGTGAATCGCGCATAGCCGCCGAGCGCTTGGGGCGAGTCTGTGCGGAGGAGCCTGCCGAGCGGAGTGAGCCGGAATCTCCGATTTCCGGTCTCGGCGAAGAGCCCAACGCTCCCCAGGGCGCGAAGCAGGCGATAGACACCGTCTTCCGAAGCGTTCGCCGTTCGCGCAATGTCGGCGGCCGTCCTGGGCCCGTCCTTCAAGAGGTCTGCAATGCCGAGCTCGGCGGCGACCGCAATCGCCTGACTCACCCATTTGCCGGCAGTCAGGTTCATCAAGGCCATCGGATCGGAAGCCTTCTGCGCTGGGGCTCGTCTCGGTTTCATATTCTTCCTCGGCTTAAGCGGTGACGCCGCCTACTTCGGATGCATGGGCCGTCTCGATCGACGCTTGGACGATATGGGCTTGATGATGGTGCGCCGCCGTCGCGGAAAGCCGACGCATGCCTGTGCGCGCGCCTGCGCGACAAGAGCTCGCACGTCTCGATCATCCAGCAACGTTGCATCGTGGAGCGTGACGTGCCGCACCACTGTGCCGGTCCCTTCAAGGAGCCGTCTCGGATCACGAAGAGTCGCGCCTCGGAGGAAGAAGAGATTCACCCAGCGTGGGTAGAGGACGATCGACAGTGTCGCGTCGGCCGGACGTTCGGTCGGCGAGAACCCGATGACAAGACCCGTGTAACGGTCGCTGACTAATTCGACCGCGCCGGGCACTTGCCTTCGAAGTCGGGCGAGAGCGCCTCGTGCGATGTTCGCGACATTCGGCGTATAGGCGTCGATGAACGCGTCAAGGCGTTTGGCTGCTGAAATGTTCTTTGTCGAACCCTGTCGTGTCACTTTCGTGCCTTGGCCACCACCTCGCGAATGACGTCAACGACCAGCTCCGGCTGGTCGATGTGGATGTGATGCCCGCTGCGACCAGCGATGACCTGCTTGCCGGTGTCGCGCACCTCCCCCTGGAATCCCGCCGCCTCGCACATCCACGTCGCGAGAAGGCACGACCGTAGTTGCGACTCCAGCGGCTGGCCGAACGCATTATCATGGGCGAGGGCCCGCGCGGCAGGCGCACCATTCATAGCACACAACGCGTTGCTGAACGGCCGTGCTGAGCGGCCCGGGCAACGGTTCTCAGAGGAGAGAATCCATGGCGGAATCAACAAGTTCAAGCGGTCGATCCATCAAGGTGGGAGTCATCGCGGACCAAACGGGTCCGTTGTCGTTCGTGGGGATCGCCAATGCAAACGTGGCCAGGATGGTCATTGGTGACATCAATGCCAAGGGTGGCTTGTTGGGACGACAGGTCGACCTGTGTCTCGAGGACAGTGCGACTTCAGATCCTGTCGCGGCAGCCAAAGCGACGAAGCTCGTCGAGCACGATCACGTCGATGTGATCTTCGGCGGCATTTATAGCTCCACGAGGCAGGCCATCAAGGGCCCGGCCGTCGTGAAGGGCAAGAAGCTGTACATCTACCCGGAGCAATACGAGGGGCAGGAATGCGACCCGCTCATCTTCTGTACCGGCCCGGTGCCAGCGCAGCAGGTTGACCCGTTCATTCCCTGGTTGATGCAACAGACGGGGGCGAAGAAGTTCTACTTGCCGTCAGCTGACTACATCTGGCCGCATACGATGAACAAGAAAGTCCGTGACGTCGTCACGGCCAACGGTGGCGCGATCGTCGGCGAGGAGTACTTTCCCCTCGATCACACAGACTACGGCAAGACGATTGAGCAGATCACGTCGAGTGGTGCGGAGGTGGTATTCAATACGACCGTTCCCCCTGGGGTGGCGCCATTCCTCGAGCAGCTGTACAACTCTGGCTTCTCCAAGCGTGGCGGACACATCGTCTGCACGTACTTCGACGAGAACTTCCTGAACATGGTGCCGGCCGCTCACGTGGAGGGTCTGTACAGCTGCCTCGACTACTACCAGAACGTCAGCGAGCCATTCAGTAAGAAACTGCTCAATCAGTACGACACGCTCTATCCAGGCGACGCCAAGTTCACTGCGGGCAGTGCGTGTTCAGGCTTGTATCGAGGTCTGAGGCTCTGGGAGGCTGCGGTGAAAGAGGCAGGCTCGCTGCAGCAAGCCGATGTCATCGAGGCCCTCGACCACGCAAAGATCGCGGAGGGGCCTGGCGGTTCAGCTGAAATGGTGCCCGGTCAGCATCACGTTCGAATGAACATGTACATCGCCCAGGCGAAGAACGGTCATTTCCAGATCGTCAAGAGCCTGGGGGTGATTGATCCAAAGGAGCAGAACGTCGGCTCCCCTGTGGGTTAAGAGTCGCGGGTCGAGACGGCACGGCGCGGGTCGTGCCGTCGTTCTTCTATACTCACGTCACATCTGGCCCTTACTCCTGGCACCCGCCTCGGCGTGTACGAAATCACCGCGCCCATTGGCGAAGGGGGCATGGGACAGGTTTATCGCGCCCACGACCCGAAGCTCAATCGCGACGTCGCGCTGAAGCTCCTGCCCGACGCCTTCGCGAGTGACCCCGATCGCCTGGCCCGATTCACACGCGAAGCGCAGACGCTCGCGTCCCTGAACCATCCCAACATCGCGCACATTCACGGCCTCGAAGAGTCTGGTGGTGTCCGCGCGCTGGTCATGGAACTCGTCGAGGGGCAAGACCTCTCCGAACTGATCAGTGGCCAGCGACACTCAGCGCCTGCGGCCGCCGCGCCGAGCGAGTCCGCGAGCCGAGGCGCGGCAGCGAGCGGGGGTGGGGCCCCGCGAGCATTGAATATCGACGAAGCCCTGGCCATCGCGAAGCAGATCGCCCTTGCCCTGGAAGCGGCGCACGAGCAGAACATCATCCACCGCGATCTCAAGCCTGCGAATATCAAAGTCCGGCCTGATGGCACGGTGAAGGTGCTCGACTTCGGATTGGCCAAGGCAATGGGCCCGACCAGCGAAGCGTCGGGCAACGCGCCGACGATGAGATCGCCGGCGATGACGCAGGCCGGGATCATCCTCGGTACGGCCGCCTACATGAGCCCCGAGCAGGCGCGTGGAAAGACGGTGGACAAGCGCGCGGACATCTGGGCGTTCGGGTGCGTGCTTTACGAGATGCTGACGGGCACGCGCCTCTTCGCGGGCGACTCGGTCCCTGAAACGCTGGGGCTGATCTTCTCGCGCGAGCCCGATCTCGCGGCGTTGCCGGACGCGACACCCGTACGTGTCCGCACACTGATCGCGCGGTGCCTCGTCAAGGATCCCCGTCAGCGTCTGCGCGACATCGGCGAGGCGCGGCTGGCACTGGATGATGCGCACGACACGCCACTTGCCATCCAGTCTGTCCCGGTGCCGGGGATTTGGAGTTGGGTGCCGTGGGGCGTCGCCGCGGCCATGGCGATTGTTGCCGGATGGGCACTTTGGAGCCGGACAGGTCCTGCGACAACCGCCCCTCAGGTGACGCACCTCGAGATCGGCTACCCACGCGACGTGGAGAACTTTCCCGGCACGAGTCTGGCGCCTGCCATCTCTCCCGACGGCCGGACCGTGGCGATGGTTGGCGTGAGGGACGGCGTTCGCCGTGTCTTCATTCGCCAACTCGATCGCGCGGCGGCGACTGAATTACCCGACACCGCTGGCGCCAATGGCACGGTGTTCTCGCCCGACGGCGGGAGCGTGGCGGTCCTGTTCACGTCGGGGCTCATCACACGGATTGCCCTGGCGGACCAGCAACGCAAGGTCGTGACGTCCGGGGCAGACATCACCCTCTCGATCACGTGGAGCCAGGCCGGCATCATCTTCGGCCGAGGGGGTGCGCTGTGGATCATCTCGCCGGAGGGCGGCACACCGCGCGCGCTCACGGTGCTCGACGCCGCCCGCCACGAAGTGGCGCACGACAGTGCGGTGGTCCTGCCCGGCGGGCGCCTCGTGTTGTTTGCAAGTCAGACCACCGAGCCAGGCGCCGAGCGCATCGAATCCGTGTCGATCGACGGGGGACCGAGGTCGGTGGTGGTCGAGCGGGCGAGGACCCCCGTCTGGTCGCCCACTGGCCATCTGCTTTTCGCGAGGGACGGCGCGGTGCTGGCGGTGGCCCTCGACCAGAGCACGGGGACGCCGCGCGGCACCGCCACACCGATCATGCCTGCCGGCGCGATTGAGCCGCTCGCCTCCGGTCAAATGGGACTCACCTTGTCGTCCACCGGAACACTGCTGTCCGCGCCAGCCGGCTTCACGGACACGCGCGTGGTCTCGGTGGGCCGTGACGGCGCAGCTCTGGCCCTCGATCTCCCATCGGGCCGATATGCGAATCCCCGGATTTCGCCCGACGGGCGCCGGCTGCTCGTCGAAAGCGGTGAAAACATCGAAGCGCTCGACCTCGCGCGGGGCACGTGGGCACGGCTCGCGGCGGCGACGCTGAGCACGGTCTTCTCCACGTGGAGCGCTGACGGGAAGCGCGTCGTGTTCCGGCGGTTCGCCTCGCCGTTCTGGGTCGCCGGCGACGGCAGCCGCGTCACCGGCGCGGTGCCCGGAGGGATCGTGAGCGACTTCCCCTCGTCACCGGGACCCGATCCGGACTCCTTTATCGCCCTCCGCATCAGGCCGGAGACGTCGGGAGACGTCTTTCTGATGTCGATCAGCGGTGCCTTCGAGCCCAAACCACTGATCGTCACACCAGCCTATGAGGGCGGCGCGCAGTTGTCTCCAGACGGACGCTGGCTGCTTTACCAGTCGGATGCATCGGGTCGGCCGGAGATCTACGTGCGGCGCTATCCGAGCCTGGATCGGCAGTGGCAGGTGTCGGACGGGGGCGGCGTCCAGGCGCGGTGGAGCCGCAACAACCGGGAGATCTATTATCGCAGCGGCCGGCGTATCGTCGCAGCGACCCTCGACGCCTCAGACGCCGAGCCGGTGTTCGGCAAACCCGTGGCTCTCTTTACTGACGACTACGACTTCGGTGCGGGCGCCAGCATCGCCAACTACGACGTCACCGCCGACGGCCGGTTCATCATGATTCGGCGCGGTGTGAACGGCGGCAAGCTGCGCGTCGTCGTCAATTGGACGGAAGAGCTGAAGCAGATCCTCGCGTCGGGTGCGGTGCGTTGAAGCCGCCCGAATGACCGCCGGCAACACGGCCTTCATGGGCCATCCCTGGGGGCTGTTCTACCTCGCCTTCACCGAAGCGTGGGAACGATTTTCCTACTATGGAATGACGGCGCTGCTCGCCCTGTACATGGTGAACCAGCTGCTGCTGCCAGGACATGTCGAGCAGGTCGCTGGATTTGCGTGGTTCCGTGCCGCCGTGGAATCGCTGTTCGGCCCACTGTCAACGCAGGCGCTCGCATCGCAGATTTTCGGTCTCTACTCCGGTTTCGTATACTTCACGCCGCTCGTCGGCGGCATGATTGCCGATCGCTGGATCGGACAGCGCAATGGTGTCGTGATCGGCGCCCTGTCCATGAGTGCCGGTCACATCGCGATGGCTTTCGACAGGTCATTCCTCTGGGCCCTGCTGCTGCTCGTGATCGGATCGGGTTTCCTGAAGGGCAATATCTCGGCGCAGGTGGGCGCTCTGTATCCTCGCGAGGACGAGGCGCGGCGTACCCGCGGGTTCATCATCTTCAGTACGGCAATCAACATCTGAGCCGTCGCCGGACCATTGCTTTGCGGTCTGCTCGCGCAAGTCTATGGCTGGCACTATGGCTTCGGCGTGGCCGCGATCTTCATGCTCGTTGGGCTTGCAACCTATCTCTACGGATACCGGTACCTGCCTGCGCGGGTGGAGCGTCGCACGTTCGAGGGTACTCGACTCACCGCCGCCGAGCGGCGCATCGTCTACGCGCTCGTCGCGGTGATCATCATCACGATCTTCCAGTCAACGGCCTACTATCAAGTCTTCAACGTGAATGCGATCTGGATTCAACAGCACGTCGCGCCCGACGTTGGCGGCTTCCGGATCCCGGTCCCCTGGTACCAATCGATCAATTCGGTGTTCAGCATCCTGGGCGTGCCGCTGCTGTTCTGGATATGGCGTCAACAGGCATTGCGGAGTCGCGAGCCGGACGAACTCGCAAAAATCGGCACGGGAGCCTGGATCACCGCTGCGAGCAACCTGATCCTGGTGGCCGCAATCTTCACTTCTGGCGGTGCGCCTGTTCACCCGATCTGGCCGTTCCTCTATAGCGCTGGACTGGGCATCTCCTTCCTCTACTACTGGCCCACGCTTCTCGCACTGGTGTCACGCGCGGCGCCGGCCAAAGTGAACGCCACCCTGATGGGGCTGGCCTTCATGAGCCTGTTCATTTCGAACAACCTGATCGGCTGGATCGGCGGCTTCTACGAGCGGATGAGCCCGGCTCAGTTCTGGACAATGCACGCCGCCATCGCGACCGGCGGAGGCCTGCTGGTCGCGCTATTCGGGCGTCGCCTCGGCCGCGTGCTCCAAGCGGGATAGTTCCGCGCCACGGAGTCTCAATACGGTACGGTGAGCGTCTAAGGTCTCCTTGGCGTTGGAGGCGGTGGAAGCACACCGAGCTTCATCGCCACGGTGTCACCGCAATTTGACGCTCGATTCACACGTTACCCGTTTCAAGTCGGTATGCCCGTATGATTTTTTCGGAGCAGACGCGCCGCCGCGTCACGCTCACGGAGGAACAGATTGCCGCCAGGTCTCGAGGTCCCCTACGGTCACATCGACACGATTTTCCTCGACGTCGGCAACACGCTCATTTCGATTGACTTCGACTGGATCGCAGCGGAGCTCACCGCCCGCGGGTTCGCGTGCGCGCCAGCCGCGCTCAGACGCGCCGAGGCGGCCGCCCGGCCAGGCTATTCGCGGCGGCTGTTCGTGGATGGCGTCGAGGCCGGCACGAACCTCTTCCACACGTATCTGACGACCATGTTCGAGCGGCTCGATGTCACGGCCTCTCTGCCGTCTTCGAATCTCCAGGATCTCGTGACCGAGCTCCGGCCGGTGCTCCGTCCCGATGGCCGGGCGAGCGTGCTCTGGCGAGCGGTGATGCCGCAGGTGCCGGAAGCGCTCGCGCGGATGCGCGGCCGCGGACTGACACTTGTCGTGGTCAGCAATTCCGACGGCACGGCCGAACGGAGCCTCGAAGCGGCGGGTCTGCGGTCGTACCTCAGCTTCGTCATCGACTCGGCCCTCGTCGGCTACGAAAAGCCCGACGCACGGATCTTCGAGCATGCTCTGCGACAGAGTGGCGCACGGCCCGAGCACACGCTGCACGTGGGCGACCTCTATCACGCGGACGTCACCGGCGCCCGCGCTGCCGGCATCCATGCGCTGCTGCTCGATCCGTACGACGACTGGACAGGGACCGACTGCGACCGCGCGCCCGATTTATGGGCCGTCGCGGAGAAGTTCAGCGGCCTTACTTCTTCTTCTTCGCCGGATCCAGCCGCTCCCAGATAAAGTTCTGGACGATCGCTCGCACCATGCCGGCGCAATTCTTGTACGAGGCCGGTGACCCGGCCTCCAGCTCGACATACGCGCTGGCGTCTCTCGGACGGGCGATCGCCTTCGACCACAAATTGTTCCACTTGTAGCCGTGCGTCAGCTCGAGAAAGCGCTCACGTGTCATCTTCGCGCCCGGCACCACGCGGAAGCGGATGAAATAGCGATTGTCGGTCGTACCTTGTGCCGAAGCCCGCCGGCGTCCGGTGATCAACAGTGACAGCAAGGCGTCGTCGGGTTTCGCCACCAGGGTCATCGCCTTGCTATCCTCGGCGCCGCGGATGAAGTCCTCCACAGAATCGGCGAGACCCAGGCCCGTTTCTGGCGGTTGGTAGTCGCGGCGCGCAACCGCGAGCGTGTGCGCGTCCTCCGCGTCGTAGAACACCCTCCACACTTCGGGCGGCCAGGCGCTCGTCTTGTCACCGTGCTGCTTGCGCAACTGCGCGGCGACCGCGAACATCTCGTCGCGTGTTTGCCGGCTGGCGGCCTCATGCTGTTCCGGCTTGAGGGGCGGCGGCGGCCGCACCTCGAGGTGCGCGACGAACACCGGAGCGGGTAACGTTTCCTGCATCCGCCCGCCAGCCGGAGCCAGGAGGACGGCGACGAGCAAACAAAAGGCGTGACGAATTGTCATCGAACCTCCACCCGGACACGCGAGGTGAGTACTGCCGCGATCACTGCGGCATTTCTACGGCTGTGGTTTCGCGGAGCGCAATCCGTCAACGGATCGCGGTCACGAGCACGGACCTCCATACGGAGCCGTTGGCCGCTCACTCGTTGCGCATGGCGATGACCGGGTCAATCCTGGTTGCACGCCAAGCCGGGAGCCAGGACGCGCATTCGGCTACCAGCAGCAGAATGGTCGACACCGCGAGGTAGACGAGCGGGTCCGCCGGATCCACGTCGAACAGTGCCTGCTGGATCAGCCTCGATAACAGGAACGCGCCCGCGATCCCCAACGCGATGCCGAGGAGCGTGAGCCGGCGGCCATACCCGAGCACCATCCGCAGGACCACTCCCGGCGAGGCGCCAAGCGCCATGCGGATGCCGATCTCACTCGTCCGGACCGCGACCAGGTGCGCCATCACGCTGTACACGCCGAGACTGGCGAGCACCAGCGCGAGCGCGGCGAATGCCGCCAGCAGCACCAGTGCCAGTTTCCGGTCGGCGATGGTCTGGGCGATCCGCGTGGAGAGCGCTTGCGGTTCGAGGAGCGGGAGGTCCGCGGCCACCGCCCGCAAGGCCTCCCGCACGACCGGCGCCATCGCGGCCGGGCTCACATTAGTACGCACCAGGATGTTCGTGAACGTCTCCGGGCGCTGCAGCGCCGGCAGGAAGTAGTCCGGGTCGGGCGGGGCATTCAGTCCGGTGCTCCGCACGTCGGCGACCACCCCGACGATGCGCGACGGGAGTTGTGCCATCCCCGTAATCAGCGTGCGGCCGATCGGATCTTCGCCAGGAAAGTGCCGCTTGGCGAACGTCTCGTTGATGATCGCGACGTGCGGGACCCGCACGCTGTCGCGCTCGTCGAATTCACGCCCGGCGCGGATGGGAATCCGCAGCGTGGTGAAGTACTTCGGAGAGACGAGATGGCGGTTCGCTTGCGCGCGTTCGCTCAAGGGCGGCACGGGGCGGCCCATGACGGCGACCGGCGCCGGCGCCTGTCCGCCGGTCAGTGGCACGCGATCGGTGAGCGCCGCGGACGCACCGCCCGGCAGCGTCGTGAGCCGGCTATAGAACTGCTCGTAGAAGGCGGCTAGCTTTTCGCGGTCGAAGCGCTCGGGCGGTAGAACCAGTTGCGCCGTAAAAACGCCCCCCGGCTCGAACCCTGGTTCGACCCGCTGGAGGCGAGCGAAGCTCGTCAGGAACAGGCCGGCCGCGATCAGCAGCACGAGCGACAACGACACCTCCGCGACCAGGAGGCCCGCACGCAGACGCTGCCCGCCGCCAGTCGAGCCGCGGCTGGATTCATTGAGCGCCGCGTTCACGTTCACGCGCGCTGCCTGTAGCGCGGGCAGCACACCGATCGCCAATCCAGTGACGAGCGTCACCACCAGCGAGAACGCCAGGGCCATCGGATCGAATCCAATCTCCACGGCCCGAGGAATCAAATCGGCCCCCAGGGCGACCACGGCCCTGAGCGCCCACCAGGCGAGCAGCACGCCTGCGGCGCCGCCGAGCAGCGCCAGGACCATGCTTTCGGTCACCAACTGGCGCAGCACATCGGCACGACTCGCGCCGAGGGCGAAGCGCGCCGCGATCTCCTTGCGCCGGCCAGCGAAGCGCGCCAGCAGCAGGTTGGCGATGTTCGCGCATGCGATCAGGAGCACGCAGCCCACCGCGCCGAACAGCATCAGGTAGCTCTGACGCTGCTCACCCACGGCGTCTTCGAGGACCGGCACCACCTCGATCTGCGAGGGCGCGTCGACATTGGCCGGTTTCGCCGTGCGGTAGCCTGCGGCGATAACGTCCATGGCCTCGCGAGCCTGCGTCAGCGAGACGCCCGGCGCAAGGCGAGCGACGGCCTGAAAAAAGTAGCCGCCGTTGTTCAATTGCGAAGGAGCGAGAAACGGCACCTCTGCGGGCCGGGGCACCCAGATCTGGAACTGATCGAGGGGGAACGTCGAGGCGGCCTTCGGCAGGACGCCGATGATCGTGTACGGTGTGCCGTTGAGCGTGAGCGGCTGTCCGAGAATGGATGGGCTGCGGTTGAAGCGCTCCTGCCAGATGCGATGGCTGACAAGCGCCACGGGCTCGCCTCCTGGCCGGTCCTCGTCCGCCGAGAAATTGCGCCCGAGTGCGGGTTGCAGTCCCAACGCCGGTAACATTGAGGCCGAGGCCTGAAGCCCGATCAGTTGTTCAGGTTCTCCCCGTCCGGTCAAAGTGAATGCATTCCCCGTCGAAAGCGCGAGATCGCTGAAGACCGACTGCCGCTGCTGCACCTCGAGATAGCGGGGATATGAGAATCCGACGCGCGTGAGGTTCTGTTCCACGCTGGTCGAGCTCAACCTGACCAGGCGCCCTGGCTCGCGATACGGCAGTGGCCGGAGAAAGACCGAGTTGATCACGCTGAACAGCGCGATGTTCGCGCCGATTCCAAGCCCGAGGCCGACGATCGCCACGAACGAGAACCCAGGCGACTTCAGGAGTTGACGGACGGCGTAGCGGAGCTCGAAATACACGGCGACCCCGCCTCATTCTGGCTCAGCGTTTGCTGCCGGGCCAACTGCGCGTCGACGACCTCGACATCCGGTGAGGGCCCGGCTCACTGAGATGTGTTCCACATCCCGATGGCGGCTTTCCAACTTCCGTCGGACTGTTTCTTGTAGACTCGAAGCAGCTTCGCACGAATGCGCGTCTCGTCACCGCCGGCTGACTGTACAAAGCTTGCCGTGAAGTACCCCTACTCGTAAGCCACGAGGTCCGTGATCGAAGGTTCTCGATCAAGAACACGGTGACTCGGTGGTTCGTCTTCCAAGCTTCGACCACCGCGCGCGCAAGATCCTGCCCTGGAGTCATCGTCGCGTGTGTCTCGAGATTCCGGTCGATTCGATCGCGCGCGCGAGCCGCTATGATGCCGCCGGAGGGCAACATGCAGGTGAGATTCGAGATCTTCAAGAGCTCTGTGAAGTCCTGGGTCGATCTGTGCGGGGAGGCGGCCGCGTTCGCGTCGGAGAAGGGTCGCGAGCGCCTGATCAATGTGTCGGTCTCAGAAGATCACAACAAAGGCGTGATCGTCGTCTGGTACTGGGAATAGCCGAACGGCCCATGATTCGGCGCGGATCGCGCGAGGCGGACCGCACTGACTTCAGCGTATGCGGTTGCCGCGAACCTGGAAGGGTAGAGGCAACTGGCCTGACGTAATATCACTAACACCACATTGCGGAGAGAAAGGGGTTGCGCATGACCCGGGCTCCTGTCGTTGCATTGACCGCGACCGTTGGGGTCTATGTCGTCGTCACGGCGCAGGTGATGACGGTGCCGCGCATCTGGGACGATGCGTCGCTCGCCGATTGGGCGACGCCGGTGGCCGGACTGAACGTCAGACCCAGCCACTATTCCTCCGCCGAGTACTACGCCGCCCCCGGCGACAATCTGCAGACGTATCCGGTCACCACCCCGATAAGGAGCCGCCCGGCTACTGGGAGTCGCTGCAGAAGATGAAGCCAAAGCCACTCATTGACGCGATGGCGATCCGCAGCCAGCAGGACTGGATTTCCGCCGGCTACCGCGCGTTCCGGGAGATGGACCTGGCGTATCTGCGCACCGACGACCCCGCACTGATTGCGGAAGCGCGCGATCGCGAGCGCCTCAGTCGCTTCTTCACGTTCGACGACGGCAGCATCGTGGGATTGCGGTGGGTGGTGACGTCGGGCGGCCTGAAGCTCAGCGGGCGGGCGTGCGCCGCGTGCCACATCGACTGGGGGCCCGACGGGCGCGTCGTCATTGGCGGGCCGTCCGGATCGCCGCGGCCGCCTGGATCGTTGCCGTTTGCCGGTCCCGGCGTGACGCTGGTCGGCGCCCCGGGCACCGCGTTTCGACTGCGGCAGTTCTATGGCGTCGGGCCCGTGCCGGTGAAGCTCTGGCAGGAGTTCACCGTGCCGTGGGCGCCAGACGAACGCGTCGAGCGTCTCAGGACGATGACTGGTGCCGAGCTGCAGCAGGCGGGAGGTTTCGCGCGATCGTTCAGCGACGGGGTCTTTGCCCGCACGAACGGCAGTCCGTACGCGGCCACGCGAATTCCGGACTTGCAGAACCTGAAATACAGCCGGTACATGGATGCGACCGGCACGCATCGGCTGCGCGGCCCGGAGGATGTCGCGCGGTACGCCGCGCTGGTCACGGGCGCCGATCGCATGGACTTCGGTCCGCATCGGATTCTCACCGACGAGCAGCGGCGCGTGCGATTCCGGTACGCGGACGAGGTGCTGCACGCGATTGGCGTGTACCTCCTTTCGCTCGAACCGCCACAGAATCCCAATCCGGCGCCGCGGGAGATGATCGACCTCGGCTCTCAGGTGTTCCAGCGGGAGGGTTGTCCCGCGTGCCACAGGCCGCCGGCGTACACCACCGGCCGTCTGACGCTGGCCACAGGTTTCACGCTGCCGCCTGATCATCCCAACCGGGTTGATATCTCGACTCAGTCGGTCGGCACCGATCCCGACGTCGCGCTGAAGACGCGCAAGGGAACAGGGCTGTACAAAATTCCGTCGCTCCGCGGCGTATGGTATCGGCCGCGGCTGCTTCACGACGGATCCCTCACCAGCCTAGAGGAGCTGTTTGACTCCGCACGGCTGAGTCCGGACTACCTGCCGAAGGGCTGGAGTCCGCCTGGCGTCACCAAGCGCGCCGTGCCGGGCCACACGTTCGGACTCGATCTCAATCCGCGCGAGAAGGCGGCGCTGCTGGCATTCTTGCGGAGCTTATGACCCATGCAGTGCCGCATCGCGTCATGGAGAGCACTATGAAGCGCATTGTGACGCTCCTAATGGTGATCGTGTCGGCGGTCGTGGGCGGAACGGTCGCCTCGACCGTCGAACGCGCGAACGCCGCCGCGATCATCGCGACACGGCTGGCAAACCATCCCGCTTTCCAGGGAGCGAGTACCGCTCGCACCTCCGTAGGGCTGAAACCGCTCACGGAACTGTCGGCGACCGACAGGTACAAGGGAGAGGACGGTGGCCTCTACGGCGGCGGAAGGAATGCACCGCCGCCAGCACATCTCGCCGCGGCGAAGGCGGCAGGCGCGAGAATCACACCGTTGAACGCGGATGGCAAGCCGGCGGGCGACGGCGCGATTGGGCTCGTTTCGATCAGCATGTCGAACGCGACCCAGGAGTTCTCGCTGTTCAAGCAGCTGGCGGACAAGGACACCCGCAAGTCGCCGCGCGTGGTCATCGTCGACTGCGCCCAGGGCGGCCAGGCAATGGCACAGTGGGCCAATCCCGAGGCCGAGGCATGGACTGAAGCAGACCGTCGTCTCGCAGCCGCTGCGCTCGGCTCGAAACAGGTTCAGGTCGCCTGGATCAAGCTCGCCAACGTCCGGCCTTCAGGTGACCTCGCCCAGCACGGGCGTAAGCTCTATGCGGACACCCTGACGGTGCTCCAGCTCGCAAAGAAGCGCCTTCCCAACCTGCGGATCGCCTACCTCGGAAGCCGCATCTACGCCGGATACTCGACCATGCCGCTCAATCCCGAACCCTACGCGTACGAAGGCGCGTTCGCCGTTCGCTGGCTCATCCAGGATCAGATCAAGGGCGCGGCTCCGCTACGATACGACGACGCGGCCGGCGTTGCGCAAGTCCCGCTGCTGCTCTGGGGACCGTATCTCTGGGCGGACGGAACAACACCGCGGAAGGCCGACGGACTGACCTGGCAACGCGACGATCTGGCGGCTGATGGCACCCATCCATCTGAGAACGGTCGCCGGAAGGTCGCGAGCATGCTCCACGATTACTTCACGACCGACGCGTTGGCGAAGAGCTGGTTCACGACCCGCTGAACTTTTCCACGCGAACCCCGGTCGCGCGGAACCGCCGTCGTCCGTCGCGCCTTGGACGTGCGTGAATCGGTTGCCGTGTTGCCGCGCCGGCCTCTCCTGCGTATGATCAACTCGCGCCACAGGACGCACCCCGTCCGCGGGAAGGGCTGAGCCCACCTGAGCTCGACCGTCGTCACAACTTGCGATCTTCTTTCAGCCCGCTGAGCGGACACGGGCGATATCCGAAAGGAGATCGTCATGTCCGTTCCGCCTCTCCGGCGTCTGCCGGAGCGTCCGTCTCTCGAGCAACTCCGGAAACAAGCCAAGGAACATCTCGACACGCTGCGCGCCGCCGATCCGGCGGCGACGCTCTCCACGGCCCAGCACGCGCTCGCGCGCGAGTACGGCTTCGAGAGCTGGCCGGCGCTCGTCCATCACGTCGAGTCCGTGCGGCCGCAGGCGCGCATGCTGCAGCCTGCCGAGCTGAAGTCCGATGTGAAGCTCATGTGGTCGGCTGGGCGCGGCACGGACGTCTGGGCGTTGTTCCAGGCCTCCGCCGCTGGCGATCTGCGGACGGTGCAAGCCCTGATTGCGAAAGACCGCTCGCTGGCACGGGCGCACTACGACTACCGCAAGCCGCTCTATTTTGCCGTACGCGAGAACCGGGTAGACGTCGCGCGGTTCCTGCTCGAGCACGATGCCAATCCACTCGATCTCTGGGTAGATGACAATCCGCTCGAGATCGCGCGCGATCGCGGCTACGCGGCGATGGAGCGCATGCTGACCGACACGCTCGAAAGGAAGTTCAACGCCTCGCCGAAGGGCGAGGCGGTCGCTCTGGCGCTGAGAAATCACGATCTGAAGAGGATGCGGGAGTTGCTCGACGCCCAACCCGAGCTCGTCCGGAAGGGCGATAGCCGATCCAATGAGCCGATTCACTGGGCGACGATGACGAGGCAGATCGAGGCGATCGACGAGCTGGTGCGGCGCGGCGCGGACATCAATGCCCGGCGGATGGACGGCGCCCGGCCCATTCACCTCACCAACGGCGACTACTTCTACCGCGGCTGGCGCGATGTGTCGCGGCTGTGGCCGGTCACGCCTGCGCAGGTCATGGCGCATCTCAAGACGCGCGGCGCGCTCATCGATCTCCCGACCGCGTGCCACACCGGCGACATCGCGCGGGTCCGCGAGCTGCTTCGCCAGGACCCGTCACTGGCGAACAGCGTGGGAGAGCATGAGGGGTATTACCTCGGCGCCGGCGCACCGCTCTCGAACGCCGCCGCCGCCGGCCGCATGGACATCGTCCAGCTGCTGCTCGACCACGGCGCCGATCCGAATCTACCCGAAGAGCAGTACGCACCGAAGGGAAAGGCGCTGTACTCGGCCGTCTACCACGGATACTACGAGATCGCGAAGCTCCTGCTCGAGCGCGGAGCATTTCCGAATCCGCCGGTCGAGAGCTCGGGCAGCGCGCTTTGGGTGTCGCGGGAATGGCGCCCGGACAAGCGCATGGAGCAACTCCTCCTGTCGTACGGGGCGGAACCGGAACCCGAGCGTCCCAGTGAGGACTGGTCCACGCGCGAGTACAACTGGCTGCACATTTCGCCGCTCCACCAGGCGGCCCGCGACGGTGACGTCAAAAAGGCCAAGGCACTTCTGAAAGCCGGCGCGGATCTGACGGCGCGCGACGACCATCTCCGTTCGACGCCGCTCGCCTGGGCGGCGAAGTTCGGGCAGTTGAAGATGGTCAAGTTCCTGCTCCGACGGGGCGCGCCGAAGAGCTTGCCCGATGATCCGCCCTGGGCCACGCCGCGCGCCTGGGCGATGAGGCGCGGGCACGAGAAGATCGCGAAGTTGCTCTAAACACGCGATCGGACCGGATTGGGCGACTTGATATTGTTCGGCGCTCGGAGGGCAGCCCAGAGGCAGCCGAGGTGAGCCGGTGGACCGCGCAATTGCGCATTCCTGTCAGACGCGAGAGGTGCCTAATGTCCATTCGTAGAGTTGCTCGCGCCCTGTTCGCCGCTGCGGTTCTCCTGATCCCTCCAGCGTCCGGGTTCGCCCAGGAGGTCGGCGTCAAGGCCGGCGTCAACTTCGCGTCGCTCACCCCCGAAGAAGACGAGTCCCCGGACACCTCGCGGCGGCGAGGGCTCGTCGCCGGCGTCTGGTTCCGCACGGCATCCACCACCCGCTTCTCGTTCCAGGCCGAAGGCCTGTTCTCAGAGAAGGGCGTGAAGTTCGATCGCGCCGTGTTCGACGTGGACACTATCGGTTCAGTCGATGTCCGCGTTCGCTACATCGAGATCCCGCTTCTGGCGCGCGCCGAGTTTGGCGCCCCGGGCTCGGCGACCCGCGTCTTCGTCGTTGGCGGCGCCGCGCCGGCGTTCAAACTGTCAGGCCGCGCCACGGCTGAAGTCGACGGAGAAGAACAGACCGTAGACACCACCGACGACATCGAGCCTCTGGATCTCGGGCTGGTCGGCGGCCTCGGCGTCGAGTTCCGGCGCGCGCTGATTGAGGTCCGCTACACGCACGGCCTCCTGAAGATCAACAAGGACGACAACGACCCGAACGACTCCATCCAGAACCGCGTCTTCAGCGTTACCGTCGGCTTCCGCTTCCGCTGATCACACATCGAGCGGCGCCTGTCGTCGGCGGGCACCGACCGCGCGCGCCAGAATCTGACCTGTCTCGTTGGCCCGGCGAGATAAGATGCCGGCCGGTGACGTCTGGGCGAGGAGGATGTCATGCGCCACGCAATCGGTCTCGTGATCCTGGCTGGAGCAGCGACGGCTTCCGCCGCTCTCCGCCTTCAGCCGGCGACCATTGACGTCACCGTACGCGAAGGCACGTCGATGTCGGTGGCCGTGTCGCCGGACGGGCAGACACTCGCGATCGACCTGCAGGGCAGCATCTGGACGCTCCCCGCGACTGGCGGAACCGCCACGCGCATCACGGACGTGTTCAGCGATGCGCGGCAGCCCGCGTGGTCGCCCGACGGCCGTACGATCACGTTCTTCGCTTACCGCGACGGCGGCTACGACCTGTGGTCGATCGCGCGTGACGGCAGCAACCTCCGATCGCTCACGACAGGCGCATTCGACGATCGCGAGCCTGCCTGGTCGCACGACGGTACGCGCGTGGCGTTTTCGTCCGACCGGGGCAATCCGCTCGGCAGCGACTACAACATCTGGGTGCTCGACACGCGAAGCGGGGCGCTCACGCAGTTCACCCGCGATCGCGCCGAGGATTCGATGCCGGCATGGTCGCCGGACGATTCGGAGATTGCGTTTGCGTCGACACGGGAAAACGGTACGACGGTCTGGGCGGTCCGGCTTGACACGCTCGTCGAGCGACAAGTCCGGAAGACCGCTGCGGGGCGTGTGGACGCGCCTTCATGGGGACCGGGTGGACAACTCGTCTATCACGTCACCGGCGGCGGGCAGAGCCGCTATGAGATCGATGGGCGTCCGGCGACAGGTGACGAAAACGTCTTCGGATTCCGCGCGTCGTGGGCCTCGCCATCCGCCTTCTACTACGTCTCGGATGGCAAGATTCGCACGCGAACGCTCGACGCCAGTGAGGCCGGTACGGTTGAGTTCAACGCGACCCTGCAGGTCACCCGGCCGCGGTACATGCGCAGCCGGCGGGACTTCACGTCCACCATCCCGCGCCAGGCGCTCGGCATCGTCCGGCCGGTGATATCACCGGACGGCTCCCAGGTCGCCTTCGCCGCCGTTGGCGACATCTACGTGATGAAGATCGGGAGCGCGCCGGTCAACATCACCCGCGACGCCTCGCTCGACACCGATCCAGCCTGGTCGCCTGACGGCACACGCCTCGTGTACTCCTCCGACAAGGACAGCGAGCACCTGCAACTCTGGATTCGCGACATGCGAACTGGCCAGGGCCGGCGCGTGACCGATCTGGCCTCACAGCCGCAGGGCGCCACCTTCTCGCCCGACGGGGCGAGGGTTGCGTTCTTCAGCGTGGACGGCATGTGGCGCGTCGCCGGCATCTCGGTGCTCGACGTCGCGTCGGGCCGCGTGACGAGAATCCACGATCAGTTGCCGCAGCCCGGGACACCGACGTGGTCGCCCGACGGCCGCCGCGTGGCGCTGGCCAACGTCGCGCCCCTCTCGAGTCGGTTCCGCGAGGGCACGAACCAGGTGCTCACCTTCGCGGCTGATGGCAGCGGCAGCGACCGATGGTACGCGCCGGTGCCGTTGCTCTCGATCGACTCGCGCGGCGGCTGCGGGCCGGTGTGGTCACCGGATGGCACCAAGATGGCCGCCATCTACGAGGGCGTGCTGGCCGTATGGCCCGTGTCATCCGAGGGCGCCCCGCAGGGTCCGCCGCGCCGGGTCACCAGCGAGAGCGCGCACGCGCCGAGCTGGCGCGGCGACTCCCGCCACATCCTTTATCAATCGCTCGACCGGCTGCGGATTGTCGATATCGACACCGGCGAGACTCGCACGGTGCCGCTCGATCTCAAGTGGACGCCCGCCGTGCCGACCGGACGCCTCATCGTCCACGCCGGCCGTCTGCTCGACATGACGTCGCCTGCGGCGAGATCGGACATGGACATCACGATCGTCGGCAATCGCATCGCGTCGGTGTCCCCGCATACCGCTGCCGCCCACGCCACCGGGCGCGTCGTCGATGCGTCCAGCCTCACCGTCATGCCGGGTCTTACGGAATTCCATTCACATCTCCAGAAGGACTTCGGCGAGGCGCAGGGACGAGCCTGGTTGGCGTTCGGCATCACGACCGTGCGGAGCCCCGGCAACACGCCCTACGAGGCGGTCGAAGATCGCGAGGCCAATGAGGCGGACGTCCGCGCCGGCCCGCGGGTGTACGGCACCGGCTACCTCATGGAGTGGCGCCGCGTGTACTACAAGATGGGCATCGCCATCTCGAGCGCCGCGCAGTTTGAGATGGAGCTCGAGCGCGCACGCGTGCTGCAGCACGATCTCATCAAGAGCTACGTGCGGTTGCCCGACGTGCAGCAGCGCCGCATGGTCGAGTTCGCGCACCGCATCGGCGTGCCGGTCGCCACGCACGAGATCTATCCGGCGTCGTTCGTCGGCGTGGACAACACCGAGCACACCGCGGCCACCAGCCGGCGCGGCTACTCGCCCAAGATGGCCACGCTCCAGCGCGCCTACGACGACGTGATTCAACTGTTCGGAAGGAGTGAGCGCGTCTTCTGTCCGATGATCCCCGGCGCAGGGACGCGCCGGCTCTTCGAGGACGACGCTTCGCTCAAGGCGGACCCGCGCTTCAGGCTGTACCCCGCGTGGATTCAGCGTCAGGTCGCTGCCCAGCCCTCAGTGGGTGGCGCCGATCCGCGCGGCGGCAGCGGCCGGATGGTGCTCGACGTCCAGCGGGCCGGCGGGCTGATCGTCGCCGGAACGGACACGCCCAACGGCATCAACCTTCACGGCGAGCTGATGGCCTACACACTGGCGGGGATGCCGGTCTTCGACGCGCTCAAGACTGCGACCGTCAACGCCGCGCGCGCCCTCAACCTGGAGGCCGGCACCATCGAGCCGGGCAAGCTTGCGGACCTCATCATGATCGACGGCGATCCGCTCGTGAACATCGCGCACACGACGAGGGTGCGACGCGTCGTCGCCAACGGGCGCGTGTACGAAATCGACGAGCTCGTTCGTCGCCCCACTGGGCCTTCGACGGACCGCCAGCGTCAGGATCGCTGACGGAGGCGCACCAGAGGCCAGTCACCATGACGGCCACACTCAGGACGCTGCACGTTCGGAGTCGCCGGCAATGGCGGTCGTGGCTCGCAAAGCACCATGCGTCCAGTCCAGGCGTCTGGCTCGTGTTCTACAAGGCCCACACAGGGGTGAAGTCGATCCGCTACGAAGACACCGTTCGTGAGGCGCTTTGCTTCGGATGGATCGACAGTCTCATCAAGCGTCTCGATGACGACCGATATGCCCTCAAGGTCACGCCGCGAAAGCCTTCGAGCAAGTGGTCGGACCTCAACCGGAAACGGTGGGTGGAGCTCAAGGCGGCTCGTCTGCTCACGCCGGCCGGCCTCGCAGCGGCGCCCACGAGCAATACCTATGCGCCACGGCCGGTCGTCCCCAGGCTACCCGTCTACATCGGCAATGCGCTGAAGACGAGTTCCAGAGCGTGGCAGTTCTTCCGGGAGCTGGCGCCAACCTATCGACGTGATTTCGTGGTCTGGATTCATACGGCGAAACGACCGAAAACGCGGGACAGGCGTCTTCGCGAATCGATCCGTCTTCTGGCGGCCGGCAGGAAGTTGGGCTTGAAGTAGCCACGCGGCATTCCCGTCTCGTTACACGAACAGATCGTCCTGTTGCCTTCGTTGACACGGCGGCGTAGTCGGACCGTTGCGCCCGCCAACTACGCTTCAGACTCCGGAGGGTTGCGCATCGCGTGACGCTTCCACTCACGTCGCTACTACATCTTGCGGAGGCAACCATGTCGAATCGCGTTCCGTTAGCGCTCGGGCTCGCACTCATCGCGAGCCTGCCAGCTCTTGCTGTCAGCACCAAGTTCTCAGACTTCGAACCGCTGACAAGCTCGGCGCCTCCTTTGCCGGTCGATGGCCCTGGCGAAGCCACCCCGATCACTCTGCCCCATCCAAAGTGGAGCCAACAGACGATCGCCGATCGGAGGACACAGAACAATCTCGTCCCGAATTCCAACTCCGGCAATTGGGACATGATCACGTCGAACGAGACCGGTCCCGCTGCGGGCCGGTATCTGTTCATGCCCTTCGAAACGGGCACGGCCGGCGTGCAGCGGGTGGATACACAGAATCCGCACTACGACCAGCGCACCGTGACGATCGTCGCACCGGGCACGGCCGGGTTCGTCGCGGGAGACGCATCCCGTTGGACGCCGTGGGGCGGCTACCTGACGGCCGAAGAGTCGTGGGGGACCGGCAGCATCAAGGGGCGTCTGTTCGAAGTGACGAACCCCGTCACGGCCGGGCCCAACGGTGGCGACTTCATCTGGCGTCACATCGTGCCGCGCGTCTCCCATGAAGGGCTGGCCTTCGACAGGAACAACACCATGTATTTCATCGACGAACTCAACGGGGGTTCGATCTACAAATACGTTTCGAGGGATCCGGGCGCGGCCAGCGGCAACGACTTTTTCTCCGCCGGTCAGACGTTTGTCCTCAGGGTTGGCGCGGGCGGGCAGTTCGAGGGAAGCAACGGTCCGGCGATCACTGGCGCGGCGACCTGGGTGGCCATCACCAACGCGACTGGCGGTCCCATCGCGGGAGTCTCGACCGTGCTGCCAGACGGCACCATCGACGGTCGCGTCTCGGCAGACGACAACGACGTCCTGGGTACCGGCTACAACCGCCCCGAGGACATGGAGCTGCAGACGCTGGCTGACGGCACCCAGTTGCTGTACGTCACAACGACCGATTCGGACGTCAACAACAGCAGCACGGATGGCACGAGCCGCGTCTACACCATCAACCTTTCGACGAATGAGGTCAAACTCTTCGCGGCTCCGCAATCCACGGACCTCGCCACCGGTCAGCCGGTCGGCGGCGGCTTGAGGAACGCCGACAATCTCGCCATCGACGCGGAAGGCAACATCTACATCATCGAAGACCGCGGTGGCGGCCAGGACAACGACATCTGGTTCGCCGTCGACCTGAACAAGGACGGCGATCTTCTGGATGCAGGAGAAGGACTCGCACGTTGGGCGTCGAACGGGACGCAAGGCTCGGAGTTTACAGGTCTGTACTTTGACTTTCGGCACCCGAACACCGCATACGTCAATATCCAGCACCCTTCGAGCGGGGTCGACCGTCTGATCGAGATCTCGGCGTCACCGAAGTTTCAGAAGGGGAAGTAAGCCTGAACGGTTCTGCACGCGCCACCCGGCCGGAGATTCCGCGCCGGGTGGCGCGTTCTCGCGAAGGTCCTCATACCGATTCAGGGCCAATGGCCATAGGCCTGCCGGCTGACTATTTCCTTCCGGGAAGTCGGCTGAGAATTCGACGCGCTTCGTCGGCGCCAATCTCGCGGATGAAGATGGTCCGCCACCGAATCTCGCCGCCGTGTGTCTGCAGCGAAATCGGCCCGCGCGGCGGCACCGGCTGCTTGCGATCGTAGTAGTTCTCCATCACCGCGTGATCGACGACGAACTGGTCGTTGAGCCAGACGCTGACGCGATCGCTCACCATGACGATGCGGAAATGGTTCCACTCACCGAACGGCTTGTCGGCGAGTACTAACGGATCCTTGCCCGGCGCGCCGCGCGAGTTGTTCCACAGCCCGCCCGACCCTTTGTCGGCGCCGTTCTTGAACTCCGCCGGGTTGGTGTGATCCCAGATCTGGACCTGCGGCAAGCCTCGAAGGTAGATGCCGGAGTCGGCGAGCGGCACGGTCTTGTAGTCGACGAGCAGCTCGAAGTCGCCGTAGTCGTTCACGGTCGTCGCGTATTTGCCCTTGCCGTCGTTGACGAGCTCGGGACCTTCGGCGCGCCAGTGCGCGCGCATGTCGGCGGTCCACTCGGCGTCGAGCTTCGCGCGCTCCGCGTCGGGCAGCGCGAGCCACTTGCGGTGATCGTAGGTGTCGCCGCCGCGCCAGCCCGTCAGATCGCGTCCGTTGTAGAGCGCGGTGAAGCCTTTTGGCGGCGTCACAGTCTGCAGCGACAGCGTCGGAGCGATGACGGCGGCAGCGACAAGGATCGCGCGGAGCATTTTGACCCTCCCTCAGCGGCGGCCCATACCCGGACCGCCCTACGTGCTACAGCTCGACCGTCCGTCCTTCGCGAGCGGATTGATCCGCCGCCAGAACGATTCGCAGGCTGTCCGCGGCGCTGGTCCAATGCGATTCGAGATCGACCCGGCCGTTGATCGCGTCCAGGAACACCTGCTGCTCGCGCCGACAGAGTTCGTCGTGCGACGGCTCGTCCTCGACGGGAATCACGTCGTCGGTGCGCGCAAACGTGCCGTCGGGACGGAGTTCCGCGTGATGCACGCGGAGCGCTTCCGTCATCGTATGCGCGTCGATGTCGGCCGACCGGCCGCGATCCGCGGCGCGCTCGGCGACGATGCTGACCGCGCCCCGCGGGCCGATCACGTCCTTCACGAAGAACGCGGTCTCGCTCATCATCGGGCCCCAGCCCGCCTCGTACCAGCCGACAGAGCCATCGTCAAAGACAACTTGCAGATGGCCATAGTTGGTTTGCCAAGCGACGATCTCGTTGCTGAGCCGCGCCGCGACGCCGTTCACGCGCACCGGGCTCGCACCGGTCATGCGGCACATGACGTCCACGTAGTGGACGCCGCAGTCGACGATCGGCGATGTGCTGCGCAGCAGCTGCCGGTGCGTGTCCCACACCGCGCCGGCGCTCTGCTGATTGAGATTCATGCGCATCACCAGCGGCCGTCCGAGGCCGCGCGCGATGTCGGTGAACCGCTGCCACGCGGGATGCACCTGAAGGATGTACCCGACCACCAGCGCGCGCCGCGCGTCGCGAGCCGCGGCGATTACCTGCGCGCACGCCTCGTTGTTCTCGGCCACCGGTTTTTCGAGAAACACGTGCGCTCCGGCCGCGAGCGCCGCCGTCGCGTACTCGGCGTGCGTTTCGGTATAGGTGCTGATGCACACGGCGTCGGGCTCGGTCTGGGCGAGCGCGTCGTGGAAGTGGCTGAACTCCGGATAGCGGCCGCCGAGCTCGCCGTTCAGCCGTCTGCGCGACGTGGCCCCGCGCGACACGAGGCCGACGATCTCGAAGTCGGGCATGCAGTGGTACGCGCGGGCATGCGACGACCCCATGTGCCCACAGCCGACGACGAGCGTGCGGAGGCCCATGCGCCCGCGAGTATACGGTCAGTCGAGCGAGCCGCGGGCCGCGAGGTACGGCACCAACCCGCCGTGCCGGATGAGTTCCTGGACGATCGGCGGCAGTGATGCGCCCGCGACAGTGACATCGCGCGTGACGTTCTTGACACGGACCTCTCCGTCACTGACTTGAATCGTGACGTTGTCGCCTTCCTGAAATGAGGTGGTGTCGCATTCGACCACGAGCAGCCCGTTGTTGAAGGCGTTGCGAAAGAAGCTCCTGGCAAAACTTCTGGCGACGACCGCGCCGATACCTGCGGCCTGAATGACGGTGACTGCCACCTCCATCGCGGAGCTGCATCCGAAGTTCCTTCCGGCCACGAGGACATCGCCAGGCCGCACGGATGCCGCAAACTCCGGCGAGACCCCCTCGAGCAGGTACGGCGCAAGCTGTTGGGGATCGATCGTCCCTCGCTTGCGAGACGACGAAATGATGTAGTCGGTGTTCACGTCGTCGGCGAGGACGCGCGCGCGACCTTGGACGGTCATGCGTACTCCGGGATTCGGCCGCTGGCAGCGGCCGCTCCGCACACGGCCGGTGACGCCAGATAGATCTCGGCGGTCGCGTTTCCCATGCGCGCTTTGAAGTTGCGATTGGCGGTGGACAGCACGGTCATCCCGTCGCCTGGAATGACGCCGCTCGTCCCACAACACGCGCCGCAGCCCGTCGTGGTCAGAATGGCGCCGGCCGCCACAAACCGGTCCAGCGTTCCGTCGGCCACGATCTGGTCGTGGACATCGCGCGACGCCGGTGTCAGGACCAGCTGAATTCCGTCAGCCAGCCGCCCCCCGGCACGCGTGAAGGCATCCCAGGCCTCGCGAAAGTCCACCGCTCTGCCACCGGTGCACGTCCCGATGAACACCATCTGTACCGGAATGCCGGCAGCCGCCCTGAGCGGCACGACGTTGTCGGGCGCGTGTGGCAGCGCCACCTGCGGAGTCACCTTCGCAAGATCGCAATCGAAATCGAGGCGGAAGCGAGCCTGCGGATCGGAGGTGATCGGCCCGGGACAGATGGCCGCCTTGGCGCCGGCTTCAACCATGAGGTTACAGAGCACCAGCCGGTCATCCATGGTGAACGCCGGTAGCGCGTCTCCAGCGAACTCAATCGCCTGATAGTTCGCTTCGTCTCCACCGAATCTCTGGATCAGGAACAGCGCGACATCCTTCGCCGCGACACCCGCCGGCCGGCGGCCGCGCAAGATGACACGAATGGTCTCCGGCACGCGCAACCAGATCTTCCCCCGTCAACATCGCGGCGGCCAGGTCGGACGATCCGACGCCAATCGCGAATGCATTGAGAGCGCCGCACGTCACCGTGTGGCTGTCTGCGCCCACCACGAGGTCGCCGGCGCCGACCAGCCCGCGATCCACCGCCACCTGATGACTGATGCCGTCGCCGACCTCAAAGACCGTCGCGCCGTGCGACGCGGCGAACTCCCTGATCCGCCGGTGAAACGCCATCGTCTGCGGCGTATCCGGTGGCGCGTAGTGATCGAGCGAAAAGAAGACGCGCGCCGGATCGAACAATGACTGCCCGCCCATCTGTTCGAAATAGTCGATCGCCATCGGACCCGATCCGTCCGTGCCGATCACGCAGTCGACGCGGCAGACAGCGAACTCTCCGGCGCGCACCGGATGACCGCAATGCGCCGACAGAATCTTCTCGCTGATGGTTTGAGTGGTCACGCCTGGCTCGTCGCCTCGGTCGAACGCAGCACCCGAACCCGCTCGCCCTCGGCGCGTGCAACGACC
The DNA here is from genome assembly GCA_035633215.1 of Vicinamibacterales bacterium. Classification (GTDB taxonomy): domain Bacteria; phylum Acidobacteriota; class Vicinamibacteria; order Vicinamibacterales; family SCN-69-37; genus DASQFI01. The sequence continues at coordinate 61,417 of DASQFI010000010.1, read as the reverse complement.
GCCGTGCCGACCAGGTTGCTGAACGTGTTCACGGCGGTCCGGCACATGTCGAGCGGCCGGTCGATTCCCGCGATCAGAGCAATCCCGGCTGAGGCATTCGAACCAAGCCCGATGGCATTCAGAACAATCAGTGTGGTCACCAGCGAGCTGCCGGGGACGCCGGCGCCCGCAGACGAGGCGACGATCGTGGTCAACACAATCGTGACGAGCTGGCCGGCGCCAAGGTGCACGCCGTACAGCTGCGCGAGAAACACGGCGGTCGCCGCTTTGTAGACGGATGCGCCGTTTTTGTTCAGTGTCGTTCCGATCGGCAGCACGAAACTCGCGACGGCTGCAGACACCCCGAGGCGTTCCCTCGCTGCCGCCAGGCTGACCGGCAGCGTCACGCTCGATGAGGCTGTGGAGAACGCCAGCAGAATCACGTGGCCGGTCGCCTGCAGGAACGCGACAACGCCAATCCGGGCGCCAAACTGAAGAATCGGCAACAACACCAGGGCAACATGGAGCGCGAGCCCCGCGATCACGACCGTCGCGTACCCGGCGAGACTCCACAACAAATCAATTCCCGATCGAAGGACGGTTGCCGCGATCAGGATCCCGACCGCTACCGGCGCCAGACGCATCAGAAAATGAATCACGGCCAGCGACACGTCGTTCACCGCATGGCCAAGAGACACCAGCGGCTGCCGTTTCTCCTCACTCATCGTCGTCGCCGCGGCGCCAAAGACGATGACCGTGAAGATGACGGCCAGGAGGTCGCCCTGAGCGGCCGCCGCGATCGGGTTCTGCGGAACCATCGCCACAATCGTCTGGACAAATGTCGGAACCGTGCTGACCGCTGGTGGCTGAGAGCCGGGCGCATTGACACGGCTGGCGATCGAGTCGCGGACCGCGGAATCGAGGCCGGTCCCCACCCGTGCCACGAGCGCGACGGCCATGCCGATGATGGCGGCGAGCACGGTCGTGATGAGGAAATATGCCAATGTCCGTCCGCCAATCCTGCCGAGCCGGCGGATGTCACCGAGAGACGTCACGCCAACGAACAAGCTGGCGATCACGAGCGGCAACACGACCATCGTGATCAATCTGATGAAGATGGTTCCGGCGGGCTCGAGCCATTCAACACCGGCGGCAAGCGCCGGAACGCTTCGTGCCGCAGCTCCGATGGTGACACCGGCTGCGAGTCCGATGAGGATCCGTGTATGGAGTTTCATCGCCCGCTCAGGACGTCACGAAGGGAGTCGAGGGTGCGGTCAACATCTGCGGGACGGATGTCGCCCATGTGGCCAATGCGAAAAGCGGTCGGCTGAAAGTGTTCGAGGGCGCCGGCCACGAGAAGACCCCGCACCTTCATGGCGTCACGGACCTGCGCCGGCGGGTGGTCCGGCGGCAGCGCAATGGCGGTCACGGTCGTCGAGCGACGCGTCAGCGACGGACACTGGTGCTTCAGTCCAAGGGCGGTCATTGCGCGGCGCACCATCGCGGCCATGTCGGCGTGCCGTCGAAAGACCGTGTCGATGCCTTCTTCGTGAATCATCCGGAGAGCTTCCCCAACCTGCATGACGCAGTGCACGGGCGGCGTACCGGTCGGTTCAGGCCTCGGCTTCGAGACGGCTCGTCGAATCTCTGCAAGGTCCCAGTACGATCGCGGGAATCCCGCTTTCGCATTCGCCGTGCGCGCCCGCTCGCTGAGCACGACGAACGAGACGCCAGGCGAAGACATCAGGCACTTCTGCGACGCGGTGATCGCCGCGTCCACGCCCCAGTCGTCAAACGCAAACGGCATCCCGCCAATCGACGACACGCCATCCACCAACAGCAGCACATCGTGCGCTCGTGTGAGCCGTGCGACTCCAGCGACGTCGTTCGCGACGCCGGTGGACGTATCGCCGTAGGCCATCGCGACGGCGCGAATGCCCGGGTGCTCCGAAAGCAGCCGCTCGACGTCCGCGGGCTCGACGTCCGCGTCCCAATTCGTCGCGATTCGGTGGACCCGAAGCCCGAGCGAGCCGCCCAGTTTCCCCCACAACTCGCCGAATCGCCCGTTGCAGCAGACGCCGATCGAATCGCCAGGAGCCAGGAGATTGCAGAGTGAGGCTTCCATGGCGCCGCGCCCGGTCGCGTGAACGGGCAGCACCGTTTCACGCGTGCCAAACAGCGGCGGCAGCAGCTCGAGGATGGTCGCAAGCTCCGCCGAGTACTCCGTCGTTCGATGATGGATCATCGGCCTCGCGCCGGCGCGGAGCACGCGTTCGGGCACCCGCGTGGGTCCCGGCGTCATCAGCAGCAACGGTGTCACTCGATGACGCCCTTCTTTCTGAGGGTCTCGTCGATGTCCGCCTTGAATACTTTGCCGGACTGAATCTCGGCAACCCGACGCTCTTCATTCTTGACAAGCGCACGCACGAGCTCGAGAACCTCCGCGGCATCCGCACGAGGAACCACAGCAATGCCGTCGCGGTCGCCAATCACGATGTCGCCAGGGTGAACGACGGCGCCGCCGCAGCTCACAGGAACGTTGATTTCACCGGGGCCATCCTTGTCGCCACCGCCCGGAGTCACAGTGCGACTGAACGCCGGAAAGCCGAGTGCCGTCATGCCCTCCGCATCCCGGATGGCGCCGTCCACCACGAGGCCGCCAAGTCCGCGCGCGACGGCGGTACGGCACATCAACTCTCCAAACACCGCACTCGTAGTGTTGCCGTTCGTAGAGACGACGACGATGTCGCCGGGCTCGGCCAGCTGTAAGGCCTTGTGCACCATCAGGTTGTCGCCAGGGCGCGCGTTGACGGTGATGGCGAGCCCGCACAGGGACAGCCCGCTTCTCGACTGAATGCCTGGGTCCATGAAACCAAAGCGACCCATCGCATCGGCGACGTTCGACGAGGCGAGGCCGCGAAACGCGCCGACAAGCGACGCGTCAAGCCGCGGTGGCGATGGCAGGATGCGAAATCCGATTCGTCCGGGAGCGGGCATGGGCGAATTCTTCCATACCGAAGGGAGCCGCGGCCCCCGCATGCGTGCGCGTCCCTTACCTCGTCACGACAGGCCGAATCCCGGTCGATACTCGCGCCGGAGGAAGTCGTTGGCCGCCGCGTCGTTGGTGATCCGCATCGCGGCGCCGTCGTACTGCAGCCGCGTGCCCGCCCTGAGCGCGGCGACACCGAGCAGCATGATCTCCGTAAGGTAGGCGGCGTAGCTGAACGGACACGAAATCGTGTCGGTGCCGCGAATCGCATTCACCCAGTTCATCTCGTGCGCCTGATGCGGCACACGGGGCATCCGTTCGGGCGGCGGTCCGGCGCTGTTGTGCAGCTCCACCGGCAGCAGCCGCGGCCGCGTGCCTGTGCTCTCCTGCAGCATCTTGCCCTTCGTCCCGATGTAGAGCACGCCGCCGTTGGCGTTAAGCTTCGCCTCGCCCATCTCGACCGGACGCGGCGGCATGAACCCGCCGTCGTACCACGTCATCTTTACTGCGGGCCGGCTGCCGCGCGCCGGGAACTCGTAGTGCGTCGTCGTTGCCACCGGATAGCTCAGGCCGTTGAACGGCGTCGAGATCGTCTCGACCGATGTTGGCCAGCCGAGATCGAGACCCCACACGGGGTGGTCGACAAGATGTGCGCCCATGTCGCCGAGCGCACCCTGTCCCCAATCGACCCAGCCGCGCCAATTAAAAGGATGGTAGAGCGGATGGTACGGGACGTCGGCCGCCGCGCCGAGGAACAGATCCCAGTGCAGCCCTTTCGGCGGGTTGGACTTCACTTTGTTGGTGAAGACGTGCGCGAGCCGTTCGGTGACGCCGCGATTGCTCCAGCCGAGCGCTTTCCAGTCGCCGTCGAACTTCTCCGGACGCGGCACACCCTGGGGCCAGAACGCGAGCGGACGATTGGTCCACACGTGCACGTCGGTGATGTCGCCGAGGATGCCGGACGCGAGGTAGTCCTGCCCGCGCCGCGCTTCGTCGAGCGAGTGCCCCTGATTGCCCATCTGCGTGACGAGCTTCGGGTTGGCCGCCGCCTGCTTCGCGAGGTGCCGCGCCTCGGCCACCGACCAGCACATCGGCTTCTGCACGTAGACGTGTTTGCCCGCCGCCATCGCCGCTGACGCGATCGGCGCGTGCATGTGATCGGGCGTGGCGATGATCACCGCGTCGATGTCTTTCTGCCGCGCCAGCATCTCGCGATAGTCGCGATAGGTCTTGAGGCGCGGCAACTGCTCGTCGACGAAGCGCTGCATCAGTGCGCGGTCCTGTTCGGGCCGCCACTTCTCGTCGGCCTCAGCCTGCAGCGCCGAAGGACCGCCCACGTCCCACGGCAGCGTCGCTGGTGCGGGCGCGGGTGGACGCGCGGACGCCGCCGCTTGGGGGCGCGCCGGCTGCGGACGCGGGCGCGGGGCCGGCCGCGGCTGGAGCGATCGCTTCCACGCGTCCAGCCGTGCCTCGAGCAGCGCGTCGTCGACGTCGCAGATCGCGACGATGTTCTGGCTCATCACGGCCTGCGCGTTGGCGGCGCCCATCCCGTGGATGCCGACGACGGCGATGTTCACGCGATCGCTCGGCGGGGTCAGGCCTTGTCCGAGCACGTGCCGCGGGACGATCATCCACGCGGCGGCCACCATCGCAGTCTTGGCCACGAAGTCGCGGCGCGTCAGCGCGGCGAGCGACTCGGTTGGATCGAGCGGCGCGCATGGCATGCGGGCAATTGTATGACCGGCCCGCCTCCGCTCCCCGAGCTTTGGCGAGGTCCGGCCGTCAGCCACCCGCCGGCGGCGTCGCACCGTCGACGTCAGGCACCGACGTCAACGGCGATGCCGTGGCACGGCCATCACCCGGCACCCGACTCGGCAAGGGAAGGGCGAAGAGGGCCGCCAACAGTGGGACCACCGCTGTCAGAGAAAGCGCGGCGTGCAGTCCCAACCGGTCCCCAAGCATCCCGACCACCGGAGCGAACAGTGAGCCGACGCCCCAGCCGGCACCCATCATGAGCGAGGACACGGTGGCGGCGCTCACCGGCGCCACCTGCTGGCCGAACGTGACGTTGATCGGCAACGTGGACTGCAGGAACATTCCGCCGATCGCCACGAGCACCGTCAGCGTCCAGCCTGACGTCAGTTGCGCGAACAGAAGGAAGGGCACGGAGGCGACGAGCGTCCAGATGATCACACGCCGCGCGCCGTAGGCATCGGCCAGCGGGCCTCCGAGGAAACCGCCGAGCGTGCTCACGACCAAATACAACGTCACGGCCGCGCTGGCTTCTCCAACGCCCATGCCCTGGCGCGTCAGCAACACCGGGAGAAAGACCGCCAGGCTGTTCGCCGAGAGCGTCCGCAACACGACGATGATGTAGAGCAGCCCCAGCGGCTTGAGGTAGGGACGCAACAGACCCCAGTGCTGCGCCTCGTGTTTCTTCGGGATGTGAACGCGCCGGATCAAACGAAGTGTGTACGCGAGCGCGAGCAGCCCGGGCAGCGCGACCACCCACGCCCACGAGGGTCCAAGCGCCATCACCGCCGGGGCGAAACAGAGCGGCGCGACGGCAAAACCGAGCGAGCCGGCGGAGATATGCGTCGCCATCGCGAGGCCCTTGCGATCGACGGACACCGCGTGCACCAGCGCCGCGGCGGTCGGATGGAACGCCGCGTTCCCGAGGCCGCCGACGAACAGCACCGCCGCGAGCATCGGCACCGACGTCACAGAGCCGATCGCGCTCAGCACGAGCACCGACAGGACCGGCCCTCCCATCAGGAGCACGCGCGGCCGCCAGCGGTCCGCGAGCGTGCCGAATCCGAGCTGAGAGACCGAGCTGGCGAGCTGATAGGTCATCGCCAGCACGCCGATCGTCTGGAGTGAAAGATCCAACCGCGGGATCAGCAGCGGGAGCAGCGGCGCGTACATGTTGCCGTACGCGTCGGATACGAAATGTGTGGACGCTGTCGCCCAGATCGCTGGGTGCAGTCGGAACCTAAAGACCTCGGGTTTCGTTGTCGACATGTTGCTCACAGTCGAGATGTAGCTTACGAAACCCGAGGTCTTGCGGGTCACTTCATCCGAAACTCTTATCGTCAGCCGTCGGCCCGTACACTGACGGCACCTTCGACCCAAGCAGTCGCAGGTACACCGTCATCTGTCCGCGGTGATGCGCCGAGTGCAGGAACGTGTCGCGAATGACCTGATGGCGCGGCTGCTCGAACGCGACGTGACCACCCGCGAGGAGGCGCCAGGGCGTTTCCAGGTGCGCATCGGTGGTCTTCTGCAGGGCCTCCCGCGCCTGGGCAACGGCCTTGTCGAGCGCGGCAACGAGCTCCGCGCTCGTGTTCAGTGGAGCGGGTCTCTGGCTCGATCCGTCCTTCGGCGCGATGTCCAGCTCGTCCATCGTGATGGCAAAGCCGACCCACGATGGAATGTTCGCGACCAGATCCGCCAAGTACCCGAACGGCATCGATCTGTCGTGCGGCTTCCACTCGCGCTTGCCGGTCGGCACCTGTTCGAGCACGCGTCGCGACTTGGCCGCTTCGCTCTCGAGCTCCACCAGAAACCATTCAGTCATCGTCATGCGGCTACCTCCGGGCGTCGGCGGTCAGAGACGCCGACTGCTCAGAATGCCACATGACGTCGACCCCTTACTTCGCTTTCCCGGCGTCAACCTTAGCTTTGCCCCGCACGACGCCGTCGCGCTCGCCGGTCATGTCGCCCTGCAGCCGCCCCTTGACGATCGTCAGCGTGAACTTGAACAGCGGGCCGTTGGGCTGCTGCACCTGGAACGTCGCCTTGCCGGCGTTCACCTCGCCCTTTTCGATCTTCCACTGTTGTTCAGTCGGGCCTGCGGTGCCGGTGAGCTCCTTGCCTTTCTGCGTAAGGTTAAACACGAGCGGATCCGTGACCGCAAGCATCACGGCCGACATCCCGGCGAACGCGGTCACGTCAAAGCGCTGGACGTTGAACAACAGCGCCTGGATGTGCGTCGTCAGGCCCACCGCTGCCAGCGCTCCCACCACCACGCCGAGCAGGGCGACCTGCGCGCCCTGCCAGACGAACATCCGGCGCACGGTCTTCGCCTCGACGCCGTCAGCGCACGCGCTGCACTTCGTTCAGCACGCGGCGTTCGATCTCTATCGCCGCGGTTGTTTCGTAACTCTCGCGCGACCAGCTCGTTCGATCGCCGATCCGTTCGAAAAGCCGCCCGATAGCAGCTTCATCCCTGACCTCCGGTGCGGCCGCGATCTCACCGACATGTTGCAGCTCGTGACCGAGCACCGCCAGCCGTTCGTCCTGTATCAGGAAGGTAGAGATCCTCGTGATCACGATCCGAACACCGTCATGTGCCGAACTAAACTGCGTGCGACCGCGCACGCTTTGGTCGTTCGTCAGCGCGAGCATCACCACCACGTCCGATGTCTGGATTTCGGCCTCAAGCTGGCGAATGGTCGGTGAGCGCCTGAGCGCCTCCTCGAGGAGCGATGCGGATGCGATGTCATTCGTCCGCACTCTGACCCCGATCTGATCCACCGGCCCCGCTGCGCCGGCCCGGTTTGCCTCGAGCGCCCCCGGCCAAAGCACCGCCAGAGAGAGGCCACACAGCGTTGGCCCCCAACCCGTTGCCACGATCGCCTCCTGGCCCCGGTCGCGTTGGGACCGGAGTCAGGGCCAGAGGCGGAAGCGGGCGTCGAAACCTGTCAGGCTTTTCGGAGGGCATAGAATTGGCCGGTCTCAGGCAAGCTTGTGGCATCCCAGCCTGCCGATCGCGAGCGGATTACCGCCCTGCTTCGCCAATGGCAGGGGGGCGATCCTGCTGCGCTCGATCAGCTGATGCCGGTCGTGCACGGTGAGTTGCGGCGTCTGGCGCGGCGGCACCTGCGTGGCGAAGCCCGGGACCGCACCCTTCAGCCCACGGCGCTCGTCAACGAGGTCTACCTGCGGCTGGCGCCGCTCCACGCGCTCGCGTGGCAGGACCGTGCCCATTTTTTCGCGATGGCGTCGCGGCTGATGCGGCGCGTGCTGGTGGATGCCGCACGAACGCGACGCGCCGAGAAGCGCGGTGGCAGCCGTGTTCGGGTCACGTTCGACGAGGCCCTGCTGCCAGCCCCGCGGCATGGAGCGGCCCCGGACATCCTGGCGCTCGACGAGGCTCTGACCGGGCTGGCCGTGCTCGACGATCGAAAAGCCCGCGTCGTCGAGTTGCGCTTTTTTGGCGGCTTGAACGTCGAGGAAACGGCCGCGGTGCTCAGCGTGTCCGCCGAAACGGTCGCGCGCGACTGGCGGTTTGCGAAGCTTTGGCTGCGCCGCGCGATCACGAAGGAGCTTGGCGACGACTGACGCGCCGCCGGAGCCGTCACTTGGACGGAAATGCCTTGGTCCAGTTCTGAATCAGCGTCAGCGGCTCGTCCAGGACCGCTTGCAGCACGAGGAAGCGCTGCCCGTCAAGTGCGACGTCGTACTGGAAAGGCGTGACCGGACGAAACTTCGCAGCGAACAGCGACCGCGGGACGCCCACTGAAAATTGCGGTTCCAACGTAATCTCGACCGCCATGAGTTGCTGCTCCGGCGAGACGTAGAAGAGCTCCCGCCCATCACGGCGCCAGCGGGGATGCGATCCGCCGGCGGTCGAGATTTTGACGCGTGTCTGTTCGCGATCGAGCCGCTGCACGTAGACCTCGGGGCTGCCGGACTTCTCGACCTGGTAGGCGAGCCAGCGCGACCGCGTCCCCGGAGCGAGCTGGCCATTCATCTCGAACAACTCCGGCCTGTTGAGGAACGGGGGCGCATCGCCCGCAAGTGCCAGCACGCGGATATCGTAATCGTGTTTGGCGTGCCCCAAGCCGCCCGACTCCTTTCTGATCGTCGTCACCAGCACGGCGCCATCGCTCGAGATGCTCGTTGGAACCCCAGGCTGGCCATCTGACGGCACGTAGACCGCCTGCTGCATTCCCGTTCCGTCGGCCGTTGTCGAGACGATCTTGCGTACCCTGTTCGATGCGGTTCCACTCCCGAAGCCGAAGAAGAGACGTCGGTCGTCTGGAGACCAGACGGGCGAGACCGCGTTCCACGACTCAAAGTGGATTTCCGCAGTTGTACCGCGCTCGAGATCGCGGACGGAGATGTCGTACCCCTTTTCGAGCACGCCGACAGCGACTTTCCTGCCGTCGTTGGACAGTTCCACAGAATAGGCGACCGACCGTGGCCCGACCGTGGCGAGCTGGTTCCCGTTTCGATCCATCCACGCGAGCTGGGCCACGTCCGCGTCGCCGCGACCGGTCTGGTAGACGAGCGCCGCGTCTGTCGCGACGCTCAGTACCGCCTCGTTGCGGACGGTCGCAGCGGCCCATTTCGCGATTTCGACGGGAGCGCCAACGAGCGTGAGGCGTGAAACGTCAAATCGCTGGGCGAAGAGCGTGACGTCACGGAGAAATAGCAGGTGACCCGAAGTCGAGTAGACGGCCGAACTGTGGGTCCACGTGATCGGTTTACGCGTTCTTGAGTCCAGGGACCCGACAAACACCGTATTTCTACCCTGCGGATCCGCACGTCCGTCCGAAATGAACAGGAAATGGCGGCCGTCCGGAAGGAAGGCCGGAAAGCGAGGGATCGTTTCATCCCGCCTGGCATCGAATTCAGTGACTGCGACCGGCGACCCACCATCCGCTGAGACGCGATAGATCTCGCTCGCTCCGGACCGTGGGAAAAGAATCGTCCCGTCCGGACCCCACGTGCCGCCCCGCGCCGCGCGCTGGACGTCGCATAGTGAACGGATCGCCCCACTGCTCAAGTCCAGTCGCCGCAGCTTCAGATTTGAGAAAAAGCCCAGGGCGGTCCCGTCCGGCGCCCAAAACGGATGGGTCGCACCTTCGGTGCCGGCCAGCGGCTGCGCAGGCAGGGTGTCGAGCGCGCGTATCCAGATCTGGCGTGCGCCGTTCGGCCGGCGGGCCAGGAACGCGACTCTGCGGCCATCGGGCGAGAGTGCCGGTGCGCCCTCGGAGAAATCGAACTCTGTGCCCTCCGGCGCAATGAGCGAAGACCGGACCATCGGGCGATCAGCGGGTCGCCCATTCAGCTCATACCATCCTGCGGCGGCGGCGAGGAGCAGTGCCGCGCCGGCGACCATCCACGCGACCCGCGCGCGCGAGATTGCGGACGCGAACTGCGCAGAGGCGCGTGTTTCGAGCTCGCCCGAATCGAGTACCTGTTTTGTGTCCTCCAGATCGTTCAGCAGATCGCGGGTTGACTGGTACCGACGAAGTGGATCCTTCGCCAGACACCGCCGCACGATGCGGCCAAGCTCGCGTGGGTGGACTGGCGGAGGGTCTTCTCGAAGAATCGCGGCCATGACGACGGCTGCGGTCGCGCCTTCGAAAGCGCGCCGGCCGGTCAGCATCTCGTAGAGGAGCGCGCCGAAAGCGAAGATGTCGGTGCGCGCGTCTGCTGGCTGCCCTTCGATCTGCTCGGGCGCCATGTACTCGAGCGTGCCGAGCATCGCACCGGCCTTCGTTATCCGGCTGAGGTCGGCGGCCACCGAATCCAAATCGGAGGGCAGGATACGCGCTAGACCGAAGTCGAGCAGTTTGGCCTGCGTGGCGTGCGCCTTGCCCAATCCGGTCTTCGCCAGCATCACGTTGCCGGGCTTCAGGTCGCGATGGATGATGCGCTGACGGTGCGCGCTGTCGAGCGCGTCGGCGATCTCGATCGCTCGCGCGAGCGCCTCTTCGAGCGGCAGCGGTCCTTTCGCCAGCCGCGCGGCGAGCGACTCGCCGTCGACCAGTTCCATGACGAGGAAGTCGATTCCCTGGTCATGGCCAACGTCGTGGATGGTACAGATGTTCGGATGGTTGAGCGCGGCAACCGCACGCGCCTCGCGTTCGAAGCGAGTACGACGCTGCGGATCGGTGGTGAAGGCCGTCGGCAGGATCTTCACCGCGACGTCGCGTCCGAGCCGCGTGTCCTTCGCGCGGTAGACCTCGCCCATGCCGCCCGCGCCGATCGATGCGTCAATCCGGTAGGCACCGAGCTGGCGGCCAACGAGTGATGGGAGCGAGGCGCCGATTGGCGTTTCCAGAAACGACGGTGCAGACTCGGCGCCGGCGAGAAGTGCCGCGACCTCGGCGCGAAGTGACTCGTCGTCACCGCAGACTTCCGCCAGGAACGCGTCACGCTCGCCGGCAGGACGTGCCAAGGCCGCGTGGCACAACGATTCCACACGTCGCCAGCGGTCAGCGCTCATTTTCTTGTTCTTGTCGGCGGGAAATCCGAGTCGCCGGCCCAGCGCAAGCGCCACGGGTCCACTGTCGCGTTCGACGCGTGGGGCTCATGAAACGCCATGATTGTATACAGCCTGGTGGGCGTGTGTGTTACAGCGATCCTGACCCGTGACGAGCGCATCACCGTGGAGTCGATTCCGCTCGAAATTTCGGCTGCCGCAGTCGCCTCGCCCCGCCGCCGGGCTCCAGGAAGTTCGCGACGCCGCGGAGCGCGAGCGGACTAGTCAGACACTGGCGGCACCTTCGATCCGAGCAGCCGCAGGTACACCGTCATCTGTCCGCGGTGATGCGCCGAGTGCAGGAACGTATCGCGAATCACCTGCTTCCGCGGCTGCTCGAGCGCGATATGACCACCCGCGAGGAGGCGCCAGGGCGTTTCCAGGTGCGCATCGGTGGGCCGCTTCGCTCTCGAGTTCTGCCAGAAACCATTCAGTCATCGTCATGCGGCTACCTCCGGGCGTCGGCGGTCAAAGACGCCGACTGCTCAGAATGCCACATGACGTCGACCCCTTACTTCGCTTTCCCGGCGTCCACCTTCGCCTTGCCCCGCACGACGCCGTCTCGCTCGCCGACCATCTCGCCCTGCAGACGCCCCTTGACGATCGTCAGCGCGAACTTGAACAGGGGCCCGTTCGGCTGCTGCACCTGGAACGTGGCCGTGCCGGCGTTGACCTCGCCCTTCTCGATCTTCCACTGTTGTTCAGCCGGGCCTCCGGTGCCGGTGAGCTCCTTGCCTTTCTGCGTAAGGTTGAACACGAGCGGATCCTTCTCCTCAGTGCCGTCAGGGCGCTGCCTGCTGAACGTGCCTTCCCATTTGCCTGTGAAGCTGGCGGCAGTCTGGGCGGCAACTGACGGCGCGAACATGGCGAGTACGAGTGCGAGAGCTGCGAGTGTCTTCATTGTGATGTTGTCCTTTGAATGATGCAGACCTCGGGTTTCGTTGTCGACATGCTGCTCACAGTCGAGATGCGGCTCACGAAACCCGAGGTCTTTATTCCGACCGCAGTGCAATCACCGGATTCACACGGGAGGCGCGCCGCGCCGGGATGTAGCTCGCCAGCAGCGCGACCGCAAGCATCACGGCGGACATCCCGGCGAACGCGGTCACGTCCAGGCGTCCAACGTTGAACAACAGCGTCTGGATGTACGTCGTGAGGCCGAGCGAGGCCAGCGCGCCGACGACCACTCCGAGCAGCGCGACCTGCCCGCCCTGCCACATGAACATCCGTCGGACGGTCTTCGCCTCGGCGCCTAGGGCCATGCGTACGCCGATCTCCTGCGCGCGCCGCGCCGCCCGGTACGAGAGCACGCCATACAGCCCCACCGCGCCGAGGACGAGCGCGAGCCCCGCGGCAATGCTGACCATGAGCATCGTGAACGAGAGACTGGCCATGGCGTTCGCGGCCAGACGCTCCATGGTGAAGATCCGATACATCGGAGATTCGGGAATCATCTCGCGGATGATGGCGCGAACTTCCGGTTCCAGTTGGTTCGCGCGGGTCGACTTCAGGACGTACGCCGGCGACGGCGACACACCAGGCAGATACACCATCGGCTCCGGGGATTTGCGGCGGAGGTCGTCCACCAGGACGTCCTCGACCACGCCGATGACGCTGTACCACGTGTCGCCGGTCGCGGTGGCGGGCCGGACCTGCTTCTGGAGCGGATCCTCGCCAGGGAATAACACCGCCGCGGCCGCCTCGCTGATGATCACGTTTTGCAGTCCGCGTTCTTCCTCGACCCGCTCGAAGTACCGACCACGCTTGAGTTCGATGCCCATCGTCTGGAAGTACGCGCCGCCTGCGCCCGCGAAGCGGACGAGAGGCGCCTCCGCGCCGCTGGCCATGATCTTGGGAGTCGTGATGTTCTGGCTGCCCGCGCCCTCGTCCAGGGGAAGAGTGGTGATGAACCCCACGGATTCGACGCCAGGGAGTCCCTTCAGGCGATCCATGAACGCGTACTGAAACTGCGAGATGGACGTCCGATCCTTCAGCTCGGGACGGTTGGGCGCGATCTGGAACGTGAAGATGCCCTTCGTGTCGTACCCGGCGTCGACGTCGCGGAGCTGCCAGAAGCTGCGCATGAGCAGCGCCGATCCAACCAGCAGCACCAGGGCAGAAGCGGTCTGCACGACCACCAGCGCGTCGCGCGTGAGACTCCGGCGGCCGACGATGCCTCGTCCCACCTGCTGGATACTGCCCAGCCGCGACCCGGAGAAGTGGAAGGCGGGCAGCACGCCGAACGCACACGCCGCCAGCACCGATATGCCCGCCGTGAAGAGCAGCGCCGTGAGATTCAGCCCCGCGCTGGCGAGTCCAGGAATCGGTGCGCCGCCGAACCCGCCGGCGACCGCATCCGGCGCCGCGCGGACCAGGAGTGGGACGCCGGCCCACGCGATGAGTGCGCCGGCCGCGCCTCCCGCTCCCGCGAGAAGCAGTGCCTCGGCCACCTGTGAGCGCACCAGATCGCCTCGTCCAGCTCCGAGCGCGCGCCGCACCACCAGATCGCGGCGCCGATTCTCTGCGCGCACCGTGAACAGGTTGGCGACGTTCGCGCACGCGATGAGGAAAACGATGCCGACCGTGCCGAGCAGAATCCACAAGGGGGTCGCGATCGCGCCAAGCAGTTGTTCGCGGAGCGGCTTCACCACCGGCCGGTGACGCTCCATGATCCGCACGTACGGCGCGGGACCGCCCAGCCGCTGCTGCACGCGACGCGCGAGCGGCTCGAGTTGCGCCACCAGCCCTGCGCGCTCCGTTCCCGCCTTCATGCGCGCCACCGCTCGCGGTCCGAATCCGCCCGGTGTGACCTGCGCGGCGCGGATCTGCATCGGGACCCAGAACGCGGTGCGCTCATCCGGGAAGCGGAACTCCGGTTTCATGACGCCGATCACCTGGCGAGTCTGCCCCGCGAAGGTGTAACTCTTGCCGATCACGTCCGGCTTGGAGCCGAACCAGGTCTGCCAGAGCCAGTGGCTGAGGACGACGACGAGGGCATTGTCCTGATCGGTCGGCAGCCGGCCGTGCAGGGGTTGCGCGCCCAATGTCGTGAAAAACGACGGGGTCGCCTGCGTCAGGAACAGCTGGTCGACGTGCCCTTCCGCTCGTGTCGTGGACGATCCGGTGCCGTAGAGCCCGATGTCCTCGAGCCCAGGCGCGCTCTCGCGATACTCGAAATACAGTTCATCCGCCACGCCGAACTCTTCGGGCTGATCCGTGCCGGGGGCCGTGCCTGCGATGTGGACGAGCCGGTCTGCGTTCGGGAATGGCAACGGCCGGAGGAGCACGGCACTGGCGACGCTGAAAATCGCCGCGTTCGCTCCAATGGCGAGCGCGAGGGTCGCCACGACGATGAGCGTGAAGCCCGGTGCGCGGGCAAGACTGCGCGCGCCCTGCTTCAGGTCCCTGATCCATTTTTCCAGCACTGCCTTCACCTGCTATCTCCCTGCGCGTGCACACGTCTCCTGATCGATCCAGGCCGGCTCGATGCGCTCGCACACCCGGGCCAAATACGGTTCCCCATCACTTACGTAATGGACTCCCTGCCCGTTCCGCGAAGGCCTGCGCGATTTTCAACGCAATCGCCGCCGTGTCCGCGAACGAGGTGTTCGTCGTCACGGCCACGACGAGCCCGCGTTCGGGAAACGTCATGAGCGACGTCGAGCCGCCTAAAACGAATTCGCCGTCATGTCCGGCCATCCGCGTTGATTCGCCCGCGAGCTGAACAGTCTCGAGGTCCCAGCCCAGGGCGTACCCGCTCTCCTCGCCCGACGCCAGCCGCGGTGGTGTCTGGAGCAGCTTGACGGTCGCGGGCTGCAGCAGCTTGCCGTTGGTGATCGCCATCCCGAAGCGCACCAGGTCGGACGGGGTGGACAGGAATCCGCCGGCTCCCGCGAAACAGGAATAGTCGCCCTCGCGCGCCAGCTCCGGGCCGTAGGTCGTATCCGCCGCGAACCTCGGGTGGTAGAACGTCGCCCGATCCGGGATCGGATCCGTCGCGACGTCGGCCCTCGTGTCGTCCATATCCAGCGGCTCGAAGATCTGCGTGCGCATGAACGTGAAGAACGGCTCGTCGGCGGCGGCTTCAACCGCTGCGCTCACCAGGATCCAGCCGTACGTCGAATAGCGGAACTGGGTTCCCGGCTCGAACCGCAGCGGACTGTCCGCAAAGCGCTTGAGCCCGTCGACTGTCCGCTCGCAGCGCTCCGACAGCGGCTCTTCGTCGCCGGCGTCATTCCTGACGCCTGCCACATGTCCCATCAGCTGGCGCAGCGTCACGGGCCACTGTTTCTTCGGGAACGCAGTCACGTACGTCTGGATCTCGTCGTCGAGCTTCAGCCGGTCCTTCTCCAGCAGCAGACCGACCGCAGCCGAGGTGAGCGCCATGGAGGCGCCACCGATCCTGAAGCGCGTATCCGGCTCCACGCGTGTCCGGTTCTCGAGATTCGCCCAGCCAAAACCTTCGGCCCACACGATGTCGCCATCGACACCGACCGCCACCGAGAGTCCCGGCAGGTTCTGCTCGGTGAGATCGGCGCGGACGAGCCTTTGCCCCTCCTGCACGGCGTCGGCCCACCTCTTCGATGGGTCCGCAGAGGCAACGGATGGCACGTCCTGCGCGTTCGGGTGCAGGGGCGTCGCCGTGAAGCTGACGTACGCAAAAAGGCCCAGAATCGCCAAGAGCAGCCCGCCGACGGCCAGAACCATCAGCGCCAACCAGGTCTGGATCCGATTCTTCTTAGCTCTCAATCTTCAGTCTCTTGAAGCGCCGTGTTGCTGCTAGTGCACGACCCCTTGGCGGAATTTATCAGCAGGTCGTTGGGGTCGATGCCGGAGGATGAGTCCCGCCGCGGGGTAACTTTACGATACAAAGCTATTTGTGTCAATGCGCTTCGCTCTCGCACTTGGCGCGAAGCGGGACCGCGGCTCAGGTAGCGGACTGCTCGTACCAGCTGAGGACACGCAGCGCCCGCAGCGTGTTCCACCGGCTGGGCCGACGGTCGTCGTCCTCGAGCGCAAAGTGGACCTTGCCGGGATGCGTGTTCTCCAGCAGCCAGGTGCCATCGGGCTGCTGTTTGGATCGGAGCAAATCGATCGCTTCGTCCATCCGTGAGTCCGGCACATCCCCGACCGAGCGGAAGTATTCGAGGGCACGCAGCACGTCGTAGTGCCAGCGGGTCGGAAACGAGAATTGCAGCCAGGCTGGGTTGACGACTTCGCCGGTGCTCTTACGTCGGACCAGCTTTCGTTCGAGGAGGTACTCCTCACCCCGGCGCCGAGCCGCGATGGATTCCGCAGAGCCACCGGTTGCGCGCTCGTGCGCCAACAGTCCTTCCAGGACGTTGATCGTGGTCGCGAACGACGAGCGGACGGAACCGTTCTCCACCTCGCAGTTCCACCCGCCGTCCTCGAGCTGCTCACCAAGGAGGCGGGCGACCACGCCATCCACATCTTGATCGAAATAAGTGCCCAATGTGACGGTTCTGCCATTGATGCACGGCTCGACTTCGCCGCTGAAGAACGGCTGCCCCGCGTGCTCCCAACGGCAGTGGTCTCTGACCTGCGCCACCGCCCGGCGCACCCGGTCTGAGCACGGGTCGACCCCGAAATCACGCAGCAGCTGGAGTGTTGGCAGCGTGGCGGTCCAGGGCTGGCCCCGGTTCTCGTCGGACTGGTTGAAGCGCCGCGCCGGGAAGCACGCGCCTCCCGCCCACTGGCCGTCTTCGCCTTGCAACGCCAGCAGTCTGGCACCCCAGCCCTCGGCAGCCACCCGCACGCGCTCCGCCGAGACGACCTCAGCCGGCGCATGGACAAGATCGCGCAACACCTGCCAGCGGATGGCGGGGTCCGAATCGAGCAGCCAGTCCAGGACGGTCATGCGGCTGAGTGTAGCCTGAACAGACTATAAACCATTTTATGTATATACTGCACCGAAGCGACCGTGACGTGGTTGAAGGCGATATTCGCCCCGGCCAAGTAAAGGGACTGAGGTTAGCGCACCATGCCAGACAAGTTTAGAAGCGTCGACCGGCTGTTGCCGCTCAAGCCGAAGGTTCTCCACATTCTGTTGGCGGTGGCAGATGGACCTCGGCATGGCTACAGCATCATGCAGGAGGTGGCCGAGCGTACGGACGGCCAGGTTCGCCTCTGGCCCGCAGCCTTGTACGGATTGCTTCGGGAACTCGAGAAGACCGATTTTATTGCGGAGTCGGCTAACCGGCCGGCCGCCGATGAAGACGACGAGCGGCGTCGGTACTTCGCGCTCACGCCGCACGGGAAGCGTGTGTTGGATGCCGAGGTTCGGCGCCTCGAAGCGATTGTCAATCACGCCCGCTCAAGCCGTGCGTTGCGAAAGGCCTATCGCGCATGACGATCGATCGCCTCGTACGGTTGTGCGCCAGGAGTTACGCACAGCTTCTCTTGGCGCTTCGTGTTCGCGACAGCCGAGAGCGGCGTGCCATGGGCGAAGACGGCGAACGAATGCTCAACGCGGCTCACGCACGTGGGCGCGTCACCCTCGCGACGACTTGGTTCGCGCTTCTCTGGGATCTCGTCTTCGTCGGAGCCAGGCACGATCTCGCACAGGCACTGCGGTCGCTCGTTCGATCTCCGGCAGTCACCGTCGGCATTTCCTTCCTCCTCGGACTGGGTGTCGCGGCGACGACCACACTCTTCGCGTTTGTTGACGCGGCGCTGCTTCGACCGCTTCCCTACGATCAACCAGATCGGCTCGTCATGATGTGGGAATCGAATGTCAGCCAGGATCGCCTGCGCGAGGGCCCGTCCCCGGGCAACGTCGTCGACTGGGTCGCTCGGAACGATGCGTTCGATGCGATCACCGCCTCGATGACGGTCTCGGCCACCCTCCGCGGACGCGACGGCGGCACGCCGATCACCGGCGTGCATGTCACGCGCGGTTTCTTCGACGTGCATCGTCGTCAACCAAGGCTTGGGCGCACGTTCCATGCGGACGAATTCGAAGGCGCGGCGTCAATCACGTCGCGGCAGGCGTCCAGCGGCGAACCGGTCCTCGTTCTGAGTCATCACCTCTGGCAGACCCTGGGTGCCGATCCTCAGGTCGTTGGCCGGACCGTCTACGTGGAAGGCCGCGACTGGCGCGTGATTGGTGTCATGCCCGAAGACTTCGCGGTGCCCGACACGGCGGCGGCCTTTTGGGCGCCGTGGGATATGCCTGTGTCGTACCGCCCGCGTTTTCCGAACGGACCCCCTCGCGACGCCCGGTTCTTGCGCGTCGTTGGTCGGATGAAAGCAGGGATGTCCATCGAAGGCGCAGAAGCGCGGATGCAGACACTGGCGAGCGGATTGGCGTCTGAGCATCCGGACACGAACGCCGGTTGGAGTGTTCGGCTATCTCCGCTCGCGGATGAAATCGCACGCACGAGCCGGGTGGAGCTCCTCCTCGTCTTTGCGGCGATGTCTTGCCTTCTGTTGCTGGTCTGCGCCAACGTCGCCAGTCTGGCCATCGCGCGTGGTGTCGCCCGCGCGAGGGAGATGGCGATTCGCCTGGCGCTCGGCGCCCGCGGGAGCCGCGTCACGCGACAGTTAATCGCAGAAAGCGTGTTGAGCGCGATCGTCACGATGGTCATCGCCATCTTACTCACTGCGTGGTGGGTGGACGCGGCCTTGTCAATAGCGCCCGCCGGCATTCCGCGGATGCACGAAGTGGCCATGAACGCACGCGTCGCGTCGTTCGCTGCCGTACTCGCGCTCCTGGTGACCGCTGTCGGTAACGCCGTGCCGACCTTTCGCGCCAGCCGCACACCGATTGCGGGCGCGCTCAAAGACGGGGTCGCCGTTTCGGCACGCGCGTCTGGCCGACTGCGCGCGGGCCTGGTGGTTGCCGAGATTGCGGCTGCCGTGATGTTGCTCGTCGGAGCCGGGTTATTGGTCCGGACATTTGCGGAGTTACGACGAGTTGATGTGGGCTTCGACACGAGCAGCCTTCTCGTCTTGCGCATCACGCCTGATGCAGCGCGGTATCGCACTGCCGCGCAGACAACCGATTACTACCGCCGCGTGCTCAATTCACTTCGCGAGGTTCCCGCGATTGAGTCCGTGGCCGCTGTCACGACCCTGCCGATGAGCACGATCGGCTCCGACTTCACTCGGCCGTACTGGCCTGAGCCTGCCCGCCCTGAAGGCAAGTCGGTGTCGGACGCCAGCATTCGGATGGCGACACCTGGATACTTCGGGACGTTGCGCCTTCCCTTGATTGCTGGACGCGAGTTCACGGACCGTGATGACGCTGACGCTCCCCGTGTGGTGATCATCAATCAGAAGCTCGCGAGAAACGCGTGGGGCACGGAGAACCCGGTTGGACGTCATCTGATTCTCGACTACCAGCGTGGGCCCTATCCCTATGAAGTGGTTGGCGTGGTGCGTGACGCTCGCTTCGACGGGCCGCGAAGTGAGCCGGTGCCTGAGATTTTCATTCCGCACTCGCAGAACCCGTACCTCGTCCTGAACGTGATCGCTCGGACGACCCTGGATCCCGTGGCCGTGGCCCGGACTGCTCGTACCTACGCGCTTCGTGTCGACCCCGATCAACCCATACATTCGGTGACCACGATGGACCAACTGCTCGGCGATGCCGTGCAGCTCGATCGATTCGCAATGCTGCTCATCACGCTCTTCGCGGTGGGAGGGCTCATCACAGCGGCCGGTGGTGTGTACGCCCTGCTCGCCTACACCGTGGTGCAACGGCGTCGTGACATTGCGCTGCGGATGGCGCTCGGAGCGTCCCCGCGGCGTGTCGCAAGGTCAATCGTGATGGAATCGCTGGTTCTCGCCGTCGCTGGCGGCACGATCGGTATCGTTGGTGCGGCTGCAAGCAGCCGTTTTGCGCGCACGCTGCTCTTTGGTGTGGCACCGCAGGATCCAGTCACGCTCGTGACGGCCCTTGCCGTGCTCCTTGTGGTGGTCGTGGCTGCCAGTTGGTTGCCGGCGCGACGTGCCGCACGGATCGACCCAGCGCGCGCGATGAGGATTTGAGGTGGCCGAGGGAGACATCCAAGGCGAAGGTCATGACACGCGTTGACACTAGACGCGTAGGCATTCGCCGGCTCACGGACGTGCTCGGCCCAGTGCACTGGGCGTGGTCATCGTCTCAGTTCCGCTGCCGTTCCGTATCCTCCAGCCACTGAGCCATCTTCTCGTCCTTCGCGGCGTAGCGTGCCCAACCCTGTGCAGTCGCGTTCCAACGGTAGTCCTTGATGGTCATGTCGATGCCGCGGTCGATGAGGAATCGCATCGAGTCGTAGTTCCCATCGGGATTCTCGCCGGTCGCCACCTGTCCGACGAGCTCGTGCAGGATGCTCGCCGGCTCATGGGAGCTCCACGTGGTGTTGATATCGGCGCCGTGCGCGAGGAGGAAGTCCGCCACGTCGAAGTGCCGGTTGATGACGGAGAAAGCGAGCGCCGTGTCGAGAACCTGCTGCAAAGTGGGCGTGCTCCACTGGAGGTGCCCCCGCGCGCGCGGGTCGTTGTAGGGATAGTGATTGTCGAGATCGCCCAGCGCAGGCGCGCCGGATTCGTCGAACCAGCGCTTCACCCGCGAGAGGTCTCCCATGGCTGCCGCGTGTGGCAGATCGTCCGGCATTGGCCAGATGCGGGTGAGTACCGCAATGAGGTGTGGCTTCGCGTAGGTGACTGCGAACTCGATGGCCTGCGATCGGGGCGGCGGCTGGTGCCGCAGGAGTGCCGGATCGAGGTCGAGAAGGGCGACGATGAAATCTCCGCGATCGCGCAGCGTTGCCCGCTCGATGAGCCCAGTCTGGAACCCCACGCAGGCTTCACCAAGCAGCCACGGCTCACGCTGCAACCCGCGGACGAACGCCGTCAGGTCGCCATCCTGGACCGCGCGCATGATCTGCTCCATGACAAACGCCTGCCACGGTCCGGCCGGTGTGGCGTCCACGAATGCAAGCGATCGCTCCTCGATGAGGTACTTGATGAAGGCGAGGCGGCCCGCGCTCCCATCGACGTGTCCGCCGAGCTCGGGATCGAGCGCGATGGATCGCTCCAGCAGGAGTGACGCGACGGCCTCGTGCTCGAAGCGGCAGGCGATCATGAACGCGTCGTTGACGGCCGCCAGATCGTTCCCGTTCTCGTCCAGAGAGGCGCGAACAGCGTCGAGATCGCCGAGTGCCGCACGGAACTCGAGCGTGCGCGGAAGCAGGCCTTTACGCTCGAACAGCTGCAGCAGCCCGCTGGCGCGGTCTCTGATGAGGCCCTCGCACACCGATGGCGACACGACCGCGCCGGCGTCGATCAGCAACTCTGCGCACGCCGCGCGGGTGAAGATCCGTTCTCTGTCCGGGTCGAAGCTGTCGCCATAGGCGCTCGTGGCCATTTCGAGCAGGCCGCCGTCATCGTCGTCGGCGTGCCGGGACAGCAACGCCGGGTATTCGGCCAGCAGTTGCTTCAGACGTTCGACGTCGTTGTCGTGAATGACCCGTCGGGCCTGCGCCGCTGCCCACTCCAAACCGTTGCCGAGGCGTTTGCTCACCTCGGCGGTGAGATCCTGCCAGCCGGCGAAGCCGTACTCTCGCGCGAGCACGAGCTGCGCGTTGCGCTGCGATAAGGGCATGGCAACACGTGGCAGTTGCGCCCGGGCACGCGCGATGGCGCCGGCGTCGCCGGCAGCGATGTCGCGCGCGAGCTTCTTTGCCTGTTTACGGAGGGATTCGAGAGACGGACGAGCCGGGAGAGACTTCGAAGTGGTCATTGCGACCTCCTTTCATGAATCGCCTGTGCCCCGCTGAAACCAGGCTGAAAGAAGGTGCAAACGCACACGACTCAGACCAAACAGGTGGGAGTGTTCCCTTGCCGCGGGTTGATGGCGCCCTGTCAGCACGCTCCCGGCAGTATCACGAGACTGCCAGTTAGTGTCAACGCCCGGGCTGTTGACGACGACCTCATTGGCTACGCAGCATCGCGGCGGCATCAAGCCGCCGCGCCCGCCGCGTCGGCACGTAGGCGGCCAAGAGCGACGCGAGGATCAGCAAGACCGCCGCCCCGGCGAGCGTTGGCGCATCAAGCGGATCGACCTCGAACAGCATCCCCCGCACGAGCCGCGTCGTGAAGAGTGCCCCGATGAGGCCAGCGGCGGCGCCAGGACCCGCCAGGCGCGCAGCTTCGGTCAGCACGAGATTACGGACATTGGCGCCGGTGGCGCCCAGCGCCATTCGAATTCCGATCTCCCGGTCGTGTTGGCGCACGAATGCCGCGACGACCGCGTACAGTCCGACCGATGCCAACACCGACGCTGCGATTGCAAAGATCCCGATCAGCCACACATTGAACCGTGGTCGTGCGAGCGGTGCGTCCAGGAAACGGGCGAATGGTACAACGCGAATGATCTGTACGTCTGGATCAACAGCGCGAACATGCTCTCGCGACAGCGACGCGATGAGCGTCGGCGATGCTGTACTGCGCACGACGAGCATCCGCGCCGTATTCAGAAACTGCTTCGCCGGAAGGTAGAGCGTCGCGCGCGCCGTCGCCAGCTCACGGTAGCGTGTCGGGCCAGCGACACCCACCACCGTCAGCCACGGCTCCTTTGAACCCGGTCCGCCCATCTTGAGACGCTGCCCAATCGGATCGCCACCGGGCCACGTACGCGCAGCGACATCCTCGCTGACAATCGCGACATTTACCGCGCCTTCTCGATCAGCATCAGTGAAAGACCGGCCGCGCAGGAGGCGAATCTGGAAGGTTTCGAAGTAGTTGGGATGAATCGATTCGAGGTTGAGCGAGGGATTCGCCGCCGCTTCGGTTTCTGTCTGTCCTGCGGCGGTAAACCTCGGCACGTCCCACCCGCCGAGGCCCGAGAACGGCAACACGTTGACCGGGGTCGCCGTCGCGATTGCTGACGTCGACTCGAGCCGAGCGACGATCTCATCGAGAAAATGCGAATGATGCGCGGGATCCCTGAATTTCGGACTCGGAACGAAGTCCATGAACACGAGGCGATCCGCCGCCAGTCCCAGGTCGATCGCCTGGAGTTTGAGCAGGCTGCGGGTCAGCAAGCCCGCCCCGGCGACGATCATCACCGCGAGCCCCACCTGTGCGGCCACGAGCGCGCGGCGTCCGAGCACGCCACCCCGACCGCGCTGTCGGTTCTGCAGTTGCGCCACCAAATCCCGCCGCACGGATGCAAGTGCGGGGACGATGCAGGCGGCCAGCGCCGCAAGAAAAACGATTCCCATCGCGAACGCCAACACTCGGACATCGATCCGGCTATCGTCCCCGCGCGGCAGCTCCTCAGGAATCAGGCGTACAAGCGCCTCGAGGCTCCACCACGAGGTGACGAGCGCTGCTGCACCGGCAGCCGTTGCCAGCGTCAGACTCTCCGCGAAGATGAGGCTCAGGATCCTGCCGCCGCCGGCACCAAGCGCGGCGCGCACCGCCAGCTCGCCGCTGCGCACTTCCCCTCGCAGCAAGAGGAGGTTCGCAACGTTCGCGGTCGCAATGAGAAGGACGAGCGCGACTGCGCCGAACAGCGCGAGCATGGCCGGCCGAGAGTCGCCGACGATGACGTCTTCAAAAGAGCGCACGACGACGGCCACATCACGCGGCCGATCTGGTGGCGCGTTCGCTTCGATACGCTTCGCAATGCTGGCGAGTTCGGCGGCGGCCTGGTCGATCGTCACGCCCGGCCGAAGCCGCCCGATCAGATCAATCTCATAGTGCGCCGCATCGCCGAAGACGCCGCCCGCTGGCACAGATCTGACGGTTCTCCATATCTCGACCCCGTTCGGGTAGTCGAGGGCGGGAGGCATCACGCCGACGATCGTGAACGCTGTGCCGCCGAGCACGATGCGGCGCCCGATCGTGTCTCGAGACCCGCCATACCTGCGCTTCCAGAGTGCGTAACTGATCACGACGACGTTGTCAGCGCCAGCCACATCATCGGTGCGCGTCAAGGCGCGCCCGAGCAAGGGATGGATGCCGAGTACTTCGAAGTACGCGCCGGTGACCAGCGCGCCAGGAACGTAGCTGGCGCTGCCGTCCTCGACCACAACCCATGGGACGGCGCCATTGGACGTGACGCCCGCGCCACTCTCGAGCAGCTGACTGGCTTCGACGACGGCGTCGACGTCGGGGCCGCCAAACGGGTAATGAGCAAAGCGGGACGAGCGCAACTCCTTCCACGCCAGAACCAATCGGTCCTGATCACGCACAGGCAACGGCCGCAGAAGCACCCCGTCGACCACGGCAAACATCACGGTCGTGCCAGTGATGCCCAACGCGAGCGTCAACGTAGCCGCGCTTGCGAAAGCTTTGGCTCGCCACAGCCCGCGACAGGCGGAACGAATGTCTTGCTTGAGAGCCTCGAGCATCCTCATCACCCAGGCGCATCAAACCGTTTCATGCATCAATGCCCGCGCGCCCAAGTTCGGATATTCGTCTTTGAGAATTCAGCAGTCAAGACTGCTCAGCGGCGCGACGCGGCGTTACTCCGAGCGGAGCGCCACGGTCGGATCGACTCTCGTGGCGCGAAGCGCCGGGATGTACGAGGCCAGGAGTGACGCGCCAAGCAGGATCAGCGGCGCTATCACGAGCACCACCGGTTCGATGGCGTTCACTCCGTACAGGATGCCCTGGAGGAACTGCCCGGCGCCAAGCGCCAACACCAGGCCGATGGCGATGCCGATGGCCGTGATGCGGCCGCCCTCTCGCAGCACCTGCCACAGCAGGGCACGTGGATGTGCGCCGAGGGCGATCCGGATGCCGAACTCGCGCGTCCGCCGCGAGACGACGTATGACTTGACGCCGTACACGCCGAGGACCGCCAGCAGCAGCGCGATGCCGCCGAACGCCGAGAACACGCCGGCGCCGGCTCGCTGGAGCCTCACGTCGAGACCCGCGTTGAGATGATCGCGCCATGTCGCGACGCTGAGAACCGGCAGACGCTCGTCGACATCGCGCACGACGCGGGCGATCGTGCCCAGCATGGGCCGTTCGCTCCCTCCAGCCACCCGAAGCTGCAGCGTCATCGCGCTCGCGTAATGTTGTCCGAGCGGCACGTAGACGTGCGGGTACGGCTGGGGATTGCCGAGCGAGTGCTTGACAGCCGGGATGATGCCGACCACCAGGATTGGCTGCTTCGCTTCCAGTCCCTTACCGTCGAGGAACTGAATCAGCCGTCCGAGTGCCTCCTCTCCCGGCCACAGTTTCTCCGCGAGCGCATCGTCGATGATCGCCACCCGCTCTGTGGAGCCGGGTGACAGTTCGGCATCGCTGAAATCGCGGCCGGAAAGCTGCGGAAGTCGGAGGACCCGCGCGTAGTCGCGGCCGACGACGCTGAAGACGGCGCCCACCGATCGCGATTGGGCATCTGCTGCGCCAACCGCCGCGACTTTGCGACTGTCCCCGCCGGACGTGAAAGGCGGACGCGATCCGATAGTCACCGCTTCGACGCCGGGGACCGTTCGGAGCCGATCGAGCAGCGCGAGATGCGCCTGCCGCCCTCGCGCTTCGTCGTACCCGGCCAGAGCCGGATCGACTTGCACGATCAATCCGCCGTCCAGACGAAATCCGGGATCGGTCGTGGCCGCCCTGATCACACTCATCATGAACAGTCCACCGGACGCCAGCAGGAGCAGCGAGAGCGCGATCTGGCCGATGACCAGGGCATGGCCGAGCCGGAGGCCTCCGGGCGCGCGTCCTTCGTTGCCAGTGTGGCGCCTGAGATCGGCCGACGCCGCGCGACGGGTCAATGCCAGGGCCGGTCCGGCACTAAAAATCAGCGTGGCGACGAGACTGAACGCCATTGTGCCGAGGAGAACTCGCCAGTCGAGACTGACGTCGGGAAGGGTCACGACGGCAGGGAGCATGGGACCGAGCGACGCCAGCAGCGCGTCCGTCGCCCAGGTCGACAGCCACAACCCGACCGCGCCTCCGGCCAGCGCGAGGAGCAATCCTTCAGTGAGGAGTTGCCGAATGAGGCGCGACCGACCGCCACCGAGCGACGACCTTACGGCGAGTTCCTGCCGGCGCACGTGACCTCGCGCCAGCAGCAGATCGGCGAGGTTGAGACACGCCACGAGCAGGACGATCACAGGCATGAGCATCAGGAGCAGGGCCCAACCCGCGCCACTCCCACCTGGCAGGAAGATGAGACGCGTCGACGGCCTAGACATCACCTGTGAGTAGCCGGCGTTGACCGACGGAAACGCCTGCTCGAGTCGACGGCCAACGGTGGCGAGCGCCGCTGCCGCAGTTTCGGCAGAGATGCCAGGTCGGAGCCGTCCGACAACGCTCAGCTCGTGCGCCTCGCGCGCACCGGCCGGGCGTCCCGCCCTGTCTTCCGTCCTGAACGCCTCGCGCGCGCCGAGGGGCAGCCAGACTCCTGGCCCGGGGATGCTCGTCCCCGCGAATCCCTTCCGCGCCACACCGACGACCGTGAACTCGTCGCCGTTGATGCGCACGAGCCGCCCCAGCATGTCCGGATCGGCGCCGCGCTGCCCCCAGAGCGAATAGCTGATGATCGCCACGCGGATCCCGGCGCCGGGGTGTTCCTCTTCCGCGGTGAAGGCGCGTCCATGCGCCGGGGGCGCAGCGAAGACCTGAAAGTAGTTGGCGGTCACAGCGGAGGCATACGTGCTCCGCGGCCCGCCGCCGACATCCAGACCGACGAAGCCTGTGGAGGAGGCCGCCAGGTTTGCAAAGATGTCGGTCGTGCCTTCCCGGATATCGCGGTAGTTCGGGTAGGAGAAGGCCCGATTTCGTCCGGAGGGCTTGGTGCTGCGGCTGTGCACGCCGAACACATCGTCGGCGCCTGGGTACAGCGGACGCAGCAGCAGGCCGTTGATGAGGCTGAACATGCCGATGTTCACGCCGATGCCGAGCGCAAGGGTCACGATCGCCGTGAGCGCGAACCCGGGACTGTGGCGGAGCATCCGCCATGCAAAGCGCGTGTCCTGCACCAGGTCGTCGAGCCACCTCCAGCCCCAGGCATCCCGCGCCTCCTCCCGCAGGCGCAGCGTGTTGCCGAAGGCCGGCGGCGCTCCCATCTCCGCCCGATGCGCCTCCATCTCAAGGCGCAGTTCGTCCTCCAGCTTCCGTCGCCGGAGCAGGTAGCCGAGACGACGAATCCACTCACCGATGATCGCCATGGAGATCCTCACGCCTCATCGAGTAACACACCGATCGCGCTCGCCATCCGCCGGTACTCCGCCACCTCGGCCGCGAGCTGCCGTCGTCCGCTGGGCGTGATGCGGTATTCGCGCACCTGCCGCCCGGACTCGGATGCGCGCCACGCGGCTGTCACCCAGCCTTTGACCAGCAGTTTCTGGAGGGCAGGATAGAGCGAGCCCTCCTCGACGCGGAGCTCTTCGGCCGACAGCAGATGGATGCGCTGGGCGATCGCGTAACCGTGCAGTGGCTGTGTCTTCAGCACGCGCAGCACCAGCATCATGAGGGTTCCGGGCGGGAGTCCAGTCTCCCTAGGCATAGGTTAGCTATGCCTATTCTATGCCGCGGCTCGGCGGCACTGTCAAGCGACTAAATGGGCGTGTGCTCCGCGAGGGACATCTGGTGCCTTTATCGACTTCCAATACCTGACTTGACGACAATCGATAAGAATGTTATCGATATTCGATATACCCAAGGTGGTGAATCATGTCACGGCCAACCTCGTCATCCGCCGCGCTGCCGATCGCGTACGTCGTGCTGCGGATCCTCATCGTCCTGAATTGGCTGATGGGCGCCGCGATCCTCGCTCTGCTGGTGGTCATACCGAACGAGCAATGGATCATGACCGCTTTCAAACTCTCTCCTTCGCCTGAGGCAGAGCGGCTGGTCATGGGCTTGCGCGCGATCGCCGTCTTCGGCCTCGCCGCGATTCCGGTCCATTATGCGGTCCTCAAGCGGCTGCTCGCGATCGTGGAGACGGTTCGCGCGGGCGACCCGTTCGTCGCCGCGAACGCGTACCGTCTGCAGGCGATCGCCTGGGCGCTGCTCGCGCTGCAGCTTCTCAGCCTCGTCATCGGCGCGATCGCCAAGACCGTTTCGACTCCGGCGCATCCGATCGATGTCGATGCCGGCTTTTCGATCAACGGCTGGCTCGCCGTCCTCCTCACGTTCCTGCTGGCCCGTGTCTTCGCGGAAGGCACCCTCATGCGCGAAGACCTCGAAGGGACGGTGTGACGTGGCGATCGCCGTCAAGCTCGACGACCTCCTCCACGATCGGCGGATGACGCTGACCGAGCTCGCGAATCGGATCGGCATGACGCTGGCCAATCTCTCGATCCTCAAGACCGGCAAGGCGCGCGCGATCCGTTTCTCGACGCTCGATGCGATCTGCGAGGCGCTCTCGTGCCAGCCTGGCGACCTTCTCCGGTTTGAGGCCGAACACGCAGAACACGAGCGACCGCCGGTCGCGAGGAAACGGAGTGCAAGCTGATGAAACATCAAATCACACTGACGATCACCTCTCTCCTCTCGATCCTCCTCTTCTCATTGCACTGGGCGGATGAAGTCGCCCGCGGACTCGAGCCTGGAACCATCTCTGCCTTCGGGGGCCTGCTCATCCTGGCAGTCTGGCTTTCCGCAACGCTCGTGTTGGCCGAGCGGCGATTGGGGCTGGTCATCATCCTTCTCGGGTCGATCCTTGCGTCTGGCGTCCCTGTCCTCCACATGCAGGGGAGGGGACTTGTCGGCGGCAGGTATGCCAATACCGGCGCAATGTTCTTCTGGGTCTGGACCAACATCGCGCTTGGCGCGAGCGGGATGTTGTCCTTCGTCCTCTCGGCGCGCGCACTGTGGAGGCTGCGGCAGGGCCGACACCAGTCGCATTGACGCGTCGATCCGCGATACGGTGAGAAGATGTCAAAGGAGTTGACGACCTTGAAACCGAAAAACACGATTTGCCTCTGGTTCGACAAGGACGCGCAGGACGCAGCGCGCTTTTACGCCGCCACCTTTCCGAATAGTGAAGTGACCGCTGTTCTCAAGGCGCCTGGTGACTACCCGGGCGGCAAGGAGGGCGATGTGCTGACGGTGGAGTTCACCGTTCTGGGCATTCCCTGTCTCGGTCTCAACGGCGGCCCGGAGTTCAGGCACAGCGAGGCCTTTTCCTTCCAGATCGCGACGGACAATCAGGAAGAGACGGACCGCTACTGGAACGCGATCGTCGGCAATGGCGGCCAGGAAAGCCAGTGCGGTTGGTGCAAGGATCGCTGGGGCCTTTCCTGGCAGATCACCCCGCGCGTGCTGACCGACGCGCTTGCGGCTGGTGGCGACGAGGCAAAGCGTGCCTTCGAGGCGATGATGCCGATGAAGAAGATCGACATCGCCACCATCGAGGCGGCGCGGCGGGGCTGACTAGGGCTCGGCGTCCCACAGCTTGCTCACAATCCACCAGCGACCGTTGTCCTTCAGGAGATGGAAGTAGTCGATCACGCTGCCTTCGGGGCTCGTTTCCCGGACCGTCGCCGTCGCGACCCTGCCGGTGACTTCTATCGCCAGAATCGAGCAGTCGAATAGCTCTCCGGTCTCCGCCGGGGCCGGATTGGCACTGACCCAGTCGTACAAAGCTTCGATCGGCGCCGCGATCATCTCGTCGCCGAGATAGCCGCACAATATCGCCTGCTGATGAAAGCTCTCTTTGAGGCGATCGGCCTTGTGCGTTCGCATCCCTTCGACGTAGTGCTGCACGACCTCGCGAATTCCGCGTTCTTCCGGTGACACGGCCATGGGGCTCCCTCTTTGCTTGGCTGCGAGTCATTCATTGCGGCAGGCTCATCCTCCGCAACAGATCTTTCACTCTGGGGTCGCTGCCGAGCCGGCTGAGCGGATCGCCCTCGGCGGTCCCGGCAATCTCTTCCTGCAGAAAGACCATCTCGCCGTTTCGCTCGTCAAACGCCGTCTCCAACCACTCGATCGCTTTCTCTATCTCTCCGAGCCGGCTGTACACACGCGCGATACAGGTGGCGGGCACGTATTCGCGGCGGCGCATCTCCAGGAGTTGGTCGAGAATCCTCACGGCGTCTTCCCTTCTCGCCGCCAGGCCGTAGGCCGATCCCAGGTCGGCCACGACAATCGGGTGACCACCGAGCGATACCGCGCGTTTCAGTTCCTCGACCGCGTCTGCATACCGTTCCTCGGCCATGCGAATCGCGCCCTTCAGCCAATAGGCGCCGTAGAAATCAGGCTCGATCTCGATCATCTTCCCGACCTGGTCCAACGCGGCGTCTGAACGACCCGTCGAGAAGTACGCCCAGCCGACGGTCATGTTGATGAGCGGCGAGAGCGGATCGATTTCGAGCGCGCGCTGAGCCCGGGCGAGCGCTTCGTCGGCACGTCCTTCGAACGCCAGAAACAACGCGTAGTATGAGAGCGCCTCGGCGTTGTTCGAATTCAGGGCTACTGACTGTTTGAAGGCCTGCTCGGCCCTCTCCCACTCCCAGTCGTAGAAGAACGTGATTATCGCCAACGGAAGATGGGCGTCCGCGAGAGTCCCGTCGATGTCCAATGCTTTGCGCGTCGCGGCTTTGCATTGCGGAACGGTTTGCCCGGCAGGAAGCAGCCCGAAATACCAGAGACAGCCATAGCAGACGGCCATTGCAGCGTGCGCCGGCGCATGATCAGGCTGCATGTCGATGGCCCGCTGGAAGAACTCGATCGCCCGCGTCCATCCCTCAGCCGAATATTTGTTCGAGTAGTAGCGTCCCTTCAGGAACAACTCGTGGACCGCGGCATCGTCGGTGTAGCGCTTCAGCAGCGCCGTTTTCTCGGCACCGAACAGCATGACCTTCAAGGCGCCGACGACCGCCAGGGCAATCTCGTCCTGGACGTCGAAGAGGTCGCGCATCTCGCTGTCATATCTGTTTGACCAGAGATGAAAGCCGTCCGACGCATTGACGAGCTGGACCGAGATTCGCAACCGATTGCCCGAACGCCTGACGCTGCCTTCCAGGATGTGGTTGACGCCCAACCTGGCACCAATCTCGCTTGCGTTCACGCTCTTGCCTTTGAACGAAAACGCCGACGTGCGTGCGGCCACCTTCAGGTCGTCGATCTTCGACAGGGCATTCAACAGCTCCTCGGCGAGGCCGTCACAGAAGTACTCGTTGTCGGCGTCCGCGCTCATGTTCGTGAACGGCAAGACCGCGATCGAGGGTCGGCTTCCTGACCTGCCCGGCGTCGCCTCGATACGTACCGATTCGGTGCGGCGGTCCAAGTTGTCCTGAAAGTCTGACTCCTGTCTGAATGCTCTGAGGTCGCGCAGCAAGTCCTTGGCCGAGCGATAGCGATGCCGTGTGTCCTTCTGCAACGTCCTGCTGACGATATCTGCGAGAGCCGCCGGGACTTCCGTCAGTCGTCGCGGCTCTCTGGTCAACACCGCCGCCAGCGCGTCGCTAACCGTGTCTCCTGCAAACGGCGACTGGCCCGACAGCATGTGATGCATCACCACGCCGAGGCTGAAGATGTCGGTCTGGTGGTCGACGCGCAGTCCGCGAACTTGTTCGGGCGACATGAACTGCGGCGTGCCAATGAGCACGCCGGCGTGGGTCTGCGGCTGAAGGGCCGTCGTGGTGTCGTCGCTGGAGTCGGTCGGAGCGGACAGTTTGGCGATGCCGAAGTCGAGGACCTTGGTCAGACCGTTCGAGCGGACCATCACATTGTCGGGTTTGATATCGCGATGCACGATCCCCGCAGAATGTGCGTCATCCAGTGCCGAGGCCACTTGAATGGCGACGTCGAGCATGACCCGGTAATCGAGCGCGTGTGATTGCGCGAGTTCGGTCAGCGTCTTCCCGTCGATGAACTCAGTGGCGATGAAGTGCGTGCCGTTGGACTCGCCGATCTCGTAAATGGTGATGATGTTCGGATGATTCAACGCCGACGCCGACTGGGCCTCGCGGACGAAACGGTCCATTCGGTCTCTATCAGCGGCGAATTCAGACGGCAGGATCTTGAGGGCGACTTTTCGGCCAAGCGCCGTATCCTGCGCCAGATACACCTCGCCCATCCCGCCTTTGCCGATTGGCGCCAGCACCTTGTACTGCTTGATGACGGTGTTCGCTGCAAGCGGCGGCATATGACGAGCGCCCGGCCCTCTCGCCGCAGCGCGACGCGGCGCATCAGGATATCGCGAATGCGCGCGCCGGCCGTTCAGGATCGTGACTCAACGGCTCAGGACGACGCTCGAATGACCGCTTCGGGAGGTGGCAACTTCGCCGCGTCCAGATACAAGACCTCCACCGCTGAACCGATCTCCGGGAAGAGAAAGTACCCGAAATCGAAGACGTCCCCAGCGCTGCCTTCCTGAATCAACTCCCGGCCCTGCCTGCGGAGCTCGGTCTTGGCTTCGCGCACTGCCTCCAAACTCGGGTAGACGAGGCAGGTGTGGTGGAACCCTTCGCCATGCTTGTCGAGGTGTTCTTCGAAGACACTTCGACCGCTGTGAGGCGCGATGAGCTCGAAGGTTCCTCCCCCCACCGTCGCCAGCGCGACGCGGAACGAGAAGGGACTCACCTGTCCGTGCACTCTGCACTCCGCCGGTGTGATGGTCCAGATGTTCCACGGACCAATCCCAAGGGCGTCTGAGAGCTGCTGGGCGGTCCGTTCAAGGTCACGAACCAGGAAGCAGGTATGGTGCAGGGCTGCAGGAATCGCTCTTGTCATTGACACTCCCATTCGGACGAAACAATTGATGGTCCGCCGAGCATAACGCCAACCGCCGGCACTTGGACGGCTGGAAACTCGTCGCCTCCCCGTGGTTTTGACCGAAGCGGTTGGCGGGCGCGATAATCCGCGCTCTGGGCCAGATTCCGCGCTGCGCCGAGGAGGACGTGCTGGCTGTGATTCTTCGCATGCTTGCTCCCGTGACGGTGATTCTGTTCACCTGCAGCGCTGTTGCCGCTCTGCAGGAGCAACGTGGCACCGACCCCTCCATGGATCTCGCCAGATTCGTCAACGGCGAGCGTCTGGCGCAGCAGCTGCCCGGCCTGGCTGCCGTCATCGTCCGGAGCGACGGCCCGCCGCGGGTTTACGTCAGTGGCGAACGCCGGATCGGTAAACGCGACCTGATTACGCCGGCGGACCGGATGCACCTCGGGTCGCTGACCAAGGCCATCACCGCAACCCTGATTGGCGCGCTCGCCGAGAAACAGCTGATGACGCTCGAGACGACGATCGGTCAGACCTTCCCTGAGCTCTCGGCAAAGATCCAGCCGGCCTACCGGGACGTGAGCGTCCGCCAGTTGCTCGCGCACGCCGCTGGCATCCCGCCCTACCGCACCACGCTATCGTTGCGATGGCTGTTGACACTCAAGGGCACGCCCAGCGAACAGCGCTACACGTTTGTGGAGCGCGTCCTCACCGAGCCGCCACGCTTCGAGCCGGGCACCAGACATGAGTACTCGAATGCTGGTGCGGCGATTGCCGGCGCGATGGCCGAGCGGATCGGCGGCTCGCCGTATCGGGAACTCGTCCAGCAGCTGATTTTCGCGCGGCTTGGAGGCCACGCGGCGTTTGGCAATCCTGGACTCGCGGCCGAGCCTCAGCCGTGGGGACACATCCGAACGATTGCCGGTACGGTAACGGAGGTTACCCCTGCCCACGCGGTTTATACGACGCCTCTCGCGATCGAACCGGCCGGCGACGCATCGCCATCGATGCAGGACTACGGGCGCTTTCTGCAGCTGCACTTGCGTGGTCTGAGAGGGCGCGATGACGTCCTGAAGGCCACAACGATTCAGGATCTGCACAGAAGGGTCGCTCTGGGATGGACTGTGCTGCCCCGCGACGGCGTCGAGTCGCACGAGCACGTCGGCAGCTACGGTGCATACGTCGCCTATGCGACCATTCAGCCCTCACGCGATATTGCGGTAGGCGTCTTCACCAATATCGGTGGTGGCCAGGGATTGAGGGACGCCGTCGCGAGGGTTGCGCTGCGGATTGCCACACGGTGGCCGCAGACGGGAAATCAGACTGATCCGACTCAGAACGCCGCTCGCGTTCAGCAGAAATCGGGTTCGCCACGCACACCCGCTGCAGACCGGCACGACCATCATGTCGAGTTCACCCTGACACCGAGCCGCACGTGCGCAACTTTCGGGCGAGCGAATCAGCGGGGTGGTGGGCGGCACGCGCCCGGGAACCGGCTGGCTGGCCGCCGCATCTGAAAGGGAAGCCGGCGAAACTCACACCTGGACGGTTGCCCGTGGTCCTGTAGTGATGACGTTTTCAAGCGGCCGGCGTGGCGAGTGAGGTGCCTCACACTCCGCGTACCCGAGTCTGAAAACGAACGTCGGTTCCCAGCCGCCATTGCGCGAGAACGAGGCAAGCCCTGACCCGAACTCGTACTGGCGTCCGAGCATCTGGTTGCGATCGATCATTTCGACCGGCTGATTGAGAGGCTGCGCCGCCAGACCGTGGACGCAAGCAGTGTGCGTTTCCGCCGACGATACGAAGGGCTGCCCCATATCGCCTCAGACACCATCAATATGTACGACCGTATTACCCAGTGTCCACCCGAACCGAGCACTTGGCTGTTGACGCAGGCGCACATTCAGGCTGCGGCGTCGAGCTCGACGAGTTCTTCAGTCGTGAGCGACAAGCCCGCCGCCGCCACGTTTTCTTCCAGATGGGCAACCCGCAGCGTACCGGGGATCGGCAGGATGACCGGGCTCCGCTGCAGCAGCCATGCGAGCGCGACCTGCCCTGTGCCGACCACGCGATCGCCTGTGGCCCAGGCGGCTTCGGCAATCGCTTTACCAAACCCCGAACTTACGCCCGTAATGAACCAGGTCTTCATAGATATTTCCCAAGAACGACCCCATCAGTGGCTGCTTTTGCGTACATGCGAGGCACGTCAGAATGCGGCCGACTCGGAATTGGAGGACAGAAACGCTGTTGCATGTCTCGTGAAGGATTCCGGATACTGGAATAGAGAGCCATGTCCCGCGTCGGGGTACGTGAGCAGGACAGCGTTCCCCAGGTTCTCGTTCAATCGGTACGAGTTGGAAACGGGAATCATCTCGTCGTGGACACCGTTCACGACGAGCGTGGGATGACGAATGGCCCTGAGTTCAGCGAATCGTGAGCCTTCGAACTGTTCCCACTCACGGAATGCCGCCATCTGCGCGTTTGCCACCTTCGGACCCGAGGGTGGATCGAGGTCGTCTTTTCGCTGTGAGAGCCTCCGGATGAATGCCTCACCTGCGGCCTGGCTCGCTGGCGACGATGTGAAGAAAATCTTCTTCAAGACATCGTACCCTCGGTTCGTTGGATCCTGGATACGCTTCGCCAGGCTCGGTTTCTCGAGGTGCATGATGTCCTCGCCGCCTCGCGGGGCGGTCCCGACGAGAACCATCCGCCGAAAGATCGATGGCCGGTCCTGCACCATCTGAAGCGCGACCATCCCACCGAGGGAGTACCCGACCACGTCACACGTCTCTATTCCAAGTCCTTCAAGAAAGGCCGTCGGGTCTCCCGCCATTCCGGCAATTGTGTCCGGGACCTCGCCGGTGGACCGCCCCACGCCAGCGTTGTCGAACAGGATGACCTCCCGTCCGGAGGCGAGCGGATCCGTCACCGAGGGATCCCAGTTGTCGAGCGTCCCGGTGAAGTGCTGCAGGAAGAGCAACGGTAGCCCAGCGCCATTGCCGAACCGCCGATACGCGTAGGAATGGCCATTCGTCTGGAGGAACTGCGTGGGAGCGGTCGCGGTGTTGATCGCTGACATCGGTCTCTCCAATGCTAAGAAACGAGTGCCGGCTCGACTTCGTAGTCACGCGGATTGAAGAGCGTGTCGAAGGCGTTCAGCATCAGCTGCTTGTTTCGCTCCGTAAGCGTGGGCTTCATCTGCATGCTTGCCGGTCCACTCTATGGCTTGACCGCGCGCACCGAGCTCCACAGCGCCCACCCGGGATTGATGCGGCTTGGATGAAGCTCCAGCATCTTGTCGTAGAGCTCTTGCGCGGTCCTCGTCGTTTCCGCGAGCCGATCGAAGTCGCGAATGTACTTTCGCGTCTCTTCGATAATCCGCGGATTGTCGTCGTTCTCCGGTCGCTTGTGTGTAGCGACAACCGCGCGTGGGTTGAGCGCCTCGATTTTGTCGAGCGCCGCGATCCACTCCTGTCGCTTCTGCACGTTCGACTCGGCAAGGTAGAGGTGGACGTCGTTGTAGGCAGCGTCGCCTGCGACCACGAGCCCAATCGAAGGAACATGCAAGCACGTCGTATGATCGGTGTCGGTGTGACCGAGCTCCACGACGATCAGTTCGTGCCCTTCCAGATCGATTACGTTGCCTTCGAGCTCTTTCGCGATCACCAAGTTGTCGGGAATCTGACGCGGGAATGCCGGCTCCCAAACCGTGCGGAGGGCCTCCGGGGACGCATTCTGGCGCATCACCTTGACTGTATTCGGCGTCGCCACGACGCTGGCATTTGGAAACCGCTCGAGAAGAGTGCCAACTCCAAACCAATGGTCTCCATGGCCATGTGTAATGTAGATGGTCGTCAGGTTCTTGTTCTTGGAGGCGGCCCAATCTGCCAGGGCACCGGCCTGCTCGATGGTCATAAAGGTATCGACGAGGAGAGCGTCGCTTTTCCCATAGATGAGGGTCGACGCCATCGCTTGGAAATACGTCTCTCGTACTCCCGAAGGGCGGTCGGGAGTAACGACGGGTATGCCCGGGGTCACGAACACTTCCCACTTCAGGGCATCCGGCTGTGAACCTGTGAACGTGTCCATGGCAACCACCTGTCATCGCCTGAGCGC
The DNA here is from genome assembly GCA_035633215.1 of Vicinamibacterales bacterium. GTDB lineage: Bacteria > Acidobacteriota > Vicinamibacteria > Vicinamibacterales > SCN-69-37 > DASQFI01. The sequence goes on along the minus strand of DASQFI010000010.1, from coordinate 24,413 downwards.
GAGCGGAGTCTCCTCGCGTGCCGCGGTCGAACGGCTTACGAAGGGGACACGTCTCGGGACTGGCGCTGGATCTGTTGAATCGCGCCCACCCAGTTCTCGACGTGATACGCAGACGCGAGCTTGTCGCCCCTTACGGTGAACACATCGAGGGCCATCGTTTTGAAGCTTCGGCCGGTAGGGCGAGCGCCGAAGAGCTCACCCACCGGGGTTCCGGTCGCTTCGCCTCGCACGATCACGCGATCGCCCGAGACCATGATGTCCGTGACGCTCCAGGCCAGGTCGGGAACGCTCACGCCGATCTGTTTGAACACTTCCCCGAGCGCATCGCGCGATAGCCACTCATCGTTGGTCGAATAGGACTTGTAGTCCGCGTGGCAGGCCTGCGCGAGAAGGGCATGAACGTCCTTCTTTTGGGGCTGGTTCAATGCCTCGTAGAGCGGCGCGACGATCCTGCTCGCCCTTTCCACGGTGAGGTCCGGTTGGGCCGTCGGGAAGCGGTCTCCAAACATCGGGAGTCCGCTCTTCGACTCCTCGCGCGTGACTTCGTCTTGGAGAGTGTCCCAGTGCTCGACAATGACGCCGTTCGCAACCCTGATGACGTCACCGGCGACCCAGGCCCGTGACCTTCCGTTGTTAGTAAAACGGCCGTGCAGCAAAACGTAGTCGCCGTCGGCGACAGTCACGTGATTTTCGTACCGCAGCTCCCGCGGAGCCGCTCTTACGAGGTTGAAGAGCCCGTCTCTTCCCGGTGGGATGTGCGCGCTGTGTTGAATGTAATCGGGTGACCAGAATGTCGCGGCTGTTTCGTAATCACGCTTGTTGAACAGCGTTTCGAATGCCGTGAGAACGAAGTCTTTGTTGTCGCTCATTGACGTTTACACCAGCAGTCTCAATGATTGAATATGTACGAACGTATTTGAAGTGTCAACTCGAAGCCGATTCGAACCCAGAAGTCGATTCAGCGAGCAACGCGGTGGCGACGCCGCTTCGATGCCGGAGCGTCCTGAGGAAGCAGGTGCTGAAAGAGGACGCGCTCGAAGCGTTGTACCGGGATCGGACTACGCTGCGACTTCGCCACGAGAATGGCGCCTTGGAGCGAGCTGACGATGAAGCCGGCGAGCTCCTGTACGTCGGTATTGGGCGCCAGCTCGCCGGCATCAATCGCCGCTTCCAGGCAGTAGGCTACCGATGCTTGGTTCTCCGCGAACACTGAGGCGACACGAAAGCGAATCGCGTCGCTTGCCTCGCTCGCCTCCGCACTGAGGTTTCCGTACAGACACCCTCGACGCATGTCCTCCTTACGGAGGTACTCGAGCTGACCACTGATCCAAGCTCGCAACCGGCGAAGCGGCGGCAGCCGATCGTTTCGCAGAGTCGCCCTGACGGCAGCGCTCGTCATCTCTCGGTAGCGCTCAAGGATCTCGAGCCCAAATGCTTCCTTCGAAGCGAAATGGTTGGTGAACGACCCCTGCGGCACGCCGGCAGCCTGGGTGATGTCGCGCACGCTAGTCGCCCCAAACCCGCGCTGGTGTACCAATTGCAGCCCATCGGTGAGCAACTTTTCCTTGTTCGAGGGACGTGGCATGTCAAACATCAACGCGCACGTCCGTACTGCTTGTCAAGGCTGGTGACCGCGCTGCGGCCACGACATCGACTCTGCAAATTCGTAAGAAAAAGCCTTGAACCATCCTTGACAACAAAAGTTGTCAACACTACCATCTCCTCGTGCTCGACATCCAAGTCATCGATGATCCGGCAGCGGCGACGGTGGCTTTGGAGCCCGTGCGGAGTCGACTCCTCTCCGAGCTGGCCGCGCCCGCCTCGGCGGCGACGTTGGCCACGCGGGTTGGCCTGGCTCGGCAGAAAGTCAACTACCACCTGCACGCGCTGGAGGCGCACGGGCTGGTGCGGCTGGCCCAGGAACGCAAGTGGGGCGGGCTGACGGAACGGCTGCTCGTGGCGACGGCCGCTTCCTACGTCGTATCGCCGAGCGCCTTGGGCCCGGTCGCCGCGAATCCGAACCGGGAAATCGATAGGCTGTCCGCGAGCTATCTCATCGCCCTGGGCGCACGGGTCGTCCGCGAGGTGGGCGACCTTGTTCGTCGTGCGAAAGAGGCGCGCAAACGCCTGGCGACCCTGGCGGTGGATACCGAGGTTCGCTTCCGGTCGGCGACAGACCGGGCGGCTTTCAGCAACGAACTCACCGAGGCCATCACGAAACTGGTTTCGAAGTACCACGATGAATCCGCCGCCGGCGGCCGCGCGCATCGCCTGGTGGTCGTGGCGCACCCTCTGCCGCAGAAATCCGATGCCAAGAACGAGGCGTGAGCCGTGCGAACGAGCCGTGCGAGTGAGCCGCGCGAGCGGAGCGGGGCTTTGGGGCCCCCGCGAGCGAGCGCGTAAGGGGGGCGGCGGGGACGAAGTCCCCCCGCATTTTCTAAGGAGCCATCATGAGCGTGAAGAAAGAAGCCTCCGGACGCCGTTCAGTCCAGGTCGAAGTCGAGGTCCCCGGCACGCCGGAGGAAGTGTGGCAGGCCATTGCCACCGGGCCTGGTATCTCGTCCTGGTTCGTGCCGACGGAGTTCGAGGAGAGCGACGGAAAGCCCGTCGCGGTGACGTCGAATTTCGGCCCGGGCATGGAGTCCCGTTCTGCCGTGACGGCCTGGGATCCGCCGCGGATGTTTGCCGCGCAGGGCGAGGGCTGGGGTGGCTCGCCGCCCATCGCAACCGAGTGGAGCGTCGAAGCGCGCGCGGGTGGTGTGTGCCTCGTCCGTGTGGTGCATAGCCTCTTCGCCAGCACCGACGACTGGGACAACCAGCTTGAAAGCACCGAATTCGGCTGGCCCGGCTTCTTCCGCACCCTGCGGATCTATCTCACGCACTTCCGCGGCCAACGCTCCGCGATCATGCAGTTCGTGGCTCCCGTCGCGGGAACCGAAGCGGAGGCCTGGGAAACGCTGACCGCGGCATTGGGACTGAAAGGCTTGAGCGTCGGGCAGCGTTGGACGGCGCCCGCGGGTGTCCCGGCGCTCAGCGGCCTGGCGGAGTACGTCAGCCAGAGTCCGTACGACGCCCTGCTGCGGCTCGACAAGCCGGGGCCGGGCGTAGCCGCCCTTGGCGCCTTCAACTTCGGCGGCCAGAGCATGGTTGCGCTGAACCTCTACCTTTACGGCGATCAGGCGGCCGGGACCGTCGCCCGCGAGACACCGCTCTGGCAAGCGTGGATTCAAGAACGCTTCCCGATGCCGTCGGAGACGAGCAAGAGTGAATGATCGCGTGGTCATGGGAGTGCACTCCCGTCGTTGCGCTCGCTGTCTGGTTCCCTCCCCTGTACTCGGGGAGGGTCGGGGTGAGTGCATGATCTCTGTGACGAACTCGGGTTGCGGTGCCAGGTGGACATCACCGCCGGCGCGGGCAGGGAATGGACGAACGTCGGCGCGGGCGATCAGAAAAGTGCTGGCTGGCTGTAAGGGACGATTTCCGCAACTGGCTTGTGACCGCCGTATAAATCGGAAGCACACCATAGCGCCGGATCGCAGCCGGACCGCAGCCGGTTCGGCAAGCTGTCCAAAACTTGCATAGACTCGCCGAAGCCTGCGATACCGGAGGCCGGCCTCCGTGCGGTGATAAGGTGGCTTTCCGGATAGCAAAGTGACCGCGGTGCAAAAGGCGCCCGGTGACTACCCGGGCGGCAAGGAGGGCGATGTGCTGACGGTGGAGTTCACCGTTCTGGGCATTCCCTGTCTCGGCCTCAACGGCGGCCCGGAGTTCAGGCACAGCGAGGCCTTTTCCTTCCAGATCGCGACGGACAATCAGGAAGAGACGGACCGCTACTGGAATGCGATCGTCGGCAATGGCGGCCAGGAAAGCCAGTGCGGTTGGTGCAAGGACCGCTGGGGCCTCTCCTGGCAGATCACCCCGCGCGCGTTAACCGATGCGCTTGCGGCTGGTGGCGACGAGGCCACGCGTGCCTTCGACGCGATGATGCCGATGCAGAAGATCGACATCGCCACCATCGAGGCGGCGCGGCGGGGCTGACGGGAACACGACTGGTTGCGCCACCTGAGCGGCCCTGGAATCCCCACCCGGGCACCTGTCGGTGCCTTCGACCGGTTCGACCGGTTTCGCGTGTTCGAACGATGAGCGCGCTGATGTCGGAGTCACTGAGCGGGCGTCGTCTGTCGCTCAACATCGTCGGCGGATTCGCGCTCATCGGTCTTCTGCTGGCGGCCACCGGCATTTATGGCGTGGTGAGTCACGCCGCCCAGCAGCGCGCGCGCGAGTTCGGCATCCGGCTGGCGCTTGGTGCGGAATCCACGTCGGTGCTCGGTCTCGTGTTCAGGCAGGGTCTGCTGCTCGCCGTCATCGGCGCGTCGCTTGGCCTCGCCGGCGCGCTGGCGATGGGCGGTGTGCTGCGCGCGCAGCTGTTCGGCATCGAGCCGAGCGATCCCGCGACGCTGGCCGCGGTCTGCGCCGGGTTGATCGCGGTCGCGCTCCTCGCGTGTTATTTGCCGGCGAGACGTGCGCTCAAGATTAGTCCGGCCTCGGTGCTGCGTGAGGGCTAAGACGAGGTCTATAATCGCCTTGCTCTGAGGAGGGCGCGCCCATGCCCACGGATCGCCGCGAGTTCCTCAAGCAGGCTGCTGCCGCTGCGCTGGCCGGCGCGTCGCCGACGACAGCGGGTTCGCAAAGCGTGGCGATGCCCACGGCGCGTGCGGCGGCGCTGATGACCGCGTTCAACTTGAAATTCCCGATCTTCAACGCGGGCATGGGAGCGTTCGCGGGACCCGAGCTCGCCATGGCCGTGTCGAACGCCGGAGGATTTGGCGCGATTGGAACAGGCACGGCGATGGCCGCCGACGTAGTCCGCGAGCGCGTGCGCCGCGTCAAAGCCGGCACGAACCGGCTGTTCGCGATCAACTACCTGCTCGCGTTCGATCCGCTCACCCTGCCCATCGCGCTCGAAACTGGAGTACCGGCTGTTCAATTCGCATGGGGCTTTCCTCGCGCGGATGCGGTCGCGGCGGTCCGAACGGCGAACGCGAAGATGGGCATCCAGATCTCGAACGTCGACGGCGCTCGCCGCGCGCTCGACCTTGGGGTGGATTATCTGATTTGTCAGGGTATCGAAGCGGGCGGTCACGTCCAGGCTCTGAGTGCGCTGTACGACATGCTGCCCGCGGTGGTTGAGGAAGCGAAGAAGGTTCCGGTGCTCGCGGCCGGCGGGATCGCCAACGGCGCGCATATTCGACAGGCCCTGCTCGCGGGCGCGTCGGGCGTGCTCGTTGGTACCCGGTTTATCGCGACCAGGGAGGCACAGGCGCACGACGAGTACAAGGCGGCGCTCAATCGCGCGAAGGCGAGCGACACGGTCCTGTCGATTTGCTTTCAGGACGGCTGGCCGAACGCGGCCGGACGAACGCTGCGGAACCGTACTGTCGACATGTGGGAAGCCGCCGGCTGTCCGGCGCCCGGCAAGCGCCCCGGCGAGGGCGAGGTGCTGACGACCAACGCCGTCACGGGATTGAGCAAACGGCGCTACGCGATCGGCGCTCCCGGCCCTAATGATCGCGGCAAGGTCTCCGAACTGCCGCTGTGGGCAGGGCGAGGTGTCGACGCGATTCGTGATATTCCCTCCGCTGCCGACCTGGTGCCGCGATTGTGGCGCGAGTGTCTCGACGCGACGTAAACCGATCGTCTCGAATGCGACCCGGTGGTCGAACTTGGCTGGGAGCTCTCTGGTTCGCGCCAGCGTTCGCTGAACTGTGTCGGTTTGCGCTGGCCGGCGGCGCGATGGCACTCGAAATGGCACTCCGTCCACAAGCTCCCATTCGCGCCGCCTTCTTCCGGCCGATGCCGCGGACCTGCTCCAGCGTGACGATGGGCACCGTGTTCTCCTTCGAGAGAAAGTAGCCGCCGCACAGCCGGCACAACAGGACTCCTCCGCTGCGCCTACCTCAGCCACACGGCCTGGCTGTCGTGGTACGACGGACGTACCGGTGCGGTCGCGTCCGGGATCAGTTGACGCTCGGTGCCGCCGTCGCTGATGAAGATCCGCCTGGAACCATCGTGCGGACCCTTCGTGTAGATCAGCCGTCCGTCCGGCGTCCAGTCCGGATAGGTCGCGGGAGCGGGCACTCGAAGACGCCGGCCGGAGCCATCCGCCCGGACGACGTGAATGGAAAACTGGGCTGACCCGCCCCCTCTATCGCACACGAAAGCAATCTCGGAGCCATCAGGCCGACCAGGCCGGCCAGGTGCCGTCACTGAGCGAGGCCTCCCCTCCGAACCAGCAACTGGCCGAGGGGCGACCAATGCCCGGCCCGCCGAGCTGCCGGGCGTCGGAGCCGTCGGCGTTCACGGTCCACAGCCCAAAGCACGAGTCGATAAACCCGCCATCGTTGACGTAGAGGATCCTCTGTCCGTCCGGTGACCATTTCGGGAGCCAGGCATACCCGTCGTCCAACAGGGAGCGCCGGTTGGAGCCGTCAACGTTCACGAGTTCGAGCCTGGACGGGCCGGAGTAGTACGCCGCGAATACGAGCGACCTTCCGTCTGGCGACCACGACGGATTCTGGCCACGGCCGGCAATGACGCGATCGCCGGAGCCGTCCACGCCAATCACGCGGATGTTCGGCCCTGCCGAGAACGCAATCTGACGTCCGTCCTTCGCCCACGCGGGCTGGCTGCCCCTGACCAGCCGCGTGACCGCCGAGCCGTCCTCATTGGCGAGGTAGATCCAGTCGGCGCCATCGCGGTCGCTCACGAACGCAATGGGACCGGTGGATCGTTGACCCTGCGGACCCGGTGACGGGGTCTCCGAGCCAGTGGGCTGCGTGGGCAGCGCCCGTTTGTCGCACGAGACGAGGAGCAGAAGCCCGAGGACCGCCGAACCCGCGACTACCGCCTGACGCCGCCATCGATTCTGCGACGTGCCTGTCATACCCGGTCAAAACACCGTGGGGGCGACAACCGGACAAGGCTGCCGGCCGACGGAGGCCGCGTCCGATCCCGGCGCCTGGCGCTCAACGAGCGTGGGTCGAGGAATGGTTCGGCGAGCACAGCGCGGGCCACTATACAGAAGTGGCGGCGCGGCTCACATCCGTCGCCGATGTCCGGCCGCTCGAGCGCGATCTCGAACGAGTCACGCCGAAGTTTCTCGAAGGGCCGGCGGATCGATCGCGTGTTCGTCGTCGCGTGCTGGCCGCGTTCGCGCTTGAGGCCGCCAGCGCGCGCGCGGCGACGAAGCTCGTCGAATGGGGCTGCCGGCACGTGCGGTGGCTGACGAACCCCCGGCGACGTCGTCTGTCGCCGCAGGGATCTGTGACAGGACGCCTCGAATTGCGTCCAGTTTGCACCGGCAAAGCCCGACCACGCTCGGCCGCGCACGGTGACTCCGCGCGCAAACCCATTCAGCACGTCGCATGTGGCGAATCCACAGCCGCCGTCGAGCTGCGACTTGTAGGGCCCAGTGCCCAGCAGAAGTGCTTCGACGAAGTCCCTGAGATCAACGATAAAGAATCGGACTTCGTTAGATGCCTCGCCTAGGCTCGCAGCCGATCTCCGGGCGAAGTTGGACTCGGATTCGAGCCGCCACAGCCCCAGGCGGCTGATGTGATAAGCGCAACGGTAATTGTCCTGAGCCACAGAAGTGAACGGATACCGGCGGCGGAATTCATACAGCAAGACCTCAATAGCCCGAATTCTTGCATGCACCGGGCTGCGGCGAATTCGGGACGCAAACACCCTGTACACAGATCTCAACCCATTCTTGCCGCGCCGATCAGGGCGGCGACTTCATAGGGGCCGAGACGCGTGCCAAGCGAGCGCCACCGGGATCGCCGTGGATTGTACGGACATGTGGCTTGGTGAGGCGCCTACATGGCGACCGTTGAGGTGAACCGCTGGATCACTCCGCGCGCAGCAGGTGGATCGGTTGCACGCGCGCGGCTCGCCGGGCTGGAAGGAGGCTGGCTGCCGTCGCCGTCAGCAGCAGAATGAGCGCGACCCCTGCGAGCGTCAACACCGTCCCCGTGGAGAACCCGACGGCACCCAACGCGTTGCTCAACGCGAGCCGGACCGCCAGGCCGAATGGTACGCCGAGGACGATGCCGTACAGCGCCAGTTGGGTACCCTGTCGCACGAACAGCGTGATAACGGTGGATGCCCGTGCGCCGAGTGCCATCCGAATCGCCACTTCGCGACCCCGTTGCGCCACGGTGAACGCGACAATGGAGTAGACACCGAGGCACGCCAGCCCGAGCGCAAGCCACGCCGCGGCGCGAGCGATCGCGACGACGCCCAGCATTTCTCTCAGGCCTGCGCGCCGCGCCTGCTCGAAGGTCTGCAGTGCGGCGATCGGTAGCCGGGAATCGAGCTGCAGGATGCTCCTGCGAAGAGCCGGTATGAGCCCGGCCGCATCACCGGATGTCCGCAGGACGAGCAGGCCGGCCGATCTGTGGGGGATCTGCCTCCTCGCCACGTATGCATAGCGGTAATCGTTGGATCCATCTGGCGACGAGCGAACGGCGCCCGCAACGCCGACCACCGTGACCGCCACGGGCGTGCGTGTCGTGTCGACACTCGTGTGCACTGTGCGGCCGAGCGGGTCGTCGCCCGGCCACACCGCGCGCGCGAAGTCCTCGCCCACCACCGCAACCAGCGGCGCGCCCACGACGTCACCGTCATCGAGGCCGCGTCCACGCACGATCGGTATTCCCAATGCGGTGAAGTACGCAGGATCCGCTTCGACGACGCGCAAGCGCGAAACGTCGTGCCTGGTGGCTTCTCTGGAAGGCAACTCCACGCGACGCAGGGTGCCGCCGAACAATGGCGAGTAGCTCGCGACTGCGACTGCCCGCACGCCGGGCAGTGTTGCGACGCGTTCCCGTAAGGCCTCGATCGACGCGTCCGCACGCTCCGCCGTGTAACCGGCCAGATCGAAATCGAATTTCACACCCAGCACGTCCTCGCTGGCCGTGAAGCCGAGGTCCGCCCGGTTCCACGAATGGATGGTCGCGCCGAACAACGCCGCGGTCATCAGCAGCGGCAGGCTGAGCGTGACCTGCGCGACGACAAACGCTCGCAGCAGCCGTGACCTCCGCAGGTCAATGCCGGCGCCACCCGTTTTCAGCGTGTCCGACACGCTCGCCTGCGTTCCGTGCAGTGCCGGGACAACGCCGAACGCGATTCCGGTCAGCACGGCAATGCCGGCTGTCACGAGGAGCACGTGCGGCCGAGGCGAAAGATCGATCGCGAACGTGAGCACGCCCTCGAACACGGTCCGCAGCCAGACCAGGAGCACGAATCCGATCGCGGCGGCGAGCAATGCGATCAACAGCGCTTCCGTCAGAAGCTGGCGCACGATGCGCCCCCGACTCGCGCCGAGCGCGAGCTTGACGCCGATCTCCCGGCGCCGGACGACGGCGTGCGCGAGAAGCAGATTGCTGGCGTTGGCGCAGGCGAGCAACAGCAGCAGCCCGCTCAACAGCCCCCCAGCCAGGCCAACCGTAGCCAGGACATCGCCTGCGGATTCCTCGGCGCGCAGCCGGCTGACCCGGACGCCGACGCGCCGGTACGGACTGTCCCGCGGCGGGCTCATGGGCTCGAGGCGAGCCGCGATCGTCGCTGCCGCGGCAGTCGCGCCGTCGAGCGTCATCGCCGACGCGAGCCGCCCGTATACATTGAACCTCGTCGATTCGCGCGAGGCGCGCACGCCGCCGCCTTCCGGGAACAGCGTCGATTGCAGCGACACCGGCAGCCACATGTCGGGAAGCTCGTCATCGTCCGGCACCCCGACGCCGACGAAAGGGTCCGCCGTCACGCCGATCACCGTCACGGGTACGCCGTTGACGTCGATTGCACGTCCGACCACGTCCTCGCGGCCGCCCACCTCGCGCGTCCAAAACGAATGACTCAACACGGCCTGCGCGCGCGGCGGCGGGCGCTCGTCGTCTTCGGGCACGAACACGCTGCCTAGTGCAAGCCGCGGTTGCAACACCGAGAAGTACTCGGAACTGACCAGCGTCGCCAGGCGCGGTGTCGTGCCCCGTTCACCCCCGACAGCCACCCGCAGCGTCCGTGCAGCCGCCAGACCGGCGAAGACGTCGCGGCGCTCCCGAAACGCGAGGAAGTCGGGGTAGGACATGCCTCCTGAGAACGGATCACGGCTCGCGCTGATGCGGATCAGTGATGAGACACGTACGAGACCACGCCCGTCTTCTACGCCAGCCGGGGCGCGCAACAGCAGCGCGTCCAGCAGCGTGAGGAGGGCGGTGTTCGCGCCGATACCGATCGCCAGCACCCCGGCGATCACGAACGTCAGAACGGGTGTGCGCCTGACCTGGCGCAGGCCGTTGCGAAGATCGTGGAGCAGACCATCCATGTGTCGTCCTCGATCAGGCCACGCCTCTATCTGAGCAGGAGTTCATAGTAGTCGACCAGGGGTGCTGTGCGAATCGCGATGCCCGGGCCGATTCGAACGAGCGCCTACCTCAGCCACACGGCCTGGCTGTCGCGGTACGACGGACGTACCGGTGCGGTCGCGTCCGGGATCAGTTGTCGCTCGGTACCGCCGTCGCTTATGAAGATCCTCCTGGGACCATCGTGCGGACCCTTCGTGTAAATCAGCCGTCCATCCGGCGTCCAGTCCGGATCGAAGGCGGGAGCTGGCACTCGAAGATGCCGGCCGGAGCCATCCGCCCGGACGACGTGGATGGAAAACTGGGCTGACCCCCCTCTATCGCTCACGAAGGCAATCTCGGAGCCGTCAGGCGACCAGGCTGGCCAGTTGCCGTCACTGAGGGAGGCCTCCTCTGCGAATCAGCAACTGGCCGAGGGGCGACCAACGCCCGGCCCGCCGAGCTGCCGGGCGCCGGAGCCGTCGGCGTTCATGGTCCACAACCCAAAGCACCAGTCCTGATACGACGTGCCCATGACGAACAAAATCCGCTGTCCGTCCGGTGACCATTTCGGACGGGCCGAGCCATAGCCACCGCTGTTGAATAGGGAACGCCGGTTCGAGCCGTCGAGGTTCACGACGTCGATCTCGGAGTCGCCGCGCCAGCTCAAGAACACGAGCGACCGTCCGTCCGGCGACCACGCCGGTTCCTGGCCACGGCCGGCAATGACGCGATCGCCGGAGCCGTCCACGCCAATCACATGGATGTTCAGCCCTGCCGAAAACGCAATCTGACGTCCGTCCTTGGCCCACGCGGGCTGCGAGCCCACGGCCAGCGGCGTGACCACCGAGCCGTCCTCATTGGCGAGGTAGATCCGGTCCGTGCCATCGCGGTCGCTCACGAACGCAATGGGACCGGTGGATCGTGGAGCCTGCGGGCCCGGTGTCGGGCCGGTGGGCTGCGTCGGCAGGGCGCGCTCGTCGCACGAAACGAGCAGGAGCCCGAGGACCACCGAACCCGCGACTACCGTCTGACGCCGCCATCGATTCTGCGATGTGCCTGTCATACCCGGTCAAAACACCGTGGGAGCGACAACCGGACAAGGCTGCCGGCGGACGGAGGCCGCGAGGACGGCTCTAGCGGACGAGGGTGAACGCGTGCGTGGCGGATCTGCACGACGCGAGCACCCGGCCTGCTCTGTTCAGGATAGAAAGCGAATCGTAGATGGCGATCGATCCGTCCAGCGTTCCCGAGAACCCCTGAGCCGTTGGCGTGACGATCGCGCGGCCGGAGATGGACAGCAACCTGCCGTCAGGCAGACGCTCCGCAACATTCGGATAGACGCCACGGGTTTCGTAGGACGCATCTTCCTCCGGAGGACCGTACTCGATCAGTGTGAAGCGGCCGTCGAGGGCCTGGTACTGGCCCATGAAGCCATTCCCTCTGGTTTCATTGCAGATGGGACACCACTCGACGGCGAAATCGGCTCCGCGAAGCTCGACGTGCGCCATCAAGCCGGCGTTCCAGATCCTCGCGGTGTACGTGCGGGTCTTCACCGCGTCGGGCAGCCCGCCGCCGCTCGTGCAAGTGCCGCTGCTGATCGTCAATTGGTACCGGCCGCGAAGATCGATCCGCTCACCTGTCGGAACCATCTGCAACCAAACCGCGCAGCATTTTTGCGGAGTGAGGTGAATCGACTGCACGAGCGGTTGGTAGCCGTCTTTCGTGACTCGCAGCTGAAAATCCGGAGGTACGCCATACAGCGTGACTCCGCCGTCCCAGTTTGTCGTCCCCGAGAGTCCGCCAGGTTCTGAAATGACCTCGACGCGCGCATTGAGGATCGGCGCCGTCACCTGGTCTTCCGTCACACTCACGCTGAACCTGAATCGTCCGGCCGGCACGGCGAGGACCGTCCGTCCCTGAGCGAGATAGCCGGCGTTCCCGAAGTCGGCGTGTACAGTCGCTTCTCCGGCGGAGCGAGCTGTCACGAGGCCCTGGCCGGTCACTGCGAGCACCGACTCATTCGTCGTGCTCCACTTTGCCTCACGCGTAACATCGCGACTCGATCCGTCAGCGAAGGTGGCGATAGCGGTGTACTGCGCGCTTTCGCCGGGCGGGAGCTGCGAGGGCCCGTCAACACGGAGCCTGGTTAACGCCGGCTGGCCGGGTGGTGGTCCGATTGGTCCGACATTGGGGTTGGGTGGCGTGGGACCCGTTGGCGACTTGTCATCACCGCAGGCCGCCAAAAGGCCGATGAATACAAGCAGAATGCCGAGATTCGAGCGACTGGATCCAGATAGCATGGTTTCCTCGCGCCTCATGACCCCCAACGAGATGCTCCAGCGTGACGATGGGCACCGTGTTGCACCTACCTCAGCCACACGGCCTGGCTGTCGCTGTACGACGGGCGAGCCGGCGCCGTCGCATCCGGGATCAGTTGTCGCTCGGTACCGCCGTCGCTGATGAAGATCCTCCTGGGACCATCCCACGGACCCTTCGTGTAGATCAGCCGTCCGTCCGGCGTCCAGTCCGGATGGGCCGCGGGAGCGGGCACTCGAAGACGTCGGCCGGAGCCATCGGCCCGGACGACGTGGATGGAAAGCGCGCTCACGAAGGCAATCTCGGAGCCGTCAGGCGACCAGGCTGGCCACAGGCCGTCATTTAGGGTCTCCCCCACGCACCAGCCCGTGGGGCGACCAAGGGGACCAACGCCCGGCCCGCCGAGCTGCCGTGCGCCGGAGCCGTCGGCGTTCACGGTCCACAGCCCAAAGCATGTCTCGACATATCCGGCATCCATCACGTAGAGGATCTTCTGACCGTCCGGTGACCATTTCGGGTACGAGGCATACCCACCGTCGTCGAGCAGGGTACGCAGGTTCGAGCCATCAACATTCACGAGTTCGAGCCTGGTGCCGCTGGAGGAGGTCCCCCTGAACACGAGCGTCCGTCCGTCTGGCGACCACGCCGGGAACATGCCACGGGCAATGACACGATCGCCGGAGCCGTCCACGCCAATCACACGGATGTCCCGCCCTGTCGAGTAGGCAATCTGACGTCCGTCTTTCGCCCACGCGGGCATGCTGAGCACAAACCTGGATTCCGTCTTCGTCGCGACCAGTGGCGTGACGACTGAGCCGTCCTCATTGGCGAGGTAGATCCTTTCTGTGCCATCGCGGTCGCTCACGAACGCGATCGGACCGGTGGATCGTGTTGCCTGCGGGCCCTGTGGTACTAATGACCCCCTACCGGTCGGCTGCGTCGGCAGGGCACGCTCGTCGCACGAGACGAGCAGGACTCCGAAGACTGCGGAAAGCGCAAGCGCCGTTTGGCGCCGCCATTGATTCAGCGATGCGTCTGCCATACAGGTCAAAACACCATCGCGCCGACAACCGGACAAGGCTGCCGGCGGACGCCGGGCCGTCCGATCCCGGTCCTCCCTGGTGTTTTCTCCTAGAATGTCCCCACCGATCCAGGGCGGCTGGCGAAGCGAGGGGAGGAACGTGGTCCGACCGCGCAGCGTTCTCGTTCAGTTCATGCTGTGTGTGCTTCTGCACGCGCCGGCCGGACTTGCCCAGACGATCGGCACGACGACCGGCGCCGCCGAGGGCCGAGTGCTGGATACGACCGGAGCGGTTCTCGCAGGCGTGATCGTCACCGCGGCCGGCGATTCGCTGCTGGTCGCTTCTGAGAAGACGTCGGCGCAGGACGGCTCTTATCGCTTTCCGACGCTCGCTCCCGGCCGGTACGTGTTGACGTTCGCGTTCGACGGCTTCGAAACCGCGCGGCGCGAGGGCATTGTCGTGAGCCTGGGCGTCACGAGGACGGTGAACGTCACACTCGGCCCGGCCCGGCACCAGCAAACCGTGACCGTCGAGGGCGGCGCGGCCGTCGTCGACCGGCGCTCCACCAATATTTCGACTGTCTTCGACGCCAGCGAGCTGGCCCGTCTTCCCGGCAACAGGACACTGGCTGCGATTCTCGCGGCAGCGCCGGCCGTGCAGCTCACGCGTTCTGACGTCGGGGGGAGCACGGCCTTCGCCCCGGGCCCGTGGAGCGCGTATGGGACGAACGGCTACAGCGCCGCGATGATCGAAGGCATCGCTGTCGTCGGGAGCAACCCGCCCGGCTGGCTGCTCGACTACGGCACCTTCGCCGACGTCTCGGTCGGCACCGGCGCCTTCGGCCCGGAGGCGAAGGCGCCGGGTGTCCAGCTGCAGGTCGTCACCAAGTCCGGTGGGAATCGCTACACGGGCACGGCGTACGCCGGCTACGAGAATCCTGCCTGGCAAGGGCACAACATCGACGCCAATCAGGCGGGACGCGGTGCGCCGGTCGCCGACGGGCTGCCGGCGAGCGAGACGAACCGGCTGCTCCAGTATCACGACGTGAACGGCGATATCGGCGGGTATATCCGGAGAGATCTGCTGTGGTGGTACGGGTCGGTGCGCGACCATGGGTCGTCGGCACGACAGGTCAGCTTCCCGGTGGCACCGATCGATAACCGCGTGACGTCGATCATGGGCAAAGCCACGTGGCGCATCAGGGACGGCCACCAGATCGTCGGGTTCGCGCAGGGCGGCCGCCACCGGCAGCCAATCCGGCTCGACGGGTTCCTCAGCCCATCCACAGCGCTGAACACGAGCGTCGACTCTACGCTGGATCAGTTGGCCACCGGACTGGTCTGGAAAGCCGAGTGGAACGCCATCGCCGGTCGAGCGGTATACGTCGAAGCGCGCGTAGGCCAGTTCGCCAGGAGTCGCGCCGAACGCCCAAACGGCTCGTCGCCACGAACGGAAGATCTGTTGCGGCCCGAGGTTTCGGGCGGAAACCGCGACTGGCGTGAAGACCCCCGAGTCGATGAGGCGTACGGATCGGTCAGCTACCTCCGGGAGGGCTGGGGCGGGCGCCACGAGCTCACGGCGGGCGTTCAGCTTCAGCGGTGGACAGTCGCCGAGCGCTGGCTGCATGCGTACCCTGGCGACGTGCTGCACGTGACCGAGAACGGCACGCCGCGCCAGGTCTACCTCTTTCAGACGCCCTCGAGGTCCGAGAGCGGACAGTCGTGGTACGCGGCCTACGCCAGTGACAGGTGGCAGGTCCACGATCGCGTGACCATCAACCTGGGCGTCCGCTTCGATCGCTTCCGTGTCTTCCTCCCTTCGCAGGCGCATCCGGCCGGCCGCTTCAACCCGACGCCGCGGCTGTTCGACGCCGTGCCGAACGTCGCCGCCTGGAATGCGGCCGCGCCGCGGCTCGCCGCGATCGTCGACCTCAGTGGAGACGGCCGGACGGTCTTCAAGACGAGCTACGGTACTTACTGGCTGCCGCCTGGGCTCGACCTGGGGTTCAACGTGAACAGGAATGGGCGTGTGTGGTGGCAGCGGTTCAAATGGGCGGATGCGAATGGCGACCGCCTGTGGCAGCCGGGCGAGGAGTTCGATCTGCTGGAGACACGCGGAGGCGAGTCTGAAGGGTCAATCGACCCGAACCTCGAGCTGGCGTACCTTCGCGAGTGGACCGTCCGCGTGGATCAGGAGGCCGTCGCCGGTCTTTTCGTCGGAACCGGCCTGGTCTGGCGTGGCGAACGGCAGCAGGGCGGGCGTCAGCGAGCCTCCTGGCCGTTCGAGGCCTTCACGGTCCCCGTGACGCGGCGAGATCCGGGACCTGACGCCGCATTTGGAACCAGCGACGACGGCGCGGACATCCGGGTCTTCGAGCTACGCCCGGACCTCGTCGGACAAAGCGGGATCGTCGTTCGGAATGCGCCGTACGGTGACAGCGAGACCCTGACATGGGAAGTAGTGGCGCGGCGGCGGTTCAGCCGGCGCTGGTCGCTCCTCGCGTCGTTTGCGCACATGTGGAACCGCGACCACGCGGGCGGGTATCTCGGGCAGCCGGTGCGAGCCAACGAGTACCCGGCGACGCCGAACGACCTCATCAATACGGACGCGCGCGGCCGCCATGTCTATCGTGACTGGTCCTTCAAGGCCCACGGTACGTACGCCGGTCCGTGGGGACTGTTCGTCACGCCGTTCGTCAGGCACCAGTCCGGCCAGCCGTTCGGCCGCACGCTCAGGACCACGCTCAACTACGGCACGATTCGCGTTCTTGCCGAGCCGGTCGGCACGAGGCGCCAGCGTCACGTCACGCTCGTGGACGTCCGCGTCGAGAAGGTCATCCGCCTGCCCGGCGGTCGTCGTCTGACGGGGTTCGTGGACGTCTTCAACGCCTTCAACGCGAACCCTGAGCAGAACTTGAGTTGGGAGACCGCGACCTTCCTGCAGCCGCTCGTCATCGTCCCGCCGTGCATCGCGCGTGTGGGTTTCCGGCTCGACTGGTAGCGGTTTCTATTTTTCCGGCAGGCCGAGGCGCCGCCGGATCGCCTGAAAGCGCGGATCGCCGCGCAGGATCTTCATCTCCGCCCGGTTCATCCAGGTGGCAACCCGCCACGAGTGCGGGTTGATCGTCACCGCGCGGTCGAGCGCCTCGAAGGCGCGATCCTTGTCCCCGAGGCCGGCGTAAATCCAGAATTGGCGCGCCGGCGGGAACCCGGCTGCCAGCGCCTCGGCCTCGTCGCGCCGGCCCGTGACGGCATACAGGTAGCCGAGAAAGACCGAGTATTCCGGCTTGCGCGAGAAGTACGGGAGGGCGTCATCGGGACGCCCGGACAGGATCAGCGCCCGGCCGAGCTGGGCATCGGCGAACGGGAAGTCCGGATCCTGCTGCAACACCCATTGGGCGCTCTTGATGGCTTCGTCGTAGAGGCCGGCTTCGATCTGCATGAGCGCCAGGGATCGCCGGACGTCGAGCGACAGCGGCGCCACGGCACGCGCTCTGGCCACCACGTCCAGAGCGTCGTCCACACGTCCAAGCGGCAGTAGCAACGCCACCGCGTAGTCAACATAGAGCGACCCCTGGCTCGGGTCGATCTTGAGTGCCTGCAGGAAGGCGGCTTCTGCGCTCGCCCATTGGCGATCCCGCACGTGCAGCAGCCCGAGCGCCGCTTGCGCATCGGCGAGCAACGGGTCGAGGCGGATGGCTTCGAGCGCAGCTTCTCCCAGCCTGGGTAACACGGCGCCGGCATCAAACTCGGGACCGAGGCGCCAGAAGTCGCCGAGTGAGCGCGCCAGCGCCGCGACTGCGGGCGCATACCCGGGATCGCGGGCGACGATCTGCTCGAAGAGCGCGGCGGCTTCGAGCGCGCTGGTCCCGTTACGCCTTTGTTGCAGGCCGCGGGCCTTGAGGAACAGCAGCTCGAGCGCCGGATCGGTCCGGTGGCGTCGTTGACCCCCGCGGAATTCGAGGCGCAACTCCTCGACGAGCGATCGGGCGAGATCCTCGAGCGTTGCGAACACGTCGCCGTCGACGCGCTCAAACGGGCGCTTCCAGACGGTGCTCTCATTACTAAGGTCGATGAGGCTGGCGTTCACGCCGAGGCGACCATTCGAGACGACGACGGACGCGGCGAGCACGAAGTTGACATCCGCTTGGCGGACAATCGCGAGGTTCCGACGTTCGCCGGTCTGGACGGAGGACTCCAGCGAGCGGATCGTCAATCCATCGATCTGCGCCAGGCGGCTGACGACTTCCTGCGTCAGGCCCGCGGCCACCAGCTCGCTGTCCGGGTCGGAGCTCAGGTGCTCTAACGCCAGGACGCCGATGACCGGCGGAGGATCGGGCCAGGCGCTCCACGTCAGCAGGGCGACGAGCGTCGCCGCGACGGCGGCCAGCACGGCGCGGCGCCGGCGCGTCGCGCGCGTCAACGCCCCCAGGGCCGCCGCGAGCGCGTCCGCTGTCTGGAACCGGCGCTCGGGCCGCGGATCCAGCGCGCGGTCGATGACGCACGCGAGTCCGGATGGAACATTGGTCGCCGCAACACGGATCTTCGTGCGGCGGCCGTCCTTATGCGCACGCTGGAGTTCGCCGAGCGTGGCTTCGTTCACCGGATACGACCCGGTCAGCAGATGGAAGAGCAGCACGCCGAGGCTGTAGACGTCGCTGGCTACCGTCGCCGCCCCGCCGCTGAACAGCTCGGGGGCCAGATACACCGGCGTCCCCGACAGCGCCTGCCGATCGTCGTCCAGCTCCCGCCCGCTGCCGAAGTCCATCAACACGATGCGGCCGTCGTCGGCGCGCATCACGTTCTGCGCCTTGATGTCGCGATGGAGGAGCCCCGCGGCATGAACGGCCGCAACCGCCCGGGCGAGTTCCAGTCCGATGTGCACGACCTCGTCAGGCGTGAAGGCCCTACCTGACTTCAGCAGGTCCTCGAGCGTGCGGCCGTGCACGAATTCCATCCAGAGGCCGACTCGATCGCCAATCCGCTCGGCGCCATGGATGGTGACGACATTCTGGTGCCGGACCCGGGCGAGCAACCGGCCCTCGCGGATGACGACGCCGCCCCTGCCGGGATTGGGGGACTCCGCCAGGATTTTCAGCGCCACCTCGCGGTCCAGGCGCGTGTCCCACGCGCGTAACACCTCGCCGAAGGCGCCCTGGCCGACCCGTTCGAGGAGCCGCAGGTGGCCCCAGGTCTCGCCTTCCCCGGGCAGCGCGTGGCGATGGACCTCAGCCACCGACGCGACGAGCCGCAGGTGCCGCACGAACGGCCGGGTATCGGCGTCAGCGCTCGACTCGGCAGAGGCCCAGTCCACGTCGCCGCCGTCGAGGACGGTACCGGCGAGATCCTCGAGCAGTTGCTCACTCGGAAGCATGTGAAGAGGGTTCGACGCGCGAGCGCCCTTCAGAAGTAAACAACCCGCAGCGGTTTTCCGGACATTGGCGATTCTATGGGGATTTG
This sequence comes from Vicinamibacterales bacterium, assembly GCA_035633215.1. Lineage (GTDB taxonomy): Bacteria > Acidobacteriota > Vicinamibacteria > Vicinamibacterales > SCN-69-37 > DASQFI01. Next base: position 5,213 of record DASQFI010000010.1, on the reverse strand, counting down.
ATAGCGCCCAAACAAGTTCCTACCAGCTGTAACGTTTGGTCACATTGGCTTCTTAACCATCTATCTCGGGCCAACGTCTGTCCGGTTTCGGCGTTCTCAGTGTTTTGGTAAGAAGTGCCCGCACCTCCGGCTGCTAGCGGGTGCTCCAGGATAGTGTTGGAGGAGCCATGCCCGTCCCAATCCGCCTCGCGACAGCCGTAATCGCGTGCATGACGCTCGTGCTCGGGTCCTGCGGCGAGAGCCGTCCCGGTCCGAGTCCGTCGCCACCGGGCCCTCCGCCGGCTCCGCCAGCGCCGTCCGGTTCCACCGTCGTCGGCATGGAACTCCTCGCACCGTCGGAGATTGCGCCGGGCGAGTCAGTGCAGCTGACCGCCAGGGCCACGAAGTCCGACGGCTCGGTCGAGGACGTTTCGAGTCAGGCGGTCTGGTCGGGCGGTGCGGCTGGAATACTCCAACTCAGCTCGACCGGACTGGCAACGGGCGTGGGCCGTGGGGAGGCCGAGGTGGTTGCGCGCATCGGCCCGCCGAATGTTCCGCACGCGAACAAACGCATCTTCATCGTGCCGAAAGGCACCTTCGTCCTGGGAGGAAACATCAGGGAGCAGGGAGTCGGGATCCCCAACGTCACGGTGCTGGTGACCTCCGGCACGGGGCAGGGTCTCAGCTCGCAGGGCGGCTTCTTTCGCCTCTACGGCGTCGCCGGGCCGGTGCAGCTGGAGCTGAGAAAGGATGGATTCCACCCCGCCTCTTATGAGGTCAACGTGACCGAACACATGACCCGGGACTTCGAGGTCGTTTCTATACGACGGCCGGATTACCGAGGGACCTACACGCTGACGTTAACCGCGTCCTCCGATTGCACGGGGATCAGAAGTCTTCCCGAAGAGGCGAGACGTCGGGAGTACATCGCGACCGTCAGTCACGAAGGCGCACGGATCGCCGTGAGCCTGAGCGGCGCAGACTTCCTCACGGCAAACGGACGCGGTAACGGCTTCGCCGGCCGGTTGTGGACCTACGAGAGAGTCGACTTCAAGATCAGCGACGCCTACTGGGACGAGTACGATGGCACTTTCGTCCCGGGTACGTTCGACATCGCCGAGCGCGTGGGCGACTCGACCGTCGCCTTTGAGGGCACCGTCTCCGCCCAAATAACCGACTCACGGTTCTCCGGGTTTCTCGGTGGAACCATCGCCGTGAGCAGGAATGCCGTGCCGCCCTTCGCTCCGTTCATCGCGCTGTGTCCGGCCGGGCCGTCCTCGCACACGTTCGAGATGGTCCGGCGGTAGAAACGAGGACACGTACTGTAGAGGCCCTTGGAGCGAAGAAGCAACGCTCAGCCGCCTCGCTCCAGCTACGTGCCCGGGAGGTTCATCTGGCGCGTCAGCCGTACGAGCGCACGCTGCGCTGCTTTACGCGCCGCGTCAGCGCTGGGCTTTCCCAGCAGCTCGGCCAGCTCGTAGTACGAATAGCCCATTTCCACGCGCCCGATAACGGCCTCACGTTCGTCGGGCGTAAGCGCCGCGAGAGCGCGCTCGTACCGGTCGACCGCCTCTTTTCCGATGGCGGCCTCGAGGGGCGACTGCCCGACGGCGACTTCCAGTCCATCGAGGTCCGTCGCCTCGGGACGGCGCCCCTTCTTGCGTAACTCATTGCGCACTCGATTGAGCAGTGCCTGCCGCAAGTAGGCCAGCAGCGCACCCGGGCCGCGTACCTCAAAAACGTTGAGCCTCCGGAACGTCTGCAGCAGGGTGTCCTGCACGAGGTCGTCCGTGTCGGCGACGTCGCGCGCCCATTTCGGCAGCCGGCCACGTGCCCAACGTCGGAGTGGTGGCAGATGGCGGGCGATGAGACGGTCGAACGCCTCCTCGTCGCCGGCTTGCGCGCGCTCCACCAGGCTGAACGTCGACTCCAGATCGATCGTTGGCATCCCGGACGCCGACGGATCTCCGCCCGGAGGTTGGTCGGGCAATGGGTGTGCTCGCCGGCTGATTCTAGGCCATCCTTCGAGTCGGCGAACATGTTACGTGGACGCCAAGCGCGTTGCGGCGAGGCCCATCCCCGAAGGCGATGAGGCGCAAATTCAGGCGGAGCCGACCGTTCGCGAACCACGATGACGAATCGAATGACACCCAAAATGTCACTCGCTGCGAACGTCTCCCGAGTTCTCTCGTCAGAGACTCACGCTTGAAGACCCTGCCATTGCGCTCCACTAAACCCGACGGCGTCACTCGATACGTATCGTTGTTCGGCTGGTGTTACGGACGGAATTTGCATCAGGCTGATCCGTGCGGCTCTCGGAAATCCTAGAGCGATCGCATGGCCACCATCGGCTGGACCGACGCAGCGCGGCGTGCAGGGGCGAGGCTGGCCAAGAGTGCGACGAGTACTGCGATCGCGGCGCCGACGACGTAAGCCAGGGGTTCCACGTTGCTCAGCGGGATGCCCATATTGTCGCCATTGACGCGGGTGAAGGCGGCCGTGAGGATGACTCCGACGACCACGCCCGGCAGCACGAGTTTCACAACGTCGAACAAGACCATGCCGAGCACGCGGCGTCGCGAGGCGCCCAGCGCGACGCGCACCGCAAGCTCGCGCGTACGTGTCGCCACCATCAATCCAACGACGCCGTAAATGCCAAGCGCCGAGAGCGTCAGGATGACGCTGCCTGCAATCCCCGCGACGGCCGACTGCGTCAGGAAGTCATCCACGCTGTGCTTCCGGAGCCACACTCCCGTGACCACCTTGGGATACGCAGGCGTTCCATCTTCAGCCGTTCCGAAACCGCGGTTCTCCGGATTGAAATCGCGCGCGGCGTTTTCAAGCGTCGCGGTCATTTTCTGTGGCAGCTCGTCAGGCATGCTGCGCGCAATGAGGAACAGCTCTTGAGACGGGTGTTGCGCAAGCGGCAATAACAATTGCCCTCGCGGCGTACTCATTTGCGCGGTGGGGACATCACCGCTGATCCCTAGGACCGTGAGCGTCTGCGTGGTCTTTTCATCGTTGCCGAAGATCAAGCGTCTGCCAATCGCCTCGCCGGCTTCGGCATTCGGAAAGAGTTGTTCGGCGAGCGTCTTCGAAATGATGGTGACGAGCTCCGCGCCCGCTCGATCATCTGCTGCGAAACCGCGGCCGCGCAAAAGGGGGATGCCCATCGTGTTCAGATAGTCGTTATCCACACGGGTGACGTGAGCCCGGATGAACGTCGGCGCCGCGTTCGCGTCGGGCTGAAGCGCGGTGCGTACGGTCTCGCCGCGGAGAGCCAGTGGCAGGCCGTCCGCGAGACTTGCGCCGGCCACGCCGTTTGCCTTGGCGAGATCGTCGCGGACGTGCCGGATTCGGAAATCCGCGTTCGGGATCGTGTCGGCGTCGAGCTTCAACGGCACGGCGTACACGAGGTCTGACGCGAATCCGAGGTCGGCGGTTGCGGTAGCGCGGACGCGATCGAGCGAGATGCCGCTCAGCACGATCAAGGGCACGGCGATCGCCACCTGCAACGCCGCCGTGACGCGCTGAACTCGACCGACGCGCCGCCCCCCGACACCGACATCGTCCTTCAAGGCAGAGAGGATCACCGGGCGACTGAAGCGAAGGGCCGGCAACAATCCGAACGCGAGGCTGGTCAGGAGGCAGAGTCCCACACAGAATCCGATTGTCGGCAGATTCATTCTCAGTGCTTCCTGCACCTGAGGCGGAAGCGGGCTGTCGGTTAACAGGGACCGTAGCGGCAGAAGGTTGAACAGAACAAGCGACGCGAGGATCGCTCCAAGACCGGCCATGATGATCGCTTCGCTCAACAGATACTGGATCAGCTGCCAGCGCGTGGCGCCGATCGCCTGACGGATGGACAATTCCCGCTCGCGCAGCGCACTGCGAACCTGCACCATGCCGCTGATATTCAGACACACCACCAACAACACCATTCCGGTCAGCGTCAGCCCGAGCGCTTGAATGACGGCAAGCCGCGACTTCACGAGATTGCCGTATGCGTCATACGGGGCGGCGATGCCGGACGTGTTCTCGTTCGTCGACGGATACTGTTTGGCCAAAGACGAGGTGACCGTCGAGACCGCCGCGCTCCCCTGCGCCACGCTGACTCCGGGCTTCAGGCGTCCGTGGATCAGCAACCACTCTTTGCTTCGGTCGGTGCCGGCGGTCAGAAAGAGCGGATGACGTTCTAGAGGAAGAAAGACAGCGACTTCTCCGTTCCCAGTGACGTGGCCATCAAATTGACCCGGAGCGATGCCCGCCACGACATGCGGGACCTCGTCCAGCGTGAGCGTCTTGCCAATGATGTCCGGATCGGAGGCGAAATGGTTCTGCCAGTACCTGTATCCCAGGATTACGGCAGGCTCGGCGGCCGCGCTGAAGCCCGGTCCGCGAAACAGCGTCACGCCGATCGTCTGGAAATAGTTCGTGGAGACAAACATTGCCCGCACGGGGTCCTTTTGGACCTCGCTTTGCCCGTACGTCCAGCCCACGAGTGCCATTCCGGTATTGGCGTCGCGCAAATCGGCGTAGTCCGGATAGGACCAACTGTCCGTCGCCGCGCGCGAGCCCACTCGCGTCGTGAGGATTTCGACCAGTCCCTCGGTTTTCAGGCCGGGCGGCTGTATCGTGAGTATTCGCGAGAGATACGGGATCGCGATGACGGGCGCCATGCCGATTCCCAACGACACAGCACAGACCAAGGTGAAGCCCCGAGCCTTCGCCAGCGCTCGTCCCGCATGAACCAGATCACGCCAGATACCGTTGAACATACCGAACGATTCAACCACGAAAGCTTTGCTGTGCAAAGTCGTTCATGTTCGTGCCTGTCTCGTCTCCGGATTCAAGCACGCGGCTCACCCGAACGAGATGGTTCCGCAGCGCCTGGCTGAGACTCGGCGGGCCAGAAGTGTCGCTCGGACATGTCACTTCGGCCGCACGGGCGCAAAGGGCGCGGCATTTGCTCAGGAAAAACCCTCAGGGGAGGCAGGGAGTCGGAACCGCTGGCAACGAGCCGAAGGCGCGTTGCCGCGCTTCCCCGCAAGACCGGCCGACCAGCCAACGAGCGAGCAACGGAGTTGAGTGAGTTGGCTGGGAGGCAGGGATTCACGCGAGCCGCTTTCCCGAACGCCAATGGAATCAAGCGTTTCCGAGCTAACGTGGCCCGGGGCAATGGTTTGGGGCCTTGCGGCCGTTTGCCACGGCTTGCGCCGGTTCGCTGCTGTTTG
>DASQFI010000009.1:0-66785 GCA_035633215.1 Vicinamibacterales bacterium | reverse complement strand
CATTTCGGCAATCGCTTCGAGTGAATCGTCCATGAAGCGCAGCTTCGCGTTTTCGTACTCGAACAGCTTCATGTACTGTCGGGTAATGGCATTGCGCGGCTGCGTGAGGATCTGAACCAGCGCAGGCTTGTCGAGCTCGTGCAGCGTGCCCACCACAGGCAAGCGGCCCACGAACTCGGGAATCAGCCCGAACCTGATCAGATCCTGCGGCTCGATCTGCTCGAGGATGACGCCGACGTCCTTCCCCTTCTGCGACTTGATCTCCGCCTTGAAGCCCAGCGTCTTCTTGCCGATGCGGCGCTCGATGGCCTTGTCGAGGCCGACAAACGCCCCGCCGCAGATGAAGAGGATGTTGGTCGTGTCGATCTGGAAGAACTCCTGGTGCGGGTGCTTGCGGCCGCCCTGCGGCGGCACGTTGGCCACCGTGCCCTCGAGAATCTTCAGCAGCGCCTGCTGCACGCCCTCGCCCGACACGTCGCGGGTGATCGACGGGTTCTCGTCCTTGCGGCAGATCTTGTCGACCTCGTCGATGTAGATGATCCCCTGCTGCGCTTTTTCGATGTCGCCGCTCGCCGCCTGCAGCAGCTTGAGGATGATGTTCTCGACGTCCTCGCCGACGTAGCCGGCTTCGGTGAGCGTCGTCGCGTCGACGATCGTGAAGGGGACCGAGAGCAGCCGCGCCAGCGTCTGCGCGAGCAGCGTCTTGCCGGTGCCGGTCGGACCGATCAGCAGGATGTTGGACTTGGTGAGCTCGACGTCGTGGCGGCCGCGCGACTGCTTTTGAATCTCGAGCCGCTTGTAGTGGTTGTAAACGGCGACGGCCAGTTTCTTTTTCGTCTGCTCCTGGCCGATCACATATTCGTCGAGGAACTTCTTGATGTCGACCGGCATGGGCAGCGACGAACGCGTGCCGCGGTCAAATTTGTTGTCGTCCGCAATGATGTCATTACAGACTTCGACGCACTCGTCACAGATGAAGACGGTCGGCCCCGCGATGAGCTTGCGGACGTCGTTTTGGTCCTTGTTGCAGAACGAGCAGCGAAGGACTTCCGCGTCACCGGTCTTCTTCGTGGTCATTGCACCTACCCGTGTCTCCTCCCACGATTATCGGCCGGCACACGGGGGCCGATAGCGGGGCCAGGATCACGCTCGGCGGAGGAGGACATCGTCAATGATACCGTATTCCTTCGCCTGATTTGCGCCCATGATGTAGTCGCGATCGGTGTCGTCCTGAATGCGCGAGAGCGGCTGCCCGGTGTGCAGCGACAGGATTTCATTCAATCGCTCGCGCATGCGCAAGATTTCCTTCGCGTGAATGTCGATGTCGCTCGCCTGGCCTGCCAGTCCCGACATCCACGGTTGATGAATCAGTATCCGCGCGTTCGGCAGCGTGAACCGTTTGCCTTTCGCGCCGGCGGTGAGGAGCACGGCGGCCATCGACGCCGCCTGACCGATGCAGTACGTTTGCACGTCGGGCTTGATGAACTGCATCGTGTCGTAAATCGCCAGCCCAGCGGTGATCGATCCGCCGGGACAGTTGATGTAGAGCAGGATGTCGCGATCGGGATCTTCGGCTTCGAGGAACAGCATCTGCGCGATGACGAGATTGGCCACCTGGTCGTCGATCGGCGTGCCGATGAAGATGATGCTGTCTTTCAGCAGCCGGGAAAAGATGTCGTAGGCGCGTTCGCCGCGGTTCGTCTGTTCGACGACCATCGGGACGAGTTGGGCACGGGAGTCGGGCATGGGAGACATGTTAGCTGAAGACCTCGGGTTTCTTTTTGCTGAAGATCGCACCAACGAAACGCGAGGTCGTGTCAGCCCGTGACAATCTGTGCCTTTTCGAGAATCCAGGCCATCGTCTTCTCGCGGCGGATTCCGGCGCGGATCCGATCGAGGCCGCCTTCTTTTTCGAGCCGCGCGCGCACCGCGGCCGGCGTCCGGCCGGCCCGCTCGGCAAAACGCTCGACCTCGCGGGTGATGTCGGCATCCTCGGCCTCGATGGACTCGCGTCGCGCGATCTCGTCGAGCACGAGCGTGCTGCGGACGGTATCGGCCGACGGCCCGCGCTGACGCTCACGAAAGTCCTGCCAGTCGATGTTGGCTTTCTGCGGATCGATGCCCTGTTCCATCAGGCGCCTGACGAACTCCTCGAGCCGCCGGTCGATCTCGTGCTCGACGAGCACGTCGGGGGCGGCCTTGAGCCGTGAGGCCAGCGTCTGCAGGACCTCGTGACGGACGCGATGCTCGGCATCCTCCTCGGCACCTTTCTGAAGATCCTCGCGCACGCGATGGCGAAGCGCGTCCAGCGTCTCGAGCTCGCTCACTTCCTTGGCGAACTCATCGTCGAGCGGCAGCAGTTCCTTGCGCCGCACGCCCTTGATCGTCGCGTCGTAGTCGACCGTCGCGCCCGCGAGCTCCTCGACTTCGTACTCTTTCGGGTAGCTTACGGTGAAGGATCGCGTCTCGCCGGCCGAGGTGCCGGACAGGTGAGCGTCGAACCCGGGCGGATTCGCTTTGGCGCCCAGCTCGATTGACACATTCTGCATGAGCTCGGGTTTGTCATCCGGGCTTCGCGAAGGACCCACGCCTGGAATCTCGATCAGTCCGGTGCGCCGCGTACGCGCAAGATCGAGCAACAACGTGTCGCCGGTGCCCGCCGGACGATCTTCGATCGGATGCCACCGGGCCGCGCGCTGGCGAAGTTGCTCCAGGGCGCGATCGACCGCGCCGACCTCGAGCACCGCGGGCGGCCGGCGCAGAGTGAGTCCGGTGTATTCGCCCGGCTCGATCGGCGGCAACGTTTCGAAGTCGGCGACGAACGTCAGCGGCCGGCCTTCCTCCATCACGACGTCGCGGATATCCGGGGTGGCCACCGGTTCGAGCCCGCGTTCGCGCAGCGCATCTCCGACGACTCGCGGAATCAGGTCGTGCGCCACGTCGTAGAGGATCTGCTCCCGGTAGCGCTGCTTGACGACAGACGCGGGGACCTTGCCTGGCCGGAACCCGGGCACCCGGGCGGTGCGCGAATAGCCCTTGGCCACGCGGTCCATCTCGGCGTCGATGACGTCGGACGGGATTTCGAACGAGAGGTTCTTGCGTGTGTCGCTGACTTCCGTGAACTCGGTCTTCATCTGAAACGATTATGTCAGGCCAGGGGGGCAAGGCAGAAAGGCTCGCGAGCGGGGGTGGGGCCCCGCGAGCACTGAGAGAAGGGGACAAGTGCGAAAGGGGGGAGTCGAACCCCCAAGGCCTTTCGGCCACCGGATCCTAAGTCCGGCGCGTCTGCCAGTTCCGCCACTTTCGCATGGCCACAGTTTAAGACCTCGGCTCCGGCCTGAGCGACAAAAGTGTGACGACGAAAGAGGATTGACCGGCCTAATGTCTACTGATATAACGTGACATTATGTCACCAAAGCTTCCACCCATCACCCATCTGCAGTTCCTGGTCCTCGAGGCCCTGTCCGTCGACGAACAGGCCGGCCGCGAGCTGCGCGCCCTGCTGTCGTCGGTCGGCGTCCGCAACAGCAGCCCCGCCTTCTATCAAATGATGGCGCGCCTGGAAGAGGCCGGTCTCGTCGAAGGCTGGTACGAGCAGAAGATCCTGGCGGGGCAGACGCTGAAGGAGCGCAGGTACCGATTGACGCGCACCGGGCTCCGCGCCGTGTCCGACACCCGCGCGTTCTATCTCGAGCGGCTCGGATCGGTGCGGCTGACGCGTCGAGGCTCGCATGCCTGATCGCTGGACCGGACTCTGCCGGCGGCTCGTCCCAGACTCGCTGCGCGAGCGAGCCTTCGATCCGGCCGTTGCCGATCTCCGCCAGGAGTGGATGAGTCACGCCGCCGCCGGACGAGGGGTGGCCCTCGCCGTCGCACGACTTCGGTACGGTCTGCGTCTGGTCGCTATCGCGGTCGAATGCAGGAGGTTGGCGATGAATGTCAGCTGGGCGACTGTATTGCCAGAACGCCGCGAGCGCCGCGTGACGATGTGGGCGCGCGATCTCCGTCGGACGCTTCGGATGCTGGGCCGTCAACCGTTGTTCACGGCCGCCGCGATCGCAACGCTGGCGCTCGGGACCGGCGCCAACCTCACGATCTTCAGCTTCGTCAACACCTTCCTCCTCGCGCCACTTCCCGCCCGCGATCCCGCGAGCCTCGTTCGCGTGTACGGCGTCGACGACCGCAACGATCGCGACGTCGTGTCCTATCCAAACTTTGTCGACGGCCGCAAGGGCGTGACGGGCCTGGATCTCTCGGCACACGCGGTCGTTTCGGCCCGCGTCGGCACCGGCGATGCGATCGACGTGCGAACGGTCGAGCTCGTGACCGGCAACTACTTCCGTGTGCTGGGACTTGCGCCCGCGTCCGGCCGCCTGCTCGACGAGCGCGACGAAGTCACAGAGGGGGCGCATCCGGTCGCGGTCCTGTCGCACGGCTACTGGCGGTCGCGCTTCGCGGGCCAGGTGTCGGCGATCGGCCAGAAGCTGTACGTCAACGGCGTGCCGTTCGAAATTGTCGGGATCACACCGCCGGGCTACCGCGGCACCTTCAGTGCGCACGCGGTCGATTTCTGGGCGCCGCTGATGATGCACGAGTCGGTCCGGCCGTCCGGGCGGTCGCTCAGCCGGCGGGGCTGGGGCTGGCTGTCGATGATCGGCCGGCTGCAGCCGGGCGCCGACCTCGCGAGCGTCCGGCACGAGCTCGGTCTCGCCGCCGCCGACATTCAGAAACGCTATCCCAACTCGTTCCCGTCGAAGTTCGACTTCGCCGTCACACCAGCTTCCGCCGTGAACGAGGCCGATCGAGAAGTGATGACTCCTGTCCTGGCCATGGTGTTCGGGTTCACCGTCCTGCTGATGATCGTCACCTGTGCGAATCTCGCCGGCGTGATGCAGGCGCGCCTGGCCGCGCGGCGGCGCGAGATGGCCATCCGCCTGTCCCTCGGCGCCGGCCGCGGCCGTCTCGCGAGCGAGTGGCTGACGGAGTGCTTGTGCCTCGCCGTGCTCGGCGGCCTCGCCGGGCTCATCGTCGCGCGGCTGACCGGCGCCGGTCTCGCGCGGATTCCGCTGCCGCTGCAGATCCTGGGCGATCTGTCGTTCGAGACGGCACTCGACTGGCGGATGGTCGCGTATGCGGCCGCGCTCTCGGTTGCGTCTGGTCTGGTGTTCGGGCTGGCTCCCGCCTGGCGCGCCGGCCGCGTGCAGGCCTTCCCGCTGCTGAAGGACGCGGGCGGCACCGTCGCGGGCGGCCGCCGCGGCTCGCGGCTGCGCAAAGTCGCCGTGCTCGTTCAGGTGACCGTTTCCATCGTGCTCCTCACTGCGGCCGGACTGCTCGGCGCCGCGCTCGTGCGCCAGCATGGTCTGACGCCGGGATTCCAAACGGACGGCCTGGGCATCTCGTCGTTCAACCTTCAGCGCGAGACGCCCGACGTGCGGCGCGACCTGACGGATCGGCTGCTCGAGCGTGTCCGCCGCCATCCCGCCGTCGCGAGCGCCGACATCAGCACGTCGGTGCCGCTCAACATCGGCCGCGACCGGATGGGGATCGCGATCCCCGGGTACGTCATTCCGAACGGCCGGCGTAGCGTGTCCATCGACTTCAATATGGTCGGGCCTGACTTCTTCCAGACGCTGGGCATTGGCTTCGTCGACGGGCAGTCGTGGTCGCCGCGCGACCTCGCGCCCGCCGCGCTCGTCGTGAACGAGACCTTTGCCCGCCGCTTCTGGCCCGACAAGCGCGCCGTCGGTCAGCCGGTCGAGATCATCGGTCGTGGCATGGTGACTGTCGCCGGCGTCGTGCGCGACCACGCATACTACGAAATCGGCGAGACGCCGATGCCGTTCATGTACATCCCGACGGCGCTGCAGCCGCCCGGCAGCTTCGTAGTGCACGTCCGCACGAAGCAGGATGTGGCCGCGGTGATGAAGGAGCTGAAGCCGCAGATGGCGGCGGTCGATCCGAGGCTCGCGCCCTACGACGTGATGACCTTCGACGAGCTGCGGCGCGTGCCGCTCTTTCCGGCCCGGATGGTGATGTGGGCCGCGGCGGCGTTCGGTCTGATCGCGCTGATGCTGACCGCCGTCGGACTCTACGGCGTCGTCTCGACGTCCGTCGCGCAGCGCTCGCGCGAGTTCGGCGTCCGGATGGCCCTGGGCGCACGCCCGGCGGACATCCAGCGCGGCGTCCTTCGCGAAGCCGGCGCGCTGGTGCTCCTGGGAGCGGCGGCTGGCATCGCCACTGCCTACTTCGGCGCGCGCGGGCTCGAATCGATGGTGGCTGGCGCCGGCACGTTCAACGCGGCAGTGTCGCTCCCGATCGCGCTCGTGCTCGGTCTGCTGTCGATTCTGGCGGCCTGGGCGCCTGCGGCTCGAGCGGCCGCCGTCGATCCGGTGGTGGCTCTGAAAGGATCATGAGGGCTCACCAGGAAGGAATTATGGAGATTCTTGCGTTCTGCCTTGTGTTGCGAGCTGCCAGGTACGCGGCGAGCGAGCGTCTCAGAAGTTCAGCCAGTGGCTGAGCTTGACGAGGAACACGTTCGTCGCCGGCGCGTTGAACGCGCCGCCGAGATCGCGGCCGAACCGGAAATCGCCGATCGGCGCCACCTCTTCGCGGCCCTGCTGCCAGACGATGAAGAGCGCCGAGCCGGGGCGATATTCCCACCGAAGCACGTTCGTCGTCCGGAACGAGCGGAAGTTGAAGTCAGGATTGCCGTCATAGTCGTACGGCGCGTATCGATCCTCGTAACGTTTCGCGCGGCCGTTCACGAGCTCCTTGAAATTGGAGTACCGGCCGGCGGAGACGAACGGGCGCGCGTAGATTTGGAGTGAGAGCGTCGGCGTCATGGTGTAGTTGACGCGCGCCGACATCCCAAGCGTTTTCTGATCGATGCGGCCGAAGACGTCGTGCGTCGCGTCATGCACCGTGACGTTTTCGACCCACTGCGTCTGACTGTTATTGATGTTCATGCCAGGTCCCACGCTGAAGAGCAGACCAGACGTGGGACGGAAGTTCACACCCGGGTCCAGGCTCCATCCGCTCGATCCGTGGCGATCGTTGAACCAGGAGAAGTTGAGGTAGTACGAGAATCTCCTGCGGTTGTCGGAGTTGAAGTAGCCCCACTGATTCAGGTTGCCCGTCACGAGCGCGCCCGGTCCGCCGCGCGTATGACGATCGGCAAAGCCTTCGCTGTTGACGTTGAAGCCGCTGCCGAGGCTCCAGTTGTTCGTGAACGTCCAGTGGCTGTTGATGTTGCCGCCGGAGAACCGCAGGTCGCCGTCGAAGTTCCAGCCCGCCCACTGATTGAAGTTGATGTTCCGGTTGCGGACGTACTTACCGGGCTTGTCGTCGCGGATTTGGTACCAGTTGCTGAGCGAGATCTCGTCGGCGCGTGATTGGAAGCCCAGGTCATTCACATCGAAGCCAGGCGACTTGAACCCGACGTTGGAGCTGCCGCGGACGCGCTCGCCGCTGATCTTGTTGAAATTCAGACCGCCGGCATGGCCGTCGAGCCGCGTGCGCGTCGGATCGTACGTGACGTGGCCGGCGTCCGGCCGCTGAAAGCTGTGGACGTTGCTCCGCTGCAGGCGATCGATCGCGCCGGCGTCGCCGCGCACCGTGCTACCCGCCCAGTACCCGGTGAGGCTGTACCGCCCGTTTCGAAGGCGCCAGTCGCCGTCGATGCCGCCTGTGATCGCCGTGTCGGGAAGAAACCGCAGCTCGTCCGTCAGCGCGCGGTTCGTGCTCGTGAAGATGAAGCCCAGCCGCGATCGGTTCGAGAACTCGCGGTTGGCGCGCATGACCGAGTAGCTCGTGAGCGGCTCGACGGGGGTGGTGGATTCCGAAAGGGTCGGGCCCGACGCCAGATGCGCGTTCTCACGCGTCGTGAGGGCGTTGAGCGCGCCAATCGAGAACTTGCCGACCCGCCCGGTGAGTTTGGCCGCGCCGACGATCGTCGAATTCGATGGCTGCGCCGCGTAGCCGCCGTCCGGGGCGTCGACGAACCGATGCGGCGCCCGCCCGATGCGGCGCGAGTAGAAGAGCCCGGTGCACTGCCCGTCGTTGCAGTCGAGATCGAACGAGAAGTTGCCGGACCCCTCCACGAAGAACGGACGCCGTTCGGCAAAGAAGGTCTCGAATGCGCCGAGGTTCACGACGGCCGGATCCGCCTCGACCTGGCCGAAGTCCGGGTTCACCGTGCCCGTCAAGGTGAGGCCCGGCGCGAGCTTGTATTTGAGATCGACGCCGACCGACGCGTCGGGGTCTGCCGATCCGACCAGCGGATTGCCCGACGCGACGGGCGCGGTCGTCAGCTGCGCGACCAGGTAGGGCGCAAGCTCGAGTCGTTTCTGCGCGCCGGTAAACGCGAGTCCGGTGAGATCGCCAAACGACGACACGTACCCGCTCGCGCTCCGCGCGAGGAGCGGCCAGGTGGACGTCTCATTCACGTGCGCGACCGTGCGGACGATCGCGAACCCGAACGCGGCGCTCGAAGCCGGATTGAACCGGAGCTGCGAGAACGGGATCCGGAACTCGGCGCGCCAGCCTTGCGGACTCTTTGCGATCGCGACGTCCCAGACCGCGTCCCAGCTCGTGTCGTTGTTGTTGTCGTTGAACCAGTAGCGATCCTGCTTGACGCCGGCCGCATTGACCCCGAACTCGTACGCCGTCCGCCGATCGCGGTACGAATCGACCATTACGCGGATCCAGTCCGACGGCGAGTTCTCGTCGCGCCGCGTCAGATGGCCGACGATCCTGGCCGGATCGGGCTCCATCGCCCGGACGGCAACGTAGAGCGCCGTGGCATCGAACAGCACGCGCGCCTCGGTCTCGCGCGTCGGTTTCGCGCCTTCGGTGGGATCGCGCTGCAGAAACTCGGTGATCGGCGGCGCCTTGCTCCAGATCTCCTCGGCCAGCTCGCCGTCGACTTTGATGGGGTCGGTGCCGATCGGAATCGCGACCGCTCCGGCGACGGATGCTGAGAAGATCCCGGGTTTCTTTGTGCTGAAATGCGCACCAAAAAAGAAACCTGAGGTCGCGTCGGCCGCCAGAACGGGCCCGGACAGCGACCACGCGAGCACCCACACGCCGAACCGTTTGCCTGTTCGCACGTCGAACTTAGACGGAGTGAAAGCGGCTGGAGTTGAGTTCTAAGTTTGAAGTTCTAAGTTCGTAGTTCGGGCCGCGGTTTTCAGCGGCCCGCTGGCTGTCCGGGAACGGACGGTATGACGACGTGGGTCCGGCTGCGCACCGTCGCGCCGCGCGCCTTGGTCTTCACATTGATGAAGTGCAGCCGGCCGTCACGGTCGGTCGTGTTGGACGCGACGCCGAGCAGGTAGTACGCCGTGTTCTCGCGCAGGACGCGGTCGAATGCGTACTGCCCCGTCCCGGCTTCGATGGCAAGCAGCGCGCCGCCGGACTTGCCCGCGACCGCGTCCAGACCGTGCCGGAACGTGTCGCTGTCGCGGAACGCCGAGGTGAACCGGTCGCTGGCCGACGTCCCCGTCGGGTTGGCCGCGGAGTACGTCTCGAGGAAGTTGGTGTCCCAGTGGAGCACGTAAAGGTTCGTTTCCGACGCCGCCGCGTCTTCGCCGAGGGCTGAGAACAAGCCGGTCACGTCGGGTCTTCCGCCGGTCCGGTCGCTCGTCATGACGCCGCCGCTCATCAAGACGAGCGTCTTCCGGCCGGGCAGCCGCCGGAGCGATCTCACGAGCAGCGACAGCGAGCTGATGCTTTGCGCGGCCTGGCCCTCGAAATAGCCCGCGATGGAGTGGGCTTCGGATCGCACAGCGCCGGGGCAGGTCGGATCCGTCGGCGAACACTCTCGGCTGATCACGCGGTTCGTCACCGCCTGGTCATCGGCCGTGATGTCGACGATCTCCGACGGGGTGAGCGAGAACATCCCAAGCTGCCGGTCGCGGCGGCCGTGCACGCGATCGAGCGCGCGCTCGGCCGCGTAGTGGTCGTGCGTGAGATCGAGCGACCCGTCATGAAACGGATACGCGTAGATCGAGACGACGTCCTCGGGCCGAAGCTGCTGAACGAACCGGCGCGCCGCCTGCATCGCCGGACCGATAGCCGCCGGCACGAAGCTGTACTCGTCGATGGCGACGATGAACACGCGCGCGTCGGGCATGAGCTTGCCCGGCGTGCGCACGGGCAGCACCGTCGGCGGGACGCTCGAGTACTCGATCAGGTCCACTGACACGATCTGCCGCGCCTTCCCGTCGATCTTGACTTCGAAATCCACCGGCGTAAGGCCCTTGAGCGGCTCGCCCGACCGGTCGACGACCTGCACGTCGATGGCGACGACGTCCACGGTCGTACGGAAGACGGGAGCCTGGGGCTGCGGTTCCTGGGCCTGCGCCGAGAGCCAGCCCTCGAGGAGCAGCATCAGCGCGGTCGCGACGGCGGCTCTCTTCATGACGGTGATGTCCCTCGGCGCGGTACGAACACGTGCGTACGGTTCCGGACCGTCGCGCCGCGGCGGCTGACCTCGACGCGCAGGAAATGCATCTTTCCGTCGCGGTCTTCGTCGGCCGGCTCCACGCCGAGCAGATAGTATGCCGCCGTTTCCCGGAGCACGCGGTCAAACGCGTAGTCGCCGATGCCGGCTTCGACGCGCAGCAGCGAGCCGCCGGCCTTGCCCGCCAGCCACTCCAGTCCCTGTCCGAGCGCATGCCGGTCGCCAAAAAGCGTCTGGAACCGGTCCACGTAATTCCGGCCCGGGCGGCTTCCGGCCGCCGAATAGGTCTCCATGTACGACGAGTCCCAATGGAGCACGTAGAAGTTGGCGTCGGCCGCCGACGCCAGCTCGCCGAGCTGGCCGATGAGTCCGCTCACGTCCGGCCGGCCGCCGACACGCGTGCTGCTCAGCATGCCGCCGCTGACGAGCACGACGGTCTTGCGCCCCGGGACGCGCGACAGACCGCGGACGAGGTTGCCCAGGCTGCGCAGCCGCTGCTGCGCCTCGGTCTCGGCCATTCCCGCGATCGCGCTCGCTTCCTGCCGCACCATCGAGGCACAGAACGGATCGGCCAGATCGCACTCGCGGGCGACGACGCGGTTGAGGGTGTCCACGTCGAGCGCGGTGATGTCGACGATCTCCGACGGCGACAGGTTGAACGTGCTCGCCGCCGGTTCTCTCATGCCGACCAGACGCGAGAACGCGCGCGTCACGTCGGTGTGGTCGTGCGTAAGGTTCATGAGCGGCTCGCGGAACGGGAAGTCGTACAGGCCGACCATGTCCTCAGGCCGGAGCTGCTCGATGAAGCGGCGGATCGCGGGACGCACGGCCATCAGCGCGCCGGTCGAGAATGCTGCCTGGTCCACGGCCAGGATGTAGAGCCGGCTGTCCTCCGGCACCTGACCCGGCGTGCGAATCGGCACGACGGCCGCGACGGCGTCGGGAGCCGGCTGCGAGTACTGCACGAGCTCGGCCGAAACAATCCGCCGCGGGCGGCCGTCGATCGCGACTTTGAAATCTCCGATCTCCAGGTTCGGAATCGGATGCCCGTCGTTGGCCACGACCTGCACGTCGACGCGGAGCTGGACGACTTCGGCGCGAAAGACCGGACGTTGGGGATCTTGCTGTTGCGCGCCCAGCCACGGACTGGTCGCGACCGCGACGACCGTCGTCACGCTCAGGACCCGCGGCAGGGACAGTCTCATAGGCCAGTCAGAAGCAAAACGCCGTTCACGTTACTAGAGCGGCAACGGCGGAGTGCCGTCCGCCCTCGGCGGCGGCGCCTCCAGGTCCAGCTTCGGTTCGTACACATGACACGCGCGTTTGAGTTCGTCGAGCAACGCATCGGCGAGCGCCGCAGGTGTGACGACCCGGACACTGGCGCCAAATCCCAGCACCCAGCTCCGGAGCGCCCAGTCGTTCGAGACGTCGAGCGTCATGCGGACGCGGCCGTCGGGCAGCTCGTCGAGTCGCTGCGAGTCGTGCCAGATCCGCCCGCGGACGTACGGGGCGACGCGCGCGTCGAACTCCAACTCGATCCGCTCCGGCTCGGCCCAGAACGCGCCCATCGAGCCGCCGAAGAGGTCGCGCGGCAGTTCCCGCGTCTTGCGGAAGGTCTGCTCGCCGACCGTCAGCCGCTCGATGCGTTCGAGCGCAAATGTCCGGAACTCGTCGTAGGGGGGGACCCATCCGACCAGGTAGACGCCGCCCTGAGCGAGCGCCAGCCGGTACGGGTGAACGGCATACGACTTAGCCCGGTTGCTGCTTGCAGAGAAGTATCGCATGTCAACGGCGCGGCGATCACGGACCGCCTCGAGGAGGCGCCGGGTGACATCCACCAGCCGGCCCGAAGCGTGCTGGGCGCGCGGGCCGGCCTTGGTTGAGACGACCTGGGGGAGCGTGGAGAGGAACGACCGCATGCGCGGGTTGAGTCCGCGCTCGATTTTCTCGAAGGCCGCGCGCAGCTCGTCGGCGAGCGGCCATCCCGAGAGACCCTCGACCACGGCCCGGCTGAGATAGAGAGCGGCGACGTCGCCGACCGACAGGCCCTCCTGCATCGTCTTGAACGGCTGCGCGTCGAGCTTCCAGCGCTTCGTCTCGTTTTCTTCGCCCTCGTCATAGACGGCGAAACCCGCCTCCTGCAGCGCCTGCAGATCGCGGCGGATCGTCCGCGTCGAGACGTTGACCAGCTTCGCAAGGTCGTGGATCGTGACGCCGGCGCGACGCGCTTCGACCTCCCGCAGAATCTGCCACTGACGGATGACTTCCGCGTTTCTCACTCGTCACGTTCCTTGCGCGCGCTTGTCGAACTCGCTGTGCGCCTTCCCGGACTGATAGCCGTTCCACGCGTGCAGCGGTCCCATGAGCCCATAGATCATTCCCGCGATCGCCGCCATGTTCCCGTTCGCGAGCACAATCGCCACTGACGTCAGACCGAGTCCCATGCTGATCAGATGCGCGCGCTGGCCGAACTTCAGAGACAGTTCTTCCTTCTCCGTGAGCTCGAGCGTGGCTCGCTTCTTCCAAGCATGTCGATAGAGCAGAACGAAGACAAAGAAGATCAGGACGACGCCGCTGCTGTAGAGGAGCATCAGGGGGGCGCCGTCGGTATCTCCGCGAATCGCCGGGCCACCGTCACGGCCGATGCCGAAGAACCTCCGCATGAGGGCCGCAGTCAGAAACTTCAGCGGATACACATAAAAGAGCACGACGAACAGCAGAAGGCAGTTGAGAAAAACGGTCCACTGGTCCTGCAGTCCGTAGCTGCGGAAGAACACATTGTGTTCGTACCAGATCCAGCAGACCATCGCGAACATCAACGCGAAGCCGACCAGGCCCTGCATGTCTTTGAGCAGTTCTTCGACGTTGTTCGGGACCTCGAGCGAGACGACCAGCAAGGTCAGTGCGAAGCCGAACACGGCATCGCTGAACCCCTCCAGACGGGTGACCCCGTGACGGCGCAGCGGCATGTCCGGTGATTGTAGAAGGGGTCCGGCGTCAGGGCGAGAGCCGTTCTCACTTTCCTGTAGCGATCCACTTACCGGAATTCAACCGAATGTCTCGCGATCCATGCAGGTCTTGCTCTTCGAGGAAGTGAGAACGGCTCGAGGGGCCGGGCCGCAGCCGGCCGGCGACCAGGTTCAGCCGGATCGCCGCGCAGTCCTGGCATGGCGGGCGCAATCCCATGACCTCGGCATGCGGCGGCGGCGGCTCGATCCAGACCAGGAGCGGTCTGCCCGACGCCACCACGCTCGCCTCACTCGCCATCGTCCCAAACACCGACGCCAGATTGCCTCTCGGATCGTTTCTGTCGTCGCCAAGTACGACGCGTGATCCGTCGGGAAGCCCGGCGGTCAGCGCGCCGAGATCGCCGAGCACGGTCGCGGCGAAATCGGTACGCGCTGTCCACTCGCGCGCGCCGCGCAGGTGCGCAGGCACGAGCGCGACGACGAGGGCGATCGCCGCGCCGACCGCGAGCGGCCGACGCGGCGGCGACGCGGCGGCCCACCACTCGGCGCACAACGCGGCTGCCGCGAGGCACGCGCCGACGGCTGGAAGCGCGAGATAGAGATGAGATCGGACCGGAAGCCAGATCGTGAGGCCGAGGCCGGCGAGGATCCAGATCAGGCTGAAGAGGAGCAGCTGGGAAGGGCGCAGGATTGGGAGGCGGCCAGCGAGCGTGATTCTCAACGTCAGCCACGCGATCACGACAACCACCAGTGCCAGTCCACCTGCATGAAGCAGATACCAAGCCAGATTGCCGGCGACGGTCGCCGGGTCGAACGTGAATCGATAGAAGGGCGGCGCGTTCAACGGATTCGTCGCGCCAGCGAGCCCCCGCGCCAGGAAGTACATCGCTTCGACGGCACCGGCTGACAGGGCCCATCTGAGCGGTCGCACCGGCGGCGACGAAAGGATCAGCAGCCAGGCGAACAGGACGAACCCCACGAGCACGGCCTCTTCTTTTGAGAACAGCGCGACGACGAGCCACGCGAGCGAGAGCCACAGTCGTCCTCGCATGAGTGCCGCCGCGGAGGCCGTCGCGCCAAGAATCATCAGAAGCGCGGTTCGCCCGCTGATCCAGAGCACGCTGACCGGCAGAAAGTCTGGGTGGACCAGCCATAACGCGCCGGCCAATACCGCCGCGCCGCGCGGCAGGCCGAGCGCGCGGGCGAGCGAGGCAATGGCCCAGCCGCACCCGAGCGCCAGCAGGACGTTGGTCAGGCCGTATCCGAGCGAATTCGACCCGAAAAACCAGCCGTTGAAACCAAACGTCAGACTCACGACCGGGCGATAGAAGCCAATGTCGCTTCCGAGTACCCGAAGAAGGTCGTCCCATCCGTTCAGCTGGCTGTGAAGCATCCAGGCATAGTCGTCCCGGACGAACCCATGGCCCGCCGAAGGGCCGTATACCGAGAGAAAAAGCAGGATTGGCCCCGAGAGCGCGAGCCCAGGCAGCCAGCGGCTGGAGTGCAGCCGGATGCAGACTTGATGGTACAGACTGCCCACTTTTGGTGCACCTGACCTAACCCCTCGCGCCGACCCGGCCGACTGGCCGGCACCAGAGTCAGATTTCTTAGTGTTTTGACGAGAAAACGGCGTGACCTGCCTTGTCACACTGTTTGCATATCGTCGTGCTACTTGGAGAGTTGTATGGATCACATTGACGGCTCGGCCGCACGGCAGCTCAGCCTTCTGGACGACGGGCAAGGATCGGAAAACCGGCGGCGGAACACGCCTGACCGGCCCCGCACCTCACTGCGCCTCCTTCGGAAGGACGTCTACGCGGAGCTCGCACGCCGCCGCCGGCGGGCGCAGATTGTCGCGAGACATCTGCTGGACAAGTAATCTGTCCGGACCTGGGTCCCAGGCCCCAGGTCCGCGCCCTGCTGTGCACGAAGGCCCGTCGCCGATCCCAGCGTGGCGATGGACAAGATGGAAACGAGGATAGCGGTCGTCCGCCTCATGCCGCCATTCTACGGCGGAAGGAATGGGCAAAGCCCGAGGAGCTTCGGGTTTGTCCCAGCCGGTCGCGCGTCACAATCAGGCGTAACATGGACCGTCGATGTCTGGCGGTATGAGGGCGTTCACGACATTCGCCGCCTGGGTGGTCGTCGCGCTGCTGGTCAGTTCGACGCCCGCCGGCACGCAGGGCCAGGGCCAGAAGCCCGTGCTCTACGTGATTGCGACCTCCCATCTTGATTCGCAGTGGAACTGGACGGTCCAGGACAGCATTCGCCGGTTCGTCCCGGCGACGTTCTTCGAGAACTTCGATCGCTTCGAGAAGTTTCCGAACTACGTGTTCAGCTACGAAGGCGCCATCCACTACATGTGGTTCAAGGAGTATCACCCGCAGGAGTGGGCGCGCGTTCAGCAGTACGTGGCGCAGGGTCGATGGCGAATCGCCGGCAACTGGATCAACGCCGTCGACGTCAACGTGCCGTCGCCCGAATCGCTGATGCGCCACGCGCTGTACGCGAAGCGGTTCTTCCGCGAGGAGTTCGGCAAGACCGGCAGCGACGTCTATCTCCCCGATTGCTTCGGCTTCGGGTTCGCGCTGCCATCAATCGCGCGTCACTCCGGGCTCAATGCGTTCACGACGCAGAAACTCACCTGGGGTTCCTCGTACGGGATTCCGTTCCCGATCGGGCGATGGAGGGGAGTGGACGGCAGCGAGGTCGTGGCCGCGCTGAATCCCGGCGCGTACGTCACGCGCATTGAATCCGATATTTCCGTCGATCCGAAGTGGTCGGACGATCCGACGCCGCTCGGCAACGGGCGCGCGGTGGTGTACCGGCTGTTCGGCGTGGGCGACGTCGGCGGCGCGCCGCAGGCCGAGTCCGTCGAGTGGCTGGAAAAGTCGCTGGCCAACAAGGGCGGCCAGGTCGACGTGCGCCATACGTCCGTCGATCAACTCGCCAACGATCTGACGGATCAAGAGAAGGCCGCGCTTCCCGTGTACGAGGGTGAGCTGACGATGAAGACGCACGGCGTCGGCACGCATTCCTCCCAGGCGGCGATGAAGCGGCTCAATCGCCAGAACGAGCTGCTCGCCGATGCCGCCGAACGCGCCAGCGTGGCCGCCGAATGGCTGGCCGGCCTCGCCTATCCGCTCGAGCGGCTCCGCGACGCCTGGACGCGCGTGCTCTGGCATCACTTCCATGACGACCTCACGGGCACGTCGATTCCGCAGGCGTATCAGTTCTCGTGGAACGACGAGTTCGTGTCACTCAATCAATTCGCCGGCGTGCTCACGAGCGCGACCTCGAGCGTGGCCAGCCTGCTCGATACCCAGGCGGCCGGAACGCCCCTCGTCGTCTACAACCCGCTGGCCGTCAGCCGGCGCGATCCCGTCGAGGCGACGATCGAGTTCAGCGGGCCGGCGCCGGCCGCGATTCGGGTACTCGATCGCGCGAGCGGGCAGGAGGTGCCTGCGCAGATCATCGAACGCCAGGCCCGCCGAATGATGTTGGTCTTTCTCGCCGACATGCCGCCCGTCGGGTTCAAGGTCTTCGACGTGCAGGCGGCCGCGGCCGCAGCCGGTTCGCGGAGCGCGCTTCGCGTGACGCCGACGTCGATCGAGAACGCCCGCTACGCCGTCACGACTGACGCAAACGGCGACATCTCGTCGGTGGTCGACCGTGAGGCGAAGCGCGAGCTGCTCAAGTCGCCGATTCGGCTCGAGATGCGTGACAACCCGTCGCCTGACAAGCCTGCCTGGCGGATTCTATGGGAGACGGTCAGCTCGCCGGTTCGCGAGTACGTGACGGGGCCGGTCGTGAGGGTCGCGGAGCAGGGGCCGGTGCGCGCCTCGCTCGAGATTACGCGGCGGGCGGCGGGCTCGACGATCGTGCAGCGGATCACGCTCACAGAGGGCGGCGATCGGATCGACGTCGAGAACCTCATTGACTGGAAGTCGCCGAACACGCTGCTCAAAGCTGCGTTTCCGCTGGCCGCCTCCAACCCGAAGGCGACGTACGATCTCGGCCTCGGCACGATTCGGCGCGGCAACAATCATCCGGATGCGTACGAAGTGCCAGCGCAATGGTGGGCGGATCTGACCGACACCTCGGGCGCGTTTGGCGCGGCCGTGCTCAACGACAGCAAGTACGGCTGGGACAAGCCCGAAGATCATGTGTTGCGCCTGACGCTGCTGCACACGCCCAAGGCCGGCGCGTGGCCTCGCCCGTTCTATCAGTCGAGTCAGGATCTCGGTCGTCACCGGTTCGTGTATTCGCTGGCCGGCCATCAGGGCGACTGGCGGACCGGCAGCGTGCCGATGCGCGCGGCCCGGTTGAACCAGCCGCTCGTGGCGTTTCAGTCGGCGCCTCATCCGGGCGCGCTGGGTCGTGCGTTCTCGCTGGCGTCGCTCAGTGATACGTCCGGCCAGGTGGCCGTGCGCGCGCTGAAGAAGGCTGAAAACTCGGACGAGATTGTGGTCCGGTTGCAGGAACTGTACGGCCGTCAGGCGCGAACGCGCCTCACTCTCAGCAGCCCCATTACAGCCGCGCGGGAGATCAATGCGGCCGAGGAGCCAGTGCGTCCCGCCACAGCCGCCGGCGGCGCGCTTGACGTCACGCTCGGACCGTACCAGCCGCGAACGTTTGCCCTTCGGCTCGCGCCTGCCTCACCAGGAAAGGCCGAACACGCCGTCGCGCCGATTGAGATGCCGTTCAATCTCGATGGGATTTCGCTCGACAGCGGCCGCGCCGACGGCAACTTCGACGGCCGCGGGCAGACGATGGCGGGTGAATTGTGGCCCGAACGGCTTTCGATCAACGGCATCCCGTTCACGCTTGGATCGAGCCGGCCCGGCGCAATGAACGTGCTGGTGCCGACCGGCCAGACGCTGCGGCTTCCCACGAATTCGCCCACGCGAGTGTACGTGCTGGCTGCCGCCGTCGGCGGAGACGTCGCGGCCATGCTCGAGCTCGAAACCGCGAGCGGACTCCGCACGATGCCGGTGACGGTCCGCGAATGGCAGGCGCCTGTCGGCCAATGGCACAGCACCATCAAGACCGAGCGGATGCTGCGCGAAGTGGTCGTGCCGGACATGCTGCGCCAGACGTGGACGGAGCGAGCGATCGCCGACGACATGGTCACCGCGTTCGATCCGAAGACAGGCGCGGTGAGCGGCATTGAGAACATCCGTCCCGCATTTGTGAAGACAGACGAGATCGCCTGGGTTGGCACTCATCGTCACGAGCCCGGCGGGAATCAGATCTACATCCCGTCCTACGTGTTTCTGTATGGATTCGATCTGCCGGCTGGGACGACGGCCGTCCGTTTGCCGGTGAACAAGCAGATCCGGATTTTTGCCGTGACCGCGGTCACGGTACCGAAGCCCGTCTCGCCTGCGGGCCCGCTCTACGCGGCGGAGATTCCAAGACGCTGATTACGTGTAGGGCGGGGCTTCAGCCCCAGCAGGCCGGCCCTGAAGGGCCGGCCTACATTGCAGACCGCGCCTTCTGAACGGCCTCGAGAAACTGTCGGCCGAGCCTGCCGATCGCCTGAAAATCTGCGCGTGCGACCGCGTCGGGCCGAATGAGCTCGCCTCCCACGCCAACCGCCGCCGCACCGGCCTGAATGTAGGGACCGACCGATTCGAGGCTGACTCCGCCGGTCGGCACGAGATTGAGCCCGGGAAACGGACCTCTGAGCGCCCGAAGGTACGCTGGACCGCCGACCCCGCTCGCGGGGAATACCTTGACCCAGTCCGCACCCGCATCGATCGCGGCCAGGATTTCTGTCGGGGTCAGCGCGCCGGCGATGACAGGGACGGCGCGCCGGCGTGCGGCGTCGATCGCTTGTGGCAGAAGCGCCGGCGTTACGAGGAACGTCGCGCCCGCGTCGATCGCCTGATCGGCCAGTTCAGGAGTCGTGATCGTGCCGGCGCCGACGATGATGGTCGAGCCAAACGCGCGAACCGCCGATGCAATCGCCTCCGCCGCGTTGGGCACGGTCATGGCGATCTCGAGAACCGTGAGGCCCGCCTCCACGAGCGCCGTCCCGATTCGCTGTGCCGTCTCAGGTGAGCCTGCTCGAATGACCGGGATGATCCCGGCCTCACGAATGCGGGAGAGCACAGGAGCGCTCACCGCGCGACCCGCAGGTCTCCGCTCGCGAGCAGCCGCTCGACCTCATCGCGCGTGCTCGCGCTGAAATCGCCCGGCGTCGTGTGCTTCAGCGCGGAGAGCGCCGTGCCGTAGCGCAGGGCTGACTCCCAGTCGCCGATCGCCAGGCGGCCGAAAATCAGGCCGGCGCTGAACGCATCGCCCGCCCCGATGCGATCGACGACCTCGACTTCGTAGCGCGGACCCTCGAACGCACGGCTGTCGGCCCAGAGAAGAGCGCTCCACGTGTTCAGCCAGACGCGCGGATTCTCACGCAGCGTGATTGCGACGGCCGTGAAGTCGAACCGTTTCTGCAGCGACTCCGCGACCGGCGCGTACGAGGCGGCGTCGACCGATGTGTAGCCGACGGTGCTGTGCCCGGCTTCGGCTCCGAGCACCACGCGCGCATCCTCCTCGGTGGCGATCAGCACGTCGACATATCGCATGAGCGGTTCCTGAACACGACGCGCCTCTTCGGCGGACCACAGCTTGCTGCGAAAGTTCAGGTCGTAGCTCACCGTCAGACCAGCCGCGACCGCCGCCTCCAACGCTTCAGCCGTGACGAGCGCGGCCGACTTGCCGAGCGCCGGCGTGATGCCGCTCACATGAAACCATCGGGCGCCGTCGAAGACGTCCTTCCAATCGATCGTTCCAGGCTGCACGCGGCTGATCGCCGAGCCGTCTCGATCGTAGAGCACGCTCGACGCACGCGGCGCGGCCCCAGGCTCCACAAAGTAGAGGCCGACGCGATCGCCGCGCGTCCACTGGACGCGAGACACGTCCACGTTCTCCGCGCGCGCGCGGCCGGCGATCAACCGGCCGAGCGGCGACTCGGTGAGCCTCGACACCCACCGCGCCGGCACGCCGAGGCGCGAAGCGCCCACGGCGACGTTCAGCTCAGCGCCTCCCACGTGCAGATCCAGGCTGCGCGCCTGCTCCAGCCGCTGAAACGACGGCGGCGTGAGGCGCACCATGGCCTCACCGAAGGTCACGAGGTCGATCATCTATTTTCCGGGGGGCTTCGCCCCCGCGGCCCCCCCTACGCGCTCACTCGCGGGGCCCCTCAACTCCCCGCTCCGTTCGCGCGGGCTCACTCGCTTCGCTCGTTCGCGAAGCCAAATACGTCGAAAAGCGCGCGACGCCCGCGATGCTACCATCGCGACGGCATGCGCATCACCGACGCGAAGGTCATCGTCTGCAGCCCGGGACGCAACTTCGTCACGCTGAAGATCGTCACCGAGGACGGCATCTACGGCCTGGGCGACGCGACTCTAAATGGACGCGAGCTGGCGGTCGCCAGCTATCTGCGCGATCACGTCGTGCCGCTGCTCATCGGGCGTGACGCGCGGCGCATCGAGGACACGTGGCAGTACCTTTATAAGGGCGCGTACTGGCGGCGGGGGCCGGTGACGATGTCGGCGGTCGCGGCCGTGGACGCGGCGCTCTGGGACATCCGGGGCAAGGCGCTGCACGCGCCCGTGTACCAACTGCTCGGCGGGGCGTCGCGCGAAGCCGTGTTGATCTACGGCCATGCGAACGGCGCGACCATCGACGAGACCGTCGCCGCCGTCGCGGAGTACGTTCGACTGGGATATCGGGCCGTCCGGGCGCAATGCGGAGTGCCCGGCATGCCCGATGCGTACGGCGTCGGCCGGGGCGCGCTGTTCTACGAACCGGCGGAGAAAGCGCGGCCGCTCGAGACCACCTGGAGCACGGAGAAGTATCTGCGCGTCGTGCCTCAACTGTTCGCGAGGCTGCGCGACAAATTCGGCCCAGACCTTCACCTGCTCCACGACGCCCATCATCGGCTCACGCCGATCGAGGCTGCCCGCCTCGGCAAGTCGCTCGAGCCGTACCATCTGTTCTGGCTCGAGGATCCGGTTCCGGCCGAAGTGCAGGAGAGCTTCCGCCTGATTCGCCAGCACACGACGACGCCGCTGGCGGTCGGGGA
The DNA here is from genome assembly GCA_035633215.1 of Vicinamibacterales bacterium. Lineage (GTDB taxonomy): Bacteria > Acidobacteriota > Vicinamibacteria > Vicinamibacterales > SCN-69-37 > DASQFI01. Next base: position 45,259 of record DASQFI010000009.1, on the reverse strand, counting down.
AGTGTTCAACGTCATTCATGACTGCCATCAGCTCGTTCAGGAGCAGCTCATCGATTACATCCGCACGACCGTCGTCCACGCGGGTGGCCTCAGCCACCTTCGGAAGATTGCCAGCCTGGCCGAGCTTTATCACGTGCGCACCGGATCGCACGGCGCCACCGATCTCAGTCCCGTCTGCATGGCCAGCGCGCTGCACTTCGACCTGAGCGTCCACAACTTCGGCATCCAGGAGTACATGCGGCACACGGCCGAAACCGACCTGGTGTTTCCCCATGACTACACGCTCGAAGACGGCCGCATGCATCCGGGCGACACGCCGGGGCTCGGCGTGGACATCGACGAAGGGCTGGCGGCGCAGTATCCGTACGAGCCGGCCTATCTTCCGGTGAATCGGCTGGAAGACGGAACCATGCACAGCTGGTGACGGTGTTACCGCATGAACTGCCCGCCGTTGACCTCGATCGTCTCGCCGACGATGAAGCTGGCGGCGCTCGATGCGAGGAACACGATCACTTTGGCGCACTCCAGGGGCGTGCCGAGGCGCCCGAGCGGAATCGTGCTCATGAACCCGCGCATCATCTCCGGCGTCGAGAACACTTCATGGAACGGCGTGTCGATCACACCGGGGGAGATCGCGTTGACACGGACGCCATGCGGCGCCAGTTCCTTGGCGAGCGATTTCGTCATCGCCACGAGCCCCGCTTTGGCCGCCGCGTAGGGTCCGGCGCCCGGGCCACCGCCGGAGTGTCCGGCGATCGATCCGACGTTGACGATCGCGCCCGCGCGCCTCGCGATCATCGACGGCGCCACGGCTTGCGTGCAGAAGACCGCGCTTTTGAGGTTCAGCGTCAGCACTTCGTCCCACCGGTCTTCCGTCAATTCGCGAATCGGGTACCGGCCGACCAGCGATCCGGCATTGTTGACCAGAATGTCGATTGGGCCCAGCGCGCCGGCGGCCTCGTTGACGAGGCGTTGAATGCCGTCGACCCGCCGAAGATCTGCATGAAGCGCCACAGCATTGCCGCCCGTTGGGGAGATCTGGCGGACCAGGCCCTCGGCCTTTTCACGATTCGTGTGATAGCCGATCGCCACGCGGGCGCCGCACGCCGCGAGCACCGTGGCGGTGGCCGCGCCGATGCCCGACGACGCGCCCGTCACGAGCGCGGTCTTCCCTGAGAAATCGAAATCATCTTTCATGAAGCGCTCCGTGACGGAAGCGATCCGGCTCCGTGTGGCTCGGCGAAGCTGCCTGTCGCCGGCCGGATCGTGCCGCCCACGGCGAAGAGAACCGCCGTCCCAACGATAGGGAGCAGCGCCGCGGTGAGCAGGATCGGCGTGTACGAGAACCGATCGACGACGTACCCGGTGGTCATGGTGAAGAGGATGGCGCCGATGCCCGCGCCCACCCCGCCGAGACCGGCCACCGAGGCCACGGCCTCTCCGGGGAAGACGTCGCTCGGAATCGTCTGCACGTTGTTGATCCAGGCTTGAAATCCGAACGTCACGCAGGCGATGCAGGCGAGCGCGAGGAGCCGATCGGTCGTGAGCGCCGCCGGGATCCCCGCCAACATGAGGACGGCGGCAACGGCGATGATCGATTTTCGCGCCCGATTCACACTCCATCCGCGTGCGATGAGACGGCCGGACACATAGCCTCCAAGCAGGCTGCCGGCGTCGGCGGTGACGAACGGCAGCCAGCCGAAGAGGCCGATCTCCTTCAGGTTGAAGCCGCGGACGTTGTACAGGTAGACGGGCAGCCATGTGATGTACAGCCACCAGACCGGGTCGGTCAGGAATCGGGCGAGAACAATGCTCCAGGTCTGCCGGTACTCGAGCAGCCGTCGCCAGGCGATCGGCCGTGCGGCGGGGACACGTCCTTCTTTGATCAGTGCGTATTCCTCTTTCGAAAGGGCGCGGTGACGCTCCGGTGTGTCGTAGAGCGATCGCCACAGCAGCAGCCATCCAAACCCGAGGCCACCGGTGACCAGAAACGTGGTCTTCCAGCCGAACTGCAGCTGCAGCCACGTGACGAGCGGAAAGGCCACGATGTTGCCGATCGCCACGCCGCTGTTGAAGATGCCCATCGCGAAGGCGCGCTCGCGAATCGGAAACCATTCGGCGATCACCTTGGCGGCTCCGGGCCAGTTGCCGGCCTCGCCGAGGCCGAGCACCACCCGCAGCGCCCGCAGGTCGGCCAACCCGCGCGCAAACGCATGCGCGCAGGCCGCGAGCGACCAGACGAGGACCGAGATCGTGAATCCCTGCCTGACGCCGATCCGATCGTAGAGTTTTCCCGAGAGGCCCTGACTCGCGGTATAGGCGACCAGGAACCAGGTCGTGATGCTGCCAAACTGAGAATTTGTCAGGTGCAGCTGCTCGATGATCACCGGTCCCAGGATGGACACCGTGAGTCGATCGATGAAGTTGATGAGCGTGGCCAGGAAGATCAGGCCGATGATCCACCAGCGCAGGCCGCGAACGGCTGGAGCCGTTCTCACTTTCCTGTTGCGGCCAGCCGGGCAGAATTCTGCCCACCTGTCCGTGATTCTTGCAGTTTGGCACTACCTGGAAGTGAGAACGGCTCTGGCACGCGCGTAGGTAATCATCGCGAGTGGGCCGGGTCAAGCGCGATAGCGTCCCTGTTGCTCGTATAATCGCCGCCCGAGCCTAGCGGCGCGACGATCTCGTAGGCTCCGAGACGAACGCCCGCCGCAAGTGACATGAAGGGGGCGATTATAGCGCCGGCCTTGAGGCCAGTCGCACAGACAGCTGCACGACTCGGCGCTACTTCACATGGCAGTCATCGGGCTCGAACAGCAGGCTTGGCTCGTCCTTCAACGGACCGACGCCCTGACGGCCCGGGTGATCGGGGATCTCAATCGTAATCAGCGAAACGTTGTTGCTGTAGTCAGATTCCGGAAGCTGATGGCAGAACCCATCGGTGTCGACGTTGGGGCACGGCTCGTTCCCGTGCGCGACGAAAGGCGGGTTGACCGTGATCCGTATCACGTAGTCACCGGGCGGCACTGGCGGCTGGCCGTCGCCGCCGTCGAGCAGGAAATACTGACCACCGAGCTTCCAGACGTAGATATCGGCCCACCCTTTGCTGATTCCCTGATTGCCGGGAATACCAATCGCGCCGCAAGAAGCGAAGTGACGTTTGTGATCGACGTCGCCTTCAAAGAGCTTGTACCGTTCGATATCGATCATGCAGAAACCGCGCTTCGAGGCCCTCCACACGTAGCCGGTCCGCGGATCGACCAGCTCGTACAGCGCGTAGTGACGGAAATGGTAGTGATTGTGGCAAGTCGCAAACTCGAACAGTCCATCGTTGGCCGCGACGTGGTCGTTCGGATCGCCGATGTCCAGGTCGGCATCGCCGATGTTCGGGGTTGACACCGTGAAGCGCAGAAGCAAATGCTCGCCTGGCGTCACGCCGCCTTCCTGCACGCTGCAGAACTCTGCCGGCAGATTTTCGCTGCGCACGACCCAGTGCTGTCTGAGCGCCGCCTGATCCATGATCAGATCGGGCATCGGAGGAAAGGCCGACACAGCTTGGCTAGTAGTGAAAATCGCCAGCATCCCCGTCGTGGCGATCACTCCGAAGAGCAATCCGACGAAAGTGGTTCGCTGCTGCATGGAGAACCTCCTAAGCAGCCGATCTTACAGCGCTCGCCCTCTGGCGTGGCCGGGAAAATCAGGCCGATGATCCACCAGCGATTAGCCCACTACCCCCGGGCCTTGGGCTTTGCCGGGCACTTCGATAGAATGATTTCCGTGAGGAGCTCCCACATGTCCAAGCTGTTGCTAGCAGCTATCGCTGCGCTCGGCCTGACGGCTGCGGCGAGCGCTCAGCAAGCCCCCGCACCCGTGGAACTCAAAGAAGGCGACACCGCGCCGGACTTTACCTTGCCCGGATCGGACGGCAAGACCCACAAGCTGTCCGACTACAAAGGCAAGGCCGTCGTACTCGCCTGGTTCCCCGCCGCCTTTACCGGGGGTTGAACGGCTGAGTGCAAGTCGCTCCGTGCGAGCGGCGAGGCTATCCGTAAGTTCGACGTCGCCTATTTCATGGTGAGCGTCGACGATCCCGAGACGAACAAGAAGTTTGCTGACGAGCATCAAGCCGATTTCCCGCTGTTGTCCGATCCAGCCCGGAACGTGGCCACGGCATACGGCGTGCTGCCGCCGCCGAACCCAGCCCGACCGGACGCGCCGCTGCGGGCACGCCGGTGGACCTTCTATATCGGCGCCGACGGCAAGATCATCCTGATCGACAAGATGGTCCGGACGGGGACGGCCGGCGAAGATCTGGCCGCGAAGCTGGCCGAGCTGGCCGACAAGGGATTGGTGAAGAAAAAGTAGACGCGGTCGGGCCACCGATCGTCACACGACGGGCAACAAGCAGGAGGCAGAAACCCAGGTGAAACGGGGGAGTCGGGTGAACCGACTCGTTTCTGCCTCCTGTTTGGTGCCCGTCGTGCTTCTTGTATCGCCATCGTCGTGTCTCGTCGACTCTCAACAGGCCTTGGGCCTTTTGCCTTCTACTTGCTGCCCTGATATACGTCCATCGTGATCGATCCCATCGCGAAGTATCACGACTGGTTCGCTGAAGCCGCCGCGAAAGGCGGGATCGATCCCAAGGCCGCGTCGCTCTCGACGGTGGACGCGTCTGGCCGGCCGTCGAGCCGGATGGTCCTGGTTCAGTACGCCGACCATCGCGGCTTTGCCTTTTTTACCAACCTCGGCAGCCGCAAAGCCCGCGAGTTGTCGGCGCGGCCGGCGTCGGCCCTGTGCCTGTTCTGGCCTGCGGTCGAAAAGCAGATCCGGGTCGAAGGCAGCTCGACGCTGGTGCCCGATGACGAAGCCGATCGATATTTCGACTCACGCCCGCGCGAAAGTCAGATTGGTGCGTGGGCGTCGCGTCAGAGCGAGACGATGGAGTCGCGTGCGGCGCTCGAGGCGCGCGTGATGGCGCTCGAACAGCGTTTCGCGGACAGGCGCGTGCCTCGTCCGGAGTTCTGGTCGGGCTTCAGGCTCGTCCCGGACCGGCTCGAGTTCTGGAGCGGGCGACCGGGGCGGCTCCATCATCGCGAGCTCTACGAACGTCAGGGCGACTCCTGGCGGATCAGTCTTCTTTATCCATGACGCCACGTCCTTCAGGCCCGTCCGGCACGGTGCCGCCGGATCCTCTGCTCGCCAAGCCGGCGGCTGAAACCGAAACGCCCAAGCCACCCGAGGTCGAACCGGTCGCACCGCCGGGGCAGCCGTCGCCGCCGGGTCCGGTCGGGTCGGAAAGTCCGCCCGGACCTGCGCCAGGCGGATCGCACGACGTCGTGCTCCTCGAGGGGCCGCAGGCGCGCCTCCAGGATCTGCTCACGCTCGCGCGCGCCATGTGGGACTTCATCCGCGGCTTTCGCGCGCTCCACTTCGTCGGCCCGTGCGTGACGATCTTCGGATCGGCGCGCTTCGGCGAATCGCACCCGCACTACGCCATCGCGCGCGAGGTCGGCCGGCGCGTGTCGGCGCTCGGCTTCACGGTCATGACCGGCGGCGGACCTGGACTGATGGAAGCCGCCAACCGCGGCGCGCGCGACGTCGGCGGCCTCTCGGTCGGCTGCAACATCGAGCTGCCGTTCGAGCAGGACCCGAACCCGTATCTCGATCGCTGGATCACCTGCCACTACTTCTTCGTGCGCAAGGTCCTGCTGTTCAAGTACTCGTACGCGTTCGTCGCCCTGCCGGGCGGCCTCGGCACGCTCGACGAGCTGTCCGAGGCGCTGACGCTGATTCAGACCAAGAAGATCAGGGAATATCCGGTCATCCTGATCGGCACCGCGTACTGGCAGCCGTTCATCACGCTGCTGCGGGAGATGGTCAGTCACGGTGCGGTCGCCGCGACCGATCTCGATTTGCTGATGGTGACCGACGATCTGGACGAGGCGATGCGTCACCTCGATACGCACGCCGTCGGCGCCTTCGGCCTCAAGCGCGTCGTCTGGCGGCCGCGGTGGTGGCTCGGCGAGCGGTCCATCATGACGCCGAAAAGAACTGACGATTAGGACATGAAGGTCATGAAGACATGAAGGACATGAAGACATGAAGATCATGAAGGCGTGAAGATCATGCAGAAGAGCTTTTCTTCATGATCTTCACGCCTTCATGTCCTTCATGTCTCAGGGACGACTAACACCGGGGCTTTCGAGTGGCTGATGATCAGCGACGACGTCGCGCCTGGCCGGGCGTGACTTTCAACTGATCCGAGGCCGATCACCACCAGCGCGCGCGCGCCGGTGGCCGCGTCATCCACGAGAATCTCCGCCGGCTCGCCAGTTTTGACCTCGGTCTTCTTGACGGGCGTGTTCAGGCCGGCGCCGAGCGCGTCGAGTTTTTCCATGCTTTCCTCGACGGCACGATTGAGGACCGACGTCGCGACGCCCGTCCAGACATCCTTCACTTGCGTCGGCGCGACGACGTGCATGAGCGTCAGCGGAAGCGAGAGTTGCGACGACAGCGTCGCGGCCATGCGAGCCGCCGCCATCGAGGCATGGCCGAAATCCACTCCGCACAGCACCCGGTCGAAGCCGAGATGTGGCAGCGACGCGGGGTCAATCGTGTCGTCGTCTGGCGCCGGCACGGCGAGCACCGGGAAAGCCGCCGAGCGCAGCAGGCGAACGGTCGTCGAGCCAAACCAGAGGCGCCGGGCCCAGCCCACCCCCTGCGTGCCGACGACGATGATCGAGCCATGTTCGGTCGAGGCCACGCGCAAGAGCGCCGGCGCGGGTGCGCCGACCGCGCCGAGGCTCGCGACGGAGGCGGCCGACATGGACGCGGCATCGACGACGGACGCGACCAGCACATTCAGGTCGCGCTGAGCGTCCCCGAGAATGCGCCCAGGGCCGAACTCGGGCTCGCCGGCCTCGGCGAGCAGCGGATCGATCACGGTCACCACTTTGAGCGGGACGTCGAGCCGCGCGGCCATCGCGAAGGCCAGCGTCAGCGCGCGCAGCGAGTGCTCCGAAAAATCGACTCCGCAGATCAGCGGTCCCATCAGGCGGTCACCGCCGCGGCATCAATGAGCCGCGTGAGGTCCGCGTGGCTCAGGAGACCGGCCTTCTGGGCCACGAGCCGCCCGTGCTTCAGCACGACGAAGTTGGGAATGCCCTGGACGTGGTACCGCGCGGCGATGTCGGGATGCCGGTCGGTATCGACCTTCACGACCAGCGCCCGGCCCGCGACTGTCGCCGCCGTCCGTTGGACCTCGGGCGCGGCGGCCCGGCACGGACCGCACCACGAGGCCCAGAAATCGACCAGCACGGGCACCCGCGCGTGCCGCAGGAGGTCGTCGAAGAGCTCGGCGTCGGCGTCGATCGGCTGCGAGACCGGCTCGATCAACGCTTTGCACGCGCCGCAGCGAACCTGTTGCGCGAGGTGGGCGGCGCCCACGCGGTTTTTCTTGCCGCAGGCGGGACAGGGTCGAATCATGCTCAATGTCGGTCTCCGTCCATCATGACGCGAAGCGGGACGTTCCGGAAACTGGCTATATTGATGGCGGGGAACCGGCGATGCTCCGACGCCGCTCACTGGCACACGCACTGCATCGGCTGAGACCGGTGTCAGCCTTGACCTCTACAACGCACGAGCATCCGGCCCGATCACCAATTCGCGATCGCTGGCTGCGCTTCGGCGGCGCCGGGCCGCTCGACCACTGGTGTCTGTCCCGGCTGGTCCGCGCCCTGGCCGGCGCCCCCGTGCGGCTGCAGCTCTGGAACGGCACGAGTGCGGTGTGCTCGGACCAGACGCCGATCGGGACGGTGACCATCCACGATCGCGCCACGCTCGGTCGCCTGCTCGTGCAGCCGGCGCTCGAGTTTGGCGAAGCATATATGTCGGGCCGGCTGACCGTGCAGGGTGACCTCGTCGCGATGCTCGAAGGCGTGAACCGATCGTTTGCGGGCCGGCCGTTTCAGCGCGGCGCGCGTCGCCCGCGGACGGCGTCGCGCGACGTCGCGCGACGGAACGTGCATCATTACGAGCTGGGGAACGATTTCTATCGGCTGTGGCTGGACGACGCCATGGTCTACACGTGCGCGTATTTCGATCGGCCGGACGCGACACTCGAGGAGGCCCAGCGCGCGAAGCTGGACTACGTCTGCCGCAAGCTCGATCTGCAGCCCGGCGAGCACGTCGTCGAAGCCGGCTGCGGTTGGGGGGCGCTCGCGCTCCACATGGCGCGCCACTACGGCGTCACGGTTCACGCGTACAACATCTCCACCGCGCAGCTGGAGTACGCGCGGGAACGGGCGATCCGCGAAGGCCTCGACCGCCAGGTGACGTTCATCGGCGAGGACTACCGATCGATCGACGGCCGCTGCGACGCGTTCGTGTCGATCGGCATGCTGGAGCACGTCGGCCGGGCGCAGTATGAGACGCTCGGCGGGGTCGTCGATCGCGTGCTCGATCGCGAGCGCGGCCGCGGGCTGTTCCACTTCATCGGCCGGAACTGGCCGATGGAGTTCAACCCCTGGATCACCCGCCGGATTTTTCCCGGCGCGTATGCGCCGGCGCTCGGCGAGGTGATGGAGTCGATCTTCGAGCGCCAGCATCTTTCCGTTGCGGACGTCGAGAACCTCCGTCTGCATTACGCACGAACGCTGGATCATTGGCTGGTGCGCTTCGAGCAGCACGCGTCAGCCATCGCCACGATGTTCGACGATGCGTTCGTGCGGATGTGGCGCCTCTACCTGGCCTCGGCGCAGGCTTGTTTCAGAAGCGGTGACTTGCAGCTGTTCCAGGTGACGTTCGGCCGCGCGACGGACAACTCGCGGCCCTGGACTCGCGACGCGTGGTCCACGACCCAGACCCATGGATCGCTGTGACGTCCTGATCGTCGGCGGCGGACCCGCTGGATCGAGCTGCGCCTGGCGTCTCGTCCAGGCGGGCCTCGACGTCGTCGTGCTCGACAAGGCCTCGTTTCCTCGCGACAAGGTCTGCGCGGGCTGGATCACGCCGGCCGTCGTGCGCGCGCTCGAGCTCGATCTCGAGAAGTACTCCCAAGGCCGGACGCTCCAGCCGTTCACCGGGTTCCGCACGGGCCCACTGCATCGCGAGCCACGCACGACTGACTTCGGGCGCACGATCAGCTACGGCATCCGGCGCTGCGAGTTCGATGACTATCTCCTTGCGCGGTCGCGGGCGCGTCTCTTCACCGGTTGCACGCCGACGGATCTCGAGCAGGACGGGGAAGGGTGGGTTGTAAAGACCTCCGGTGTCGTTTCACCTGATTCAGGAAACGACACCCGAGGTCTACACGCCTCGGTCCTCGTCGGCGCCGGCGGGCATTTCTGTCCGGTCGCGCGGCGGCTCAACGCCCGCGAGCAGCCGGAGGACGTCGTGGTGGCGCAGGAGATCGAATTCCGGCTCGATCCCGACGCGTCGGCTGCATGCCGCGTGCAGGGTGACTGTCCAGAGCTGTTCTTCTGGTCCGACTTGTTGGGTTACGGCTGGTGCGTCCGCAAGGGCGAGTACTTGAATGTCGGCGCGGGCCGGCTCTCGCGCCTCAGTTTTCCGGCGGCGGTTCGTGAGTTTGCGGCGATGCTCGAGCAGCGGGGTCTTTCGGCGACGGCGGTGCCAGCTTCCTGGAAAGGGCACGCGTATCTGCTCAACTGCACGTCGGCGCGCCGGCTGTACGCAGATCGTGTCCTGCTGGTGGGCGATGCCGCGGGACTGGCGCTCGCACCGAGCGGCGAAGGCATCCTCGCGGCCGTCGAGTCGGGCGTGATCGCCGCCGAGACCATTCTCGCCAGCGCGCCCGGGTATTCGAGCGAGGCGGTCGCTCATTACGGCAGACGCATCGAAGCGCGATTCGGCCGGCGCGGCCAGACGCGCGCACTGACCGACATTCCATCGTGGCTGCGCGCGGCCGCCGCGCGGGTGTTACTTGGATCTCGCTGGCTGACGAAACGGGTGCTGCTGGAGGACGCGTTCTTACACGTCAGGCGGGTGTGAGCTCGCGCTTGCGTCCGGCTTTGACGGTTGCGATCTTCGAGACGGCGCGGACGTTGCCCGGGCAGTCTTCACAGGGTTTCGTGCGCATCGTTCGATACGGGTGCTCGCAGATCCACACGAGCGTGCGCGAAGGACGCCCGTGGTGGGCCGGCCCCTCGATATGACTCCAATGACAGGTCCACGTTTTCTGGACGGTGTTCATTGCCTGTCGCATGCCGTGCTTCTAACCAGCAACTGGTGTGCCGCGGAAAAGGCGCCGGAATCGGCGAGAAAATCGCCTTGGAGCACCGGTTTCGGGCCGAAGCGTTCACAATTCTCGCGAGGGATCGGCAAGACCGGTACGTGCCAGCGTCCGCGAGATTGTCCGTGAGAATCTCGCCAGCAGGTGCGGGATTTCCAGCAACCCGACACTGTCTCTCGGCGTCCGCCGAAACGGCGTCACGGCCTCGGGAATGGTTCCCCTTGTCCCGCGAATCTGGCATTGGACTTGCGCTGCACACCTTCGCGTGGAGGCTGCGATGAGACGCAGATCGGTGCGAGCGAGCGGCGTGGAACGGGGCCGCGTGAGCGGCACCGGCCGCATTGGGCGAGCGATTCGATGGACCGGAGCAGGTCTCGGACTTGGTGTCGCCGCCTATGCGATGTACGTCGGCGTCGTGTGGTTGCGCTACGGCCACCCGGCGCGTGCGGACCGTGATGAAGCCGACGCGCTGCTCGATCGCTTCATGCCCGAGTACGAAATCGCCGAACGGCATCACATACGCGTGGCGGCGCCAGCCGACGTCACGCTCTCGGCCGCTGTGGACATGGACATGCAGCAGTCGACCATTATTTGGACCATCTTCAGGACCCGAGAGCTGGTCCTCGGCGCCGAGCCGGACGTTCGGGCCCGGCCGCAAGGCCTGCTGGCCGAGATGAAGTCGCTCGGCTGGGCCGTGCTGGCCGAGGTGCCCGGACGCGAGATCGTCGTCGGCGCCGTCACGCAGCCATGGAAAGCGAACGTCGTGTTCCGCGCGCTGCCTCCCGACGCGTTCGCGGCGTTTCAGGAACCCGACTACGTGAAGATCGTCTGGACGCTTCGGACTGATCCGACCGGTTCGGCCGACTCCATGTTCCGCACGGAGACGCGGGTGTCCACCACCGACGCACAGGCACGCCGCAAGTTCCGATGGTACTGGGCCCGCTTCTCGCCAGGGATCGTCCTGATTCGACGTCTTTCATTGGGACTCGTGAAAAGAGAGGCTGAACGCCGCGCGGGCCAGACGAGGCTCCGCCCGAGTCAATCGCAATTCGAGTCTCCCGACTGATGCCATTCAAGTAGTTATCGGATGCCTTCAGACGAGTGGTGGAGCACCTCGTGAGCGCGCACCTCATTGACGAGCGGCTCGCCGCTCTCGAAGGCGGTGATATTCGCGAGCGTGGTGCTCGCGATGTTCGCCAGCGCCTCCCTGGTGAGAAACGCCTGATGAGCCGTCACCAGCACATTAGGAAAGGTGAGGAGCCGAGCCAGCACGTCGTCCTGGAGAACCTTGTTCGAGAGGTCCCGGAAGAAGACGCCTTCCTCTTCCTCGTAGACGTCGAGTCCGGCTGCACCGACGTGTCCTGTCTTGAGTGCGGCCAAGAGCGCGCGGCTGTCAATCAGCGCGCCGCGGCCCGTGTTGATGATCATGATCCCGCGTCTCATGCACGACAGCGCGTCGTCATTGATCATGTGATGGGTCGACGGCGTCAGGGGTACGTGCAGCGAAATGATGTGCGACTCGCGATAGAGCTCAGCCAGCTCGACGTAGCGCACGCCAAGCCGCTCGGCCAGCGTGGCGTCCGGATTCGTGTCATGAGCCAGAATGCGGCATCCCAGTCCGTGGAAGATGTGCACCGCCGCCCGGCCGATCTTGCCGGTGCCGATCAAGCCGATCGCCTTGCCATGCAGGTCAAAGCCCACGAGCCCGTCGAGTGAGAAGTTCCACTCGCGGACGCGCGCGTACGCGCGATGGATCTTCCGGTTGAGCGCGAGGATCAGGCCGACGGCGTGCTCGGCCACCGCGTAGGGCGAGTACTCGGGGACGCGGACCACCGGCAAGCCGAGCGCCGTCGCTGCCGCGAGGTCGACGTGGTTGAAGCCCGCCGAGCGCAGCGCAACCAGCCGCGCGCCCACCTCGCGAAGCACTTGCAGGGCCGGCGCGTCGAGCCGGTCGTTCACGAACGCGCAGACCGCCTCGTGCCCGGCGGCCAGGCCTGCGGTGTCGCGCGTCAGCCGCGCCTCGAGAAACGCGAGCGCATGGCCGAAATGCTCGTTCGCCACGGTGAACGACTGGCGCTCGTAACTGTGAGTGTCGAACAGCAGAACCTTCATGGCCTTCGCGCGGGCGACGGTGACGGGAACCCGATGTGGCAGCGTACTACCGTTCGTGAACTGTGCGCTCCGATCCATCGGTCCCCGGCACTCGAGACACGTTACTGGGAATTCGTACTGCCATGGTAAGGATGAGGGCTTCATGGCCGACCGCGCCGGCGCCTCTCACGAGTTCCAGGAGCTGATTGACGAGTTCCTTCGGCTCCGTCGAGACATGCTCCGTTTGGCGAAGGACTCGCGTGATCTGCTCGATCAGGTTCACCCCAGCCATCGTGAAAGCGCGGAGAACCTGCTGCATTACATTGCTCTGCGCAGTTGCGATCTCAGGCCGTTGCAGATGCGGCTCGCGAATGCAGGCCTCTCGTCCCTCGGGCGCGCGGAATCCCATGTCCTGTCCGCCGTCGACGCCGTGCTGGCCGTCCTCAACCAGGCATTGGGTCGCACCCGGCAGCCAGACGAGCCTCACGCGTCTCACGTCGACCTCGAAGCGGGACAGCGACTCCTGAGCGCACATACCGAAGCGCTGTTGGGGGCCATTCCTCCGGTTCGTGGTGTCGCCATCATGGTGACGATGCCCAGCGAAGCGGCAGATGACTACTCTTTGGTTCACCATCTGCTCGAGCACGGCATGGACTGCATGCGCATCAATTGTGCGCATGACGACGAAGCCGCCTGGGCGCGTACGCTCGAGCACCTGCCGCGGGCCGAACAAGCGACGCGCCGGCGCTGCCGTGTCCTCATGGATCTGGCCGGTCCCAAGCTACGCACGGGCCCGCTCGAGCCGGGTCCGGCGGTCATCAAGTTCAAGCCGACGCGCGATGCGTTCGGTCACGTGATCCGGCCGGCGCGGGTGTGGCTCTCTCCTGAAGAAGTTCCTCGCAAGCCGCCGACGCCGGCGGACGCCGCGATCGAGTTCCCGAGTGCGTTTCTGAGAACACTCCACGTTGGCGACCGTCTGACCTTCGCAGATGCCCGAGAGGCCAAACGGGTCCTCGAGATCGTTGCCGTCGGAGGTGATGGTTGCTGGGCCGAGTCGATGCGAACGTCCTACCTGACGGCGGGCATCCGCGTCCAAGCCAGACGTGACGAGGCCGGCACTGTGGCCGAGGCGTGCGTCGCTCCGCTTCCCCCGACACCAACTGCGATTGCCCTGGCGATCGGCGACTTGCTCATCCTGACTCGAGAACTGACCCCGGGGAGGCCGGCCGCGTGTGACCGCCACGGTCGCGTGCTGAATCCTGCAACCATCGGATGCACCTCGGCCCAGGTGTTCGAGGATGTCCGGGCTGGCGAGCGGATCTGGTTCGACGATGGCCGTATTGGAGGTGTCATCGAACGCAAAGAACCGGATCGCCTCCACGTCCGAGTGACCCACACGCGTGCGCGGGGAGCGAAACTTGTCGCTGATAAGGGCATCAACCTGCCCGACAGCCATCTGCACCTCGAGGCCATGACCGACAAAGATCGCGCAGATTTGGCCTTTGTCGCGAACCATGCCGACATGGTGGCGCTCTCGTTCGTCAACACGGTCGAGGACGTGCGCGCGCTTCAAGCCTTGCTCGCGCCTGTGGGGGATAAGCAACCCGCGATCGTGCTCAAGATCGAGACCAGGCGTGGCTTTGAGAACCTTCCGGCCATGCTGCTCGAAGCGATGAAGGCGCCGCGATGCGGCGTGATGATCGCCCGGGGGGACCTCGCGGTGGAGTGTGGCTTCGAGCGACTGGCCGAGGTGCAGGAAGAAATCCTCTGGCTCTGCGAGGCGGCCCACGTTCCGGTGATCTGGGCGACGCAGGTGCTCGAGAGCCTGGCGAAAGACGGCCAGCCGTCGCGCGCCGAAATCACCGACGCGGCGATGTCCCATCGCGCCGAATGCGTCATGCTCAACAAGGGACCCTACGTCATGGAGGCGGTTCACGTCCTTGACGACATCCTGCGGCGTATGCACGGCCACCAGGCGAAAAAGCGGTCGATGCTCAGGGAATTGGATCTGGTGACAGGATTTCGACGATCGAGGAAGACCAAGGCGAAGCCGGATATGCAGCTCGCGCGTCCCTCTCGCTGAGTCAGGCGCGCCTCTCTTCCTACCGTTCGCTGTCCAGGACTCGCATCTGGTGCGCGTCGTAGCGGGTCCCGGCGACGGCCGACGGCGGGACGGCTTCCTCGAGGCGAGTAACCTCGGCGGGGGACAGAGACACGTCGAGCGCGCCCAGCGACTCGGCAAGCTGCGTCCGCGTCCTCGCGCCGACGACTGGCACGACGTCGGCACCTTTCGATAACACCCAGGCAATCGCGAGCTGCGAGGCGCTGATGCCCTTCTCGGCCGCGAGCGTCTGCAGCGCCGCGACTAGCCGTTGATTCCGCTCGCGGTTGTCGCCGGTGAACCTCGGCAGGTGCGCGCGAAAGTCGCCCGCGGATGTGGGCTGCGAGCCGCTGAGCAGTCCGCGCGAAAGCACGCCGTACGCCGTCACCCCAATCCCAAGCTCGACAAGAGCGGGGAAGATCGAGGTCTCGGGGGTACGACTGATCAGCGAGTATTCGATCTGGAGATCGCTGATCGGATGCGCGGCGTGGGCACGGCGGATCGTGTCTGGTCCGACCTCCGATAGGCCAATGGCGCGCACGTAACCCGCCTTGATCAGTTCGGCGATGGCGCCGACGGTCTCCTCGATCGGCACAGCAGGATCGAGACGGCCGGGGCGGTAGATGTCGATGTGATCCACGCCGAGCCGCGTCAGCGTGTATGAGAGGAAGTTTGTGAGCGCCATGGGGCGCGCGTCGATCCCCAGCCAGCTTCCGTCCGGCCCGCGCAACGCGCCGAACTTCACCGAGAGCAGGGCTTTGCCCCGCCGGTCCGACAACGCGCGGCCGATCAGCAATTCGTTGTGGCCGGCGCCGTAGTAGTCGCCCGTGTCGAGGAGTGTCACGCCCGCGTCGAGCGCGGCGTGGATCGTGGCAACGCTCTCCCGCTCGTCGGCGGGACCATACATCCCCGACATGCCCATGCAGCCAAGCGCCAGGGGAAACACGCGGGCACCCGATGTGCCGAGTTGACGAAGCCCATGGGAATGAGGTGCGGTCATGCCTCGACGCTAGCCGGTCTGGTTTCTCTGCGCAAGAACCCGCCGCCTGTTGGGACGTTGACGCGGTGGTTTGATCGCCACCATGGACTGCCGGAAGCGCCCGCGCGGTCTGTGATAATTTGTCGCCTCGCGATGGTGATTCATGAACTGACGGCGGCGGAGTGCCGGGGCGCGCTCGGCCGCGCGCATCACGGCAAGCTTGGATGTGCCAGAGCCGATCAGCCGTACATCGTGCCGTTCTCGTTTTATTTCGACCCCCGTGAGGACTGCCTGTACAGCTTTTCGGCCCTCGGGCAAAAGATCGATTGGATGCGTGGCAATCCCAAAGTCTGTGTCGAGGTCGACGACATCGTCGACCAATTCAATTGGACAACCGTGATCGCCCTCGGACGATACGAAGAAGTGAGCGATTCGCGCACGGATACGGACGCGCGTCGTCGCGCCTACGAGCTCTTTCAACAGCGCTCGGCCTGGTGGCTTCCGGGAGTGGCCAAACTGGCATCGGGCGAGGAACACCCGACGCCGGTCATCTATCGCATCCGTCTCGAGCGGGTGACCGGGCGGCGGGCGGCGCCGCCGCCACCAAACACGTCTCCGAATCCGCCGTTGAAGGGCGCGTAACCGGCTCTCCGCGGGCGCGCCACCATAGCCTCGCACGAGCCGGCGCGCACCGCACGGTATCGATCATTGACAGTCAGCGCGTCAACCGACCGAGGTAGCGAAGCAATCCCAGGTTGAGGAAAAGGCACGCCAGACTCGCAATGGCTGCGGGCCAGACCACGCCGTCGTCGCCGCCGAGATAGGCGTTCATCGTGGCGGTGAGTAGCCAGAGCTGCAAGACGACGAGAATCACGACGAACCCGAGCATCCCGTGGACGATGGTGGAGCGCTGTTCGCGCGTGAATGGCCGGCGCAGGGCCATGTCAGACGGTCCTCAACTCGACGCCCGTGGCGAACACGTCGCCCGCACGCACGTCGAGCAGAATCCTGGGTAACGGTCGAGGCGGCGGCCCCGCGATCGGCCGTCCGGATCGCAAATCGAACAGCCCTTCGTGGCAGGGGCAGTGCAGGACACCTTCGGCGGGCCTCGGAATCACGGCGCAGGACAAGTGCGTGCACTTCTGGCTGTACGCGACCAGGTCCCGCTCGCCCACGCGCACAAGCACGCACGGGTCGTGCTCGCCCGGGTAACTGAAAACGAGCGCGCCGCCGATCGGCAACTCCGCCAGGCTTGTGATCCGGCGGATCTCGGCCAGGCCGCGGCGTCGCCGCAACCAGTTCTGCCCGGCAATCCAGAACTGGCCGACGGTCATCGCGAAGCTCGTGAGGACCAGGAACTTCACGAAATCGCGACGCTCGACATACTGGTCCTGGGGCCAGTCGATCGGGAAGTCCTGGCGCCAGGCCGGCTGCAGTTCGGGCGGCCGGAAGTCCGGCGGAATCGTGATTTGTTCACGCTCCGTCGCGGGCCCGTACAGGTTGGCCGGCGCCGTGCCGGTCAGTCCTTCGCGCGCGGCCGAGTTCACGCGCGCATCGACCGGCGCCTTCGGATGAATTTCAGCGCTGCTCATGGACTTAGACCTCGATCCCGGCGAATGGATCCGGGTCGCCGTCTGCCGGTCCACCGGAGGACGACACAGGTCCCGGCGCGACGAGCCTGAGCGGGATCGTCCGGCTGCGCGGCCGTTCGTCCATGGCGGCGGTCACGTCCACGTACGCCGTTCGGGCCGCACCCTCACGAGGCGTCATCATCATCACCTGCGTCGTAATCGTCTGACGGCCGAACTGGAACTGATTTACGGGCACCGATCGGGGCCGAAGCTGGGCGATCTGCTCGTGCGTTCCGAAAAACAGCGCCTGGCTCGGACAGACGGTCGCGCACATCGGCTTCTTGCCGACGCTGGTCCGGTCGTAGCACATGTCGCACTTCATCATGATCTTCCGGTCTTCGTAGAGCTCGGGCACGCCGAACGGACAGGCCACGACGCAGTTGCCGCAGGCGATGCAGCGCGGCCGGCGCGCCGATTGCACGACCCCGTCTCCGGTTCGCTTGATGGCGTCGGCCGGACACACCTCGGCGCAGGTCGGCTGGTCGCAGTGCATGCAGACCACCGGCACGGTCTGCGTGCTCTGTCCGCGATCCACGTACTCGAGATGGATCATCGACTCACCTCGATGCGTGTCGCACTCCGTGCATGCCTGCAGGCACGCCTGGCACCCGATGCACCGGCTCGGATCGATGAAGAAGTGGAGATAGTCGGGTTTGGCCATCCTGAATCACCGTGCTCGGCGCGCTATTGCTGCGGCTCGAGCGTCTCCGCGTAATCCGGCGGGCGTTCCGCTTTCCGGAGCCGGCAACCGCATACCTTGTACTGGGGAATCTTGCTGATCGGATCCTGCGCCGCGACCGTGAGCTGGTTCACGCTCTTCCGTCCGGGCCAGTGATACGGAATGAACACGGTGTCGGGCCGGATCGTCGTCACGACCATCGCCCGCAGCGTGATCGAGCCGCGCCGCGTTTCCGCGATCGTCCACTCGCCATCCGCGATCCCGAGCTTGTCGGCCAGGCGCGGATGCATCTCGATGCGCGGCTCGGGATACTGTCGAACCAGCGGACCAATCCTGCGCGTCTGTGTTCCTGAAAGAAACTGGCTGACGACGCGCCCTGTCGTGAGAAAAATCGGGTACTCCTTACTCGCATCGTCCACAGGCGGCCGGTAGTCGGCGACGTTGAAGCGCGCGCGGCCATCTGGAAAATAGAAGGGGCCGCTGCCTTTGGCCACCGGGTTATAGCTGTCCGGCTCGAAGAGCCGTGGAGTACCCGGATGATCGCTCAGGGGCTCGCCCGTCCTCGGATCCTCGCTGTAGCAGGGCCAGAACACGCCAAGCTCCCGCTCGACTTTCTCGTAGGTGACGCCCGAGTAGTCGGCCACGCCGCCCTTGCTGGCGAGGCGCAGCTCTTCGAAAATCTCCCGCGGCGACTCAAACGTGAACCCCTTCGGCCGGCCGAGACCGCGAGCGATGTCCTGGATGATCCGCCAGTCCTCGCGCGCCTCCCCGGGACACTCGACCGCCTTGTTGACTTTGATGATTCGGCCTTCGACCTGCGTCACCAGGCCTTCGTCCTCTTCGTGCAGGCTGCCGGGCAGCACGATGTCGGCGTGCCACGCGGTGTCGTTGAGGAAGAAATCGATTGCGACGAAGAACTCGAGCTTGTCGAGACAGCGCGTGATGAACGCGTTGTCCGGCAGCGACACCTTGGGGTTGAAGCAGATCGCAATCAGTCCCTTGATCTCGTCGGCGTCGATCTTCCGGAACATCTCGTACGCGTCCACTCCGGGCCCCGGCAGGTCTCGCTCGTCGATGCCCCACACGCCGGCGATGTACTTTCGATGGTCGGGATTGCTGATGTCACGGCAGCCCGGGAGCTGGTCGCACTTCTGGCCGTGCTCGCGCCCGCCCTGTCCGTTCGCCTGTCCGACGATGGTGCCGTAGCCGCTCTTCGGTTTGCCGATCCGGCCGGACGCGAGCACCAGATTGATGCTGCCGAGCGAGTTCTGAACGCCGTTCGAGTGATGCTCGATGCCGCGCGCGTGGAAGAGAAAGCTCGTGCTGGCGCGGCCCCACCATTCAGCGGCCTGCATCAATCCCCGTTCGGGGACGCCCGTCACCTCGCTGGTTCGTCCGAGGGTCCACTGCGAGCAGTAGGCGGCGACCTCGTCGAATCCGGTGGTGTGCGCCTCGATGAAGGCGTGGTCGATCCAGTCCCGCTCGATCATGATCTGCAGCACGCCGGCGAACAGGGCGGCGTCGCGGCCGGGCTTGACCGGCAGGTACAGATCGCAGGTCCGCGCGGCGGGCGTGATGCGAGGATCCTGCATGATGATCTTCGCGCCCAGCTCGCGGGCCTGCCAGAGATAGTTCGTGGTGATCGGGGAGCACTCGGCGACGTTCGACCCCGCGACCCAGATCACGTCCGTGCCGATCATGTCCGACCACGGGTTCGTCGTCCGATCGATCCCGAAGGCTTTTTTGTTGGCCGCGCCGGCGCTCACCATGCAGAGCCGCCCGTTGTAGTCGATGTAGGGCGTTCTGAGGCACACGCGCGCGAACTTTCCGAGCAGGTAGGTCTTCTCCGTCGTCAGGCTGGCGCCGCCCAACACGCCGATCGAAGACGGCCCGTGCGTCTTCTGGAGTCGATCGATCTCGGCCGCGACCCGCGCGATGGCCGTCTCGTACGGCATCGGGCTGAACCCGGCCGCGCTCGACGTGTCGCGCGCCAGCGCGGTGACGAGACGATCGGGATGCGAGCCCTGCAGGTATCGTTTGACGCCTTTCGGACAGAGCATCCCGCGGTTGAACGGAAACTCCTCCCAGGGCTCGAAGCCAATGACCTGGTTGTCGCGAACCTTGAGCTGAATGCCGCACTGCTGTCCACAAAAACAACAGTGCGTCTTGACGAGCCGTTCCGGCTCGACGCTGGTGGAGAGCCGCACGCCCGTCATCGAAGACAGGTGGGGCCCGAACTCGTGAATGATCTGCCAGTCGTCCGCGGGGATCGTCGCCATGATCGTGAAGCTACTCCGCCGCCTTCGCGGCGTCCGTGTCGCGCCAGAGCGCGCCCTGCGACAAGCCGAAGAGCGCGCGCCGGCATTGAGGACACACTTCCTGATAGTGCCGGGCGCCGTCGAGCTCGTAGCGGAAGCCCAGCTCGCGCTCGACGGTGATCAGATCGCGCACCATCATGGCCGGCGCATACGGCTGCCGGCATCTGACGCAGCGCGCCTGCTCGCCGCGCTCGCCGGCATCCTTATAGAAGCTCACGCCGAGCTGCGCGGGACGCTGGAACACGTGGAACAGCTTGCCGAACGGCAGCCAGAGGAGCGTCACGATGACCGTCGCGGCATGCAGAAGGGCGAGGAATTCGTAGGCGTACCCCTTCATCCACGTGTAGCTGGCCGTGAGCATGAGGCCCGTGATGCTGATCGCGAACAGCAGCAGCAGCGGCAGGATGTCCTGGCCGAATTGCTGAACGGCGGCCGCGCCGTGATCGATCATCCGCCGGCGGAACGCGAGCATGACGCCGGCAATCACCAGGAACGACGACCAGACCAGGCCGTGGAAGACGATGAAGGCCGGCAACGACGCCACGGGAAAGTCCTGTACTGGAATGCCGAAGAGGAATGTCCGATAGGTCTCGAGATCACCCGGCGCGGTCTCGAAGTGGATCCAGCCCCAGACCAGCGGAAACGTGATTGCCCCCGCGAGCAGGCAGCCCCACATGATGAGCCAGTGCGCGAGGCCACGCATCCGGCCGCGCCGGAAGATGAAGCGATTGGCGGCGACATCCACCAACGCCCGCTGCGCAAGCATCGTGACGTTCTTTCCCAGGAACCGGCGCGTGAAGAACGCCTGCCAGCCTCGGCGCCAGTACATCCGCGTCGGCGGCCGTTCGATCCACATCGCATAGCGGTACGTGATGCCGAACGTCGCAAAGAGCGTCGCGAAGGTGTAGCCCACCAGCGCCGCGTCGAAGTGCTGCAGGTTGCGCGAGCCGATCACGATCGCCGCGGCCAGCACGAGCGTCACGAGCATCGCCCAGGCGCCGGCGCGCATCCGATCCACTGCCGCGCGGGCGGAATCGGAAAGCGCCTCGCGCCACGCGATATCCTGCGGGCGAAACACCCGCTGATTCGCGATCCGCAGCCCCAGCGCGGCCGCCGAGAGCAGTGCGAATCCCGGCCAGATCACGCCGACCGTATCCCGGAAGACGCCGAGCAGGAGCGGCGGGAAGAAGCCTCCCAGGCCCCCGAGCGCGCCCACAAGACCGGTCACGGTGCCCGTCTCTTTGGGAAACTGCTCAGGCACCAGTTTGAAAACCGCGCCGTTACCGAGCCCCATCAACACCGCACATCCGAGAGCCCCCACGGTGAACGGCGCCATCGACGGCCATGCCAGCAGCCAGGAGAACCCGGCCACTCCGCCAAATACCCACGAGAGCACCTGCGCGCCGCCGATCCGATCCGCGAGCCAACCGCCGACGGGCCGCATGGCCGTGGCGAGCACGACGAAGCCGGCTGCCCGGAAGCCGGCATCAGCCGGGCTCAGACTGAACACGGCGCGGAGCAGCGTGGGCAGATAGATCGAAAACGCCACGAACCCGCCAAACGTCAGGAAATAGAACGCGCCGAGCAGCCAGGCCGTCGGCGACGTGCGGAGCACACCGATCATCGCGCCAATGCCGGCCGGCCGCGAGCGCCCAGGGGCATTGCGGGCCAACAGCACGAAAACCGCCGCCCACACGAGCAGCAGCACGCTCGCGCCGCGAAACACGGCCTCCCAGCCGAGCCAGCGGGCGACGAGAGGACCACCGAAGACGGCGATCGACTGCCCGACCGTGCCCAGACCGTAAATGCCGAGCATGGTGCCTTGCCGCCCGGCGGGCGCCCATCGCGAGACGAACGCGGCGCCGATCGCGAACGAGGAACCGGCGAGACCGAGGAAGAATGCGGCGGCGATCAGTCCACCGTAGCTGGTCGTCAGCGGCACGAGCCAGGCGGCAGCGGCGGCGAGCGGCAGCAGGACGCTGAACATCACCCGGCCGCCAAATCGATCCGTGAGCATGCCCATCGGAAGCCGCGCGACCGATCCGAGCAACACGGGTACGGCGACCAACAGCGCCGTCTGCGAGGCGGTAAGACCGTAGAGTTCCGTGAAGACAGGCGCCAGGCCGCCGACGAGGCCCCAGGCCGCGAACGACAACATGAACGAGATCGTCGCGAGGGCCAGCGGCCGACGCGTTGGCACGCCGGTGGTGCCGATGGCTATCGTTGGTGCAACCGTCATCGGTCAGCGAGCGTCAGAGATGCGTCACAGGATACGACTTTCCACAGCCTGCCGTCGGCCGCCGATGGTCCGTTTCAGGTCTCGACTCAGACGATCGTCGCCGCCAGACGGTCGCGCTCGATCCGAAGGTCATGAGGGCAGCCGACCCGCGGACAGATGTCCTTTTCCTGCGCGGATACGCAGTTGAAATCGATGAGCTCGTCGGCGCCCGTGGCGAGCAGGCCGGCAAAGACCCGCACGTCGAAGTCCGCACGTGTTCGTGTGTCGGATCGTGCCCACCGATCTCCCCAGCCAGGCGGCTCTTCGAATTTCTGCTGCACAAGCGCCGCGATCTGAGCAGCCGTCCAGCCTTTGGCGAGCAGCCCACGCACGACGTGTTGAACGTGCTCGGGCTTCAGCAGCAGCTCATGTGGGCGCTCGAGCGGGGCGGCGATGCACGGTGCCAGACCCGCGGCCCGCCAGTCCGGCACGGGCTCGCTCAAACGCCGGCGCTCGTCGAAAAACTTCCGATGAAACGCCGCAAGCGGTGACCGCAGATAGTCACCCAGGAGCCGGAGGATGCCGGCCTTGACGTCGGGCACGACCGTGCGCGCCGTTCGGGCCGCCTCACGCCCCACACCCAAACCACGCCCGTCGGTAAGCAGCGTCACCAGCGGCCGCTGGTCGCGGGGCAACGCGACGAGTGGCGGGAGGGCCGCGACCTTCGATCCAAACAGGTCAGGTCGGTACTGGTGACGGCGGTACGGGCTGAAGGCCGTTCGAAGACGCACGACGTCCAGCGGTTCGCCGACATGGGAGAAGTCAATCGAGACGCATTCGCGGCCGGCCAAACCCGTGCCGACTCTCGTGCCATTCAGCACGAACGGAATCGAGCTCGTCCAGCTGCGCGCGAGGATGAGGTGCGCCGCGTGCTCGATCAGCAGCCCCAGGCCTGCTGCCGCGCGCGCATGACGCGCCGTGATCGTCGCCGTGACGCCGCGCGGCCGGCGAGCCAGGTGGCCAGCGTGCCAGGCCGGAGTTTCGCCGGCCAGGGACGCAAGCGCCTCGACGACAATCGCATCGAGCAGGACCTGCCCGACGAAGTGGTACCCACGGGCGGTCGTGATCGCCAGCACCTCGAGGTCGAGCGCATCGAAGACCGCGCGGCAGGCGCGGTACGCCGGTTCCAGTTTCAGCAGCACGTCGGCGGGATGAACGAACGGCTCCTCCGGATGATCCGCGTTGACGTAGTCGAGCTGGAGGAAGAAGAGCAGGTGGTCCAGATCCCAGAGCGATCGCGCAAGATCCGGCGGCTCGCCGTTCGGCTTGGTCGGCCCGAGCGCGGCCAGATACGCCGCGGTCGGCCGCCGGCCACCCGCCGCACCACAGAATTCGACAATGCGCGCACGTACATTGGCATCCCCGAAGTAGTCGGCAACGGCCTCATCAGCAGAGGCGGTTCGCTTTGCTGCGGGCGGGATGACGGTTCCGAATCGCGGTTTCACGGCGCAGGCCTGCAGGGTGGTCATATGTCGGGGTCGTAGTGCACGAGTCCTGCCAGCCCGCGCCCCCAGGCTGCTTGTCTGACCCGCCGGCTCGGAGGCGAAGAAACCCGCAGTCCCGCGCAGTATTCCCCGGTGTCCCGGCAGCGGAGGTGCTGGCGAACGAAAGACGTTCCCGAGGATCTTCAGTGTCTCTGGCAGGGCGATTGCACCTGTTGGTTTTCGGCGAGGTCAACATGATGGAACGGACGTGGTGGGAATCAATGGGCGGCGACAGAAGCCAATCGCTCGAGCGACTGCGCGGTCTCATGCGCGAGGGTCGGGTCCGGCGAGTCGTGGTTGAAGACAACAGGCGCGCCATTGCCGACTTTCCGGTGACCGCAACTGATGCGCCGACTGCCTGCGCGATGCTTGGAGCAATCACGAGCCTGACTGCGACGGTCCCGGGCTGCACGATAGAGGCCGAGCTCGCGGACCTGGAGGCGTCGCGCGTGGCTGAACTGCTGACGACGACACCGTAGAGGGTCGGATCGTCAGAAAGCGTACGGGTCGTGTACGGCCCTGGAGACTCCGATGGCAATGATGAAGGCAGTCGTATTTCGCGGGAAAGACCGCATTGCGGTCGAGGAGATCCCGAAACCCATCCCTGGAGCGGGGGAGGCCGTGATTCGCATCACGACCACGACGATCTGCGGTACCGATGTTCACATCGTCCGCGGCGAATACCCGGTCAAGCCAGGGCTGGTGCTCGGACACGAGCCGGTTGGAGTGATCGACGCGCTCGGTGCCGGGCTCGAGGATCATTTTCATGTCGGGCAGCGGGTCGTCGTCGGCGCGATCACGCCGTGTGGCCAGTGTTTCTATTGCCTGAACGGCACCCATTCGCAGTGCGGAGGCCCCCTCGGTGGATGGCGGTTCGGCAACACCATCAACGGCGCATGGGCCGAATATCTGCTCGTGCCCTTTGCCCGCGCGAATCTCTCGCCGATTCCCGACCAGCTCTCGGATGAGGAGGTCCTCCTCGTGCCGGACATTTTTTCGACCGGCCTCGGCGGCGCGGAAGCCGGCAATATTCGGGTGGGGGACGCGGTGGCGATCTTCGCGCAGGGCCCGATCGGCCTCTGCGCGACCCTCGGCGCGAAACTGCGCGGGGCGGCACTCATCGTGGGCGTCGATTCCAATCCCCGGCGGCTCGAGATCGCTCGGCTGTTTGGCGCCAACGTCACCCTGGACATTCGCGACGGCGATCCGGTCACGAAGATCAAGGCGCTGACCGACGGCCGCGGGGTCGACGTCGCCATCGAGGCCCTCGGCCAGCAGGCGACGTTCGAAAACGCGCTTCGCGCGACGCGTGCCGGCGGCACGCTGTCAAGCCTGGGCGTCTACTCGGGAAAGATCGTCGCGCCGTATGAAGCGTTCTATGCCGGCCTCGGCGACCAGAGGATCGTCACGACGCTGTGTCCCGGCGGTCACGAGCGGATGCGGCGGCTCATGGCGATGATCGACGCCGGACGCGTGGACCTCACGCCGCTCATCACGCACCATTTCGCCCTCGATGACATCCAGGAGGCCTTCGAAGTCTTCAGCCTCCAGCGCGACGGCGTGTTGAAGGTGGCACTGTACCCCGGCGAGGTTCCCGCGGGGCGGAAGCCGGAACGCGCGGCCGTGGACGCGGAATGTTGACGTTAGCAGGCCGCTCAAACATGCCGCGCGGCGATGAGTGCCGCCCGCGGCGACCACGGAGCAGATCATGTTGGTGACGGCATCACACCCTGTAGAGGGCCACGTCAGTCGTGGCTTTGAGGCCGTCCACAAGGCGTTTGCCGACAACTTTGCGCGACGCCGGGAACTGGGCGGCGCCTGCTGTGCCTATCAGCGGGGCGGGAAGGTCGTCGACCTCTGGGGCGGTATCCGAAACAAGCAGACAGGCGAGCCCTGGGAGCCGAACACAATGGTGATCGTCCACCTGGCCACCAAGGGCCTGGCCGCGATGACCCTCGCCATCGCCCACTCCCGGGGCTGGCTGGACTACGAAGAACGGGTGTGCGCGTAATGGCCGGAGTTCGCGCAGCAGGGCAAGGAGCGAATCACTGTGCGCCAGCTGCTGGCACACCAGGCCGGGCTGTTCGCGTTCGATGAGCCCGTCGATCGCGGCGTCGTCGCCGACCTCGATCGCCTGGCGGTCGTATTGGCGCGTCAGAAACCCGCGTGGGAGCCCGGAACGCGGCAGGCGTATCACGCAATCACCCTCGGGTTCTATGAAGGCGAGGTGTTGCGCCGTGTCGATCCACAGCATCGCAGCCTGGGACAGTTCTTCCAGGACGAGATCGCGTCGCCCCTCGGGCTGGACGTCTACATCAGGGTGCCCGAGGCCATCCCGAACTCGCGGTTGGCCACAATTGCGCCCCCCGGGCGGATCGCGATGCTGCTTGGCTTCCCGCGTCGGCTGACGCTGGACTCGATGAATCATCGCTCCAACATCTACCGGGCACTCATGATCAATCCGGGCAGCGCGGTATGTCTCGATAAGCAGCGCGTCTACGCGCGCAACCTCGAAGTGCCGTCCGGTGGCGCCGTCGGCACCGCCCGAGCCATCGCGCACGCCTATAGCGTCTTCGCCACTGGCGGACGCGAGCTGGGGTTACGTCAGGAGACGCTGGACTTGTTGAGTGCTCCGGCGATTCCCCCGACGCACGGTTTTCACGACGAATGCCTCAAGGGCGACGTGCAGTTCTCATTGGGCTTCATGAAGCCGAGCCCCGCTTGGCCGTTCGGCAGCGCCAGTTCATTCGGGTCTCCTGGAGCCGGCGGCTCTCTTGGCTTTGCCGATCCGAAGGCTCGCGTCGGCTACGGCTACGTGACGAGCCAGAGCGGGACAAGTCTGACCGGAGATCCGCGGGATGTGGCGCTCAGAGACGCACTCTACTCCGCTATTCCGTGGTCATGAAACGTGCGGCCCGAAGAAGAACCCGAACAGGACCGCAAACGTGATCGCGAGCACCCATCCGAAGCCGCACACAACAATCGCGCGGAGGGTGCTCGTGTAATCCAGCGCCTGCCGCACCGCGACGATCATCGCCAGGAGCATCCACAGCGCGGCCACGGCAAAGCTCGGGATGGTCATGCCCGGCAGCACGCCGACAATACGTAACAGCCCCGGTGCGGTCGCAAAGCCTGTCGTCCGCAGCAACTCGCCCACATCGGCGCGCGTCTGCGCCCCGGGTAGGATGCGTGTGCCAATCTCGTACACGACAAATGCCCAGGCGACCCACGCCATCAGTGCCACGGCGCCGAAGAAAGCGACGTCGACAGCACTGCTGGCACCGAACCCGCGTGCCCCGAGTCCTGCCGCTAGACTTGAAAGCAGCACAACCGCAACGGCTTGTCCGGTCGCGCGGCGATCGGCCTCGACTTCCTCGTAAGTCGTGGCACGTAGGGCGACCGCGCCAATCAGACGTTGCAGGAAAGTGCTGCGTTTCTGTGCTGACAAGGTAGACATCGCTGGAGTCGGCAAAGCGGAGCCATGAGGTCAGCGCTGCGGCGGTTTCCCTCCCGCCAGGCTCAACGCCACATCCGCCGTTCGGTCGCGCGTGGAAACCGAGTGTTCATTATGAGGGTCATTGAGGCAGAGTGGCCTCACGTCAGCGCCGAGCCAGCCTGGCTGCGCTGCGCCGACTCTGAGCGAGTGCGACTGGCCGTCGCCCCTCACGCGCAATCAGCGCCCTGATCCGCTTCGCCGCGCGCGACATCACATCGCGGGGCGGCCGCCTCTTCCCTTCGGCGCGGCAGGCGGCCACCGTTCTCCGCAACCGTGCGGCCATCGTCCCACAGCACGCGCACGCGTTGATGTGCCGTTCGATCGTCCGACGACGGGCGGGCGTCAGGTCACCGTCCAGATAACGCGACAACTCCAGCAACAGGGTGCGGCACCGCGCGGACGGGCGGGTCGGGACGCTCATGTCGCACCGGTCCCCAAGTGCGCCTGGAGTTGGACACGAGCCCGATGCAGGCGCGTCTTGACGTTATCCTCGGACATACCCATCACCTCCGCGACCTCTCGCGTCGACAAGCCTTCCATCTCTCGCAGGAACACGATGGCGCGGTAGGGGCCGGGTAACGTGTGTAGCGCCTTTCGCAGGCGACGACGGAGCCCGGCGTTGTCTGCCAGCTGTTCCGGATTCTTCCCTGGATGCTGCGCGTCCGGGCGCCCACGGCCATCGGGCCCGGGCAGCACCTCGTCCAGCGACTGCAGCCGCGCCGGCTCGCCTGCCTTCTTCCGTCGCTCCATCAGGCAGGCGTTGCGCACCGTGCGATACAGCCATGACCTGAACGCTTCTGGCTCGCGGATACGTCCCACGTAGCGATACGTCTTGATCAGCGCCTCTTGCATCGCGTCCTCGGCATCGTCCGCATGCCCGCACACCGAGCTACTGAAACGCCAGGCGACTTCCTGCGC
Source organism: Vicinamibacterales bacterium (assembly GCA_035633215.1). Lineage (GTDB taxonomy): Bacteria > Acidobacteriota > Vicinamibacteria > Vicinamibacterales > SCN-69-37 > DASQFI01. The sequence goes on along the minus strand of DASQFI010000009.1, from coordinate 17,035 downwards.
GCGCGTCAACAACCGATCGAGCGCCTCGGCATCGCCGGTGGCGGCCGACCGGACGAGGTCCGCGTACTCGTCCTGCACCGGGTCCGCCGAACCCTCTTGGTGAACAGGATTCATCCACTGGCTTTTGGTGACACGCCGGCCGCCACCCGCCTTTGTCACCATCCTGCGTTTCATGAATCTGTGTCCGAGAGATGATACGACGCTCTGCGACCTACCTCATTGTGGCCGCGCTCGGGCTGGCCGCGCCGGCCGTGGCCCAAACTCCACTGAGCCTGACGGAGGCCATCGCCCGCGCGCGCGCGCAGAACCCCGACGCCCGCAGCACCGCAGCCGCGGAGCGCGAGGCCGCGCAGCGCATCACGCAGACTCGGGCCGGTTACTGGCCCAAGGTGGACGTCGTCGAGTCGTGGCAGCGTGGCAATCAGCCTGTCTTCGTCTTCAGCTCACTCCTGGCCCAGCGCCAGTTCACGGCCGCCGACTTCGCGCTCGGCGCGCTCAATCATCCGAATGCTGTCGACAATTTTCGATCGGCGGTGATGGTCGAGCAGTCATTGTTCGACGGCGTCACCAGAGCGAACGTCGCCGCCGCCGGCATCGGCCACGACATGGCGACGGCCAATCGCGGGAGGGTCGACCACGATCTAGCCGCCAGTGTGACCGCTGCTTATGGACATGTCCTCGTTGCGGCGGCGGCGAGCCAGTCCGCCGCTGCTGCCGCCGAGACCGCGCGCGCGGATCGCGAGCTGGCCGGCAACCGGCGTGACGCGGGACTCGTCACCGATGCCGATGTCCTGCAACTCGACGTGTACGTGTCCCGAACTCGCGAGCAGCAGATTCGGGCCACGTCTGACGAACGGATTGCCCGCGCGCAACTCAATCAGTTGATGGGCGGGCCACTTGGCGAGGCCTTCGCGCTCGATCGTTCCCCCCTGGCGGCCGCGATCGATGCGACCGATATCGCAGCGCTCGAGGCCGAGGCGCTCAAGCACCGGCCCGACCTGAAGCTCGCGGCACTGCAGGAACAACTCGCTGACGCGAACCGGACGGCGGCGCGCGCCGCATTTCTCCCACAGGTGGCGGCGCAGGCTGGCTGGGAATGGAATGGCGGCGCCTGGAACGCACGGTCCTCGAGCTGGGTCGTAGGCGCCGTGGCGCGACTCAACGTGTTCCATGGATTCGCCGACAAGGCGCGGCTCGCCGAAGCGCGCGAACAGGCGACGCGGCGCGCCCTGGAACGCGAGAAAGCTGAGACCGCCGCGCGTCTGGACGTGCACATCGCCGTCGCTCGGTTCGACGCGGCACGTGCCAGCGAAGCGGTCGGACGCGCAGCCGTGGACCAGGCGCGTGAGAGCCGGCGCATCGTCCGAGACCGCTACACGGCCGGCTTGACCGACGTGGCGTCGCTGGTGCGCGCGGCCGAAGCGGTCGTGCAGGCCGAGACACAACAGACCGCGGCGCAGGTGGCTGTTCTGACCGAAACCGCGGCGCTGGAAAGGACTCTAGGAAGGCGATGACCGACATGAGGGCGAGAGAACATGCACTGCTCGGTGGCCTCGCCGTGGTCATCGGTCTCGTTCTGCCGGCCTGTTCGAGTGGCACGAAGACGACACCCGCCGACGCGGGGGCGCCGATTCCGGTCACAGTCGTGACTGTGACCATGGCCGACATTGCCGGCACGTTCGAGGCGGGCGGCGTGGTGCAGGCGCGGACGACTGCCACGATCATGGCGCGCATCCTGGCGCCGGTCCGAGAGGTCCGCGTAGTGCCGGGTGATCGCGTGCGCGCGGGTCAGGTGCTGGTCGTCCTCGATGGAAGCGACCTGAGCGCCCATGCGCGGGGCGCGCGCGCGGCCGCGCTGGCGGCCGATCAGGGCGTCACCGCCGCGGCGGCCGAGCGACAGGGGGCCGATGCCGCCCTCGCGCTGGCGCGCGCGACGCACGAACGCATTGCAGGCTTGCATGCGAAGCGCTCGGCCACGGCGCAGGAACTCGACGACGCCACTGGCGCACTGCGCGCGGCCGAAGCGCATGCGGCCAGTGCGGCCGCCCGGGCGCAAGCCGCCGTGTCAGGCGTGGAAAGCGCCCGCGCCGCCAGCGAGGCGGCAGGCACGACCGAGTCTTTCGCGCGCATCACGGCACCCTTTGACGGAGTGGTGACCGACAAGATGGTGGAGCCCGGCAATATGGCGGCACCCGGTACGCCGCTGATGCGCCTGGAAGATACGCGTGGCTTCCGGCTCGACGTCCGCGTGGACGAATCGCGGATCGGACAGATCGCACCCGGCGCCTCCGTCCCTGTCTCGTTGGACTCGGGCACCGGTGGCGCCACGACGACGGTCAGCGGCACGGTGGCGGAGATTGGGCGCGCGGTCGATGCCGACGCGCGCGCGTTTCTGGTCAAGATCACGCTGCCCGAGACCATCGGCTTGCGCTCGGGGATGTTCGGTCGCGCGCACTTCAGCTCCGAGCCGCGGCGCGCCCTGAGGGTGCCCGCGGGCGCGCTCGTGCACCGCGGGCAAGTAACGTCAGCCTTCGTGGTCGAGAAGGACATCGCACGCGTCAGGCTCGTGAATGTGAGCGGGACCGAAGTGCTGGCCGGCCTGTCCGACGGCGACGTGGTGATCGTCGCGGCGCCTCCCACGGTGACCGACGGGCGCCGCGTCACGGTCGGAGGCCGCTAATGGCTGCCTCCTACGGCGCGGCCGGACAACTGGCGGCGGCGTTCATCCACTCGAAGCTGACCCCGCTCTTTGTCGTCGCCTCGATGGCGGTCGGCGCGTTGGCGGTGCTGATGCTGCCGCGCGAAGAGGAGCCGCAGATCATCGTCCCGATGGTCGACGTGTTCGTGGAGATGCCAGGCGCGACACCGGCCGACGTCGAACAGCGCGTGACGCGGCCGATGGAGCAGCTGCTCTGGGAGGTGCCCAGCGTCGAGTACGTCTATTCCACGTCGTCGGCCGGGCAATCGATGGTCGTCGTTCGCTTCAGGGTCGGCGAAGCGGAAGAAGCGGCCCTCGTCCGGCTCAATCAAAAGCTCGCGGCCAACGCTGATCGCATCCCGCCAGGAGTCGTCGGCCCGATCGTCAAGCTCCGTTCGATCGACGACGTGCCGATCCTGGCCGTGACCGTGTGGTCGGCGCGCTACGGCGACGACCAGCTCCGGGCACTGGCCGCGCAACTGCGCGACGCCATCGCAGAGGTCACCGACGTGTCCGAAGTGACACTTATCGGCGGGCGGCCGCGCCAGCTGAGGGTGGACGTCGATCCCGCCCGGCTCGCCGCCTATGGACTGGATCCGCTGGCGGTTCAACGCGCGATCGGCGAGAGCAACACGCAAGGAACCGCGTCGGGACCCGTCATGAGCGGGCAAATCACCGGGCTCGAAGCCGGCAACCGACTCCGGACAGCCGACGAGGTTCGTCGCGTCGTGGTCAGCGCCTCCAGCGGCCGTCCTGTGCTGGTGAGCGATCTGGCCGAGGTCGTGGACGGCGATGCCGAGCCCACCTCATACGTCACCTATCAATCACGCGAGGCGGGCGCCCACGCAGCAGTCACGATCGCCGTGGCCAAGCGCAAGGGCACCAATGCCATCGACGTGGCGCATCACGTGACGCTGAAGCTCGACACGCTGAAGGGGACGCTCGTGCCCTCCGACGTGCATCTCACCATTACCCGGGACTACGGCGAGACCGCCGCGGAGAAGAGCAACGAATTGCTGTGGCACATGCTGCTCGCGGTGCTCTCGGTGTCGGCGCTCATCTGGCTCGTGCTCGGCCGGCGCGAGGCGGCGGTGGTGCTCATCGCCATTCCGGTCACGCTGGCGCTGACGTTGTTCATGTTCTTCCTCTACGGCTACACGCTGAACCGCATCACGCTCTTCGCCCTGATCTTCTCCATCGGCATCCTCGTTGACGACGCGATCGTGGTGGTGGAGAACATCGTGCGGCATGCGCGTCTGCGCACTGGCGAGTCGAACGGACTGGCCGCCGTGGCGCTGCGCGCCGTGGACGAGGTGGGCAACCCCACCATTCTGGCTACCCTCGCCGTCGTCGCGGCCATTCTGCCCATGGCTTTTGTCGGCGGGCTGATGGGCCCGTACATGCGGCCGATTCCGGTCGGCGCGTCGGCGGCGATGGTCTTCTCGCTCGTCGTGGCCTTTGTGGTGACGCCGTGGGCGGCGGTGCGGCTCCTGAAACCCGTGGCGCATCACGATCATGGCGACGAGGATCTCTTTACGCGTCTCTATCGGCGCGTGATGGGTCCGCTCATCGCAAGTGGCTGGAGGCGCGCGCTCTTTCTCGGGGGCGTGGCGGTGCTGCTCCTGGCCGCGATCGCGCTCGTGCCGCTCGTGCTGGTCACGGTCAAGATGCTGCCCTTCGACAACAAGAGTGAGTTCCAGGTGATGGTCGACATGCCGGAGGGGACGGCGCTCGAAGCCACGGCGCGTGTCGCGTCCGCCCTGGCCTCGGCCACGCTGGAGGATCAGGCCGTCGTCACTGTGCAGCAGTACGTGGGCACGTCGGCGCCGTACAACTTCAACGGGCTCGTGCGTCACTACTTTCTGCGCCGTGCGCCGCACCTGGCCGACCTGCAGGTGAACCTCGTGCCCAAAGGCGAGCGGTCGGCGCAGAGCCACGACGTGGCGCGGCGGGTGCGCGACCGGCTGGTGCCGATCGCCCGGTCGTTCGGCGCGACGCTGCAGGTGGCGGAGGTGCCGCCAGGACCACCAGTCCTGCAGACTCTCGTGGCCGAAATCTATGGCCCAAATGCCACCCGGCGGATCGAACTGGCCGCGCAGGTCAGGGCGATCTTCGATCAGACGCCCGGCGTGGTGGATACCGACTGGTACGTCGAGGCGACGCACCCGAAGGTCATGCTCGTAGTAGATGGCGAGAAAGCCGCCGCCGCCGGACTCTCGTCGGCCGCCGTGGCGTCGGTGGTCCGGATGGCGGGCTCGGGAGAGATCGCAGGACTGCTGCACGATGTACAGGCTCGAGAGGACGTCCCGATCGTCATTCGCCTCCCGCGCGCCAACCGCAGCCTCGAGGCTATTCAATCGTTGCGGCTGAGCGGAACCAGGCCCGGGGCCCCTGTGGCCATCGCCGAGCTCACCCGAGCCGTGCGCACGCAGGAAGACTCGAGCCTGTATCACAAGAACCTGCAGGCCGTGACCTACGTCACGGCCGATCTCGCGGGAGAGAACGAGAGCCCGGTGTACGCCATCCTCGCGATGAACGCAGCCATCGCGCGTTTGACGCTGCCCGAGGGATACAGGCTGGACGTCTTCAACGCCACGCAGCCGTTCGACACGTCGAGATACGCGATGAAGTGGGATGGCGAATGGCACATCACCATCGAGGTGTTCAGGGACCTCGGCCTCGCCTTCGCGGCGGTGCTCCTGCTCATCTACGTGCTTGTCGTCGGCTGGTTCCAGTCGTTCAAGACACCCCTCCTCATCATGGCCGCGATCCCCTTCTCGCTCGCTGGCATCCTGCCGGCGCATGCGGCGATGGGCGCGTTCTTCACCGCGACGTCGATGATCGGCTTCATCGCGGGTGCCGGCATCGTGGTGCGCAACTCGATCATTCTGGTGGACTTCATCGAGCTGAGACTCCGCGAGGGCTTCCCGCTCGAGCAGGCGGTCGTCGACGCCGGCGCGGTGAGGTTCCGGCCGATGGCACTCACCGCTGCCGCCGTCATCGTCGGGGCGGGCGTGATCCTGTTCGATCCGATCTTTCAGGGCCTGGCCATCTCGCTAATGGCAGGCGAAGTGGCGTCACTCCTGCTATCGCGCATGGCCGTGCCGGTCCTGTACTACATGGCGAAGCGCAACGAGCGCGCCGACCAGGTGACAGTGGCGGCGCCGATGGAGGTCGCGCCGTGAGCGTGCTGTTCATTCCGGCAGGTTGACACATAGAGGAGGGAGCATCATGACTGTCGAACGTTCATTGCGGATGATTGCAGGCGGGTTCGTGGCCGCGAGCGTATTGCTGGGGATCTACGTCAACCCGAACTTCCTGTGGTTCACGCTGTTCGTGGGACTGAACCTGTTCCAATCGGCGTTTACGCAGTGGTGTCCGATGATGGCGATTCTTCGCAAAGCTGGCGTCCGCGGGTGACGAACACGAGCGCAGGTTTCCTTCGGATAAATCCATGAATCGCCGCGACCTCCTTCGTCTCTTGAGCCTGACCACTCTGGCCGGAGCCACCGGATGCGAAGGGCAGTCCGCCAGCCCGCGTCCGGAGGCGTTCCCGCCGAAGACCACACCAGACACCGGGTTCGTGCCCGACGTCGAGTTGGTGCTGACCGCGGCCCCTGACGAAGCGGTTGTGCTGCCCGGCGGACCCACGCGCCTGTGGCGCTTCACGGGCCGCCTGCTTAAGGGCCCGGCCGACACGCTCCAGACACTTCCCGGTTCCTACCTCGGGCCGGTCATTCGCCTGCGCCGCGGCCAGCAGGTCCGCGTCCGTTTCGCGAACCAGCTCGCCGAAGACTCGATCGTCCACTGGCACGGCTTGGACGTGCCCGAGAGCGCCGACGGTCATCCCCGCCTGGCCATCGGCCACGGTCATGAGTACGTCTATGAGTTCGAGGTCACCAATCGCGCAGGCACATATTGGTATCACCCGCACCCGCACATGCGTACGGGCGCGCAGGTGTACCAGGGTCTGGCTGGTCTGGTCCTGGTGCGGGACGAGGAAGAAGACACGCTGGCGCTGCCCGCTGGCGGAACCGAGCTCCTGTGCGTACTACAGGATCGCCGGTTCGACGCGCGCAACCAGCTCGTCTTCCACAGCGGCGGCATGATGGAGATGATGAATGGCTTTCTCGGCGACCGCGTCCTGGTGAACGGCCAGCCGCAGCCGACGACGGAGGTGGACGCCGCGTGGCACCGGGTACGCCTGTTGAACGGGTCGAACGCGCGCATCTACAAGCTGGCCTGGAGCCGCGATGTACAGATGGCCGTGATTGGCGGAGACGGTGGACTGCTGGAAAAGCCGTTGCATCAGCCGGCACTCACGCTGGCACCTGGCCAACGCGCGGACCTGTTGCTCGATCTCACAAGCCTTGCGGCCGGCACGGAGGTGCACCTCGAGAGCCAGGCATTTGCCGAAGGTGACGCCAGCGTGGGCGGAATGATGGGCATGAGGGGCCCGATGATGGGCATGCAGGGTGGCCGTTTAAACGTGCCGAATGGAGCGCCGATGCGCGTGATGACTCTACGCACGCGTGCGCAGAAGGGCCCGGCCTTCCGCGTGCCCGAACGCCTGTCCAGGTTTGACGCGGCACGGTCCGCCGGCGCCGACGCAACGATCCGGCGCGTACCGCTGACGTTTCAGCGGATGGAGTGGCTGCTCGGTGGCCGCACGTTTGACATGGACGACGTCGCGCCGGAAGAAACAGTTGCGGCCGGCTCGACCCAGCTCTGGGAGTTCGTGAATCTGACGAACCCCATGGGCATGGAGGCCGCCCATCCCATTCACATGCACGGCCGCCAGTTTCGTGTGGTCGATCGGACGGGCGGACGCACCACGAACACGTTGCGTGCAGGCATCGTTGACGGCGGGTGGAGGGACACGGTGCTGGTACTCCCCGGGGAGACCGTTCGCGTACAAGTGACATTCACACGTCATCCCGGGCTGTACCTCTACCACTGCCATATCCTCGAGCACGAAGACATGGGGATGATGAGGAACTTCCGGGTGACGTAGCCGCCTTCTCGCGTGTCACCAACGAGCCTCCTTTTTCTAACTCAGACCGTGTCCCTCTCCGATCAGCTCATAACATGCTCGACGGTCTGAGGCAGGCCTCGTTAGCACTCCTCATCCATCTCGCGGCCGCCGGCCGCCACCGGCACCGCTTCCTCGCCATGCGTGCGCTCCAGGTCGATGGTGCACTCGGTCACGAGGGCCGCCAGCGCCCCGACCGCCGCCAGCACAGGCGCTAACACAGCGCCCACCACGCCAACCGTCAGTGGAAACTCGACGATCGTCTGCTGTTTCTGCCGAATGCGAACGCGCCGTACGTTGCCCTCGGCGATGAGCTCCTTCACCTTGTCGAGCAGCTCATCCCCCTTGACCTCGATGGTCTGCCAGAACGTCTCTTTGGTCATCATCGTCTCCTCTTGTCCCTACGGCGCGATCGCGATCTTGTTGTCGACCTTCGTCACGCCTGGCGCGGCCCAAGCCGCACGGTCCGCATCCTGCTTCTCAGCGAACGACCGCACCTGTCCCGTGAGCGTGACCTCAGTGTTGTTGACGAACACCCGGATCCGCGAGGCATCGGTCTCCGCGCTCCGCCGCAGCGCGGCTTCTATCTGCGCCTTGACCTCGACGAGCGAGACGGTCGGTTTGACGGCGATCAAGTTGAGCACGCTCCTTACCCCCGGCACGTGCCGAACGGCGTACTCGGCTGAGTGTTTCTGGTACATCCACGGAACCGTGCCTTCCAGGATGACGTGACCGCTGCGCACCGCGGCCTTCACGCTTTTCGGAATGCTCAGATGATTCTGCAGTGCAGCCGCCGCGCTCTTCGCAATGTCGGGATCGATGTGCTCGGTGTGCAGCTTGACCTGGAGATCGTTTGCCACGGCCCGGACGCCCTGGACGCGCAGCACGGCGCGCTCGGCCGCGATCCGCTCGGCATATGTGGCGACGTATCCCGTAAGCGTCACGACGCCGTTGTCAGCAACGACGCCGATGGCCTTGGACGTGATTTCCGGATCCCAGCAGAGTTCGTTCTCGACGAGCTCGTGCAGCTGCGTTTGGGTCAGGACGGGCATAGGACGCTCCTTGCGATCGAGGCTGCCCCCGCGGTCGCCCGACTTGTCAGTCGCAAAGCACGTTCCAAGGGGCGCAGCCGCCTCATGACCGCAGAAACACGGGAAGTGCGCGATCCGTGCCGCACCGACCGGCGGCACTCCCGGGATATTCAGCAGCCGTGCGCACTTCTCCTCAGCCGCCGCGGGTATCCGGGGGTCTGCGCCCAGGTTCGGTCTGGCAGACCTCCTGCACGTCAGCTCGTGGCTGGATCGCGAGGTCTCAACCATGTCGCGCTTGTCGAACCACGTGGGAACCGAAAGGGCCGCTCCAGATCACGCGGCACTACATCCGGGAGCTCATCTACGGCTCGAACGACGGCATCATCACGACCTTCGCGGTCGTGGCTGGCGTGGCGGGCGGCAGCCTGCCCACTCCGGTCGTGCTGATCTGCGGCGCGGCCAATCTCGTCGCGGACGGACTGTCGATGGCGGTTGGCAACTACCTGGCGATCCGCGCGCATGAGAGCGTGCTCGAGGCGCAGAATCTGCCGGAGGAGGAGGCCTCGCCCGTGCGCCACGGGCTGGCGATATTTGCGGCATTCGTCCTCGCCGGCGCGCTTCCGCTTCTGCCATACCTGCTGCCCAGTGCGGGTGGCGATCGATTCGCATGGTCGATCGTCGTGACCCTGCTGACGCTGTTCGCCGTCGGCTCGCTGCGCTCGCTGATTGCCGTCGTTCGCTGGTGGTCCGCCGGGTTGGAGATGCTCGGACTTGGCGGGGTGGTCGCACTCGTGGCGTACGGGAGCGGCGCGTTCGTGGCCGCGCTGCTCTAGCAGGTTGCTGCAGGTCGCGTTTTTTCAGCGGCCTGCCAGCCGTCCGTGCGCCGCCAGGCGCCGCGGCTCACCGCGTGATATTCCGCGCAGATTGGGGGAATCCCGCATGGCAGAACCAACAGCAGTCCTGGAGCGCCGGCACGCGGCACCAGCCGGGCTGGTTCCGCGTTTGCATTGTGACACCGAGGTGATCGGGACCCACGCATCACCACACAGGGGGTTCATATGTGGAAACCATCAATCCTGTTCGCTTCAGCGATGTGTCTGGCGCTGGCCGGCACCGTGGCTTCGGCGCAAGAGCTCAGCAGGGGCGCCGGCCGCGTGGAGATCTCCGCGGCTCCGGGTGGCGGGCTGTTCGTCATGGAGTCGAGTCATGCGATCGAACCGAAGTTCCGAAACTATGCGATCACCGGCTCATTGACGTTCAACGCCAACCGCTGGGTTGGGATCGAGGGTGACGTTGGTTTTGCGGTGGGCATCAAACAGACCCTCGTGTTCAGCATCGGCGCGTTGGGTGAGCAGAAGACACCGCATCTGCTCAGTTTCAGCGGCAACGTCGTGTTCCATCCTGCCGGCAGCGATCGGGCCGTCGTGCCGTACGCGGTGGCGGGCATCGGCGGGTTGACCATGTTCAACACGACCGCCGTGGAGAACCTGGGTATCGCGAGGAACGAGACGTACCTGATGACGAACGTCGGCGGCGGACTGAAGTGGTTCGCCGCGCGACACTGGGGCGCACGCGGAGACTACCGGCTGATGATGGTGCCCAGCAAGGACGCGGCGCCTGAATTCTTCGGACGCCAGGAAATGCGCGTCGCGCACCGCGTCTACGGTGCCTTGATCTTCACGTACTAGGCACCGTTGGACGGGGTCGCCGAGCCTGAACGCGCAGTCGGGTGACACAGGAGGCATTGCCATGAACATCGTTCGCTGGGATCCATTTCGTGAGCTCGAAGACGTGTCGACGCGGCTGGGACGTTTTTTCAACCAGCCCCAGCTGCGCCGCCCCGTCGATGACGACGGGGTGTTCTTCGCCGATTGGGCGCCCGCCGTGGACGTCCAGGAAACCGACAAGGAGTACATCGTCAAAGCCGATCTGCCTGAGGTCCGCAAGGAAGACGTGAAGGTCGCTATCGAGGATGGCGTCCTGACGCTCGAAGGCGAGCGGAAGCAGGAGAAAGAAGAGAAGGGCAAGAAGTTCCATCGCGTTGAGCGGGTCTACGGCAAGTTCGTCCGCCGCCTCGCCCTGCCGATGGAAGTGGATGCGCAGAAGGTCGCGGCCGAATTCAAGGACGGCGTCCTCAACGTGCGGATGCCCAAGGCCGAAAACGCCAAGCCCCGCGCGATTGACGTGAAAGTCGCCTGAGGTGAAGGGGACGGGGGTCGATGGTGGAAAACTCCGGGAACGCGGCCGCAGAGTTTTGCCCGGAGTTTTCCACCATCGACCCCCGTCCCCAGGAGATCGATATGTGCGAGCTTCCCGTGTTTTACGCCACGACAGAAGGGCAAACCCGTCGGATCGCCGAACGCCTTTCGGCCATGCTCCACGAGCGGGGAATCGACAGCCAGCCGATCGACGTGACATCGAACGACGCGCGGCAGGTCGACTGGCGAGGTGTTCGTGCCGTCGCCGTGGGGGCGTCGGTGCACGCCGGACGGCATCAAGTGGCGATCGAGGACTTCATCCGGGCCAATCGCGACGAGCTGAGCGCGAGGCCATCGGCCTTCTTCTCGGTCAGCATGCGCGCGGCTTCCCCGGCACCCGCTGACCAGCACGCCGCCCTGCAGCTCGCCCGAACGTTCGCCGCTGGGACAAGCTGGCAGCCGCGTCACATGACCGCGCTCGCCGGCCGGCTCGCCTACACGAAATACGGATGGCTCACGCGCTGGTTTATCAAACGAATCGCCAGGCGCACCGGGCTGGCGACCGACACGAGCCAGGATCACGAATACACCGATTGGAATCAGGTGGCCCGTCTCGCTGAAGACCTGGTGGCGGAGCTGCATCGAGGCGTCGTCACGCGTAACCCGGTCGCTTCACAACAGGAGAAAGCGTCATGACACCGCTGCCACATCGGTACACCTCAGAACTGTCCGGCGGTCCGGCCGGGTATGCCAAGGTCCGCACGGAAGCATTGCCGGACATTCGAATCGCAACGCCGGCCCAGTACGGCGGTCCCGGTGACGCGTGGACACCGGAGCATCTGCTGCTTGCGGCCGTGCAGGCCTGTTTCCTGTTCACGTTCCGGGCGGTCGCCGGCGCGGAGCGTGTGAACTTCGAGTACCTCGAACTCTGGACCGAGGGGACCGTCGATCGCCAGGATCGTCGAACGAAGTTCACTGAGATCATTCTCCGCCCGCGGGTCACCATCGGGCCCGAGGTGGACCGAACGCACATCATGCGGCTCCTGCACAAAGCGGAGCGCGCCTGTCTCGTGTCGGCATCGCTGGACACACCGATTCGTGTCGAGCCGGAGCTCGTGGCCGCGACCTGCCTGACGTTAGGAGGCTGATTGTGTCCACCAAGAAGGAGCCGCGCGGCCTGTTGGCGATTCTGGCGCTCGTCGTCCTGATCTGGTTCGCCGCGCTCGGCGTGACCGCCAGCCTGCAGACGACCGGCTCGACGCTGCCGCCGCTCGTCATCAAGTCGCTCGACGGCCGGGATCTGTTTCAGTTCTACTGCGCGACCTGTCACGGCAAATCGGGAGTGGGTGATGGTCCGATCGCGCGGGCACTCAAGAGTCCGCCCACCAATCTGACCCTGCTGTCGAAGCGCAACGGCGGCGTGTTTCCGGATGATCGGGTCAGGGCGACGATTGCTGGGGTGGGTCCGGACGCGCCGGCGGCGACGCACGGACCGGCTGAGATGCCGGTCTGGGGCCCGATCTTCCGTGCGCTCGATCCGGACGACGGTCACGCCGCCGTGCGGATCGGCAACCTCGTCACGTTCATCCAGTCGTTACAGGCAAAGTGAACCCAGCCGTTTCACTTGCCAGTTTTACGGCCTTCAACTGCACGGCGTGGGGGGCGCCATGGACGGTGAGCACCGGCACTGGCGACCGCCGGACGACGCGTTCGGCCACGCTGCCGAGCAGCAGATGTTCGACCATCCCCCGGCCATGCGTGCCCATCACGACGAGATCGATCCGGTCGCTGGCAACGGCGTCCAGAATCTCGCTGACCGGAGTGCCGACGACTGTTCGGACGCTGACGCGATCGGCCGGCAGACCCAGTCCCGCGCCAAGTTCTTCGAGCGTTTTTCGCGAGGACGCTTCCACCTCGGTCATCAGTTCTTCCATCGCGAATGCCGAGGCCTCGGCCCCCAAGGGATATGCGTACGGCATCGCCACGACGTGCAGAAGCTGGAGCCGGCTGCCGAACTTCTCAGCCAGGGCCTTGGCGTACGCCAGCGCCGCATCGGCGGGTTGGCTAAAGTCGGTCGGCACCAGGATGTTCTGGATCACAATCATCGTCCCCTCCAGTCCCGGTGGAGGAGCAATTCGCATGCCGCAGCGTCACCCGCCGGATTCGTTCGGAGGCTCGACGATCGGCAGGCGAACGATTGCCGTCGTCCCGCCTCCGGGCGGAGACTCGAACTCGATCGTGCCGCGATGGCCCTCGAGAATTCGGCGCGCGGTCGCCAATCCCAGGCCGGTGCCGCGATGCTTGGTCGTGAAGAACGGTTCGAACAGGTGCTCCCGAGCCTCCGGAGAAATTCCCGGTCCCTGGTCGATAACCCGCAGTTCGTGCCAGGCTGGCAGCGTCCTGGCGGACACCCGAAGTACCCCGCGTCCCTGCATCGCCTGCGCGGCGTTGATCAGGAGATTGAGCAGCACGAGCTTGAGCTGCTCCAGATCCGCGACGATCGTCGCGTCCTGGATCGCCAAGTCGAGCTGGAGGTCGACAAATCGAGGGTCCTCGCGCAGCAGCGAGATCGTCCCGCCGATGAGGCTCGAGGCCGCGAATTCCTTCAGTACCGGTTGATGTGGCCGTGCGAATTGCAGAAGGTCGTGGACGATCTCGTTGAGCGTATCGATGCGCTTGATCACCTCGAGAATGACGCCTTGCTCGGCGCTCGCCTCGGGAACCCGACGCCCAAGGACCTGCATCGCACCGCGGATACCGGCCAGAGGATTGCGAACCTCGTGCGCGACGACCGCCGCCATCTTTCCGAGCTGCACCAGGGCCGTCTGCTCGCGAAGCGCCGCCTCGGATCGTCTCCGTTCCGTGATGTCGTACCGAATGGCGATGTATTGATGCGGCCTGCCGTCGTCGTGGAGAAACGGCACGATCGTCGTATCGACCCAATAGAGCGTGCCGTCTTTGGCCCGATTCCGGATTTCCCCGCGCCACACGCGGCCGTTCGCAATACTGCGGTACATTTCCTTGAAGAACTCGACGGGGTGCAGGCCCGAATTCAGGATGCGGTGATTCCTGCCGAGCAGCTCCTCGACCGAGTACTTCGAAATCTCGCAGAACTTGTCATTCACATAAGTAATGTCGCCGTGGACGTTCGTCGTGGCGACGATGGCCGATTGATCGAGGGCGTACTTGATGTCCCGGAGATCCCTGGCCGAGCGGGTGAGGGCGAGCCGCACGTCGGGGTGCCCCTGCAGGTGATTGCCGGGCGCCGGACGGCGAGGCGCCTGTTTGCGCGAACTTCGGGGGGGCCGGCGGCGGGACGTCCTACGAGGCATGACTCAACTTGGCCCGACCCTTGAATATATCCGGTGTGTGATGCGCCTGCACACCGCCCGCATGGAGGTTCTTCAGCGTGGTTTCAGAACCGGTAGCGGAATACTGCCGATGACTGGGGAAAAACTTCCCAGGCCGGCGGTCCTCGTTGTCGACGATGAGCCGCTCATCCGCTGGTCCTTGTCCGAAGCGCTGACGGAACATGGCTACGCGGTCCGACAAGCCGCCAATGGCGCCGAGGCCCGACAGCAGCTCGAAGCCTCGCTCGGCCAGCCGCTCGTGATTCTGCTCGACCTGAGGCTGCCTGACGTCGCGGACCTGTCGCTCCTGCGCGACATCCGGGCGAGGCGGCCGGATGCCCCCGTCGTGATGATGACGGCCCACGGCACGGATGAGGACGCGCGCAGCGCCAAGCGCTTCGGCGCGTTCAGGTTCGTGACGAAGCCCTTCGACGTCGTCGAGATGATTGACCTCGTCGCCGAGGCTTGGTCGGCAACGTAGAGGATCCCCTATACTTCTCGCCCGATGTCGCGCCGCGTGCTCGTCGTTGACGATGAACAACTGATTCGCTGGTCGCTCACGGAACGCCTCCGTGCCGACGGCCACGAGGTGCTCGAGGCCGGAACCGCCGCCGAAGCGCTGGAGAAGGCGCAGACCGGCGTTGACCTCGTGCTCCTCGACTACAAGCTGCCGGACGAGGATGGTCTGAGCGTGCTGCGGAAGATTCGGGAGCTGGATCCGGACACACTCGTCATCATGCTGACGGCGCACAAGGGCGTTGAGACAATCGTGGTGGCGATGAAAGCGGGCGCCTTCGACTACGCCACCAAGCCGTTCGACCTCGAGGACGTCGCGGTGCGGGTCTCGCATGCGCTGGAGACGACGCGCCTGCGCCGCGAGCTGCGCACGTTGAAGGACAGTCTCGCGCGGCCGTTCGGCCTGGGATCGATCATCGGTGATTCCGAAGGGATGCAGCGCCTGAAGGCGCTCGTGCGGCGGGTCGCGACGAGCCCGAGCTCGACCGTGCTGCTCACTGGCGAGAGCGGCACCGGCAAGGATCTGATCGCCAAGGTCATTCACTATGTGAGCCATCGCGCCGGCCGGCCGTTCGTCAACGTCACGTCGTCGGCCATGCCGGAGCACCTGCTCGAGTCCGAGATGTTCGGGCACGAGCGCGGTGCCTTCACCGACGCGCGCCAGCAGAAGCGCGGCCTGCTCGAGCAGGCCGACGAAGGGACGGTCTTTCTCGACGAGATCGGCGAGATGGTGCCGGCGCTGCAATCCAAGCTGCTCCGGTTTCTCGAGGAGAAGGCATTCCGGCGCGTCGGCGGCACCGCGGACATCCGCGTCGATGTTCGCGTGATCGCCGCGACGAATCGTAATCTCGAGGAACAGGTCAGGTCGGGAAAGTTCCGCGAAGACCTATATTACCGACTGAACGTGCTGCGGGTCGACGTTCCGCCGCTCCGGGACCGGATCGACGACCTGCCGCTGCTCGCGCAGCACTTCATCGACGCGTTCAGACGCGAGTTCAAGCGGCCCGTCTCAGGCCTCAGTGAGGCGGCTGAGGCCGCGCTCAAAGCCTATCGGTGGCCGGGCAATGTGCGCGAGCTTCGGAATCTCATCGAGCGGGCCGTCCTGCTGTCCGAAGCCAGCACGCTCGCGCCGGTTGACTTCGACAGCCTGCACACGTCGCGTCTCGAGGGCGATACCTCAGGGTCGGGCTTTGCGCTTCCCCCAGAGGGCGTGAATCTCGAAGACGTCGAGAAGAACCTGGTGGTCCAGGCGCTCGAGCGCGCCCATGGCAACCAGACGCGGGCCGCGGCGCTGCTCGGCCTGCACCGCGACCAGATTCGGTACCGGATAGAGAAGTTCGGCCTCAAGAAGGGCGACGCCGACTCGTAGGCTCGCGACAGAAGATCTCTTTCAAGCCACCCGCGTCCGGAGCGGTTGACGCGTAAGCTGCCCGCCGTTCGCCACGACGACCGCTGCCACGACGATCCACACTGCGGCGGCCAATGTGAAGGAATAGGTCAAGAGGGCCACCCCTGATATCGCCAGAGGATTCAGGATCAGCAGGCTGGCTGTGAGACCGACATGCATGAGGATCGCCACGAGCAGGCTGCCGGTGCGATCGTAGACCCACACCGTGAGCACCCTGAAGGCCGGCAGGTACCCGACAAGAACACCGAAGACACTCGCGGGCAGGAAGACGGAGAGGGAGAGCTCTCCAGCGGAAGCGCGGGTTGCCCAGAAGACGTTCGTCAGCAGGTGCCACGCACCCCACAAGACGCCCACGATGAGCCCGGTGGCAAGGACACCGTGACGCAGCCTCAGCTCGGGCACGGCAATCCCCGTCCAGCCGAGCTCCTCGAAGATGCCCGCGGCCAGCCCCACCGCGAGACTGACCAGCAGAAGGGACGCCTTGTCATCGGATGTCAATATGCCCGGGAGAAACATCGGGGAGATTAGCGAAAGCGCGACGAGCGTCGGGTCATCAGGAGTGGGGCCGTCAGGAGCGCCACCACGTACCAGCGAGCGCCCACCCGCCACTCGAGCAAGCGCGATCGAAACGCGCGAAGCCCCGCCTTTCCATGGACAAGGCTGGTCAACAGGATGCCTGCGACGCTGGGGCCAGCCAACATCGTCAGGCCCGCAAACGGGAACCGCGGGTCGCTTGCCGGCGTGGTTCCCGACATTCCGCCAGATCCGCCAATGGCCAGGAGTGCGCCGCCCCACGAGATCG
>DASQFI010000008.1:0-30461 GCA_035633215.1 Vicinamibacterales bacterium | reverse complement strand
CAGGTGCTCGCGTCGCTCAATCATCCCAACATCGCGGCGATCTACGGCATTGAGAATCGCGCCCTGGTGATGGAACTGGTCGAGGGCGAGGATTTGTCGCAGCGTCTCGCACGCGGCGCGTTCCCACTCGACGAAGCCCTCCCCATCGCGCGTCAAATCGCCGAAGCGCTCGAAGCCGCGCACAACGCGGGCATCATTCACCGCGATCTCAAACCCGCGAACATCAAGGTGCGCGACGACGGCACGGTGAAGGTGCTCGATTTTGGTCTCGCCAAAGCGCTCGGCGCGAATGCGTCGAGCGCGACGGCGGACGCGATGAACTCCCCGACACTCACGACTCCCGCGATGACGCAGGCGGGCCTGATCCTCGGCACGGCGGCGTACATGGCGCCCGAGCAGGCGAAAGGCAGGCCCGTGGATCGGCGGGCGGACGTGTGGGCCTTCGGCGTGATTCTGCACGAGATGCTGACGGGCGAGCGCACATTCGCCGCTGACACGGTGGGCGAATCGATTGCCGCCGTGCTGACGCGCGAACCCGATTTGTCGCGCGTGCCGATGCGAGCGCGGCGTCTGCTTCAAGCGTGTCTGCAGAAGGATCCGCGCAAGCGGCTGCGCGATATCGGCGACGCGCAGATGCTGCTCGAGAGCGTCGAGGACACGCCCGCGCCGGCCTCGCGTCGTGCGCTCGTGCCGTGGGTGGCCGGAGCGCTGGCCATTGGTCCGCTGGCCGCTCGACCGGCAACGGCAGGATCTCACGCGGGCGGGCTCTGCGCTCAACTTGATCATGATGGTCGGCCACGGCACCGTGCGCGGCCAGGTGATGGGCGACGACTACATGCGCGAAGCGACCGCTGGCGAGATCGACCGGATGCGGCAGCTCGTGCGCGAGGACATGGAGGCTGGCGCGTTCGGCCTGAGCGCCGGGCTGGAATACTCGCCGGGCCGATGGAGCACAGAGGCGGAGGTCCTCGAGCTGGCGAAGGTCGTCGCGCCCTTCGGGGGCCACTACCAGGCGCACCTGCGAAGCCAGGGACAGTACCCGAAGTGGCAGCTTCCCAGCTCCGCGTCGATGCCGACGACCTACATCGATACGCGGCAGTTCACCAACATCGACGCCGTCGTGGAGACGATCAACATCGCGCAGCACGCGCGTCTCCCAGTGATGTTGGACCATCTGCACCCGAAGGGGCCGCGCGAGTGGGGCTCCGGTCGCATCATCACGCAGCTCGTTGACCGGGCTTGGGCCGGGGGGCATCAGGTCTACATCAACATGCACTCCTACGAAGCCTACGACGAGACGATCGTCGTCATTCCGCGCTGGGCGCTCATGCTCCGGCAGGTCAAGGGCATGGGCCAGTACGATCCGAGCCCAGACGCCGACTACACGAACATGCGCGAGAACCTGAAGCGCCGGCTCGCGGATCCGGTGCAGGGTCCGCTCATCCGCCGCGACATCGAGTACGACATCGACCGCCAGGGCGGTCCGTCAGGCCTGTTGATCATGGACTACCCGGACAAGTCGCTGATCGGAAAGACGCTCGGCCAGGTGGCCGCGATGCGGAACGAAGATTCGATTGACACGGCGATCTTTTTTCAGCTGAACGGCTTCGATCGGCCGGGCGGCATCGAGTTCCGGGCCTTTGCCGTGTCACTTCTCGACCTCGAGGAGTTCATGCGCCAGGACTATACCGGCGTCTGCACCGATCGCACCGGCGCCGCAGTCGATGACGCCGCGCGGGAGCGACACATCCATCCAGGCACATTCGGCACCGCGCCTCGTCTGATCCGGACGTTCGTCTTCGACAAGAAGGTCATCACGCTGCCATTTGCCATCCGATCGCTGACGTAGCTGCCCGCCCAGATTCTGGGACTCTCCGATCGCGGCCGGATCGCGCCCGGACAGAAGGCCGACGTCGTCGTCTTCGATCCGGAAACAATCCGCGACAAGGCGACCTACTTTGAGCCTTACCAGTACAGCGAGGGGATTGACTTCGTCTTGATCAACGGACGGTTCGCTGTCCAGGATGGCAAGCCTACCGGAGACAAGTCGGGCCGTCTGCTCGACAGGCAGCGCGCCGCGTTCGGGACGGCAGCGACGTCATTCCATTCAACGTTCGATCTGCGGCCGATGCTACTGCCCGGCCCCCTCGCCACCCACTGAGATTACTGAATGGGTCGCCCCCAGCCTGCAGGGGAAAGGCGCATGAAATCGAAGCATCACCTCCCGCGCGACCCTTTTCGGGTGGCCCGGGAAGGGGGCTATAGTCTTCCCGTTCCTCGAAGACGCTACGATGGCCCTTTCCGCCGACAGTCGGCTGGGTCCCTACGAGATCGCATCCGCCATCGGCGCCGGCGGCATGGGGCAGGTCTACAAGGCCGTTGACACGCGGCTGAGCCGCACGGTCGCCCTCAAGGTCCTTCCGCCGCATTTCGCCGACGACCCTGACATGAAGCAGCAGCTTCGAGCGGGAAGCGCAGACGATTGCCGGTCTGAATCACCCGAACATCTGCACGCTGCACGATGTCGGTGAACAGAACGGCACGCGCTTCCTCGTCATGGAGTACGTCGAGGGCGAGACGCTGGCGGATCGCTTGACGCGCGGCGCGCTACTGATCGACGACGCGCTGTGCGTGGCTGGGGAGATCATCGACGCGGCTGGACCGGGCGCATCGACAGGACGTCGTCCATCGCGACCTCAAGCCGGCCAACGTGATGCTGGCCCGGGACGGCGGCCCGCGATCCGGTGCGACGCGGGCCGTGCGCACCGGCTCGGCGCATTCCAAGCTCCTCGACTTCGGCCTCGCGAAGTGGGCGGCGTCGGAACGGGCGAAATCGCTCGCCGCGCAGCCCACGCGTCTCGACGTGACGGCGCAGGGAACGATCCTCGGCACGCTCCAATACATGGCGCCCGAGCAGGTCGAAGGCAAGGCGCCGGAAGGTCGCAAGCAAGAGATCGAGCCTGAAAGGGATTCGGAGAGAGTGGGAGTCTTGGAAACGGATTCGGCAGAGCCGGATGAAATCGAGACAAATTCGCTAAGCGTCGTCAAATCAGATATTTCGAGGCTTCCAGCGTTTTCGTCTGTTTGCGTCCGCTTGCCTCTGTTTGCCGACTGTGCCGGCGCGATGTCACTCGAAATGTCACTCGCGGAAGGATGTAAGGTCGTGTGCCTAGGTACACTGAGAGGATAATAATCAAGGGGCCCTACAACTGAACTGACCGTCCACATGTCCATTTCGCCGGGCACGCGCTTCGGCCGCTACGAGATACGCTCACGACTCGGCGTGGGCGGAATGGGCGAAGTGTATCTCGCCGAAGACACGCAGCTCGATCGCGCGGTCGCGATCAAGTTCCTGCGCGCGGAGCCGGTGGGCGATGAGCAGGCACGCCAGCGCCTCATCCGTGAAGCAAAGACGGCGGCCACGCTCGACCATCCCAACATCTGCTCGATTTACGAGACCGGTGAGATGGACGGGCGGAGTTTCATCGCGATGCAGTATGTGCAGGGCGAAACCCTGGCGACGCGCCTTCAGCGCAAGCCCATGGAGATCGCCGAGGTCCTGGATATTGCCTTGCAGGCGGCCGACGCGCTCAGCGAGGCTCACGCTCGCGGGATCGTCCATCGCGACATCAAACCCACCAACGTCATGATGACGGCCCGAGGTCAAGTGAAGGTCATGGACTTCGGGCTCGCCAAGAAAGCTGACCAGACCGCGTTGGGAAGCGGTCACACACAGACTGAACAGCTGCTGACCGTGCCCGGAGCGATCGTGGGTACGGTGCCTTATATGTCGCCGGAGCAAGTGGAAGGGCGGCCGGTGGATGCTCGAAGTGACATCTTCAGCCTGGGAAGCATGCTCTATGAGATGTTGAGCGGCCGACAGCCATTTGTGGGTAACAGCAGCGCAGCCACCCTCTCGGCCATTCTGACCCAACACCCCCTTCCGCTCGGGCGATATGTGCGAGCAATGCCTGCCGAGCTGGAGCGGATTGTCGACAAGACGCTTCGCAAGGACCGAGAGGAGCGGTATCAGACCGCGAAGGATTTGTTCATCGATCTGGCCAATGTGAAGAACCAACTGAGATCTCACACGGAGCGTGATGCCGTTCTCGGACAATCGACCGGGTCAACGCCCGCGACGGCACAGTCTCGCTCATCGTCGAAATACTGGTGGGTGGCCGCAGGCGTCGCAGGAGGTGCGGCCGCAGTGCTGATAGCGTCGTGGCTCTGGCTGCGACAGCCGGGGGAGACGACGCCTGGAACCTCGCTGAAGAACGTCGTCTTTACACAACTCACCGACCAGTCCGGTCCCGAATACTTTCCCGCGCTTTCCCCAGACGGCAAGTCGTTGATTTATGCCAGCCGCGCCGCGGGCAATTGGGACATCTACGCGCAGCGCGTGGGCGGGCGTAATCCCACCAATCTAACGAAAGATAGTCCGGCCGATGACACACAGCCGTCGTTCTCACCCGACGGGGAGCGGATCGCTTTTCGATCCGAGCGAGAGGGTGGCGGGATCTACATCATGGGAGCGACGGGCGAGTCCGTCATTCGAGTATCTGACGTCGGTTACACGCCGGCATGGTACGCAGATGGCCAACACATTGTCGTGGCCACCGAGAACATCCCGCAGCCCTCGACCCGCCCCACGAAGAGTCAACTCTGGACGATCGACCTCAAGACCGGCGACCGGCGCCCGCTGACCGAGCGTGACGCGCTGCAGCCGGCTTCATCTCCGCACGGACAGCGGATTGCTTACTGGAGCAGGCCCAGCCGGGCCGGGAAGCGCGAGGAAATCTGGACGATGCCGGCTGGTGGAGGGGAGGCCGTCGCGGTCACCGATGGGGCGACGACGGATGTGAATCCAATATGGTCCGCGGATGGCAAACACTTGTACTTCACCAGCAACCGCGGCGGGAGCATGAACATTTGGCGTGTGCCGATCGATGAACAGTCCGGCTCCGTTCTCGGACAGCCCGAGGCGGTGACCACAATCGGCGCGGCAACCTCACCGATGCACCTCAGCGTTTCAAGGGAAGGACTGCGCCTGGTGTATGCAGCGCAGCAAGAGACAAGGAATCTCAGGAAAGTCGGATTCGATCCATCAGCGGGAAAGGCCGTGGGCGAGCCGGGTTCCATTACGCGAGGGTCGAGGCAATTCTGGTTTCCCGATCCATCGCCGGACGGCGAATGGCTGGCGACTCAGTCAATGGGAAATCAGCGCCACATCTTGATTATGCGCCCCGATGGTTCGGGCCTGCGGGATCTGACCGACGATGCCTATACGCACTACTTTCCGCGCTGGTCGCCTGACGGCAAACGGATTGCCTTCTCCTCGCGTCGCACCGGCAACTACGAGATCTGGGCGATCAATCGAGATGGCAGCGGACTTCAGCAGCTCACCTTCGTCAACCAGGGTCCGGGCGCCCACTATTCCGTTTGGTCTCCCGACGGGAACAGGATGGCCTATTCGATCCACACGCCCAGGAACGACGGCGTTATCTTCGTGCCCGGCAAAGCCTGGAACGAGCAAAAGCTCGAGTATCTGACCTCGCTTGACGATTCAAGTCTGTCGTTTGAAATCTGGTCCTGGTCTCCGGACGGGAAGAAGCTGGCGGGGGTACGGCATCTGCCCAGCGGCGCCCACGCGGGAATCGGCGTTTATGATCTCGAGTCGAAGACCTACGACTGGTTGACCGATTTCGGCGACTGGCCGTTGTGGCTGAATGATAATCGCCATCTGATCATGGTCAACCGGGGAAAGATTCTGTTGATTGACAGCAGGACGAGCAAGGTTCAGCCAGTCCTGGTGGTCACCGACGAAGATGTGGACATCGGAAGCCCCGGTCTCGCTCGGGACAACGGGACGATCTATTTCACCACTGTCGCAGCAGAAGCCGACGTTTGGCTGCTCAGTTTTGAAGCCAGGGATACGCCATAGTTCATCGCGGCGTAAAGCCCGGCGATCTCGAAGACCTTTTCGAACTCATCTGATCCAATGACGATGTACGTTTCGCGGGCCCTAACTCGATCAAAGCTGAAGAACCCGATGTCCTCGTGGACTTCACCCTTGGGAAGGGGCTTGACTCGTCATGGTCAAGTAATATATTGAATACTTTACCAACATGCAACCGCGTGTTTTCAAGGACCGCCTGTATAGCGAATACGCCCGCATCGGCAAGGCGCTGGCCAGCCCGCACCGGCTCGAAGTCCTCGAGCTCCTATCACAAGCCGAACGGACGGTCGAGTCGCTGGCTGAAGAGCTGGAGCTGTCGACCGCCAATGCCTCGCAGCACCTGCAGGCCCTGAAACGCGCCGGCTTGGTCGAGACCCGCCGCGACGGCCTCTTCATCCACTATCGACTGGCCGATCCGGCCGTCGTCGAGCTCTCCCACGTCCTTCGAGTCGTCGCCGAGCGGCGGTTCGCCGAGCTCGAACGCCTCGTTCGAGAACACTTCGGGCGCCGCGCGCCCGGCGAGGCTGTCGAGATGCCTGAATTACTCAAGCGCGCCGGCAAGGGTGACGTCGTGATTCTCGATACGCGCCCGACCCGCGAGTACCTGGCCGGCCACATCGCTGGGGCCATCTCGCTCCCGGTGGATGACCTCCAACGGCGCTTGCGCAGTCTGCCGAAGCAGAAAGAGTACGTGGCGTACTGCCGTGGCCCCTACTGCGTGTACGCCGATCGCGCCGTCGAGTTGCTCAAGCGAAGCGGCCGGCGCGCACGACGACTGCGGGACGGGTTTCCTGAGTGGAAAGTGGCTGGCCTGCCGGTCGCGGTCGGCGCCTGAGATGCGAGTGGCGCGCCCATGGCGTTGAGCACATCGCCCGGCGCCTCCATTCGCCTTGGTCTGCGCCAGAACCTGGTGCAGTTTTGCTGGCTCGTCCTGATCAATGCCTTCGTGGGAGGGATGGTCGGCCTCGAGCGGACAATTCTGCCGGCACTCGCCGAGTCCGAATTCCATCTGGCCGCTCGAGCTGCCGTGCTGTCGTTCATCGTCGTGTTCGGCATTACCAAAGCGCTCACCAACTATGCCGCTGGTCATCTGTCGGACCGTCTCGGTCGCAAGCGCGTGCTCGTCGCGGGCTGGCTCGTTGCGGCCCCAGTGCCGTTCCTGCTGATGTGGGCGCCCACGTGGCCCTGGATACTCGTGGCCAATGCGTTCCTCGGCGTGAGTCAAGGACTCACGTGGTCGACGACGGTCATCATGAAGATCGATCTTGTCGGCCAAGCTCGTCGCGGGCTCGCGATGGGCCTCAATGAATTCGCGGGCTATGTTGCCGTGGCGGCCGCGGCACTCGCAACTGGTGTGATCGCCGCACGGTACGGCCTGAGACCCGAGCCGTTCTATCTGGGCATTGGATTTGTCGCGATGGGGTTGTGCCTCTCGATCTTCGCCGTGAGAGACACGATCGGCTATGTCGAGCAGGAGACGTCGGAGCTCAAGACGGAGAACGCCGGCGCGAGTTTGCGTGCCAGTGACGTCTTTTGGCGCACGACGATTCGCGACCGGACGCTTTCTTCGATCAGCCAGGCGGGCTTGGTCAGCAACATCAATGACGGGATGGCCTGGGGATTGTTTCCTGTCGTGTTCGCAGCCGCGGGACTCCGTCTCGATCAGGTCGGCCTCCTCGCCGCTGTGTACCCGGCGACCTGGGGCATCGCTCAGTTGGCGACCGGGACTTGGTCCGACCGCGTGGGAAGAAAACACCTCATCGCGGCCGGCATGTGGACCCAGGCGGCGGGCATCGGCGTCATCGCGCTGGCCGTCGGGTTTTGGGGCTTTGTGACAGGTGGCGTCCTGCTCGGGCTCGGCACGGCGATGGTGTATCCCACGCTGCTCGCCGCCATCGGCGACGTGGCACATCCGTCCTGGCGTGCATCGGCCGTTGGTGTTTACCGGTTGTGGCGCGATCTCGGCTATGCCGTCGGTGCGCTGATTGCCGGCGCCACTGCGGATGCGCTCGGGCTCTCGGGGGCGTTGTGGGTCGTCGCCGCTTTGACGTTCGTGTCCGGGGTGGTCGTTGCGGCGCGAATGAGCGAAACGCTGCCTCAGATGCGAGTGACCGTGCTTCAGGCCACGCCGTGAACTGACAGTGTGAAAGAGAGGTGCTGACATGGCTGTGACATGCCCGGTGGATCTGGACACGCTCCAGCTTCGTCGCGAAATCCAGTCCATCTACGCTCGTGTGGCGGCGGAGCCGTCGGGCGAGTTTCACTTCCATCGTGGCCCGGCCTATGCCGCCGACCGGCTACGCTACGACCGGGTCGCGCTCGACGCGCTTCCGCCCGACACAACAGCGGCGTTCGCCGGTGTCGCCAACCCGCACCGCATCGCGCCTCTCCGATCGGGCTCGACGGTTGTCGATATCGGGTGCGGCGCAGGCATGGATCTGCTCCTCGCCGCGCGGGCGATTGGACCCGAAGGCTGCGCGATCGGCGTCGACATGACTGACGCGATGGCCCGACGCGCGCGGGCCAGCGCGGCTGAACTTGGACTCCGCCACGTCGAGGTCCGCGTCGGCGATGCGATGGATCTGCCGCTTGACACGGCCACGGCCGACGCGGTGATTTCCAACGGCGTCCTGAATCTGACGCCCGACAAACAGCGGGCGTTCGCCGAAGTGTTTCGTGTCCTCAGCCCCGGTGGCGAGTTTCTCTACGGAGACATCGTCGTCGCGGGAGAGCTGAGCGAGTCGATCAGACGAAACATCGATCTGTGGACGGGTTGAATTGCTGGCGCTCTGCCGGAGGCAGAGCTCATCGGTGTGCTTAGCGCGATCGGATTCCGCCACGTCGCCATCCGGGAACGATTCGACTGTTTCGCGGGAACGACGAAGGAACGCGTCGCTCGCAAATATGGCGTCAGCGGGGTCAACGTCTACGCGAGAAAGCCGTAACGATGTCCTGTTGCGGCAAGGTCGATTGCGAAGCGACCGCGCGACATTTTGGTCGCGCGGCGGCGGAGGCCGATCTGCAGCGGTATCATCGCAAGGGACTGGACAAAAGGGGTCGCCTGCTGCTCCAGGGTCTGATGCGCACCGGTGTGACCGGATCGTCTGTGCTCGACATCGGATCCGGACTCGGCACGATGACGTTCGAGCTGCTGAAGCAGGGAGCCAGAGACGCGGTCCTCGCTGATACATCTCCGGCATACCTTGAGGCGGCGCGCGAGGAAGCGCAGCGTTCCGGCGTGGCGAGGCGCGTGCACTTCGCACAAGGTGATTTCGTCGAGACCGGCCAAGAGATCGCTCCTGCTGACCTTGTGGTGCTGGATCGAGCCGTCTGCTGCTATCCGGCCTGGCGGCCGCTTCTGGAACTGGCGGCGGCTCGATCTCGTCGTGTTCTGGGTCTGACATATCCGTGGAACCGGGCTAGATACTCGTCTGGTCCTGGGTCTCGAAAACCTGCGGCGCCGGTGGTCTCAGGACGCCTTTCGAGCCTTTGTACATCCTCCGGCCGAGATTCACGCCGCCCTGCGCAAAGAGGGCCTGCACCGCATAAGCCGAGCCGCCACGTTCTTTTGGCACGTCGACGTCTACACAAGGGAGACCGGGTGACGCTTGGAGCCCGTTGCGCGGGTCCGGTCGCGAGATTTTTAATAACAGGCAACCTATGAAGCCACGAATCATTCGTACAGTTTCGGTGAGTCCTGCGGTCCTGACGCTGACTGTAAGCGCGCTTGCCTTTTCTCAGAATGCCACCCCTCCCGCTTCGGAGCCCCAGCACGTGATGGTGATGCCGGGAGATGTGGGATGGGGCGACGGTCCTCCGTCACTTCCGCCAGGCTCGAAGGCCGCTGTGCTCGAGGGCGATCCCGCCAAGGCGGGCCTGTTCACGCTGCGGCTTCAGATCCCGGCGAACTATAAGATTCCGGCACATTGGCACCCTGCCGACGAGCATGTGACGATCATCTCCGGGACGTTCTATATGGGTATGGGTGATAAGTTGGACGAAAGCGAAGGCAAACCTCTCACGGCTGGCAGCTTTGCGCTGATGCCGCCGAAAACCAATCACTTTGCTTTCACGAAGACTGAGACCGTCATTCAACTCCACGGAATGGGTCCATGGGGCATCACGTACGTCAACCCCGCAGACGACCCGAGGAAAAAGTAACGGAGGTTCCGTATGCGCTCGTTATTGCGTAACTGGCGGTTCGTTTGGTCACTGTCGACGGTCGCCCTCGTGCTCGTGAGCGACGGCCTGATCAGCCAGAGTCGCGCCGATCAGGAAGGGCGCCGCGAACAATGGCAGAAGGTCCCACAGATTCTCGCGGCGATGAACGTCCGACCTGGGGCGACTGTTGCCGACATCGGCGCCGGAGATGGGTTCTTTACTACTCGGTTGGCTCGAGCGGTCCAATCCAGTGGCCGGGTTTACGCCGTCGATATCGACGACAGCGCGATTGACCGCTTGAGAAAGCGGCTCCAACAGGACGGCATTCAAAACGTGATCGTCGTAAAGGGCGCACCGGATAGCCCTAACCTCCCTGAAGGCGTCATCGATGCCGCTCTCATCGTCAATGCCTACCATGAAATGGATCAGCACCAATCGATGCTCTCGGCGCTGCGCCGTGCGCTGAAACCCGAAGGGCGACTTGTCATTGTCGAGCCAGTTGGCGCGTCGCGCAGAGGCCGGTCTCGGGCGGAGCAAACCCGGAATCATGAGATAGATCCGGAACATGTGCTGCAGGACGCGCGGTCGGCAGGATTTCGTGTCGTTGGACTCCAGGATCCGTTCACCGTCCGTGGCGGCGATCTCGAATGGCTGATGGCGCTTCAGCCCGGCGATCTACCGGCCCCTACCACGGCTGCTGCTGTGGACCTTGGCGAAACCGCGAGCGCGGCCTTGAAGGATCCGTCGCTGAGAATCTCTCACGAAGAATTGACGACGCTCGCATCGGGAGGGCACGTGACGATCGTCGACGTTCGAGACCATGACAGTTTCGCAGCCGGTCGTATTCCTGGCGCGCTTTCCATTCCGTTGGAGACGGTCGAAAATGCTGTTGAACGGCTTCGCCGGTTGAGCAGGCCCGTCGTCACCTACTGCAGTTGACCGGCGGAAGAAACGAGCGCCCGTGCGGCGCTCACGCTCAGAAAGCACGGTCTGACGGATGCCCGGGCGCTCCTTGGCGGCTTTGAGAAGTGGAAAGCGGCAGGGAAACCCATCGAGAAATGAAACTCGGTTGACAGGCGTCACGCGCTGATGAACTGCGTGCGTAAATGGATTCGAACTTCAACTTCGGGCCAGCCGGGAGCGGCGAGCCGACAGCCTACGGGGCGCGGACGCCTGACGCGTCGCTGACCAGCATCTTGGAGTGGGCTACTTTCATGCGTTCTCGAGGTGTGACCCGAGTGTGCTGCCTCCTCGACGATGGGCAGCTGGCCGGCTTTCCGGTCAACCTTGAAGCCGAGTACAAGAAGCTCTTCGGCGCAGCCCACGTTCTCATGGAGCCGGTCGCTGACCACCATCTCTGCTCACGGCAAGCGCTCAGAGGACACATCCTGCCGTTCCTGCGCAGTGCCGACACTGGCGGTGAACGCACGGTTATCCATTGCTGGGGCGGTAACGGCCGAACCGGTCACGTGCTCGCAGCCTGGCTCGTTGCCGCACGAGGCCTTTCCCCCATGGAGGCAATTAAGACGGTGGAAGCAACTGGACGATTGCCGCAGGAAGCTATTCTCGCAGGCAACGCAACTCTTGCGGAATTGATCGAGCTGCTGACGAGTTGCGAACCTGACCGGAATGGCCGGGCAGATAGGTAACAGATCAGTCCGGGGAGATGGGTAACACTTTCCGGACGGTCCGCCTTTGTGAGACCGATATACTCACGCCACGGATTTGGCTCTTACTGCTGGCACTCGGCTCGGTCCCTACGAAGTCACCGGCCAGATCGGCGCGGGCGGAATGGGGGAGGTCTATCGGGCGAAGGACACGACGCTCAATCGCGACGTCGCCATCAAGGTGCTGCCTGAGGCGTTCGCACAGGACGCCGATCGGCTCGCGCGGTTCACGCGCGAAGCGCAGGTGCTCGCGTCGCTCAATCATCCCAACATCGCGGCGATCTACGGCATTGAGAATCGCGCCCTGGTGATGGAACTGGTCGAGGGCGAGGATTTGTCGCAGCGTCTCGCACGCGGCGCGTTCCCACTCGACGAAGCGCTCCCCATCGCGCGTCAAATCGCCGAAGCGCTCGAAGCCGCGCACAACGCGGGCATCATTCACCGCGATCTCAAACCCGCGAACATCAAGGTGCGCGACGACGGCACGGTGAAGGTGCTCGATTTCGGGCTGGCGAAAGCCTTGGACCCGCCTTCGCCAGAGGCTGCGGCGGGCAAGTCCCACGACCCTGGACCCACGATGACGTCGCCCGCCCTGACCGCGCTGGGCCTGATCCTCGGCACGGCGGCGTACATGGCGCCCGAGCAGGCGAAAGGCAGGCCCGTGGATCGGCGGGCGGACGTGTGGGCCTTCGGCGTGATTCTGCACGAGATGCTGACGGGTGAGCGCACCTTCGCCGCCGACACAGTGGGCGAGTCGATTGCCGCCGTGCTGACGCGCGAACCCGATTTGTCGCGCGTGCCGATACGAGCGCGGCGTCTGCTTCAAGCGTGTCTGCAGAAGGATCCGCGCAAGCGGCTGCGCGATATCGGCGACGCGCAGTTGCTGCTCGAGAGCGTCGAGGACACGCCCGCGCCGGCCTCGCGTCGTGCGCTCGTGCTGTGGGTGGCCGGAGCGCTGGCCATTGGTGCCATGGCCGCCGCCGCGGCGACGTGGAGAGTGCGGAGCACTCCGCCGCAAGTCCCCTTCGTGTTCCACGAGCCGGCTCCCGAAGGGACGCGGCTGATCGGAGCACCCAAAGTGTCACCCGATGGCCAATCCCTGGCGATCCTGGTGGGCAATGCGGACGGACAGCGGCAGATTTGGACGCGGGCGCTGGCCGACGAGAAGGCGAGGCCGCTCGAGGGGACGCAAGGCGTCGGCGTGGTGTTCTGGTCACCCGACAGCACCGAGCTTGCGTTCACTGCCGCCGACGAGCTGTACAGGATTCCTCGCGGTGGAGGGCCGCGGAAGCGTGTGGCTGCCGCAGGTCAGACCAAAGGTCCGACGTCTGGTGTGTGGACACCGGCGGGTGAGATGGTGGTCGCCGGCCCGGCGGGTATGTTCCGGGTGTCGGCCGACGGCGGCAGCCCGCGCCAACTGTTCCCCGATCGACAAGGGGTGTTCGTCGATCTGGCGCTCTTGCCTTCGGGCCGCCATCTGCTTTTCCGGCAGTTGGGTGGAGAGACCGGTCTGCACGTGCTGGATCTGACGTCCGGGGAGATCCGGCGGCTCGAATGGGCCGCGGCCGCCACGGCCACGGGGGGCGTGGTGGGTTTCGTCGCGCCCGACGTGATTCTTTACGTGCAGAACCAGGGATTGGTCGGCCGCCGTATCGATCTCACGAGCCTGACGTTGGTCGGTGATCCGTTTCCCATCGCGGACGGGATCCGCGGGTTCCAGAGCAGCGACGGTGGGGCGTTGACCTACATTTCGGGCGGCGCGGTCCGCGCGCGTTTGACGTGGCGCGATCGCAACGGCCGATCACTCGGCGGTTTCGGTCCGGAGGGAGACTATCGGGAGGTCTATCTGTCGCCGCGCGGCACGTGGCTGATGTACACGGCGGCGGATCAGACGACCGGCAACCTCGACCTCTGGATTCAGGACCCCAAGGTGCCGGCAGGGAATCGACTCACCAACGACCCTGACGTTGACCATGTCGCGGCCTTCTCGCCTGACGACCGCGAGGTTGTCTGGGAAGGGCATCGTGGGGGCGCGCTGACGGTGTTTCGTCGCCGAAGCGATGGCGCCGACGACGCGCGGAAAGTGCGCGCCTGGAACCGCGGCGGCGGCCCGACTGACTGGTCGCCGGACGGCAGGTTCGTGGTCTACCAGACCCAGGAGGTCAACACGCTGAATGACCTGTGGGTGCTGCCGATGCAGGACGACACGGCGCCCTTTCCGCTCGTCGCCTCCGAGTTCGAAGACACCGAAGGCGTGCTGTCACCCGATGGGCGCTGGCTGGCCTATCGCTCGACCGCCACGGGTCAGGCGGAAATCTACGTCCAGCGTCTGGACGGGTGGCGACGGGTAGGCGGGCCGCTGCGTGTGTCCTCAGGCGGAGGCGAGCAACCGCGGTGGCGGCGTGACGGCACGGAACTGTTTTATCTGACCGCCACCATGCTGATGGCCGCGCCGATCTCGCGCGATGCCGATCGCCCGGCCGGGCCGTCGCGGGCACTCTTCGCCGTCGCGCGAGGTTCGGGCAGTGCCGGCCGCAACGACTACGCCGTGTCGCCGGACGGACAGCGGTTCCTGCTGATCGAGGGCGGCCGCGAGACCGCTGCTTCCGCCGTCGTCATCATGCACTGGGCCAGCCGGTTGGCGCAGCGATAGGCGGATGCGCTTCGAGCGTGAAGGCTCATGACGACCACGCCAACTTTCGGCGCGCTCGTGTCCACACTCGGTCAGCGAGGCTTGATTGGTACGCGCGCCTTCAGTTCTTCGAACCAATTGAAGACGACGTTCAGCTGCGAGACTGGTGCCGCACCAAGCGATCCCTGACCGGCCGCAATCGGTGCGACGATCCGGCCGTCTGGCGTCACGTCGAAGGGTCGCGGAATCGTCGGTGGCGCGACGGGGAACAACCTCGGGACCGGGGTTGGATGGCTGAACGCGAAGTTCGGCGCCGTCGTGACCGTCACCACCACGAATTGCCCGGGCAGGGGGACGTAATACAGTTCCTTGCCGGTGGGCGACCAGAGTGGATGATGGCCCTGGTCGCCATGTTTCGAGACCTGGAACTTCGACCCGGTCGGTGGAAAGGGCTCAACATAGACTGCACTCTGTGACGCACTCGGCATGGGCGAGGACGCATAGGCGACCCAGCGACCATCAGGCGACACGGATGCCGTGGTCAGAATGGCCGACTTCACGTCGCTGAACGGCCGCGAGGATCGGTCCGCGACCGAAAGCGTCCACAACGAAGAGCGCTCTTCCTTGGTGACCCGGTACAGGAACATGTTGCTCTTGGGAATCCACGCCTCGGGAACATGTGCCGAGCCCGGCTCCGGTTTCGTGAGTCGCTCCGCGGCACCGGTGCCGTCCGCCCGCTGCCAGAAGATAGCCTGGTCATTCTCCCGATCGGACTGGAACACGATGCGAGTCCCGTCGCCGGACCACATCGGGAAGCGATTCTTGCCCTCAAACCCGAGCCGACGTGGCGAAGTCGTCGCCGACAAATCGTACACCCACACGATCGCCTCGTTGCCGACCTCCGTGGACATGACGACACGCTTGCCGTCCGGTGATACTCGCGGGTATTCGTACGAGCCCGACGGCAGCTTCAGCGGATCGACCGCGCCCTTCCGATCCACCAGCGCCAAGTCGTGCGTCGCGGACATCGCGCCCGCCGGTCCTTGAAGGTACACGAGCGTCCCGGTCGATGACGTCGCGAATTGGGCGGTGCCGGTGGACAAGCCGATTCCTGCGCGCCTGATACCTTCGAGAATCGGAATCGCCTCGCCCTGGAGCGCGAGCCGGGCCGGATCGAATGCTGCCGCGTACAGCGTGCCACCCGACGCGTACACCAGGTGGCCTGTTGGCAGATAGCGCGCATCGCTTCCGCCTCGGATCAGCACTTTCTCTTCGCCAGACGTGAGCGAATGCGTGACGATGTTGGCTCGGTCCCATCGATCGGACGCCACTCCGATCGCAAGTGTGTAAAGAACCGTCTCGCCGTCTGGCAGCATCTGGGGACCGTGAGCAAACTTGCCGCCGTCCTTGACCGCGTTGAGCGCGACGAGAACCTGCGGCGTGCCGCCGTTCGGATCCACTCGCAGAATGCCCTTGCCAGCTTCGGCAAACAGGATGCCGCGGTCGTCCCAGCTCAGACCGAACGGATTCTCGGCCGGGCAGATCACCATCGTTGTTCCTCCCGTCACGGGGATCCGTCTCAGCGTCCGGTCGGTCGCCCAGAACAGGATCGACCGCCCATCGGGTGAGAACATCGGACTGGTCAGGCCCCCTGCCAGATCGGCGCCCGGCAGCAACCTCCCCTCGGGCTCCGACAGCAGGCGCGTGAACAGCCCGGTATTGGTGAGGTAGGCCAGCCGCTCCGCATCCGGCGAGATCGCGACCGCGATCCGGCCGGCCGTCAGGATCTGCTGGCCACCGGGAAGCGTGAATGAGAGCCGCACGACCGACGGCCGCGGTGGATCCGGCGGCCTCAGATTCCACATCGTGACGCCGGTGAGTGTCGCCGCCACGAGCGCGGCGACCGCGGCCGGCAATGCGCGCCGCCACATCGGGCGAGGCCGGGCGCTCAGGGGTGCTTGAGAGCGCTCGGTTGTCGACGCCCTCGCGATCGACTCGATCTCGGCGCGCAAATCCCCGCTTGCCTGCCATCGCCGTTTTGGATGTTTCTCGAGACAGCGGCGCACGAGCTCGATGATTCGCGGATTCATGTGCGGCGGCAGCGCCTCGAGATTTGCCTCGCGCACCAGAACAGACGCCAGCACATCGGCGCCCGTCTCGCCATGAAAGGCCTGGCGGCCCGTCAGCATCTCGTAAAAGACCGCGCCGAACGAGAACACGTCGCTTCGCGCGTCAGCCGGCAACCCCTTGGCTTGCTCCGGCGACATGTAGGCCGCGGTGCCGAGGATCACGCCCGCGGCGCTCGCCATCATGCTGAGCGTCGGCGAGTCCGCGAGATTCGGATCGGTGGGCGAGGCCGCTCCCGGCTTGGCCAGACCGAAGTCGAGCACTTTGACGGTGTCGTCCGGGGTGATCTTGACGTTGGCCGGCTTCAAGTCGCGGTGCACGACCCCGCGCTCGTGCGCGGCCTCCAGCGCTTCCGCGATCTGACGGCCGATGTGCAGCGCCTCGGCCACGGAGCAAGACCCCCGCCGGAGCCGGTCGGCCAGCGTCTCGCCCTCCACGAGTTCCATCAGGAGCAGACGGCGGCCGTCCACCTCCTCCATCCCGAACAACGCGGCGATGTGCGGATGGTTGAGCGACGCCAGCACTTTGGCCTCGCGCTCGAAACGTGCCACACGATCCGGATCGGCGACGAACGCCGCGGGCAACACTTTGATGGCCACGCTCCGGCCCAATCGGGTGTCGCGGGCGCGATAGACCTCACCCATCCCGCCAGCGCCGAGCAGACTTTCAACCTGGTAGTGGCCGAGCGTCGTCCCGATCATCAACTTGGCGCCATGCTAGAGGCGGCCCCGCGCGGCGTCAACCAGGACCGGTTCACCTTATCCAGCCGTACGACCTTTACGCTCGCGCAGTCGCTCGAACTCATGTTTCAGCGCCTCGAGCTGGGCATCG
Organism: Vicinamibacterales bacterium; assembly: GCA_035633215.1. Lineage (GTDB taxonomy): Bacteria > Acidobacteriota > Vicinamibacteria > Vicinamibacterales > SCN-69-37 > DASQFI01. Next base: position 13,087 of record DASQFI010000008.1, on the reverse strand, counting down.
TCGAGCCCTTCGAGTTGCATGAGCTGTGGCCGTGCGCCGGCCGTCGCTCTGATGAGCTCATCGAGCTTCAATTGCAGCGTCTGCGTGTCACGGTTCTGTGTGTTTTGCAGCAGGAAGGCGATGAGAAACGTGGCTTGAGACGCGGCCGTGTTCATCGTCAACTGCCACGTATCCGAGAACCCAAAAGCGGGACCGAGCAGGAGCCACAGGGCCGTTAACGCGATATTCGCCGTGAAGGCCCATGGAGACCCGACCACGGACCCTGTTACGTCAGCAAATCGCCTGAATCCATTCGTCATGAAGTCCCCCAGTGCAAGGAGTTGACGATAACAGGCCGACGTAACGCGAGTGAACGTGTGATTCAGGCTCTGTTGAGCCGGACGGAGCGCTCAGTCAGCGCTTGAGTCGGATGTGCAAATAACGCGCGTGGATGATCTGGTAGAAGCCGTACGCGATGAACCCTGCTGCCGTGACGCCGAGAAGCCAGCGGCCCAGCCCTCCCGGCTGTGCGGCGAGGATGCGCAATGACGACGCCGTGGTCCCGACTTCAGACGCATCGCGGTACCAGCCCGCGCCGACGATGCCCCATCCCAGCAGCGCAAAGACGATGGCGCGTGCCGCCACGCCGAGCGCCCCGACACCGTTCATGGATCCATAGTAGGCCTGTCTCGCTACGAGCGGGCCGCCGATCGACTTCGATGAAGGGGCACCACGCCATGGTCTCGTCGGTGTCCACGTATACTCACGCCACCCAATCGTGTTCCTTGCCCCGGCACGCGCCTCGGCCTTACGAAGTTCTCGCGCCTCTTGGGCCGCCTTCGCGCCTTTGGCGCTTCGGCGAGCTTGGCCGAAGCCTTGGCGGAGGCCAGGCCCCGCGCCACTTTTCAAAGTAGACGCCGAGCCCACGCCGCTCACCACAGGTACCCGACTCGGTCCTTATGAAATCGTCGCCCCGATCGGCGCAGGGGGCATGAGCGCCCGCGCCCGCGCCCGCGGCGAGCGAGCGCAGCGAGTCGAGCCGACAAGGCGCGGGGGTGGGGCCCCGCGCCACTTCTCAAAGTAGACCCCGAGCCCATGCCGCTCACCACAGGTACACGACTCGGTCCTTATGAAATCGTCGCTGCGATTGGCGCTGGCGGCATGGGCGAGGTCTATCGCGCGACCGACACCAAGCTGGGTCGCGACGTCGCGATCAAGATCCTGCCCGAGTCGTTCGCGCAGGACGCGGACCGGCTCGCGCGCTTTCAGCGCGAAGCGAGGACGCTGGCCGCGCTGAATCATCCGAACATCGCAGCCATCTACGGCATCGAAGAGTCTCCTTCGACGAGCTCAGGACAGGCGGGCATGCGCGCCCTGATCATGGAGCTCGTCGAGGGCGAGGATCTGTCGGTGCACATCGCGCGCGGCCCGATGGCGCTGGCCGACGCGCGGCCGATCGCGACGCAGATCGCGGAGGCGCTGGAAGCCGCGCACGAGCAGGGCATCATTCACCGCGATCTCAAGCCCGCGAACATCAAGCTCCGCGCAGATGGCAAAGTGAAGGTGCTCGATTTTGGTCTCGCCAAAGCGCTCGACGCGAAGGCGTCGAGCGCGACGGCGGACGCGATGAACTCCCCGACACTCACGACGCCCGCGATGACGCAGGCGGGCATGATCCTCGGCACGGCGGCGTACATGGCGCCGGAGCAGGCGCGCGGAAGGACGGTGGACAAGCGCGCGGACGTCTGGGCGTTTGGTGCAGTGCTGTTCGAGATGTTGACGGGCGCCCGAGCGTTTCCGGGCGAGGATCTGACGGACACGCTCGCGGCGGTCGTCCGCGCAGAGCCGAACTTTACGCTGCTGCCTCCCGGCCTGCCTTCGACGCTCGGTGTGTACCTCAGGCGTTGCCTGCAGAAGGATCCGAAGCAGCGCATTCCGGACATGGCGGCGATGCGCCTGGCGCTCGATGGCGCGTTCGACACGGCCGCGCCGGAGACGACGACATCGGCTCCGGTTCGCCAGAAGCACCACCCGCTGGTGTGGGCATCGGTCGCGATCGCCGTCGCGTCACTGGCGGTCGCCGCCTTTTCCCTGTGGAACCGTCCAGCTGCCGTTCAACACACGTCCGCTCGCTTGACGATCCCGCTCCCGCCAGGTGCGGAAATCACCTCGTATCCGGCCATTACCCGTGACGGCCGAACGGTGGCCTACGTGGCGCAACAAGGGACAGAGGATTCGCATCTCTACCTTCGCGATCTGAATTCGTTCGAAGCGCGCGCGGTGGCCGGTTCGAACGGCGCCAGGCAACCGTTCTTTTCGCCGGATGACAAATGGGTGGCGTTCTTTGCACAGGGGCACCTTCAGAAGGCCGAGGTCGCCGGCGGCGCCCCCATCCGGGTCGTCGAAGCCGCCTATCCCTTCGGTGGAACGTGGACCGAGGACAATACGATCATTTACGCGGCGTCGCTCAGCTCCGGACTCCTGCAGATTCCCGCCAGCGGCGGCGTGCCCAAGTCCATCTCCAAGCCCGACGCTGCGGCCAATGGCTACGCCCACGTGTTTCCGCAAGCGCTCCCCGGAGGAAGACGCGTGCTGTTCACGGTGTGGGGGCAGAACAAGGGCAGCGCGGTGCTCTCGCTGGAATCGGGCCAGTGGGAGATGGTCTTGCCGGCGACGACGTTTGCCACCGCGATGTTCGACGCTCCTGCGGGCACGTCAGGTCGCCTGTTGGTCGTCGACGAGGCCGCGGGCATCAGGGCCGCGCCGTTCGATCCCGAGCGCCCGGCGCGTACCAGCGCGGACGCGTCGGTGCTGGACAGCGTGTACTACGACATCGAATCCGAGGGCCGGGGTTGGCTGGCGGTCTCGAAGAACGGGACGGCGGTCTACGCGCCCGGCAATCCGGCCAGGACATCGCTGGTGTGGGTCGACCGGGCAGGAAAGATCGAATCGTTGCGTAAGGAACAGGACGTCTATCGGGAAGTCAACATTTCACCGGACGGGGCGAAGGCAGTCGTCAGGCAGCGTCTCAACCTGTGGATTCATGACTTGCAACGCGGGACGCACAGCCCCCTGACGTCAGGGAACGACAGCAACATTCTTCCGGTGTGGAGCCGCGACGGTGGGCGGATCGTGTTCGCGTCGAATCGCGGAGGCGACTGGGACATCTACTCGCAACCTGCCGACGGATCGCGGCCCGCCGAAGTGCTGCTCAAACGGCCCTCCGACCAGTTTCCGTACTCCTTCGCCCCCGACGGGACGCTGCTCTACGCGGAAATCGGGCCCAAGACCGGTCGCGATCTGTGGACGCTCTCGCCGGACGGGAAGGCGTCGCCTGTGTCAGTCACCCGATTCAACGAATATGTGGCCCAGTTCTCGCCGGTCCGGGACGGCGTGCCGCGCTGGGTTGCGTATGCGTCCGACGAGTCGGGACGAAGCGAGATCTACGTGCAGTCGTACCCCGAGGCCACGCACCGAGTCCCGGTTTCCACTGGAGGCGGGATCCGGCCGATGTGGTCGCCCGACGGCAAGGAGCTCTTTTACCTGACGGGCGATGCCCTGGTGGCAGTGACGATGCAGCCGAACGGGACGTTCGGCGCGCCTCGCAGGCTGTCTGACCGGTCGAATTTTTTTGTCAACGACCGGTTTCAGAGCTACAGCGTTTCGCCCGACGGCAAGCGCTTCCTGATGATCCAGCGCGATCCCGGTTCGGTGCCGCGCCAGCTCAACGTGATTCTCAATTGGGTCGACGCAACCAGGCCATCCGGCGTCCCCTCCACGGCGCGTTGAGCGCCGGCGGCGTTACTCGTCTCACGCCGGCGTGACGAGGAGAGCCTTGGCCGTACGTGCGTGCACACTCACGACACCGCGAGCCAGGTGCATCAATGTGGTCGAGACGATCACGCCGAGGACGACGGAGATGACCCAGCCCCCTGGCGTGTCGAGCCACGCAGGACTGAACGTGATGTAACCCTCGCCTTCCCACGGAACCCACCATCCAGCGCGCTGGGCGATCCCGACGATCGGCAGCAGGATGAAGCTCAGTCCGAGCGAGAGCGCGGTGACTGCCGTGACGAAGTACGCGATACCGAGCGGTAACATCAACACGAAATAGACGAGCGTCGACCAGGTCCGGGCATCCCGCAGCATCTCGACGATGCGTGCCCACACGCCATCCGGCGCGCCCGGATGCACTGGCCGGCGCGGCATGCGTTCGCCGCTGACCGCTTCCAGCAGACGGCACTCACCCAGCGAGAGAACGCGAGCGATGCCGATGAACGCCAGAAACACAGGCAGTCCGATGATCAGAATGGCAAATCCGAGCGACAGCGACAGGCCTGTTATGGCGAAGGTGAAGTACACGCAGCCGGTGACCAGGCTGAGGAACATGAAAAAGAGTGAGCTGTAGGCGTGCGGATCCGAATAGACGGCGAAGAATTGGTTCAGCACGTTCGGCGAATCCTGGCGCCTGGGAGCCGGCGGCTGCAAGGCGGCTTTGACCTTCGCTTCCGTGTCGCGATACGCAGCGGCGACTTCGTCCGGCGCGCCAAAGGTGCCCGCGATCCCCGCGAGCACATCCGCCTCCGGCTTTCCGGAATTCGCCGCGGCCTCGGCGCGCAGATACTCCTCCGCGTCGTACAGCGCGTCCTGAATCAGGGCCGGGTCCTCGCCGGCAAGCGCCGCGCGCAGTTGCGTCAGGTATTCCTCGATCGACCGCGGGGCGGGCCTATTCATGATTCGACTCCCCGGAAGAAGCGATCGACGAAATCGCGCGTCTGGATCCAGATGCCGCTCCATCGAGCGAGCAGCGCGCGTCCTTCGTCGGTGATGCGGTAGTAGCGCCGCGGCGGGCCCGAGGCGGACGGCACGACCCGACTGATGAGGAACCCGTCGGCGCAGAGCGCGCGGAGCACCGGATAGACCGTGCCTTCCTTAAAGACCGCTTCGCCCTCGTTCGCCCGCTGCAGGCGCTTGGCGATGTCATAGCCGTAGAGATCCTCGGAGGAGCGATCCAGCACGGCAAGCAGCACCAGCGCCACAAGTCCAGCGTTGAGTTCCTTCTGGAATTTCCGCGTGTGGTGGTCGTCCACTTTGCTAGTGTTAACTAACTAGTATTAGTAATCAACCACTAATTGAGCGCCGGATTGGGTCGCCGCCACGATCCGGCGACCTTGCCGCTTCGTTGGAACCGGCGGGTCGTGCCCGGGCCGACCTCGTTACTCGTCTCGGGTGACAGCCGGCGGATCGATGCGGGTCGCTCGATGAGCGGGCCATACGCAGGCGCCGCCGCGCCAAGCTCAATCGCGACGTCGCGCTGAAGATTCTGTCCAACACCTTCATCACCGATGCGGACCGGCTGGCGCGGTTTCGGCGTGAAGCGCAGGTGCTCGCCTCGCTCAACCATCCGAACATCGCCGCGATTTATGGCTTTGAAGACAGCAGCGCCACGCATGCGCTCGTGCTCGAACTGGTCGACGGCCCGACGCTCGCGGATCGCATCGCCCAGGGCCCCATCGCGCTGGCCGACGCGCTGGCGATCGCGAAGCAGATCGGGGAGGCCCTCGAGGCCGCGCACGAGCTGGGCATCGTCCATCGAGCCTGAAGCCCGCAAACATCAAAGTCCGCGGGGACCGCACGGTGAAGGTGCTCGACTTCGGCACAGGCGACTCGCATCCGACCCGGCGTCCATTCAATAACGGAAGTCACTTGACTTGACGTGGTATCGTCGGCGCGCGCCTTGGAAACGTTGATTGAGCGCGCAGCCTACCACGTCAAGTCAAGTGATTTCCGGGTCTAAGATGTGCGTCCTATGCGCCACTGCCGCCTGATCACCGCCGCGCTCGTCCTGTCACTGCCCTTGGTCTCGACGTCCATGCGGGCGCAACAGCCGCCGCCTGCCGGTGGAGGGCAGGCCGGCAGCCAACAGGGCGCTCAGCAGGGACCCGCGCAGCCGCGTGCGCCCCGGCCCTACGATCAGGTCATCACGTCTGCCGCGAAGACCGAGCGCGGCGTGTTCGCGGTGCACCATGTCGGCGACCGTTACTTCTTCGAGATCGACGACGCGATGCTCGGCCGCGATTTCCTGCTGGTCAGCAGAATCTCGGGCGTGCCGGCCGGAAGCGGCGGCTTCACCAGCGCGGGCAGTTCGATTGCCGAGCGCATGGTGCGCTGGGAGCGGCGCGACAACAACGTCCTGCTGCGAAGCATCAGCGTTGATTCGTACGCCGATCCCGAGACGCCGATCTCCAAGTCGGTCATCGAGAACAACTTCGCCCCCATCCTGGCGTCGTTCCCGATCGCGGCGTTCGGCGCCGGCAACGCGACCGCCGTGGTCGACGTGACGGATTTCTTCGCCGGCGACACGCCGGCGTTGGCGGGGTTGTCGACGGCCCAGCGGCGCACGTACGCCGTGCAGCGCTTCGACGCCGCGCGGAGCTTCGTGAGCCAGATTCGATCGTTCCCCACCAACATAGAAGTCCGGCACGTGCAGACCTACGCCGCGACCGAGGGGCCGGGCGATCGCGGCGGCGGCACGGTGAGCCTGGAGATGCGCCAGTCGATCGTGCTGCTGCCGAAGGAGCCGATGCGGCCGCGCTCGTTCGATCCACGCGTCGGCTACTTCAACGTCGATCGCGTGAACTACGGCCTCGATCAGCTGAAGGCGACGACCGAGACGTTCATCGCGCGCTGGCGCCTCGAGCCGAAGGACCCGGCGGCCTACGCGCGCGGCGAGTTGGTCGAACCGGTCAAGCCAATCGTGTACTACATCGATCCCGCGACGCCGATGAGGTGGCGGCGCCACGTGAAAGCGGGCGTCGAAGAATGGCAGAAGGTGTTCGAGAAGGCTGGCTTCAAGCGCGCCATCATCGCCACGGACCCACCGACCAAGGCCGAGGACCCTGATTGGGATCCTGACGACGCCCGCGTGTCGATGGTGCGTTGGGCCGCGAGCCTCGTCCGCAATGCGGTCGGGCCACATACGTCGGACCCGCGCACCGGCGAGATTCTCAACAGCGAGATCACCTGGTACCACAACCATATGCGCAGCTACCGGAACCGGCTGCTGCTCGAGACCGCGGCCGCCAATCCCGCGGCGCGGACGCTCGAGGTGCCGGAGGAGCTGATGGGCGAAACCATGCGCCAGGTGATCGCGCATGAGATCGGCCACGCCCTGGGCCTGCAACACAACATGGTGGCGTCCAACTCGTTTCCGGTCGAGTCGCTCCGCGATCCGAAGTTCACCAGCAAGTACGGTGTGAGCGCGACCATCATGGACTACGCGCGCCAGAACTACGTCGCGCAGCCCGGCGATGGGCTGCAACCGAAGGACTTCATCCGTCGCGTCGGTCCCTTCGACGACTTCGCGATCAACTGGGGCTACCGCGTGCTGCCGCAGGCGACGACGGCCGAGGCGGAGAAGGCGACCCTCAACGACTGGATCAGCAAGCAGAGCGGAGCGTTCCCGTACAGATTCGTTCCCGGACAGTACGGATCGATCGATCCGCGATCGCAGACCGAAGACATGGGCGACGACCCGATCAAGGCGTCGACCTACGCGGTCGCCAATTTCAAGCGGATGGTCCCGAATCTCATCAAGTGGACGACGAAGCCAGGCGACGACTATTCCGAGCTGAACGAGCTGTACACCGAGGGCCTCGGGCAGTGGAGCACTTACATGGGCCACGTCGCGCAGCTCATTGCCGGCGTCAACGTCGATCTCAAAACCGCTGATCAGGCTGGCGGCGTCTACACGGTGGTGCCGAAGACGCCGCAGCTCGCGGCGCTCGCCTTCCTGAACGAACACGTCTTCGCCACGCCGGACTGGCTGCAGCCGCCGGCGATCGCCGCGCTGATCGGCCCGAGCGCGCTGCCGACGCGTCAGGTGGCCGTGCTCAACAACCTGCTGTCGAACATTCGCCTGGGGCGGCTCGCGGAGATCGAGAAGTTCGACGCGAAGAACGCCTGGCCGCTGGCCGACTACCTGGCCGAGATGAAGCGGCTGATCTGGAACACGCCGGCCGCGACGACGCCGGATGCGAACCGCCGCGGGCTGCAGCGCGCCTACGTCGCGCGCCTCGGGGCGATCGTCAACCCGCCCGCACCGCCGCCGCCGGCCGCGGGAGCCGCGGCTCCGGCCGCGCCGCCAGTTCCAGCGGCCCCGTTCGTGGCCGCGCCGAACCTGAGCCAGAGCGACGTGCCTGCGCTCGCGCGCGCGCAGTTGCGGGCCATTCAGGCGCAGGCCCGCGCCTCCGCGACAGCCGCCGCGAACCCCGTCGTCAAGGCGCACTGGAGCGACATCGTCGACCGCGTCGGCGAGATTCTCGAACCTCGGCGGTAACGTGGGCTCCACCTCGCTCGCGATGGATCTGCTCGGTGCCGGCGGCATGGGCGCCTGCGGCCCGGCGAGCGAGCGAAGCGAGACGAGCCGTCAAGGCGCGGGGGTGGGGCCCCGCGCAACTAGAACAAAGTAGACTTCCGAGCCCATGCCGCTACCGACTGGCGCGCGAATTGGTCCGTACGAAATAACTGGCGCGCTCGGTGCCGGCGGCATGGGCGAGGTCTATCGCGCCCGGGACACGAAACTGCATCGCGACGTCGCGCTGAAAGTCCTGCCCGAGCTCGTTGCGGGCGACACGGAGCGGCTGGCGCGCTTCCGCCGCGAGGCGCAGGTGCTCGCGTCACTGAACCACCCCAACATCGCGCATCTGTACGGCTTCGAGGACGCCGGCGGGACACACGCGCTCGTCATGGAGCTCGTCCCTGGGCCGACCCTGGCGGATCGCATCGCGGAGGGTCCGCTTGCGCTTCATGAGGCATTGCCGATCGCGCGGCAGATTGCCGACGCGCTCGAGACTGCGCACGACCACGGCATCGTCCATCGGGATCTGAAGCCCGCGAACATCAAAGTCAAAGACGACGGCAGTGTAAAGGTCCTGGATTTTGGACTCGCCAAAGCGCTCACTTCTGACGCCGGGTCCGGGACGCCGGACCCATCCAACTCTCCGACGCTCACGGCGCGGGCGACGCAGATGGGAATGATTCTCGGCACCGCGGCCTACATGTCGCCGGAGCAGGCGAGAGGACGCCCCGTCGACCGTCGCGCGGACGTGTGGGGATTCGGGTGCGTGCTCTACGAGATGTTGACCGGCCGGCGAGCATTCGGCGGGGATGACGTGACCGAAACGCTGGCGACGGTGCTGAAAGAGCCTCCCGACTGGCGCGGGTTGCCGCCCGATCTTCCCGTGGCCATACAGCGCGTGCTGCGCCGTTGCCTCGAAAAGGATCCGCGTAAGCGGCTGAGCGCGATTGGCGATGCTCGTCTGGAGCTCGACGAGCTCGACGACGTGCGAGCCGTGCCGCCGCCGGCCGCGTCTTCTTCACGCAAGCCGTTCGGCGCGATGCTGGTTGCCGCCGCTGCTGGCGCCGTCTTGACCGCTGCGGTCGCGTTCGGCCTCTGGCGCATGGCGGGAGCGGGCACGCCCGTGCGATCGGAGGCGGTGATGCGAACGTCGCTGCTCGCCCCGGAGTCCGTGATCTTCAGTCCCGATCCGGCCGATTCAGCGATCTCGCCCGATGGCAAGCTCGTGGTGTTCGTGACAGGGAGCGTCTCGGGCACCGGTGACGCGCAGCTCTGGCTCCGGCCCGCCAACGCGCTGACGGCGCAGCGTCTGGAGAACACGACCGGAGCGTACCTGCCGTTCTGGTCGCCCGACAGCCGGCGCCTCGGGTTTTTTGCGGACGGCAAGCTGAAGACGATCGGCGTGGATGGCGGACGGCCGGACGTGATCTGCGACGCGCCAACCGGCCGTGGCGGGACATGGAACGCGCGTGGCGACATCGTGTTCGCTCCGGCCGCCGCCGGCGGACTCTTTCGCGTCTCGGCGAACGGTGGCGATCCGACGCCGCTCATGGCGCTCGATACGGCCGCCAGGGAAACGGGCCACCGGTTCCCACAATTCCTGCCTGATGGCGACCATTTTGTGTTCGCGGCGCTGCCGGTGCGTGCAGGCAAGTTCAACATCTTCGTAGGCTCGCTCAGCGCGGGGGCGCGCGAACCACTCGCGCAAATGGAAAACGTGCCCGTCTTCGCCGAGCCCGGCTATCTGCTGTTTCTCCGCAAGGGTGTGCTCGTCGCTCAGCGTTTCGATCCGCGAGCCCGGACGATCTCTGGCGAGCCGGCGCCGCTCGGCGACGTGCCCGCAAGCCCGACCTCCGGCGCGAACTACACCGCGGCACCCGCCGCGTCCGCGTCAGCGGATGGCACGCTCGCGTATCTGACCGAGCCGTCGATCAACACCCGGCTCGTGTGGACCGATCGCACCGGATCCGAGGAGGGTGCCGTGGCGCTTCCGCCCGGCCGGTACCTGCAGGTCGCGCTGTCTGCGGACGAACGGCGTGCGACGGTCGTTCGTTTGAACTCACGGACGGAGTCGAGCATCTGGCTGGTGGACCTTATCCAGGGAGGCGCGACGCCGCTCATCCAGGCCCCCGGCCTGAACGACAGCGTCGTCTGGTCTCCGGACGGCGCGCGGATTGTCTTCTCGAGCGATCGCGACGGTCCCCAGGATCTCTTCCTGAAGGATGTGAACGGTTCGGCACCGGAACAGCGGGCGTATTCATCGCCCGTGCTGTTCAAAGGCGCGTCGGCGTGGTCTCCCGACGGCAAGAGCATCATCCACTACGAGCTCACCGCCGAGACGAACTTCGACCTGTTCGTCCTGCCGCCCGGGAACAACGAGAAGTCCAAGCCGTTTCTGAGGACGACATCAGCGGAGCTGTTGGGGATGTTTTCCCCTGACGGACGGTGGCTGGCCTATCTCTCCGATGAGACCGGTCGGTACGAGGTCTACGTCCAGTCGTTTCCAGGCGGAGGCCGCAAGGTCCAGGTGACGACGACCGGGACCGCTGGCGCCCGATCGTCTCAGGCCGTGACCTGGTGGCGGCGCGATGGCAGGCAGCTCGCGGTGCTGAGCGCCGATAGCACTCGAATTCTGGGCGTGGACGTCGAGCCGGGCGCCGACTTTCGCATCGGCCCCGCGAAGGTGATCGCGAATGTCCGTCCGCACGTCATCACGATGACCTGGACGGCCGATTTGCAGCGCGCTCTGACCATCGTGCCCGAAAGCGGTGCCGCGGCATGGTCGCTGACGTTCGTCAGACCGTGGACCGCGGCGATGGGACGACGATAGCTGGTAGACTTTGGCGCGTTAGCATCTGCCCACTGACCCGAAATGGTCGCCTGATGGACCACTGATCGCGTTCTACATCGCCGAGTATGATGCCAGACGCCCGGAGCTGGCGATCGCTGGTTCAGAAGTCGCCCAAACACGAGGTGTAGAATCCGGCTCGGCCAACGGTGCCGGAGGTCAGGACCATGAATCCCACCCGCGGATGGCTCGTCATCATCGCGTTCTTGAGTCTCGGGATGCCACTGACCTCCCAGGTGTCCGAGTACGACATCGTGATCCGCGGCGGTCGCGTGCTCGACGGCACCGGCAACCCGTTCGTGTACGCCGATGTCGGCATCCGCGGCGACACGATCGCGACGGTCGGGAATCTGCGCCGGGCGGCGGCCCGGCGCACGATCGAGGCGCGCGGCCGGTACGTCACACCGGGATTCATCGCGCTCCACGAGCATCTGGAAGGGGCCGTCCTGGCGGGTCAGGGCGCGCTGACGAACTTCACGACACAGGGCTTCACGACAGCCGTCATCAACACCGACGGCCGGACGCGCTGGCCGCTGGACCGGCAACGGCAGGATCTCACGCGGGCAGGCTCAGCGCTCAACCTGATCATGATGGTCGGCCACGGCACCGTGCGCGGCCAGGTCATGGGCGACGACTACATGCGCGAAGCGACCGCCGCCGAGATCGACCGGATGCGGCAGCTCGTGCGTGAAGGGATGGAAGCGGGTGCGTTCGGCCTGAGCGCCGGGCTGGAATACCTGCCGGGCCGATGGAGCACCGAGGCTGAAGTCCTCGAGCTGGCGAAAGTCGTCGCGCCCTTCGGGGGCCACTACCAGGCGCACCTGCGCAGCCAGGGACAGTATCCGAAGTGGCAGCTTCCCAGCTCCGCGTCGATGCCGACGACCTACATCGACACGCGGCAGTTCACGAACATCGACGCCGTTGTGGAGACGATCAACATCGCGAAGCACGCGCGGATTCCCGCGATGATGGACCATCTGCACCCAAAAGGGCCGCGCGAATGGGGCTCGGGTCGCATCATCACGCAGCTCGTCAGCCGAAGCTGGGCCGAGGGTCATCAGGTCTACATCAACATGCACTCCTATGAGGCCTACGACGAGACGATCGTCGTCATTCCGCGCTGGGCGCTCATGGTCCGGCAGGTCAAGGGTATGGGCCAGTACGACCCGAGCCCAGACGCCGACTACACGAACATGCGCGAGAACCTGAAGCGCCGGCTCGCAGATGCGGTGCAGGGTCCGCTCATCCGCCGCGACATCGAATACGACATCGACCGCCAGGGTGGTCCCGCGGGTCTGTTGATCATGGACTACCCGGACAAGTCGCTCATCGGAAAGACGCTCGGTCAGGTGGCCGCGATGCGGAACGAGGATCCGATCGACACGGCCATCTTCTTTCAGATGAGCGGCTTCGATCGGCCGGGCGGCATCGAGTTTCGGGCCTTTGCCGTGTCGCTTCTCGACCTCGAAGAGTTCATGCGGCAGGACTACACCGGCGTCTGCACCGATCGCAGCGGCGCCTCAGTCGAGGACTCCAAACGGGAGCGGCACATCCATCCAGGCACGTTCGGCACTGTGCCTCGTCTGATCCGGACGTTCGTTTTCGACAAGAAGGTCATTACGCTGTCATTTGCCATCCGATCGCTGACGTCGCTGCCCGCCCAGATCCTGGGGCTCTCCGATCGCGGCCGGCTCGCGCCGGGACAGAGGGCCGACGTCGTCGTCTTCGACCCGGACACGATCCGCGACAAGGCGACCTACTTCGAGCCGCATCAGTACAGCCAGGGGATTGACTTCGTGTTGATTAACGGACGGGTCGCTGTTCAGGACGGCAAGCCCACGGGCGATAAGCCCGGCCGCGTGCTTGACAGGCAGCGCGCTGCGTTCGGGACAGCCGGGACG
>DASQFI010000007.1:0-247901 GCA_035633215.1 Vicinamibacterales bacterium | reverse complement strand
AAGCCCACTTTCGAGCCCGGCGTGGACGTGCGCGCCAAAGTGACAATCTTCTGCGACGGCGTGCGGGGCAACCTCACGAAACTGCTTGTCACCAAGCTCAAACTGGACGCCGGACGGCTACCGCAGGTGTACGCCATCGGGATCAAAGAGCTGTGGGAGATTCCGAAGGACCGCCTGGGCGCGGGCTCGGTGATCCACACCATGGGCTATCCGTTGAAGCAGGAGGAGTTTGGCGGCGCGTTCATCTATGGAATGCCCGACGGTCTCGTGTCGATCGGGTTCGTCAGCGGCCTCGACTATCGCGATCCGATGTTCGATCCGCACCTGGCCTTCCAGCGGTTCAAGCTCCACCCGTTCGTGGCGGGACTGCTCGAGGGCGGGAAGATGGTTCGATATGGCGCGAAGGCGTTGCCGGAGGGAGGCTGGCACACGATTCCGCGCGTGCACGCCGATGGCGTGTTGATTGCGGGAGACGCGGGCGGCTTCCTGAATTCGATGCGCCTGAAGGGGATTCACCTCGCGATGCGCACGGGCATGCTCGCGGCGGAGACCGCGTTCGAGGCTGTCCGGGCGGGTGAGACGTCGGCTGCGCGTCTGGCCGCATACCAGGCACGCATCGACGCCGGCCCGGTGCGGCAGGAGCTGTACCCGGTGCGCAACGTGCACCAGTCCTTCGAGCACGGACTGGTCGCGGGCCTCGCGTACTCTGGCCTCTCGCTCGTGACCAACGGCTGGTGGGTCAAGGACCCGATGCCGGCGCACGCGGGACACGAACGGCTGCGCAAGATGGCCGACTATTACTCGAACCATCCGCCCTCGCCCGATGAGCCGGTCACGCCGGTCAAGATCGACCGCCGGCTCACGTTCGATCGGCTGACGAACGTGCACTACTCGGGGACGCGACACGCGGAAGATCAGCCGTCGCACCTGATCGTGCACGACACCGACATTTGCCGGACGCGGTGCCGCGTCGAATATGGCAACCCGTGCACGCGATTCTGTCCCGCGAACGTCTATGAGATGGTCGATGACGGGCAGGGCGGCAAGCGGCTGCACATCAACGCGTCGAACTGCGTGCACTGCAAGACGTGCGACATCATGGATCCCTATCAGATCATCGACTGGGTGCCGCCCGAGGGCGGAGAGGGGCCCCAGTACGACGGGATGTGACCCTTCCACGACGCAAACAGTTCCAGGCCGCGGCGATTGCCGCGCTCGGGACGCCAGTCATCGAAGCGCTCGGCGGGACGTACCGCTGGCACGAGCGCGGCGGCGAGCGCTTCGGCGACGCAACGCGTTCGGGCAAGCCGCCGATTCTCGCGCTCTGGCACGGCCGGATTCTCGCGGCGACGCTCTACTTCCGCGACCGCGGTGTGATCGCGATGACGAGCGAGAACTTCGACGGCGAGTGGGTCGCGCGCATCATGCGCCGGTTCGGGTACGGCGCGGCGCGCGGGTCGACGTCGCGAGGCGGCCGGCGCGCGCTCGTCCAGTTGCGTCGCGACATGGCCGCGGGGCATCCGGCAGCGTTCACCGTGGACGGACCCCGCGGGCCGGCCCGTGTGGCGCAACCGGGCGCGGTCTGGCTGGCTGGTGCCACCGGTCATGCGATCCTGCCGTTCCACATCGAGGCGTCGAAGTTCTGGACGGTGAACAGCTGGGACCGACATCAGGTGCCGAAGCCGGGCAGCGACGTCGCGATTGCGATCGGCGACCCGCTGCTCGTGTCTGACACGAGTGAAGTCACGGTCGAACAGAAACGTGACGAGTTGCAACGGACGTTAGAAGCGCTGGAACGAGAGGCACGATCGATGGTCGAACAGTCTGAAGTGTAGGCCGGCCCTTTAGGGCCGGTGCCGTCGGCGGGGCTGAAGCCCCGCCCCACAGATGTCTGAGATGGTTCTCTACAGTTCGCCCCGTTTCGTCGAGCACACCCCGCCGCCCGGCCATCCCGAGCGCCCCGAACGGGGCGAGGTGTTCGAAGCCGTCGCACGGGAGTTCGCGAGGCGCGGAGGCACGGTCCGCGAGCCGCGGCCAGCGACACGCGACGAGCTCGAGCTGGTTCACACGAAGTCCTACCTCGATGAACTCGACGCGCTCGCGGGCCAGGCGGCGATGCTCGACCCCGACACGTTCACCAGTCCGGAGACGCATGAGATCGCGCGGCTCGCCTCCGGCGCCACGATCGACGCCGCACGCCATACGTGGGAGACGCGCGAGCCGGCAGTTGCGCTGGTCCGGCCGCCCGGCCACCATGCGGAACCGGATCGCGCGATGGGCTTCTGCCTGCTCAACAACGTCGCGCTCGCGGCGGCGGTCATCCGTGCGGCCGGCGCCGCGCGCGTGGCCATCGTCGACATCGACGTGCACCACGGCAACGGCACCCAGGCGGCGTTCTATGAGGATCCGACCGTGCTGTACGTCTCGAGCCATCAGTATCCGTATTATCCGGGCACGGGTGCAGCCAGCGAGACCGGCGCCAAAGCGGGCCTTGGTTTCACGGTGAACATCCCGCTGGCGGCGGGCGCGACCGATGCCGACGTCGAGGCGGCGTACCGCACCGTCGTCGTACCGGCCCTCGATCGGTTCCGCCCGGAGCTCGTGCTCGTCTCTGCCGGGTTCGACGCGCACTACCTGGATCCGCTCGCCGGTTTGCGAATGACGACAGCGGGCTACGCGCGGATCGTCTCCCTGCTCGAGGGGGCGGCGGGCCGGCTGTGCGAAGGACGGATCGCCTACGCGACCGAAGGCGGCTATCACCTCACGGCGCTGCGGGAGTGCCTGGAGGCAGTAATAAAATAAAGGGTTACGCAGGATGTATGGACTATCGCCCGCAGGAGATCGAACGGAAGTGGCAGGCCCGCTGGGCCGACGCCCGCGCCTTTGAGGTGAGCGAGGACGCGTCGCGTCCGAAGTTCTATTGCCTCGAGATGTTTGCGTACCCGTCCGGCCATGCCCACGTCGGGCACGTCCGGAACTACATCATCGGCGACATCATGGCGCGGACGATGCGGATGCGCGGCTACAACGTGCTGCATCCGTTCGGCTGGGATGCGTTCGGCCTGCCGGCGGAAAACGCCGCCCTCAAGGCCAACATCCATCCCGAGACGTGGACGCTCGACAACATCGCTCACATGAAGGGGCAGCTCCAGCGGCTGGGCATCAGCTACGCCTGGGAGCGCGAGATCGCGACCTGTCTGCCGGAGTACTACCGCTGGAACCAGTGGTTGTTCACGCGCATGTTCAGGCGCGGGCTGGCCTACCGCCGCCGCTCGAACGTGAACTGGTGCGAGAGCTGTCAGACGGTGCTCGCCAACGAACAGGTCGTCGACGGCGGGTGCTGGCGCTGCGGGACGATCGTGACGACGCGCGAGCTGGAGCAGTGGTTCCTGCGCATCACCGCGTACGCCGACGAGCTGGTCGAGGCGCTCGGCCGGATGGACACCTGGCCCGAGAAAGTCCTCACGATGCAGCGCAACTGGATTGGCCGATCCGAAGGCGCGCACGTGCAGTTTCCGATCGTCGGGGCCACGGACGCGATCGAAGTGTTCACGACGCGGATCGACACGATCTACGGCGCGTCGTTCGTGATGCTCGCGCCCGAGCATCCGCTCGTGGAACGGTTCGCGTCCGAATCGCCCGACCCGGCGGCGTTCCGCGCCGCGATTCAGAAATTCCGCTCGCAGGATCGGACCGCGCGGGTGACCGGCGAAGTCGAGAAAGAGGGCTTCGACACGGGCCGCGTGGCGATGAACCCGTTTACGAACACAGCGGTACCGATCTGGGTCGCCAACTTCGTGCTGCTCGAGTACGGCACGGGCGCGGTGATGGCGGTGCCCGGGCACGATCAGCGCGACTTCGAGTTCGCGACGAAGTATGGCTTGCCGACTCCGATCGTCATCGAGCCCGATTCCGGGCCCGCGCCGGCGGCCGCCCCGTTCGACGGCGACGGCATCCTCGTGAACTCGGGGCCGTATACCGGAATGTTCTCGCCCGATGCGAATCGCCGGATGACCGAGGACGTCGAGAATCGCGGCATCGGACGAGGCTCGGTGCAGTACCGGCTGAAGGACTGGGGCATCTCTCGCCAGCGGTACTGGGGCACGCCGATCCCGATCGTGCACTGTGAGACGTGCGGCCTGGTGCCGGTGCCCGACGACCAGCTGCCGGTCGTCCTGCCGAAGGTCGTGGAGTTCACCGGACGCGGCGATTCCCCGCTCGCGCACGTGCCGGAGTTCGTGAACACGGTCTGCCCGACCTGCGGCAAACCCGCGCGTCGCGAGACGGACACGATGGACACGTTCGTCGACTCGTCCTGGTACTTCTACCGGTTCTGCGACGCGAAGAACGACACCATGCCGTTCGATCCGGCGAAGGTCGCCTACTGGGGGCCGGTGGACTTCTACAGCGGCGGCATCGAGCACGCGATCCTGCACTTGATCTACTCGCGGTTCTTCAGCCGCGTGTTCCGCGACCTGGGCCTCGTCACGATCGACGAGCCGTTCATGCGGCTCCTGACCCAGGGGATGGTGTTGAAAGATGGCGCCGTCATGTCCAAGTCCAAGGGCAACGTCGTCGATCCGGACGACATGACGGCGAAGTTTGGGGCGGATGCGCTGCGGATGTACGTGATTTTCGTCGCACCGCCCGAGAAAGAAGTCGAGTGGACCGACACCGGTCTCGAGGGGATGTTCAGATTCCTCGGACGGGTCTGGCGGCTCGTGGATCATCTGATTCCCTCGTTGCCCACGCCGTTCACGGCGCCGGAGAGCGGGCTGGAGGACGCCGAGCGCGCGGTGAGGCGCAAGACGCACACGACCATCCGGCGCGTGACGCACGACATCGACCCGCGGATGCACCTCAATACCGCCATCGCGGCGCTCATGGAACTCGTCAACGAGCTCTATGCGTTCTGCGACAAGCGAGGGATCCGTCCGACCGGGAGGGAGGATCAGCCTCCGCCGACGATCGACCGCGCGGGAACGGGTGCGGTGCTGCGCGAGGCCGCCGAAGCGCTGGTCCTGATGATTTCGCCATTCGCGCCCCACCTGGCCGAAGAGCTCTGGGAGCGCCTGCGTCGGGACATGGGCTCCGGTCATGCCCACGTCGAGCCGGGCATCGCCGCCGCCGGGTGGCCGGCCGTCGATGAGGAGGCCGCCCGCGCCGAGGAGATCGAGGTGCCGGTGCAGGTGAATGGCAAGCTGCGCGCGAGGATTACACTCGATGCCGAAGCCAGCGAAGCCGACATCGAGGCGAGCGCCCTTGCCGCGCCGCAGGTGAAGCCGCACCTCGACGGTCACGACGTCGTCAAAGTCGTCATCGCGAATCGGCGCCTGGTGAACATCGTCGTCAGGCCGCAGGAGCGCCCGCGCGCGAGCGGGGGTGGGGCCCCGCGAGCAACTGAGTAAAGAAGACAGAGGCTCACAGGCGACAGGATCAAAATGCGGATATGCACCAAAGAACGGCTGGTTTCTGGCGTCGCCCTCCTGGCTGTCGCCCTGACAGCCTCCGCCTGCGGCTACACGCTCGCGGGCCGCGGCGGTTCGCTGCCGGAGCACATCCGGATCATCGGCATTCCGCAGTTCACCAACCGATCGACGCTTCCGGACATCGACAAGATCGTGACGGAGCGAATCAGCGACGAATTCCGGAACCGCGGAAAGTACCGCGTTCTCCCGGACACGTCGGGCGTGGACGCGATATTGACCGGCACGGTGTTGAGCGCGCTGCCGACGCCAACGTCATTTACGACCGGAAGCCGCCAGGCGTCGAGCTATGTGATGGTCGTCACGCTGAGCGTGGAGTTCAAGGACGTGAAGTCGGACAAAGTGATCTGGCAGAACCCGTCCATGACCGTGCGCGAGGAGTACGACGTTCCGACCGGCGCGGGCAGCGATCCTGCCGCCTTCTTCCGTCAGGACTCAAACGCGCTCGAGCGCCTCGCCCGGAACCTCGCCAAGATCCTGGCGGCGGCCATCTTCGAAGCCATGTGAGGCGTGCGTGCCGTCGCTCGATCAGAACGCCCTTCGCAAGCTGATCACGTCGAAGCGTCTCGGCACACTACATTTGCTCGTCGGCGAGGACGTGCGGCTCGTCGAGCAGACCGTGGATGCGATCGAGGGCACGATCGACGAGGCGGATCGGCCGTTTGCGATCGATCGCGTCTTCGCGGCCGAGGCGGGCGGCAGTCCCATTGACATCGCGGCGGCCGCGCGCGTGTTCCCGATGCTCGGCGATCGCCGGATCGTCGTCGTCCTGCGCGCGGAGCGCTTGTTGAAGCCCAAGCGGCAGGCCAGGACGTCCGAACTCATCGAAAGCGAGGCCGAGGCCGACGACGTGTCGATTGAGTTCGGGCCGCTCGAGGACTACCTCTCGAGTCCGGCGCCGTGCACCGCGCTCGTGTTCGTCGCGACCGGTGTCGACCGCACCAGGAGATTCACGAAGCGCCTGTTCGAGAAGGCTCAGGTGACGGAGTTCTCGGGTCTCGCGTCGGCGGCATTTGGCCGGCGCGATACGCGCGCGTCGGCGATGAGCCTGGCGCAGGAGGAGATTACGCGCGCGGGCCGCAGCATCGATCAGCCGGCGCTGCAGCTCCTGGCCGATCGCGCCGGCGGCGACGTCACGAAGTTGCGCGGCGATCTCGATCGTCTGCTGCTTTATACGGAAGGGCAGGGCCGCATTACGCACGCGGACGTGGCCGAGATCGCCGTCGAGAGCCTGTCAGTCGAGGACGAGTGGGGCGTCATCAACGCGATCTCCGACGGTGACGCGGCGCGAGCGCTCCGCGAGACGGCCATCAGACTGGAGCGGGGCGACTCTCCGCACATGATGGTCGGCCAGCTGCGGTGGTGGGTGTCGTCGAAGTTGTCCCAGTTCAAACCCGACCGCGTGCGCCCGGCCCTCGACGCGCTGATGCGCACAGATCTGGCGCTCAAGACCTCTGGCGGCGACGAACGGGTCCTCATGGAAAGGTTGATTGTCGATCTAACAAGTCACAAGGCATAAGGCAGAAAAGAAGAACTTCTGCCTTCTGCCTTCTGTCTTATGCCTTGGCTGTCGCGCTCAGTCTCCTGGCGAGGCGCGACTTGTATCGTCCGGCCGCGTTGCGGTGGATGATCCCCCGCCCGGCCATCTTGTCGATGATCGAGACGGTCTCGCTCATGTGCGCGCGCGACTCGTCGGTCTTGCCGGCGTCGATCGCGCTGCGGATGGCCTTCAGGGACGTGCGGAGCTTGGCTCGCAGCCCACGGTTATGCGCCGTGCGCTTGAGAGTCTGGCGATGAGCCTTTACTGCGGAAGCATGTCTGGTAGCCACAACACTTAAGTATACATCTCAGTTCCGCGCCCTCAATCATCGCCCTCTTTTTCACGCCGTAGGCGGCGCCGTTCCCGCCGGTCCGGCGCGCCGGCCATGGCCGGGCGGCGCCTCGGCCCGGCCAGCCGCAGGAGGTCCAGCATGGCCTGCTCCTCGGGCGACGGGGGCGGCGTCGTGTCCTCATACAGCTTGCGGGCCTCGGCCTTGGGGAGGTGCCTGTCCTCGGTTGCGCGGACCACCACGCGCTGGCGGCGCCCCAGCGGCCGGGTGATTTCGATGACATCCCCCAGTCGGATCTCGCGATGCGGCTTGGCCGCCTGCCCATTCACGTCTACTTTGCCGCCCTTACACGCGCGCTGCGCCTCGGAGCGCGTCCTGAACAGGCACGCGACGTCGAGCCAGACGTCGAGACGGAGGGGGACGGGACTTTTTTCCACAGGTTTCCGCAGTCAGGGGACGGAGGTCGCCCGGGGGGCCTCCGACCTCCGTCCCTATTGTGTGGAAACCTGTGGAAAAAAGTCCCGTCCCCGTACACTATCGCCATGATTCAGCGCACCTTGCTGGTGGTCCTGCTCGTGACGGCCCTGGTTGGCGGGCTGGGCGCCCAGACGACCGCCGGACGCATCACGACGCCGCAGCAGGAGTTCGGCCACAACTTCGGCGACGACTACTTTCTCGCCAACTACAAGCAGATCGCCGCGTACTGGCAGAAACTCGACAAAGAGTCGGATCGGATGACCCTCGAGTCGATCGGCAAGACCGCCGAGGGCCGGGATCAGCTGATGGCGATCGTCACGTCGCCGCAAAACCATCGCAATCTGGCGAAGTACAAGGACATCTCGCGCCGGCTCGCGCTCGCCGAAGGGCTGACCGACGATCAGGCGCGCGCACTGGCGAAGGAAGGGAAGGCCGTCGTGTGGATCGACGGCGGGCTGCACGCCACCGAGACGCTCGGCGCGCAGCAACTGGGCGAGATGGTCTACCAGATGGTGAGCCGCACCGACGACGAGACGATGCGGCTGCTCGACGACGTGATCATGCTCTTCGTCCACGCCAACCCGGACGGCAACGATCTCGTCGCCGACTGGTACATGCGGGCCGCCGATCCGAAAGAGCGCTCGCTGACCGGCCTGCCGCGGCTCTACCAGAAGTACATCGGCCACGACAACAACCGCGACTTCTTCGCATCCACGCAGCCCGAGAGCGAGAACATGAACCGGGTGCTGTATCGCGAGTGGTTCCCGCAGATTCTCTACAACCACCACCAGAGCGGGCCGGCGGGCACGATCCTGTGGTCGCCGCCACTTCGCGATCCGTTCAACTACAACCAGGATCCGCTGCTCGTCCTGGGCATCCAGACGATTGGCCTCGCGCTGCACACGCGGCTCGCGGCCGAGAACAAGCCGGGCGCGACCATGCGCTCGGGCGGTCCGTACGACGGCTGGTGGAACGGCGGGATTCGCAACACCGCCGCGTTCCACAACACGATCGCGATTCTCACCGAGATGATCGGCAACCCGACGCCGATGCGCGTGCCGCTCGTCATGAACCGTCAGGTGCCGTCGAGCGATCTGACGTTCCCGGTGCCGCCGCAGGAGTGGCGCTTCCGCCAGTCGGTGGACTATTCGGTGACTTGCAACCGCGGCGTCCTCGACGTCGCGTCGAAGATGAAGGAGAACTTTCTCTACAACCGCTACGTGATGGGCCGGAACTCGATCGAGCGCGGCCGCCGCGACACGTGGACGGTCCGGCCGCACCGATACGCCGCGATCCAGGAGGACATGGCCCGAGCGTCCGGCGGCGGCCCGCCCGCCGCAGCCGGGGGCGGTGGCGGACGCGGCGGCGGGTCGAGCGCGGCCGCCGACGAAGCGCTCTGGGCGGCGCTCCACAAGCCCGAGGATCGCGATCCTCGCGGGTACATCATTCCCTCGTCTCAGCCGGACTTCACGACCGCGACGCGCTTCGTGAACGCGCTGCTCGAAACGGGCATCGTCGTGAATCGCGCGACGCGGGAGTTCACGGTCGCGGCGAAGACGTATCCAGCCGGGTCCTACGTGATCTTCACGTCCCAGGCATTCCGCCCGCACGTCGTCGACATGTTCGAGCCGCAGGATCATCCGGACAACTTCCCGTATCCGGGCGCGCCGCCGACGCCGCCGTACGACAACGCCGGCTGGACCCTTGCGTTCCAGATGGGTGTCGAGTTCGAGCGCATCCTCGAAACCTTTACGGGGCCGCTTGAGTCGATTCCCGACTGGAACCTCAAACCGTCCGCGGGCACGGTCCCGGCGACGGCGGCACTCGTCACGATGAATCCGGTGCAGCTCGATGTCTTTGCGGCCGCCAACCGGCTCCTTGCGGCCAACGAGGACGTCTACCGTCTGCCGGACGGCCAGTTCGTGGTCGCCGTGAAGCCGACGACGAGGGCGCTGCTGCAGAAGCTGGCCGCCGATCGCGGCGTGAGCTTCGCAGTGCCGTCGGCCACCGTCCGCGTGCCGACGTCGAAGCTCGCGCGCCCACGCGTGGGCCTCTGGGATCAATACGGCGGATCGATGCTCGCGGGCTGGACGCGCTGGATTCTGGAGCAGTTCGAGTTCACCTTCGATCGCGTGTTCGCGCCCCAGCTCGACGCGGGCGATCTGAACGCGAAGTACGACACGCTCGTGTTCGTCGAAGGCGGGATCCCCGCGGTCTCGGCCGGACGCGCTGGTGGCGCTGGCGCTGCCGGCGGACGCGGCGGCGGAGCGGGAGGCGGCCGCGGGACTGGTGCGCCGGCCAACCTCCCGGCTGAATACCGGGATCAGATCGGATCCGTGACGGCCGAGCGCACGTTGCCGATCCTCAGGCAGTTCATCGAGAATGGCGGCACGGTCATCGCGATGGGCGATTCGGCGACCAACCTCGCGGCCTACCTGAACCTGCCGATCGAGAACCACCTCGTCGAGAACGGCACCCGGTTGCCGTCGACGAAGTTCTACGCGCCAGGCTCGGTGCTCCGGGCGCGGGTCGAGACGTCGAATCCGATCGCCGCCGGCATGAAGCCGCACACCGACTTCTTCTTCGACAACAGCCCGGTCTGGAAGCTCGGTCCGGACGCGGCGGCGCGCGGCGTCAAGGCGCTGGCCTGGTTCGACTCGAAGACGCCGCTGCGGAGCGGCTGGGCGTGGGGCCAGCAGTATCTCGAGAACGGCGTAATTGCGGCCGAGGCGACGGTCGGGAAGGGCCGCGTGCTGCTGTTTGGCGCGGAGATTCTCCAGCGCGCGCAGCCGCACCCGACGTTCAAGCTGCTGTTCAACGGGATTTACAGCAAATGATCTGGGAGGCTCCATGAAGACGATCGCTGTCGCTCTCTGTGCCGCGCTGGCCGGCGCGGGCGCCGTGGCGCTCACGGCGCAAACCGCCGAACCCGTTGATGCGGCCATCAACACCAGGATCCGCGACGAAGGACTGAACCGCTCGCGCGTTCAGGCAGTCTTCAATCAGTTCGTCGACGTCATCGGTGCGCGGTTGACGGGGTCGCCCGAGCACAAGCGCGCCGCGGAGTACGCGCGCGATGAGCTCGCGAAGTGGGGCCTCTCGAACGCGCGGCTGGAGCCGTTCGAGTTCGGCCGCGGCTGGACACTCGAGAAGTTCACGCTGGACATGGTCGAGCCGCGGTACATGCCGCTCGTCGGCTATCCCGAAGCCTGGAGCCCGTCGACGCGCGGAGAGATCGTCGCATCCGTCGTGAGCCTCGCCGGCAAAACGCCGGAGGACGTCGAGGCCACACAGGCGAGCCTGAAGGGCGCGGCGATCATCACACAGCCGCTCGTGACGAACTTCATCCGCGCGGATCGCGCGCAGCCGACCGAGCAGCCGGACCCGCCGCCGGCGGCCGCGGGCGGGCGCGGCGAGGGCGCGGGACGCCGCGGCGCGCCCGCGGCACAGACGCCGCAGCAGCGCATCGACGCGGCGATTCGCGCTGGCGGCGCCGGCGTCCTGCTGCGGCCGAGCCGGGGCGAGCACGGCACGCTGTTCCTCGCCGGCGGACGCGACAACCCGAACGACCCGCTCCCGAAAGTTGTGCTCATCGGCGAGCACTACAACATGATTGCGCGTTTCCTCGAGCGCGGCGTGCCTGTGAAGCTGCGCGTCAACGTGCAGGCGCGCTTCCTCGACGCGGACCGGAACACCTACAACGTCCTGGCGGAGATTCCTGGCGTCGACCCGGTGCTCAAAGACGAAGTCGTGATGCTCGGCGCGCACCTCGACTCGTGGCATACGGCGACGGGCGCGACCGACAACGCCGACGGATCGGCGGCCGCGATGGAAGCGTTTCGGATCCTGAAGGCGATCGGCGCGCAGCCGAGGCGGACGCTGCGGCTGGCGCTCTGGAGCGGCGAAGAGCAGGGACTGCGCGGATCGGCCGCGTACGTCGCGAAGCACCTCGCCGGCGACACCAACGCGGCCGCGCGTGACAAGCTCACGGTCTACTTCAACATCGATCCCGGGAAGGGGCCGATCTACGGCTGGTTCCTCGAGGGGAACACGGCGGCCAAGCCGATCTTCGACGCGTGGCTCGCGCCGTTCGTCGACAAAGAGATCGGCGCGCGACGGAACGTCATCCAGGGCATCGGCAGCACGGACCACCTGAGCTTCACCCGGCAGAACATGCTCGGGTTCAACCCGATCCAGGACTTCGTCGGCTACGACGTTCGCGAGCACCACACGAACGTCGATACTGCTGATCGGATCAAAGAGCAGGATCTGAAACAGTCGGCGATCATCCTGGCGTCGTTCGTCTATCACGCGGCGATGCGCGCCCAGCGGATACCCCGTGCCG
Source organism: Vicinamibacterales bacterium (assembly GCA_035633215.1). GTDB lineage: Bacteria > Acidobacteriota > Vicinamibacteria > Vicinamibacterales > SCN-69-37 > DASQFI01. Next base: position 235,764 of record DASQFI010000007.1, on the reverse strand, counting down.
CGCAGTAGCCTCGGTGCGGTCGCGAGGTCGATCGCCCTCGCGGCCGTCGTGTTCCTCGTCACGCTCGTGAGCGCGCGTGCTGACGCGCAGACGTTCGGCGCGAAGGGCGGACTGAACTTCTCGACCATCACGATCGAGGACTTCGACACGGCGGGGAAGGCGAGCGCGGTCGCGGGCGGGTTCGTCAGGATGCCGTTGTTCGTTGGAATCGGTCTCCAGGTCGAAGGCCTGTTCGCGCAGCGCCGTGTGACGTTCGAAGACACGGTCCGCGACGACCTGAACTACGTGGAGATTCCGCTGCTGGCGCGGTACCGCGTCATGACGGTCGGCGGCCGCGCCGTGCACGTCCTCGGCGGCGGCGTGCTCGGGCTGAGACTGAGCGCGCGCGAAATCATCAGCGGCCAGTCGTACGACATCAAGGAAGCGTACGAGCCGGTCGAGGTCGGCGCGGCCATCGGGGGCGAAGTGGCACTGACCCGGCACTGGCTGGTCGACGTGCGATACGTGTTCGGGATGAGCAACGCGTACAACGTGCCCGGATTCGAGGGGAAGTTCCGGACGTTGCAGGTGACCGTTGGATACGGGTTTTAGGACCTTCAATCATTCCTCAGCGTGCTGGCCGGATCCACCCGGAGCGCGCGGCGCGCCGGAACGATCATCGCGGCGCACGCGAGCACGCCGACGCCGCCCATGAGGGCGGCGACCGTCACGCCATCGAAGACCGGCTGTGAGAGCGCGAACTGCCGGAGCCGCCCCGACACGAGCCAGAACGCCGTCACGCCGACACCGAGGCCCAGACTGACCGGCCAGGCGCCCTGCCGGAGGACGAGGGCGAGGACGCCGGTCGTCTCAGCGCCCAGCGCCAGGCGAATGCCGATTTCCTTCGTGCGCCGGGTAACCGCGTAGCTCACGATCGCGTACACGGCCAGCGCGGTCAGGACCACGGCGAGCGCCGTGAACAGCCCGAACAACGTGAGTCCCAGCCGATGCGCCATCGCGGCGGTCTTCACCTGGTCGAGCAGCGTGTCGGCGGTCGAGATGGGGACGAGCGCGTCGAGTTGGCGGACCAACGCGGCGCTGTCGCGCGCGGCGACGTCGGGCGGGAGCGAGGAACGGACGAACAGGTGCTGGCCGCCGAACTCGGCCATGTTCGGGTGCTGCGACATCGGCACGTAGAGCATCGGCTCGGCTTGTCGCTCGAGCCCGCGCCGGACGTTCCCGACGACTCCTACGACCGTGGCCCAGGGCTGCCCGGTCGCCTGCGGATCGAGCGAGATCCGGCCGCCGATCGCCGATGCACCTGGCCAGTACCGGCGGGCGAGTCCTTCGCTCACGACCGCGACGGGCTCGGATCGCCCGGTGTCCGATGGCGCGAACGTTCGGCCCGCGACGACCGGGATGCCGAGCGCCTCGAAGTAGCCGTCGGAGACGACGTTGGCGTCAGGATTGATCGCGTCGCCGGGCGCGGTCACGTAGCCCTCAACGCCCACCAGCCACTGCATTCGGCCCTGCAGCGGAAGCATGGCGGACCAGCCGGCTGCCTGCACCCAGGCCGCGCCACGAAACCCTTCCAGCACGCGCGAGCGCAAGTCGAGGGCCTGCGTCCGTGAGTACCTCACCAGCCCTGGATCGATCGTGACGCGGGACGTGTGATGCGTGTCGAATCCGAGCTCGACACTCAATGCCTCCCGGACAGCCCGAGCGAACGTCAGGCCTCCGCCCGCGAGCAGCACGCACAAGCCGAGCTGCACGATGACAAGCGCCGAACGCAGCGGCTGACGCGCCGTGCCCCGATCTCCCGTCCGCAGTGTTGACGTCATGGTCAGCCGTGAGGCATGCCAGAGCGGTGCGCAGCCGCAGACCACGCTGGTCACAAGCCCTAATCCGATCGCGAGCAGGAGGACCGTCGAATTGATTCTGAGCGCGAGGTCGGCGATCGCGATCCGGCCGGGCAGACTGAACGCGCCCAGCAGCGAGGTGCTGAGCGACGCGATGCCGATGCCGGCGATGCCGCCGGCCAGCCCGATCACGACGCTCTCGGTCATGAGAAGACGCAGCGTCCGCACGCGGCTGGCGCCGAGTGCGGTGCGCACCGCCAGCTCGCGCCGGCGCCGTTCGGCGCGGAGGAGCAGCAGGTTCGCGACGGTCGCGCACGAGAGCAGAAGCGTCACGACCGTCGCGCCCACCAGCACCGAGACGAACCGTCGAAGCTCGACCGACGAGTCGAGCCCGATGGCACGCGCCACGGCGGAGACGAGGACGATCCGGGTCGCGGGCCGCGACGGGTTGTCGGGGGGATGAATCTGCTGATAAATGCGGTCGACGTTCTCTTCGGCCTGCGCCGGCGCCACGCCGTCACGCAGCCGTCCGGCCACTTGAAGCCACACGGTGTTGCGTCTCTCGAACAGCCCCGGCCGGGAGAGGAATCCGGTGGCCAGCTCGGGCAGGACCGAGAGCGGCACGTAAATCTCGGGCGCTTCACGCAGCGACATCCCGCGAAACGCTCGCGGCAGAATGCCGGCGATGAGCACCGGACGCCGGTTGATCTGAACGGTCTCGCCGATCACCGACGGCCGCCGGTCGAAGACGCGATCCCAGGCGCGCTCGCTCAGCATCGCGACGGCCGGTGCGCCGCGCTGGTCGTCCGCCTCGGTCAGGAGCCGCCCGGCGACCGGCCGCTGGCCCGTGAGACCAAAGAACGCGCCGCTCACGCCCAACGCCTTCAGGCCCAGCGCCTGGCCATCGTGCTCGAGACCGAGATCGAAACCAGTCCAGGCGGCGACGTCCGAGAACGCGGTCTGACGGGCGGTCAAATCTCGAAAGTCCGGGTAAGACCACGACCACTTCGACTGCACGATCTTGTCCACATGCGGGATCGGCAGCGGGCGGAGCAAGGTCGCGTCGGCGAGGCTGAAGATCGCTGTGGTGGTGCCGATGCCGAGCGAGAGCGTCAGCACCGCGCCGACGACGAACAGCGGCTCGCGCGACCAGAGCCGCATCGCCGATCGAACGTCGGCGGAAAGGCCCAGCAGGAACGGTCGTCGTGATGTCGTGGGCCCACGCGGCGGACGTCCCGGCCGCGAGCGCCAGGCTCGTGGCCAGCTCGTCAGAAAATCGCCGAGGAGATGCAGGATCAGACGGGCACGCCCGCGAAGGCCGCGTTGTGCGCGCCAGGCCTCGGCGACCGCGAGCGCCATCTCCGGGCCGTGCTCGCGCCGGAGGGACGGCGGATACAGCAGTAACAGCAACCCGAGAACTCGCGCGGCCATGGCCATTACACCTTTCGCGTCAGGACCCGTCGCGAGCGCGCGAGGCCAACCGCGGCTTCGAGCCGTGACGCCTCGGCTTTGAGCAGCACCCGTCCAGAAGCCGTCAGCCGATAGACCCGCCGGCGCTCATCGGCGCTCGTCCGGGACCGCGGTGACGTCTCCTCGATGAAGCCGTCGCTCAACAGCCATTTGACGGAGCCATAGAGCATTCCGGGCCCCACGCGAACGACGCCGTCGGTCCGGGCCTCGATGTCGCGCATGATTGCGTAGCCGTGCCGATCTTCGCCGGCAAGCGCGAGCAGGATATGGAAGACGGCGGGCGAGAGTGGGAGCAATCGGGCGACGCCGGCGGAGTCGTGGGCCATAGTCAAGTCTTGATATATCAGGAATTGATATATGTACGCAAGACCTCCGAGGTCGTTTTACGTTTTCTGTAAAACGACCTCGGAGGTCATTTCACCCCAGCAGACGTGTGACCGTTTCCCGGGCCTTGGCGAGCAGGTCGTCGACCTTGGAGGGATCCTTGCCGCCGGCTTCCGCGAAGTCGGGCCGGCCACCTCCACCGCCGCCGACGATCGGCGCGAGCTCCTTCACGAGCTGGCCGGCGCTCACGCGGTCCGTGAGGTCCTTGGTGACGCTGACGAGCAAATGCACTTTCCCGTCTGCGTCGCCGGCCAGCACGACGACGCCTCGCTTCAGGCGATCGCGGAGCGAGTCCGACAGCGAGCGGAACGCCGCTTTCTCGAGGCCGCTCACGCGTCGTGCGATGAACTTCGCGTCGCCCACCGCGACCACGTCATCGTCCTGTCCGGCCCTGGCGCCGCCGCCGAGCGCGAGCTTCATCTTCAGTTGCTCGTTCTCACGCGCGAGCCGCCTGGCCTCCGATTGCAGTTTGGCAACCGAATCGGACAGCTGCTCGGCCGGGACGCCGAGCAGGGAGGTCGCCTGGTCGAGGGCGGTATCGCGCCGTTGTACGTGCGCGACCGCGCCGGCGCCCGTCAGCGCCTCGATGCGGCGGATGCCCGCCGCCACACTCGACTCCTCGGTGATGACGAACGGTCCGATGTCGCCCGTCGCCCGGACGTGCGTGCCCCCACAGAGCTCCGTGCTGAAGCCGTGAATCGAAATCACGCGCACGATGTCGCCGTACTTCTCGCCAAAGAGCGCCATCGCGCCGTCCTTGATCGCCTCTTCGGTGCTGCGTTCCTTGGTTTCGACCTGGGTGTTCCGATAGATCTGCTCGTTGACGACCCGTTCGATCTCCCGCTTCTCGTCGTCGGTGAGTGCCGAGCCGTGAGTGAAGTCGAACCGCAGGCGGTCCGGCGCCACGAGCGAGCCGGCTTGCCGCACTTGCGGGCCGAACTGATTGCGGAGCGCGGCGTGCAGCAGGTGGGTGGCGGTATGGTTGCGGCGCGTCGAGTCGCGCACAGCCGCGTCAACCGCGGCGGTGACCGTGTCTCCCTCGCTCAGCGTGCCCTGATTCACGGTGACGATGTGAAACCGCGCGCCGCCGGGCGCCTGCCGCTTGACGTCCTGCACGGCCGCGGCCATCCCGCCCGCGCGAAGCTCACCAATGTCCGACACCTGGCCGCCCGCCTCGACGTAGAACGGGGTCCGGTCGAGCACGACCGCGCCGATCTCGCCGCGCTGGAGCGTCTGTTGCGGCGCCCACGTGTCGCCCGTCAACCGGTAGATGCGCTTCACGACGCTGCCGTCGGTCGACGTCGTCTCGTAGCCCTCGAAGGTATCCGTCAGCTGGCCGGCCTCCGGACCGCCGCGATCGAGCAGCTGCATGGCCGGGGGCATTTTGAATTTACTGCTCGCCCGCGCGCGATCGCGCTGCGACTCCATCGCCGCCGCGTACGCCTGGTGATCGATCGACAGGCCCCGCTGCGCCGCCATGTCCTCCACGAAATCCACTGGGACACCGAGCGAGTCGTACAGCCGAAAGACGTCCTCGCCAGGCACGACTTTGGACCCCGAGGCCACGGTCCGCAAAATCACATCCTCGACCTTCGGCAGGCCCGACGTGAGCACCGCGTCGAACCGGCCCTCCTCGGCGGTGATGGTCGACACGATGTGCGCGCGTTTCTCGCGCAGCTCCTGATAGACGCCGCCCATCGTCTCGAGCACGGACTCGAAGGCGGTCGAGAGGAACGGCTCGGTCAGCCCGAGCTTTTTCCCATGTCGCATCGCGCGCCGCATGATCTTGCGCAGGACATAGCCGCGCCCTTCGTTCGAGGGCAGGACGCCGTCGGCGATGAGGAATGACGTCGCGCGGATGTGATCGGCGATCACGCGCATGGAGACGTCCGGGTGATCGGAGGGGCCGAGCGCGCCCGTGTATTCGCGGTCGGCCAGCTTGCCGATCGTCGCCAGGATCGGCGTGAACAGATCCGTGTCGTAATTCGAGATCTTGCCCTGGATGACCGCCGTCACACGTTCCAGGCCCATGCCGGTGTCGATCGAAGGGGCTGGAAGCGGCGTGAGGGCGCCGTCCGCGCTGCGATCGAACTCCATGAACACGTTGTTCCAGACCTCGACGTAGCGCTCGCAATCGCACTGCACGCCGCGGCAAACCGGTTCCGGGCAGGGAATCTCTTCGCCCCGGAAGTACAGGATTTCCGAACAGCGGCCGCACGGGCCGGTGTCGCCCATCTGCCAGAAGTTCTCGGCGAGGCCGAGTTCGACGATGCGCGAGGCCGGGACGAGCGCCTTCCAGATCGAGAAGGCCTGGTCGTCGCGCGGAATCGCCCCTTCACCGCCGAAGATCGTCGGGTGCAGCCGGTCCGGCGGCAACTGCCAGACCTTCGTCAACAGCTCCCAGGCGTACGGAATCGCCTCGTGCTTGAAGTAGTTCCCGAACGAGAAGTTGCCGAGCATCTCGAAGAACGTGTGATGACGGAGCGACGGCCCGACGTTTTCGAGGTCGTTGTGCTTCCCGCTCACGCGCATGCACTTCTGCACGCTGACGGCGCGTCGAAACGGGGCGGTTCTGCGGCCGAGAAACAGATCCTTGAATTGGTTCATCCCGGCATTCGTGAACAGGAGCGTCGGATCGTCGGCCGGGACGAGCGACGACGACGGCACCACGTGATGGCCGTGGCGCGCGAAGTAGTCGAGAAAACTCTGTCGGACGTCGTTGGCGGTCATGGGGTCAGGTCTTGGATTATCAGTTTTCCGAGGGGCCAACAGCTTTGTATTACACCTTTGCAGTCTCGCGCAAAACCTGATAATCCAAGACCTGACCCCTATCGCTCCTATCGCTATCTGACTCCTCCCTCAGCGCTTCCGGAGCGCTTGGCTGATGGCATCGGCCGGAAATCCGCGCCGAAACAGGTGCGCGAAGATCTTTCGCCGCTCGGCCGCCGAGAGCTTCGCCGGCACTCGCTTTCGCACGAGTACGCGCTCGATGCCGGCCGCTTCGTCCTCGGTCGAGACGTCGCCGACGAGCTCGCGGGCAAGATCGCGCTCGACCCCACGCGCTTCGAGCTCGCGGGCGATGCGGAGCCGGCCGCGCCCTTTCACCCGGGCGGCCGTGCGCACGTGCGCCGCGGCGACGCGCCGGTCGTCGAGCGTGCCGTCGGCGATCAAGGCGCGAACCACCTCGTCGGTCTCTGTCTCGTCATGCCCGCGGCCCAGCAGGCGCTCGCGCAGCTCGGTGGTGGTGTAGTCCCGCCGACTCAGGAAGCGGAGGGCGGTCGTGCGCGCGGAAGACGTATGACCTCCGAGGTCATTTCCTCGTGGCCGCCGTGGCGGCTTCGCGCCGCGCGCTGGAGATTTCGACCGGCGTCAGCCAGCCATGGCGATCCGGAGTCGCGCCGTTGACGTAGTCGAAGAACGCCCGTTGCACGGCGGCCGTCACCGGCCCCCGCTTGCCGCCGCCGATCGTGATGCGATCGACCGACTTGATGGGCGTGATCTCGACGGCCGTGCCCGCGAAGAACGCCTCGTCGACGATGTAGATCATCTCGCGAGGGAGTTCCTGCTCGCGGACCTGCAATCCGAGGTCCTGCGCGAGCGCCATCACGCTGTCACGCGTGATGCCGGGCAGCACCGAAGCCGCGATCGGCGGCGTGTAGATGACGTCGTCGCGAACGAGAAAGATATTCTGTCCGCTGCCTTCACTCAACCGCCCGTTGGCGTCGAGCGCGATCCCCTCCGTGTACCCGTCGAGCACCGCTTCCATCTTGATCAGGCTGGAGTTGGCGTAGTTGGCGACAGACTTGGCCATGGCGGGGAACGTGTTCGGCGCGCTGCGCGTCCATGAGCTCACGCAGACGTCCACGCCCTGCTCGAGCGCGTTCGTCCCGAGATACGCGTCCCACTGCCAGACGATGATCGTGGCCTCCACCGGACACGGAAGCGGGTTGATGCCGAGCGTGTGATAGCCGCGGTAGAGGACCGGGCGGATGTAGCAGGCTTCGAGGCCGTTGGCCTGCACGGTCTCGACGACGGCTTGGGTGAAGGCCTCGCGGTCGAGTCCGTAGTCCATGCGGTAGATCCGCGCCGAGTCGTACAGCCGTCGCATGTGCGCGTCGAGCCGGAAGAACGCCGAGCCCTGCTGGGTCTGGTAACAGCGCAGTCCTTCGAAAACCGCCGAACCGTAATGGATGACGTGCGACGCGATGTGAATACTCGCGTCGGCCCAATCGACGATCTTGCCGTTCATCCACACCTTGCCGGTGCCGCTGAAGGACATGAGGAACTCCTGGGACTTGGCGGGCGGTGCGCGAACTTTCTTGCGAGAATCTTACCAGTACGCTACTGGTTTTCTCCACAGAAGGGGCAGCGCGCGGCGCGTGCGGGCAGCGGCTTGCGGCAATTCCAGCAAAAACGGCCCGCTGACATTTCTCGTGTGCGGATGCGCGCGGTGGTGATGTGCCGCGCGCCGCCCACGGCGGCCATCGGCTCGGCGGGCGTCCGCCGTAACAGATTTTTCCGCGCGTCGAGCAGCGCGACGAGCAGCTCCTCGGCGCGCTGGTACCGCGTGCCGACGTCGGCCGAGAGCGCCTTCATCACAATGGCGTCGATGACCGGCGGGATGGCGGGATTTCTCTCCCCGGGCGGCGACACAAGTTCGCCGCGGCGAAGCCGTTCGAGATCCGACGGCGTAGGCGTGTCGTACGGCAGGACCCCCGTGAGCATCTGGTAGATCGTGATGCCGAGCGAGTACAGGTCCGAGGCGAAGACGGCCCGGCCTTCGAACTGCTCCGGCGCCATGTAGGGCGGGCTGCCGATCACCGTCGTGCCGTGCGCGGCGATCTCGAGGAAGCGCGACGTCCCGAAATCCCCGACTTTCAGCAGCCCTTTCTCGGTGACGAAGACGTTGGCGGGCCGCAGGTCGCGGTGGATGACGCCCTGCTTGTGGGCGTGCTCGACCGCGTTCGCGATCTGACACGTATAGTCGAGCGCCATCGTCAGATCGAGCGCGCCCCGCGTCATGATGATCGTCTCCAGCGTGTCGCCGGGGACATACTCCATCACGATGAAGAACGTGTTGTCCTGCTTCTCCGCGGTGATGACCGTGACGATGTTCGGATGGTTGAGCGAGGCGAGCAGCCGCGGCTCGCGGAGGAGCTCGCCGAAGTCCAGGGACTGCCGGTGCGGCACCTTGATCGCGACCCGCTTGTCGATCCAGGTATCTTCGGCCAGGTACACCGTGCCGAACCCGCCGCTGCCGAGCGGTTCGATGATGCGGTACTTCCCGAGTGTCTGCCCGCGGAACGCCACTGCGACCGAAGTATATCGAGACACGCGGGCGTCAGATCTTGTATTGCAACATTCACTTGAAAGATTCGCGCGGATGTTGCAATAGAAGACCTGACCCAATGGAGACGAACAAGCCAGCCGCACGGGTGTACGCGCCGGCCGCGCGGGCATATCAGCCGCTCGTCGAGCTCTCGGCGGAGGAAGCGCATCATTTGAAACATGTGTTGCGGCTTCGCGCGGGCGACGAGGTCGCCGTCTTCGACGGCGCCGGGCACGAATGGGCGGCACGCCTCTCGACGACTGGCCGATCCATGGGCGCCGAGCTCGGCCGGCCGCTCACGCCCGTGCCGGAGCCGCCAGTTCGCGTCATCCTCGCGATCGGACTGCTCAAAGGCGACCAGATGGACGCGGTTGTTCGGGACGCGACGATGCTTGGCGTCGCGGAGATTGTCCCGATGTCCACCGCGCACGTGGCGGTGGCCGGCCGCGCGAGGGAAGGCGACAAGGCCCGGCTGAGATGGGGGAGAGTCGCCGTCGCCTCGGCCAAGCAGTGCGGGCGGGCCGTGGTGCCGGTCGTCACGTCGATCGCGTCGTTCCAGACTGTGGTCGGCGAGGTCGCGCGCGATTGGACCGTCATCGCGACGGAGCCCGTGGCGGAGACTCCGGCCCTTCCGGCGGTCCAGACGCGTCCGAAAACAGCGTTGGTGCTGGTCGGCCCCGAAGGTGGCTGGTCACGGGCCGAAGTCGATCTGGCGGTCCAGCACGGGGCGCGCCGGATGCAGCTGGGCCCCCGGACGCTCCGGGCCGAATCGGCCCCAATCGTCCTGCTCAGCGCGCTGTGGGCCGAGTGGGGGTGGACGTGAGCGTCAGGCCGGTCCAGTCGTCCTCGTCCAATCGCTGGTCCTGACTCCACCCGACAGCGGCAAACGCCGCACAGACCGCTTCGGCCTCGAAGCGTTCGAACCCGCTCACGAGAAGAAACCCGTCGGGGGTAGCCAGCCGGCCTAACTGGTCCGCATATCGAATCAACAGACCGCCGGTGAGATTCGCCAGCACCCCATCAAATCCACCGCCGTCATGATCCAGGTCGGCCGCCAGGTCGAACAGGCGAAGCTCGATCAGGCCGGTCATGTCGTTCAACTGCAGATTGTCGGCCGCCGAAGCCAGCGCGTCAGGATCGCAATCAACCGCCAGCACGGGTCCAGCGCCAAGGCGGGCACCGGCGAGCGCGAGAACCCCGGATCCGGTTCCGACGTCGAGTACGCGCTTTCCGGCGACGCGCACGGCCTGGAGCAACCGCAGGCACAGCCGTGTGGACGCGTGGTGGCCAGTGCCGAACCCCATCGATGGCAGGATGACGATTTCGATCTCGTTCGAGCCAGAGGCCGGGCCGCGTGCCCATGGCGGCGCAACGACAATCCGGCCGACCGTGACCGGTCCCAGCGACGCCTGGCTCCTTGCGGCCCAATCTTCGTCTGGAACATCGATCGGCCGGAGGGATGGGGCCGGGGTCAGGTCGGCGACTCTCGTCGCCGCGCGGTCGCGCATTGCAGGCGACGAAAAAAACACCCGCATTCCGGCCGGGCTGGGCTCGACAGCCGTGGGAGCGTCGTCGTCAATCGCAGCCAGGGTGCGATCGATAGTGTCGGCGTCGGGGGGAGTGGGCCAGTGGAGATCGAGCGCGGGATAGGTGCGCGCCAAGTCCAGTCGTCAGCCGAAAAGATCTTTGACTCGTTCGAAGAACGGCTTCTCGCGATTCTCCTCGACGGCCGTCGCCTCGATCTTCTCGGCCGGCATGCTCTTCGCGAGATCGGCGACCAGCTTCTTCTGGTCCTTGCTGAGCTTCTTCGGGACGTCCACGACCGCTCGCACGTACAGCGTCCCTTTGCCGCGGCCGGTCACGCTCGGCATACCCTTGCCGCGGAACGGCAGCAGCGTGCCGCTTGCGGTGCCTGCCGAGACGTCGACGTCAATCGTTCCAGCGGGGCCATCGATCTTGAACGACCCGCCCATCGCCATCACCGGGTAGGGGACAGCAACTTCGACGAACAGGTCATCGTTTTCGCGGTGGAAGACGGGATGCGGCCGCACGTGGATGACGACGTACAAGTCTCCGGGTGGACCGCCTGCGGCGCCGTGCTCGCCCTCGCCCTGGAGGCGCAGCCGTTGTCCTTCCGCGATGCCGGCCGGGATCTTCACGGTGACGCGCCGGTCCCGCGTGACGTGTCCAGTCCCGCGGCAGTCGGTACAGGGCTGCCGGACGATCTGTCCGGTGCCGCCGCAGTGTCCGCACGTGCGCGCGACGACGAGAAACCCCTGCTGATATCGCAACTGGCCGGTGCCGCGGCACTGCGTGCATGGTTCGCGCGAGGTGCCCGGCGCGGCGCCGGAGCCTTTGCACGTGACGCAGGTCTCGTCGCGTGGAATCTGGATGGTGGTCTCGGTGCCTGTGAACGAATCGTCAAAGGTGATCTCGAGGTCGAAGCGGAGGTCCGCGCCGCGCGTTGGCCCTCCGCGGCGTGCGCCGCCAAACCCGCCGCCGAACCCGAAGAAGTCGCCGAGGATGTCCGAGAAGTCCGCGAAGATGTCGGGGTTGAAGCCCGCTCCGCCGTCGACGCCTGCCGACACGCCCGCGTAGCCGAACCGGTCGTATCGTGCGCGCTTCTCCGCATCGCCGAGCACCGAATACGCTTCGGCGGCTTCCTTGAATTGCTCTTCGGCCTGTTTGTCCCCGGGGTTGCGATCGGGGTGGTATTTCAGCGCGAGCTTGCGGTACGCACTCTTGATGTCCTGCTCGGCCGACGAGCGCGTCACCCCGAGCACCTCGTAGTAGTCCCGCCGGCTCACGCCTTGGCCACCCGCACTTGAGCGGGGCGGAGCAGCTTCTGACCCAGCCGGTAGCCGCGCCTCACTTCGCCGAGGATCTCGCCTTCGGGCCGGTCGCTGCCCGGCTCGTGAGCAATCGCCTCGTGCCAGGCGGGATCGAACTCCTGGCCCACCGATTCGAACGGCTCGACGCCGCGCCGGCGGAGGACCTCGAGGAGCTGCCGGTGGATGAGCTCGACGCCGCGGCGCAGCGCGGCCGCCCCCTCGGAGTCCGTGGTCGCCGTGGCGGAGACCGACAGCGCGCGCTCGAGGTCGTCGACGACCGGCAGAAGGTCGGCAATCAGATCGGCGGCCGCGGCCTGCGACGAGTCGCGCCGCTCGCGTTCGATCCGTTTGCGGTGGTTGTCGAAATCGGCGGTCGTCCGCAACAGTCGATCGTAGAGATCGTCGCGTTCGGCCCGCAGCGCCTGGGTGTCGGGGACGGGCCCGCCCGTCTCGGCTGCGTCTGGCGGCTCGCTCACATTCACGTCGTCTTTGGCCATCACTGTCCTTCCAGCGCTTTGGTCACCGCCTGGGACATGCCGTCCACGACGGCGATCGCGCGCTGATAGCGCATGCGCGTCGGGCCGATGACGCCGATCGTGCCGGTGCGATCGCCGTCCTGAAACGTCGAGGCGACCAGGCTGAAGGCATGGAAGTCCGGATGCGAATGCTCCGAGCCAATGACCACGGTCAGTCCCGACGCTTCGAGGTACTGCGTCAGCAGTTGAATCAGGCGATGTTTCTCTTCGATCATGCCGACCAGGGCGCGCAGCGTGTCAAGCGTGCGGTCGCGATCGGCCAGCTCTCCGAGCAATCCGTCCAGCAGCAGCGAGGCGCCTTGCACGTGGAGCGTCTCTTCGGATCCGACGTCCTCCAGTCCCGTTTGCGCCAGCCGGAGCGCCCGCGCCATGAGCACGTCGTAGACGACCCGTTCCTGACGCAGTTGCTCGAGAATGGCGCCCCGCGCTTCGTGCAGCGTCAGGCCGCTGAACTCGTGATTGATGTAGTTGGCCGCCTCGTGCAGCGCCGCCGAGTCCTGCTCTTCCTCGGGCTCGATGACCTTGTGGTTGATCTGCCCGCCGGTCGCGACGACGACGACCAGGACGCGCCGCCCGTCGAGGCTGACGAAGTCGATGTGTTGCAGCCGGATGGTCTGGCTCGCGGGCGCCATGGCAAACCCGACGTGATGCGACGCGCGCGAAAGTTCCTGGGAGGCATTCTCCAGGAGATCGCTCACGGTGCCGGCCCGGCGAAGGCGGGCCTCGAGCTCGGGAACCAGCCGCTGGCGCTTGCGCGCGCCCAGCAGGCCGTCTACGTAGAACCTGTAACCGGAATCGGTTGGCACGCGGCCGGCCGACGTGTGCGGCTGCCGCACGAGGCCGTGCTCTTCGAGGCGCGCGAGGATGTTGCGCACCGTCGCCGACGACACCCCGAGTGCGCTGTGCTCGGCAAGCCAGGACGACGAGATGGGCTCACCCTGCTCGATGTATTCGCCGACGAGCCGCGCGAGGATCCGGCGCTGACGTTCGGTGAGATCGGGATTCATGTCCGCGCTGTTAGCAGTCGCACCCTCAGAGTGCTAATCCAGTATAACAAACGCCCTCGAGGCGCCGCCGTTTGGCAGGTCCAGTTCGACACTCAAGTTCGCAGTTTCCAGTCCGAAGTTCGAAGTTCGAAGTTCGAAGTTCAGACTGCGTTCTCCAGCAGTCTGTCAAATGCCGGCCCTGCCGATGAGCGTGCGCGCGGTCTCGTTCGCCTCGTGCGCGATGCGGGCGCGGTCGCCCCACGCGATCTGGCCGTCACGCGCGACGACGACGCCGTCCACCATCGTCAATCGCACGTCGCTCGCGCGGCTGGCAAACACCAGGCGGGCGTACGGATCAGGCCCCGGCGATTGGTGCGGTTCGCGCGTCTCGACCAGCACCAGGTCGGCCTTCTTGCCGACCTGGATCGATCCGATCTCGTGTTCAAGCCCGAGCGCGCGCGCGCCTTCACGCGTGGCCATGGCCACGACGTCCCGCGCCGGCAGCGCACCCGGTCCCCGTCGCATCGCCTGCAGCGACGCCGCCAGACGCATCTCGTAAAACATGTCGAGCGTGTTGTTGCACGCCGCGCCGTCAGCGCCGATCGACACGCCGATCCCGCGCGCACGCATTTCCGGGACGGGCGCGATGCCCGAGCCCAGCTTGAGATTCGAGCCGGGACAGTGGAGCACCTTGACGCGATGCTCGGCGAGCAACTGCTGTTCGGCGTCGGTGACCCAGACGCAGTGTGCGGCGCACAGACGGTGTGTCGCAAGGCCGATCGACGCGAAATACGCCACGTTGTCGAGCCCGGTTTGCGCCCGCACGAGCGCGATCTCGTCGCGCTGTTCGGACGCATGGGTGTGCACGAGCAAATCGTGCTCGACCGACGCGGCCGCGGTCGCCTCCAGCAGCTCGCGGGTGCAGGAGAGGGCGAATCGAGGGGCCAGGGCGGCTCGCAGCCGGCCATTGGCCGACGCGCTCCACTGCTTCTGAAGCGCCAGCGTCTCGTCCAGCCCCTCTCTGGCGGGCTGATACAGGCGCGCCGGCGCCTCGCCACGCACGTCCATCAGGCACTTGCCGATCGTCGCGCGCAATCCGGTCGGCGCGAGCGCATCGAAAACCGCCGCGGTGCCGTGCACCGTCTCCATCGTCAACACCGTGGTCGTCCCGCCGAGCTGGAGCTCGGCGGCAGCGAGGCGCGCCGCCACGCCGAGCGTCCGGTCGTCGTGCGCCGCCTCGAGCGGCCAGACGCGACGGCGCAGCCACTCGAGGAGCGGCAGATCCTCGGCGAGTCCGCGGAAGAGCGTCTGGCACACATGGATGTGGGTCTGCACGAAGCCGGGAAGCACGATGAGGCCACCGGCGTCGATCGTGGAATCCGGGCGAGCCCCCGTGGGGATCGCGCCCACCGCGGCGATGCGCCCGTCGGCGACGTACACGTCGCCATGGACGACCTCCCACGCATCGTTCATCGTGAGAATCGTCGCGTCGCGAAAGAGGGTGGACGCTATTGGCGGATGATCCTTCGGAAGAAGCCGCCGAGCCTGGAGAACAGACCGTTTCCGTGGATGTCGCAGATCTCCGTCGGCTCGGAGCCGGGCAGGAATGCTTCGCGCATTACGCTCGGGCAGTTGAAGTTGGCGATTTTCCCGCTGCTGCGATCGATGTCCACGAACATGACACCGGGCGGCGCGGCAAACGACTTGTTCGGCCGGCCGGCCAGCGCGCGCCTCATGAACCCCGTCCAGATCGGGAGCGCGGCCTGCGATCCGCTCAGGCCGATCGGCTGATTGTCATCGAAGCCGACCCACACCGCGGTCAGCAGGGTCGGAGTGAATCCCATGAACCAGGCGTCGCGCAGGTCGTTCGTCGTGCCCGTCTTGCCGGCCGCGTCATTCGAGAACGAGCTCCGGACGCTCGCGGCCGTCCCCTCGTTGATGACGCTTCGCATCATGTTGGTGACGAGATAGGTCACGTCCGGCCGCGTGACGGGGCGCAGGGGCGGGGGCGGGACCGCCGTCTCGTTGCCGTTGTCCACGATGCGTGTGATCGCCTGAAGCGGACGGATCGAGCCGCCATTGGTGAAGATCGTGTACGCCTGTGTTAATTCGAGGGGCGAGACCTCGAAGACGCCGAGCGCAATCGAGGGGTACGGCTGGGCGGGCGTGCCGACGCCGACCCGCCGCCAGAGCCCCGCGACGTTCTCGTACCCGGCAGTTTCCGCCACTTTGATGGCGACGACATTGCGCGAGAGCGCCAGGGCCCGCCGCAGCGTGATCGGCCCGTCGTATTCGCCCTGATAATTTGCGGGATCGTACGGCTTTTCGCCGAAGACGAACGTCGTCGGTTCGTCGGCCACGATCGTCGCCGGCGTGAGATGCGTGGTCCCCGCGGCGGTCTGTTCGAACGCCGCCAAGTACACGAAGGGCTTGAACGCCGAGCCGGGCTGGCGCTGCGCGGCGACGGCGCGGTTGAACTGCGACTGGTTGTAAGCGCGTCCGCCGACGAGCGCCAGAATCTCGCCGGTCGTCGGGTCCACCGCCACCAGCGCGACCTGCGCCTGGCCCTTCTTGCGCTTCGCGAGCACCTTGTCGACCTGCGCGATCCCTTCGTCCACCGCCTCCTGGGCAAATCGCTGCAGGTGCAGATCGAGCGTCGTATAGACGTCCACTGCCCGGTCGCGCTTGAGGAGCCCGCTGAAGTTCTCGCTGACCTGCTTGCTGACGAAATCGACGAAGTACGGCGCTTCGTTCTCGAGCGCGCGCGTCGCCACGCGCAGCGGCTCCTTGGACGTCCGAACCGCCTCCTCCCGCGTGATGACCTCCACGTCCGCCATTTCCTTCAGGACGACGTTGCGTCGCTCCCGTGCGCGGTCGGGATTCCTGAACGGCGACAGCACGGACGGCGACTGGATCAGTCCGGCCATCGTCGCCGACTCGGCGAGCGTGACGTTGCGGATGTCCTTGCCGAAGAAGATGCGCGCCGCTTCGGCGACGCCATGAATCTCGAACGGCCCACGCTGGCCGAGGACGACATCGTTGAGGTAGAGCTCGAGAATCTGGTCCTTGTTGAACCGCGATTCGAGGACCACCGCCATGAACTGTTCCTGCACCTTGCGCGTGTAGCTCTTGTCCGGGGTGAGGAAGAAGTTCTTGATGATTTGCTGCGTGATCGTGCTGGCGCCTTCGAGATACGGACGGTCGCCGCGCAGATTGGTGACCAGCGCGCCAAACATACGTACGGGATCGATGCCGGGGTGTTCGTAGAAACGCCGGTCCTCGATTGTGAGGATCGCGTCGACCACGTGACGCGGGATGCTCGCGAGCGGCACCAGGCGACGCTTTTCACCCGGCGCGAGCGCCGCGAGCATCGGCGCTTCGAGCGTGATGCTCTTCACCGCCGCCCCGCCGTCGGCGAGGATTTTCGAGACGACCGATGAGCTATCTGGTCGAGACGCTCTCGACGACGGCGCCCCGCTCTTCGAAAAATCGACGCGATAGGTATGCGGCTTGCTGGGGGCCTCCGGACGCGTCATCAGCATCACCGAAAGTCCCGCCACCGAGAACTCGCCGGGTTGCGTGACCTTTTGACGCTCCGCGTACCCGATGTCGTTGAGCCGCTGGACGAGCTGTCCCGGAGTCAGGCCGCGGCCGGCCTCGAGCTCGAACGGCCGGCCGAAGATCCGCGGGGCCGTGCGCTGCTCGCTGCCGAACCGCGCGTCGATGATGCGGCCGTACCGCACCCAGAAGAACCCCAGCGTGACCACGACCGCGAGCAGGCCGACGCCCACGACCATCACGCCGATACGGAACCAGCCCGGCTTCGGCCGCGCGAGGAGCACACGGAACTTTCGTACCGGTCGCACGGCACGTCTGTTGCGAGCGCGAAGGGTCGGACGTGGGGCCATCGTGTTGTTCTTCTTGTTCTTTAAGCAGTCTACGGCATGTCGCTGCGCGATCGCTTGACAGGTCCGGGGGCTGCGACTACCTTTGGACTTTGTTCGCCAATCGAATTAAGTAGTCATTTCGACGCTGTGTCTCAGCATCCGGTCTTCGTGTCCGGACCCGACACCGGCGCGGTCAACACGCGACGGCTGCACCGGCAGCGCCTCCTCGAATCGATCCGCCAGTTCGGTCCCATCTCGCGCGCCGACCTGGCCAAGCGCACACGACTCTCACCACCGACAGTATCGGCACTCGTCGAAGAGTTGGTAGGTGAGACCGGCCTGCTTCGAGAAATAGGGATTGGCGCGTCGAAGGGTGGGCGGCCCCCGCTCCTTCTCGAGTTCAACGCCGAGTTCGGGTGCCTGGTGGGGGTGGACCTGGGCTTCACGGTCGTCCGGTTCGCGCTCGCGGACCTGCAGGGCCGGGTCGTGGCCCGACACGAGGCGCGGACCCGGGCCCACTCCTGCGACGAGACCATCCATCAGCTCCTGGAAGGCATCGATACGGTCGTTCGCGGCGCGGGGCGGGATCCGAGGAAGCTCTTCGCCATCGGGATCGGGACGCCCGGCGCGGCTGACATGACCGCCGCCCGGGTGTCCGACCGCCCGACTCTCGCGGGGTGGAACGACGTCCCGCTCGCCGATCGCGTGCAGGCGCGGTTTCGCGCGCCGGTGCAGATCGACAACCATGCGAACATGGCGGCCCTCGGCGAACGATGGCGGGGCGCCGCCAAAGACGCGACAGACTTCGTGTTCGTCGGTCTGGGCGCCGGCGTCGACGCCGGCGTCGTCCTCGGCGGACGCCTCCACCGTGGCCAGCAGTCGTTCGCGGGCGGGATCGGTCGGCTGACCCTCGACTACCGGGAATGGGAAGTCGACCACGGACCAGCCGGCTATCTGGGCAGCCGAGTGAAGACGGTCAACGGCGCGATCACGGAGGAGCTGGCCGTCCTGGTGGGTGCGGCCGTGGCGAACATCGTCGCGATTCTGGATCCGGGTCTGGTGATTTTCGGCGGCGTCTCGGGGCCGGCCGCAGGCGACTTCCTCGGTCGCGTCCGGGAGGTCGTCTCGCGCATCGTCCCGCCCGCGCCCGCGCTCGAGCTCTCGGCACTCGGCGACGAGGCCGCGGTCTTCGGCAGCGTGTACGCGGCCATGGAGGTCGCCGAAGCGCATCTCCTCGCCATCGCCGGCAGTCCGGGCGGTCTCTCCGGCGGGGTCAAACGCGCTCGATCCCGGCGGTCACCGGAGACTCCTTGACCAATGGCGTTTTCTCCTGAATACATCCGGCTCGTGTTGAACGAGAACTTCGAGGACGCAAAGACGCTGTTCCTGGTCCCGCTGATGGCGATCCATCGCGCGCATCTCACCATGCTCGCCGAGACCCGGATTGTCCCAATCGAAGACGCCCGCCGGCTTCGCGATGCGCTCGACCGGATCGATCTCGATGCCATTCGCGCGACGCCCTTCGACGGCACGTCCGAGGACCTGTTCTTTCATGTCGATCGATTGGTGGCCGCCTCGTGCGGCCGCGAGGTCGCCGGACGGCTTCACACCGCGCGCAGCCGGAACGACATCGACATGACGCTCTATCGGATGCGGGTGCGGGAGTTCCTGCTGGTCCTGATGGAAGCGATCCTGGAGTTGCGCCGATCGCTTCTGGACCTGGCTGAAAAGCACGTGACGACGATCTTCCCGGCGCACACGCACACCCAGCCGGCCCAGCCCACGTCGGTTGCACACTACCTGCTTGCCGTCGTCGAACAATTGGAGCGCGACGACGCCCGGTTCCTGGCGGCTTTCCGGACCGCGAATCGATGTCCGCTCGGCGCGTGCGCAATCACCGGCACCGGATTTCCGATCGACCGGGTGCGCACGAGCGACCTGCTCGGCTTCGATGCTCCGACCGGCAACACCTACGGCAGCATCGCGGCCGCCGACTATTTGCTCGAGGGCGCCGCGGCAACCGCCGTCGCGGTGGCGGGCGTGGGACGGTTCGTTCAGGACATGCTGTTGTGGTGCACCAGCGAAGTCGGTTATTTGCGGCTGGCGGATGGCCTCGTGCAGACGAGCAGCATCATGCCGCAGAAGCGAAACCCGTCCGCGCTCGAGCACGCCCGCGCGCTCCTCTCGAGGGCCCTGGGCCAGGCGACCGCGCTGCCGACCGCGGTTCACAACACCCCCTTCGGGGACATCGTCGACACCGAAGATGACCTCCAGCCGCTCGTCGCATCGGTGTTCACCGACGCGGCGCGTGCCCTGATGCTCGTCGCGGTGACGGTGGCCGGCGCTGACCTGGCGGTCGATCGGATGCGCGAACGGGCCCATTCAGGGTGGGTCACGGTGACCGAACTGGCCGACACCCTGGTCCGCGAACACGGTGTGCCGTTCGGCACGGCTCATCAGATTGCTGGCCGCCTCATTCGGGGCCGGGAAGCGCATCCCGATGCCAGGCTCTCGGACCTGCTGGTCCGGGTGTCGGGGGAGGTGCTCGGGCGCGAGATTCGTCTCGACGAAACCGCGCTCATGTCGATCCTCAGCCCCGAGCACTTCATCGCGGTCCGAAAGACGCTCGGCGGCCCCGCACCGGACGTGGTCAAACGGGCGCTTGGGCACTCCGAGGCGCGCCTGGCGGCCGACGGAGAGGTCGTCTCAGGCGCGAGGGGGTCGCTGGCGACGGCGGATGGGCGGCTCGCGGCGGCAGTGCAGGCGCTCTAAAAAAACGACGCTCACGCAAGATTCTTCAACCAGACCAGTACAGTTTCCTGACGCATTGATCCGATAGTTAGTCAGTCGCGGGTGCATCTGATAGTGCCCCGCGTAAAAAAGAGCGGCTCGCGGTCGAGGTCGATGGATTTCCCTCGGAATCTCCCCGGCATGGAGCTTGCTCCATAGGGAGTCAAGCGATCCAAACAAGAATCGCGAGGAGGCGTTGACTGCGTGATGACGGACGGAGTTCCTGCCACTGTAGTTGCGACGGCTGCGTCGCCCAGACCTGGCCAGTTGCTGGTTGGTTTGTTGATCCGGACGGTCGGACTTAGTCTCGCCGGCGCCGGGTTGCTCCTGGCAATCGTGACGTTGTTCGGGTAGCACAACGCAAAGGCAAACGTCAAAAGGCACAAGGCAAGAACTTTGCAGGAATTTTGCCTTCTGCCTTTTTGCGTTTTGACTTTCCCTAAGCCGCTGTCGTTCCACCACCAAGCAGCGTCAGCACCTCTCCGGTGATGTAGCTCGAATCGGCATTCGAAGCGACGAAGACGTACGCCGGCGCGATCTCTTCCGGTTGCGCCGGTCGCTCGAGCGGGGTGTCGGCGCCGAAGGTCGCGCCCTTCGACGGCGGCTTGTCTGCAGGGCTTTCGGTACGCCCTTTGCTCTTTGACACATGTATCACGCGTCATCGTGGGCCAGCGGGTACGCCGGGGCCACACACTGAGTCGTGCCGCTCCCACGTTGGCGCGTGACTGGGCAAACGGCCCTGCCTTTGCGCCGTGCCGGCGTCGGCGTTCCTCGGCGACTGAGGATTGACCAGAAATGTGATCGCGGAAGGGAGAGCCAGTGGCCAACTCAGCGCGGACACCAGCGGTTGGATTGTTCGGCGCGGCGCTCGCGATGGCGGCGGGCATGGCCGTCGCGCCGGCCCGGACCCATTCCGGCTGGGACGAGCGGGCGCAGCCGCGCGGAGGCGTGCAGCAGCCGGCGCCAAAGGCGCAACCCGCCGATCTGCAGGCGAAGGTCTTCGCGGACTTCATGGAGCGCGTCAAGGCCTACGTCGCCGTACATCAGAAGGCCGAAGCGACACTGCCGCCACTGCCCAAGGAAGCGACGCCCAAACAGATCGATCAGAGCCAGCGGGCCCTGGGCACGCTCATTCAGAGTGCGCGCGCAGGCGCGCAGCGCGGCGACATCTTCACGCCGGAGATGACGGCGCTCGTGAAGCGGCTGCTCGCCAGGGTGTTCGCCGGGTCGGATGGCAAGCAGTTGCGGGCGTCGATCATGGACGAGAACGTCAAGCCGATCGCGATCAAGGTCAACCAGCGCTATCCCGACGAGTTTCCGCTCACCACGATGCCGCCTGAGGTGTTGCAGACGCTGCCGAAGCTGCCGGAGGGGCTCGAGTATCGCTTCGTGAGCGAGCAGTTGATCCTGCTCGATCCGCACGCGCACATCATCGCGGACTTCATCATCGACGCGCTCCCCGGAAAGTGACGTTATGTGGACTCGCCGAGCGGCGCTCGCCAGCCTGCTGATCCTCAACCTCGCGATCGCCTGCGCGATGTCCGGGCAGTCGACGCCTGCGGGCCCGGCGGCGGTCGTCGCCCCGCAATCGAAGGCCGACGCGCCGGTTGCGCTGCCCAACAAGGCCGGCACGCTGAAGTTCGCGGTGCTCGGCGACTTCGGCACGGCGTCGAAGCAGCAGTACCAGCTGGCCGAGCAGATGGACAAACTGCAGCAGAAATTTCCGTACGAGCTGGTGATTCTCGTCGGAGACAACCTTTATGGATCGGAGCGGCCGCAGGACTTCGAGCAGAAGTTCGAGATCCCGTACAAACCGCTGCTCGATCGCAAGGTGAAGTTCTACGCGTCGCTGGGCAATCACGACGATCCGAACCAGAGCCGGTACGCGCTCTTCAACATGGACGCCAAGCGGTACTACTCCTTCAAAGGGCCCAAACAGAGCGTCAAGTTCCTCGCGCTCGAAAGCTCGTACCCGGAACCCGAGCAGATCAAGTGGGTCGAGGGGGAGTTGAAGGGATCGAACGAGGACTGGAAGATCCCATTTTTCCATCATCCGCTGTACTCGTCCGGCGGGCGGCACGGATCGGACCTGCGCCTGCGCGACACGCTTGAGCCGCTGTTCGTCCAGCACAACGTCAGCGTCGTCTTCACCGGCCACGATCATTTCTATGAGCGCACGAAGCCGCAGAAGGGCATCGTCTATTTCGTGGCGGGCTCGGGCGGGCAGCTCCGGTCGGGGGACATCGATCCGAAGTCGCCGCTCACGGCCCGGGGCTTCGACACCGACTACGCGTTCATGGTGTGCGAGATCGACGGGGACCAGCTGTACTTCAACACGATCTCGCGCTCCGGCCAGATCGTCGATTCCGGCATTATTTTGCGGCGGCAGCCGCCGAAATAGCTTCTTCCGCCGCTTTCTCGACTTTCTTGGGGACTGACTGCGCCCAATCGGCCTCGAACACCGACTGAATCCGCTTCGCGATGCGCGAGTCGTTGACGATCACGCCGATCTCGCGGCGGTTGTCGAGTTGCAGCTTGCGCAGGCTCTGGCTGCCCACGAACGCCTGCTGGCCGTCCCGCACGATCGCCCGCACGTGGGGCCTCAGGTCTGCCAGCTTGCAGCAATGGACGGACTCGGCGGACTTGTCGATCTTTCCGATCACGCGGATCTCGACGCCGGCTTTCGCCCGCTCCTGCAGGAGGCGCAGAATGAGCTTGTCCGTGATCTTGTCGTCATAGATGAGCAGTTGTTTCTTGGCGCGTTTGAGGAAGTCGGACAACAGCTTGCGCGAGGTTTCCGGGCTGACGACGAACCTCTTGTGTCCCGGGCTGTAGGGCTGCCGG
Organism: Vicinamibacterales bacterium; assembly: GCA_035633215.1. Lineage (GTDB taxonomy): Bacteria > Acidobacteriota > Vicinamibacteria > Vicinamibacterales > SCN-69-37 > DASQFI01. Next base: position 212,869 of record DASQFI010000007.1, on the reverse strand, counting down.
GTCGCGTCGGCCTCGAACAGCGCCTTGGCCTCCTTGACGAGGCCCGCGTTCCGCGTCACCACACCGAAGCTGCGGCTCTTCTCGACGTCCAGCTTGGTGTAGTTGAACGCCAAGACGTACAGCTGCGCGTCGTCGACGATCATCATTTTGCCGTGGTACCGCACGAGATCGTCGCCGCTGCGCGCGACCGTCACGCCCATTGCGAGGAGTCGGAGCTCGAGCTTCCGCAGGTTCTTCTCGCCGCCGCGGTTGGTGTGGGCGATGAGCGCGCGGACGGCGACCCCCTTCGCCGCCGCGGCCTCCAGGGCCTTTTCGAGCTCCGTGCGGTCAAACCGGAAGATGACGATATCGACCGTTTTTTTTGCGCGGCGGATGGCCTGCACCAGCGGCGTAAGGCCATCGTCCGGCTGAACAATGAGTTTTATTTTTTCTCCTTCTTCTCGCTCCAGTTTACGGCGGCGTGGCCGTCCGGGTCGAGGGGAAGAATGGCGTCCGTGATGGTATCCGTCTCCACGTCGAGCGGCACTTTGACGTCATAGCAGAGCTCTTCGTCCGACGCGGTCCGAAGCTCGAACTCAATCTTATGGCGCGACAGAATCCGCTCGACCTTCGGACGAAGGCTGTCCGTCTCCTTGCCGAGCTTGACCGCGAGCACGAACCGTTTCTGCGTCATTGGCTCGAACGACTCGATGATGTAGAGCGCGATGACGATGAAGACGGTGGAGAAGACCGACAGGGCGTACAGACCGACACCCGACGCGAGGCCGACCGACAGCGCGCAGAGCATGACGACGGCGTCTTTCGGATCGTCTATTTTCGACCGGTACCGAATCAGGCTCGCCACGCCGACAATGCCGAACGCGCGGGCCAAGCTGGTCCCGACAATCAACATGATGACCGCGCCGACCATGGACAGGATGATCTGTGTCTGGATGACCGGCGTCGTCCGCTTCGGCGTGCCGCGCCGCTTGGGGCGCAGCGCCAGGATCGTCCCGAGCAACGCAGCCAGCGGCAGGCGCACGAGGGAGGCCCGCACTTCGCGGAGCGCCATCGACCATGGATCGATGTCGGCTTCGCTCAGCGGAGGCCCGGTCGGGCCCGCCGGTGGCGGCAGCTGCAACGCCTGCTCGGCGGGTGGCGGCTGCGCGCCCGCCGCACCGATGGCGGCCGGTCCGCCCGGAGCGGCTGACAAAACCAGCACCAGAACGGCAAGAGCGATTGCCGTCACCACCGAGCGCGCGCGATTGTGCATATGTGGCCGTGAGTCCTGTGGGCGTCAGCCCTTCAGGGCGAGCCCCTCGGCGACTTTGGCTTTCAGCCGCTTGATGAATCGGTCGGCGACGTCGCGTTCGTACCCCGCCGCCCGGAACGCATCCTGCCACTGACGATCGGTCAGCCGATTGAGCCGCTCGCAAATCCAGCGAACGTCGGCAGCGGTGATGTTCTCGAATAGTGCCAGATGCCGGCCCTTGTAGTCGAATTGCACTTTGCCGTTGGCCAGTCCGCGGATGAACGGCGATGTCTCGAACGCCTGGACGTCGTTGCGAGGCGCGTTCAGCGTCCCGCTCCGTCCGAACGTCTGGCCGAGGTCGCGCGCGACGTACCACTGCCTGGCGCCCTCGAGGGGCGTTTTCAGCGTGTACAGTGCGTTGTTGGCGTCCTTCAGGTCCGAATTCCCCAGCATGACCTGCAGCACGAGCAGGCCGTTCAACTGCCGGGTGCCGACGAACGGGTTCTGGTAGTACGACCAGTCGCCCTGATCCTCGAGGCCGTTCAAATCGGGGTTCTTCTCCCGGAACCGCGCCGGAAGCAGCGCGCTTTTCGGCGTGGCCGTATTGGCGTCCCACTTCGGCAACAGGTACATCGGCGGCTGGTGATATCCGATGGCCCAGTGGATTCGCGACGCGACGACCTCGGAATGCGCCTCAGGCGGAAGCTTCGCACTCCACTCGCGCTTGTCGTTGTCCTGGAGGGTGTAGCCCTCGCTGAAGCCGGCGCCTTTGATGTCGATGACGGTGTACTTGCGCTCCGGATCGGGCGCGAGTCGCTTCCCGCCGACGCCATAGAAAAGATCGCGTCCCGGCTCTGGCTCGGACCAGAGCTCAGCCATTTGCGCGGCAGGGGGTGGTCCGGGCAGCGTCGATTTGATCGTTCGCTGACAGCCAAATGCGAACGATAAGGCCGCCCCGACGATGGCGGCGGTTCGCAGACTTACAGATCCTGCGCGATGCACGACCTACGAGGGGTGCAATTGGCGGGCCACGCAGCGGGCACAGGAGTTGCTCCAAGAAAAGAGCAACAGTCGCGCTCGTCGCGCCGGAGGGAAGTGAGCAGCTATGGCCACAAACTATGCACGCCGGTATCCACAATCGGGTCGATCGTCCGTCAACGTCGGCCACGCCGAACGAAGGCTTTCGCTGGCACTCGGGGTTGGTTTGGCCCTTGCGGGCCTGATGTCCCGCGGCCGGATGCGACGCGCGCTGACGATGACGGGGACGTCCCTCGCGCTGCGGGGCGCGGCGGGCTGGTGCCCGGTCTATGCCGCGACGGGGGTCGATCGATCCGAATCACGCCTCGGCGTCCGCCGACGGCGCTCCAACACGCGTGACGTGCTCTCCGGATCGCGCGGTCTCAACGTCCGCGATCGGATCACGATCAGACGCGACGTCCCGACGGTCTATCAGTTCTGGCGGCGGCTCGAGAATCTTCCGCGGCTCATCGATCACCTCGAGTCGGTCACGCAGACCGACGAGACATTTTCGCACTGGGTGGCGCGCGGACCGTTCGGACTCCGCGTCGAATGGGATGCGCAGATCATCAACGAGATTCCCAACCGCCTGCTCGCGTGGCGCTCGCTCGAAGGCTCTGACCTTGTCAGCGCTGGATCGGTGAATTTCCGCGAGACACCCCTCGGGACCGAGGTCAGCGTCTCAATGCAGTACTCGCTGCCGGCCGGCAAGACCGGCGCCGCGCTGGCGTGGTTCCTGGGCGAGACGCCCGCGCAGCAGCTCCGCGAAGGGCTCGAGCGGATGCAGCAGGAGATGGAACACCGGCCGGGGGCTGAGACTGAGCCGGAGTTTGTCTAGCTCGCCGCCAGGTGCAGCTGGCCACCCGGCCGCCGGCGATCCGCCATCACGTTGAGCACGCGCGAAGGCTCGCCGAGGTCGGTCCAGCCGGCCATCGGCAGATCGACGACCGCCAGGAGGTCTGGCCGCACGGCAGCCACCTCGCGTGAGAAATCGATGGTCGGGATCGTCGCGTAGACGGTTGTCGCAAGACCGGCCTCGTCAGCGAGCGTGCGGGCCTGTTTCAACACGTCAAACGCTTCGACGAATCGCGGCAAGCAAGACGATGCGATCGGGCTGGGCGTGGGCAACTGCGTACGCTGCATCCACGGCTCGACGCAGCCGCTCGGTGTCGCGGTAGTAGTGGTCGGCCGGGAAAAACCCGATGGCCGGATCCTGGCCGAGCAGGCTGACCCGCCGCAGCGCGTACATGATGGCCGCAGCCGTGCCCCGGTTGAGCGGCTGCGCGATCACGTGCGCGCGCGGCACGTCGGCAAGCTCGTTTTGATAGAAAGGCTCGTGGTGCCGGGTCACGACGTACACTGTGCGCCACGGTTCCACATTTCGGCACACGCGCGCCCGCGTGTCGTGCAGCAGCGTCTTTCCGCCGAACAGCCGGCAGAACTGCTTCGGCCGCTCGTCGCCCGCAATCAGTTGCGTAAATCCCTGGAGTCTCCGGCCGTCCCCGCCGGCCATGATTGCCCCCAGTTGGACATGGGCCCGAGGGTCTTCAAGAGCTGTGCCTCTCCATTGATCGATTGAGCGATCGATCTATCGCGCTATTTGAAGAACCTCCCATCAGAAAGCTCCTCAATCGATCGATAGATCGATCGCCTAATCGATCAATTCCCAGAAAGCTCTTCAATAGATCGATAGCTCGATCGCCCATTCAATCAATTCTCAGTATGTAGTGCTTGTCGGTCTCGAGCGGCAGGGATTCGATGAGGCGGTCGGTGAGGAGCAGGCCGTAGCGGTTCACGAAAAACACACTACACAGGATGCGCTCCTGGGGATGTCCGTCCGGAAACGCAAGCGCCCGTGTCCGGGTGAATTGCCGGCGAAGTGTCTCGTCCTTGCGCTTTGTGGCCTGGATGATCTTGCCCTGCAGCGTCTTCAGGGCCTCGCGCATACGGTCGAGCGTCGTGTCCACGGCGCCCGAGAGTGTTGGATCGAGTGAGACGACCGCCGTCTTGAGTCGACTGGCGCCTTCGGCGATTTGCCGATCCGTCTCCTCGAACGTGCGTTCGAGCGACGGCGGCAGCAGGCTCTCGAGCAGGCGATTGAGCGCGGATTCGTCCCGGGCCTGCAGGGACTCGAACGGGGTTCTCGATTTCTCGAGAAACCGCGCCGCGCCGGAATCGACCAGCGTCGCCGTGGCCCGGGGATAGAGGAGGGGCGCCTCGACGCCGAATTCCCGGTACACGTTGCCCAGTTGAGCCTGGTAGGCCAGCTCGCTGGGACCAGCCACGTAGCAGACGGTCGGGAACAGCCGATCCTGGACGAGCGGACGGAGCAACACGTTCGGACTGAACCGCTCGGGATGTGCCCGTACTTCGGCCAGGAGATCGGCGGCTGGCCGGGTCTGATCACCGACGACGAAGTCCGGATCGCGTCGTTTGATCGGCCGCCGTCCCGAGGCGTCGGTATGGAAAAGAGCCACGCTGTCCGCCGCGGGTTGGACTTGAGGCTGGTGCCCCAGTTTCGCCATCGCCTCGCCAGCTTCGCGAGCCAGCTGCCCGGTTCGGCCGGGATGCTCCAGCTCGTGCACGAAGAGGTCGGCGACAAGCGGCTTGACGTGGGCGTCACCCGATTCGAAAACGATGAGGCCGTGCCGGCCGAGGAGGTCGTCCAGAAACCCGGCGAACGCCGTCGCGACGCCGGCGCCCGGCCGGAAGTGGCGTCGAAGGGCCGACATCGTTTCAGACTTGAACTCGGACGCGGCGAGCCCCGCGTCCAGCTCGTCGAGCGCGTCGTTGATGCCGGCGTCGAACGCCAGGGAGGCCACCGGACGCGTGCCCGCGCCTTCGACCTGATCGACCGTGACGTGCCGGAGCGAAAGCTCTTCGTCGAGGATGCTGGCAGTTCGGATTTCGTTCCAGTCGTGGTCTTCAGCGTCCACCCAGAAGACCGCGACCGCGGATGTGCCGTGTTCGGTCCTGACGCGCCGGGCGAGTTGAACGGCCGTGACCGCCTTGAGGAGCGTGTACAGCGGACCGCCGAAGAGCCCCGCCTGCTGTCCTGACACCACGGCCACCGTTGAATCGTCGGCGAGCGACGCGGCGGCCGCGCGCGCTTCGTCCGGCGCACCCCGCTGCTCGAGCTGTCTCGTGAGCACCGTCGCCAGCGCCGCGCGCTGTCGAGGCGCGTTCGTTACTCGCCGAATCGCCGATCGCCAGGCCGCGGGTTCTTTCGGGTTCCCCGCGAACAGCGGCGCGACCGAGCCGAAATCATCGAGATACGCCGTGACAAGCGGACGAATCCAGGGAAGGCGCCGAAGATCGATCGCGTCGCGCACGACCCCGGCGGCGGGCAGGATCTCGGAGTCGCCGGACACGGCTGCCCAATTTACTACATTCAGCAGCCGCTCCCGCGAGCGCTCGAGAAGTGCTACAGTTCTCTTGCTGCTCAGGAGTTAGGCCACTGCCTTTCGAAGACGCCGCCGGTTCGACCCCTCCGTCCGCATTCGGCAGCTATCGCGTGCTGCATCAGATTGGCAGCGGTGTTCTCGGTCCCGTCTTTCGCACGTACGAGCCGCAGGTCGATCGTCTCGTCGCCGTCAAGGCATTCAAGCTCGATCTCGTGCCCGAGGACGTCGCGCGCCTCGCCGACGCATTGCGGCGTCTTGCGGCAAATCCGACGACTCATCCGGGCATCGTCCGCGTGCTCGACGCCGGGCTCGAAGGCACGTCGCCGTTCGTCGCGATGGAGTATGCCTCGGGTGAATCGCTCGACGTCGCGCTCCGCGACTTCACGCCCGGTCTCGGACGAGCGCTGCCGCTGCTCATCGACATCGGGCGCGCCATCGACGCCGCGTGGGCCGAGGGCAGAGGGCACGGCGCGTTGCATCCGCGCGACGTCATCGTCTCGCCCGGCACGGCCGACACCCGTGTCACCGGATTCGGGATTGTGCAGGCGCTCGAGTCGATCGGCGCGAAGCCGCCAATCCGGCGGCCCTACACAGCGCCGGAACGCGCGGCTGGGGAGTCGTGGGACATCCGCGCGGACGTCTATTCCCTCGGCGCGATTGCGCATGAGGTCCTGACCGGACGTCGGCCGTTGGGCTCCGGGGAGCAGGACGGCACACTCGCGCCGGATCTGACGCCGGAGCAGCGCGTCAACGTCCGGAAGGTCATCGGTGCTGCGCTGGCGGAACGGCCCGAGAATCGGTACGAGAGCGCGACGGCCTTCGTCGCGGCGCTCGAAGCGATCGCGCGAGGCGAAGGCGCCGTCCTGCCGGCCGCTGCGCACGTCGCGGCGCCGGTCCAGCCGGAAAGGACAGTTTCCAGGACCGTTCCTTTGACGCCGCCGACGCCCCGAACGTGGCACCCGCCCCCGGTGGATGCCCCGCGCTCCGCGCCACCTCCCGCACAGCGCGCCGTGACGACAGTCGAACCGGCGAAACCCGCGGAACCGGTCACATTGCCGCTGCCGCCCCTTCCTGCGGAGACCCAGCCACCGGCCGAAATAGACTTTCCGTCAGAGAGGAGTTCGCCGCCCGAGCTTCCCGTGCCGGATGAGATTCCGGTCCGTCGCGAGCCGCCGGCACCCGACCCGCCCATGCCGGCGGGGGATGTTGCGCCGGCGCCACCATCGCCGTCAGCGGAACCGCGGATTCCCGCCGTGGCGATCGCGCCGCCGCCGGTCTCCTCCACCGGGCCGCATCCGGCACTCGGCAACGCCAAGATCTCGCTTGCCGGTTCGGGCAATCTCCAACCGATCTTCAGCACACGAAACACGGCGCTCGACGAACCGCCGGCGTACCCGTGGCGGGCGATCGCGGCCGTCGCGGTCGCGTGTCTCCTGGCCGGCGGCGTCATTGGCTACGCCCTCGGGATTCGCCGCGTGGCAACGGTGGTCTCGCAGGTGAGGACCGCGCCGCCCGGAAGCCGGACGACCACAGACGTGCCGATCACTGCGGAGCCGCCGCAGAAGCCGCCGACGGCGCCCGCCCCGCCGGAGTCGCGACCCTCGAGTCCAACGGCATCCGCGCAGGCTCGCGAATCGCGTCCGACGCCGCCGCCGAGCGCGGCCCGCGTCGCCGACGTTCGTGGGCGCCTCGTCGTCCGCTCAACGCCTTCGGGCGCGATCGTGCGGGTGGACGGCCGGCTGCATGGCGAGACGCCGATCACGATTCGCGACCTCGGACTTGGCGCGCATACCCTGCAGGTCGCGCGCCCCGGGTTCGTGCCGCGTACCGATCGCGTGACGCTGACGCGCTCGCAACCGTCGCAGACCGTTGCCGTCCAGCTCGAGCCGGGTGTGGACACGGCCAACACGTCGGCCACGAAAGGTTCGATATTGGTGGATTCCCGGCCGCGCGGCGCGCGTGTGACGATCGACGGTCGAGCGGCGGGCGTGACGCCGGTGCAAATCCCGGAAGTGATGATGGGACGGCATGCCGTGCGCCTGGAGCTGACCGGCTATGTGCCGCTTTCGACCGAGGTCCTCGTGACCCCGGGCACCCCGGCCAGGCTCGCCGTCACGCTCCAGCTCGTGCGATAGTCGGGTCGGTCCCGGTCCTCGGACATCAAGACACCTATGGACGCCCTTCTCGCCCTCGAAAACGGTCAGTCGTTCCGCGGCAAGTCTGTTGGCGCGCCCGGGGAGACCTCCGGCGAGGTCGTGTTCAACACGAGCATGACCGGGTACCAGGAGGTCCTGACGGATCCCTCCTATGCCGGGCAAATCGTCACTATGACGTGTCCGGAGGTCGGCAACTACGGCATCGCCGGCGAGGACGTCGAGTCGCGCGGCGTGCAGGTTGCCGGGTTCGTGATTCGCGACGAGTCGCCGGTCGCGAGCAACTGGCGCGCCGAGGGCACACTGCGGGACTACCTCGTCCGGCAGGGCATCGTCGCCATCTCGGACATCGACACGCGGGCGCTGACGCGCCTGCTCAGATCGTCGGGCGTCATGCGCGGCGTGATCGCGACGGGGCGTCCGGACCCCGACGAGCTGGTGGACAAGGCGCGGGCGATCCCGAAGATGGAAGGATCGGATCTCGTGCGCGGGGTGACCTGCGCCGAACCGTTCGACTACCGGCCGGTGGAGTCGGACGATCCCGAGTTCGTGCTGGCGCCGGGCCGGCGCGCGGACCGGCTCCTGCGAGTCGCGGCCTACGACTACGGCATGAAGTGGAACATCCTGCGCCGGCTCGCCGCGCACGGCTGCGACGTCCGCGTGTTTCCGGCGACCACGCCTGCCTCCGAGCTGCTGGCGACGAGGCCGGACGGAGTCTTCCTGAGCAACGGCCCGGGCGATCCGGCCGTGCTGGACTACGCGATCGACAATGCGCGCGAGTTGATCAAGAGCGAGGTCCCGACGTTCGGCATCTGCCTCGGCCATCAGATTCTCGGCCTCGCGATGGGCGCCCGCACCTTCAAACTCAAGTTCGGCCACCGCGGCGCGAATCATCCGGTCAAGGACGTCAGTTCCGGCAAGATCGAAATCACCTCCCAGAATCACGGATTCGCTGTAGATCCCGGCTCGCTCCCGCACGACGTCGAGGTGACCCATTTGAACCTCTACGACGGCACGATCGAAGGCCTCCGGCACGCGTCGAAGCCCGTCTTCTGCGTGCAGTACCATCCCGAGGCGTCGCCCGGTCCGCACGACGCGGACTATCTGTTCTCGCAGTTCCTGACAGACATGGAGAAGCGTGCCTAAGCGCACCGACCTCCGTCGCGTCCTCGTCATCGGCTCCGGCCCGATCGTGATCGGGCAGGCGTGCGAGTTCGACTATTCCGGCACGCAGGCGTGCAAGGCGCTGAAGTCGGAGGGGCTCGAGGTCATCCTCGTCAATAGCAATCCGGCGACGATCATGACCGACCCGGAGATCGCCGATCGGACGTACGTCGAGCCGCTGACGGTGGAGGTCATCGAGCAGATCATTCAGCGCGAGCGGCCCGACTCGCTTCTGCCGACGGTCGGCGGGCAGACCGCGCTCAACCTGGCCGTTCAGCTCGGCGAGCGCGGCGTGCTCGATCGTCACGGGGTTCAGCTCATCGGCGCCTCGGTGACCGCCATCCAGGTGGCGGAGGATCGCCTCAAGTTCAAGGAAGCGATGCGGTCGATCGGCATCGAGGTGCCGGAGAGCCTCTACGCGCGGTCGATGGAACAGGCCTACGAAGCGGCCGAGCACATCGGCCTCTTCCCGGTGATCATCCGGCCGTCGTTCACGCTCGGCGGCGTGGGCGGCGGCATCGCCTACAACATCGAGGAGTTCCGCGAGCTGGCCCGCCGCGGCCTCGGCATGAGTCCGGTCCACGAGATCCTGGTCGAAGAGTCGGTCATCGGGTGGAAGGAATTCGAGCTCGAGGTCATGCGCGACTGCGCGGACAACTTCGTCGTGATCTGCTCGATCGAGAACATCGACGCGATGGGCGTGCACACCGGAGACAGCATCACGGTGGCGCCGGCCCTGACGCTCACCGACAAGGAATACCAGCGCATGCGCGACGCCGCGCGGCGCATCATTCGCCGGGTCGGCGTCGAGACCGGCGGGTCGAACATCCAGTTCGCCGTGAACCCGACGAACGGACGCATGGTGGCGATCGAGATGAACCCGCGCGTGTCGCGGTCCTCGGCGCTTGCCTCGAAGGCGACGGGGTTCCCGATCGCCAAGATCGCCGCGAAACTCGCGCTGGGCTACCGGCTGGACGAGATCCCGAACGACATCACGCGCCTCACGCCCGCCTCGTTCGAGCCGACCATCGACTATGTCGTCGTCAAGGTGCCGCGCTGGGCGTTCGAGAAGTTTCCGCAGGCGGACCGCTCGCTCACGACGCAAATGAAGTCGGTGGGCGAGGCGATGGCGATTGGGCGGACGTTCAAGGAGGCGTTCCTGAAGGCGTTTCGATCGCTCGACCTGGGGAAGAGCGGTCAGCTCCTGGGCCAGGCCACCTCGGGCGGTCCGGCCGAGCAGGAGGATCTCGCCTCACTGCAGCATGCCCTCGGGATTCCGACGGACCGGCGGATGTGGGCGGTGTTCCGCGCCCTCGACCGGGGATGGGCCGTGGAGGAAATCCACCGCCTGACGCACATCGACCGCTGGTTCCTGACGCAGTTTCAGCAGATCGTCGAGCTCGCGAAGTCGGCGGCGGCCGTCGGTGCGCGCGACCTGTCGGACGACCTGTTGCGCGAGCTCAAGCGCGCCGGGTTTGCCGACGTCGACCTGGCGGTCCTGCTGGGCCTTGACGAGGCGAGCCTGCGCGTCCGCCGGCAGGACGCCGGTCTCGTGGCGGCCTACAAGCGGATCGATACCTGCGCGGCCGAGTTCGAGTCCTTCACGCCGTACCTCTATGGCACGTTCGAGTCGGAGTGCGAAGCCGACCCGACGCCGCGGGCGAAGGTCGTCATCCTCGGCAGCGGGCCAAACCGCATCGGCCAGGGCATCGAGTTCGACTACTGCTGCTGCCACGCCGCGTTTGCCTTGCGCGATGAAGGCTACGAGACGGTGATGGTGAACTGCAATCCGGAGACGGTGTCCACCGACTACGACACCGTCGATCGGCTGTACTTCGAACCCCTGACGTTCGAGGACGTGCAGGCGGTCATCGAGCGGGAGCGCAGCGCGGGCGGGGACGTCGCGTGTGTCGTGCAGTACGGCGGGCAGACGCCGCTCAAGCTGGCGCTGCCGCTCCAGGCCGCCGGCGTCAGGATTCTCGGCACGCCGCCCGATTCCATCGATCTTGCGGAAGATCGCAAGCGGTTCGCCGCGCTCCTCTGGGACCTGGGTATTCCCCAGGCCCCGAGCGGCACCGCGACGTCAGCCGAGGAGGCGCGCGAGGTGGCGGCCACCATCGGCTTCCCGGTGGTCGTCCGCCCCTCCTACGTGCTGGGCGGCCGCGCGATGGCGATCGTCTACGACACGGCGACGCTCGATCGCTACATGCGTCACGCGGTCCAGGCCTCGCCCGAGCATCCGATCCTCGTCGACAAGTTTCTCGAGGACGCGACCGAGATCGACGTGGACGCGCTCGTCGATGCCGGCGGCGCGGTTGTCATCGGCGGCATCATGGAGCACATCGAGCAGGCCGGCATCCACTCCGGCGACAGCTCCTGCGTCGTGCCAGCCTTCCAGTTGAGCGACCGGCACATCATGACCATCCGCGACTACACCCGCCGGGTCGCGCGCGCGCTCAAAGTCGTCGGCCTGATGAACGCGCAGTTCGCGGTGAAAGACGACGTCGTGTACGTGCTGGAGGTCAATCCACGCGCGTCGCGGACGGTGCCATATCTGTCGAAAGCGACGGGCATGCCGCTCGCCAAGGTCGCCGCCCGCCTGATGATCGGCCGCTCGCTCGCCGAGTGCGGGCTTACCGACGACCTGCACGTCTCGGGCTACTTCGTCAAGACGCCGGTCTTCCCGTTCGTGCGCTTCCCTGGCGTGGACACGTTGCTCGGGCCGGAAATGAAGTCCACCGGCGAGGTGATGGGCGGCGCCGAGACGTTCGGATCGGCGTTCGCGAAGGCGCAGATGGCCGCCGGTCAGCACCTCCCGGACAGCGGCACCGCGTTCATCAGCGTGAACAACCTCGACAAGCCAAACGTGCTGCCGGTCGCGCGCGAGCTCGCGAGCCTCGGCTTCAAGCTGGTGGCGACGCGCGGCACGGCCGCTTACCTTCGCGCGCACGGCCTCGAGGCCGACATCATCTTCAAGGTGAACGAAGGGCGCCCGCACGTGGGCGACGAGCTCCTCAATCGGCGGATCGCGCTCGTCATCAACACGCCGCTCGGGCGCGAGTCGTTCTTCGACGACCGTACGGTCAGGAGCGCGGCGATGCTCCAGGGCGTGCCGTGCATCACAACGCTCACCGGCGCGGCCGCGGCCGTCAGCGCGATCGCCGCGCTAAAAACGGAAGGGCTGACGGTGAAGTCACTCCAGGAGTATCACCAGGAGTTGACCGCGAAGAATTGATGGATTGAAAAGCGCTTCCATCGATCTATCGCTCTATCGATCTATTGAAGACTTGCTTGTCTCACGAGCCTTTCGCCCGCGCGGCTTCGAGACGCTGCTGACGGCGTTCACGTCGTTCCGCGTTCAGGCGCCGCCTCGCGGTGCGATATGAGGCGGCGAAGATTGCCGACAGTTCCTTCGCTTCGGCCAGAAGCTCGTTCAACACCTGCCCGGAGGCAAGGCCAGCGGCCCGGATGAACTCTAGCCAGAACAGCGATTCGTCCGCCTCTTCCCGTACGGTCCCGATCTTGGAACAGAACTCTCGCCTCGATCGGGCATGACACGCAGCGCGGTAGTTGGCGGCAATCGAAGTTGATGCCCGAATAAGCTGATCGCCAATGCGACGTGTCTCGACATTTCGCAGAAGGGGCCGAGCGAACTTGTACGCCCGCACCGAAAAGTCGAACGTCCGTCGCTGCAGCTCCTGTGGATTCATGACCGGTGCTCTCTGCATCGGCCATGCCCAATGCCGGCCCCGGATTTGTGGGAGATCTGTCTGAACGATTGAAGGAACTGCAACGCCCGTCCTTGGGAGACGTTGCAGTTTCTTCAATCAGGGTTTTTCAATGGATCGATAGATCGATAGATCGATGGAAGGGTTCTTAGTTCAGCCTAAATCCCACCATGAAGGCAAACGATCGGTTCTTGAGCTCGGGCCCTCCCACACTGATATTCCGAACGCCGTGAGTGTAGCGGCCGTTGACGACGAACCGCCCGAAGGTGACGCCCGCGCCGATGTAGATTCCGAGATCGAGATCCTCGACTTCGTCGTCGAGTTCGACGTCGGCATCGTTGGTCTGCGAGAGCTTCGCGTCGAGCTTGATACCGAGCGACGTCCCGCCGAAGATGTGGACGTCGGAGTTGCTCGTCCGCGCGACGTGGATTTGCGCCCCGACTGGAATCTCGAGGTACGTGAACCTGTACTCGCCGAGCTCGAACTTGGCGCCGCGGACCGAGTACAGCACGTCGATCCGGCCGGTCACGGCATTGGGGCCGAACACGACGAACAGGCCGCCCGTGGGCGCGACGAGCCGGTCGAGGAAATCCGCCTCGTCGTCTTGTGATTTGAGCGTGGACAGGCTCAATCCGCCTTCCACGCCGACGCTTTGCGCTCGAGCGCTCGCCGGCAGCGCGAGCATCACGCCAACCCCGACACACCAACAAATCTGTCTCAACCAGCCGCTCATCTGTCCTCCGTCGCCACGTACTTGTCGGCTTGAGAGTCGTGTACCGATACCTGACAACAGAAGCCATGCGATAGTTAGTGGGAATGTGTTTCAATCGATCAGGAATGTGTTTCAATCGATCAATAGATCGATCGAGCGATCGATAAATGGCCGCTCTCATCGTCTCAGACGCAATTCAGATTGACGACCGCGACATCGAAGAACGCTTCGTGCGCGCGTCGGGGCCAGGCGGCCAGAACGTGAACAAGGTCGCCACCGCCGTCGAGCTTCGGTTCGACGTCGCGGGTTCATCGCTCCCGAACGAAATCAAGGCGAGGCTGGCGGCGATCGCGGGCAATCGGATCATGGCCGATGGCCGGTTGCTCATTCAGGCGCACGAGCATCGGACGCAGACCCAGAATCGCGCGGCCGCGCGCGGGCGGCTGGTTGCGCTGCTACGCCAGGCGGCCCGGCGGCCGAAGCCGAGGCGCAAGACCCGGCCGACGACGGCGTCGCGCGAGCGTCGTCTGGCGTCCAAGCAGCGGCGGGCGAGGGTGAAGCAGTCGCGAGACCGGACGAGGGAAGACGAATAGGGGCGGGCCTGAGCCCGCCCCTGCCTGGCATCGCGGACGACCACGCTTGTGGTCGTTGGAAATCTGAACGCCTAGTTGAACCGGAACTTCACGACGAACTCGATCGAGCGCGTCTTGATGTCGTTGACGCCGCCGCTTTCGGAGATATTCCGAAGGCCCCAGTTGCCGCGGACCTCGACGCCGATTCGGATAACCTCAAACCCGCCACCGGCCATGATGCCGATGTCAGCTCCTCGGAACTTCAAATCATTGTCGTCTTCAACATCGACGCCGTCGAGCTTCTGCTTGAGGTTGAACGTGAAGACTGGACCGACCAGCGCATAGCCCATCGCCTTGTTGCGATCGCTCGAGCCAAAGTTGATGTGAAACACGGCTGGAATTTCGAACGCTGGGAACTTCAGTTCGCCGAGAGGGGTGTCGGCCTTTCTCCACAGATAGATAAACTCGCCAGTGAATCCGATCAGGCCGTTCTTGTTGCCGCCGACCCACAGGCCGAGCATGGTTCCGTTCTTGTTCTCGAAAAACTCATCAAAGCCTTCGAGCTTGACCTGTGGCCGGACGATTCCGGCGAGGACGCCGACGCCGATGCCCGAGTCCTGGTTGCTGACGTTCTGTTGATTCCCTTGTGCCCACGCGGGCGTCACGGCGAACATCAAAGCCAGACTTACCAAGGTGGGGACAACCCAGCGTCGGATACCCATGCTCATACGATCTCCTTTGTTTGATGCCTCATAACTGGCGGTGCCTAAAACGAAGCCAAATTCAGAATACCCGCTTTAGGCAACAAAAGCGAAACCGCCATATGCCCACTTTCGGGCGCTTGAACCCTGTATCGGCCTGGCCTGAGAATGACTGGACTCACCCTGTAATGGCCCCGGAACCCAATCAGCGGCGCTTCGCAACGACACGATGGACCCTCGTGCTCGCGACCCGTCATCCCGGGTCGCCCGAAGCCGCCTCTGCGTTCGCGGCCCTCTGCGAGACCTACTGGTTTCCCGTCTATGCGTTCATTCGCCGCAGCGGGCGATCGTCCGATGACGCGCGCGACCTGACCCAGGCGTTCTTCACGCGCGTGCTCGAGAAAAACTATTTTCGCGACGCCGAGCAGGCGCGCGGCCGTTTTCGAACGTTCCTCCTCGCGTCCGTGCGCCACTTCCTCGCCAATGAACGCGACGCCGAAATGGCGCTGAAGCGCGGCGGTAGAGTCGCGCACGTGCCGATCGAGGTCGAGACCGAAGAGCGGCGGTTCCATCGCGAGCCGAGTGACGACCTCACCCCGGAACGTCTTTACGAGCGCCGCTGGGCGCTCGCCGCGATCGATGCGGCGATGACGCGGCTTGCCGCGCGGTACGAAGGCTCGGCGCGGCGACGGATGTTCGATGAGCTCCGGCCGCTCCTGACCGGCGACGAGCCGGCGTCTTACGCCACGCTGTCAAGCCGTCTGGGCGCGACCGAAGGGGCGTTGCGCGTCGCCGTGCACCGGCTCAGGCGTCAGTTCGCGTCGAGCCTGCGTGAGGTGATCGCCGAAACCGTGGACGATCAGCAGGCGGTTGACGACGAACTGCGCTACTTGATGGCGATCGTGAGCCGGTAAGCGGTGGGGCAATTGAGTTATTGAGTTATTGCGTTATTGGGCTATTGATTGCGTTGCGGGAAGTGACTGAAAGGTTTTCAGTAGCTCAATAACCCAATAACTCAATAACCCAATAACTCAATAACTGAATTGGAGGAGTCCATGAAGCGCGTGAGTCTTGAGCCGTTCTCACTTCCTCGTAGAGCAAAACCGACAAGTATCGTGAGACATTCGGTCCACTCCCGGCACTCAGCTCGCTACAGGAGAGTGAGAACGGCTCTTGCCGTCGGAAGCGCCGTCGTCGCGGTCGTCCTGGGTGCAGCGTCGTCTCTCAGTGGTCAGGAAGGCGTGCTCCGGTATCGCTGGACGAAGGGGGAGGTACTCCGCTATCGGGTCGTCCAGGAAACCAATGCCGCGATGACCGGCGTCCCCGGCCTCGGCGAGATGAACGTGCGTAATGTCATGACGCAGGTCCAGGAGATGACGACGAAGGACGTCGCCGCGGATGGCACCGCCACCGTGCAAAACAAGTTCGAGTCGATGCGCATGGAGATGGGGACGCCGATGGGCACCTTCGTCTATGACAGCACGCAGCCGCCCGACCCGAATGCTAACGAAATCATCGCCCAGATTGCCGCGTCGATGGGCGCGATGATCGGCGAGTCGATCACGCTCATGATGAGCCCGAACGGTGCGATTCAGAAGATCGAGGGCATGAGCGCCATCATGGAGAAGCTGAAGAAAACCGCGCCCTCGGGCGCGATGGGAGCGCTCGGCGGCCTCGACAGCATGCTGACCGACGACGCCATGAAGGGATCCTTCGGCCAAGGTTTCGGACACCTGCCCACGACCCCGGTCAAAGCGGGCGACTCGTGGAAGAACGAGATCACGATGCCCAATCCCTTTGGGACGATGACCATCGCGACGAACTTCAGCTTGAAGGGCGTGGAAACGATCGGCGGCAAGGAGTTGGCCCGGATTGCCTCGACCGCCACGATCAAGGCGGCCCCCGGCGCAACGCCGCCCCCGATGCCCATGCCGATGACGATTCAGTTTACCGATGGTACCGGCCAGGGCGAGATGCTGTTCGACCGCAAACTCGGACGCACGCAGAAGACGACCTTCGAGACCACGCTGCCGATGACGATGAGCATGACGGCGCCGGATGGCTCGGCGCTGAACATGTCGGCGCTCACGAAGACGACGATGACGATGGAACTGATTGAAAAATAGAAACGTGCATCGATCGATTGAGCGGTCGCTCTATCGATCGATTGAAGAGCCGGTCTTGAACCGCACGGCGCCCTTCCACCAGTCGTCGTCGGCTGGCGTGACGGGGCCCATCTTGCCCTTCGCCGATGCGAGCAGCGCCGCGGCTTCGTGGAGCTGCCCGCGCACCATCACGAGGCGCACGTTGCGCGTGTTCGTGATGTCGGTCAGGGGATTGCCGCGCACGACGACGAGGTCCGCGAGCTTACCGGCCTCGATCGAGCCGAGCTGATCGCCCATCCGCAGCGCGCGCGCGCCGTTGATTGTCGCCATCTTCAAGACCGCGGCCGGCGGGATGCCGGCCAGCACGAGGGCTCGGACCTCGCGGTGCGACCCGAAGCCGGAGAGGAATTCACCCCAGCTCGGGTGATCGGTGCCGACCGTAATCAGATCGGCGCCGCCCTTGTCGTAGAAGCGCTTCACTTCCTTGAATTTCACTTCGTAAATGCGGCGGAACTGTTCGTTGGGCCGGCGGGGCAGACGTGAGTTGGCCACTTCACGCGCGTGCGGCGTCAGAAAACTCTGCTCGTCCATCCAGGTCTTGAAGACGCGCTCGTCCTTCGGGTCGTACCAGTAGCCATAGGCGGAAACGGTCGCGTCGTAATAGACGCGTCGCTTGAGATAGAGCTCGATGATCGCGTCCACTTCGGGCCGCGTGACGTCGAGCTGCTCGAGCGACGAGTAGGCGCCGCGCGTCGCGACAATCGCGTCGCCGCCCATGAAGTGCTCGATCCGGTCGATCCCCATGTAGATCGCGTCTCGTGGGTTGACCGACGCTCCGCTGCCCGAGTCGAGATGGCCGGTCACGGGCAGGCCATGCCGGTGCGCCCGCTCGATGAGCACGGGGAGATGGTCGCGGTGGATGCCCTTCGCCTTGAAGCCGCGCGCGCCGCGCGCCGCCCAGTCGTCCACGTCCTTGCGGATGCGATCCGGCGTCCAGTCGGCGTTCCGCCAGCCCGGCCGGGCCGTGCCGAAATACGGTCCTGAGCTGTGAATGCGCGGGCCGATTTGCTCGCCGCGCTCGATACGGCGCCGGGCGCCCATCATGCCTTCGGGATCGACTTCGCCGGCAGGGAAGGTCGACGTCACGCCGTTGGCGAGGAAGATCAGCGGATTGATCGTGAACTCGTCGACGCGGTCCTGACCGAAGAGGTCGATCGCGTAGTGCGCGTGCAGGTCAAAGAACCCGGGCAGGATCGTCTCGTCCGCCGCAAGCTTGACCACCTGCGCGGTGCCGAGCTCGCGCCCGGCGAGCGACGCCCCCACTTCGAGCAGGATTCCGCTGCGGACGATGAGGCCGGTGTTCGGCGTGAGGGTGTCGCGCACGCCGTCGAACAGCTGGCCGCCGGTGATGACGATATCGCCGGCTTGAATCGGCGCGATATTCTGCGCGGCCAGCTGCGTCGCCCCCAACAGCACCGCGAGCACGCCCAGATACCTCTTCATGTCATCCCCCGGCGCCACGAGAATAGCAAAAAGCGCGAAACGACCTCGGAGGTCATCTCGCAATTTTTGCGATCCGCGATGCGCGCGTGGCGGATCGGCGCGCGTAGCAGGGAGCGCGGTTCTTGCACGACGGGCGATGGATGGCCGATGGCCCATTCCACTCGCACTCAGGCCCGGGTCCGCTGATTGCCGCGTGCCTCGTCGCGGGCGTTGCGGCAGGGCTCGTCACCACGGTCGTCTTCACGGGCGCGGTTGCAAGTGCCCTCGCGCTCGCGTCACTCGCGCTCCTGCCTGACGCACGCACACTGCGCCACGTCCTCGCGCTCGGGGCGGTCGTTGCAATTGGGGCCGCCCATGGTGCGCTCGCGCGCGACCAGGCCGTCGCGCCGCTTCTCGTCCAGTGGATGGATGAAGCGGCGGGCGAGAGCGCTCGCGCGCCCGACCTTGTAATCGTGCGCGGCCGGCTCGCCGGTGACGCCGCCCGGACGGGCTTTGGCGTCCGGCTCGTGATCGACGTTCGCGAAATCCGGGAGGGCGGCGAGTGGCGACCCGCGCCAGGGCGCGTCCAGGCCTATGTGGCTGGCGAACTGGCCGCGGCCCGGACGCGCGACTGGACCGCCGGGCGCGCCGTGGTGGCGCCGGTTGCACTGCGCCGGCCGCAGGTGTTGCTCAATCCCGGGAGTTCCGAAGACGTTCTCCAGGCGCTGCGCCGGCCGTACCACCTCGCGGGCACCATCAAGAGTGCGGCGCTCGTGACGGTCGAGCCCGCGCCCTGGTGGCACGAAACGGCGGCGGCCGTTCGTCGTCACGTTCGAGACGCCATTGCCAGCCACGTCCATCGTGAGACGCAGGCGGCGATCGTCACCGCGATTCTGATCGGCGACCGTGCGGGTCTTTCCGACGAGGTCGAGCGTCGCCTGCAGGCGGCTGGCACCTATCACGTCATCGCCATCTCTGGCGGAAACGTCGCATTGCTCGTTCTGCTCACGATTGGCGCAGTGCGGCTCGTCGTGCGGCCCCATCGGGCGGGTGTGTGTCTCGCGCTGGTCATCGTGTTGGCCTACGGCTGGGTCGTCGGCGGAGAGTCGTCCGTCCAGCGTGCCGTCACCGCAGCGGCGATCTACCTCGGCGCCCGACTGGCCGGCCTGGTCCCGCGCGCGGTCCACGTGCTTGCGACCGTCGCGATCCTGATCGTGGGCGTCGATCCGCTCGCGGCGGTCGACGTGGGCGCCTGGCTGTCGTTCGGCGCGACGTTGGCGATCGTGCTCTACGCGGACGACCTCGGGCGTCTTTTTGGCCGCTCGAAAAGACTCCCGAGGTCGATCCTTGGCGCGACGCTGGCGGCCGAGCTGGCGCTGATGCCGATCGGCGCCGCGGTGTTTTCCCGTGTGACGCTCGCCGGGCTCGTCCTGAACTTCATCGCTATTCCCGCGATGGCCATCGTGCAGCTGGCCGGATTGCTCGTGGCCGTGCTCGATCCGTGGTGGACCGCCGGCGCGGCGACCGCCGCGAGTGTCGCCGACCTGGCCGCGACCTGGCTTCTGAATTCGGCGGCGCTTGTCGACATCGCGCCGTGGTTGTCGTGGCGCGTGCCGCCGGTGTCCACCGGCTGGACGATCCTCTATTACCTGGCGTGGGCCGCGGCGCTCCGTCCGCACGCTCCGGCAAGGGCCCGCCGGCTCAGCCTCGGAGTGGCGGCCGTCGCGACGGTGGTTCTGATGACCGCGCCGGACTTCGGAACCACGCGCCCCTCGCGCGACCGGCTGCGCGTCGCGATGCTCGATGTCGGTCAGGGCGACGCGATTGCCGTGCAGTTTCCATCGGGTGAATCGCTGCTGGTGGATACCGGCGGATCCCCGGGCCCATTCGACATTGGTGGTCGTGTGGTCACCCCGGCGCTCTGGGCGCTCGGGATTCGGCGACTCGACTGGCTCGCGATCACCCATGGCGATCTTGACCACATCGGCGGCGCGCGGGCGGTCGTGGCCGACCTCGAGCCGCGGGAGGTCTGGGAGGGCGTTCCCGTCCCGCGGAGCCGCGAACTCCAGACCCTGCGCGACGTCGCGCGCGCGACCGGCAGCGTGTGGCGAAGGCTTCAATCCGGCGATCGGCTCGAAGTCGGAGAGGTGCTGCTCGAGGTCCTGCACCCGCCGCCACCCGACTGGGAGCGTCAGAAGGTGCGAAACGACGACTCGCTGGTTCTGCGTCTCGTCTACGGCCGCGTCGAGTTTCTCCTCACCGGCGACGCGGGATCCGAGTTCGAGCGCCGAACGTGGGACGAGGGCGAGAGAGCCATGATGCGCGTGCTCAAGGTCGCGCACCACGGCAGCCGCACGTCGAGCTCGGCCGCCTTGGTGTCGAGCTATCGACCAGACGTCGCGCTCATCAGCGCCGGCCGCGGTAATCTGTTCGGCCATCCCGCCCCTGACGTGCTCGGACGTCTCGTCAACGCGGGTGCCGAGATTTTCCGCACCGATCGCGACGCGGCGGTCATTGTCGACACGGACGGCTGGCGGGTCAGCGTTCGTTCGATGAGCGGCCGGACTTGGGACGTGCGGATGACGGGGAAGTGAGGCTGGGTTTTCTGCTTTCTGCCTTCTGACTTTGCTTGATCGCTCTCCACCCGACCTCGAGCTCCTCGAGCGACGCGTCGTGGACCGATCGTCCCTGCCGTTCGAACCACTCCTCCAGCGCGTCGAAGCGGCGCGTGAACTTGTCGTTAGCCGTCCGAAGTGCCGATTCGGGTTCGATCCCGAGCTTTCGGGCGAGGTTGGCGAGCGAGAACAGGAAATCGCCGAACTCCTCGGCGGCGCGGGTGGGACTCTCGGACATCGCGGCGCGGAGTTCGCGCACCTCTTCGTCGATTTTGTCGAGGACGTCGGCGGCGTGCGCCCAGTCGAAGCCGACGGCGGTCACGCGCCGCCCGATCTCGTGCGCGCGCTGGAGCGAGGGCAGGGACCGTGGAACGCCCTTGAGGACACGCTTGACGGTTCCGGCACTGGCCTGTTCGCTGGCTTTGATGACCTCCCACTGCTCCTTGACGGCGGTCGCCGTTCGGATGCGGCTCTTCCGCCGCGCACTCGAGGCGAGCGGCCGGCCGGAGGGTGTGAAGACGTGCGGATGGCGTCGGATGAGTTTCTGCGTGATGGCGTCCACCGCGTCGCCGATATCGAAGCGCCCGTCCTCAGCCGCGATCTGCGCATGGAACACGCACTGAAACAGCACGTCGCCGAGCTCGGCCGGGAGCGCGTCGAGATCGCCGCGGTCGATCGTCTCGACCGCTTCGTAGGTCTCTTCCAGCAAGTGCGGACGAAGCGAGGCGTGGGTCTGCTCGCGATCCCACGGGCAGCCGTTTGGTGATCGGAGCGTCTGCATCACCCGCACGAGACGCGCGAACGCGGCCGCTGCACGAGCGGCGAGCTCCGAATTGCGCCTGTTGTTCGACGGCCGTCGTCGTCTGCGCGGGTGCGTCACGGGGAGAATTATCGATCAGTGCTAGCATCATTCGTTTGTGCGAGTGACGTTTCTCGGGACGGGGACTTCGCACGGGGTCCCGATGATCGGCTGCGACTGCGCTGTCTGCACGTCCGACGATCCGCGCGACGCGCGCTGCCGTCCGTCGATTTACCTCGAGATGGCCGACGGCCTGCGGGTCCTCGTCGATACCACCCCCGACCTGCGGACGCAGGCGCTCCGGCACAAGGTCCGTCAGGTCGACGTGATTCTCTACACGCACGCCCATGCCGATCACGTCATGGGGCTCGACGAGGTGCGGCGCTACAACGTGCTGTCGCGGGCGCCCATGCCGGTCTATGCCGACGCGCCGACCCTCGGCGCCCTGCGGCGGACGTTCGGATACGTCTTCGAGTCTGACGCGCCCAGGGGCGGCGGGGTGCCGGATTTACGGCTCTGGACGATCGGCGGCCGTTTCTCGATCGGCCACCAGGAGGTCGTGCCGGTGCCGCTCAAGCACGGCCCCTGGACGATTCTCGGATTCCGGTTCGGCCGGTTCGCGTACCTCACCGACTGCAATGGCATCCCCGAAGCCTCCCTGACGCTCCTCGACGACCTCGACGCGATCGTCCTCGACGCGCTCCGCCGGCGGCCGCATCCCACACATTTCACGCTGGATGAGGCCGTGACGGTCGCGCGCCGGATCGGCGCCCGCCAAACCTACTTCACCCACATCGCGCACGACCTCGGCCACGCCGACACCTGCGCGTCGCTGCCCGCGGGCATGGCGCTCGCGCACGACGGCCTGGTGCTCGAGATTCCGTGATGCAGATCGCCTACTTCCCGGAGACGCCGCGCCCGAAGTGGCCCTACCCGGTCGTGGGCCTGGGGAACTTCGACGGCGTGCATCGCGGGCATCGCAAGCTGCTCGACGAAGTACGCCGGCACGCCGAGGAGCGGGGCGGCACGCCCGTCGCGATGATTTTCGACCCGCACCCGCCCAAGGTCCTGAGACCGGACAAGGCCCCGGCGCTCCTCATGACCCTCGAGCAGAAGCTGGCGGCATTCGAGGAGGCGGGGATGGCGGCCGTCGCGGTCGTCCGGTTCACGCCCGAGCTGTCGCGGTGGGAGCCGGAGACGTTCGTCGAGACCGTGCTGATCGACTGGCTTCGTGCCTCGGAGGTCTGGGTCGGTGCCAACTTCCTGTTCGGGCGCGATCGGTCCGGCACCTTCACGCTTCTGCGCGCGCTCGGCCAGGACCGCGGCTTCAAGGTGGACAAGATCGATCCGGTCTTCTACAAGGACTTTGTCGTCTCGAGCACCCGCATCAGGCACCTCGTGGCGGAAGGGCGGGTGGATGAGGCGGGCGCCCTCCTCGGACACCACTACGTCATCGACGGCGAGGTCGTGCACGGCGACGGCCGTGGCCGCGAGCTGGGGTTCCCGACCGCGAACCTGGTGAGCGGCAACGAGCTGCTGCCGGCGTATGGCATCTACGCCTCGATCGCGATCGTGAACGGACTCTGTCACTCGTCGGTCACGAGCGTCGGCGTCCGTCCGACCATTGGCGACGGCCGGTTCACGATCGAGACGCACCTCCTCGACGGCGCGCAGGACTTGTACGGCGCCCGCATGCGGCTGGCCTTCGTCCGGTGGCTGCGCGAGGAGGTCGCGTTCGACGGGCTTGACCCGCTGCGCGAGCAGATCGCGCGTGACGCGGCGCACGCCCGGCAGCTGTTCGAGAAAATCTCGATTTAGGCAGACTCGAGCCGTTCTCATTCTCCTGTAGCGAACTTGTTGCCGGAAATGGCCGAATGTCTTGCGATCCTTCCCGGTTTCGCTCTACGAGGAAATGAGACCGGCTCTCGCCGGGGGCCTGACGTAAGCCTGATAAGATTTCTGGCGCGATGTCGGGCCGCCCACTCTCACTGATCGTTCCCGCTGATCGGCGCTACCGCGTGCTCGCGCCGGAACTGGCGGAGAAATACGCGGAACTGGCGGGCGGGAGCGCCGCCGACGGTCCGGCGCTTGCCGCGACGGTCGCCGCGGCCATGGACCAGCTCTGTCCCGAAACGGACTCGGGCTTCCACATCGATTTGACCTTCCGACCAGACGCCAACGGGCTGATTGTCGAGATCCACTGCGAGGGCCGCTCGACGACCGTGAGGCACCTGCTCTCCGCCGAGAAGCGATAACACCACGCGCGACGTGCCGATGCGGCTGTTCAACACCCTCACGCGCGCCGAACAGGAGTTCGTCCCGGCCGACGGACGGACGGTTCGCATGTACACGTGTGGGCTCACGGTCTATGCGCGCGGGCATATCGGCAACTTTCGGTCGTTCGTCAGCCAGGACGTGCTCCGGCGGGCGCTGCGACATCTCGAAGGCTATGAAGTCCGTCAGGTCCGGAATTTCACGGACGTGGACGATCGCACGATTGCGGCCGCGCAAGAGGCCGGCGCGGAGCTTCGCGAGTACACGCAGCAATGGGTCGACGCCTTTGCGGCAGACGCCGAGGCCCTGGGACTGGAGCCGGTCGAAGAGAGCCCGCGTGCCACCGACCCCGAGAACCTGCACGCGATGGCCGACATGGTCAACGCGCTTGGCGAGCGGGGCCACACGTACACGTCAGACGGATCGACCTATTTTCGAATCGCGACGTTCCCGGATTACGGGAAGCTGGCGCGGCTCGATCACGCCGGCATGCAGGCGGGCGCCCGCGTGGACGCCGACACCTACAGCAAGCAGGACGTCCGCGATTTCGTGCTGTGGAAGGCCTCGAAGCCGGGGGAGCCGAGCTGGGACGTGGGATGCGGGCCCGGTCGGCCGGGGTGGCACATCGAGTGCTCGGCCATGGCGCTCCGGCTGCTGGGGCCAGCGCCGATCGACATTCACGGCGGCGGAATTGACCTGATTTTCCCGCACCACGAGAACGAGATCGCGCAAGCCGAAGGCGCGACGGGCCAGCCGTTTTCGCGCTTCTGGGTCCACGTCGAGTTCCTGAATCTCGACAACGAGAAGATGTCGAAGTCCCTCGGCAACGTCTTCACGGTGCGCGACGTCCTGGACCGCGGATACCGCGCGTCCGCGCTGCGGTACCTGCTGATCTCGGTCCACTACCGCAAGCAGCTGCTGTTCAACTGGGACGTGCTGACGCAGGCCGACGCCGCCGTCACGCGGCTCGCGGATTTCGTCGCGCGTGTGGAGGGCATCACCGCCGATCGCGCATCCAATCCCGCGATCGCCGCGCGTCTCGCGCGGGCGCGCCAGGACTTCCGTGGGCTGATCGCCCAGGACCTCAACGTGCCAGGCGCGCTCGGGACCATCTTCGAGCTGGTCCGCGAGATGCACGCCGCCATGGACCAGAACGAGGTCGGACGAGCGGACGCGGCGCAGATCCGCGGCGTGATCGACGAGGTCGATCGGGTGCTCGGCGTGCTCGCGCTCCGGCGTGCCGAGGACGCGCGCCCGCCCGTACCGGCCGAGGAAATCGAGCGGCTGATCGCCGTGCGCCGGGACGCGCGGCACGCCCGCGATTTCGCGCGCGCGGACGAAATCCGTCAGGAGCTCGACGCCAAGGGGATCGTGCTGGAGGACACTGCGGCAGGCACCCGGTGGAAGCGGAAGTAGCTGGTAAGCTGAGATCTGCGATGTCCAAAGCCCCGAACATCCGTACGAAGCTGCCCGGCCCGAATGCCGCGGCCATCATCGCGCGCGACCGCGCGCGCGTGTCGCCGTCGTACACGCGCGACTATCCGTTCGTCATGGCGAAGGGCGAAGGGGCCGTCGTCGAGGACGTGGACGGCAACGTCTTCCTCGACTGCGCGGCGGGGATTGCGGTCACCGGCACCGGTCATTCGCATCCGGACGTCGTCAAGGCGATTGTCGAGCAGGTGCACAAATACCTGCACATGTCCGGCACGGACTTCTACTACGAGCCGCAGGTGCGCCTGGCCGAGGAAATGGCCGCGCTCGTCCCGATCGGCACGCGCGATGGGGAAGTGCGGTCGTTCTTCAGCAATTCTGGTACGGAGGCGATCGAGGCCGCGCTCAAGCTGGCGCGTTACGCGACGAAGCGGGTCAACATCATTGCGTTCCTCGGGTCGTTCCACGGCCGCACGCTCGGGTCGCTCGCGGCGACGTCGAGCAAGTACGTGCAGCGGAAGGGCTTCGGCCCGATGATGCCCGGTGTCTATCACGCGCCGTACGCCAACTGCTATCGCTGTCCGGTCGGCGCGACGCCCGACACCTGTGCCGCCGAATGCCTGAGCTATCTCGAGGACCAGATCCTGGTGCACCTGGTCTCGCCCGACGAAGTGGCCGGCATCCTCGTCGAGCCGATCCAGGGTGAGGGCGGCTACGTCGTGCCGCCGGCGCAGTTCCTCCAGCGGCTCCGCGAGTTGACCTCGCAGCACGGCATGATGCTCATCGCCGACGAAGTGCAGTCCGGCATGGGCCGCACGGGCCGCATGTTTGCGTGCGACCACTTCGACGTCACGGCCGACATCGTGACGGTGGCCAAGGGGATCGCCTCGGGGCTGCCGCTCGGCGTCACGAGCTCGCGCGCGGCGGTCATGACCTGGCCGCCGGGCGCGCACGCCTCCACGTTCGGAGGGAATCCGGTGAGCTGCGTCGCGGCCCTCGAGACGATTCGCGTGCTCAAGGACGGCCTCGTGCGCAACGCCGAGGTCGTGGGGGAGTACCTGATGAGCCGCCTGCGCGCCCTCATGGACAAGCATCCGATCATCGGCGACGTGCGGGGGAAGGGGCTGATGATCGGCGTCGAGCTCGTTCGCGATCGCGTGACCAAGGAACGCGCGACCACCGAGCGCGAGCGGCTGGTTCAGGAAATGTTCACGCGCGGCGTCCTCATTCTGGGCGCCGGCCGCAACGCCGTCCGCTTCGCGCCGCCGCTCGTCCTCACGAAGGACCAGGCCGACACGGCGGTCACGATCTTCGACGAATCCCTCAGCGCGGTGACGGGAAGAAGTTAAGAGCAACTTCTAGAACTTAGAACTGTGAACTTAGAACTTCGGACTTAGAACTTCGGAGACGTTTGCTCGTTCAGCCTCGGTCTTGGTCGCTGCCCGGATCCGAACGTCCCCGTGTCCGAAGTTCTGAGTTCTAAGTTTGAAGTTTTCTTTATGTTCCACTAGCATATGTTTCTGTGCGACATACACGGCGGATCCTCGATCGCGAGATGAAGAAGGGCAGCGCCGAGCTGCTCATTCTGGCCCTCGTCGACACACGTGCGCGGCACGGCTACGACATCGCGAAGCTCATCGAGCACCGATCGGGCGGGACCGTCCGGTTCAACATTCCTTCTCTCTATCCGTTGCTCTATCGCCTCGAGAAACGCGGCTGGATCAACGGGCGCTGGGTCGAGCGGCCCGGCGAGCGCCGTCGGCGCTACTACCGGTTGACCGCGGTCGGGCGGCGAGTGCTGGCCGAGCAGCGCAGCGGCTGGGACGCTTTCGTGGCCGCGATCAACCGCATTGTTGGAGCTGAACGTGCCTGAATGGCGAACCGATCTGCGGCGGCGCCTTGCCCCCCTGCGCCTGCCGGCGCAACGCGAACAGGAAATCGTGGACGAGCTCGTGGACGACCTGGACGATCGCTATCGCGAGCGGCGCGCCTCTGGGGCCTCCGAGGCCGAGGCCGAACGGCTGGCGCGCGAGGCGCTCGACACGAACGAGGTCCTGAGGGGCGCGTTCGCTCGAGCGGAGCGGCCCGGTGATCTCGAGCCCATCGTGCCCGGTGGCGGCGGCCGAGCGGTGATGGGCACCATCTGGCAGGACGTGACATACGGGTTCCGGGCGCTCAAGCGAAATTGGGGCGTCACGGCTGTGGCGGTGTCCACGCTCGCGCTCGGCATTGGCGCGAATAGCGCGATCTTCGGCTTGCTCAATGCCGTCACGCTGCGCTCGCTGCCGGTCGTCCATCCCGAATCGCTGACCGAAATACGGATTGCCGAACGGCGGAATGCGACGGGCCAGTTCAGCGGACTCCGGCCGAATCTCACGTATCCCCTGTGGGAGAAGATCTCCGCGGGCCAGACTTCGTTCTCCGGGGTCGTCTCCTGGGGCAACACCACGGTGAACCTGACCGCCGGGGGCCAGGCCCGGTACGTGCGCAACCTCTGGGTCTCGGGCACGTACTTTCCAGTCCTCGGCGTCACCCCGGAGCTGGGCCGTCTATTTGGCCCCGCTGACGATCAGCGCAACTGTCAGACGCCGGGTCTGGTCCTCAGTTATCCGTTCTGGCAGCGGGAGTTCGCGGGCGACCGTCAGGTCGTCGGCAAGACGCTCCGCGTCGAAGGGCACGTCTTCGAGATCATCGGCGTCGCACCGCAGTCGTTCTTCGGCATGGAAGTCGGACGCTCGTTCGACCTCTCCCTGCCAGTCTGTGCCGAACAGATCATCGGCGGCGAACAGCCGCTCCTTCCGAGGCCGGATGCATGGTGGCTCGCCGCGATGGGGCGTCTGAAGCCAGGCGTCTCGGCCGAGCAGGCCGCGTCCGAGTTGCAGGGTCTGTCCGCGGGCATCTTTCAGACCACGCTTCCGACGAAGTACTCGCCAGAGGATGCCAAGAGCTATCTGGAATTCAAGTTGTCCGCGTTCCCGTCGCCCTCGGGGGTGTCTGGGCTGCGCACGAGGTATGAGAATCCGCTCTGGATTCTGCTCGGGATCACGGGTCTCGTCCTCGTCATCGCCTGCGCCAATCTCGCGAATCTGCTGCTCGCGCGCGCGAGCGCCCGCGCGCGCGAGATGGCCGTCCGGCTGGCGCTCGGTGCGTCGCGGCGCCGGCTGGTGAGACAACTGCTTGTCGAGAGTCTCTTGCTCTCGATGGTCGGCGCCCTTGCGGGCGTGGCGGTCGCGCAGGCCGCGAGCCGCGCGCTCGTCGCGCTGCTCGACGCCGGCCGCAACATCATCTTCGTCAACCTGCAATCGGACTGGCGCGTGCTGGCGTTCACCGCCGGGCTCGGCGTCCTGACCTGTCTCCTCTTCGGCCTGGCGCCCGCGCTGCGAGCCTCGCGAACGGCGCCCGGCGTCGTCCTGAAGGCCGCGGGACGCGGTCTGACGGCCGATCGATCGCGCTTTGGCACCGGACGGGTGCTGGTCGCCACGCAGGTCGCGCTCTCCCTGGTGCTCATCGTCGGCGCGCTGCTGTTCGTGCGCACGCTCCGCAATCTCACCACCCTCGATCCCGGATTCCGGGCGGAGGGCGTGCTGTCGACGCAAGTCGACATGCAGCCGCTCAACCTGGCGCTCGCGCAACGCGCGGAAATCCACCGGCGCGTTCTCGAGCGCGTGGCGGCCGTGCCCGGGGTGGAATCGGCGGCGGAGGCGATGGTGGTGCCGGTCAGCGGAAACGGTTGGAACGAACGAGTGCTGCTCGGGACCGATCTCAAACCAGCGGGCATTTCGGACGTCAACCGCGTCAGCGAGGGCTTCTTCAACACGTTTGGCATGACGATCCTCACGGGCCGGGATTTCACGGCGCGCGACACGACCTCGTCGCCCCGGGTCGCCATCGTGAACGAAGCCTTTGTCCGCGAGATTCTGCAGGGCGACAAGCCGATCGGAACGACGTTCGCGTTTCAGCCCGGCACCGGCGATCCGGTCCTGCCGTTCGAAATCGTGGGCCTGGTACGTGACACGAAATACCGCAATCTCCGCGAGACATCCGGCGCCATCGCGTACATCTCGGAGGCGCAGGCGGCGAGCCCTGAGCCGTACACGATTCTGCTGACGCGATCGTCCGTGCCGCCCGCGACGCTCATTGGCCCGATCACCCGGGCCTTGGCCGAAGTAAGCCCGGCGATGATCGTGGATTTCGACGTCCTCACTGAACAGATCGCGCAGACGCTCGTGCTCGAGCGGTTGATGGCGACGCTTGCGGGTTTCTTCGGCGCGCTGGCGGGGCTGCTGTCGGTGATCGGTCTCTACGGCATCCTGTCGTACATGGTCGCGCGACGACGAAGCGAGATTGGGATCCGCATGGCGCTGGGCGCGGATCGGCGCGCGGTGATTGTGCTGATCGTGCGCGAAGCCGCGCGGCTGCTCGCGATTGGTCTCGTGATCGGCGCGATCCTGGCCGCGGGCGCGGCGCGCACGGCGCAGTCGCTGCTCTTCGGTCTCGAGCCGAGTGATCCCGCGACGTTTGCCGCCGGCGTCTTAGCCCTCGCGATGGTCGCGGTCCTTGCCGCGTATCTGCCGGCGCGCCGCGCGGCACGACTGGATCCGCTCGTGGCCCTGCGAGAAGACTGAAGGCCTAATCCGATCGCTCGACGTCCGAACGAAGGGTGACAGGGAAGGCCGAGATCAAGCGCCTCGCCCCGCCGCCGCCCGGCGGCAAGATTGACGAAAAGGACCTGCCGGTCTTCGCCGTCACGAGCTTTCAGCGACTGACGGATACCTGGAGTTTCTAGTGGTGAAAAAGACCTCCG
Source organism: Vicinamibacterales bacterium (assembly GCA_035633215.1). Lineage (GTDB taxonomy): Bacteria > Acidobacteriota > Vicinamibacteria > Vicinamibacterales > SCN-69-37 > DASQFI01. Next base: position 182,677 of record DASQFI010000007.1, on the reverse strand, counting down.
AGGTCGTCGACCTCGGAGGTCATCTCATGACGGCGACGCGGTCGCGTCGCTCCAGGGCGTTGCGCCAGAGCGAGCGTATCGCCTTCACGATCCAGCGCACCAGCACGACAATCACCACCAGAAGAAGGACGACGATTGTGGCCGCCAGGTAGGGATGTTGTGTGGCAAACCAGGTGATGAAGATCGCGAACGCATCCTCGGCGACGCTCAGCAGGAAGTTCGACGCGGGCTCGGGTGAGGGCGTGACGGCGGCGCGGGCCGCGGTCTTGCCGCCGTGCGCGGCCAACGCGATGCTGCCGCCGACCATGGTCGCCACCAGCTGCGCGCCAGGACTGAGGCCGCTGGTCGCGCCGTACGCGAGCAGCGCCCCGACGGGCACGCGCACGAATGTCTGGAGCGCGTTCCAGACCAGGTCGACCATCGGAATCTTGTCGGCCACGAACTCAATCAGGAAGAGCGCGCCGCACGCGCCGATGATCCATTCGTTCGTGAGCAGGTCGAGTGAACCCGGCAGCGTCAGGACGTCGAACCGGCCGAGCAGGCCGAGGGTGGCGACTGTCGCGTAGACGTTCAGCCCCGCCGCGAAGCTCACGGCTATGAGGAAGCCGACCAGCTCGTCCCGCGGGAAAGGCATGAAGTCTAGTGTAGCGTTTCTATCGGTGCATTACGTTGGAACGGCCGCCTTCATGAGACGTCTGGCAGTTGGCAGCCTGCTGGGCTGGCTGGGGGCAAGCGTGTGGGCGCAGCCGCGACCACCCGTGATTGTGCCCGTCGAGCGCGCGTCGCACGTGTTCTTCGCGCGGGCGACCATCAACGAGCAGGGGCCCTTCTGGCTCACCGTCGACACCGGCGCGACGCTCACCGTGATCGATCCGGAGACCGCCGCGAGGCTTCGCTTGCCCGTCGCGGGTGCCGGCGCCCGGCGGGATGTCGGCGTCGCGACCGGACTCACGCCGATGGCGACGACCCACGGCGCGACGATCAAGATCGGCCGTGCCGCGCCGTTCGTGCCGTCCCCACTCTACGTCGTGCCTGTACGCGCGACGCAGGCCTACATCGGCCACCGGATTGACGGCGTCCTCGGCACCGATTTCCTCTCGAAGCACGTCGTCGAATTCGACTATCCGCGCGGGCGGGTGGTGTTGCATCCGCCCGGCACGGTCGACGCCAGCGCCTTTCCGTCGAGCGTGAACGTGACGCTCTCACGCAACGTCCTGCTCGCGCCCGCGTCGCTGACGCTGCCGGACGGCGGCACGCTCACGGCGCGTCTGCTGATCGACACCGGCAGCAATCTCGGCCTCAGCCTGAACACGCCTTTCGTCACTCGTCACCGCCTGACCGAACGCTTTCAGAGCCGCCGGGCAACCGCTTCAGTCGGAATCAACGGCCTGGTAGCGTCACAGCTTGTGACGTTCTCGTCGCTGTCGATCGGCCAGACGCGAATCCGCGAGCCGGAGGCCGCGCTCTCTGGTGCATCCGAAGGTCTCAACGCGAGCGACGCGTTCGACGGCATCCTCGGTGCCGACCTCCTGCGCCGCTTCACCGTCGTCGTCGACTATCCGGGACGTCGGCTGCTGTTGAGGGTCCCCTTGACACCGTCCGACCATCGGGCCACGATCCCTAAATAGCTTATGGGAGACAGACCGCAGACCGGCGAATTGCTGCCGGGCACGCTCGACATGCTCATCCTGAAGATGCTCACGCGCGGCGAGATGCACGGATACGGCATCGCGCAGGGGATTCAGCGCGCGTCCAACGATGTCCTGCACGTCGAAGAGGGGGCGCTGTATCCGGCGCTGCATCGCCTCGAGGTGCGCGGTTGGCTGCGATCGACCTGGGGTACCTCTGAGAACAATCGCCGCGCGAAGTATTACCGGCTGAGTGCGCTGGGGCGTCGCGAGCTCGAGCGGGAGGCCGCGTACTGGGATCGCGTGGCCTCCGCCGTCACCCGGCTCATGCAGGCGACCTGATGAAGTGGCGTCACGACCTGATCAGCCTCTGGCACCGCCTGCTCAGCTTCGGCGGCCGGCGCCGTCGTGCGCGTGACGTCGACGATGAGCTGGCCTTTCACCTCGCCATGCGACAGGCGGAGCAGGAGAGCGCCGGCGCGTCGCCGGAACGGGCACGGCTGGAAGCCATGCGCCAGTTTGGCAATGTCACCGCACTGAAGGAGCAAACCCGCGAGATGTGGACCTTTCCCTCGTTCGAAAGCTTCGTCCAGGACATTCGCTACGCGTTCAGGACGCTCCTCAAATCGCGTGGCTTCAGCATCGTCGCGATCCTGGTGCTGGCGATCGGCATCGGCGCCAACACGGCGATGTTCAGCCTGGTCGACGCGATGCTGTTGCGGGGTCTGCCGTACCAGGACGCCGATCGCCTGGTCGTGCTTATCGGCAACGTTCAGCGCGGCGTCGTCGAGCGGCGCGGGAATTCCTATCCCGATCATCGCGATTGGCGGGCGCAGGCAACCCGGTTCGTCGATCTCGCCGCGTACAGCACGATGACGATGACGCTGATGGGATTCGACGAGCCGGAGCGCGTCCCCATCGAGGCAGTCTCAGCTCCGTACTTCTCGCTGCTTGGCGTGACGCCGGTCCATGGCCGGACGTTCCGGCCGGACGAAGACGAGGTTCCCAACCGCGATGCGGTCGTGATTCTGAGCGACGGTCTCTGGCGCCGGCGCTTCGGCGCCGATCCGTCCATTGTGAATAGAACGATTCAGTCCGGCGTCCGCACGTACACCGTGGTCGGGATCATGCCGCCCGGGTTCGCCGGCATCTCCGACACGGCTCAGCTCTGGCTGCCGTTCGCGCTGAGCGGCTCGTCATTCGACAACCGCGGCAGCCGCGGCTTCCAGACGCTGGCACGGCTCAAGCCGGGTACGACGATCGCCGAAGCGCGCGCCGAGCTCGACGTCATTTCAAGACAGCTCGAAGCCGCGTATCCCGACACGAACGAGAAGCGCGCGGTCGAGGTGAGCCCGCTCGCGGTCGAGACGTTCGGCCAGCTCGAGCCGGTCGTCCTGACGCTGATGGCGGCCGTGAGTTTCGTTCTGCTCATCGCCTGCGCGAACGTGGCCAATCTGCTGATTGGCCGCTCTGAAGTTCGTCAAAAAGAGATTGCGGTCCGGACGGTGCTCGGTGCCGGCCAGGCGCGTCTGCTGCGCTTGCTCATCACCGAAAGCTGCGTGCTGACCTTGGTGGGCGCCGCGGCCGGAATCGGCGTCGCGATGGCGGCGGTCACCGGCCTCACCGCGGCAAGTCCCGTGACGTTCCCGTCGTTCGTCCAGCCGGGACTCAACATGTCGGTGCTGGCGTTCACGATCGGCATCGCGCTCTTGTCAGGGGTGCTGCTCGGGCTCGCGCCGGCGATGCACACACGCTGGTCGAGGCTTTCCGAGGCGCTGAAGGATACGGCCCGCGGATCCACCGGACGACGATCGCACCGCATGCGTGCGTCGCTGGTCGTCGCGGAGGTGGCGCTCGCGATCGTCCTGCTCATCGGCGCCGGGCTCATGATTCGTTCGGTCCAGAAACTGACGGCGATCGACCCGGGCTTCAAGCCCGAGGGCGTCCTGACGCTGAGCGCGAGCATTCCGCGCCAGCAGGGATCAGGCCCCGCGGGTGGTCCGGTGCCCGCGGCTCCCGGCCAGCCCGCGCCGCCGCCCCCGCCGCTCGTCGTCTCCGGAACGGACTTGCTCGCACAGATTCGCGCGGTGCCGGGTGTAACCGGCGCGAGCCTCGTGAGCGACATCCCGCTCGGCGACGGCAGCTCGGCCACGTTCTACGCCGCGGAAGGCGACGCCACGACCACGGCGCAGACGCGGCCGCGCGCGTACATCCACCGCGTCACACCGGAGTTTTTCGAGACGATCGGCATGCCGATCAAAGCGGGCCGGACGTTTCACGAACGCGAAGCCACTCCGACCGCGACGGCGGTCATTGTGAGCGAAGGAGTGACGCGCCGATTCTGGCCGAATCAGGATCCCATCGGGAAGCGCATCAAGATGGGCGCGGCGGACTCCTCGAACCCCTGGCTCGAGATTGTCGGCGTCGTCGCCGATGTGAAGTATCGCGGCTTGCCGGCTAACCCGACCGCCGATCCGGACCTCTATTTCCCCGCGCTCGACCGGACCGTGCAGGGGCTGCTCATTCGCACGAGCGTCGATCCGGGATCGGTGACGACGTCCGTGCGGGCGGCGATCCGCCGCGCGCATCCGGCAATCGTCGTCTACAACGTCACGACGATGTCTGATCTCGTGAAGGCGCAGACGGCCGCGTCTACCTTCCTGACCTGGATCCTCGGCTTGTTCGCGACGACGGCGCTCGTCCTGTCGGTCATCGGCATTTACGGCGTGATGTCCTACCTGGTCGCGCAACGGACGCGCGAGTTCGGCATTCGGCTCGCGCTGGGGGCGAGCCGCGGCGGGTTGGTGGCCGTCGTTCTGCGGCATGGCGCGCGTCTCATCGCGATAGGCGCCGTCATAGGCATTGCCGGCTCACTCGGGCTGTCGAGGCTGCTTGGCGACCTGTTGTACGGCGTGACGGCGTTGGACGTGGCGTCAGGCCTGGCAATTCTGGTGCTTGTCGTTGTGGCCGTTCTGGCCTGCGTCATCCCGGCTCTCCGGGCGACGCGCGTCGATCCCGTGATTGCGCTGCGCAACGAGTGACAGGGACGGGAGTTTTTCCACAGGTTTCAACTGGAAGGGGACGGAGGTCGGTTCCGACCTCCGTCCCCTTTGTGTGGAAACCTGTGGAAAAAACTCCCGTCCCCCTACCTGACGGTCACGACAACCCGGAACTCGCCGCTGTTGTCGAGCAGGTGGTCGTCGTTGACGCTGAGATAGAGGCGTCCGGCCCGGGGCGCACGGATCTCGGCCGTGTCGGAGCCGATCATCACGGGCGTTCCGTTCCCGAATCTCGCAATCAGCGCACCGGCCGGGGCGTTGGGTAGCGGGGCGTTCGGCGCGCGTCGCCCGCTCCGGGCCCCTTGCGCGTCAGCCACGTCATTGCCGTCCTCGGACAATTGCACGGTGCCGCTTGCCTGGAACCGAAGGATCTGGCCGGCCTCGACGTAGATGCCGGTATCGGTCCAGCGATCCTGCGAGCTCACCGTCAGCGGCGTCGACGTCCCCGTCGAGCCAATCGGACCCGCCGAATTGAATTCACCCCGCGTCAAACGGCCGTCGTTGTTCGTGTCGAGCCGATCGAAGCTGGCGCGGGACCATTGCCATTCGTTCAAGGCGATCGCGCGGTCGTTGTTCAGGTCCAGGCTCTCGAATTGATCGCCCGTGCCGACGTCGTTGCCGGCCACTTCGGCGCGACTGAGCACGCCGTCGCGGTTGCGATCGAGCCACAGGAACGCCTGGCGGCTGCCGTGCCATTCGCTCTGCTCGACCCGGCCGTTGCCGTTGAGGTCGAGATCGTCGAACTGGTCGCCGCGGTCATCGTCGAAGTCCGGGTTCAGGAACTCCGCGCGCGTGAGGACGTTGTCGCGATTGCGGTCGGCTCGCAGGAAGCCTTCAGGGTCAAAAGACCACTCGGTGCGGGTGATGCGACCGTCGCGGTTGCGATCCAACGACTGGAAACGCTGCTCGCTCCAGTCGTCGAGAACGTACTGATTGGGGGTGTAATCGGGGTCGCCCGTTCGGGGACGCGCGCGCCCGGTTTGGACCTCCTCACCGGACAGCTCGCCGTCGCCATTCCAGTCGTGGACTCGGAACGACTGCGCGCTGCCGCGCCACTCGCCGCGGGTGATGCGTCCGTCGCCGTTGACGTCCATGTTCTGGAAGCGGCCGGCGCCGACATCCGCGGCACCCGTGGTCCTGGTGCGCACCGTCGTGGCGGCCGACCCGACGCACGTCCCGAGGCCCGTCACGCGCACCTGGTAGGTCCCGGGCTGCGCGTAGGTGTGCGCAACGGTCGCGGGAACCGATCGGATGACGCGCGTCTCCACGGCGCCATCGCCGTAGGCCATGCGGACCGAGCTGCACGGATTGGTGCCGGTAATGGTGAACTCCGTCGCCGATCCCGCCGGCGCGGCCGCCGCGGTCAGGCCGTTCACGCCACCGCGCTGCGCTGCGGCGACCGGCATCGTCAGCGCCAACAGCGCTACCGTCAATTCCACTCGCATGGTTTTGCCTCCAGGAAGAACCTCGAACGTCACTCTGCGAAGTTCGAGGTTCAAACTCCTACGTTCAATAGACGTTCAGACTAGACGTTCAATAGAGAGGCACAATCCGTGCCCGCGAGGGCTGACGAAATCGCGTGTGTGCCGCACGGCGGCGGCCGAAGGTGGACCACGCAGTGGCCAAGAAGGGTAGTCGTTTGCTACGAAGGCAACCGATAGACTGGGCTGGCTCGTGTCTCGGGTGAACACGCGACGTCGTTTCTGGATTTTTGCCCTCATCGCCGCGCTCGGAGTGGCGGTGTTCATGACCGCGGGCCCTCCGGCGCCGTCACCGACGCCGCAAGGCGCCCTGTCGTTCGCCGTGCTGGGCGACGCGCCGTACTACCTGTGGGAAGACATCAGGTACCGGCTGGTTCTCAAGGATCTTGCCGCGCACGACCTGCACGTCGTGCTCCACATTGGCGACATCTTCTGGCGGCCGTGCAGCGACGGGCGATATCGCCGGAGTCGGGGCTGGTTCAACGCGCTGCCCGGACCGGTGATCTATACGCCCGGTGACAACGAATGGGCCGATTGCTGGTCCCAGCAGTCCGGCAGATTCGTGCCGCTCGAACGGCTCAGGCGGCTGCGCGAGATCTTCTTTTCATCGCCGCACAGTCTGGGTGCCCGCCCCGTCGCTCTGGTGACGCAGGCCGCTCAGGGCTCCTTCAAGGAGTTCGTCGAGAACGTCAGATGGACTCACGAGGGCCTCGTGTTCGCAACCGTCCATCTGATCGGCAGCGGCAACGGCACCGAGCGGTTTCCGGGGAGAGGACCTCAGGACGATGAGGCCGTCATCAATCGGACGGCGGCCGCCACGGCATGGCTGCACGAGACGTTTGGCGAAGCCAAGACCGCCGGGGCGGCGGCGGTAATCCTCGGCTTCCACGCGAACCCCAGTTTCGAACGGAGTCCTGGCGATCCGGAGCGCGAGCGCTACGAGCCGTTCCTGACCGCGCTCGAAGAGGAAGTTGAAGCGTTCGGGAAACCAGTCCTGGTCGCACAGGGCGACGATCACATCTACCTCGTGGATCACCCGCTCGTGCGACGGACGACCGGCCGGCGCCTCGAGAACCTGACCCGGCTCCAGGTGCCGGGCTCGCCGAACGTCGGATGGGTGCGGGTTGTCGTTACTCCGGGCGCGGCCCCGTCGTTCACGTTCGAAGAGCGTGTCGTTCCCAGGTGGAAATACTGGTGATCACCAGGTGATTGCAGCGGTGACGCCGAACCGGATATCGACGAAGTTGTTGGGCACGCTGAAGAGCAAGCCCGCTTCTGGTCTGAGCGCGAACCGATCGGAAAGTCGAATGCGTACTCCGCCACTGGCGCCCCACACTTTGTCGGTCTCGCGACCTTCGAACACGTCGGTGCCTGTCACGATGGGAGACTCGTTTCGTTGTTTGACCTTGATCGCGCCGAAGATGCCTCCCACAAACGGCTGAGCCTTCCCGTCGGACCAGTAATAGGAGACCTGACCCAGAAACCGGGTTCCGGTCGCTTCGAAGTGCACGCCGCTCGTGAACGTCCTGTCGTGCGCGAACCGCTCAACCCGGCCTTCGATGCCGATCCTTCCACGCCACCGGTAGCCGGCGCCCGCCCCAGCCGTGACACCGAACCCGATCTTCGATTCGTCGTCCCAAAGATTGCCGACCGAGATGGAGCCCAGTACCTCCGGCCCACTGGCATCAGGGGTCTGGGCGGCAACGAGGACTGGCAGCAGGCACAGTCCCAACACCAACGTGACACGAACGCGCATGAACGACCTCCCTGCCCTGAGCGGAGTCGAAGGGCACACCCGGGAATGCGCCAACCGCCGTTGAGCGGGGTCAGCACACGCCAGAGTGGGGCTGAGAGGCTGTCAGCGAACGGGTTTCGTCGGCTTTCGCACGCCCTGCAGCTCGTCGGCGAGCGCGCCGGCGTCGTACAGCTTCCGCAGGGCCTCGATCATCCCGGCGCTGTGTACCGCCACCGCCCGGTTTGCGTTGCCGTTGTAGACGACGTTGCCGATCAGACTCTCGATGTTGCCGTCGAAGATGAGCCCGACGAGCTCGCCTGCGCGGTTGATGACCGGCGAGCCCGAGTTGCCGCCGATGATGTCGCAGTCGGAGACGAAATTGAGCGGCGTAGACAGCGTGAGTCTGGCGCGCCGTTCCGTGAATCGGGCCGGCAGGTTGTAGGGCGGTTTCATGCCGAAGCTCTGTGCCCGGTCGTACAACCCGTAGAACGTCGTCACGGGCGGCGCCTGCGTGCCGTTCATTGGATAGCCGCGGACCGAGCCGAACGTCAACCGCGGCGTGAACGTCGCGTCGGGATAGACCGACGTGCCGTAGGCGGCAAATCGCGCCCGGCCGAGCTTCTCGCCGGCCGTCGCCTCGATGCTCTCCACTTCGTCCTCGAAGCTCTTGCCCGTCTCGCGAATGATCGGCTCGACATTTCGGGCGAGCGCGATCAGCGGATCGGTCGACGCCATGACGGCGGCCTTGCCGCCCTCGACGAGCGACTTGCGCAACGCGGGGTCGCCGACCTTGCTGCCGCCAATCGCGGCCCTGGCGACTTCGGCCGCGGTCTTGCCGCCAAGCGCGGCCTTGATGAACGGATCATCGGCGCCAAGCTCGTCGGCCGACTGCTGCAGGCTGTCGGCGAGCACCGCGATGTCCATGTCGGGATACTGCGGTGCGGGCGAGAGCAGGCCGAACTTCAGCGACTCGAGCTGCGAGTCATGGAACCCGTCCAGCCGTTGAGCATCCGGTTTCTCGATCTCCTGCGCATAGCGAACGATGGTGAATGCGAGGCCCGCCAGGCTCGAGCCGCGCAGGGCCCGGAAGCGGAACGGCTTGTAGAGCGCACGTGCGCGGACCTGCGCGCGCGCGGTGTCGTCCCACGCCGATCCGTAGGCCGCCTTCCATTCGGCGTTGGCGTCGATGATCGCGCGGAAGGATTTCTCGTCGCTGCGTTTCTTCTCGAAGATCTCCGGGTCGGCCAGGCCTCGCGCTTCGCCGGTCAGCGCCTTCAGCGCGTTCTCCAGGCTGAAGACGAAGTCGCTGGTCTGGCGAGCCTGCTCGGCCCCGCGCGCGGCATAGGAGCGCAGCGCCGCCAGGCGCCTCTCGATCGTCGCCAAAGAAATCGGATACAGCACGTCCCGCAGGAACTCGAGCTGCGACAGCGTCTTCAACCGGTCGGTCGTGCCCGGGTTGCCGGACACGAAGACGAGGTCGCCTGCCGCGGCGCCCTTGGCGGACCACTTCAAGTAGTGCGATGAGCTCATGGTCCGGCCTTTGTCGTAGACGCGAAAGACCGCCAGATCGAGGTCGTAGCGCGGGTACGTGAAGTTGTCCGGGTCGCCGCCGAAGAACGCGGCTTGCTGCTCGGGCGCGAACACCAGGCGGACGTCGGTGTACTTCTGGTACCGATAGAGCCAATATTCGCCGCCGGCGTACAGCGTGACGACGTCGGACCGCAGGCCGGTCTTGTCGAGGCTCTCTTTCTCGATCTTCGCGATCTCGCCGCGGCGCGCCTCGAGCGCCTGCGCATCGGTCTGGCCGGGCTTGACGGCCGCGCGCACGCGCTCGGTCACGTTCTCCATGGACGCCAGAACGTTCAACTCGAGGTCGGGGCACTTCAATTCCTGCGCGCGCGTGCCCGCGTAGAACCCGTTCTTGAGCAGATCCCGCTTTGGCGTCGACAGCTTCTGCAACTGACCGGCGGCGACGTGATGGTTGGTGAGCACCAGCCCGTTGGCGCTGACGAAGGAGCCGGATCCGCCGTCGTTGAATCGCACGCTCGACAGCCGGACGTGATCGAGCCACTCGGCGGTCGGCGTGAAACCGTACTTCTCCTGCAGGACTTTCACCGGCAGGTTGTCAAAGGTCCACATGCCCTCGTCACGAGCCGCCACCGATCGATCAGACGTCGTGGCGACGGCCAGGGCGGCGAGCAGGCAGCACATCACGCGATGCGCGCGTCGCGGTGCGATCGCATGTTCGGAAATTCGGGTGCGCCACATGCGGCCAACGTATCACAGGCAACGCGCGGGGGCGGCCGGGCGTGTCATGCTTCCGGGCATGGATCTGTTGTGGGACGAACTCCTGGGCGGTCTTGGTAACTGGGACGAGTTCCTGCGCGTCACGGTGCGCCTGGTGGCGGCTGCCTGTCTGGGCGCCGTGGCCGGGCTGCAGCGCGAGCGCGCGGGGAAGCCCGCCGGACTCCGGACCCACATGCTCGTTGCCCTTGGCGCGGCGGTCTTCATCGTCGTGCCGATCGAGCTCGGCCTCTCGGCCGCGGTGGCCAACGTGCTGCAGGGCGTCGCCACGGGGATTGGATTCATCGGCGCCGGCGCCATTCTGAAGCTCCACGAAGACCGCGACATTCAAGGGCTCACCACGGCCGCCGGCATCTGGATGACCGCGGCGGTCGGCGTCGCGGTCGGGCTCGGCGGACTCGGCATTGCGATCGTCGCGACGCTCCTGATGTGGACGATTCTGTCGGCGCTCGGGCGCATCGAACAGCGGCTGAGCGATCGCGACCGGCGACTGTCCAGATCCACACGCTGACGTTCCACTTTCGGACAACGACGGCGCCGTCACGAAGAATTGTCGCGATGGCGTCGAGTTTTTGCATGCATCGCGCAAACGGCGCTCGATGAAAATCCGTCTCATCCTCTGGGAATCAATACATGCTGTCAGCGATCGCGCTGTCTGCAGTGATCGTGATCAGTCCTCCGGTCACGACATCCACGATTCCCAGAATACGGCCGTTGTCGGACGGCGCCCGGCAGGTCGTCGAAGAAGCCGCGAGGCGATCGCCAACGATCGCGAGGCTGTTGCGCATCATCGAGCAGTCCGACGCGATCGTGTACGTCCAGCTCCAGTTCGATCTCCGGGGCGAGGGCGCCACCTCGCTCATGGCGGTGAACGGGCAGTGCCGGTTCATCCGCGTCGCGATCGGGCGCACGCTCACGGGGTACCGGCGAATCGAAATTCTCGGCCACGAACTGCAGCACGCCGTGGAGATCATCCTGGCGCCTGAGGTGCGCGACTCGTCGAGTCTCCGCCGGCTGTTTTCGAGAATCGGCTGGCTGCTCACCGACGTGAGCTTCGAAAGCGGTGAAGCAATCGACGTCGAACGTCGGGTGCGGTTCGAGCTCCGCCCCGCGCTTGCCCAGAGCAAAAGGCAGAAGTCATAAGTCACCGATTGTCGTACGATAGCGGCCGATCGGAGGCCGCTGTGACCCGCACCTTCGCGTTTCTCACTCTCCTCGGCGTAGCTGGCGCGTCCGGAACGTTCACGGCGCGGTCGGCGAGCGCCCCCCCGCAAACGACGGCGCGGCCGATCGCGCTCGTCGGCGGCACGCTCGTGGACGGCTTCGGCAGCACGCCGATCAGAAACTCGGTCGTGCTCGTGGAAGGCGAGCGCATCAAGGCCGTGGGACAGGTCGGATCGCTGGCGGTCCCGGCCGGGGTCGAAGTGGTCTCGACCGAAGGGATGACCGTGCTGCCCGGGCTCTGGGACATGCACGTCCATTTGATGATCACCGGCCATTCGGACTACGGCCATTGGGACAGGACGTACCCGTCGCGATTCGAGAAGGAGATCATGCCCGCCTCGGCGCGGCAGCTCCTGATGGCGGGGGTCACGACGGCGCGGGATCTCGGTGGGCCGCTCGAACCCAGCCTCAACGTTCGCAACGCGATCAACCGGGGTGACATCCCCGGTCCGACGCTGTACGTCTCCGGACCGTTCATCCAGCACGCGCCGTATCCCGGGACGGAGCAGTTCCGCTGGGGCCTGAACGGCGTCGCCGACGCCAAGGAGAAAGTGGCACGGCTCGCCAAAGCGGGCGTCGACGTCATCAAGCTGATCGATCAGGACCAGATGACACTCGACGAAGTGCACGCCGTCGTCGCCACCGCTCATGCCAACCGGCTGCCGGTCGTCGCACACAGCCACCGGCCGGAGGAGATTCGCCGGGGGCTCGCGGCCGGCGTCGACAACTTCGAGCACACGGGCCTCGCGACCGCGCCCGAATATCCCGCCGACATCATGGACGCGATCCGCGCTCGCACGTCGCAAATGAGCCTCGGGCCCTTCTTCTGGACGCCGACTGTCGAGGGCCTGTTCAACTACGACTACCTGCGCGACAATCCCGAGATGCTCGACGATCCGTCCTGGACGCTCGGGCTGGCGCCGGACATCGTCGCCGACATCCGCAAGTCACTGCAGCATCCGGAGACTCTGAGCTATTACCAGCTCACGCCCGCGCGAAAGCCGACGCTCAAGCGAAAGATCACGCAGCTCCGCGAGGCCGGCGCGACACTCCTCATTGGCACCGACAGCGGCATCCCGATGCAGTTCCACAGCCAGAGCACCTGGAACGAGCTCGACATCTGGGTGCGCGAGATGGGCATTCCGCCGATGGAAGCCATCCGTGGCGCCACGTACTGGCCGTCGGTGATGATGAAGAAGGATCAGGAAGTCGGCACGGTGACGCCGGGCAAGTACGCCGACATCATCGCCGTGCGCGGGGACGCGCTCAGGTACATCAGTCTGCTTCAGCGCGTGGACGTGGTGATCAAGCATGGGCGCCGCTACAAGTAGGCCCAAGGAAACAGGCCCAAGAAAGGACCCTTCCATGACCCGTCGCACCTTCACAGCGGTCATCACTGTCGTCGTTCTGGCCTCGTCTGGGTTTCTGGTGCTTGACGCGCGCGAGCAGGCGCGCGCCGCCGCCTCCGCCGGCCGGCTGACGATCGACAAGCTCATCGACATCGAACACCCGTCGGCGCCTGTGTGGTCGCGCGACAGCCAGCGGGTTGCGTTCATGTCCGAGCGCGCGGGTGTCGCAAACCTCTACGTCGTGCCCGCGGACGGATCCACCAAGCCGGCAGCGATCACGGTCGACGCCGGCGGCGTCACCGGCGTGTTCTGGAGCGCGGACAGCCGCACGATCTACTTCATGCGCGGCGGCCAGTTGATGCAGGCCTCGGCCGACGGCACGGAGATGGCGCGGCCGGCGTTGGGACAGATCGCCATGCGCGGGTTGACGCCGTCACCCGACGGCACGCGCATCGCGTATCTCGTCGGCGGTGGGGGAGGCGGGGGTGGTGGCGGCGGGCGCGGTCGCGGCGGCGCGGGACCGCCACCGCCGAATCCACCGCCGGCCTCGACGGGGCCCGCGGAGATTCATGTGCGGTCGCTGCAAGACGGCAGCGACAAGACGGCCGCGACGTTCAACGCGCCCGTCGGCGCGGTGAGCTGGATGGCCGACGGCGCCCGGCTGATGTTCACGAGCGGCGGCGGCGGGCAGACGATCCGCCACGAACAGACGCCGGCGTATTCCGGCACGAAGATCATTTACACGGTCAACGAGAACGTGCCCGGACCGCCAGCCGACGTCTACATTGTCCCGGCCGCGGGCGGGACGCCGGTCAAGGTCAACTCGCCAGGCGGCGGCGGACGCGGCGGCGGTGCGCGCTGGGTGGACCAGGTCCACGTTCTGGCCGATCGCCAGGCCGACTTCAAGCGCCGAAGCATCTTTCTCGTCGATACCAACACCGGCGCGCAGACGCTGCTGCACGAAGATGTGAAAACGACGTTCTGGAGCATTCCCGGCGGCGCAGGCGCGGCGTCCCAAGCGTCGCCAAACGGGAAGTGGGTGTCGTTCCTGAGCGATCGCGACGGCTGGGATCACCTGTACATCGCGGCCGTGCCGGCTCCCACCGGGTCGGCGAACGGCAACGGGGTGACGCCGGCAGCCACCGCGGTCCAGATCACAAAAGGCACGTTCGAAACCTGGCGGCCGGCCTGGTCGCCCGACAGCACGCGTATTGCCTTCGATTCGAACGAAGGCACGAATCCCGGGATGCGGCACATCGGCGTCGCCACGATTTCCGACTCGGGGCGCGCCTCGATCCGGATGCTGACGAGCGGCCGTGGCACGAACACGGCACCAATCTGGTCGCCCGACGGGCGCAAGGTCGTCTACCAGCACACCGACCCGCAGAACTCGGCTGACTTGTTCGTGATCGACGCGGTCACGCCAGCGGCGAAACCCGTTCGGCTGACCGACTCACTGCCGCCGGGATTGGACAAGAGCGCGCTCGTCGAGCCGCAGCTCGTGCACTACGTCGGCGCGGACGGCAAGCGCGTGCCCGCGTATCTCTTCGTCCCGAAGACGATCAACCGCGCCGTCAAGCACCCGGCCATCGTCTGGATCCATGGCGACGGCGTCAATCAGAACTACGACGGCTGGCACATCCAGCGAAATTACGCGGTCTATTACAGCTTCCATCAGTACCTGCTCCAGCAGGGATACGTCGTCATCGCGCCCGACTATCGCGGCAGCATCGGGTATGGCAGCGCCTGGCGTGATGGCGTGTACATGGACGTCGGCGGGCAGGACTTCATGGACGCGGCCTTTGCCGCGCACTACCTCAAGACGTTGTCGTACGTCGACGCCGATCGCGTCGGCGTCTGGGGATTGAGCTACGGCGGATTCTTCACCCTGCTGGCGGTGACGCAGATGCCGACCCTGTACCGCGCCGCGGTGAACGTCGCCGGCGTCGCCGACTACGCGATGTACTACGAGGATCCGTTCCACGGGGGCTGGACGGAGAGCCGCATCGGCAAGCCCGCCGACAATCCGGCGGTCTACGCCAAGGCCTCACCCGTATCACACATCGACAAGCTCGCGCGGCCGCTGCTCGTGCTGCACGGCACCGCGGACGTCAACGTGCCCTATCTCCACTCGGTGCGAGTCATCGACGAGGCGCTGAAGAAAGGCAAGGGCGACCTGGTCGAGTTCATGACGTACCCGGGTGAGTTCCACTACTTCACACGCGAGCACGTGCTTCGCGATGCCTGGAACCGGGTGGACAGGTTTTTTGCGAAGCACTTGAGGAAATAGCTGCAAAGCCCGGAAGCCGCTCGCACGTCGCGGCGCACTGCTTCGGCCGCAACCTGAACGACAGATTCTCCGTGCTACTGAATCCTTCTGAATGTGAACGTGCCGAACGGGCGGATTTGCCCGTTCGTAGCAGCGGGATAGCCGGTAATGCGCGTGATGTTCTGGGCAGGAGTCGTCACCTGATCGGGCGACTCATAACTTGCGCCGCTGTCCGTACCGGCATCGTGCGCGTACAAATCCACCCGGACTTCGTCGATCCATTGATCGTTGGCAAACAAGGCCAGTCCCGAAACGCCGACGAACCAATCCGGACTGGGCGCAACCATTGTCAGGAGCGTCACGAGCGGGAAGCGCTGGCTGATGTCGAATTCCATCGAGGCTGAACCGGGAGACCCACTGAGGTGAGGTCCAGACAGCAGGTGCTGGGCCGTGCCCGCGCCGATCGCCTGCATGATCTCCGCATCGAGCGGCGACTTGCTGCCGCGCTCGGCCATGCGCTGGATGCCAGCCGACGCGATGGCGCCCTCCCGCCAGAGCGTCACCGCTGAAGAGTGCGTGCCGCCGATCAAACCCGAGTAGTGCGCAGACGAGGGGAAGTCCGTGGGGTGGCTGGCAGGACTCCAGGTCGAATCGAAGACGACGGCGTAGCGGGCCGTGTCGGGTGCTGGCGGCTGCGCAGGCGGTGCTGGTGCCGGAACGGGAGCTGGTGGAGGGGGGGCAGGAGGCGCGGTCGATTGCGACGGAACAGGCGTCGGATTGGTAGGCGCCGCTGAGGAACTGCAACCGGCCGCCAGGGCCAAACCCCCGGTCAACATCACGGGTATCAGAAAGTGTTGGACAGGCTTCATATCTCGCTTCGTGCTGTTCTACGAAGCTAGTGTCACCTCGGTTACCAACCGGGCGTGGTAACCAGATCGCTGACCGGGCCGTAGTACGCTCAGCCGGGTTCACGCTGTGACACCCGACCAGGAACGGGAGTGCGCCAGCCTGATGCGTCTTGCCCAGCAGGGCGATCAGGTCGCGTACGCGGCGTTGCTGGTGATTCTGTCGAATGCGGTCCGGCGGTTTGCGCGGGCGCGAGTCGGAGCGGTGGCCTGGGTCGACGACATCGTCCAGGAAACGCTGATCGCCGTGCACCGGGCCCGGCGCACGTACGATAGCGCCCGCCCGTTCGCGCCATGGTTCTACGCGATCACTTCGAGCCGCCTGATCGACGTGATCAGGCGAGAGCGCCGCATCACGGCGCGGGAAGTCGCGGGCGATGAGCTGCCGGACGAAGGCAGCCCACCTGAGCCGGGTCGGACGGACATCGACGTCGACGCGATCCGCGCCGCACTCGCCGCGCTGCCACCGCGCCAACGGGAGATCATCGAGGGGCTGAAGTACCGCGATGAGTCCGTGCGCGCTGTGGCGGGCCGGCTGGGGATGACCGAGTCGGCGGTGAAGGTCACCGCGCATCGCGGGTATCGCACCTTGAAGCGGCTGTTGGGAATGATACGTGAAGACTGAGGACCTGATCGTCCAGCTGGCTCAAAAAGCCCGGCCGGTGACGCCGCTCGCGCCGCCGGTGGCGCGCCTGGCTGCCTGGACGGTCGGGGCGGTCATCTTTGTTGTCCTCGGCGTGGCCGTCATCGGCATTCGTGTGGACGGCTGGGCGAAGCTGCAGCAAGCGCGCTACCTCGTCGAGCTCCTGCTGACGATCGCGATCGGGATTCTGGCGGCCGCGGCGGCGCTGGTTCTTGGAATCCCTGCCGCGGAGCGGACCCGCCTCCAGCGGTGGCTCCCGCTGGTGGCTGCCGGCGCATGGGCCGGTTTGCTCGGGCGCGACGTGCTGCTGGGCGGGTCAGTCGCCGCGCGTCTTCTACAACTGCCGATCCACCTCGCCTGTATTCTGGAGATCGCCGGACTGGCGATCCTGCCCGGCCTGATCTTGTTTGGAATGTTGCGAAGGTCGGCGCCGCTCCGGCTCGAGTGGGCCGCCGGTTTGTCTGGGCTCGCCGCACTTGCGGTCGCCGCGGCCGGGACCCAGCTCATATGTCCGGTCGACGATCCGGCACATCTGTTCATCGGCCACTTCATCCCCGTCGCGGGTCTCGCCATCGTCGGCGCCGTTCTCGGACGCCGCCGCCTGAACTGGTTGGCGTCTTCGTAGGTCTGCCCGCAAACGGGCACCGGGAATCACCTACACTGGCGCGCCATGATCGTGCGCCTTCCAGCGCGTGCCGCGCTGATTGCCGCCGCCGCGATGACGCTCGCCTCTGCCGCGTGTGGATCCGCGGTCGGATCGCCGACGCAGCTTCCGCCACGCACGCTGACAGGGTTCGTGGTCAACGGCGACGTGACGCTCCGGTACCTGCTCGAGCGCCCACCCGGGCGAGGACCGTTTCCAGCGGTCGTGGTGGGCCATGGATCGGGCGAGGTGCGCAAAGAGGCGTTCCAGTTCATCTCGACCAACATGTTCGCGCGCGGCTTCGCCGTGTTCCGCTACGACAAGCGCGGTGTCGGGGAATCCACCGGAACGTATTCGAACGTCGGCATCAGCAACAGTGACCGGATGTTCGCCGACTTGTCGAGCGACATGGCTGCGGGCGCGGAGTTCCTCCGATCGCTGCCGGATGTGGATCGGACCCGCGTCGGACTGATGGGCGTGAGTCAGGCCGGCTGGATCATTCCGCTGGCAGCCAGGCGCTCGCTTCCGGCATTCATGGTCTTGATCGTCGGTCCGACCGTGACCGTCGGGCAGGAGATCTACTACAGCAGGTTCGCGGAGGAGACGACGACCCCGTTCGAGGAGTTGTCGAAGATCCTGAAGGAGTACAGCGGCCCGCACGGGTTCAATCCACGCCCGGTGCTCGAGGAATCGACGACGCCGGGACTCTGGCTCCTCGGGAGCGCCGATCGGAGCATCCCGACGGTCGAGACGGTCCAGATCCTGGACCAGCTCATCGCCAGCGGCAAACCGTACACGCGCGTCGTGTATCCATTCGCCGGCCACAGTCTTAACGGCGCCAACATCTGGGCCGACATCGACGTGTTCTTGAAATACATGAAGATCGTGAAGTAGTGAAGATCATGAAGACAAGCGCCTGTCTTCATGATCTTCACCCCTTCACTTCCTTCATGTATTGGTACGGGCGTTGCTGTATCCACCAGCGTGCCTGAAGCCGCGGATCGCCAAACCCTCGGAAAACAAGGCGAAGAGCTCGCGTGCCGCGAATTGCGGCGCCGCGGGTACGCAGTTCTTGCCAGGCGCTACCGCACCCGCTTTGGAGAAATTGACATCGTCTGCGAAGACCAGCGGACGATTGTCTTCGTCGAGGTCAAGGCGCGCCGGACGAAGCGGTACGGCGAGGCGATCGAGGCGATTTCATTCTCGAAGCGGCGGCGGATTGGCGCGATGGCGCTGGACTACCTGGCATGGACCGGCCGCGTGAACGATCCCTGCCGATTCGACGTCGTCGCGATCGACGGATTGGGAACGGGCGCGCAGACGATCCGCGTGGTGACCGACGCGTTCATGGCCGACGGGAGGTGACTGAGAGAGGTCTCACTTGACGACGCGAATGTCCTGAGTGACGCGGGCTCCAGACGCAATGGTGATCTTGATCGACGCCTGCACGAGTTGTTCGAGAAAGGCGGAGCTTTGCCACTCGTCAGGATCGACATCGGTCAGCGCGGCAATCAGATAGTCGCCGGCGGGGAGATCCATCACCGTGAACCGGCCGTCGGTGCCCGGCCGGACGGTCTTGAGTCGCCTCGATTGGGGCGTCCAATACGAACGATCGGAGGTGAATACGACCACGAAATACTCAGGCGCCGGACCGCCGGCCGCCGTCTGGAGAGTTCCGCTGAGTTCGGATCGGCGATCCGAGAACGTGAGCACGGCACCGGACAGATCGCCGCTCTGCGCGATGTCGAGCGGGGCGTCGAGCAGGTCCTGGCCTCTGAGGATGGCCGATTGGAGCGACCAGGTCTGGCTCAGGTCGGCCGGAAGTGTCGCACGCAGCAGGTACGTGCCTGGGGCGATGCCGGTCGCCGCAAACGTGCCGTCGGAACGAACCGTCGTGGGCGTGACGGCGTTGAACGTGTTACCCACGACAGTCCCGCCGCCCGACGACATGTACGTGCCGCCCGGCGGCGAGATGGTCAGGCGAATTCGGCTCAGATCTTCGGGCGGTTTGGTGGTGGTCGAATCGAACACCACGTTGCCGGACAGCGTGATGCCCGGCTCGAGCGAGAGGATGACGCCGGTCACGTCCGTGCCCGAGACGTCGATCTCCGCGACGCCGTAGAGCGTGTCCGGCGAGGCCGGAGGCTGGCCGCCCGACGTGAACGTGCCGCCGCTGATGCCGACCGTCCGCGGCGGCGTTACCCGGGTCTCGCTGCGAGCGAGGCGGGCCATGATTCTGTAGCGGCCAGGGGCGAGGTTCGTGTACTTGAACTGATTCGACTCGCCCGGGCGCTGCGTCAGGACCGGGGATGAACTGAACGACGTGGGCACTCGTGGCCCGTCGACCTGAATCGCCAGTTGAACTGCGGACAGTGCATCGCCCGCACCGGTGATTGCGCCCTCGAGGTTTGCGGTCACCACCGGCGCCACGACGAAGTCCACGCCGGTGCGTTCATCGCCGGGCGCGAGGCGAAGCCGCGTCGCTCCGGAGAACATGACGACGCCGGGGTGGTACGTTGGCGCGTAACTGAACGATTGACTTGGTGGCGGCAGAGGAGCTGGAGCGGCGTTGGCCGGGATCGCGGGCCCGCCCCGGCCCGTTCGGCGCTGCAGCGCGCCGAGCATTGCGTCCATTTCCGAAGCCGATCGACTGCCGATGCCGCCCATGCCGGTCACGCGCGGAATGGCCGCGACCACGTACTCGCCGGGAAGGAGGCCGAACACCCGATACGCGCCGCGATCGTCGGTCGTCACGACGTCCGCGGTCGAGAATAGATTGGAAATGACGCCGGAGGCGGGGATCTTGAGGGCGCTGACCTGCACGCCGGGGACGGACTCGCCGAGTTGATCTCGGATGACGCCGGCGAGGACCGCCGCGCGGGCGATCTTGAGCGTGATCTCCGCTCGTTGACCGGCCGCGAGCGCCAGCGCCGTTCCTGGGCGTCCCGGCCGCGACGCGCCATACGCGCCTGGAATGTACGCGGCTTTCTTGACCGCGATCACGAACCGGCCGGCTGGGAGCTGTGCCATCACAAACCTGCCGCCATCGTCTGTGATCGCCGTCCGACTCGAAGGGAGGCCAGTGCCGCTGATTGTCACGAGCGCCCGACGCACGGGTTGGGCGGCCGCGTCATCGCTCAAGACCACCCCGGCAATTACGCCGGTGTCGGAGACCGCCACGCCCGCGTCGCGAGGCTGTTGAGCCGTCAGTCGCGCCGACAGGGCAGGAGGGAAAAGGCACAGGACACCTGAAAGGAATGCTCGGCCGACGCCTTGAGTGAATGTCATAGGTGCTTCCGGCGTTTCCGTCTATGGGCCTTTGCGTCTTTGACCCTGTGAGCCTCTACTTGATCTCCATCACCCGCAGGTCCACCGTCTTCGTCTCGCCCCACCCGACGGTGACGCGGGTCGCTCGCGCGGAGGCTCTCTTGAAAAAGTCCGGTCCTTGCCAGGCATCGATGTCCCGTGCGGGCAGAGCGATGACGTAGTAGTCGCCGGCGGGCCGCGCGGAGAACTCGAACGCGCCCGTGTTCGACGCCGAGGTCGTCTTGATGCGCGTCGGCGAGAGGCCGAAGTCCATCCATCCGGCCGGCTCAACAGGGAACAGCAGGACCGCCGCGCCGGCCGCTGGCTGCCCCTGGCTGTCGGCGATGGCGCCGTTGATCGTCGCGCCGCCGTTGGTGATAGTCACGACGACGCCGGTGAAGCTCTCGGTGCTGCTGGCGTCGAACGGCGTGTTCGTCATGTCCTTGCCGTTCATCGCTATCGACTTGACGACCCAGGGAGCGGGCAAGTTCGAGCGGAGCCAATAGCGACCTGCCTGGAGGCCGAAAATCTCGAATGCATCGCTGTCCGGGTTCGTCGTCTGGCCTTCCACACGCGGCAGCCCGAGCCTCGGATCTCCATTTACAGGCTCCGCGCGGATCGGCAGGTACTGCGGTCGCGGCGCGGACTTCTGCCGCGGATCTGGTTCGACGACGATCCGGCCGTGCATGGTGCCGGCGGCGCGGAGGACGACCGCGACGTCGCTCACGTCCCGTCCGCTGACGGTGAGTGTCGTGCGCCCCGTCAGAGCCGTCGCGTTGATGAAGCGCCCCCCGGCCGACGTGCTCCGGGTCATGTAGCTGGTGCCCGCGGGGCCGGAGGGGAGGGTCTCCGATGACCATCCCGAGCCAATCGTTCCTGGCGGCCTCGGAGGGAACTCCTGCGACCGGTTCGTTTCCATCGCCGAGCCAGACCCGGCGCGCTCGACGAACTCGCTGAACCCACGCATGACGTCGATCGTGTACGCGCCAGCCGGGACGTTGAGGAACACGAATGTCCCATCGTTCGCCACGATCGTCGTCGCGCCTTCGCTTCCGAGGCCGAGCTCTTCGAGGCCGGCCGGGACGAGCCGCAGAATGAGATTGACCAGCGCTTCCTGTGGCCCCTGTACTTTGCCGGACACGTGTGCGCCGGGAACGGGATCGAGCCGGACATCGACGCTGTCGCGCTCCTCGCCGTCCTTGAGCTCGATCGCCGTGGCGTCGCCGATCGCCGTCGCGGCGGGATGAAACGCAATCGAATAGGCCATCGCGCGTCCGTCGGAAGGCGGGGGCGGGACTGGAAAGTTGCCGAGGACGAGGCGCGTCGAGGCTGACAGATCGAGCGCGGTTTCGACGGGGACCTCACGCGTCGCGGCCAGCTGTTCGCTCATGCCTGCGATTGCCGCCGCCGTCATCGACGCCGGCACGGACCATTGCACGCTGGGTACGCTCACGAAAAAGCGTCCTGGCCTGAGTCCGGAAATGCGGTACCGGCCGCGATCGTCCGTGAGCGTCGAGGGCCCCGCGACGAGATGCGTCGCACCGGCCACACGGCGTTGGGCGATCACGCGGACGTAGACGTTCACAATCGGCTCGCCGCGCTCGTCGATGACCGTTCCGCCCAGTGCGGCCGGACGCCACAGCACGATGCGCGCGTTGCCGACCCACTGCCCGTCGGCGAGCGAGAGCTGTCCGCCCGGCGCGTTGGACGCCGCTTCCCGGCCGTACGCGCCGTCGAAGTAGCCGAACTTGTTCGCGGTCAGCGCGTAGTTCTCGCCCGCCGGCAGATTGATGAACGCATACCGTCCCTTGCCGTCGGTCAGCTGCCGGCTTTGCGGGCCGACCTGCTCGCGGCCTTTGGTCAGGGAGACGACGGCGCCGGCGATCGGGGCATTCGTCGTGCCATCCACGACCACTCCGCTGATCGCCGCTGTGGGCGGCGCCTGCGAGTTTTGAACGCCTGGACCGTGGGGTAGGACGACGAGAAAGGCTCCGAACATGCCTAACCGAAGAAGGCGCGCGAGCATAGCTGCTTAGAACCCCAATCCGGGTCAATTGTGCCAGGCAGGGCGGTGACATGATCGCTCACCCCTGGGGTTATCTCGAGGAGAACCGCACGCGTGGCCGACGCCGACGTCTTGTTCGCCGAGCACCGGCAGGGGGTCTTCCGCTACCTCTGCCGCATCGTGGGTCAGACGGAAACCGCCCGCGATCTGACGCAGGAGGTGTTCCTGCGCGTGTCTCGCACGCGGGTGCCGGACGCCGATCCGGCGTCGCTGCGCGCCTGGGTGTTCCGGATCGCGCGGAACCTCGCGCTCAATCATCTGCGCGACGGCCATCGGCGGCCGCACCTGGTCGCTGCCGTCGATCGCGCCGAGCCGGCCGTGCAGGAACTGGCGGCCGCGCTCAACGAGGCGGTGGCGTCGCTCTCGGAGGTCGATCGCGACGTGTTCCTCCTGCGTGAGACCGCGGGGCTGAACTACGAAGAGATTGCGGCGACGTGCGGGCTGACGGTCGAGGCCGTTCGAGCGAGGCTGCATCGCGCGAGGCAGCAACTGCGCGTCGCGCTCGAGGGACCGCTGCTGGTGCACCGGCGTCGGCCGGTGTCATTCGGTGAAGGAGAACGTTGATGTCCGAGATCCACGATTGCGTGGCCGCGTTCGTTGACGGCGAGCCCATTGATCCCGAGCAGCTCGATCGAGCGCTCGCCGACGCCGAGGGACGCGCCTACCTCATCGACCTGCTCGTGCTTCGCGGCCTGTACGGCCGCCGTGCGCCGTTGACGACGATTCCCGACGTGCCCGAGCCTCCCGCGCGCCCAGCCCGACTGCGCTGGGTTCCCGCGGCCGCCGCCGTCGTGGTCCTGAGCGTCCTTGGCGGGTACGTCGCGGGCAGACAGAGCGGCGAACGGCCTCCGGCGCCGGACGTTGGTCCCCTGCGGACTCAGACGGAGATCACGATTACGGCCCCGGCGCCGACGCAGGTCATTCGACTCGAACCCGGGGTGGATTGGCGCGAGAGAGGAGGAGGCGGCTGACGATGGCCCGCTTGCTGACAGTTGCGGCGTTGGTTCTCGCGAGCGCATCCGCGGCGAGTGCCCAAGAACCGTCAACCGAGCTCATGCTTCAGATCGGCGTCCACTCGGAGCATTCGAGTGGCCGTCGCGCTGGCTTTGCCGGCGATCACGGCACCGATCCCTTTCAAAGTTACGTCTGGGCGAACGAGACGCTCTGCTGGCTTTCGGCGAGCGGCCGCGAGCCGGCGACGATTCCGGCGGTCGGCTGGCATTTTCGCGGCCGTGTTCTCAAGCGCACCGGTGACGACTTCCTCGTGGACATCGAATGGTCGCGGCTCTGGGACCGGGGGACTCGGTCGGACGATGGCCCGAAAGGATCGATGCAGGTCACGCTACGAGCCGGCGAGCCATTGACGCTCGACGAGGTGGCCCCGGCGGTCGTCGGCTGTTCGATCGTCGGCGCGAGACTGGAAGCTGCGATCGTGCCGCAGCTTCGTTCGCGCCGGCTGGTGGGTGGTGGTGGCCGTGGCGGAGGCAGTGGGGGAATTGGTGCTGGACCGGTCGGCGCCGCAAGCGGCG
Source organism: Vicinamibacterales bacterium (assembly GCA_035633215.1). GTDB lineage: Bacteria > Acidobacteriota > Vicinamibacteria > Vicinamibacterales > SCN-69-37 > DASQFI01. Next base: position 158,537 of record DASQFI010000007.1, on the reverse strand, counting down.
CTGGGGGCACAGGAACCGGAAGCGGTTCGGGTCAGCGGGTTGGCGGTGGAGCAGGGAGCGGCAGCGGCGGATCCGGCAGCGGAACGACCGGCACCGGTGCCGGCGCCGGAGGCAGAGGGACGGGCGCGAGCGGGTCTGGAACCGGGGCGACCCAACGCATCATTCCCATGCTGGAAGCAGCCCGCCAGAGATTCGACGCCGAGGTCTGGCTCGTCCACAAGCTGCCGTCCGGTATTGAAAACGTGCAGCGTCTCACCTTCGTGTTCGGCCAGATGTCGACGCAGTTCGGCTTCCCGCCGGTTGAGGTCACGAAGGACGGCGAGAGGGCAACCGTTGATGTCGGAGGCAGTCTCCGAATAGGGACAGTTGGCGGTCAGGAAAAGCTCATCGTTTCTCTGGGCCGCACGATCAAGAAAAAGACTACCAGCATGGGCGCGAGCTTCAAGCCGCTCGACATTCCACAAGGCAGCGACGTACTGTCTTTCGAGCTGCCGTCGATGACGTCGAAGACGGATCCGAGTCTACTTTCCCACTTCGAGGGACACTTGTTCTCAGTGAGATTGCGGGTGACGCCGAGATGAAGACCTCGGGTTTCGTTTTACAAAGAACGCAAAACGAAACCCGAGGTCCTTTTTGCCGCGCCGGGCTGAAGCCCCGGCCTACATTCCACCGCCTCTGTACTGCCAGAGCCCTTCCTTCAGCATCTTCATGACCTCGTCGATCGCCGCCTGGAGCTCGCGATCGACCCCTTTGAGCTCGTCTTCCGGCGTGTTCTCGATCCACACGTCCGGTGCGACGCCGAAGTTCTCGAGATTGATGCCGAAGTTGTTCGGCCGCTCCGGATCGTAGGTCACGACGAGCGAGCCGGGCGTCCGGATGGACCCGCCGTTGATGAGCGCGTACGAGCCGGTCGCGATGACGGCGGCTGACGTCGGGTTACCGACGAGCCGTCCCAGCCCGAGCTGCTTGAACGCCATCGGCGTGACCTCGCTGTCCGACGCCGATCGCCAGTTGATCATCATGACTTTCGGTCCGGCGATCGCCTGTCGTGGCCGGCGGCCCCAGGTCGGCGCGCCCCAGCGGCTGTTCCAGTACTCGTACGGCCGCCGCTCGAGCAGATCGATGATCTGCTGGTCGGTGTTGCCGCCGCCGTTGTAGCGGATGTCGACGATGATCCCTTTCTTGTTCCAGAACTGCGTGACCTCGTTCTGGAACCGCACGAGCGACGGCTCGTTCATCGCCTGGATGTGCACGTAGGCAATCTGTCCGCCGGTGGCTTTGTCCACGAACTCGCGGTTCTTCCGGACCCATTCTTCGTACTTCAAATTGTTGAGCGACGCGACCGATCGAATTCGGACGTCGCGCTTGTCCTGGCCCGCGGCCGACGATGCGGCGGTGACCGTGACGTAGTCGTTCAGCGGGCTGTTGAGGAGCGCGTAGTAGTTGTCGCCAGGCTTGATTGGCGCGCCGTCGATCGCGGTGATGTAGTCGCCGACCTTGATGTTGATCCACTCCTTGTCGGCCGGTCCGTCGCGGTAGATGTGCGTGACCCTGTAGCCGCTCCCGTCAGGCGCCATCTCGAAGCCGAGAAACCGTGTCTGGTAGACCGTCGGCTGCGGATCGCTGTCGGGACCGCTCACGCCGGTGTGCGACGCATTCAGCTCGCCGATCATCTCGTTGGCCAGGTCGTACACGTCCTCGTTGGCGCCGACGTACTTCAGCAGCGGCTCGTACTTCGCGCGAATGGCATTCCAGTCCTTGCCGTGCATCTTCTCGTCGTAGAAGCGGTACTTCATGACGCGCCACGACTCGTTGAGGATCTGCGCCCATTCATCGCGCTCCTCCACCCGCACGTTCAGGGTGAAGTTCACGCGCGTGCGCCGGCGCTGGCCCGTCATCTCGAGTTGCCAGAGCTCATTGTTCTCGGTGAAGAACGCGCGCCGCCGGTCGGCGGTCGGCGTGAGGCCCTGAAACGCGCCAGCCACGAGTCGCTGGCGATCGCGCCCGTCGATCCCGATCGAGAACAGCGCCGGGCCCTGGTCGTCGCGCGATCGGAAGAAGATCGTGCGACCGTCCTGTGACAGGAAGTAGCCCTGGACGGGCTGCTCGCCGCTCGTGATCGCGGCCGCCCGGCGATCGATCCGCGTGATGTCCGGTGTCGTGAGGGGCGCCGGCGGCTGATTCTGTCCGCCTCGCCCCCCGCCTCCGGCTTGGCCCGCCGTAGCGCCCGGTTCGTCGGGCGCGGAGGCGGCCCGCCCGCGATTGCCTTGCGCGCGCCGCAGCCGCTCGCGCACGAGCGGGTCGTTCGGATCCTCGCTCAGACGTGCCAGGGACACCGAGAACAGATGGTTGACGCCGCCATCGCGATCGGAGATGAAGACGACGCGCGTGCCGTCCGGCGTGATCGTCCCCTGCGACTCGGTCCACGGATTCTGAGTGACGTTGAGTTCCTTCCGAGTGTCGACCTCGAACAGGAAGACGTCCGCGTTCTGATCGGCGTCGCGCTTCGTGAAGACCAGCCACTTGCCGTCGCCCGACCAGCCGGTCACCGCATATCCGCCCGCGATGTTGTAGCCAAGCTCGGCGGTCTGGCCGGACTCAGCGGTCGTGAGGAAGAGCCGGTTGGCCGCCGTCCAGGCAAAGCGGGTCGAGTCCGGCGACCAGGCGTCGATCGACTTGCCGAGCGACTCGTGGGTCGTGAGCTTCTTCTTGGCGCCCGTCTCGCGGTCGAACAGCCAGATCTCCTCTTCCCTGGTCTCGTCGGATCGAAAGGCCACCCAGCGGCCGTTCGGCGAGAATGACCCGCCCCGCTGCCGCCATGAATTGGCTGTGACCTGACGTTTTTCCCCGACGTCCGGATCGGTGGGAATGATGAAGATCTCACCGTGGAAATCCACCGCGGCGTAGTCGCCGTCCGGCGTGACTCCGAACCCGTCCATCCGGTTCTGGCTCGGCAGGAAACTGATCAAGTTCGTATTGGGATCGAACGCGAGGTCGATCGTGACCCGCGAGGGCGTCCGGCTGCCGACCTTCAACGTCCAGATCTCGAATTCGTTCTCGTACGCGATTGTCGAGCCGTCCGGGCTCATCGACGGGAACTGCACGCCGTCGTCGTTGTGGGAGGTCATCTGCTGAGGCTGGCCGCCGGTGGCCGCGACGCGCCAGATGTTGTAGTGCCCGCTCCGCTCCGACGAGAAGTAGATCTGCCCGTCGCCGCCCCACATCGGGTAGACGTCCTGCGTGAAGTTCTTGTAGTCCTTGAGATTGGTATCGGTGAGCCGTGTGATGCGCTGCGTCTTCAAGTCCTGAATCCACACGTCGTCCGATCGGTTGCCGCGGTAGCCCTTGCGCCAGTAGCTGCCGCCCATCCGGTTGAACGCGAGCGTCGACCCGTCCTGCTTGATCATTCCCTGCACGCCGCCGTCGATCGGCAGCGGCACCGGCAGGCCGCCGTTGACGGGAACGATGTGGATGGGGCTCCGCCACGGGCTCACGGCACGGCTCGTTGTGACCAGAATGCCTTTGCCGTCCGGCGTCCAGTTCAGGACCGTGTCGGGCACCGTGCTGAACGTGAGCTGCTTTGGCTCGCCGCCGGACGCGGGAATCACGAACACGTCGGCGTTGCCGAACCGATCGCTCGTGAACGCCACCCAGCGCCCATCGGGCGAGAGTCGCGGGAATGTGTCTCGCGCGACGTGCGCGGACAGCCGGACCGGATTCGATCCGTTCTCGTTCGCAATCCAGATATCGCCGTGGTAGCTGAAGACGAGCTTGCCCTGGCTGACATGAGGATAACGAGCGAACTTGACGGGCTCGGCTGACGCGCTGGAACCCACGAGGCCCGACAGGGCAAGGCCGAAGGCGAAGCGGATGAGCTGGCGCATGGAAGGGCTCCTTTGCGACCTCGGGTTTCGTTTTGTGCGGCTCTTCTGCAAAACGAAACCCGAGGTCATTCAACCGGGCAGAGTGTATCGCATGGCATAATCGCGGACCCGATGGCTCACGATGTCGGCGCCCCGGCCGCCGGCGCGCGACCCGGCCTCCCGCGGATGCTGGCGGTGCTCGTCACCCTGGTCTTCGCGGTGCTGCTGCTGCGGTCCTCCTGGATCAGCGACGACGCCGCGATTTCGCTGCGGACCGTGCTGAACGTCACGCACGGCTTCGGCCTGACGTTCAACATCGCCGAGCGCGTCCAGACCTTCACTCATCCGCTGTGGCTGTTCCTGCTGACGGGCGCGTATCTCGTGGTGGGCAACATCTTCGTCGCCACGATGCTCCTGTCGGTGGCGGTGTCGGTCGCCGCGTTCTGGATCGCCGTCAGCCGGGCTGCGACGCCCTGGCAGGCGGCGCTGGCCGTGGTTGTGCTGGTCTCGTCGCGCGCGTTCGTGGATTTTTCGGTCTCGGGGCTTGAAAATCCGCTGTTCAACCTGCTGATGGCGCTGTTCCTGTGGCTGTTCGTCGCGGGCGATCGAGCGGGTGCGCGCCGCCTCGCGGGCCTCTGGACGCTCGTCTCGCTTCTGTACCTCACGCGCCCCGACGCGGTCCTGCTCGTCCTGCCGCTCGCGATCGCCGCGTCCGTGCAGTTGAGAAATCTCCGGCGTGCGATCAGCGCGATCGGAATTGGCGCCATCCCCGCGATCGCGTGGACGGTCTTTGCGATCTTCTACTACGGGTTTCCGTTTCCCAACACGGCGTACGCGAAGCTCGCGACCGGCGTGAGCGGCAGTGAGCTGCGTCAGCAGGGATGGCTCTACCTGGTGGACTCGCTCGATCGCGATCCGATCACGCTGACGACGATCGGATTTGCCGTGATGGTCGGTGTCGCCCGGCGCAACGTCGCCGCGCGCGCGCTCGCCGCCGGGCTGGCGTGGTACGTGGGCTACGTCGTCTGGATCGGCGGCGACTTCATGTCGGGCCGGTTTCTCGCCGCGCCGCTCTTTGCCGCCGTGCTGCTCTGCGTCTGGCTCGCCTCGGCGTCGCGCGAAGTCTGGCTTGGCGCCATCGGCGTGCTCGCGATCGTGGGGACGATGGCCGCGCATGTGCCGCTCTGGATGAACAGCGCCGTGGTCGATCCCGGTGTGAAGCCCAACGGCGTGGTCGACGAGCGGGGCGTGTACTTCCGCGAGCACTCGCTCGTCGCGTCCACGCGCCAGCGGCTGCGAAATCCGCCGTGGCCGATCGATACCGGCACGCGGCCGACCATGCGCGTCGTGGACATATGCGGGTTGATGGGGCAGAGCGGCCTGGAGCTCGGGCCGTACGTGCACCTGCTCGACGAGTGCGCGCTGGCGGATCCTTTGCTCGCCAGGCTACCGGCCGTGCTCAACGACGCGTGGCGGGTCGGACACTATCGCCGGATGATCCCGCACCACTACCGGGAGAGCCTGGAGCGATCTACCAACCTGCTCGAGGACAAAGCACTCGGCGAGTATTAGGACCAGATCCGGCTGATGACACGGTCGACGCCGCTCTGGAGGCGTGACCGGCTGCGGGCGATCGTCCGGATCAATACAGGCAGGTACGATCACCTGATCAATCGGCCGTACTACCGTCACGCCTGATCAACCGTGCGGCTGCGCGAGGTGTCGTTCGTCAAGGAGACCGGCGCGGCGGCCGACGAAGCGGGTGTGAGGCGCCTCGACCTGCCGCTCGCGATCATCTGCGACGAGCGGCCCGGTCATCAGCAGATCGACATCAGCGTCGACTCGGACGACAGCTACGCGATCGTCTTTCTCAGGCAGGGACAGAACGTCGGACGCATCGAGATATTGCCGGTGCCGCCGCACCGCCGGCCGGCAGGACTGGTCAGGTATCCGATTGATCTTCCGCCGGGAGCGATCGCACGCGGGTTCGACACGATCGTCGTCTCGGCTGCCGCAGGCGACGATCCGCCGGCGCTCGGGCATTTACTGGTGGATGCGAAGAAGTAGGGCGGACTGATCCCTAAGTCCGCCTGACGTTCGCGGATTTAGAAATCAATCCGCGCTACGTCTGTCCGAGCCACCGGACGACATCCTCCACAGACCGCACCTCTCGACCTTCGATCGCCAGCGCAATCAGGCCTGTCGCATTCGCAACAGCGAAGCTGGGGCCACTGAAGTTGAGGTCCGGCGGAATTCCCGGAATCGGCCGCGGATGGGCCGACGCGCGAATGAGCGCACCACCGTCGTGCTGCGGATGGACCTCGCAGGCGTCGCGCGGGCACGTCCAGTCGGCTTGCACGGCCAGGACACCAGTCAGCGCGCCCGGCAGCCAGGCCCGCCCGTGCTGGGGGGCGGCACTGACGACGATGGCGCCCTGGGCGGCGGCATCGCGGAGAACCGCCTCGAGTACCGGCGCGTGATCCGGCGTGGCCGTGCCGAGGCTTAAGTTGATGATCGCGACGCGCTCGTCCGCCGCCCAGCGAATTGCCGCTGCCAACGCGCGCGCGGTCGTGCGGAGCGAACGATCGAAAACCTTGACTGGAATCAGCACCGCGTCAGGCGCTTTTTCGCGAATGGCGCCGGCGACCGCGGTGCCATGGCCGAGCCTGTCCTCAACACCCAGCCGCGCCTGGCCGTCATCGTCGATCGCGATGCCATCCGAGATGCCGCCGACGTGCGGATGCGACGCGTGGATTCCACTGTCGACGACCGCGATCCTGACGCCGCGGCCGGTCCGGCCGGCAAACTTCGCCGCCGACACCAGGAATCCGTCGGTCACGACGACACGACGCTCGGTTGGTCGCGCTGGAAGAGCGTGGCAAATACGCCCCGGCTGTTGAGGAGCACGTCTGGCGGACCGGCCTCGACGACCCGCGCGCCGTCGAGCACGACCACCCAGTCGGCCGTTCGAATGACGTCGAGGCGATGCGAGATGAGAATCACGGTGCGCGCATGCATCACGTGGCGATAGCCGGCGATCACCTCGCGTTCGGCGGCAGGATCAAGCGCCGCACTCGGTTCGTCGAGAACCAGGATGGACGGGGCGGTCAGGAATGCGCGGGCAAGCACCAGCCGCTGGCGCTCGCCGGCCGAGAGCGCAAGACCGCGATCGCCCACGATCGTGCGTACGCCCTCCGGCAATGCCGAGACGAAACGCGCGATACCCGCCGCCTCGAGCGCGCGCGCGAGCTCGGCGTCGGACGCCGACGGATGGCCGTACCGCACGTTCTCCTCGACCGATGCGTGAAAGAGGACCGGATCCTGGTCGACCGCCTGAATGTGGCGCCGAACGTCCGCGAGCCGAAGCTCCCGCAGATCGCGGCCATCCAGACGCACGGATCCTGAGTCCGGATCGAGCAGCCGGACAAGGAGGTCCGCGATCGTCGATTTGCCGCTGCCGCTTGCGCCGACGATCGCCACGATCTGGCCGGGCTCGGCCCGAAAGCTCACCCCCTCGAGCACCGCCCCGCCGCGGCCATGTGTGAGCGTCACCTCCTGGAACTCGACGAGCCCGCGCACGGCCGCCAGCTCCGGTGCGCCGGGCCGTTCGACGACTTCAGGCCGCGTGTCGAGCAGCGCCGCGACCCGCGTCCACGAAACGCGCGCCGTCGCGAGGGCGCCGTAGAGCCCCATCAGCGCCTGGACGGGCGCAATGACGCGCGCCTGATAGGCCATGAATGCCGCCAACGTGCCGAGCGTCATCGTGCCCTGCACGACCCGCCAGCCGCCGTAGACGAACACCGCGGCCGTGCCAGCGCCGAGAAGGAGGGCGGGCAGGCCGCCGGCGATGTAGTGCACGCGTTGGAGCCGCATCAGCGACGCGATGAATGCGTCGTTCAGCCGGGTGAATCGAGACACCTCGCGCGCCTGGGCATTCGAGGTGGCGATCGTGCGCTGGGCCTGAAGCGTCTCGATCAGGAAGCTGCCGATGTCGGCGCTCCGCTCACGGACGTCCTGCACACGCGACTCGACGCGACGGCGATAGCGGACCAGCGCCCATGCCGCTGCCGGCAGCGTCGCCAGACCGGCGAGGAACAGCCGCCAGTCCATCCAGATCAAGATCGCCACGGCGCCGGCGAGGAACAGCACATTGCCGACCCAGGCCAGCGCGGCCTCCGCGGCGATGCGCTGGATCTCGGCGATGTCGTTGTTGATGCGGGAGACGATGTCGCCCAGACGGGTGCTCGCGTAGAACCGCGGCGACAGGCGCTGCAGGTGCTCGTACAGCTCGCGCCGCATGTCGAACAGAATCTCCGCCGACACGCGCGTGTACTGGAGCCCGCTCACGAGCGTCAGCGCGAAGCCGGCCGCGCCCGCCGCGGCGAACAGCAGCACCACCCGTTGGAGCGCCCCCAGGTTCCGGCCGATCAGCGCGTCGTCGACGAGCGACTTGGTGAGATACGGCAGCCAGAGCGACAGCGCGGTGCTCACGAGGCTCACGAGCAGGACGACGGCGAGCCGGCGCCGGTAGGGACGGATGTAGCTGAAGGCCCGCCGGTTCATGGCGGAACGCGCCTATCGTCGGCCCGGCGGCGTTGGCGGCAGCAGCGTGAACGACGTCATGTCGCCGTCCAGGGTGATCGTGCGCAAGAGCTTGAAGCTGGCCGCGTCGTAGAGATCGATCGTGTTGCCGGCCTGATAGATGTAGATCATCGTGCCCGCGCTGTTCACGCGCATCGCCATGCGCGGCCGGCCGCGGAACGGCGTGCGCGAGAGCAGGCGATAGTTCTCCATGTCGAACGACCAGAGCTCGTACTCGCCGATGTCCCGGAACAGCCCGTAGGCGCGCTTGCGATCGGGTGAGACCGCGAAGCCCAGGCCGCGCGCCGGTCCGATCGGATGAAAGTCGATTTTCTTCTTGGCCAGCTCGATCCGGCCGATGCCCATGATGCGCCGGTTCTGCACCGGATCCTGCATCGTGAAGAGTCCCGTGTAGAAGCCCGGCTCGTCGCTGAACGGATCGAGGCCGCCGAAATTCACGCGTCCGGCGCCGGGCTCGAGCGGCCGCGAGACCTCCCAGCGATCGACCTCGGTGAAGTTCTCGGTCTCGTAGATGAGCACGTCCTCGCCCATGAGATACATGAGCTTGCCGTCGGGCGAGAAGATCACGCCGGCGCCCTCGCGCTCTTCACCTTTCGGCCACGGAATGGTGCGCGCGATCTTCTTCGACGCCAGGTCGTACTGCACGAGCGTCGGCGGGCCGATGTCCCACCGGTCCGCCTGCAACGTGTATTTCTTGATCACCAGAATCAGGTACTTGTCGTGCGGGTCGGGCTGCAGACCCCAGATCCGCGTCCGCGATGTGCCTTCGGTCAATGTGAAGGTATCGATCGACGCTCGCTTGACGCGATCGATGATCTCGACCTTTTCGAAGGTGATGTCCTGGACGTAGAGGCGCGAGCGGTCGTCCGAGAACGTGACGTCGATCGGGACGCCGATCTTGCTCGGGATTTCGCCCAGGACCTTCTCAGTCGCCTCGTCGAGGATCGCGATGGTGCCCTTGTACGTGCTGAGGTAGATCGTCCCGCTTGGAGTCGCCGCGGGCGTGCCGCGACCGCGCGTCTGACCGCCCGGTGGCGTCTGGGCGGCGAGCGCCGTCCACACGACCGCACACGACACGAACCCCGCCGCTCGCCCGACACGTCTGAGAGTCATCTCAAGGGAAGATGAGATCGATCTTCCGCCAGTCCTTCTGGGCGGCGGCGCACTTCTTGGTCCAGTCCGGCGCGTGGTTCAGCTGATCGGGCACCTGCGCGGGCCAGAAGCAGCCGAGATGACAGTCGAACAGATCGCGCTCGACCGGCTGGCAGAGTCCGGCCGTGCCGCCCGTGCGATCGACCTCCCATCCCGGCGAGAAGATCGTCGAGCAGCCGAGCGGGATGTGCGGTCCCGTGGGCTGCTGCGGTGGTCCCTGCTGATCGAGGGCGACGACGTCGCGGGCGGAGGCCGGGTCGGTCGCCGCCTCCGCGTCGACCGGACGCGGGTCCATCGCGCGCGACAGCATCCGCGCCTTCTCGTTAACTGGGCTGAGGTGCTTCATGAGCGTCTCCCTCGAACTGACGGAGGAACCCGGGATTGGCCTGGGCGATCTCGCCATAGATGCGCAGGCAGGTGTCGGTCCAGCCGCGGATCCACTCGCAGTAGTGCAGGTTGGGGCGCAGCGTGCTGCCGGTGCGCGTGTGCGCTTCGTGGTAGCACCCGCCGGCGCAGAGCGGCCGCGCCCAGCACGTGCGGCAGTCGGTCTTGTGGTCGATGTGGTGCGACTCGAGAAACGCACGCTGCGCTTCGCGGTCGATCCCGTCGTGCACGGTGCCGAGCTTGTGATCGTCCGACCCGGCGAACCGGTGGCACAGCGCGACGTCGCCCGCCGTGGAGACCCCGAGAAGCCCGAACCCGGCGCCGCACGGCCACGCCTTGCTCGCGCCCTTGTGAATCTCTTCGAGCGTCTCGCGGACGTTGCTGAAGCCATGATGGCGGTTGGCCAGCGCCGCGTCGCGATAGTCCTGCGCCAGGTCGCGAAACGCCGCGAGCACGTGGTCGAAGCCGTCGTCGCCGAACGAGTACGACCGTCCCGGCGCGGACGTGACCGGCGCGAAGCCGACGTCCCAGAATCCGATCTCCTGCGTGAGGTGGTCGTAGATCCGCCGGACGTGGAGCGTCTCCCGCGTCAGGGTCACGCGTGCGCCGATCGGCCGCGATCGATGCCGCTTGATGAGCTCGCGGATCTTCGGCGCGACCAGTTCGTAGCTGCCGGCGCCGTTCTTGAACACGCGGAAGCGATTTTGAAGATCGGGCGGTCCGTCGATCGAGATCGTGACGCCGAAGCGATGCTCGGCGAGGAAGTCGATCACCTCGTCCTTCAGCAGCGTCGCGTTCGTCGTCAGGCTGAAGTCGATCTCTTTGCCGAGCTCAGCCGCGCGCGTCTTGGCGTAGGCGACCGCCGTCTTGAGCACCGGGAAGTTCATCAGGGTCTCGCCGCCGAAGAACGTCAGATGCGCGGTCTTTCCCGACTCGCGCAGCAGAAAATCCACGCTGGCGCGCGCGGTCTCCTCGCTCATCCACTTCGGCTGGCGGCCGTTGGCCGTGTCGACGATCTTGTCCTCGCCGTACTCATAGCAATACGTGCAGGCCAGATTGCACTGGCTCGTGACGTTCAGCACCATCGTGCTGAGCGGGAGCGGCGTGAGCGGCAACACGCGTCTGGCTGGCGGTGGCGGCGGTGTCGCGGCTCGCAACGCTCGCACGCGCGCCAGCTCGAGCACGGCTTCCTCGACTTCAATCGGCGTGTAGCGGTCCGCGAGGTCCGAGACCAGTGCCTCACGAGATCGAGGCTGCTCGGCCACGGCATCGAGCACCGCGGCGGAGACGCCGTCGATCGCGAGCACCGCGGCGCTGGGCGCCAGATAGACGAACCGCCGCCCGGCGGCTTCGAAGGCGTGGCAGTCACCCGGATGGAAGATGTTCATCGCTGGCTCAGAGTGAAGAAATCCCACCGCATGTACAACGGCACCGTGACCACCAGGTGCGCGCGGCCGCGGAGCGGCTCGCCGGCGGGCGGTTTGTGAATCGCGACGACCCAGACGTCGCCGACGTTGTTCCGGTTGCCCGATCGCGCCGGATTGGGTCCGTCAAGCGCCGGCGTGAACAACCCCGTGGCATTCGCGACTTCGCCAACGAACCTGCGGTCGTCGTCGTCGTAGGTCGCCGTGTACTCCTCGATCGTCCACGCGGCCTCGACCGGGCCGAGGTTCAGATCGTCTTTCGTGTCGGGCTTGCCGTCGAGGCCGTTGCTGAAGCCGATCGCCTCGAACTGGGCAAACATCTTGGGAAACACCGCGCCGCCGACGCGCGCCATGTTCCACGCGGGCGCCACTCTGATTGCGTCGATCTTGTCGTACACGGCAACGGCCGTCCGCGCGGCGACCCCCGTGACGAAGACGTCGTGGACGCCGATCGGCGCGTCCGCGCCGACGGTCACCTCGACCGTGAGGACGTCAGGCGTCGCGCTGACCACGCGCGCGACCGTCACGCCTCGTCCGAAGTCGACGTCGTGCGGGGTCGCCGTCGTCGGCAGGTTCGCCCCGTAGAGACGCACGGTTTCTCCGGTCGCGCCCTTCCGCAACGCCGCCCGATCGAGCCCGGACACGATCGTCTCGCGCCCGATTCGGACCAGCCGGACGTCGAGACCGTGCTCGTCGAACGAGCCGCTGAACCACCGGCCCGACACGGTCTGCCACTCGCGATCGACCGTCATGACTTCGCGCACGCTGGTCGCGTCGTCCTGACCGACCGTCGTCCGGCCGCGCCATTGGAATCCGGTGTAGAGGAGCGCGCGTCCGGTGCGCGCGACCGTTCTGCCGCTGCGCGGATAGGTGTACGAGACTTCGGTCACGAACTCGTCCGGGGATGCGCCGGCCTTGATGGTCGCGCGCCCGTAGATCGGGCCTCCGCCCGGTTCGTAGCCGGTGATCGCCCAGCTTCCCTCGAGACGCGGCGTACGCATGGTCGCCGACCAGGCCGACCATTCCGGGGTGGTGAACGGGAACGTCGATTTCAGATGCGCCAGCGCCTTGTCCATCGGATGGCGGTTGTCGGGCGGCCGGCCATCAGCGCCGGGCTCGCGCGCCGGTGGTCCCGTGCGTCGAAACACCTGGAAGTCCACGAGCGGGTAGTAGCCGCGATGCATCGCGATGACGCCATTCCACTCGTCCTCGGTCCGACGCTGGAGAATCACGCGGCCCATCGAGTGACAACTCGAGCACACGCCGTCGGTGTCGCTGTTCGCGCTGTACTTGTAGTCGATCAGGCGGCGCTCGACCTCGAACAATCCCGGTTTCACTTCCTCGGGGGCGAGGCCGAGATGATCGGAGAGGTACTTCACGATCTCGCGGGCTTCGGCCGGCTGCATCTCGAGCTTGTTCAGCGTCACCATTCGGCGGATGGTTTCCTGCCATCCCTCCGGGGTGGTCCGGCGGTACGAAATGCGCGACATGCGGCCCTTGCTGTCCGACGTGTGACAGGCGCCGCAGACGTTCTTCACGAGATCGTTCGTGATGGGCGTGCCGTCGTCCGAGTCAGCGGCCTTTGCGGCTGGGGCCGCCGGTGTCGCGGGTGCTTGCGGGGGCTGCTGCTGTTGGGCGGCCGCACCCATCCTCAGCGTCAACGCGACGACAAGGACGCCGAGCGCGAAAAACAAGGGACGGCGCATCGAGTAACTCGTGTTTCTACCATGGAAATGAAGGACAGTGAAGGGGTGAAGAGCATGAAGAAAGGCGCTTGTCACAACGCAGCCGGGTTTTCCCTTCATGTTCTTCATCTTCCTCACTAACCTTCATGTTCACTAACCTTCATGAAGAAGCGCTTTCCAGTGAATCAGCACCGACAACGCCCCGAGGAAATCCGGAAGCGTGACGTCCGGCTGATCCCGGCGTAGCGCCTCGAACAGCGCTCCGACGTCGTCGAAGTCCGGCGCCAGCGTGACGAGTCGCACCAGATCAATGCCGCGCAAGTACCGGATCCCGTCCGGACAGGCCGGCGCGACGAGTTGCTCGTCGAGGACGATTTCTCGTCCGCGCACCATCGCGCGTGTCTCGAACCGCGCCCGCGCGTCCCTGATCAACCGGATGGTGTCGCGGCGACGCACGTCCTCGAAGGCCGCCAGCACGCCGGGATCTCGCGCGAGCGCCGCGGGATCGATCTCGGCGTCCGCGTCGAGATCGTCCTGCGAAGCTGCCGCCCGAGCCAGCCAGAATGGATGAGGCGTGTCGGCCGCCGCATCCCTCGCGAACTGCGCTCCCTGGGTGCGCGATCCGGCGGCCATGGATCGCTCGCGTCTGTCGAAGAAGCGCAGTGCTTCGCCGGCCATCGCCGGTTGGGTCAGCGACGTGTGCACCGCGATCGCCGCGAGCCAGCCCGACACCAGCGCTTTCTTGACGCCGAAGGAAGAGAGGGGGTCGATGAACGACGCGGCATCGCCGGCCAGCAGCCACCCGGGCCCGGTGTAGCGACGGCCACGGTACAACGAGGCGTCTGCGCCCCACGGGCGGCCAAGCAACGTCGCCGATGCGAGCAGCGCCGCAAACGGTCGGACTTTGGCAAGCTCCGAGGTGTAGCGCGCTTCGGCCGTGTCGCCCGTGAGCTCGGTGCGGCCGGGCTCGACCATGACGGTGAAGTGCCGAAGTCCAGGCTCGGTCGGCACGGACCACGCCCAGCCGTCCGAGTACGACGCGACGAGGGTGTGCGCATCGTTTTGGGACGGCCAGCCCGCCGACGCGCGCCAGACGCCGACGAGGGCGACAGTCCGCGGCGAGGGCACCGGCTCGCGAGGCCCTTTGCGGGCGATCACGCCAGCGCGTCCCGAACAGTCCAGGACGAATCGCGTCTGGACGGTTACGCGTTCGCCGTCAATGTCAACCTCGACGTCCACAGCACGCGTCGCCTCGGCGGATTCGCCATCGGGATCCAGGCGAACATCACGAACGACGCCCGCGCGCACGTCCGCACCCGACTCGGCCGCCAGCTTGCGGAGCCGGCGATCAAGCAACGTCCGTGAGACCAGATACCCCGCTTGCCCCGGTGCAAACGCCTCCGTGCGGGGCTCGTCGTCTCCCCACCAGACGGTGTTGCCGAGCCAGGGCAGAAACCCCGCATCCTCGAAAGAGGTGAGCATCCCAAGCGCGGCGAGCACTTTCTGCGCGCTTGGCGGAATCGATTCAGCGAGGGCGCGAGTGTCCGACTCGGGTCGCGCGACGAGCAGCGTGCGATGGCCCCACGCCGCAAGCAGCCGGGCCGCCGCACACCCCGCCGGCCCGGCGCCGATGATGACGGCGTCGTACTCGTGTGTCGCGGTGAGCGTCACCGCATTTTGCTTGGGCCACGATGCGCGCGCATCGCGGCATGATACGCGGATTTTCGAAACCGATCCGCGCGGGGCCGTGCTCGAGCCGACCGGTCGGGAGTCCGCCGAGTCCGCACGTTATAGAATGACGCCCTCGCCATGGTCGGCAAGCGCGTCTCCCATTACGATGTCATTCGGCCGCTCGGCAGCGGCGGCATGGGCGTCGTGTACGAAGCGGAAGACACGCGACTCGGCCGGCGGGTCGCGGTAAAGTTCCTGCCGCCCGAGCTCGGGCGCGATTCGCAGGCGCTCGAGCGCTTCCAGCGCGAGGCGCGCGCGGCCTCTGCGCTCAACCATCCGAACATCTGCACGGTCTACGCGATCGAACAGCACGACCGCGAGCACTTCATCGTCATGGAGCTGCTCGACGGGGAGTCGCTCGCGCAGATGGTCGCCCGGCAGCGCATCGAGATGGCGCCGCTGCTCGACCTGGCGATCCAGATGGCCGACGCGCTGGAGTCGGCGCATGCCAAGGGCATCGTTCATCGGGACATCAAGCCCGCCAACGTCTTCATCAACGCGCGCGGCCAGGTGAAGATCCTCGACTTTGGCCTCGCCAAGATTGAAGCGTCGCGCGGCACGCCGGGCGGCACCGCCGGGGCGGCTGCCGAGACGCAGGCGTCGCAGGATCTGACGCAGCCCGGAGTGGCGATGGGTACCGTCGCCTACATGTCGCCCGAACAGGCGCGCGGCCAGCTCACCGACGCGCGCACGGATCTTTTCTCGCTGGGGACGGTCCTGTACCAGATGGCCGCTGGCGTGCTGCCGTTCAGCGGCGACACGTCCGCCGTCGTCTTCGACGCGATCCTCAACCGCGATCCGGTTCCGGTCACCCAGGTGACGCCGGCCCTTCCCGCGGAGTTCGGACGCATCCTCGACAAGGCGCTCGAAAAGGATCGGAATCTTCGTCATCAGACCGCGACGGAACTGAAGACGGACCTGATCCGGCTCAAGCGCGACCTCGATTCGGGTCGCAAGCGCGCCGCGACCGACCGCGGTGCGAGTCCGGCGCACGCCGACGCGTCGATCGCGGTGCTCTATTTCGAGAACCTCAGCGGCGTGAAGGAGGACGAGTACTTTCGAGACGGCATCACCGAAGACATCATCACCGAGCTGTCCAAGATCAAGGGCCTCAAGATTTTCCCGAGGTCGACCGTGCTCGGGTACCGCGACAAACCCGTCACGCCGCAACAGGTCGGGCGCGAGCTGAACGCGGCCTATGTGCTGGGCGGTAGCCTACGGCGCGCCGGCAGCCGGCTCCGTATCAACACCCAGCTGATGGACGCGCGCACGGACTTTCCGCTCTGGTCCGAGCGCTACGATCGCGAGCTGCAGGACATCTTCGAGGTGCAGGACGAGATCGCGCGCAAGATCGCCGAGGCCCTCCGCATCACGCTGACGCCGCAGGAGCGGGAAGCGATTGCCGCGAAGCCGACCGACAACCTGCAAGCGTACGATCTCTACCTGCGCGGCAAGAGCCAGGTCCGTCGGGTGACGCGGCAGGATCTCGAGTTCGGGCTCCAGATGTTCGAGGGGGCCGTCGCGCTCGATCCCAACTTTGCGCTCCCGTACGCCGCGATCGCGAACGTCTGCGCCCAGTATCACTATCACTACGAGCGCGAAGCCGCCTGGATGGATCGCGCCGTGAAGGCGGCCGAGCGCGCCGCCGCGCTCCGGCCGGACGAGCCGGAGGTCCTGGTCGCGCAGTCGTGGATTGCGTATGCCCGTTCTCACTACGAGGACGCGATCGCGAGCGCCCGCCGCGCGATCGAGCGAAAGAGCGACACCGAGGGCGCGTACTACGTCCTCGGCCGGGCCCTGTTTGCCGCCGGGCGGTACCAGGAGATTGTCGATCTCGTGGACGCGGCCCTCGAGGCGAGCGGCGACGATTACAACGTCTACGTGCCGCTCAACAACGCCCTCGGGGCGCTCGGCAAGGAGGAGGCGCACCGCAACATCCGCCTCAGACGTATCCAGGCGCTCGAAAAGCACCTGGCCCTCGTGCCCGACGACGCGCGCGGACGCGTCCACCTCGCCATCGACTACGTAGCGGCCAAACGCGTGGAAGAGGCCGCGCGTGAAGTGCAGTTCGCGGTGGCCCTGCGACCCAACGACGCCAACGTCCAATACAACGTTGCCTGCGTCTATTGCGCAATGAACAACAAGGCGGACGCCCTGGGCGCGCTGAAGCGCGCGTGGGACAACGGCCTCAGAGACGGCGATTGGGCGCGCCGCGACCCCGACCTGGCCATCCTGCGCGGCGATCCGGAATTCGAACGGCTGTATCCGGACGCCACGCCCGGCTAGGGCAGAAGTCAGAAGGCAGAAGCAACGTTTGCGTTACCGACTACCCGATCCTCAGAATCTGCTGAATCTCGCGAATCGCGGCCGACAGCATTCGCACGAGCTTCTCGGTCTTCGTCCGTGACCGCGCCTCCGCGTAGCCTTTCAGCGCGCCATCGAGATCGAATCGCATCATCGCCGCAGACGCGAGCCCGAGCTGCGGCCGGTACCACGCCGGCGTGGCTTTAGCGGCCTGCTCGAAGAACCGCTGCGCCACGTCCGGCTCGCGCATCAGCAGCGCGATGTCGCCAGCCACGCACCATGAAATCGATTCGAGCGGCGCCTCGGCGAGTTTACGCAGCGCTTCCTGGTTGGCCCTCCGGTCGCCACTCTGGACCCGGCTTGCCGCATCCAGCAGCATCCGCTGCGGCGAATTCATCGCGGCGCCCTCGACGGGACCCATCGCCGTGACAGGGAGGAGCGCCAAACTCGTTTCCCACGGGCGCGTCTCCGGCTTGGTCATCATGTAGATCGGGACGACGACGACGTGCGGGAAGTGATCCGGCGCGACGGCTTCGAGAATCCAGAGTCCCCGCGTGACGCCGAGCAGCGACCAGTCGCCGTTTTTGCCCGTCCTCGCCGTGAAGATCTTCTGCGCGACGATCTGCGCCGCGTTCGGTCCTCTGAGCGCATCGGTTCGGATGCGCGCGCCGGCGAGCGGACCGCCGCCTTCGATCGTCACGTCGCCGCGAAGGCGGAGGGTTTCCGGATACTGATCCTGCTGAGCGGTGCCGACAATGCCGCCGCCGGTCGCCGAGGTCAGGAGGAGACTCGTGAGCACAACAGCATGTCGCGTCCGCAAATGCATGTCAGTCCTTGGCCGCTATCATCCGCCTCGCGACGGCGCCACGCAACCAGCATTGCCTAGCGGAGGCTCGCCTTGAGCGCCGCCGCAGACGCCGCGGACGCGATGCGTCGTTGGAGGTCAGGCAGGTCTGCGGCCGTGCCCACGAAGTCCTCGACCCAGAACTTTCGATCGCTCGTCCCATCCACCAGCCGCACCTGAACGCGCACACTCCGACTGGCGTTCGAGACATTGCCTTCGAGAATCAGGTTGGCGCCGAGCGCCTGCGCGATTTCGCGAAGCGGCCGGCGAGCACCCGCGTACTGGACCGCGCTGGTATGTGAGACGACGCCGATCGTTCCGAGCCGCGCCAGCTCGCCTGTCACCCCGTCGGTGACCTGCGCGGCCAGGAGCTGGTCGGCCGGGTCGGTGGAGTAGCTCGCGAACGGCAGCACGGCAATCGTCTGAGTCGGTGTGGGACGCTCGGCCGTCGCCCAGATGCCGGTGCGCCAGACGACGACGGCCGCCACGACGAGCATGGCCGCGGCAACGCCGAGGCCCAGGCGCCAGCGGCCAGCGTTGAGTTGGGGTTCGTTCGTCTGATCAGCTGCAGGCTGGCCAACGATCGAAGCCGTTTCCCGGAGTTCGAAAACCGGCGCGTAGCTGCCGCGGCGCAGCTGAATGATCACGTCGTCGCCGCGGCCGGGCCCGTTGTAGAACTCGTCGACCTTGCTGCGAAGCCGCCCGGCTTCCACCCGCACGATCGAGTCGAGGCGCGGGTCGTAATCCTCGTTGCGATCGAACACCTCGCGGCCGATGACGTACTCCTTGAGCTGCCCGGCCTCGCCAGCGATCGACCGCTCGACCACATATCGCAGGAACCGGCTCAAGCGCTCGGCGTTCGCGAACCCCTCGCCTGCGAGCATCCGAGCCAGTTGGGCGTGGATTTGCTGGGATGAGGGCTCCATCGACTCAGTATGACGCTCCCTTTGAGCCTTTAGGCCTTTGCGCCTTTCAGCCTTCTTGGCCGCCGAAGCGCCATCGGCGCGAAGGCGGCTGCGCCTCTGAGCCTTGGCACGTTAGTAACCGTTACATCCGCTCGAAGTCACCGTCCACGAGCCAATTCCCTGCGACATATGGAGCTGCGCGTCGTCTGAGCCTGTGAGGAGACCAGACCATGCTCAAAGTTATGGACCGTGTGTTCAAGGTGACCGCAGCGTCCGTCGTATTCGTCGCGCTTTCCGGCACCGCGGAGGCGGGACCGCCGCTCATTTGCCATCCATTCGACGTCGGTTCCGCGACGACTCTGCCATGGGGGCCGGGACAGGGCTGGAATTCGCCCGACCCCTCTTACGACGTGCAGCGGTTGACGGCCGACACGCTGAAACTGCTGACCCCGGCCACGCCTGTGCTGGCCCGGATGGAAATCATGCGGCGCGCGACGATTTACGCTCGCCAGGATCGCAAGGTGAGCGACGCGCTGCTGAAAGCCGTACTGGATCGCGCCAAGGCGACCCCACAGACCTCCCGCGATCCGCTGCCGTGGTTCGACGCCGGCTATTTGATCGAATCGTACCGGCAGATGAAAAGCGCCGGTGGTGCGGGTAGTTGGGAAATGCTCGCGGGCGCAGAGCGTCTATGGGCGGACTTCCGGAACGACCCTCGCGCTGTCGAAGGTTACGGCCTGGTGCGCAAAGCTCTTCAGCTTGCGGGGTCGAACGCGGAGATGGAGTTTGCCGCGTCGCTCATGCAGCAGGGCGCCACGGCGGCGGAACACCGTCAGCGCGCCACGAGAGGCGCGCCGGCCGGCTCGTTGCTCGCGAAGAACCTGGCGAACGTGGGGAAGTAGGACGGCCCTTTGGCAAGGCAGAAGGCAAAAGGCAAAACCGTTCGAGCCTTCTGCCTTCTGACTTGTGTCCTACACCTATCCGCCGAACCGCCTCGCGTCGCTGAACGACATCTTGACTGTCGTTTTCGGGCCCGGCGTGACCGGGATGGACGGTGAGGTGGCGTCCTTGGGGTCCTTGGCGTAGATCGCCACCGGCGTGCCAACTGGCGGCGGTCCGCCGACGCCGGTGTAGTCGCCTTTTTCGTTGTAGACCATCGCGATGTACACGGGTGACACCCCGACATCCTTGAACGTCACCGACCCGCCGTTTTCCTGGATGACCAGGGGCGGACCAAGCGGCTCGCTCTGGCCGCCGATATTCGGATCGGAGAACAGGAACACGAGGATGGCGTGGCCGGCATCGACCGGGCCTTTGCCCGTGTAGTTGACGGTCACCGTCACGTTCTTCACGGCGGCCGCGGGTGGCGGAGGCGGCGGCGGTTTCTGCGCCTGGGCATACTTGTCCGCCGTAGCTTCAGCGAAGGCGGACGGCGACGCCGCCGCCACGGAGAGAAGGATCACTGCAAGACCAAGCCGTCGTGTTCGCATGGAAACCTCGCGGGATTCGACGGAAGGGCGGCGCAAGAGGTTGCACTCGAGACGGTCAGAAACGACAGACGTGTTCACATCCGCACACGTCCCGAGGTCCGTGGCCGCCCGGCTAATCAGGTTCGGTAGCGCGCTGGCTTGCCGCCGCGAGTTTCTTGTCGAGCGTCACCAGGTCCGCGCCCAGTATTCCCGCGAGCCAGAGGTAACTGGCGTCGTACGCGGTCGTGCCGGTGGCTTTCGCGAGAAGAGCGACGTCGGTGGCGTGAATGTGCTGCCAGACGAGTTCGCAGCGGTCGTCGAGCGCGATGGTCAGCGCGCCAAAGATCGCCGCGGCCTTCGAGGGATGTCGGCGCGCCTTCTTCCACGCGATGTTGGCCAGTTCGAATGGGAGCAGATAAGGGGCGTAGACGGTCTTGCCCTCGAGCTTCGACACGATCTGTTCGAATCCTGGCTCTTGAAACACAATCGCGGCCAGCGCCGACGCGTCGACGACCACCGGGGTCATCACCGGTCTCGATCGTGACGAATCATCGACGCCGCCTCGGCGGGGGTGCTCAAACCGAGAGCCTGGATGCGTTTGACGAGCGCCTGCGCATGAAAGGGTCTGGGCCGGACGGTCGCTTCGAGGATGTGCAGGAGCTCACCCTGGATCGAGCGGTGATTTCGCTCCGCGCGCCGCCGGAGAGCACGCGCAAGGCTGTCGGGGACGTCCTTGATCGACAGGCTGACAGGCATGGTTCTATTATAGCTCCATTACAGAACCGATCTGCCTGCGAGAACAAACGCCGGACGGTGCTCGCATCCGCACAAGAACTCATCGGTTCCATCGATTGAGCAGCACGAAACCCGCGACTGACAGCAGCCCGGCGATCCGGCTGAACAGGCTCAGCGCGCCTGGAGTCGGCCACGCAGGCACGTCGCTCGGGAGGCCGCCGGCATCGGCGGCGAGCTGGATCAGCGCAGGATCACCGTAGACGCGGGTGCGGTCGTAGACCACGGTGCGGCCTTCGCGCAGCGCGTCGATGACACCTTGCTCGCTCACGCTCCGAGCGAACACGTATGTGCGTGAGTAGCCGAGCGGCCCGAGGCCGTGATAGTCCGAATCGCCAATGGCCGTGAGTGTCGCGTGGCTAAAGAACTCTCTCAGCTGCGATCCGAGCCGCTCGACGTTTTGTGCTTCCGGCCGCACGACCTCCGCGGCGTCCAGCTTCTTCAGCGCCTCGCCTTGAAACGTCGACCAGACGTTCTCGTACGGATGCGCGGCAATCGCCACGCCGCCCTGGCGGTGCACGTCGTCGATCGCGCCTGAAAGCGGCTGATCGTAGGACACTCGTTCGGTGAGTCCGATCCCGAGCAAATGGTAGTCAGGCGCCGGGATCTCCTCTCCAACGATCACCATGGGTCCGCCTGTCACGCGAGAGAACCATTTGCCGATCCGCGCCGGCCAGATGAGGTTGTGCGGCGTGAGCGCGATGACGTCGAGTCCCTGGTATCTGGCCTCGATCACGGTGTCCCACGGCGCCAGCGTGGCCCAGCCGAGCGGAAACATGTGCACGTGAAAATCGGCCGCGAGCACGTGGTACCCGCCGAGCATTCGGGGCACCCGGGGACGGGGCCTGTCCATGACGGTGCCCGCGACCAGCGCGCCGGCGAGCAACGACGGGACGAGGAAACGAGAGACCAGCGTCATCGGAGGATCTCGGCTATCGCCTCGGCGACTTCGCGATACAGACCCCACGGCGTCAGTTCCTGCGTGGCAAAGATCGAAAAGACGACGAGCCAGGTGATGGCGCGGTGGACGACGACGTCGCGCAGGGCGGCCCCACGACCGGCGCCAACGACATGCCGGAAGAAACAGAAATCGACATACGCCGACCAGACGACGACAAGCGCAAGGCCGACGAGCGACACGCGCGTCAGGATCGTCCACCAAAGCGCCGGCGGCGAGAACGCCAGGAGGCCGCCGATCGCGATGAGCAGCAGCAGCCACGCCGCATGGCCGGCGAAGAATCCGTCGATCAGCGCGGCGAAGGGCAGGCGTCCGCGGCGTCGTACGATGGCGGCAAGCGCGAGGATCTCGGCGATCGGAATGAAGGCCCAGTACAGCATCGGCGGCCCGACGAGGCGAGCTGTGAGGGTGCCGGCGGCGGCGAGCGACACGATGCACCCCATCACGAACGTGAGCAGCAGCGGCCGGCGCACCGCGACCCGCAGTCCGGTCGACAGCGGTTGGGCCGCGAGCCACTGGAACGCGGCCGCGGGGCGCACGAGTACCCAGGCGTCAACCGACCACATGCCGCGTATCGTACAGAAAAGACCTCTGAGATCGTTTTAGACTCTCTCTGGAGCATGGCGCCGGCGCGGGAAGTCCGGGGGATAACAGTGAGAAACGAATCGCGAACGGGACCAGCCACGCGTGTCGCTGCGATGCTCGCGATCGTGAGCGTCGCCGCGTGCCAATTGAAGCTCCCAACAGCACCGTCGGAGCTCACCGAAGGTATCGTGATCTACCAGGACTCGGACTACCTCGGACCTTCGGCGCACGTCACCAAGGACATCGCAAATCTTCAGGACTACGCGGGCCCCTGCAACAACCAGGACCTCGAAACCAAGACCTGGGGTGACTGCATCTCGTCGATTCGCGTAGCGCCTGGATGGCGGGCGACGATCTTCGAGCGGACGGACTATCGCGGCGAGTTTCTGAACGTCGTCGAAGACACGCCGAATCTGGTGCTGGTGAACGGGACGTGCAGGAAGGGCGGCCTCAACGATTGCATTCTCTCGATTCGTGTGAGCCGCCCATAGGCGCGGGCGGCAACGATGTCGTTGCCGCCCGGCTCAGACCGCTTCGTCGTCACTTCTTCGCGGGCTCGGGCATCGTGGACGTCGAGATGTCGTGCGCGGCTTTCCACACGTTGTTGACCTTCTTCCAGACCGTCACGAAGCGTCCTCGGTCCTCCCCGGCGCCCTTCGGGCCAAGACCTTTGATCTGGTACGTGCCCGTCTGTACCGCGATGTCGCCAGCCGCGGCGACGCGCAACGTGTCCGTCGTCCAGGTCGACACCGCTTTGGGATTCGCGGCGTTCTCTTTCTCGAGGTACGCCTGGAACGCCGCTGGTCCGGTCATCGGCTCGACGTTCTCGCGATAGGCAATGCCATCGGGTGCGAGCGACGCGGCCTCGCCGGCCGCATCCCGCGCCTGCGCGGCTTTCAGCCAACGCGCGTCGGCCTCGCGAACGGCCCGCTCCTCGGCGGCGAGATCCGGACCGGGTGGCGGCGCTGCCGGCGGCGGGGCCGGTTGCGTGCAAGCAGCCGTAAGAACGATAAGTACGAGCGCTGACCGAACACTGGTTTTCATGGGAGCCTCCGGGTGGCGCCATCTTCCCGAATGACGACGATGAAGTCCACGCAATTCGCAGCCACGAACAACGCCCCTCCCGATGCCCCCGTCTAACAGCCCATGACTCGGACGCTGCAAGACCTTCGACTGGCCTGGCGCGTGCTGGTCCGGATTCGCGCCATCAACGCGTTTGCCATGTTTGCATTTGCGCTGGGCATCGGCATCACGACTGCGGCCTTCAGCCTGTTCTATGGTGTGCTGCTGAAGCCGCTGCCGTACCCCGAGCCGGACCCGCTCCAGGCGTCACGGACGGATCCGATGGTGGTGCTGCGCACGGACTGATCGCTCCGGTGGCACATTATCAGTCAGCGCGATTGCCTTCGCGTGTTCGACGCAGGCGCGAGGCCTGCGTCGCGATTGTGGGATACTCCGCGACAGCCTTAAGCTTCTCAATGGAGGTCGTCGTGACCCTACGGATCATCAAGATCATGCTCCCAGCGGTCGTCATTGCGGCGGCCGGCCTCTCTGCCGACGACACGAAACGCGTCCCGACCATCGACGATCTCCTGCAGGTGAAGTCCATCGGGGGAGCCCAGATCTCGCCGGACGGCAAATGGGTCGCCTACACCGTGAACGAAACGGACTTCCGTCAGGACGCGTTCGTCACGCAGCTCTGGCTTGCGAACACGGCGACCGGCCGGACGTTCCAGCTCACGCGCGGCGACAAGTCGTCGGGCAGCCCGCAGTGGTCGCCGGACGGCCAATGGCTGGCGTTCACGACGGGCCGGGTCGCCGACCGGAATCAGATTTTCGTCATTCGCCCGGACGGCGGGGAAGCGCAGCCGTTGACGAAGGCCGAGACCGCGGTGGGCGGCTTCGCGTGGTCTCAGGACGGCGCCCGCATCGCTTTCACCGCAACCGAGCCCACCACGCAGGTCTCGAAGGACCGGCGCGAGGCGTTCAGCGACTTCGAGGTCGTCCGCCGCGAATACACGCACACGCACCTCTGGACGATCGATGTCGCCGAGGCGATGAAGGCCCCGGTTGCCGGCACGCAGCGGACCAAGGGCACGGACTTCTCGGTCGGCGGGGCGGCGTGGTCGCCGGATGGGTCGCGGATCGCCTTCAGCGCCACGAAAAACCCGGATCTGATTCAGGGCGAGACCGCGGATCTCTACCTGCTGGCTCTGTCTGACAACTCGGTCAAGAAGATCGTCGCGCAGCCCGGACCCGACAGCAATCCGCGCTGGTCGCCCGACGGCCGGCAGATCGTCTTCTCGACCTACATGGGCAACCGGGAGTACTTTGCGAGCAACGCCCGCCTGGCCGTCATCCCGGCCGAAGGCGGCACGCCCCGATCGCTCACCGACACCTTCGACGAACAGCCGGGTCTCGTGGCGTGGAACGCCGACGGGATCTACTTCTCGGGATCGCAGCGAACGGCCTCGCACCTGTTCCGAGCGGATCCGGCGACCGGTCGAATCACGCGTGTCTCCGGACCGGATGCGCTGATGGCGAGCGGATTTTCACTCACGCGCGACGGCCGATCGATGGCGTTCACGGCGAGCTCGCCGGCGTCGCTCGCCGAAGTCTTCGTCACTGCTACCCAGACCTTCTCGCCGCGAGCGCTCACGACCATGACCGATCAGTCCAAGTCGTTCGTGCTCGGCACGCGCGAGGTCATCTCCTGGAAAAGTCAGGACGGCACGACGATCGAGGGCGTGCTGATCAAGCCGGCAGACTTCGATCCGGCGAGGAAGTACCCGCTGCTGTGTGTCATTCACGGCGGACCGACCGGAATCGATCGGCCGGCCCTGCTTGCGCCTGACGCACGCTACTACCCATCTGACATCTGGGCGGCGCGCGGCGCACTCATTCTGAAGGTCAACTACCGCGGCAGCGCCGGTTATGGCGAGAAATTCCGGAAGCTCAACGTCAGGAACCTCGGCGTTGGCGACGCCTGGGACGTGATCTCCGGCGTGGACTTTCTGATCGGCAAGGGCTGGGTCGATCCGAAGAAGGTCGCGTCCATGGGCTGGAGCCAGGGCGGCTACATCTCGGCGTTCCTCACCACGTCGTCTGATCGGTTTGCCGCGATCTCGGTCGGCGCCGGGATCTCGAACTGGGCGACCTACTACTACAACACCGACATCACGCCGTTCACGATCAACTACCTTGGCGACGATCCCGCCGACGATCCCGCGATCTACGAGAAAACGTCGCCGATGTCGTACATCAAGCAGGCGCGTACGCCGACGCTCATCCAGCACGGCGAGCTCGATCGCCGCGTGCCAATCCCGAACGCGTACGAGCTGCGGCAGGGCCTCGAGGATCGGCGCGTGCCGGTCGAGATGGTCGTCTACAAAGGCTTCGGCCATGGCATCTCGAAGCCGAAGGCGATGCGTGCCGTGATGCAGCACAACCTCGCGTGGTTCAACCACTACCTCTGGGGCGATCCGCTTCCGGATCTTACGAAGCTGGAGCCGCCGAAGTAAGAGTGCGCCATGAACGGCAGGTGCGACCTGTCAACGGCTCTGTCCGAGCCCCGGCGACGTGTAGAGGATCATCGGTCGGACGTCCGGCAGCGGGGGATCGAGAAGCGGCCGAAGAGGCGCACCGGGCGGACGTGGCCTCTGCATCTGTTGCGGCGGCGGAGTCGGGCCCGGGACGGTCGAGGGCCGTCCGTCCCGGACGATCGATGACTCGCCGGGTGCGCCCGCCGGCATGGATCGCTCGACGATGCAGATGGCGCTCACGAGGGCCAGGCTCGCCGCTCCGAGCAGCGCCCAGTGGGACCGTGTCGTTCGCGTCGGCGTGTAGCCAATTGTAGCGGCTTATTGCCGGCTCAGGCGGTCCTTGTGTACACTCGGAAGTCTGACGAGGGCGGGAATAACTCAGTGGTAGAGTGCGACCTTGCCAAGGTCGAAGTCGCGGGTTCGAATCCCGTTTCCCGCTCCAAAATTGATCCGGGGACTTCGTCCCCGGACCCCTTACACGCTCACTCGCGGGGGCCCCTGCGCCCCGCTCCGTTCGCGTGGGCTCGTTCGCACGCTCACTCGCCTCTGTCAGATCTAGATTGATCGGGCTTCGTCCCCAGACCCCTTACACGCTCACTCGCGGGGCCCCTGCGCCCGCTCCGTTCGCGTGGGCTCGTTCGCACGCTCACTCGCCTCCGTCAGTTCTGATCGGCAGGGCCCCTGCGCCCCGTTGGCGCGCTCCGCGCCGCGGTTTCTGACGCCCGCGGCCGCTTCGCGCGCACCATTCATCAGTCTTTCGACCTCTTCAACACCCAGTTTGTTCCGGTGCCCGTGCGTGTGCTGAGCGAAGGAATGGGCAGGCCGACAGCCGGAGTGCGGGCCGCGAGGTCCGCCGCGGCCCGCTCATAATCCTCCGCAATCTCGACTCGCTACTTCTTCGGCGCCGGCATCGCGACGGTTTCCTGATGGAACACCGCGCGCCAGGCATTGCCGCGCTTGGTCCACACGGTTGAGCCGTACGCCGGACTCGGGACGGGCTGTCCCATCATCGTGCCCTTGCCGGTCCAGGTGTAGGTGACCACGACGGTGTTGGCGTCGATCCAGATGTACTTGAAGCCGGTCAGGCTCGACTCGCTGATTTTCATGTCCATCGTCGGCAGCTGCTTGTACATCTCTGCCACCGGCGACGCGCCCATCATGTCGACGCCCACGCCATCGTCGGCGATCAGGGTTTTCAGCGTGGCAATGTCTTTCTTCATGAACGCGTCGTTGATCTTCATTTCGTTGGCCATGATCGCCTTTTCAACGGCGGCGCGGTCCGGCGGCGCCTGCGCGCTGACGCCGATGTTCGAGCCCGAAAGCGCGACGAGGCTGACGACGGCAATGCTCGTGACGAGGTGCTTCACGGGATCCTCCTGAGATGTGTCGGGGTGCGAATCTCCGATTGGACGTCGCGGACGGCCCGGTTGTCAACGGGCACTGGTATAAACTGAACGGTCTCGGTCGTGTGCGTGGCTCGGCCATGCGCGGTCACGGACGACAGACGGCGCCGTCGCCAAGCGGTAAGGCAGAGGTCTGCAAAACCTCCATCCCCGGTTCGATTCCGGGCGGCGCCTCCAAGCTCTCCTAGTAAATCTTCAATGTCTTGCGGCGTAGCGGGCTCCGAAAGGCGGATCGTTGCTTCTCGGTTGCTGATGAGCGGTGAGGCGGTGCGGGAGAGTCCCGCTTGATGCTGCGGGCGGTTCGCTGGAGGCATGGTTCGTCCGTGTTGTGCGCGACCGGGAGCATCTAGCGGAACTAGAGGGCAAGGCGAGCGGCGACGCGCCCGCCGGCCCTTCTGCGCGTCCGCATCACGCGGCCTGGCTGGACGGGAGCGCGACTCCTTCTTTGTTCTCGACTCCGTAGAAGTCGTTCCGACTGACTTTGGCGAGCCCGCTGTCGTCGAAGTACTGTTCGACCTCACGAACGGAATTCGCTTCCCACACGCAGACGGCGCGATTGCCGTCTGGCGCTGGAAAACAGTGATGCAGTTTCAAGTGCGCAGGCAGTGACGGAAGCCCCTGCTGAGCGCCAGTCCAGAATTTTGCCGGATCCGTGATCGTATGCTCCACGACGATGTACATGCCAGACCTCCAGTGATCGGCAGGAACTATACTTGATTTGGGCGGCGTCTCTCGACAAGTCGCGCATGCCCCGCGCCGCTCGCGTGGGCTCGTTCGTGCAGCTCGCTCGCATTGGTACGGCGACGTCACATTCGGTACAGGCGGGGCCGCGCAGGCTACACGACCTCGTTGAATTCCTCTCTGTACCTTGCCACGCCTGTGACGCCCGCCATGCCCTGCACGTCCAGAACCAGGACCATGAACGCCTCATCAGCCACCCCCTCCCATTGGCTCGAGAGGCCGTGCGTTGAGGCGCGCTCGAACCCGAACCGCGGATAGTACGCGGGATGTCCGACGACCACCACGAAAGGACAGCTGCGCTCGCGGAGGATGTCGAGACCTCGTCTGACAAGTTGCGATCCGATGCCCTGCCGTTGGCGATCCGGAAGCACGGCCATCGGGGCCAATCCCATCCCGAGAACTCGTCGCGCTGCGCTCTCGACGACCACCGGCGTGAAGAGGATGTGACCCACCACGACGTCATCGGCAGCCACCAATGACAGCGAGTCACTGCAGGCCTGACGCAGTCTCTCGACGAGGTCAGCCTCCGCCGGTTGCCCGAACGCCAGCTCGTTGACGTGTCGAATCCCGAAGGCGTCTTCATGTCTCTCGGGGCGGATGCCAAGCACGCGCGTCCTCCTGTCGGTCGAAAACGAGCTGCTCAGCTGCGGCGGATTGTCAGCCGGCTGTTCCGCGATTGCCGACTGAACTGAGATCGCCTAGCGCCGCAATCGCTTCGCCGTCGCGCTCGCAATACCAACTGAGGCCGTGAGTGGTTCCTCGAATCCACAGCGGATGCCGCCCGTGTCGCGGGCCTCCTTCGCCCGAAAAGGCCGCCTGCTGGGCCACCATGTGACCGAATTCCCAAGGCACGAACTTGATCGCATTTCGAAGAAGCGCGGATCCGAACGAGAGCCGCTCTCCGGTTTCGCTGGACACGACCAGGCCAAGCACTCGCTTACCGAGCGATGCCCGCAACGCCGAGCTTTCGCAGAGTGCAAAATACAGCGTGACCGGTACAGTCATTGTGAGAAAGCCGATCTCAACCGGTCCGCGGGCATCGAATCCGCCAACTTATAATGCTCCTACCCCAGCATGGCTACCCTTAGGCGCGCCAGGTCTCGATCCTCGGTCACGCTCATCCTCGTGCTCGTCGCGTTCCTAGCTGTTCTCCTCACTGCGAGCCCAACCTCCGCGCAGGTCTCCACAGGCGGAATTCGCGGCGTCGTGCGGGATCAACAGGGCAGCTTGCTGCCGGGTGTCACGGTCCAGGCTGCCGGCCCCAGCCTGATCGGTAACGGGCCGACGAGCGCGACCAACCCGCAGGGTGTCTATCAGTTCGAGTCGCTGCCGGTCGGTTTGTACACGCTGACGTTTTCCCTGCAGGGCTTCAAGACGGCGCACTATCCCGACGCGCGCGTGGAGGTCGGCCGGGCGATCGAGCACGACGTCGTGCTCGCCGTCGGGTCCGTGAGCGAAGCGGTCACGGTCGCCGGAGAACGGTCGGTCGTCGATGCCGCACACGCCGGCTCGAGCACCGTCTTCAACCGGCAGCTCATCGAGAACGTCCCGACGCCACGCTTCTCGTACTTCGACACGATCACCTTCGCGCCGGGCGTCAAAACGGACCAGTCACCGAACGTCGCCGTCTTCAACATCTTCGGCTCGAGCGCCGATCAGAACTCGTATCAGTACCACGGCGTCGACATCTCGGCGCCGTCGTTCGGATCGCCCTGGGACTTTCCGAACTTCGACATCATGCAGGAAGTCGAGGTGCGATCGATCGGCGCGCCAGCCGAGTACTTCGGCTTCCAGGGCGGCGTCGTGAACATCATCACCAGGTCCGGCAGCAACCACTGGAAGGGCATTGCCAGCTACTTCGTCGTCGACGGCAGTCTGGTCGGGAACAACACGCCGAGCGAGGAGTTTCCGTTCAAGATCGACTACCGGCGAGACTTCACGGCGCAGTGGGGCGGACCGGTGCGCAAGGATCGGCTCTGGGTGAACGGGATTCTGCAGGTGAATCGGATCCGGGAGTCCGACGTCGGGGTGGACCCGGCCCTGGCGCCGGCCGTGCGGCGGGTCAGGCCGTTCGTCAAGGCGAATGCCGCGCTTCCCTCCGGCGACCTCGTGGAGATCCTCTTCAACGACAACAGCTTCTCGTCGCCGAACGCCGCGAGCCGGACGGCGCCGCCGGAAACCATCCTCGTCGAACACGGGCACAACCCGGTCATCGTCGGCCGGTGGCTGAGACAGGTGGGATCCGCCGGGCTTTTCGAGCTGAAGGGAGGCGGCATCTACATCCGCGATCGGCTCGATCCGTACTCAGGCGACCTGGTGACGCCCGGACGGTTCGACTTCGCGGATGGGACGAGCCGGGACAACGCCGGCTACACCTGGCGCGAGCGCGAGAACAAGTCGTCCGTGGATGCGACCATCGTGCGCAGCGTTCCCCAGTTCCTCGGCGGTGCGCATACGTTCAAGGCCGGCGTGCAGACGAGCTTCGCGACCGCCATCACGAACGACGCGTACCTGCAGAACGTGTTCTACTACGACTTCGACGGTCCGTTCCTGCTCGAACGCCACGAACCGTCCGGCGCCGGCGGACGAATGCGGGTCTTCGGCGGCTTCGTCCAGGACGACTGGTCCGCGAGCGGTCACGTGACGCTCAATCTCGGCGTGCGGGTCGATCGCACGACGGCCGACATTCCGGCGATTGCCCAGTTCAACTACACGAGCCTCGAGCCGACGGGCGCGACCTTTCCCGGCGTCAGCGATCTCATCGGCTTTACGAATGTGTCGCCGCGCATCGGCGTGGCTGCGCGGCTGGACCCGTCGGCCAGGACCATCGCGAAGGCCAGCTACGGGCGGTACTACGGCAAGCTCAATACGAACATGTTCTCGGCGGTCAGCCCTGGCAACACGTCGTTCGATGGATACGAGTTCAACCCGGTGACCGGGCAGTACGACCTTCCGTCGTATTCGGTCGCGTCGGGGCAGGACATGAGCGTCGACGCCGACCTCAAGAACCAGTACACCGATCAGTTCTCGATCGGTCTCGAGCGCCAGATTCTCCCGGACTTTGGCGTCGACGTCACGTTCGTCTATAAGCGGGAGCGGGACGTGATTCGCCAGCAGGACGTCGGCGGATCGTACGTGGAAGTCCCGTTCGTCGACGAGTTCGCGGGTCGAGCCCAGACGTTGACCCTGTTGGCGCTCGACCCTGCGTCTCATAGCCATTTCCTCCTGACCAATCGTCCGGATCTGAGGCAGAGCTACCACGCTGTCGTGTTTCAGTCGTACAAGCGGTGGTCAGAAGGGTGGCAGCTCCACGGATCGTACGTCTGGCAGCGCGCGCGGGGGTTCGCGAGCGGCGAGCTCGGCGTGAACGCACACGACTTCAGCACGTTTGGCAACGGCAAGAACTTCGGCCGCGATCCGAACGACCTGACGAACGCGTACGGCCCGCTGCCGACCGACAGCACGCACGGCGTCAAGCTGGCGGCGACCTATCAGGCGCCCTACGGTCTGCAGTTCGCCGTCCGCTATTCCGTCGAATCGGGCCGGCCGTATGGGCGGGTCATCAACGCGCTCGATTTGCCTCAGGGCGTGCGCGCGGTGCTGGCCGAGCCGCGAGGCGCGTACCGGCTTCCCGCCGTGAACGATCTGCAAGTGCGCGTGAACAAGGACGTCGACGTGGGCGGCGGCCGTCGCCTCCGCCTGTCCTTCGATGTCTTCAATCTCTTCAACAGCGACACGGCGCTGACCGTTCGCAACAACAGCTCGGAAGCCGGCGCCGACTTCGGCCAGACGTTGTCGGTGCTGGCGCCGCGTCGCGCGATGCTCGGCGTGCGATTCGAGTTCTGATTACTGCCGATACACGACCTTGCCGCCGAAGATCGTGATCCGGACGCCGACGTCCTTCACTGGCGGGAGTGGCTGCGCGAAGATGTCGCGCGACAGAATGACGATGTCGGCGAGCTTGCCGGGCGTGAGCGTGCCCTTGAGGTCGTCCTCGAACGCCGCGTAGGCGGGTCCGCTCGTGTACGCCTGGACGGCGGCCGCCATGGACAACTGCGCCGCCGAATTCCCGCCGGCGGCGATAGGGCTCGCCACCGTGTACAACCGGGCGACGGTGCCGTACTCCGCGGCCGGCCAGTCGCTGCCGATGAGGACGCGGCCGCCCGCCTGCGTCACCGGCGCCCATGAGCCGAACCGGCCCGCCCGCACCGGGCCAAGGCCACGTGCCCAGACGCTCAGCAGGCTTTGCGGGAGCGGCGAACCCGTCCAGCCCTCCGGATGCATCGACGCGAGGACGCCGAGTGACCCGAAGCGCGGAACGTCGGACGGGTCGATGGTCTCGAGGTGCTCCACGCGGTGACGCCGGCCGCGTGCCGGCGGCGGATTGACCTTCGCCGCGTTCTCGAAGGCATCGAGAGACATGCGGACCGCGGCGTCGCCAATCGAGTGGATCATCATCGGCCAGCCGCGTCGATCGAGGAGCGCCACAATCCGCTGGAGCTCCTGCGGCGGGTAGGCAGGGAGACCCGTCGTGTCGGGGCGGTCCGAATACGGAGCGAGCAGGGCAGCTGTGAACGGCTCGACGACGCCGTCGGCGAGGAGCTTGATGATGCCGATCCGGAACAGCGCATCCGGCTTGTACCGATCTCGGAGGCGGTCGAAGCGATCCACGTCGGTGTCGGCGAGTGGTGCCGCCTTACCGGCATCGAAGAGCGGACGCGGCGAAATCGACGCGAACACGCGCACCTGCAGGACGCCGGCGTTCCTGGCCCATTCGTACGTCTCGAAGTGATCGGGCCCGCTGTCGGCCGTCTGCACGCTCGTCACCCCGGCTTGATGCAGCTTCGGGATGAGCGCCGCCAGCGCGTCGCGACGCTGCTGCAGGGTGATCGGCGGCAGCAGCTTCATGACCAAGCCCTGGGCGTTCTCCTTCAGGATGCCGGTCGGCTCGCCCGTGGCGGGATCCTTGCCGATGATGCCGTCTTCCGGATTAGGCGTGGTCTTCGTAATGCCGGCAAGCGCGAGCGCTTTCGAGTTCACCCACGCGGTGTGGTAGTCGTAACTCCTCAGAAAGGCCGGTCGATCGGGCACGAGCGCGTCGAGCTGGGCGCGCGTCGGCATGGCGCCGGGAAACGCGCTGTAGAGCCAGCCCTGGCCGAGCACCCACGGTGCGGCGTTCGCGGCACCGTACGCCCGGATTGAATTCTGGATCCCTTCCAGCGTGGTCTCGGCGAGCAGTTGAAGCGGGCCCGACTCCAGCTCGAGAAACATGTGGAAGTGCGGGTCGTTGAAGCCGGGCACGACGGTGCCGCCCTGTGCGTCGATGACCTGCGTCCCTGGTCCGCGCAGCCGATCGACGTCCGCCGCCGTTCCCACGGCCGCAATACGGTCGCCGCGCACGGCCAGCGCCTCATAGAACGCGCTCGTGCCGTCAGCCGGGAAGATCCGGCCGTTCGTGACAATCAGGTCCGCAGGCGGGCCGTCCCCGGGGGATGGGCCGCATGCCGGCGTGAGACCAAGAACCAGAATGAGGACGAACAAAAGGTGTCGCATGCGCATGATTTACAGCGTCACGTCCGCGGTGGGCGCGAATGTCGGTGAACGTCGGTGCGTCGTGGCCTGCTCGTAGGCGTACGCCAGCCGGATCAGCGTCGGCTCACTCCAGGCCCTGCCAAAAAATGAGATACCCATCGGCAGTCCCCGGGCGTACCCCATCGGCACCGAGATGTGCGGATACCCTGCGACCGCCGCGATCGTCGCCGGGCTCGAGACCGCCCAGGTACCTCCGTCGCCATTGACGAGATCGATCAGGGCGGGCGGGCCTCCGGTCGGGGCCACCAGCGCGTCCAGCCGGTGCTTCTTCACGACCGCATCGATGCCGAGCGTCCGCGTCAACCGGTGATTGGCGGCGAGCGCCGCGCGATACGCCTTGCTCGTGACCGGACCCTTCCGCTCGGCCATCGTCATCAGCTCCTGCCCGAAGTAGGGCATCTCGCTGGCGGCATGAGTCGTGTTGAACGCGATCACGTCCTCGAGCGATCGCACCTTCGCGCTGGCCCCGATCCAGGCGAGGAATCGACGCAGGTCGGCCTTGAAGTCACACGCGAGGACCTCGAGCTCCGTGTCGTCGAATTTCCACAGCGTGGCGAAGTTGGCGGGATCGACGAGCACCGCCCCTTCATCCTTGATTACCGCGAGCGCGGCGTCCGCGGCGCGGTCGGCCGCAACGCTGTTGCCAAAGAGCTGGCTGCGCACCACGCCGATGCGCGCGCTCTTGAGACCTCGTCGGTCCAGTGACGCGGTGAAGTCGTGCCGCCGGCGCGGGATCGCACGCGTCGCCGGGTCGGCGCGATCGCGGCCGGCAATGACACCCAGGATGATCGCGGCGTCGCGAACCGTGCGCGCGAGCACGCCGGGCGTGTCCTGGTTGTGTGAGACCGGGACGATCCCGTGGCGGCTGGCCAGCCCCAACGTCGGCTTCAGCCCGACAACCGAGTTGTTGTTGGCGGGCAGGACGATCGACCCGTCCGTCTCGGTGCCCAATGCAACGGCGCAGAGGTTGGCCGCCACCGCGACCGCCGATCCCGAGCTGGATCCCATGGGGCTGCGATCGAGGGCGTAGGGATTGCGGGTCTGACCGCCGCGCCCGCTCCAGCCGGCGCAGCAGTGCACCGATCGGAACTCCGCCCATTCGCTCATGTTCGTTTTGCCGAGCAGGACGACGCCGGCGGCGCGCAGCCGGCGCACGACAAACGCGTCGGCCGGCGGGCGCGCGCCCACCAGCGCCAGCGATCCCGCCGTCGTCATCATCCGATCGGCGGTGGCGAAGTTGTCTTTGATCAGCATGGGAATGCCGTGCAAGGGTCCACGAGGCGCTCCGCGCGCGTGCTCGGCGTCGAGCCGTTCGGCGTCGGCGGCCGCGTCCGGGTTGATCTCGATCACGCTGCGAGTGGCAGGGCCGCGTCGGTCGACGGCCTCGATGCGTGCGAGATACTTCTCGGCGAGCGATCGGGCCGTGTCGCGCCCGGTCGCGATCCGCTGCTGCAGATCAGCGATCGTCGCTTCCTCGAGTTCGAACGGCGGCTGTGGCATCGCGTGCTAGACTGCCCGGCTGTGCCGAGAAGCATAGCCGTTTCGCCGGGCGTGAGCCGCGGATGATCGGCCAGACCGTTTCGCGCTACCGGGTCCTCGAGGAGCTGGGTAGCGGCGGGATGGGGCGCGTCTACAAGGCCGAGGACACGAGGCTCGGCCGGCTGGTCGCGCTGAAGTTCCTGCCCGCCGACCTCGCCCGAGACCCGGTCTCGTTGCAGCGATTCGAACGGGAAGCCCGCTCGGCCTCCGCGCTCAATCATCCGAACATCTGTCACATCTACGAAATCAACGACGAGCAGGAACCGTTCATCGCGATGGAGCTGCTCGACGGCGCGACGCTGCGGCAGCGGATCGCTGGACGCGCCGCCTCGGTCGACGAGGTGGTCGCCATCGGCGCGCAGATCGCCGACGCGCTCGACGCCGCGCATGCGAAGGGCATCGTCCATCGTGACATCAAGCCGGAGAACGTATTCGTCAACGATCGCCTCCACGTCAAGCTGCTCGATTTCGGGCTCGCCAAGGTCAGCCCGGGTGTGTTTTCCGACACGCTCACGCAGGGGGCAGTCGTCACCGATCCGACCGTGCTCGTGACCAGTCCGAGCCTGGTCCTGGGCACAGTCAGTTACATGTCACCCGAGCAGGCGCGGGGCGAGACGCTCGATGCGCGGAGCGACCTGTTCTCGCTGGGCATCGTGCTCTACGAGATGGCGACCGGCGCGCGGCCATTCGTCGGCGCGACGCCCGCGGTGATGTTCGACGCCATTCTCAACCGCGACCCCCTGCCTCCGTCCAAGCTCAAACCCGGGCTCCCCGACGGATTGGAACAGGTCATCCTCCGGCTGCTCGAAAAAGATCCCGCGCATCGCTACCAGGGTGCCGGCGCGGTTCTGTCGGATTTGAAAAGCCTCCAGCGCGACGTGACGTCAACGTCGCTCGAGGCCATGCATACCGGGCGCCACCGGAAGGCGGCCGGCGCCTGGCGCGTCCGCCGGTCGATGATTGCCGCCGCGGTCGTGACCATGGTCGTGACGGTTCTGGCAGTGGCGGGCTGGCAGTACTTCGGCGGCTCCGAGAGGTCGACGTCCATCGCCGTGCTGCCGTTCGCAAACGCGGGTGGCGATCCGAGCGCGCAGTACCTGAGCGACGGGATCAGCGAGGGCATCATGAACGCGTTGTCCCAGTTGCCCTCCCTGCGCGTGGTGCCGCGCGCGACGGCGTTCAGATATCGATCGGCAAGTCTGGATTTGAAGCAGGTAGGCGCGGACCTCGGCGTCCGGACGCTCTTGACCGGCCGCGTCATTCAGGACAGCAACGGTCTGAGCATTCGGGTCGAGCTGATCGATGCGGCCTCGCAGGCGCTGCTCTGGGGCGATCAATTCAACCGTGCGCCGCACGACCTCGTCGAGGTGCAGGGCCAGATTGCCCAGGCCGTCGCCGATCACCTCGGCGTGGACGTGTCCGAGCCGGAGCGCGCGAAGCTCGCCAAACGGCCGACGACGAACCCCGAGGCGTACAAGCTGTACCTCAAGGGCCGCAACAAGTGGGACGAGTGGACGGAAGAGTCGCTCGAAGCGAGCATTGGGTTTTTCAAGGCGGCGACGGAACTGGATCCGTCGTACGCGCTCGCGTTCTACGGCCTGGCCGATTCGTACGTGGCGCGCGCCTACATGAGCCAGCCGCCGAAGGACAACATGCCGCTCGCCAAGGACAACCTGACGAAGGCGATGGCGCTCGACAACTCGCTCCCGGAAGTGCATTACCTCCTCGGGATCATCAACCTGTACTACGACTGGGACATGACGTCGGCCGAGCGCGAGTTCAAGCGCGCGCTGGCGCTCAACGCGCGCTATGCCGACGCGCATTTCGGTTACGGCAACTACCTGGTGGCGGCCGGCCGGCTGCGCGAGGCGATCCCGGACATCGAGCAGTCGGTTACGCTCGATCCGTTCTCGTTCACGTGGAACGAACAGATCGTCCCCTTCTATTCGGCACTGGGCCAGCTCGATCGCGCCGAAGAGCAGGCGCGCAAGAGCCTCAAGCGCGATCCGACCTCGTTCTGGCTGCACCTCGATCTGGGCATGGTCATGGTGCGCCGCGGCAAACCGGCCGACGCGCTGCCGCTCTTCGAGCAGGCCGCGACCTTCGGCGCCGACAACCCGTATCCCATTGGCTATCTTGGCTATGGGCAGGCGATGGCCGGGCGTCGCGACGACGCGGTCGCGACGCTGCGTCGGCTCGACGACTTGTCGCGGAAGCGCTACGTGCCCGCCTTCGCGCGCGGACTGGTCCACGCCGGACTCGGCGACGCCGACGCGGCGTTCGAGATGCTGCGCCAGGCGCGCGACCAACGCGACTGCTGGCTGCTGTGGTACTTCATTCTCGACGGGGCGTTCGACACGCTGCGATCGGATCCGCGCTACGACGAGCTGCTCAAACCGCTGCGGGCCTCGCTGGCGCGTGGCGCCAGCTGATCTCCACTCCCGCCGCCTCGAGCCATTCTCACTTTCCTGTAGCGGGCCGCCGGGCAGAATTCTGCCCATCTGTCCGCGATTCGTGCGGTTTGGAACTACACAGAAGTGAGAACGGCTCTCGCCGGCGCGTCCAGAAGGGCGCGTCCGGCCAGCGCCGCTCCATCATGTAGTAGGCGCGCTGGCGCGCCAGATATCGCGCGTAGTGGCGCTCGACTCCGCCGCCATACGCTGAGAGCAGCGTGCCGCCGGCCGTCAACGCGTCATGGACGGCGCGCGCGGCGTGAATGCCCGACGTGATCGCGTAGCCAATGCCCATCGCCGAGAGCGGATCGAATCCGACGGCGGCGTCGCCGGCAGCCACCCACCGGTCGGCCGCGATGGGGCGAAGGATCTGTGAGAACGCCGGACAGATGACCGGAGGCTGGTCGATGACCGCGCCCGCGAGACGCGCGCGCGTGTGCTTGGTCGTCTGGAGCAGCGTCCACCACGTCGACGAGGTCTGGAGATGGCGCTCGCGGACGAGGTCGGCGTCGGTCATCAGCGCGACCACCATCCGCCCGTCCGGCAGCCGCGCGGAGTACCACCAGCCTAAGGGCCCGGATTCGACGATCGTGAACGTGTTTCGGGGCGGTGCGCCGGCAAATCTGCAGAGTCCCGCCACGGCGAAGAGACGATCGTGGACGGTCCGGCGCGCGCCCAGCCGGCGGGCGAAGGCGGCGCGGCGCCCGGTCGCGTCGATGACAAATCCGGCCGTGACGGTCTGCGGCCGCATCTCGGGGTCCCGTCGAACCTCGAGCCGCCAGCGATCGGCCGAGAAGGTCGCCTGCACGATAGTGGCTGCCAGCAGCACAGTCCCGCCGCGTTCGGCGACGAGCCCGCCGAGCGCACGATCGAACACGGCCCGATCGAGGTGCCAACCGGGCCCTTGCCCGGTGAACAGGAAGTCGCGCGATATCAGGCCGGGTGTGCCCCAGGCGGCCGCCGTGCCGTGCGATGCCAGGTGCCCGTGCGTCTCGAGCAGATGACCTGCGTCGAGATACCGGAGGAGCGGCATGACGGCCGGCGACAGCGCTTCGCCGGGGCGCCAGTCCTCGTAGCTCGAGCGCTCCACGAGCGCGACGCGCAGGGCCG
This sequence comes from Vicinamibacterales bacterium, assembly GCA_035633215.1. Classification (GTDB taxonomy): domain Bacteria; phylum Acidobacteriota; class Vicinamibacteria; order Vicinamibacterales; family SCN-69-37; genus DASQFI01. The sequence continues at coordinate 119,459 of DASQFI010000007.1, read as the reverse complement.
AGTACCGAAGCAGCGTCAGCGCGGCGGCCGCGCCGGCCGGCCCGCCGCCGATGACGGCGACGTCAACGTCGAGGGTGGCCACCGCCGCCTCAAAAGCCGCGGTGTTTCCGCCGGAGACCCGCGCGCGTGAGGCGGCCGGTGGGATCTTCCTTCGGGTCGTGCCTCAGGTACCACACCGGCACGAAGTAGTTGTCCTCGGGCAGAAAGATGCCGGACGCCGCCATCTGATTCGCGGCCTGCCCGACGGCGACGCTGCTCACGACGAACTTATCGTGGTTGCGCTCGCGCTCGACGAACGACGGATACTCGACGCGGTCCGGTCCCGTGTTCTGGTTGAGGATGAAGCCGGCGTAGTGCCACCCCAGCACCACTCGCGAGATGTTGTCGAGCCCGCGGAGAAAGGTGACCTGTTGGCCAGCCGTGACACCCGACGCGGCTTGCTCCTCCGGCGTCATATCGCCGCTCATCACGTACATCGGCGCCTGTGGCGGCCACCAGTACGCAAAGAAGCTCGGTGGCTCGGGCATGCCGCTCGGGTTGACGTAGTTGTTTCCGGGCAGCGTGAAGTTGATCCACTCGACCGAGCACTGGTACAGATCCGACTGCCAGGGTGGCGACATGCGCTTCGTCAGGTCGCCGGGCTCGCAGCCGCCGCCCTCGCACTCGTCGCGCCCCGGGCTGAGCCCGTGCTGCGCGTAGTACGCCTCGCCGGCGCGGTGGCGAATCCGGTACGGCGGGTCGTAGACGGCCGGGTTGCGCATGTTCCAGCTCGTCTCGACGCCCGGGCTCATCGGGTGGCCCACGCAGTTGCCGGCGCTCGCGTGATCGAGCGGATGCACACCCGGCGCGCGACCGGCCGACGGCGTATTGACGAACTTGCCGGCCGCCCACTGCTTCAGCAGCTTGTACTGGGTGAGCGTCACGCTCATGAACTTGTCGACCTCGTCGTTGGTCACTGAATTCGTGCCGGAGTTGACCGGCATGAGCGGCACGCCATTCGACGCCATCAGGACTTCGTGCTGGTCGCCGATCTCGGTCAGACCGGGCCGGCGGAAGTACCGGACGTAGTTTTCGCGGTTGGCGCGGTTGGCCGCCGACGCGTCGGCCGGGTCGAATCGCGGGCGTGCGAACGCCGCCATCGTCGGCACGTTCGCGACCCACTGGTAGTCGCCGATGCGGTCGAGAATCGGCTTGATGTCGCGCTCGTAGTTCGCGATATAGCGGGGGTTCCAGCCGCCCGGCCACTTCCTCTTGGTGGCGTCGAACAGATCAGGCACCAGATTCTCGTGCCGGACCGCCAGGTCGTACATCACGTCGTCGAGCGTCACGATGTTGCGCAGCTCGGGGGCGTATTTGGGAGGCCCGATCATCACCCAGGCCGTCAGCTCGATCGGTTTCTTCTGGCCCTTCAGCGTCAAGCGGCACGTGACTGGTCCGTCCGAGGTGTCGTCGTACCAGCTGTCAGCGCCGGTGTAAGTCGAGATGAGCTCCAGGCCGCCGGCGCGGCCGAAGCCGCCGAGCACCGCGAGGTGTCCCGCACGATTCATCATCGCCCGGCCAAGCGTCTCGACGTCGTGCGGATCCAGGCCGGGTTTGGGAAATGAGACATGTCGATAGCCGGTCTTGTCGAGGCGCGAGAACTCGGCGTGCTGGCCGGGCCTGCTGACCGTCCTCGGACCCGGATCGATGATCAGGGCGCGCCGCTTTGCCTCGCCCACGACGTTGGCGTTGCGGAGCGGGACCTTTCGTTTGGCGTAGCTGTTGTGCTTGCCGAGCATCAAGTCGCCGTCGAGCTCCTGGTTGATGTACCAGGCCCCCTTTTTGTTCGCGAGATGGACGGTCCACTCGATGCTCTCGACGCCGGCGTCATCGAGCGTGATCTCGCGCGGTGGCCGGCCGGGCTTCGCATCGTCGTACGCGAAGACTCGAAAGAGCGCCGCCTGGCGCCGGATGCGGCCCTCCGGGTCCTTGAACTGGCTCACCAGCACCGGCCGGCCGCGCTTCACCGTGGGGGTGCCGCGGTCGTCGCACTCGATCGGCAGGCCGCCAATCGTCTCTGGTGCGAGATAGAAACTGTCCGGACTGTTGCCGACGCGCGCGATGCCGAGCGCCGGATGGATTTGATAGCGGGGAGCCATCGGCCGACCTCCGGCGCAAACACTACGCGCAGAACCTGCGGGGGCGCAAGGTGAGGCCCGACGTGCCCGACATCCGTCGTGTCAGGGGCCCTGTGCAGGACGACAATATCTGCCATGCCATTTCCCAACATCCGTCTCGGTGTCGGTCTGTGCGTGATTGCGGCGACGTCGAGCGTCGGTGCGCAGTCACCGGCTGGCAAAGCTGTGACCGTGGACGACCTGATGGGCCTCCGGACGATCGTTGACGTCAAGATCGCGCCGGCCGGCGATCGCGTCGCGTACGTGGTGTCGACACCCTCGATCGCCAGGAACGCGCACGAGCCGGCGCTCTTCGTCGTGCCCGTCGCCGGCGGGGTGCCCCGACAGCTCGCATCCGACGCGCGGCTCTTTACGCCGGCGCTTCCGGCGCCGCGGCTGCGCTGGTCGCCCGACGGCACCGCGCTCTCGTTTCTCGCGCTCGCCGACGCACGTCCGCAGGTCTTCGTCGTTGCGGCCTCTGGCGGACCGGTTCGCGCGATCACGGCGGCGCGCGACGGGGTGGTCGCCTATGAATGGGCGCCGGACGGCCGCGCGCTCGCGTTTATCTCACGCGAGGCGGCCCCACTTGCCGTGGCCACGCACGTGGGCGCACCCTCGCCTCCCGCCCGGCTCTGGGTCCAGTCAGCATCTGAAGCATCTGGCAGCGCTCAATCGGATGCGCGCGCGTTGACGCCCACGAACCACTACGTCGACAGCGTCTCATGGTCGCCCGACGGCAAGGAGATCGCGTATTCCGCCTCGTCGGTCACAGGGTTTCTTGCCCCGTACTTTACGAAGATTTACGCGGTACCGGCCGGCGGGGGCTCGCCGCGGGCGATTGTCGATCGCGGCGGCATGAACACATCGCCGCAGTTCTCGCCGGACGGGACGCTCATTTCGTTCATCACCACGAACGGAGGGACCGGAATCATTTCGCCGCGCGGGCTTGCCGTGGCGCCCGCGTCTGGCGGCCTTCCATCGGCGATCCGGTCATTCCCCATGAACGGTGCCTGGATCGCCGAAGTCGTCTGGGCGCGCGACAGCCGGGCGATTCTCGTGACGATGAATGAGGGTACGTTCGCGACGGGCGCGCGGATGTTCGAGATGCCCATCGTGCGCATCTCGCTCGACAACGGCCGCGCCGAGCGCCTGGTCGCAGGATCCGGCACGGTCGACTACTCAATGAGCCTGAGCCGCGATGGGAAGCTGCTCGCCTACCGCGCGGTTGAACCCCGGACGATGGGCGATCTGGTTGTCGCCGAGAGCACGACCGGCCGGACGCGAACACTCGTCCAGGTCAATCCTGAGCTCACCGGCTTCGCTCTGGGCGATCTGAAACCGGTCAGTTGGAAATCGTTCGACGGGATGGAAATCTGGGGGCTGCTCCTGACACCGCCGCAGTGGACGCCGGGTACTCGCGTTCCGCTCCTCGTCTATTGCCACGGCGGACCGATTGGCGGGGTGACCTATGGCCTCTTCCCGCAGTTCATGCACGTCCCAGGGCAGATCGATCCGTATCCGACCGAGGCCATGGCGAGCGCCGGATTTGCGGTGCTCTTTCCCATGCCGCGGGGCGGATCGGGGTACGGCGAGGCGGGGCACCGCATGATCATCAACGACTGGGGCGGGCCGGATTACAAGGACATCATGGCCGGGGTCGACTACCTCATCAGCCTGGGCGTGGCGGATCCGGACCGGCTTGGTGTGATGGGCGCATCGTACGGCGGCTACATGACCAACTGGATCGTGACGCAGACCAATCGCTTCAAAGCGGCTTCGGCCGGCGCCAGCATCAGCGATCTGACCGATCTGTTTTATTTGACCGAGGGCGGAGATCTGATGGTCGAGTACTTCAAGCGCCCCTGGGAGAACCGTGAGGGCTACCTGACGCGCTCGCCGATCACGTTTGCGGACAAGGTCACCACGCCTCTGCTCCTGCAGCACGGCGATCGCGACCCGCGCGTGCCGATCGCGAGCGCGCAGAAGTTCTACAGAGCGCTCACGGTGCTCGGCAAGACCGTGGAGTTCGACATTTATCCGCGCGGCGGGCATGTGTACTACGAGCCGCAGCAAGAGCTCGCGACGATGCGCCGGAATCTCGACTGGTTCCGGAGGTGGATCAAATAATAATCGGGGGACTTCGTCCCGCCGAACCCCCTGGCACGCTCGCTCGCGGGGGCCCCGCGCCGCTCGCGTGGGCTCGCTCGTGCCACTCGCTCGCATTCGTATCGGGGGACTTCGTCCCGCCGAACCCCCTGGCACGCTCGCTCGCGGCCTTCGACTCTGCTCAGGCCGCCCTGAGTTCATCGAAGGGCGGGGACCCGTGTAGCCCCGCTCCGCTCGCGTGGTTCGCTCGCGCAGTCACGACGATCATGGCTTATGCTCGATTGTCAGACGGTCTCTCGCAGGAGATTCGAAACGTCGATCATCGGACGGAGGAATCATGCACAAGACGGCACTGGTCGTAATCGGACTCATCGCGTTCTGCGCGGCCGCCGCCGCGCAGGCGCCGCAAAAGGCCACCGAAAAGGACCTGATCGGAACCTGGACCGGGAAATACACGGGCGGGACGACAGGCGCGTTTGAAATGACGATCATCAAGGGCGCCGATGGGAAACTGGGCGGCAGCGTCTCTCCAAAACCCGATGCTGGCGATCCGTACACCACACCGTTCAATTCGGTGCAGTTCGCGGATGGCAAGGCGACGATGAAGTGTTTTGACCCACCCGGCGAAGTGGAAATCACGCTCGAGGCCACGCTGGAGGGATCGACGATCAAAGGCACGTATGTCGTACGTGCGCGGGCAGATAACAGCGAAGTCGACAGCGGGACGTTTTCGGGAACGAAGAAGCCGGCGGGGAACCTCCCTTAGATCGAGGGCGGCCGCGCCAACGCATTCTTTTTCACGTCCACGGACTTGCTCTCGCCCGCGCTGAGCTCGAACGCCTGCGCGCGCGGTTTCAGAGCCGCCACGATGTCAGGCATGATGCGCCCGGGCGGTCCCATGCCGCGCGCACCCGGAGTCGTGCCCGACGCGGCGATGACGTGGACGAGCCGTGTCGTGCGCGTCATGGGCCTTGCGCCATTATGGCCGCGGCCAGCGCGACTTCAACCGACGCGGCTCGGCTCGTGCCGATCCAGAACGCGTTGACGTCCTCGAACCGCTGACGAGCCGCACCGTTGGTGCGCTTCCGTACTGAAACCCCACATCAGTGGGATCCGGATACTGCCTGCGCCTGTCACCGGTGCAATTCGTCCCTAATGAATGGTGAGCCTGTGTCCACGAACGGTCATTAATCGTTGTTGAGAAGTGGCTTGTTACAGTTGGGTTACATATACTCGAAAAAGCTGTCCCAACAACTCAACCCAACCTGTGGAGGTGGGGCGCATGACTCGGAGTCAACGGTGTTTGGTTACGCAAGCACTGCTCCTCTGCGCGTTCCTCGCGTCGACGCCGGCATTGGTCTTCGCACAGACCGACACCGGCGTCATCGATGGACGTGTGATGGACGAAAGCAAGAACGTCATACCCGGCGTCACCGTGACGGCAAAGAACACGGCGACCGGGCTGACCAGATCGGCAGTGTCCGGCGCGCAAGGCACGTATCGGCTGGAGTTCCTTCCTTCCGGTACGTATGACGTCACGGCGCAGCTCAAGAATTTCGCGACCGTGACGCAGAAGGCGGCGATCGTGCAGATCGGCACGTCGACGACAGTGGACTTCTCGATGAAGGTGGCGGCCATCACCGAGGTCGTGACGGTGACCGGCGACACGCCGCTGGTTCAGACCACGCGCTCCGACGTCGGGCAGGTCATCACCTCGTCGATGGTCGAGAACATCCCGCTCAACGGCCGGAAATTCCAGGATCTCTCGCTGCTCGTGCCTGGCACTCGACCGTCGAACTACTACGATCCGACCAAGACCGAAGTCGGCGGCATCAGTTACGGCGGGTTGACCGGCCGGGCCGTCAACATCACGGTTGACGGCGCCGACAACAACGACGGCGTCGTCCGGGGCTTGTTGCAGCAGTTCAGCGCCGACGCGATCAAGGAGTACAAGGTCACGACCAGCCGCTACAGCGCCGAGCACGGACGGTCGACGGGCGGCGTCGTGAACGTCGTGACGAAGAGCGGCACGAACCAGCTGGCCGGCAGCGCGTTCCTGTTCGCGCGCGACGATTCGCTGAACGCCAAGACTTTCTTCGAAAAGGACCAGGGGCTCGAGAAACAGCCGTTCCAGCAGGAGCAGTTCGGCGGCACCATCGGGGGGCCGATCCAGCGGGACCGCGCGTTCTACTTCGGGTCGTACGAGTTCAACCGTCGCCAGGATTACGCGACGGTCGAGACCGGCGGGGTCCTGCCGGAAGAGGAAGGCCCGCAACAGAAGCCGTTCCGGAGCCATATGCTGACCGGGAAGGTGGATTTTCGCCTCTCCGACGGGAGCGCCATCCTCGCGCGCTACTCCCGAGAGGACAACAAGCGGGAGCATGATTTCATCGGCGCCGAGGTCCTGAAGTCCGGCGGCGCGCTGAACACCAACGTGATCGACTCGATCATCGGGAAGCACACGAAGGTGTTCGGCGGCAACAAGGTCAACGAGGTGCTCGTGCTGTTCCAGAACTTCGAGAACAACATCACCGCCGACGACAACTCCAACCCGCAGGTCATCGCGCCCGACTTTACCTTCGGCGCCAACATCAACACGCCACAACAGACCATCCAGCGCCGCTGGCAGTTCAAGGACGACTTCGCGTTCCGGAAGTCGATGTTGGGCGGCGACCACGACATCAAGGCCGGTGCCGAGATCGTCCGGTCGCACTACGGCGGGTTCTTCATCCCCACGTTGTACGGGGCGTTCTATTTCGCCGACTCGGTGCCTGGAGGGCTGAACGGCTACCTGAACTCGGTGGCCGACACGTTCACGGGTTCGGCCGGCAACAACGAGGCCAACGACAACTGGACGCACGTCGGGATCTACTTCCAGGACGACTTCCACCCGACGAACCGCCTCACCCTGAACCTCGGCGTTCGGTATGAGTTGCAGGCCGGCCCATACAGCAACGACTTTCAGACGCCGATTATCGACGCGCTCGGCGCGCTCGGGTTCAACAACAAGCGCAAGCTCGACAAGAACAACTTCGGGCCGCGCCTGGGATTCGCCTGGGACGTGCAGGGGGACGCCAAGACCATCATCCGGGGCGGGTACGGCATCTACTACGACGAGATTTTCCAGAACATCACGTTGTACGAGCGATGGACCGACGTCCGGACGCCGCTGAACTTCCTGACGTTCTCGCCGACACCCTGGACGCCCGCGTTCTACGCGGCCAACCGGCAGACCATCCGGGACAGCTTCATCGATCCGACGTTCCAGGGCGGGATCATGAGGCTCACGTCTCCCAGCCTGGTCCAGCCGTGGGCGCACCATTTCAACGTCGGCGGGTCGCGCCAGGTCACGCCAGGCTTGGCGATCGACGTCGACTACGTCCATTCCATAGGCAAGGACGAAGTGCACCGCTGGCCGATCAATCGGGCCGAGAACCAGAACACGGACCTCAGCCCGGCGGGTGTGTTCCTGCCGCAATTCGCGGAAATACGCGTCGAGGGGAACCGCGGACATTCGCAGTACGACGGTCTGTACTTCACCGGCCGCATGCGGATGAGCCGGGCCCAGTTCCTCGCCAGTTATGCGTGGACCGAGGCCAGGAACATCGCGGATGACTTCGGCAGCAATCCCGGCAACCTGAGCAACCTCGCCTGGGAAAACGACTTCGGCCCGGCACCGAACGACGTGAAACACCGGTTCACCTTGGGGCTCGTGGGAACGGTCTGGAACAACCTGCACCTGTCCAGCGCCATCCAGGCCAACACGGGCAAGCCGTTCGAAGCCAGGACGGGCCAGGGCGGATCGCGCAACCGCCTCCGCGCGATCGATCCGGCGACGGGCCAGCCGTTCCCCCGCAACTCCTTCCGCGCGGGGAACTTCTTCAGCTGGGACATCCGGCTGTCCTACGTCGCCCGCGTGGGCAACTCGACCATCGAGCCGATGTTCGAGATCTTCAACCTGACCAACTACGTGAACTACGATCGCGATTCCTACGTGACGAACTTCTCGTCGTCGAGATTCGGCACACCGGGAGCGATCATCAACAACAGTCAGCGGCAGGCTCAGTTCGGCGTACGCGTGAAGTTCTGAGCGCTCATGTGTAGGGCGGGGCTTCAGCCCCGCCGGATCCGCCGGCCCTGAAGGGCCGGCCTACATTCGAAGGCACCACGGGCGGCGGGGTTAACACCCGCCGCCCGTGTCATTTTCCGATCACAGCGAGTCGTGCGCGGGCGGCGGCCTTTACGGCCGGGGCAGTCGTGGGCGCGTCGGCCAGCCGGCGGTACTCGGCGGCGGCCTCCGCGTTGCGGCGCTGCTGCTCGAGCACACGCGCCAGATTGAAACGGCCGCTGTCCTGAACAGGCTCGAGCGCCAGCGAACGCCGGAGCACCGCCTCGGCATCGGCATGTCGCCCGCGCTTCGCCAGTAGGGCGCCTAGGCCCGTCAGGGCGGGCACGTAGTCGGCCTGAGCCTTGAGGATGGTCTCGAACTCGCGTTGGGCTTCGTCCTGCCGGCCCGCCTCGTCGAGGACTTTGGCGAGATCCAACCGGATCATGGGTTTGGCGGGATCGAGCGCGACAGCCTGCTGAAGCTCGGCAATGGCCGCGTCATGATTGCCGCGGCTGGCGAGAATGCCTGCGCGCAGCACCCGCGCGTCCGAAAAACGGGAATCGATCGCGAGCGCAGCGTCGGCCTCCTTGAGCGCGAGATCCTGCTGGCCGAGCCGGATGTGGCAGATCGCGATCCACTGGTGCGCGTACGCGCTCGTCGGCACCAGCTGCAGGTAACGCTGGTACTGCTGGATCGCCCGGGTGTACTCCTCCATGCCCATGTACGCGCTGCCGAGCACGAGCGTGGCAAAGGCATTCTTCGGATCCTCGCGCAGCACGTCCTGCAGAACGGGAAGCGCGTCGGCGAAGCGCCGATCGCGCACGGCGCTGTTCGCGCGGCGGAGCCGGTTGAACACGCCGATCATGTCCTTCGGATCGGCCAGCGGCTGGCCGGCAGTCCGCGGCGGCCGCTCCGCGCCGGCGCCGACGTAGCCGAGCGCCGCGAGCTTGTCCAGCGTCTCGCGGTCGAGCGTGGCGCCCTTAATCGGCTGGGACGCGTTGCCGGCGAGCCGCTCGAGCGCGCGACGGATGGCCGCCGCGGTCTGGGGCTCGCGATCGTAGAGGTTCTGCTGCTCCCCGGGGTCCGTCTCCAGGTCGTAGAGCTCGGGCCGTGGCGCGTCGATGAATTTCCACCGGTCGTCGCGCAGCGCGCGCAGGGGCGCCCAGTTCATGTAGAGCTCGGGCAGATACGTCTCGGCATACACGGGTTCGGACGGCTGACCGGCGGGGCGTTCGATGAGCGGCATGAGGCTCCGGCCGTGGGGCGGTGCCGGGGACGGGACACCGACGAGGTCGGCGAGCGTCCACGGCAAATCGATGGCGCGGACGGGCTGCCGAACGACGAGGCCGGCCGGCAGACGGCCGGGACGCCAGAGAAGCAGCGGCACCCGGACCGCGCTGTCGTACACGAACATCGAGTGCGTCTCTTCGCCGTGATCGCCAAGACTCTCGCCGTGATCGCCGATCACCGCGACGATGGTGTTGGACAGCAGGCCGAGCGCGGACAGCTTGTCGAGGATCGAGGCGACGATCGCATCGGTGAAAGCGACTTCGCCGTCATAGGGCGAATCGGCGAACGCCGGGCCGAACGGCGGCGGCGCGCGATAGGGCTCGTGTGGGTCGTACAAGTGCAGCCAGGCAAAAAACGGCGGCCGGGTCGACGAAGATCCTCCTGCCGACGATCCGGCGGCGTACTCGTCGAGCCAGCCCGAGAGCGCAAGCGCCGTTCTGTCACCGCGACGCTCGGCTTCGAGGCTGACCACCTGACTCTGCCCGCCCTGCATGCGGTCGTCGTAGCGTTCGAAGCCGCGCGCCAGGCCGTACCGCCGATCGAGCACGAACGAGCTGACGAAGGCGGCAGTCCGGTAGCCCTGCGCGGCGAGGACGGCGGGCAGCGTCTCGAACCGATCCGCCAGGTAGAAGTTGCCGTTGTTGCGGACGCCGTGCTCGAACGGATAGAGCCCCGTCAGAATCGAGGCATGCGCCGGCAGCGTGATGGGCGCGGGACTGAACGCCCACTCGAATCTCACGCCTTCGCTCGCCAGCTTGTCGAGATGCCTGGTTCGCGCCCGCGTGTAGCCATAGGAACCCAGTCGATCGGCGCGAAGGGTATCGAGCGTGACGAGCAGGATGTTGTCCTTCAAGCGCTGGACGCCCGCGCTCCCCGACGCCCCGCCCGACCTCATCCACACCGCGATTCCTGCTGCCGCGATCCCCAGGATGCCGCCAATGATCGCCACGCGGGTCCAGCCTCGTCCGCCTGAACCGTTGGGCCCTGGGCCCTGGGCCTTGGGCCTTCCGCCGGAGCCGCCGGCCTGCCGTCGATCTCGCCGCTTCGTCACAAGAGATCCGTCACGTCAGGGCCGGTCGCGGGCAGAGAGATCGCGCACGAGCCTGACGATCTGAGGTTGATCGGCGCGCTCTTTGAGTGAGGTACGGAATGCGACGAGCGCGCCGGGCTTGTCACCCGCCTCCAGCCGCGCGAGCCCGAGCCCGTTCAGGACGGAAGTCGATCGCGCTCCGGCGTCGATCGCACGTTCGAAGTAGCGAATCGCTTCCGCCGGCCGGCCCGTCTTGGCGAGCGCCGCCGCCAGCGCCGCCAACGCATCGCCGTTCGTCGGCTCGGCGTCCACCACCCACTGAAAGAGTGGCAGCGCGTCGGTCGTGCGGCCCTGCCGCGCGCGCACGACCGCCAGACGAAATCCGGCCTTGCGATCCTGAGGATCGCGGGCGAGCGTGCGTTCGAACCACCCCGCAGCGGCTGCCAGATCACCCTGCGCCAGCGCCGTCTCACCCAGACCGGCCAGCGCTTCGGGGTGCTCGGGAACGATCTCGAGCGCCCGGCGATACGCGGCCGCCGCCTCGCCCGGTTGCTGCCGGCCCAGGTGAGAGCGGGCGAGCGTCAGCGCGGGCTCGGGCGACCGCGGATCCACCGCAGAGGCCTCGGCGAGGACCGCCTGTGCTTCGACGGCCCGTCCCGTGACTCGCAGCGATTCGCTGAGCAGGACGAGATCTTCGGCCGTTGCGGCCTTCTCCGATCGAAGGGCCTGCAGCACGTCAACGGCGTCGCGATGCCTGCCTTGCTTCCCGAATGCGATGGCGAGATGCCGACGCGCAAGTTCGATCCGGCCGTCCGCCTGGAGGACCGACTGGAGAAGGGACACCGCGCGGGCGGGATCGGTCGTCGACAGCGAGACGCCGGTCTCGAGCGTATTGATGAGCTCGATGCCGTCTTTGGGATCCCGCCTGGCCTGAGCGGAGTCGGAGGGCCGGTCCCCGGAGGTCGCTGTCGCGGTGCGTCCGGACAGATATCCCAACGCGCGCAAGCGCGCCGTCGTGTCCGCGTCGGGTCGCGCCGTGGCGTTCGCAACTGGCCCGGCCTTCATCGCCGCATCGAGCTGCGATCGAAGCGCGTCGGCGCGGTCGGCGTGGTCGGCGATCCGGTTCGAGGTCTCGGCGGCGTCGGCCGACAGATCGTAGAGCTCGCGTCGCGGCGCCTCGATGAACTTCCAGCCCGAGGTCCGGAGCCCGTGGAGCGGCGCCCAGCCAAGATGGCGTTCCGCCACCAGGCCTTCGATGTACGTCGGCTCGTCGGACATGGATGTTCTCCCGAGAGCCGGCCCGAGGGAGCGGCCGTCGAGGCCGGCCATCACGTCGAGGCCCGCGAGATCGACGAGCGTCGGCATGACGTCCACGCCGCGCGCGACGACTTTTGGCGTGACGCCGGACGGAATCCCGGGACCCGCCAGGATGAACGGCACGCGGAGCGTCGCGTCGTACACGAAGATGCCGTGCGTCTGCTCGCCATGCTCCCCAAGACTCTCGCCATGGTCGGCGGTCACGAGCACGATCGTCCGGGGCAGCTCGGCCCGCCGATCGAGATGCTGGAACAGCCGCCCGAGCTGGGCGTCGACGAATGCGACCTCGCCGTCGTACGGGCTGTCGGCAAACCGCGCGGCAAACTCCGCTGGAGGCTCGTAGGCCGCGTGCGGGTCGAAGTAATGCACCCACAGGAACCAGGGACGCGCGCTCCCGCCTTCGCGATCCGGCCGGGCGCGTCCGCCCAGCCAGGCCAGCACGCGCGTCGTGGTCTCGTCGGCCCGGCGTTCGACGTACGCTCGCGATCCGCTGGCCTGGCCGCGAGGGAGCCAGTCGTCGTAGACCGCGAACCCGTCGGAGAAGCCGAACCGACGGTCCAAAGGAAATCCTGAGACAAACGCCGCGGTGTCATACCCGGCCCGACCGAGCTGATTGGAGAGCGAGGGAAGATTCGCTGGAAGAACGAATGCGCCGTTGTCGCGCACGCCATGACGAGGCGGAATCAACCCGGTGAGGATGGACGCGTGCGACGGCGCGGTGAGCGCCACGTGGGCGATCGCGGTCTCGAATCTGGCGCCACGCGCCGCGAGGGCATCGAGCGCGGGCGTCGCCGCCCGTCTGGCGCCGTACGCGCCGACGCGATCCCACCGCAGCGTGTCGATTGTGACGAGCAGGACGTTCGGGCGTGCGTGCGTCCGTGGCCCGAAGGGCCGCATCGTCACCCATAGCGCCACGCCGACAAGCGCGAGACCGAGGACAATCATCGCGATCCGCGTGAGCGACGGAGCCTGCCCGCGCCCTGAACGGCCGGCGGATCGCCTGGGTCGAGGGCTGGCCGCTTTTCGGCTCATCGACTGTCCCGCCTCACCGCGCCGCTCTGGGGGCATCCTGACGAAGATCGCCCAGCAGCTTGCGGATCTCGGGCTGGCCCGGCTTCATCGAGAGCGATCGGCTGAACAGCTCGGCCGCCTGCTGCCGTTGCCCGAGCTTGAGACGCGAGTACCCCAGGCCGTTCAGAACGTCGGGCGTCACTCTGCCGCCGTCGAGCGCCGACTGAAGATGAGAGGCGGCAGTGTTCCAGTCCCCGGAGGCCGAGTAGATCGCGCCGAGCAGAACGCTTCGATCGACTGATGGCTTTGTCGCCGCCAGGACGGCCAGCGCTTTCTCCGGCTGCTGCTGCATGACGTGGACTCGTGCGAGCGAGATGCGCACGGCATCGCCGTCGGGCGCCAGTTGCAGCGCGCGTGTGAATGACGATTCCGACGCGCGATAGTCTTTCGCCGAAAGCTGCGCCTCGCCGAGGAGCGCCTGATGCCGAGCCGAGTCCGGCATCCGCGCCACCGCCCGTCCGAGGATCGGAATGAGCTCGGGCGCGCGCCCCGATAGTGCGAGCACGCCAAGCAAGCGAGCCAGCGCGTCGAACGATCCGGGATCGACGACGAGGGCCGCGCGGTACTGCCGTTCGGCGGTCGGCCGCTGGCCAGCCGCTTCTGCGATCGCGCCTCTGGCCACGGCGACGGCCGCGCCGGCGCCAGGCTTTGCCGCCGCGGATTGGATGAATCGCTGCGCGCGATCGGGCGCGCGGGCGCCGAGTGCGAGGTCCACCGCGTCGACGAGCGCATCGGCGGCGCCGCCTGCCTGCATGGCCCGGTCGTAGACAGCAAGCGCCTCGTGCGTCCGGCCCAGTCCCGCCAGCGATTTCGCGAGCCACAACTGTGCCGCGACGTCGTTCGGCTGCGTGTCGAGGAGGCCGTTGAGCTCGCGCACGGCGGCCTCGAGCTTGCCGCGGCGAAAGTAGCTCTCACCGAGATGCCGGCGGGCGAGCGACGTCCTCGCGCCGGCCACATACCCGAGCGCCTGGAGCCGCGCCCACGCGTCCCTGGCCTCGCCGCCGACCGCGGGAGCTGGAGGCGGACGGTACGGCGCGGGGGGTGTTCGCTTCGGTTCGCGCGCGGCGGCATCCGCGGGCAAGATCGCCGTGACAACGCGGCCGGCCAGGTCGCTCGAAACGGGCAGGTTCGCGGCGTGAAGGATGGTCGGCGCGATATCGAGCGGTGTGACGGTGCCCGCGTCGCCCGCGGTGACCGACCGGGAAGCCGCGACGTCGCGTCCGGTGAGCGCTCCTGCCGTGGCGACCGCCACCAGACCGTACGGACGATGCCAGGCAGTCGCCGGGCCGGAGAGATCGGCCGGATCTTCGACGATGCCCGCCGACGCGGAATGGAACCCGTGATCGGAGACGACGACGATGAGCGCGTCGGGCGGACTGGCGCGGGCCAGATCGGAGATGAGCTGGTCGGCGTCACGGTACGCGGCCCCGATCGCGGCGGCGCCCCGTTCGCCCTCGCGAATGAAAAGATGTGAGACCGTGTCGATGCCCTCGAGGTACACGGCCAGGAGATCGGCGCGATCGCGAGTCCAGAGATCGACCGCGACATTCGCATACGTGCGCGTTCCGGCGACGACGGCCGCCAGATGCGCCAGCCTGTCCTTGTAGAAGACACCTGGCTCATCGGTCGTGAGCGCGCGTTGAGCGCGGTCGTACTCCTCGCGCGTGATGGATCCATACCCGGCGAGATCCTCATAGCGGAGCTGCGCGGGACGAACGAGCAGCGCGTTGACACCTGCTTCCGCCGCCGCCGGCGACACCAGCCCGCCGGCGACGGGCGCTCGCGTCCGGAGCAACTGGGGCGCGACCGCGTCCGAGACGACGGTGCCCCGGATGGACTCGGCCGGCCAGGTCGCCCACCATCCGACGACCGCCACGCGCCGGCCCTGGTCGGAGAAGAGATTCCAAATCGCGGGAGTGAGCCGTTGGGCCGAGCCCACCGGAACCTGGCGGCCGTCCTTCAAATCGGTCATGAAGTCGAGCACGCCGTGGTCTTCCGGCTGCATGCCAGTGGCAATCGAGGTCCAGATGATCGGGGAAATGAGGGGTGGTGTGGCGACGAGCACGCCAGTACGGCCGTGCGATTTCAGGCGCGCGAACGTCGGGAGCGCGCCCGCGGCAATCAGCGGATCGGCGCGCGACCAGTCGGCGGCATCGAGCCCAACGATCGCCATGCGCCGCGCGACAGGCCCGCCCTGGGATTCGGCTGGCGGCGTCCCGCGACACGCGACCATCGCCAGCGCGATCGTCACCGCCACGACCGGAAGCCGCGACCAGACTGCCGATTGGCGGCCACCGGCGCTCACGTCTGCATGATAGCAAGGGCAGGATGAGTCACCCCGTTCGGTCGTATCCTTACTCGCGGAGGCTGTCGTGCGAA
Organism: Vicinamibacterales bacterium; assembly: GCA_035633215.1. Taxonomy (GTDB): domain Bacteria; phylum Acidobacteriota; class Vicinamibacteria; order Vicinamibacterales; family SCN-69-37; genus DASQFI01. The sequence continues at coordinate 104,002 of DASQFI010000007.1, read as the reverse complement.
CATTCATCGCCGTCGCGGTCGTGGCCGGTCTCGGAGTTGTCGCAGCCGCGGAGAGGCAGGACGCGCGACCCACATTCACTGTCGGGACCGCAGTGGCCGAGCGAGGAACAGTCGCGTACGGCGAGCTGCAGGTCGCGCAAGGCACCGACGCGGCGACGACGATCCCCGTTGCCGTCATTCATGGCGCGAGGCCGGGCAAGGTCGTGGCTTTCATCGCCGGCAGTCATGGCACCGAATACGCCTCGACGGTGGCGCTGACGCGGCTCATCGCCCGCGTCAATCCCGCAACGCTCTCCGGTTCGGTCATCGTCGCGCCGCTCCTGAACGTCGCGTCGTTCGAGCAGATGACCGTTCACGTCAACCCGATCGATCGCAAGGGCATGAACGGTGGCTATCCTGGCCAGCCGAACGGCACGCAGACCGAGCGTGCGCTCGCGCTCGTGGCCACGCAGGTCGTCGACCCGGCCGACGTGATCGTCGATCTCCACGGCGGCGACATCGACGAAGACCTGCGCCCGTACAGCTATCTGACGCGAACGGGCAATGCCGCGCAGGACGACGAGGCGCGCCGGCTGGTCCTGGCGTTCGGCCTCGACCACGTCATCGTGCGGGACATCGATGTGACGAACCCGGCCAGCACTCGCAGCCTCAGCAGCTATTCGCTTTCTCGAGGCAAGACGGCCATCGTCGCCGAAGCGGGCCGGAGCGGGACGGTCCTGACCGCGGACGTCAACGCCCTCATCACCGGATGCTTGAACGTGCTCGGCTCGCTGAAGATGCTGAGTCGCGTCGTGACGCCCGTCGCGAAGGTCGTGTGGATCTCGAATGGCAGTCGAGTCCAGACCGACAAGCCCGGGATGTTCTTTGCGACTGTTGCGCGCGGCACCGTTGTCGCTGAAGGCGCGGTCGTCGGCTATACGACCGACTATCTGGGCCGTCGGACGGGAGACATTCGCGCGCCTGTGGCGGGAATGGTCACGTTCATCCGCGGTGTGCCCTCAATGTGGCCAACCGCCACGCTCGTGAATGTCTCGCCCATCTTGCCCGTTCCGCCGCCGTACAAGAAGCCGGCGTCGTAGCGATACCTGCAGCGCAGGCACCCGTGTCGTTCACCAACCTCCGACTCGCTGTGGGCCGATTCGTCATCCTGGCGCTTGCCATCGTCGCGCTGGTCGTCCCGGTAACTGGCACCGACGAAGGGTGGATCATCGAGCGGCTGACCAGCCGGTACGACATCCAGCCGGACGGCACGCTCGTCGTGTCTGAGGCGATCGACGTCGACTTCCGCGGGCTCTCGCGGCATGGGATCTTCCGGGACGTCGCGCACCGGCAGGACTTCGACGGCAAGCACAATCGCGAGTACGACATCAGGCTGTCGGGGGTGACCGCGGCCGACGGCCGCCGGCACCAGGTCAAGGAACTGGATGAAGGCGGCCTGCGCCGGTTTCGCATCGGCGATCCCGACAAAGAGATCTCGGGCAAGGAGACGTACCGGATCGACTACAGCATCGGCGGCGCGTTGAACGCGTTTGCCGATCATGACGAGCTCTACTGGAACGCGACCGGGCCATGGCCGGTGCGGATCGCGGCGGCGTCGATCGTCGTGCGGGCGCCGGGCGGTTCGATTGATCGGGCGGACTGCTTTCAAGGACCGGCCGGATCGCGCCAGAAATGCGCCGCGCGTTTCACGCCTGATGAAGCCGTCTTCACCGCCACGCGCCCACTGGAGGAGGAGGAGCAACTCACGATCGTCGTCAGCCTCCGCAAAGGCGCCGTGGCGGAGCCGCGGCCGGTGATCCTGCGAAAGCCGCGCGAGGTGAACGAATTCTTCGAGCTGACGCCGCTGGCGGGCGGGCTCTCGCTCTTCGGCCTGCTGCTGGCAATTGGCGGGGTCGGCGGCCTCTGGTGGGAGATCGGCCGCGACCGGCGCTCCGTGGCGCTGCACGCACAGCCGTCGGACACGCAGGAAGAACGCGAGCCGCTCTTCGGCGCGCGACCGATCGGCGTCGAGTTCGAACCGCCGGAGCAGATTCGGCCGGGCCAGACGGGCCTGCTCATCGACGAAACTGCCGACACACTCGACGTCACTGCGACGATCGTGGACCTTGCCGTGCGCGGGTATCTCAGCATCCGCGAGTTGCCCAAAGAAGGCTGGTTCGGAAGCAAGGACTGGCAGCTCGACCGGCTGAAGCCAGCCGACACGAATCTGGTCCAGTACGAGCGCATCGTGCTGGCAGGCTTGTTCGATACGGGCTCCCCCCGGAAACTCTCGGAGCTCAAGAACAAGTTCTACGACGACCTCGCGAAAGCCAAGAAATCGTTGTACGAGGACGCGGTCAGCCGGCGATGGTTCCCAAGGCATCCGGAGTCGGTTCGCACGATGTGGAGGGTGTTGGGACTGATCGCTCTTGCCGGCGGCGTGTTTCTGACGTTCGTGCTCGGTCGGAACTTTGGCGCCGGCCTGATCGGGCTCCCGGTGATCGTGGGCGGCGCACTGCTCACGATCGTGTCCCGTGCCATGCCGCGGCGGACGGCCCTCGGCCGGGAGATGATGCGCCGCACCCTCGGATTCGCGAAATACATCAGGACGGCCGAAACGCAGCAACAGGCGTTCGCCGAACGGGCGAATATCTTCACGGCCTACCTGCCGTACGCGATCGCGTTCAGGTGCGTCGACCAGTGGGCGCGCGCGTTCCAGGACATCGACATGCAGGCGGCAACGGCGAGCTGGTACATGGGCTCGTCCACCTTCAATCCCAGCAGCTTCTCGTCGAGCGTCGAGAGCTTCTCCTCGTCCGTCTCCACCGTCATGACGTCAACCCCCGGCGGTTCCGGCGGGAGCGGATTCAGCGGCGGGTCGTCCGGCGGCGGTGGCGGCGGCGGTGGGGGAGGGAGCTGGTGACGACCGTCCTGCTGGTCGCGCTTGGCGCGGTCGCACTGGTGTTCGTTGTTCTGTACAACGGCCTCGTGCGGGCACGCCAGCGCGTTCGTGAGGCGTGGAGCGCGATCGACGTCCAGTTGCAGCGCCGCGCGTCGCTGATTCCGAATCTCGTGGAAAGCGTGAAGGGCTATGCGGCATACGAGCGCGACACCCTTCAACGGGTCGTCGAGGCCCGCACCGCGCTCGGCACGGCGGCGAGCCCGACCGCGGCGGCGCGAGCCAATCAGGAGTTGACGAGCGCCCTCGGTATTTTCTTCGCCGTCGCCGAAGCGTATCCGGATCTCAAGGCCAACGAGCGATTCGCCCAATTGCAGACGGATCTGACCGATACCGAAAACAAAGTCGCGTTCGCGCGAAACTACTACAACGGCGCCGTCGAGGCGTACAACATCAAGGTCCAGAGCGTTCCGGGGCTGCTCGTGGCCCGGCCGCTCGCCTTCTCGCCGGCGGAGTTTTTCACCGCGGATTCGGGGACGAAGTCCGCGGATCACTAGAAAGGAGCTCGCAAATGACCCAACTGCTGCCTTCGGTGCCTGGCCTGAAGAGGCCGGCGTGCATCGTTGCCCTGCTTGGGCTCGCGGGAGCCCTCGTCTCCGGTCAGTCCGTGCGGCCAGCCCCAGAGGTTTACGGATCGCTGCGGTGGCGGTACGTCGGACCGGAAGGCAACCGCGTAAGCGCGGTGGTCGGCATTTCCGGCGACGCGTTGACCTACTACGCGGGTTCAGCCTCGGGCGGCATTTTCAAGACGTCGGACGGCGGACTGAACTGGACACCGATCTTCGACGGCCAGCCGGTGCATTCGATCGGAGATCTTGCGGTCGCGCCAAGCGATCCCAGCATCGTGTGGGCAGGAACGGGTGAGGCCTGCATTCGCAGTCACATCTCGGTTGGTGAAGGCATTTTCAAGTCGACCGATGCCGGACGCACGTGGACGCGGATGGGTCTCGAGCGGACCGGGCGCATCGGCCGCGTTCTCGTAGACCCGCGCAATCCGGACGTCGTCCTCGCCTGCGCGCAGGGGCACGGGTACGGGCCACAGCCCGAGCGCGGCGTGTTTCGCACGATGGACGGCGGACGCACCTGGGATCGGGTGCTCTTTGTCGACGAGAACACGGGCTGCTCGGAGCTGGCGATGGATCCGTCGAATCCGCGCAAGCTGTTTGCCGGCATGTGGCAGCTCGAGATCAAGACGTGGGGCCGGGAAAGCGGCGGACCGGGCAGCGGTCTGCACATGTCAACCGACGGCGGGACGACCTGGACGCGACTGCGCGGGCGCGGCCTGCCGGCGCGGGACGTGGGCAAGGTGAAGGTCGCTTTCGCGCCGTCGAATCCCAATCGCGTCTACGCCCTCATCGAAACCGGAGACGGCATCCCGCTTCGCAGCCAGGAGACCGATCGCGGTCAGGTCTGGCGATCGGACAACGGCGGCGAGACCTGGCAGGTCGTGAGCTACGACCGCAACGCGATGGGGCGCGCCCACTACTATTCGCACCTCTTCGTCACGCCCGACAACGAGAACGAGGTTCTCTTTCTGACAGCCGGCTATAGCCGTTCGCTCGACGGCGGCCAGACGCTCGTCGGGTTGGGTGGCGCCGCGAGTCCGGGCGGGGACAACCATGACATGTGGATTGATCCGGCCGCGCCCGGCCGCATGGTGATCGGCAACGACAGCGGAGTGTCGATCTCGCAGAATCGCGGGCGCACGTGGGCGCGCTTTCGGCTACCGAACGCGCAGATGTATCACGTGACGACCGACAATCAGGTGCCGTACTACCTGTACGGCAACAAGCAGGACGGCCCGTCGTACCGGGGGCCGAGCAACAGCCGGACCGGGGGCTCGATCCCGCGCAGCATGTGGCACACGGTGGCGGGCGGCGAGAGCGGCTGGGCGACACCCGACCCGGTCGATCCCAATCTGATCTGGTCGAGCGCCTCCGGGTCCGGCAGCCTGGGCGGCATCGTCGCGATCTACGACGAAGCGCGGCGCCAGGCGCGCAACGTCGAGGTCTGGCCGGATCAGGCGAACGGGCCCCCGGCCGATCTGAAATACCGATTCAACTGGACCATGCCGCTCACGATGTCCCCGCACGATCGGAACACGGTGTACGTCGGCAGTCAGCACGTGCATCGAACGACGAACCGCGGGCAGAGCTGGGAGGTGATCAGCCCGGATCTCTCGACGAATGACAAGGCGCGCCAGCAGCCATCCGGCGGTCTCACGCTCGACAACATCGGTGTCGAGTATGCATTCACCGTGATGGCGATCGCCGAGTCGCGGCTCGAGCGTGGGCTGATCTGGGCTGGGACCAACGACGGCCAGGTCCAGCTCACGCGCGACAACGGCAAGACCTGGACGAACGTCACGAAGAACATTCCAAACCTGCCGCCGTGGGGCACGGTCGGGAACATCGAGCCGTCGCGCTTCGACGCTGGTACGGCGTATCTCACGGTCGATCTGCACCAGGTCAACAACCGCGATCCGTTCGTCTACAAGACGTCAGACTACGGCAAGACCTGGCGCGCCATCGTGAACGGCATCCCGCGCAGCATGTTGAGCTACGCGCACTGCCTGCGCGAAGATCCCGTCCGCCGCGGGCTGCTGTATCTCGGCACCGAGAACGCGATCTATGTCTCGTTCGACGACGGCGACAACTGGCAGACGCTGCAGATGAACCTGCCGGCGGCGCCGGTCTACTGGATCACCGTGCAGGAACACTTCAATGATCTGGTGATCTCGACCTACGGCCGCGGCTTCTGGATCCTCGACGACCTGGCACCGCTGCAGCAGCTCACACCTGCGCTGGCCTCCGATGCGCATCTCTTCCCGCCGCGCGCGGCGTACCGGTTCCGCGACCTCACGGGCGAGGCGTCCGTCGCCAACGATCCGACGGTCGGCGAAAACCCGCCGTACGGCGCGTCGATCAACTACTACGTCAAGGCCGCGCCGGCCGGACCCGTGACGGTGACCATTCTCGACGCGCAGGGGCAGACCGTGCGCTCGCTTGCGGCCCCGCGCGCGGCGGGACTGAATCGGGTGGCGTGGGACCTGCGCTACGCGCCATCGAAAAGCGTCAGTCTCCGCACGAGTCCCCTCTACGCGCCGGACATCCTCGTCGGGCCCGATGGCACGCGGCCTGGTGGGGGAGGGGGCCTGTCGATCCTCGCGCCGCCTGGCATGTATGCCGTGCGACTCAGCGTGGGCGGCAAGGACCTCACGCAGAAGCTCGAGGTCCGCAAGGACCCGAATTCCAGTGCGACCGAAGCCGAGATCAAGGAGCAGATGAAGATGCTCTTGGAGCTGCGTCGCGATCTCGATCAGGCGACCGACATGATCAATCAGCTCGAGCTGGTGCGCAGCCAAATCTACGGGCTCGGGCGGCTCACCGACAACGCGACCATCCGGAAACAGGGTGAGGATCTCGACCGCAAGCTCATCGACCTCGAGATGAACCTGATCGAGTTGCGCGCCACGGGTCGCGGCCAGGACGGCGTCCGGTGGGGCGCGCGGCTCCAGGGCAAACTCAATTACCTCGCAAACGGCCTGATGAGCAACGACTTCCGGCCGACGAATCAGCAGGTCGAAGTGCAGAAGGTGCTCGAGGACCAGCTTCGCCGGCATGGCAGCGATCTCGACGGCTTGTTCAGCCGCGAGGTGGCGACCTTCAACGAGACGCTCCGCAAGAGCAATCTGCCGATCCTGGTCACGCGAGTGCCGGGGTCGTAATTGTTCCGGGGGACTTCGTCCCGCCGGACCCCCTTGCACGCTCGCTCGCGGGGCCCCATCGCCCCGCTCCGCTCGCGTGGGCTCGTTCGCTCTGCTCACTCGCCTGTATTCCACAAACGCACGAGTGTCCGGGATCCGGCGATCTGCGGTGCTACACTTTTCCCCCGCCGCCCGAACTCGAGGTGTCCTGACATGCGTTCACTCCAGAGAATCCTGGCCTGCGCAGCCGTTCTGATCCTGTGTGCCCTCGACGACAGGGTGCGCTCGTTCATGAACTTCGGTTCTGCCGTGCTCGTCGGCGACCGAGAAGTCTTTGCCGGGGAGCCCGCCAACTATGCGAGGCCCGGCACGGTGTACATCTACCGGAAGGGCGCGAGCCTCGAGGACGCCTGGCGAGAGGTCGGCACGCTGACCGCGCCTGACGCGACGGTTGGCGACGCGTTCGGATCGTCGCTCGCGCCCGGCGAGGGGCGGTTGTTCGTCGGTGCCGGGCCGGCGGTGGTGCATGTGTACGAGAAGCGCGACACAACGTGGACGTTTAGCGGAACGATCTCGGCGAAGAGCGTGCCGGGAGACACGGTGCGCTTCGGCAAAGCCGTGGCGTCGAGCGGGGAGTACTTGTTCGTCGGTCGTGAGCCGGTGAACCTCGGCAGCCGCGGGCGGGGCGCGTTCTTCGCGCCGCCGGCCACGGGTCAGGCGCCGCCGCCCATGCCGGCGGGCGCCGTGTACGTGTTCAGGCGCAACGCGACAGGGACCTACGCACATGCGGCGACCCTGACCGCGACAGGCACCGACACGGCGGGGGACAACTTCGGTCATTCGGTCGCCGCGGCGGACGGGATGTTGCTCGTCGGCGCCAGCGGACATGCCACGCGCACCGGCATCGTGCACGAGTTCGGGCTCGGAGCCGACGGTACGTGGACGTTCCAGCGGAATTTCACGGCGCTTTCGGCGCAGACGAACGACCTGTTTGGCTCGCAGCTGGCGCTCGTCGGTGACGCGGCCATGGTCTCTGCGCCGGGCGACCAGAGCCGCTATGGCGCCGTCTATGTGTTTCGCAGAATGGCTCAAGGCGGACGAGGCGCCGCCGAGGGCGGCCCACCCGCACCAGCGGCGCCACAGGCGCCAGCCGGCAACTTCACATGGCGCGAGTTCTTTCGCCTGACGGCGCCGGTCGCCACGCGGGCCGATCGCTTCGGCAGCACGGTGACCGCCGACGAACGTGAGACCTGGGTCGGCGCTCCGGGCGGCGGTCCGGGCCGCGTCTACGCGTTCACCGTCAGCGCCAATGGCGTTCTGGTCGCCCCGCCCAGGGTCGTCGGTCCCAGCTGGGTTGATTCGGTGGCGATCGGCGGAGCGGTGTCGCTCCGTGGCGGGATCGCCGCGGTCGGCGCCGCCGGATACAACAGCGGCGCCGGGGGCGTGCTGATTTACGAGCGCGACATGTTCGGGGTCTGGCGCGAGCACCCAATCCTCACGACGCCACTCGACGAGATTCCGGCGTACACCGGCGCCGAACGCCGATGCAGCGGGGCGGGGAAGGTGGAAATCTTCGATTGCGGCGCGACGAGCCTGCTGGCCTTCCTGCCGCCTTCAAGGCTCAGCGCCACTGGACAGTACGCCGACATGAGCAGCATCTGGGGCTGGACGGATTCGGCGACCAAACAGGAGTGGGCCCTCCTCGGCCGCGCCGACGGGACCACGTTCGTCGATATCACGGCCCCGACGCGGCCTATCCCGGTCGCCGATTTGCCGCTTACTGAAGGCGCGCGGCCGAGCTTCTGGCGCGAAATCAAGGTCTACAAGGACCACGCGTACATCGTCTCGGACGGCTCGGGCCCGCACGGCGTGCAGATCTTCGACCTCACGCGACTGCGAACAATGAAGCCGCAGCCGAACGGCCTGCCGCAGAAAGTGTCTGATGACGGTATCTATAGGAACGTCGCCAGCGTCCACAACATCGTGATCAACGAAGACACCGGATTCATGTATCCGGTCGGATCGAATGGCGGCGGCAACACCTGCGGTGGCGGGCTGCACATGGTGGACATTCGAGAACCAAAGTCGCCGAAGTTCGTCGGGTGTCACAGCGATCCGGCGACGGGCATGGGCAAGACCGGCTACTCGCACGACGCCGTCTGCGTCGTCTACAAGGGCCCCGACAAGCGGTATAAGGGGCGTGAGATCTGCGTGGGATCGAATGAGACCGCGATCAGCATCGCGGACGTCACCGACAAGGCGAACACGAAGACCATCTCGCGGTCCACGTATCCGAATGTCGCCTACACGCATCAGGGATGGTGGGACGAAACCCAGCGCTATTTCTACGTGAACGACGAAGGCGACGAGATGATGGGCACCGTCAAGAAGACGCGGACGCTCATCTGGGATCTCGAAGACCTCGAGAATCCACGATTCGCGAAAGAGCACCTGGGCGTCGAGAGCGCGACCGATCACAACCTCTACATCAAGGGCACGTTGATGTATCAGGCGAACTATCGTTCCGGCCTGCGCGTGTTGAGCATCAGCGATCCCCTCAATCCGAAGGAAGTCGCGTATTTCGACACGGCCCCGTATCACCCCAACACGCCGGGCTTCAACGGCGCCTGGAGCGTCTATCCGTTCTTCAAGAGCGGGACCATCATCGTGAGCAGCATCGAGCAGGGCCTGTTCATCGTGAGGACGGCGGACCGGTGACCGCGTCAATGGCACCGCGGTCCGGTGTGGCGGCCTTTTTCGCCGCCCTGGCGATCCCGATGACCGTCTCGGTCACGCTCGTGGCGTCCTCGCTGGCGTTCGGGCTCCGGGGTCCGCTGGTCGCGCTTCTCGTCAACGCGTTCCTCGTGTCCGAGGTGGCCGGAGTCAGCCAGGTTTTCGCGCTGCCGATGCCGGTGGGGTACTTCCGTCCGCGCCGCTTCGAGCGGGCGTGGGCCTATGAATGGCTCGGCATCCGGGCGTTCAAGCGCCTGATGCGCAGCCGGCTCTATCGACGAATCAATCCGCACTTCCAGCTGGTGGGCGGCCGGCGAGGCCTCGCCGAGTTGAGCCAGACCATGCGCTCGGCCGAAGCCGCCCATGTCCTGGTGTTCGTCGGCGTCAGCGTGATCGCGGCCTGCGCGCTCTGGCTGCGGTGGGTCGACGTGGCCGCCTGGCTGACGTTCTTCAACGTGCTCTTCAATGGCTATCCGGTCATGCTCCAGCGGTACAACCGGCTTCTGCACTCTTTTCTGCAGTAGGGAGGACCGCCTCTACTTCTTCTTCACCAGAGTCTTCAGCTCCTCGAGCCAGTTGACGACCACGCGGATCTCCTGGGCGGTGTCGCCAGCGGTCGGACGCTGGATGATGAGGAAGCGCTGCCCGTCCTCGGTGATGCGGAAAACGCGGGGCACGGCCAGCTCGACCGGCCCGAAGACTCTTCGCGGCTTCCCAACCGCGAGCCGCCCAGCGCTCGGTGTGATGTCGACGGCAAGCAGGTTGTCGGCGATGTCCACGTAAAAGACCTCGCGACCGGTACGCGACCAGAATGGGGCGAACCCGTCAGCGGTCGAGATCGGAATGCGGTCATCGTTGACGTTCGGGAACGGCCGGATGAAGACATCGCTCCGGCCGGAGGCGTCCGTCGTGTACACGAGCCACTTGCCGTCCGGCGAGACCGACGCCCCCTGTTCGAAGCTGGGGCCAGTGAGGAGCGGAGTCGCGTTCGGCGTCGCGCCGACCTTGACCAGGAACACGTCGGTCCCGCCGCCCACTTCCGCCGTCAGGAGAAGACGCGTGCCGTCTGGTGTCCAGTCGGTCGGCGCCTGGCTCACCGATGACTGCGTGAGACGCTCGACCGCGCCGATGCCGCTTGCCGCCATCCGGAAGACGCCGCCGCCTTCGCCGCCCGGGGCGCCCGGCGACCAGAACGCGATGTCACGTCCATCCGGACTCCACACCGGAAGCATCGAGCCGACCGGCATGTTCGGGGGCGTGAGTCGCGTGAGAGACTCGCGGGCAAAGTCGTAGAGCCAAATCGCGAAGCCGCCCTGTTCCTCGATCGTGACGGCGGCCTGGCGACGGTTCGGCGGCAGAGACGCGTTTCGGTAATTGCGGGCCTCAGCGGCAATCGGCGACACCTTGCCTGCGCGATCGATCCAGGCCAGGTTCGCGCTCAGCCGCGTGGTGCCGCCAAGCACATACACGAGCGTCCCGTCGTCCGAGACGCTGAAGTCCACGGCGCCGGATTCCTTGATGACGACGCCATCCACCACCTGAACGGGATCGCCCTGAACCGACAGGCTGGCGAGGTCGAAACCGATGGCGCGCAAGGCGCCGGCCGAGCCATACACGATGTGTCCGGTCTTCACATAGCGCGGCGCCGTGCCGCCTTTGATCAGGACCGTCCATTTCCCGGTGTCGCGCGACAGGAGCCCGATGTCCGACGAACCGACGCCGCCCGGCCGCGCGATTTCAAAAAGCACGTGCCGGCCGTCGGGAAGAAGAGAGGGCCATCGATGATCGACTTCGTTGTCGGCGCTCGAGGGCTTGGTGAGCACTTCCGGCGTCCCGCCCGACGCGCGCACGCGCGACAGACCCGTCGCCTGCCGGATCGTCGCGAAGATGATCCACTCGTCCGGCCCCCAGGTCGCCCCGCGCAGGTTCGAATCGACGTCGGCGATCTTGATCGGTGCGCCGCCGCCGATCGGCACTTTCGCCAGCCCGGCGCCCACGCCGCCTGGAGGGCCGTAGTAAAACCCGATCCAGCCACCGCTCGGCGACAGAAACGGTCCGCGCGGCCCGAGACCGAGATTCGTCAGGGACGCGCCTTCGAACCGGTCGACGGGCCGAACGACAAACCGGCCTTCGCCCTTGACGGTGTTCCAGTAGACGACACGCGAGCCATCCGGAGTGATGACGAGATCGGGATGATTGGTCTCGAGACGGAGGGGCTCGCTCGCCGGTGAAGTGATCGAGAACTTCGAGAGGGCCGGCGGCGCCGACCGCGTGGTGAGCCACAGGGGCACGCCAGCGAGGACGGCGCCGGCGATGACTCCGACGACCCCAATCACGGCCATGACCGCTCGGGGGCGTTGCGGCTTCGCCGCGGTCTGCGACGTGCCGACCTCGTCCGGCGCCGGCCGCAGGGCGTCGTCGATTTCGAGACGCGCGCCCGCCATCGAGTCGAGCCGATGCGTCCGATCTTTCTCAAGGCATCGCCGGAGGAGGCGCCGGATCGATGGCGGCGTGTCCGGCGGCAAACTGTCGAACTTCGGCGCGTCCTTGATCACCGATGCGAGGATTTCCGTGACATCCTCGCCGTCGAACGCGCGGCGCCCGGTCAGCATTTCGTACAGCACGACGCCGAAGGCCCAGACATCGGCGCGACGGTCGATCGGTTTGCCCTTGGCTTGCTCGGGCGCCATGTAGCCCGCGGTGCCGAGCACCATGCCCATCTGGGTCGCGCGGGCGGTCAGCGTCGGCGAGTTCATGGCGTCCGCTGTTCCGCTGACGCTGTCGGGCGCGAGCGCCTTCGCCAGACCGAAATCGAGCACTTTGACCTGCTCGTCCGGCGTGATCTTCACGTTGGCCGGCTTCAAATCGCGATGGACGATCCCTCTCTCGTGAGCGGCTTCGAGGGCCTCGGCGATCTGGCGACAGACGGCCAGCGTCTCTGGCAAGGCGACCGGACCACGGCCGATGCGATCCGCCAACGTCTCGCCGGACACCAGCTCCATCACCAGGAAATGCCGGCCCGCGTCCTCTTCGAGGCCATGCAAGGTGGCGATGTGCGGATGATTCAACGCGGCCAGCGCCTGCGCCTCGCGCTGCAGCCGGGAGATGCTGTCGCGGTCGGCGGCGAGCGACTGCAACACGACTTTGATGGCGATCTCGCGGCCGAGCTTGGTGTCGCGCGCGCGGTACACCTCGCCCATCCCGCCGCTGCCGATGGCGGCGAGGATTTCGTAGGAGCCGAGACGCGTGCCGGGGGCGAGCGTCACGGGCCGATTATCTGCTGTGGCGGCGATTTAGCAAGCGACCGCCGCTGTTTGCGCCCGCGCTTCGCTACGTGCTTTACTTGCCGCGCCGTTCAACAGCCTGGTCGTGGTTTGTGAGCGCCGAGAGCATGGGACAAGCCGCGCGCCACCCGCCGAAGCCCCGCCTCGTCTTTCGAGTTGGGATTGTGGGACACCGTCCGAACCGGCTCCGAGCGGCGGATCTGCCCCTCCTTTCTCGTCAGCTCGAATCCGTCATGAATTCGGTGAAGGTCGAAGTTGAAGAGTTTGACCGCCGTCACAGTCGGCTGTTTGCCAGTGGTGCACCCGTCCTGCGCGCGATCTCGCCCCTTGCCGAAGGAGTCGATCGGCTGTTCGCTGAGGCGGCGCTCGGACTCAAGTACGAACTCTGCTGCCCGATGCCCTTCTACCAAGCCGAATTCGAGGATGACTTCTCGACCGCTCAGGGCCTGGAGCCCGATTCGTTGAATCGGTTTCGTGGGCTGCTCGCGAGGGCAGAGCGCGAGACGTCACTCAGGCGCTTTGAGATGGACGGCGACCGGGCAAATTCGGGCGAGGCCTATCGCGCCTGCGGGCACGTCGTCGTCAATCAGTCGGATCTCCTCCTTGTCGTGTGGGACGGTGAACGCCTCGAAAAGGTAGGAGGCACCGAAGAGACATTTGATGAAGCACGCCACAAGGGCGTGCCGATCGTGTGGATCGATGCACACGCGCCGCACGCGTGGGAGCTCGTCGACGTGGCGACCCCTTTTCGCTCTCCGACAGGCGGCTCCCGCTTCACGCCTGAGCCAGGTGAGTACGTTCAGAAACTCAGAGGCGCCGTCCGACAGGCTCTTGAACTGCCCAAGCCAAAGGTGCCCACTCACGCAGGCGCCAAGCCGCCGGTTACCACGATTGACGACTTCTATGCCGAGCAGAAACGCCGGGTGAATCCGGCGCTCCTGTGGAAGAGCTTCCGCGATGTCGTGGGCGACTGGCGGTGGCCGGGCGTCGAGTTCCGGGTTCCAGACTTTGAGGCCTCTGTGGAAGGGGAATGGCCCCGGGATCAGGCGTCAGCTCATGGTCGCGTGATCGATTGGTTGCGTCCTTTTTATGCCTGGCCCGATAAGCTCGCCGTCGGCTATTCCGACATCTATCGGAGCGCCTTCGTGCTCGCGTATCTGCTTGCCGGTCTGGCCGTCGGGACAGCGCTGCTGCCGCTCGCGTTCGGATGGAATGTCTTCGAGCTGCACGCCGAAGAGACTGTGTTCGTTGCCGTCGAATTGCTGTTGATCGTCGTCATTCTTCTCATCATCTGGCGCGGCCGTCGGCGCAAGTGGCATGAGCGCTGGATCGATTACAGGCTGGCGGCAGAGTTGGTGCGGCACTTGCGCCTTGGCGCACCCTTAGGCAGCGGACGACCTTTCCCACAGGTTCCCGCCCAGTGGGCCAGCTATGGCGATCCCGGCTCGACGTGGATGGCGTGGTACGTCCGCGCGGTGGAGCGTGACCTCGGGTTGCCCGCCGCCAGGCTGGACGTACCGCATGTCAGCGCCTGCGTGGCGGATTTGGCCAATGTGCTCGAAGGTCAGGTGAAGTACCACCGACTGAGTGCTGACCGGAGCCATCGCATAGAGAAGCGTCTCCACCGTTTTGGGTTGACGCTTCTTTCCCTCACCATGGCTGCGTGTGCGGCGCACCTGCTGTTTGGGGTGGGAGATTTCGGCACGCCGGCGCCGTGGGTGCTCGGAAGTCTCATCTTCCTGGCGGGCTTTCTGCCGGCCCTCGGTGCGGCGGTCGCCGGAATCAGTAATCAAGGTGAATTCCGCCGTCTAGCGAAGCGGTCCGACGCAATGTGGGCGCGAATGAAGGACCTGAAGGCCATTGCAGATGCGCTTGAGAAGAGAATCAGATCGACGCCACGAGACCCGACGGTGCCAGGCGCGTCCAGGGAGGCGGCCGGTCTGGCCTTATCGGCAGCGCAACTCATGGTGAACGAGGTGCTGGACTGGCGCGTCGTGTTTCTCGATCAGCCGCTGAAGCCGTCGTGAGACCTTAAGCCGTCGGTTCTCGACGAAATCCGGTACGCTCTCTCCGGAGACGGTCCCCACGATGAACAGCATCGTCGTTTTCAGCGGAAGCGCTCACCCGGAACTCGCCGCGGCCATCGGGAAGCGCCTGAAGACGCGTGTACACCCGGCCGTGATCAGCCGCTTCAGCAACGACTGCCTCGGCGTCCAGCTCGAGGCCAACTGCCGCCAGGCGGATGTGTTCATCATTCAGCCGCTGGTGCCGCCGGTGCAGGAGCACCTGATGGAGCTCCTGCTGATGCTCGATGCGGCGCGGGGCGCATCGGCCGCGCGCATCACGGCGGTCATCCCGCACTATGCCTACGCACGCTCGGACAAAAAGGCTGCGCCGCGCATCTCCATCGCCGCGCGCCTCGTGGCCGACCTTCTCGCCACGGCGGGCGCGAACCGGGTGCTGACGATGACCCTGCATTCGGCGCAGGTCCACGGGTTCTTCAGCGTGCCCGTCGACCACATGAACGCGCTCAAGGTGCTGGCCCGCCACTTTCGCCGGCGGTCGCTGGCGAATACCGTCGTCGTGTCACCCGATCTCGGAAACGCCAAGACCGCGAGTCATTTCGCCAGAATGCTCGGGCTGCCAGTGGCGGCCGGCAGCAAGCAGCGCCTCAGCGACGACCGTGTCGAGATCGATGCCATCGTCGGAGACGTGGACGGCAAACATGTCATTGTCCTTGACGACGAGATCGCCAACGGCGGTACCGTGATTGAGGTGCTTCATAAACTCCGGGAGCGGCACGTGAAGAGGATTACCGTGGTCTGCACGCACGGGCTCTTCACGGGGAAGGCCATCGCGCGGCTCAGCGCACAGCGCGACATCGAAGAGATCGTGACGACCGACACGGTGCCGATAGCGAAGACCAAGCGCCTGCCCAACATGCGGGTGCTGTCGGTCGCCCCTCTGCTGGCCGAAGCCATCCGACGCATTCACGTCGGCAAGTCGGTGAGCGGGCTGTTCGACGCGACGGTTGAGGGGCCGCGGTGATGCGGCGGCCCGATCGGGCAGGAGCCCCCTCGAAGATCGCCATGTCGAGTCCGGTACCGTGCGTCAATGATGGATGCGCAATCGGCGCCGTGAGCCAGAGTCACCAACCGGCCACGCCCTACTTCCTCAGATTCTTGTTGAAGAACTCCACCGTCCGCGTCCACGCGAGCTTGGCTGATTTCTCGTCGTAGCGCGGCGTCGTGTCGTTGTTGAAACCGTGCTGCGCGCCGTCGTACATGTGCATGGTGTACGGCACGCCTGCAGCCTTGAGCGCCGTCTCGTATGCAGGCCAGCCCTCATTGATCCGTGTGTCCGCCCCCGCGTAGTGGATGAGCAGCGGCGACTTGATCTTCGGCACGTCGGCGGCCGGCGCCGCGCTTCCGTAGAAGGGCACCGCGGCTGCGAGATCGGGCAGCCGGGTCGCCAGGTAGTTCGACATGCCGCCGCCCCAGCAGAAGCCGACGACGCCGATGCGGCCCGTGCACTCGGGACGCGCCTTGAGGAACTCGGCGCCCGCGACCATATCCTCGCGCGTCTTCGCCTGATCGAGTTTTCCGAAGAGCGTCCGCGCTTCGTCCTCGCCCGATGCCGGATAGCCGCCGAGCGGCGTCAGGGCGTCCGGCGCGAACGCGATGAAATTGTCGAGCGCGAGGCGCCGCGCGATATCCTCGATGTGCGGGTTGAGCCCGCGGTTCTCGTGAATGACGAGGACCCCGGGTAGCTTTGCGTTGCCGGCAGCCGGCCGCACGAAATAGCCGCGCATCTTGCCGCTGCCCTGTGGCGACGGGTACTCAAGGTACTCCGCCTTGATGCGCTTGTCGTCCTTCGCGACCTGCTGCGCCTCGGCGAAACTCGGGTTCAGCATGTCGAGCAGCATGCCCGCGGTCACACCGGCCGTCGTGAACCGGGTCGCCTTGTCCAGGAACCCGCGTCGATCGACGTGGCCGTGCACGTAGGCGTCGAACAGAATCAGCAGATCGGGATCGAAGTCCTGCGCGGTCTTGCGTTCCATGGCCGTTCTCCTTGTGTTACTTGCAGGCGCAAGTTACCACATCGCAACGGCTACAATACGGGCGATTGACTCGGCTCCAGAAAGCCGCCGTCGTCTCCGCGGTCGCGCTGGGCCCGCTGCTGCTCTACATCAACGCCTGCGGTAACATCCACGAAAGTCCCTGCGGCGTTGCGGCTCTTCCCGCCGTGCTTCTGGTCATCCCGGCCCTGTTGCTGCCCGTTCCAAGCTCGGAGGGGCCGTTAGAAGATAGAATCCAAAAGAGGACCGTTCCCCAGCTGACCGCCGTAGAAACCGAAAGGAGGAGCCATGAGAGTGAAGCTCGCCGCCGCATTGGCCATCGCGTGTCTCACGACCACGACGTTTTTAAGTGCTCGCGGGGCCCCACCCCCGCTCGCGAGCGCTCCGGCGCTCGAAGACTCGCTATCCTCGCGCGGGGCACAGGCGCCGCCGCCCCGAAAGCCGGGCGCCGAGGAAAAGCGGATCGAATACTTCGCCGGGAAATGGACGTATACGGGAGAGGCCAAGGCCTCGCCGATGGGTCCGGCCGGCAAGATGACCGGCACGGAGAATTGCTCGTGGGCCGCGGGCGGCTTCTTCCTGGTCTGCAATTCCGAAGGTACGGGCCCGATGGGCGCCATGAAGGGCCAGTCGATCATGGGCTACGACCCGATGGAGAAGACGTACACGTATTACGCGTTCAATAGTCTGGGCACAGGCTTCTTCGTCCGCGGCCAGGTCGCCGACAAGGTGTGGACGTGGAACTTCGAGAACAAGATGGAAGGCAAAGTCATGAAGGGCCGCGCGACGATCACGGAGGAGTCGCCGACGGCGCACGCGTTCAAACTGGAGATGTCGGTCGACGGCGGTCCGATGGCGGTGGTTGAAGAGGGGAAGTCGACGAAGGCGAAGTAGGGCACTCGCTCACGCTCGAAGGCGTAGAGCCTCAGAGACGCAAAGGCTCAAAGACGAAAGGCGGGCTGGTGCCCGCCTTTTGTCTGTTTGCGACAACCTGCGAGGCCGATAACTCCCTCGGAAGGATGCCTGCCATGCACAGATTTGTCGCTGCCGTCGTACTGGGGCTTTCTGCGTTTGCGACGTCAGCGTGCCTGCAAATCGAACAAACCCTGACGCTCGAGCGCGATCTGTCGGGCAAGGCGGGGTTCGCGATGAATCTGGACATGGAATCCCTCGTGCCGATCATGGCGACGATGAAGAAATCGATGGAGGGCAAGGGTACGGTGCCGACGGCCGCCGAGCTCGCCGAAGCGCGCAAGGAACTCCTGAGCTCGCAGAAAACGGAGAAACCCGATTTCGAGCAGGAGAAGAAAGAGTTCGAGAATCAGCTGCCGGCGGGCGTGAAGCTGCTCGATGCCCAAGCCAAGGAAGACGGCCTGAAGATGGCGGCAAGCTTCCTCCTCGGATTCGATCAGGTCTCGAAGCTCAGTCAGATTCAATTTCCGAAGAGTGGCAGTCAGCCCGACGCGATGGGGACCAACCCGGTCGACTCGCCCTTTGGCGGACTGAAAGTCGTGAGCGAGGGCCAGACGATCCTGATCACGACGCCGATTGAGAATCCGCTCGCCGGTCAGCAGGAGAAGACGAGCCAGATGCCGATGGACGCGGCTGCACTCGGCCTGATCCAGCAGATGTTCAAGGGCGTCCGCATGTCCTTCAAGATCACCGCGCCGTTCGAGGTGGCCGAACACAACGCGCATCGACGCGAAGGCACGACGCTGATCTGGGATTACGACCTGAACACGACGAAGCTCACGCCCGAGCAGATGAAGCAGGGCGTGCGCGTGCGCTTCCGCCGCTAGCGTCAGCCGCCTGCCGCTATCGGCGCCCCGGGGTTGAATTTGCACTACAGTTGCACCCACGTGATCGGTCGGTGCAACGTCCCATGACACGCGACTTTCGAGAGGCCCTTCGCTTCCTGCGTGCGAACCCCGGGTTCGCATCCGTGGTCATCCTCACGCTGGCGCTTGGCATCGGCGTCAACGCCACGATTTTCAGCATGCTCCATGGCGTGCTGCTGCGGCCCCTGCAGTACGCCGACCCCGATCGGCTGGTCGTGCTATGGGAGTCAAACCCGCGGCTCGGGCAGGACAAAGCCGAAGTCTCCGGGGCGACCTACCTCGATTGGCGTGCACGAACGCGCAGTTTCTCGGACATCGGCGCGTACCGGTACCGTGGCTTCGCGCTCTCCGGCGCCGGTCAGGCCGAACGCATCGTCAGCGTGGACGTGTCGCCGGCGCTCTTCCGGGTCCTCGGCGTTCCCGCGTTGGCTGGACGCGTGTTCACGAGCGACGAAGAACAACCAGGCCACGAGCGTCTGGCCGTGTTGAGCTATGGCGCGTGGCAGCGTCGCTTCAACGGTGACCGCAGTGTGATCGGGGCGTCCATGCTCCTCGACGGCCGGTCGCACGAGATCGTCGGCGTCATGCCCGCAGACTTTCAGTTCCCGGCCGGAGATCCCGCCGTGGAACTCTGGTCGCCGCTGACGCTCAACCTCGAGGCCCTGCCGTCCAGGCCGCACCGGATGTACAAGACCGTGGGGCGGCTCGCGGCTGGCACAACGCTGGAGCAAGCGCGCGCCGACATGGATCGCATTGCGAGCGACATCGCGCGCGATCATCCCGATTCGAACGGCGGTTGGGGCGTGGCGCTCGTGCCCGCGCACGAGCAGATCGTCGGCCGCATCGGCCGCACGCTGTGGGTGCTGTTCGCCGCGGTCGTCCTCGTGCTCCTCATCGCCTGCGCCAACATCGCCAATCTTCTGCTCGCCCGCTCGGCGCGTGTGTCCAGAGATTTCGCGGTTCGCGCCGCATTTGGCGCGAGCCGCTGGGCGCTCGTGAGGCGGTCGCTCGCCGAGAGTGGGGTGCTGGCGCTCTCGGGCGGCGCGGTCGGGCTATTGCTTGCTTGGTGGGGAATCGGGGCATTGCGACCGCTGATTCCCGCCACCGTGCCTCGCGCGGATAGCATCGGGCTCGATTCGACGATCGTCGCCTTCACGGCGATCATGTCGATCGGGTCCGGCCTGCTCTTCGGCCTCGTGCCCGCCTGGCGCGCCATGCGTCCGAACCTGGTGGACGCCCTGCAAGAGGGTGGTCGCAGCACGATCGCCAGTCGACGGGCGCGCTGGCTCTCGAACGTCATGGTCGTCGCGGAAGTGGCGCTCGCGCTCATGCTCGCCATCGGCGCCGGATTGCTGCTGCAGAGCTTCGTCCATCTTGCCTCGATCGACCCAGGCTTCAGAACGTCGCGCGTCGTGGCTCTCCATGTCGCCCTGCCAGACGCGCGCTATACAGGCGGCGCACCGAAGCGCCGGTTCTTCGGGGAGTTCCTCGAACGGATGACGGCGGTGCCGGGCTTTGACGCGGTTGGCGCCGTCTCGGCTCTGCCGATGAGCCCGCTCGGCGTGCAGTTCGAGATCCCATTCAGCATCGATGGTCTCGAGGTGACGTCGCCGTCCGAACGGCCGCGTGCGCGCTATCGAGGTGTGCTGCCTCGTTACTTCGAAGTGATGGCGATCCCGCTACGTGCGGGGCGCGTGTTCGATCGCTCCGATGGACGCGATGACGGCCCGCGCGTGGCGATTGTCAACGAGACTCTGGCGAAACGATATTTCGGAAGCGCGAGCCCGATTGACCGCCGGGTGAAAATGCCCATGGCCGGAGATCTCACGATCGTCGGCGTCGTGGGGGACATCAAGCACGATGGCCTGCAGGCGATGGCGGCCCCCGAGGTGTTCGTGCCGTACGACAGGCTTGCGCTCTCGGAGATGCAGGTCGTCGTCCTCTCCGATCTGTCAGTCGGCGAGGTCACGTCGGCGGCGCGAGCAGCGATCTCCGGAATCGATGCCGCGCTGCCCATTGCGAAGATCTCCGCCATCGAGGATCTGGTGTCGGCTTCGATCGCGCAGCCGCGCTTCAACATGATGCTCATCATCGGCCTGGCGCTCTCGGCGGCCGGATTGGCCGCGGTCGGCGTCTACGGTCTCGTCACGTACGCCGTGACGCGCCGCACGGTCGAGATCGGGCTGCGGGCCGCACTCGGCGCGGATCCCACGCAAACGTTCCGGCTGGTGGTCGGCGGTGCGCTGCGGTTGGTGATGGTGGGCGTGGTCCTGGGCCTCATCGGTGCCGCCGCGCTCAGCCGATCGCTCGACAGCCTGCTGTTTGGCGTGCGTCCGCTCGATCCGCAAACCTACCTGATGGCCGGGCTTGGCCTGGTCGTGGTCGGTCTGGCCGCGGCCAGTGTGCCCGCCGCGCGCGCGGCCCGGATCGATCCCGTTCGCGCGCTTCGGCAGGAGTAGCCTGCCCCTTTCCGCCTCGCCGGCGCCCTGAGCAATAATCCGCAGTCTTATGCATCGGATCACTGTGACGGCTCTCAACGCCCGCCTCGTCGCCGCGCTCGCAGGCGCCGGTCTTCTCAGTGCGCTCACCTCGGCGCAAACCCCGTCGCCCTCGCAAGCGCGCACGGTGCCGGTGTTTGCCGACGGCCAGGCGCAAATCGTTCCGGGATTCCAGGACGCCGCGCAGTGGGTTCGCCAGACGCTCTGGGTCGAAACGGAGTTCGACTCGGACGGCGACGGCAGGCGCGACCGGATGTTCGTCGACGTCACGCGCCCGCGGCAGACGGAAACCGAAGGCCTCAAGGTGCCCGTCATCTACGAGTCGTCACCGTACTTCGCCGGGACCTCGGGTGATCGAAAGTTCTTGTGGAACGTGAATCAGGAAGTGGGCGCGCAGCCGCCGCCGCGAGCGTCGCAGCCGGAGATCAACTTCCGGCCGGCGCGTGCGAATGTCTCGACGTCACAGGTGACCATCTGGGTCCCGCGCGGGTTCGCCGTCGTGCACTCGGACGCTCCGGGCACCGGCCTTTCGCAAGGCTGTCCGACGGTCGGCGACGCGCCGGAGCAGCTTGCGCCGAAAGCCATCATCGACTGGCTGAACGGACGCGCGAAGGGCTTCACGACTGTCGACGGTCAGGAGGAAGTGTCCGCAACGAGCTGGTCCACCGGCAAAGTGGGTATGACCGGTACGTCCTACAACGGGACGATTCCACTTGCCGCGGCGGTGACCGGCGTGGCCGGCCTCGAGGCCGTCATCCCGATCGCGCCGAATACGTCGTACTACCACTACTACCGGTCGAATGGGCTGGTGCGTCACCCAGGCGGCTGGCTCGGCGAGGATATCGATTTTCTGTACGACTTCATCAACAGCGGGAATCCCGAGAAGCGGGAGTACTGCAACCGGCGGTATCGGGACGGCGAGTTCGCGGAGCGACGCGATCGCGTGAGCGGCGACTACAACGAGTTCTGGGCCGTGCGCGATCTGCTGACGAAGGTCGGGAACATCAAAGCGGCCGTGCTCATGGCGCACGCGTTCAACGACTGGAACGTCGTGCCGGAGCACAGCGTGCGCATTCACCAGGCGCTCAAGGGCCGCGTGCCGCTGCAGGCGTACTTCCATCAGGGCGGACACGGCGGCGCGCCGCCGCTCGAGATGATGAACAAGTGGTTCACACGCTACCTCTACGGCGTGCAGAACGGCGTCGAGAAGGATCCGAAGGCGTGGATCGTTCGTGAAGCGACGCCGGCGCCTCCACCGCCGCCGCCTGCCGAGGGCGCCGCCGGCGCGGGCGGCGGAGGTGGCCGCGGACGCGGAGCGACGCCCCCGCCGACGCCATATGCCGACTATCCGAATCCGGACGCGTCGAGCGTGACCGTGCGCTTGCGCGCGGGAGGCGCGTCACACGGCGCGCTGTCGCTCGTTTCCTCGCCGAAGCAAGGGACCGAAAAGCTCGTCGACGATGTGCAGTTCAGCGGCGGGGTGCTCGCCAAAGCGGAGCAGTCGCCGAACCGGCTGCTGTACGCGTCGCCAGAGCTGAAGGAGCCGGTGCATCTGTCCGGATTCGCGAGGATCGCCGTGAAGATGGCGTCGAGCAAGCCGGCCGCGAACCTGTCGGTGTGGCTCGTCGTCCTGCCATGGACCGACGGGCCGATCAGCCCGGCCAATCTGATCACGCGAGGCTGGGCCGATCCGCAGAATCACGCCGCGCTCAAAGACGGTGGGGATTTCCATTCCCGCGCGCGCGGCGAACCGCTCGTCGCCGGCCGGTTCTACACCCTGGCGTTCGACCTGCAGCCCGACGATCAGATCATTCCGGCCGGCAAGCGTATCGGGCTGATGATCTTCTCGAGCGATCGCGACTTCACGCTTTGGCCGCAAGCCGGAACGGAGCTCACGATCGATCTCGACGAGACGACGCTTCGGCTGCCGGTCGTGGGTGGCACAGCCGCGCTCAAGCGCGCATTTGGAGAGAAGTAACCCTTAAGGAAGGGCAAAGGGCAGAGGGCAAAGGGCAAAGGAGAGGGGAAAGGGATAAGGGGAAAGGGGGCTGACCTCCCAATCGTGGCTCGAACGGTCCGAACCTCTGCCTTTACTTTTGCCTTCTACCTGTCTTTTGCCCTTTGCCCTCTGCCCCTTGCCCTTCACTCGGTTTCACCTGGAGGTCTGCCATGGTTCGACTGCTGCTCGTCGGAGTGTTTCTGGTCATCTCAACAGCGTTTCCCCGCGCGCAGACGGCTGCGCCGGAGGCCTCCGTGGTGATCGCGCAGGGCGAAGCGATCGCCAGGCGTGCCGCCGATCGCGCCTGGATCACGATCGCGACGGAAGTCCGCGAGGGCAAAGCGACCGACGCGCGGCGGAAAAGCGCGGAGGCCATGGCGGCAGTGCAGACGGCACTTGCAAGCGTGGGCCTGCCAGCGGACGTCATTCGGACGACGGGCTACTCGCTGCAGCCGGAAATGGGGTACGGCTACACCGGCAATGACGCCGGGTTTCGCGCGGGAGGCGGGGCGGTGGCGCCGATCGACACGCCGTTTTCCCCCGGCGAGATCGAAGTACGGGCGCAGGCGACGGTGACGGTGGCGATTCGGTAAGAACGGCTATTCAGCAGCAGTTCGGTTCAGCCGCGCTTTCTCGGCTCGAGCAGCCAGATCTCGTCCGACACGTGCACGGCGTTCGTGCCCGCGACGCGTCTGCCGTCCGGAAAGACCGCGAATGGGAGGTTCGAGCCCTCGAGCTTGATCGAGTCGAGGAGTCGCGTCTCGCCGGTGAGTGTGACGACGCGGATCTGGTTGCCCTGCGGACCAAGCGTCAGGTAGGCGATCTGTTTGCCGTTGGGCCACCAGACCGGCCAGCCGCCATCCGTCGTGAGACGGCGCTCGTGCGTCCCGTCCTGATTGATGACGAAGATGCCGCCCGAGTAGCCACGGTTGGCCGCAAACGCCAGTTGCGATCCGTTCGGCGACCAGCGCGCCACGGCGGCGGGAGACTTCGTGAGAAGCCGCGGATCACCGCCGGATGCCGGCGCCAGATACACGCGCTCGTTCGGCGTATCCGTGCGCGAGAACGCCACCGTCTTGCCGCTGGGTGACAGCTCGGCGAACCCCTCGCCCTGGTTCCACGGCAGAAAGGTCACGGGCCCGCCGCGCAGCGACGCCTGGCCGATGCGCCGTGGCGCGCCCCACGTGTGAAAAAGAATCACCGTCCCGTCACCGCTGAAGCGGGGATACACCTCGCCGGCGTCGCCAGACGTCAGTCGACGCGGGGCCCCTCCGTCGACACCGACCGTCCAGATGTGCCAGGAGCCATCCACTTCACTCCGGCTGAACGCGATCTCGCGGCTGTCGGGTGAGACCGCGGGCGCCCAGAGGTAGGGCGAGTGCGTGAGGAGCACGCGCGAAGTGCCCGTCGTGAGGTCATGGACTTCGAGCGTGTTGCGCCAGCGCGAATTGACGAACGCGACGGCGCCGTCATCCGACACGGTCGGCGCTTCGTCGGGGCCTGGGCCGGTCGTCAATCGAATCGGCGCGCCGCCGGCCAGCGGGAGGAACCAGATGTTCGTCGCGCCGCCGCGGGTGGACGTGTGGACGAGTCCGCGGCCGTCGGCGGTGAAGATCGGCGAGTCCGACGAGACGGAGCTCGGCTCCTCAATGGCCCGGCGGGCCTGGCCGCCCTCCGCCGGCACGAGCCAGATCTCGCCGGCAATCCCGCCGGAGCCTTTCACGAACGCGATCTGCCGGCCATCCGGCGACCACGCGGGATTCCGATGGAAGGGGTACACGCTGTCGCTCTGCAGGAGCACGCGAGCTTCGGTTCCGTCGAGCCTCGAGGTGAGCAACTCGGTGACGCCGGCCTCCTTGCGTCTCAAATAGACCAGCCGCCGGCCATCGGGAGACCAGGCGGGAAACGCGGCGCTTGGAATCGAGGCGACGATGTCGCCGCCCAGTGCCGGCACCACGCGAATCTCGGGCGGCTTGTCCGCTTCCCGCCGAGTGAACGCAATCCGTTCTCCGTCCGGCGAGAACTTCGGCGCCTCTTCACGCGCGTCGTCGTTCGTCAGCTGCACGCGCCCGCCGCCGGCCACGCGCGACGAGTACAAATCGATGCGGCCGTCGGGTCCGCTCGCCGCGTAGGCCAGCATGCGCCGATCTCCCGAGAGTGCCGGGTCGAGCGTCTGGTATTCGGAGGACACGATCCGCGTCAGTTGCCCGCCGCCCGGGCTGAAATCTGCCGGCGGACGATCGGCGGACCGCCACATCAGCCACCCGGCCGCCCCGACGATTGCCACAGCTCCGGCGCCGATCCACGCGCGCTTCGAGCGCTTCGAGACGATGGACGGCGGGACGACGAGGGTGTCGGACTGCACGGCCTCGAGGGCCGCCCGAGCTTCCCCGGCGCGCTGATACCGCTGCGACGGCTCTTTCGCCAGGCATCGCTGGATGATGCCCCGGAGGAGCGGCGGCACGTGCGCGGGGAACGGATGCGGTGGCGTGCGAAGGATCGCGGCGCTGATCTCGAACTCGTTCCGGCCGGGAAACGGCATCTCGCCGGTCGCGATCTCGTACAGCACGACGCCGAGCGCCCAGATGTCGCTGCGCGCGTCGGCCGGCTGGCCGAGCAGCGTTTCGGGGGCGATGTACACGAGCGTGCCGGCGACCGCGGTGCCACGCGACGTGCCCTCGATCGTCTTTGTGACCGCGTCACTCGCGCCGGGATCGAGCCGGCGCGCGAGACCGAAATCGAGCACCTTGACGCCGTGCTCGTCGTTCACGGCGACATTCGCGGTCTTCAAGTCCCGGTGGACGACGCCGCGCTCATGGGCGTGCGCAAGGGCTGCCGCGATCTGCGCGCCGTAACGCAGCACCGTTTCAACCGGCAACCCGTTCAGCGGCAGCATTTCCGAGAGCGGGCGGCCGTCGACGTACTCCATCGCGATGAAGACTCGTCCCTCGACCTCCCCGACTTCGTAGATGGTGCAGATGTGCGGGTGATTGAGATGCGACGCCGCGCGCGCTTCTTCGAGCAGCCGGCTCCGATCTTCCGGGGTGGACCCGCCGGTGCCGCTCCCGACGAGCTTGATCGCGACCGTCCGCTGCAGCCGCTCGTCCCTGGCGCGATAGACGACACCCATCCCGCCCTCGCCGAGGCGGGCTTCGATTCGATACTGCCCAAGCGTCTCGCCGATCATGGAGTCAGGGCGGGTTGGGACGTGCGCGCGGTGCCGCCGGCCGGTACGTCAATACAGGGAGCCACCCCCGTACGTCAATCGTTCACGATCGTCTACGCACGTAGGGCGGACTGGTCCCTACGTCCGCCCCAGCGGATTTGAAACCAATCCGCGCTACGTACATTTACCCCGCGCGGCCGGCATATGCTGGTCGAGCGGGGTCGTTCCGACCCGCGCAGGGAGCCATCACATGACTCGAATCGCGACTCTGGCCGCCGCAGTGCTGCTGACGGCCGGCGTCCTGGCGCAAGGCGCCAAGCCGATCACCCCCGCACAGGCGCAGGCCAGCCTGCAGGGCACGTGGGTGGTCAAGTCGTTCAACGGTCAACCCGCGGGTGAGGGTGACCAGGAAGTCACGCTCATCGTCACCGGCGACAAGTACGCTCAGAGCGTCGGCGGCACGGTCAATGAGCGCGGCACCGTCAAGATCGATCCGAGCAAGACGCCGATGACGATCGATCTGAACATCCTCGAAGGCGACGACACGGGCAAGCTTCAGCTGGGCGTGATCGAGATCACGGGCGACACGCTGACGTGCAAGCTCAACACGCCTGGCGTGGCCACCCGGCCAGCGAACCTGGCGCTGGAAGAAGGATTCTTCGTCGTCGTCGCCGCGCGCCGGAAGTAGTCGCACGCGTCACTTCTGGCGTCGCGCGCGCTTCGCGTTCGCCATCCAGGTCTGTACCGTGGTGAGCACAATGACCAGGAGTACGGCCACGCCGCTCACATGTGTGAGCGCGATACGCGGAGCACGAATGCGAATCAACGTGTCGTCGATCTGCGCGGCGGCGGTGTGCGTCCCCAGCGCGAACAGGACGATGAAAAGGATGCGTTGCATCAATGGACGCGCAGGCGAACTACAAATCTGTCAGATGCAAGATCTGTTCGTATCAGCGATTCGAGCGGGCCGATCTATCCCTGGCCCTGATCTGCGCCGATATGGCGGGTACTATGGTGGCCCTGGCTGTCCTGGCGAAACAAGCGCTCGCCGCAGTGGCTCTGCAGCAGCCCAACACGGAAGCGCAATACGAAATCATCAACGCGTCGCGCGATGGCCGGCTGATCATCCTGGCGATCGCGATCCTGATCGTCGTGATGCTGTTCAAGCAACTCAAGGCGAGATAGTCGTATCTTTGCCTTTCGCGGGGCGAGGTCGTTACAGCGGATTGTCCGGATACATCAGGGTTCGCCACATGTGCGCAACCGGACTGTTGTCGAATCCGAGCCCTTCCTTCGGCTGCTTGAAGTTCCGCCCGATGATGTCGATGAACGGGTCGAGCGAGACCTGCATACTCGGATCGAACGCATAGAGGTCGTGCACGGTGATCATCCGCGCTTCCATGTACCACTTGTGCTTGCGCGCGAACTCGTACGTCTCCTTGATGTACGGCATCGGCACGTAGTCTTTGCCAAAGATTCGGTTGTAGAGTTCAGGATATTCGTACCCGACGGACGGATCGGGATAGAAGCGCAGCGCCTGGTGATACCGGATCCCCCAGCTGACCTTCTCCGAGACGTACGGCTCCATCAACTGCGCGCCCCACCAGCCGTGATCGACCTTGATCAGGTTGAGAACGACGTCGTGGAGCAGACAGGCGAGGATGCGCTCCTCGGGCTCGCCTTTCTTCAGCGCGTCGGTCGCGCTCTGTAGCACATGCGTGGCTGGCGCGAAGCGCAGCTTGAAGAAGTCGACGAGCGTCGGCTTCGCGGGCATCGGCTCGAGTTTCCTCGGCTCGAGCCGGCCCTCGGCGTTCGGCTCGCCGCGGCCGCTGAAGAGGGATCCCACGCCGCGCCGGACCGCGAGCTGGTTGTTCTGCGCGCCCTGCTGGTCGATCAGGTCCATCATGTAGTGCTCGAGCGCGTCGGCGCGCTCCTCGTGCGGCATCGCCTCGATGGCCGCGGCTCCGCCGAGAGTCGTGAGAAACGCCCTGCGGTCGAGTTCCATGGGGTCCTCCTGAAAAGCGCTCGAAGGCTCAAAGCCGCACAGGCTCAAAGCCGCACAGGCGCTGCGGATTGAATAGCCGGAGGCTACGCCCGATCAGCCAAGGAATCAAGGAAGAGATGCGAATCAAAAACAAACGGCAGAAGCCCGGGGTCTCCCGAACTTCTGCCGTCTGTCGACGCGCCTTTGAGCCTGTCAGGCTTTGAGGCTCTGCGGCTTGAGACCAGCGAACGTTACTTCTTCGCCAACCCCGACACCATGACTTCCATGTTGTGGCTGACGCGAATGCCGTAGATGCCATCGGTCGCGATCTTGTGCTGGTCCTTGGTGAAGGAGCCGACGCTGGTCCCATTGACCATGCACTCCGCGGTGCCGTCCTTCACATTCCAGGCGACGGTGTTCGTCACCGTGCCGTCGGCTGCCGGCTTGGCGACCGCGGCGTTCGGCGCCGCGCCGCCCCGGCCAGTCGTCAGAGTGAACACGGTTCCCTCGTTGAAGCCGCGCACCAGAACCGCGCCGGCGCTGTTGACCGTGCAGTAGAACGCCGTTTTCTTGTCAGTGTCGAGATTCGCGCCGGCGATGAACACGCCGGCCGGGTGTGGATGCCCGCCCATGCCGGGCTTGAGCTCCTTGAACGTGGCCGACACCGTGTAATTCCCCGTGGCGGTGTTCTTCGGGTTCCAGTAGAAAGCGGCCGGGCCGATCGTCAGGTGGAAGTCGCTGCCCATGGCCGCGAACTTGGAGTCGTTGATGGTGCCGCCCTTTGCCGCCGCCGCAGCGTCGATCGCGCCCATCCAGCCTGGCGCGCTGATGCCGCCACCGGCCACTTTTCGATCGGGATCTTGTGCCCGCGGCGCGGCGTTCGCTACCGAAATCATCAGTGCGATTGCGGCCGCCAGAGCCGAAGCGTAAACCAAACGCATGGGACCTCCTCGTCGAGAATGTGAAGAATCTCGACTATACCATTATTGTTTCTCGCGATTCTCGCCGCGGACGCCGACTAAAGGGCTGGTTTTTCAGCCGAAGTCTTCCGATAAGAGGACAAGGAAAACGGCGATGTTATGATGCCGGCCGATCCGGGACATCTCAGGGAGGAGCGCAGTGCTGGAAGTAATGAGGGCCATTCGGGATGGCATCGCTTTTCTGCTCTCCGTCAGCTACGACACTGGCGTCACGCTCCTCGAGAACGGCACGTTCATACTCGTTTTCATCGTGGTGATGCTGGTCCTCATGATCACCGGCTGGCGGCGTCAGAAACCGACCATCTAGAGACGGCCATGCCCATCTTCGCCCAAGCGGTCCTCGAAAAAGCGGCGCTCGACGGCATGGCCGCCGGCGCCAGCCAGGGCACGTTCGACATCATGGACGCGATAAGTGATGGACGAGTCGTGCTCTGGATTCTCGTGGCGGCCGTCGTCGTGCTTGTCGTCAAGACGTTCCGGCGGCCGGCGCAGTAGACGTCTTCAGTCAGGCGCGGGCCTTGACCTACTTCTTCGGAGGCAAGAACTTCTTCGGAAACTTCGCGACGACCGTGTAATTCGGATCGACGACGTTGGCCACGCGAACCTCGCCGATCTGTGACGCGACCTGAAATGCGTCCATCTTCTCGAAGCCATACTCGGCGACGAGCCATTCGATCAACTCGACGTACGCGATGCGCAGAGCATCGATCAGCGGCCGCATGCTCGCCGCGACCATGATGTGCTGATCGTCCTCGATACGCGGCCAGCGGATACGTTTGCCTTTGATCAGATCGAACTGAAACGTGACGTCCATCGTCGTCTCGAGACCGGAGCCGATGATCTCGCCGTCGCCCTGGAGGGCATGTCCATCACCGAAGTAGAAGAGTGCGCCGTTGTGAAAGACGGGCAGTGAGACCGTGGCCCCTTCGCGAACGTCCGACGCGTCGAGGTTGCCGCCGAAGTCGCCCGGCCAGAGTCCCCCGAACGCTTCCTCGCCAGCCGGAGCGACCGCGACGCGGCCCAGCATCGGTCTCAACGGCAGCTCGATTTGTTTGCTCGCCGAGGCGGGCAAGTCCAGAATCCCGACCATTCGCGTGCGGTCGAGCTTCCAGATGAACGTGCGCGCGGGCAGCGGGTCGTTCAGCATCCGCGTCCGGTTGTCCGCCGCGACGCCGCTGATGTTGTTCGGCGTGTATCGCGACACGGCCGAGTCGCGGTTCGGCCTCAGGCGCACGATCTTGACGACGAGCGTGTCGCCGGGCGCCGCGCCTTCGATGTGGAACGGTCCGACTTCGCCTGGCCAGGCGCCGCCTTTGCCCTCGTAGTAATCACCGGGCCGTGAGAAGGTCCTCGTCTCGACGGTCGCGCCCGGCTTGATCCGCAGCACGGGCTCGCGAACGGCAAATGTCGGCACGCCGGCAGTGGGTTCGAACTTGATGGCTTGTTGCGCCGCGAGGACGGCTGGGATCGCCAACGCGACGAGCAGACACCGAAGAGTGGACGTCATAGCAGGCCTCGAAGGGGAGGCGTTGGCGGATTTAGAGTTCAATCCGCCCTACCTTATTGCGTACAAATGCTTCTCGCCTCGAATGAAGACCGTGCCGTTGGCCAGCGCCGGCGAGGCGAAGACCGGCTCTTCGAGCGAGTTCGTGCGAATGATCTCGTGCTTCGGGCCGGCGCGCATCACGAACGTGTCGCCGTCCTCGCTCGTGAGCAGGATCTTGTCGCCGAACGCCACTGGCGACGCCGTGAACGTCGCCGGGACCGGGACCCGGCCACCTTCATAGACGAGCGTCCCGATTTTCGGATCGAGGCACGTGACGATGCCGCTGTCGGTCATCAAATACAGATAACCGTTGTAGTAAATCGGCGACGGTACGTACGCGGTGCCTTTGTTGTAGCGCCAGATGACGCGTGATGCCCCGGCAGGTGTGGCCGGGCCCGGCTGAATGCCGAGCGCGACCTTGGCCTGGCTTCCGGCGGTCGCAAACACCAGACCATCTCCCTGAACGAAGCTCGGAATCGGATGGCTGCGCGTGCCGTCTGTGCGCCAAAGCTCTTTGCCGGTCGCCGGGTCGTACGCGACGACGGCTTCCGCACCGGACGCGACGAGCTCCGTTCGGCCACCGGATTGAACGATCAGGGGCGTCGCCCAGCTGCGCCGGGTCTCACGCGACGTTCTCCAGACTTCCTTCCCGGTGGCGCGATCGAGGGCGACGATGAAGGAACCGGTGCCCATTTCCTGATCGCCCTGGAGAATCACGAAATTGTTGAAAAGAATTGGCGACGTCCCGGGGCCGAGGCCGGCTTTCGCCATGCCGCCAAACGAGACCTTCCACTTGAGATTGCCGTCGACGTCGAACGCGTAGAACCCTTCCGACTCGAACGACGCGTACACCATCTTGCCGTCGGTCACCACCGTCGAGGATGCGTACGTGTTCTTCCGGTGCCGGTTGTCGTACACGGGGCCGTCGTGGACTGCCCGCTCCCAGACGGGTTTGCCGGTCATCGCGTCCACGGCGAGCACTTTCAACGTGTAGGCGTAGTCCACGCCGACGCTGTCTTCGTGGAAGTAGCCGGGCTTCAAGTCGAAGCCGAGATGATCGGGCGCCTTGCGTCCAGGAATCTCCGCGCCTTCGATCGATGTCGTGAGAAAAATCCGGTTGCCCCACAGGACGGGCGACGAATGTCCGCGGCCCGCGATCGGCGTCTTCCACGCAATGTGGGATGTCGCTGACCAGGTGTCCGGGAAGGTGCCTTGACCGATGCCGGCGCCGTCGGGTCCGCGCCACTGCGGCCAATTCACATCGGCGACGGCCGAGACATCGACCGGCGCGACGGGACCCAGCAGAGCCGCGCAGGCGAGGAGGCTGACATATGCGAAAAGGCGGCGCATGGCCGCAATGGTAAGACCTCTGAGGTCGTTTTACCAAGATCCGTTGACGTGGGCCGGGTCCTGAAAACGACCTCAGAGGTCATCTCACCTCCGCGGCCAGCTTTCCATCCACCCCGCCGAGAGCTTCACGTTGCCGTCACGCAGGCCGTAGCCGACGTCGACGCGGACCATGCCGCCGGTCTTGGCCGCGTTGATGCGGAGGCCGCCGCCGATGTCGACGTGGAACGGCGACGACGCGAAATCGGTCCCGCGGCGCCAGACCTGCGCGGCGTCCACGAACCCCGCCACGCCGATCGTCGCCATCGACATCGTCTTGACGACGTGCTGCCGCTCGAGCGTGGCGTAAGCGATTCGGCGCCCGAAGACCTCGCTGGTGACGATGCCGTGAGAGTGCAAGGGGTGCGCGCGAAGGAGCACACCTCGGCCGCGGCCAGCGCTCGCGCCCGGCCAGAGCGCCATCGGCGCGGCATCGGTCGCGATCGTCGTGCCGACGATTGCGGTCCACGGTGGCGCCAGGTCGCGGCTCGATCGCCACGCAGCCGCAAGATTGGTCGCCGTGAACCGGCTGCCGCCGTTCGTCGGGACCCAGGTTTCGGTGCCGAGCATGATGGCCAGGAGATCGCTCATCAATCGAACGTCAACGCCGGCATTGAACGCGACGTGATTCCGATCTTCGAACCGATCGAACGCCGTGCCGGCATGCCACGCGAGCCAGCTCGAGGCCCAGTCGCCAACGCCCACGCCGGCGCGCTGACGCGTCTCGCGAAAAGCATCGGCGCCGGTCGGCACGATGCCGTAGGTCTGCGGCTCCCAGGCCACCTCGAAGCGCGTCACTCCGGGCAAGGGTCCGAGGTCCGGCACGGCAAGCCCAAAAGCGACGCGCGGCCGGTTCTTCGCCCAGCGGAACGTGCTGCTGAACACTTCGCCGGCACCGAACGGTCCAGCGATGTCGATCTTCATTTCACCGACGAACAGCGCGCGACCGCCCACGACGGCCCAGTCGGCGAGCCCCTTCGGCATCAGGGCGCGCTCGCGAATGGTGGCCTTCACGCGCACCGAGCCGTTCGTGGCGGGCCGCTGTGTGAGCTCGGTGCTGGACGCGGCCGGCAGCTCGTCGAGCTTGCGCGCGGCACGCTCGAACGCATCCTTGCTCAGCAGGCGGCTCGGCACCAGTCCCACGGCATCGAGCACGACGGCAGGGCGTGTGCGCTCGGCACCTTCGACCTCAACGGCTTCGATCGGCGGTTCGGCGGCTGGGCGCCTGGCGCGATCAGACGATCCGGTTGAGTTGGGAACCGGGGGCCGAATCTGTCCGGCGGTCTGCGCGCCAAGTTTCGCTGGTGCCGCGATCCCCAAGGCAAGAACAATCACGACGATCGACGATGCATGCAGTCGAGCCACTTGGCGCCACGAAGTGCAAGATCGGTGCCCCGCCGGCACCGGAGCGGAGGCATGCCGGCGGGCCCGACATGGAATCGGGCAACGCTCTCCTGGTCACTCGCGTGCTCAGTTGTACCTGAGTGCGTCGGTCGGATCGACGTTCATCGCCCGCCGTGCCGGAACCAGACAGGCTGCGAGCGCCACGAGGGCGAGGATCGACGGCACGGCAACGAACGTCACCGGATCGAACGCGCTGACGCCGTACAGAAACTGTGCAAGCGAACCCGCGCCGGCAAAGCCGACGATCAATCCAATCACGACGCCCACGCCGACGAGAACCATGCCCTCCCGAATGACGAGCGTGAACACGTCTCGGGCTTCCGCCCCAAGCGCCAGCCGGATGCCCAGCTCGCGCGTCCGGCGGGAGATCGAGAACGCCAGCACGCCGTAGACGCCAATCGACGCAAGAAGCAGCGCCAGACCGGCAAAGACCGCCAACAGCCACGCGCCCATCCGTGCCACGTAGAGCGAGGTGCCGATCGTCTCGGTCATCGGCTGAATGGTCGGAATCGGCAGGTTGGGCTCGATCGCCTGAATCTCGCGGCGCACCGCGGCCACCATGGACGCGGGATCACCCGACGCACGGACGTGAAGCGTCATGCCGGTCTCGTGGTTCTGAGAAAGAGGGAAGTACACGATCGGCGTCCGGTCTTCGGACAGAGACGCGTACTTGCTGTCCTTCACCACGCCGACGATCTCGCGCCATGGACCTTCCCGGCCGGTAAAGCTCAGGCGGCGGCCGAGGGGGGTGTCGTCTGGGAAATGAATCGCGCCGAATGCTTCGTTGACGACCACGACCACGGGCGACTTTTCGGCATCCTGCGGTCCGAAGTCGCGGCCGGTGACGAGCCCGATGCCCATCGTCTTGAAATACCCCGCGCCGATGACGTTGCTGTTGACGGCGTCGCGCCGAGAGCCGGCGCTGGGCACGCCGCCTTCCGTGCGGAAGACGTTGTCGGACGTGCCGCGCCCTTCGATGAGCAGGCTCATGATCCGGCCGCCGGCCAGCACCTGGATCCGGGCGACGCTCGCGGCCTCGACGCCCGGAAGCGCTTCCACACGCTCGACGACCGTCCGGTAGAACTCTCGCCCCTGGTCCCGCGTGTAGCGCAGCAGATTGACGTTGAGCGGAGCGCTGACGAGCTTGTCGACGTCGAAGCCGGGCGAGACCGACTGTGTGAAGCGCAGACTTCGCACAAAGAGACCAGCAGCCAGGAGCAGCGTGAGCGACAGCGCGACCTCGACGACCACCAGCATCTTCCGGAGACGGAACCATCGCGGCCGGCCGTCCGCGATTGACGCGTCGTCCTTGAGCGCCGGCACCAGCCGCGGGCGAGACGCGCGCAACGCCGGCAGCAGGCCAAAGAGGACGCCCGTGAGGATCGACAGGCCGAGCGAGAAGCCGAACACGCGCGCATCGATCGAGAAGTCGAGCGTCAGGGGAAGCGCACCCACCGGCGGAGGCGCCGCGCGGAAGCTCAGCGCCACCACCCAGGCGAAGACGACGCCAAGCGCCCCGCCCGCGACCGCGAGCAGCACGCTCTCCGTCAGGAACTGCCGGACCAGGCGCCACCGGCTGGCGCCGATGGCGAGCCGCACGGCGATCTCCCGCTGACGCGCGGCCGTGCGCGACAGCAGCAGGTTGGCGACGTTCGCACACGCAATCAGCAGGACCGCTCCTACGACGCAGAGCAGGAGCGTCGCGACCGGGACGACCTGCGCCCGTTGCCCCGGGACACCGTCGTCAACGGGGTGCACCGGGATCGGATGCGGCGGACTGTTCGGCCGCGCCGCCTGATCGATCGCCGTGGCGATTGCACCGAGCACCGCTTCAGCGCGCTCCTTCGTGACCCCGGGCTTCAATCGACCCAAAGCAAAGAGCCATTGGTTGGTACGCACTTTCAGCAGATCGGGATTCATGTCGCCCGAGTAGCCGCCGCGCGGCGGGCGCATGACCGGCTGCATCATCATCGGCACGAACAGGTCGCGGACGATGCCGACCTGCGCGCCCGTGAACCCTGGTCTGGTCACGCCGACGATGGTGAAGGGCTGTCCGTTCAGGAGGATCGCGTGCCCGGCGATGTCCTGCCGTCCTTCGAAGCGGCGCTGCCACAGGCCATGGCTGATCACGGCGACCGGGTGCCCGCCAGGCGTGACGTCGTCCTCCGGTCCGATGAGCCGGCCGATGGCGGGCTCGACGCCGAGCGTCTGAAAGAAGCGGCCGGTCACGATCGCACCCGTCACCATGTCGGTCGTCGCGTCGGCGTTGAGGCTCGCGACGACGCCGCCCCACGCCGCGAAGCCGTCGAAGACGTCCGAGCGATCGCGAAGATCGGCGTAGGCCGGGTACGAGAACACCCCAGGCGGCGGACCGTTGCTCACATACACAAGGCGTGCGGAATCGGCGACCGGCAGGCGCTGGAGCAGCGTGGCGTTGACGAGGCTGAAGATGGCGGTATTCGCGCCAATCCCGAGCGCCAGCGTCAGCGCCGCGGCGATGGTGAACCCGGGCTGCCGGGCGAGCATCCGCGCGGCGTACCGGAGGTCCTGCCAGAAGTCGGCGACCAGACGCCGGCGCTGCGCTCCAGGGGCGATCGGTTCGGCGACGTGGGCCTGCCGGAGCGTGCGCAGTCGTGCGCGAAAGAGGTCGTGATCGCGCAGTTCGGCGAGCGCGAGGCGTTCGGCCTCAGCCGGTTCGGTGCCAGCACGCACGAGCTCGCGATAGCGGTCGTCGAGGTGCGCGCTCAGCTCCTCGAGGATCTCGGCCTCACGGGCGGGGCTGAACTTCAGGCCGGCCAGGCGGGACTGCAGGACGGGTTTCCACTCAGGCATGACCGCTCTCCGTGATGCGGGCGACGGCGTCCACGAAGGCGCGCCAGGTGACGCGCTGCCGCGCCAGAACTCTCCGTCCCTCGGGGGTCAGGCGATAGTAGCGGCGCCGGCGCTGGCCTGGCTTCTCGACCCACCGGCCGGCGATCCACCCGCGTTCCTCGAGCCGGTAGAGGAGCGGATAGAGCGAGGCGATGTGGAACTTCAGCCGGCCCGCCGATCGGGCGTCGATCTGCTTGCTGATGTCGTAGCCGTGCCGGGATCGGCTCTCGACCAGGGACAGGATCAGGAGCTCAGCGGAGCCTTTCTTGAGCTCGCGATCGAGCATGCGCGCGTCCATATCTGTCATAGCCATATAATACATAGACAGTGGTTGTGGCGAGCGAAGGTTCTGCCGCGGGGCGGTGCCTGTGACGGGCGCGTGACGTCGTCGTACGGCGCGCGTGCGAGTGGCTGACGGCTGGCTGTTTGTTTTGTGAGGCGATCGCGCGCACATTTCGCCGATCGACACCGCACGATCGCGATGCACATCACACGGCAGATCGTGCACCTTCCGGGGCAGCGAGGAACTTCTACACGGTAAAAATCTGCCCACTCCGATCGCGCCGCGCCGGTTTTTCCCGCGCGGGCGGCGTTGATCCGTGGCACGCGCTTTGATACCTCACACACACGGGCCGGCATAGCTAGTTCAGCTCACACACACGGGCCGGCATAGCTGGTTCAGCTCACACGTGAATGGGAGGAGCAATGAAGCGCATTTTGATCGGCTCACTGATGGCTGTGGCCTTTACGGCTGTCGCCGCCGCGCAGACCGCCACGCCACCGCCGCCGCCGCAAACGCAACCGCCACCGCAGACGACCGCCAAGCCGGCGGAAGTCACGCTGGTGGGCTGCGTCGTTCGCGGCACGACCCCGAAGACGTTCCTGTTCGAGAACGCCGTCGATCCAGCCAAGAAGGACGAAAAGGCCAGAACGTTCGTGATCGTCGCCACGCCGCAGATGGATCTCGTGCCGCACGTGAACCACAAGATTCAGCTCGTTGGTCTCGCCGAGACCAAGGTCGTCACGCCCGTCCCGCCGGCCACCACGGTCGCCGAGAAGGATCTGCCGACTTTCACGATCAAGACCATCACGCACGTCGCGGACACTTGCAGCGAGCCTGGACGGTAGCCGGTCTGTCTCGTTCGTTGCGGTGACGCTCAGCCTGGGCAGGAAAGTCTGCCCGGGCTGGGCGGCTCTTTTAGGCGGGGGGACTTCGTCCCCGCCGCACCCCCTTACGCGCTCACTCGCGGGGGCCCCGTGATCCCCGCTCCGTTCGCGCGGGCTCGCTGCGCTCGCTCGTTTCGCAGGACGTCTCTATTTTTTCAGCGTTGCCAGGACGGCCTTCACGAGATCGTCGGGCAGGTCGGGCATGGTCCCGGCGGCGGCCTCGCGGCCGAGCGCGATCGTGTCGCGATACTGCCCCAGAAACGCCCGGCAGTTCGCGCAGCCGTCGAGGTGGCGATTGAACTCGGCCAGGACGTCGGGCTCGAGCTCGCCGGCGACGTAGTCGTGCAGGAATCCGGAGACTTCGCGGCAGGTCACGCGTTCGCTCCTTGAAAATGTGGCGCCAGCAGCGTCCGCAGCGCCATCCGTGCGCGGTGCAGCCGAATCTTCACCGCATTGGCCGTCGTCTGAAGCGCGTTGGCGCTTTCTTCGGTGCTCAATCCCTCGATGTCCCGCAACAGCAGCACGGTCCGGTACGACTCAGGCAGTTGATCGATCGCCCGGCGGACCACCTCCGCGATTTCATGACGCGCGACCGTCTCGTCGGCCGGCTCCGTCCACGCGACAAACCGTTCGACGTGATCGCCGTTGGGGAGAAACCGCGGGAGCAGATCGTCGATCGCGTCTTCGGCGCGTCGCTTGCGCACGCGAAGCTTCTGCAGTGCGGCATTGACGACGATCCGGTGGAGCCAGGTGGACACGCGGGATTGCGCCTGAAACTGCTCTCGGGCGCGAAACGCGGAAATGAACGCTTCGTGCACGGCTTCGCGGGCCTCTTCGTCGTTCCCCAGGATGCGCCGCGCCACGGCCAGCAGCCGGCTGCCATGGGTGCGAATCAGTGCCTCGAACGTCTGCTCGTCGCCGGCCCGGAGACCCGTCGCGAGCGCCGCCTCGTCCATTGGGCGACGATCGTACCACCGCTAGTCCTCCCGGAGGGCCCGGATCGGGTCGATGCGGGCGGCGCGGCGCGCGGGAATCGTCGAGGCGAGGAGCGCGACCGACACCAGCGCGGCCGCAGGCGGCAGCATGGCCCAAGGATCGAACGGCGAGACGCCGACGAACGCCGTACGGAGGCCGATCGCAATCGGCGTGGCGATGGCGAACCCCGCAAGACCTCCGGCGAGGGCGAGGCGCAGCCCCTGCCGAATCACCAGCCTGACGACATCGCCCGGACGAGCGCCGATGGCCATCCGGATACCGATTTCCTGACGCCTGAGGGACACGAGGAAGGCCATCACTGCATACAGACCGGCCGCGGCCAGAAGCAACGCCACGACGCCCAGTCCGCCAATCGACAGCGCCATCGCCCGGATCGGTCCGATCTCGCGGAGAAAAAGCGTCTCGGCCGACTGGACGATGACGGCGGCGAGCCGCCGATCGGTCTGCCGGATGACGTCGCGAATCTGCGTCGCCGGCGCCGCCGCGTCGTGGGTTCTGATCCGCAGCGTGAACAGGCCCGAGGCGTTCTCTCTCAGCGCCAGATAGATCTCGGGATCGGGCCGCGTATCGCCCGGACGCCGGGGGATGTCGGCCACGACGCCGACGATCTGCACGGCGACCCGTGCCGCTGGGTCTTCAGGCGGCTGTCCGGGCTGCGGACGCACGAGGACGAGGTGCATCGGCGACTGCTCGGCGATCACCGAGTCGTTGACGTAGAGGAACGTGCCCACGGCCGCTCCATCGGGCGCCAGATCGCGCGCCAGCCGCTCGCTCACGACGGCGGCATCACCGGCGTCGGACGCACGCAGCGGTCGGCCCGCGACAATCCGCGCCGCCGCCGCATCGAACCAGCTCGACGTGACGTACCGGCCTGCGATGTGCTTCCTGACGTTGATGTCGTCCTTGGGCGTCCAATATCGAATCCCCGTCCTTTGCTCAATCGCAACGGACTGCACGCTCGGGTGGAGCGAAAGGCGCCCCGTCAGGTCGTCACGCAGCTGGCGAGTCTCGGCCGCGGAATAACCGGACGCGTCGGGGTCGATGGTCGTCACGAACGTGGCCCGTGCTGCCGGCGGCACCTCACCGTGCATCGCACGAAGTGACGAGATGAACAGACCACTCGTGACGAGGAGCGCGAGCGAAAGCGCCATCTGGACGACCACGAGCGCGTGCCGCAGGCGCGAATGCACACGGCCGCCGCCGCGGCCGTTGGAGTCCTTGAGGCCGAGCGATCCCGCCCGCCGGGTGCCAATCCAGGCCGGCGCGAGTCCCGACAGGACGGTCACGCCCACGGCCAGGATCAAACCAAACGTCAGGACCCGATGGTCGAGTACGAGCGGTAGAGGGAACGCCGGCTGTGCCGTGATCAGGACGAGCCGGGCACCCATCCACCCGGCGATCGCGGCCAGCAGCGCGAGTGCAGCGGCTTCGAAGGTCAACAACCGCACGACCTGACCTCGGGAGGCGCCCAAAGCGAGCCGCACCGCCAGCTCGCGCGCCCGCTCTGTCGCCCGGGCCAGCTGCAGATTGGCCACGTTGGCGCAGGCGATTGCGAGGACCGTGACCGGCACGCTCAGCATGATCGCAACGATGAAGAAGATTTCGAGCGCGTCTTCGTCGGGGCCGAAGCCGTGATTGCGGACCACTGCGTACGCGTCGCGGCGGGAATCTGGATAGGCTGCCGCGAGACGCTGCGCGCCGGGCGTCAACGCTGCCAGCGCAGCGTCGTGGGTCGCGCGAGGGGCGAGCCGGCCGATCAGGCTATGCCACGGAATCTCACGGCCTGGCACGCCGGGCCAACCCGAGGCGTGATGGAGCGGCAGCCAGAGTTGCGTGTAGTTGAGCGGACTGTCGCCGATGTCGTTCGGCTGGAGACCGGTAAACCGTG
The DNA here is from genome assembly GCA_035633215.1 of Vicinamibacterales bacterium. Classification (GTDB taxonomy): domain Bacteria; phylum Acidobacteriota; class Vicinamibacteria; order Vicinamibacterales; family SCN-69-37; genus DASQFI01. The sequence goes on along the minus strand of DASQFI010000007.1, from coordinate 63,540 downwards.
GCGGCGTCACGCCAACGACCGTAAACGTCCGATCGCCCACGAGAATCGATCGGCCGACGACGTCCGGTGCGGCCTCGAAGCGATCGCGCCAGACATGGTAGCCGACGACTGCCGCAGCTGGTGCGTCACGGCGGTCGTCGTCCGGCCGCAGCAGCCGGCCCATGAAGGGCTCCGTGCCGAGCGCGCGGAAGTAGTCGCCCGAGACGAATGCTCCCGTCGTCCGGACGGGCTCCTTGTCGAGCGAGACGGCAAACGTCCAATCGCCCTCGACGGCGAGCGCACTGAGCGCGTCGCCATGGCTCGCGTCGATGATCTCGAAGTCCGACGTTGACACCGGTCCCGGGGACCCCATCCGGCCGCGGTCGATGCTCAACGCGCCCATGCCGTCGTCATAGCCCACGAAGATGCGCACGAGCGAGCGGCGATCAGAGATTCCCGGAATCTCGCCAAAGAGCAGCGCGTTAATCGCCGAAAACGCAGACACGCAAACAGCGGTGCCAATCCCGAGGCAGATCACGACCGTTGCGACGTGTGAAGGCGCACGCCGCAGCGTGCGAAGCGTCTGGCGCACGTCAGTGCGCCAGCCGGCAGCGATGGCGCGCATCGCGTGTTTCGTGGATCTGAGCCGCATCACGCTTGCGTCCTTCGGCGCGCCCAAGGCAGCTCGCAACGTCTTCATCTCCCTTCGCCCCTTTTCCCTTTCCCCTCCCCTTTGCCTTTTGCCCTCTGCCCTTTGCCCTTTCGAGTGCCCTTCGGAGTGCCCTTCGATCTCACCCAGCCACTCTTCACGCCAGCGAGCGCGGTCGTACCGTGGCACGAGAAACGACGCGAGGCGAATAACGATCCGTGCAAGCAGATTCATCGGTTTACCGCTTCTTCGAAAGGTCGCGCACGTTATTCGGACCGCAGGACCGTGACGGGGTCAACGGACGCGGCCCGCCGGGCAGGCACGGCTGCGGCAATGCATGCGGTCAGCAGCAGCGCCAAGCCGACAGGGACGAGCGCGACCGGATCGAGTGGTGAGACTCCCAGGAAGACGACGCGGATGGCGTGTGCAAGCGGCAGCGCGAGCGCGTATCCGATCACGATTCCAGTCAATGTGAGCCGAAAGGCCTGCCGGAGGACGAGCCCGGTGACCCGGCGCGGTGCCGCGCCCAACGCCATGCGGATGCCGATCTCACGGGAGCGGAGCGAAACGGAGTAGGCAAGCACGGCGAACAGCCCGGCTGCCGCCAGCATGAGCGCCACCAGTCCGCTCGATCCGACTCCAGCGGCGAGCGAACGCGTTGGACTCGTTTCAGCAGCGAAGATCGCGGCTGCGGGTTCGACGCGCGTCCAGGCGGCGCCTCGATCGGTTTCAGTGATCAGGCGACTGAGATCGGGTGCGAGTTCGACCGGCTGGGACGTCCGCCCAAAGAGGGTGAACATGGTCGGGAAATCGGTGCGCGGATCGAGTGGGAAGTACATCCATGGGACCGCGTAAAGCGGACGATTCGGCCCCCTGACGGAGTCGGGCACCACGCCGACGATTTCGGCGACCGAGACCTCGCTCCTGGTGTGGAGGGCTCCGACGATCTGCCGGAACCGCTGGACGGAGACGGTCAGGCCGACCGGAGAGCCGGCCTCCGTAAGGAGCCGCGCCGTGGTTTCATTCACCACCGCAACGTCGGTTCGTTCATTCGCAGCGAAGAGGCGCCCGGACAGCGGCCGGAGGTTCATCGAGCCGAACCATCCAGGGGTCACCTGACTCGTCACCACACCTCGTTTGATCTCGTCCGTGGCGCCCGCGAGGCGAAGGCGGACCGTCTGGCTAGAGCCACCAAACAACTCCGCTGTGCCAATCCCGACGGCGCCAAACCGTGCGTCCTGCTGGAGGCGCTCGAGCAGAGTGCTGGCGAACTGCGCCGCGGCTGACGAGTCATACCCCTGGGACGCAAGGTCGATGCGCGCGACAAGCAACTGATCGATCACTTCCGGACGCGCTCCGTTGACCGTTTGCAGCGATCGCGCGAAGAGGGATCCGATCGCGAGAACCACGATGGAGAGCGCAACCTGGACGACGACAAGAGCTGCGCGGAGTCTCGAATGGGCGATTCCACCTGCCTGGGCCGTCTGCTTCAGGGTGTGAAGAGCGGAACGACGCGTGACGAGCCACGCGGGGGCGAGACCGGACAGGACCACGACGATCGCAGCGACGAGTGCCGCGCCCGACAGCACGCCATTGTCGAACGGCACGGTGACCACGAGGAGCGTTTCGCTGTAGTAGTGGACGATCGCGCGCGCGGCGGTCCAGCTCACCGCCAGAGAAACGAGTGTCACAAAGCCGGCTTCAATCAACAGCAGCCTGACGAGCCTCGCCCGGCCAGCGCCCAGTGCGCGTCGCACGGCAAACTCGTGCGTACGCCGAGTCGCACGGGAAAGACGCATATTGGCGACATTGGCGCAGCCAATTGCCAGGAGCATCAGCGGACCTCCGAGCAGGACGGCGAACGCCGTCGCGATTTCGCCCGGCTCGACGGCTCCTCGGGGGAGCACGAAGTCGTTGAGGATGAGCTCGAGGTCCCGGCCGATCGTGGGATTTGCCGCCTCGAGGGCACGCGCGGCGGTCCTGAGCTCTTCCTGGCCGGCTTTCCGTGAGTTCCCGAGCGTCAGACGAGCCACGAGCGCGAGCCAGGAGTCGCTCGCGGCCGGCGCTCCTGGCCACGCACGGGCCAGCGAGAGAGGAAAGACGACTCGCGGCGTATTCACCGGATCGGAGCGCTGGACGAGGGGCCCACTCCGGTATGGGTTGAAGCCGGCGGGTGTTACTCCGACAATCCGGAGGACCCGATTGCCGGCGACGAGGCTCTTCCCGACGGCGTCGTGCCGACCTTGAAAGTGCTTCTGCCAGTAGTCGTAGCTGATGACTGCGACATCCGCATCCAGCCGGTCATCGGCCGGCGTCAACAAACGGCCCGCCGCTGGCCGGGTGCCGAGAACATCGAAATAGTTGCCGTCGACGAAGCGGCCCATCACGCTGTCGACGGCGTCACCGATCCGAATCGTCACTTTCATTGCACCGGTGGCTGCAACTGAATCGACGTGCGCGCGTGGCTGCGGGAGGCTGCTGTGGAGCACGGCGACGTCGTTGAGAGAGAAGTCGCCTCGCGGCCTCCGATAGCCTCCCTCCAGGCTGAAGAGCACCTCCACACGTGCGAGCGTTTGTCGATCCCGAACACCCGCCGGTTCACCGCGCAGAAAAGCCGCGAGCACCGCGAGCGCCACGATGGTTGCCGTGAGCCCGATGCTGAGACTCACGACGACCATGATCACGTGTCCGGGGGATCGCGCGATGAGCCGCAGGGATTGACGGACGTCAGTACCGAGGCCAAACGCGGCGCCGCCGCGGCGAGCGGGGCGCGAGACACGTCTGATTGCGATCGCGTCCCATGGCGCTCCGAGCGCCGCACGCAATGTCTTAAAGTCCCTCCGCCCCTTTTCCCTTCCCCCTTCCCTCTGCCCTTTGCCCTCTGCCCTTTGCCCTTCGATCTCCGCGAGCCACTCCTCACGCCAGCGCGCGCGTCTGGACGAGGGAGCGAGGTATGCGGCGAGCCGCACGATGGCGCGGGCGAGCGTCCATCTCATGCCCGGCTCCGCTTCTCGAACAGCTTCGAGACCACCCGGTACCGGGCCTCGGCTTCAGAAAGTTGGTCGCGGCCCGTCTTCGTGAGCTGGTAGTTCCGTCGCCGCGGTCGCCCTTCTTTCCGGCTCCTGGCGTCCTCTTCCCAGGCCGACGCCACGAGTCCCATGGCCTCGAGCCGTCGAAGTGCGGGATAGACCGTGCCGGACGGCAGACGGGTCGCGTCCATGATGTCGAAACCGAATTTGTGGCCCTGGGAGAGGGCTTTGAGGACGAACAGGGCAGTGTAGGACAGGGACATATGTGCGTCTCTACATAGTGCCCTATACGGAACGCCGGTTCCAGAGTTCCGTTCTGGCTACGTACTGGATCCTCGAATACTCAGACTCCGCGCGGTCAAGCTCTCGCGCCGGAATCCCGCCGCCCGATCGAGGTCGTCGAACGGCGGCTTCAGCTCGATACCGACCGGCCACACTTCGGCCACGCCCCGCGCCTCGCCAAACGTCGCGACCCACTCGTCCCACCACGGCGCGGCGCGACGGGCCACCGGCTCGATGACGAGCACCGATGCGCCTTCCCGGGCGAGATCGAGCACCAGCGGAAGCAGCGTTCGACGGGAGTCGTCAGTCAACTCGTTCACGGTCCACGCCAGGACGATCGCGGTCCCTCGGGACGAGGACCGTCGTGACGTCTGGCGCAGCCGGACGCACGCCTGCACCAGATCTCCTCGACGCACGCGGCCCTCGAGCCCGAGCGTGCGCCAGTTCCATTTCGTCTCTTCGACGGCCCAGGGGTGTTGCTCCACTCCCGTCAGTGCCGGCCGGTCAGTCTGCGCCAGGGCCCATGCGGCGCCGGCGACGCCCGTGCCGCAGCCAAGATCGACGACGGTGTCGATCCGCGATTCATTGAGTTTCATGAGTTGGACGATGACGTGCGTCGTCATGAAATGCATGGGCGCGAAGAACCCGGCGAAAGCGGCGCGCTTGCCCGCGGAGTCAATCGGCGACCGCCCGGGGAGCTGGTCTCGTCGTTCGACGTATCGCGCCGAAAGTGCGCGGACCGCTTTGAGAAAGGCAGGCTTGCCGAGCGGCTGGACATGGCGCTCCAGAAGCGCGCTCATCCAGGCGTCGACGTCGGCGGTCATGAAGGCGACGTGGGCGGTGCCGGCTTGGCCGTCGCAAATGTCGCCTGGAAGACGCGCGAGGGCAACGGGTGCCCGATCACGCCCTCCAGCGGTTGCACGGCGCTGACGACGCCATCGAGCCGGACGCCGGTTTCGTGACCGAGGCCGTGCAGCAGGTAGAGCAAATCTTCGGTCGCGAGATTGCCAGAGGCGCCGGGCGCGTAGGGACATCCGCCAAGTCCGCCGGCGGACGCATCGAACGTGCGGATGTCGAACTCGAGCGCGGCGAGGACGTTTGCCAGCGCCGTGCCACGCGTGTCGTGAAAGTGGAGGGCGATTCGATCGGCCGGAATGGCTTTGACGACCGCCGCCAGCACTCGCCGGACCTGGCCCGGATGCGCGATCCCGATCGTGTCGCTGATGGCGATCTCGAAGAGATCCAGCTCGAGCAGCTTCCGGGTCAAATCGATCACGCGCTCGACAGGGACATCACCTTCGAATGGACATCCGAAGGCCGTGGAGAGATACGCCCGAACGCGCAACCGCGCTCCCGTCGCCGCGGTCGCAACTTCGCGGTAGTTGGCGAGCGACTCGTCGATCGATTGATTGATATTGCGCCGGCTGAACGTCTCGGACGCCGCGGCGAACACCGCGACTTCGGTCACGCCCGCCTCGACGGCCCTCGCGAGGCCTTTCAGGTTCGGCACGAGCGCCGAGTAGCGCGTGCCGGGACGGCGGGTCACTCCGCGGAACACTTCCGCGGCGTCGGCCATCTGCGGCACCCACGTCGGGCTGACGAAGGCCGAGACTTCGATAGCCGCGAGGCCCGCCGCGCTCAGCCGATCGACGAAGGCAATCTTCTCCGTCGTCGCGACGTTCGCGGCTTCGTTCTGGAGGCCGTCGCGCGGACCGACTTCGTAGACGGTGATGTCAGCCATGGTCCATGTCCACCAGCGCGGTTCCCGGCTGCACCAGTTCGCCTTCACGACAGTGTACGGCGGTGACGATGCCGTCGCGAGGCGCGCGGATGGGCAGCTCCATCTTCATGGCTTCGAGGGCGACGAGGAGATCGCCCTGATGGACACGGTCGCCCGGTGTGACCGCGATCCTCACGACGGTCGCGGACATCGGCGGCGCGAGCGCATCGTGATCTCGCGTGCTCGACCGCGCGGCACGTCCCGCAGGCGCCACACGGACTTCGAACACCTGGCCGCCGACGCTCACCCAGGCGATATCAGAGGCCAGGACCGCGGTTGCCCGCTGCGCCCCGTTCGCGTCCTCGGCCACGACTTCATCATCGCCGCCGGGACGGACGACGTAGCTGTGCGCCGGCGTCGGCGTGGCGCGGTCGCCGCCTTCGGTGACGGCGCTGAGCCGCACATCGTCCGCGGTGACCTCCGCCACCCATTCCTGCTCGCCCTCGATCAGCCGCAAGCGGGTCGGCATCTCACCACCTTACCGGACCGAGGGTCTGCCAGGGATCGAATGCGGCGGTCGACTGATCCTGTTCCACCGGCACCGGCTCCGACGTGGCGAGCCGCGCGGCAATCGCGGCTGCAGTCTGACGAAGCGCAGGATCGGGCCGCGTGACGAGCTCGCCAAGGTGCTCCTCGATGAATCGCGTGTGCGTCGTGTTGGACGCGACCTCCGCGCGTCGGAGAAGCGCCGATAGAAACGACAGGTTGTGGCGAATGCCGAGGATAGTGAATCGTCCAATCGCGTCGAGCAGGCGATCGATCGCCTCGGTCCGGGTCGGCGCGTGCACGATGAGCTTGGCGATCAGCGGATCGTAGTGCACGGTGATCTGCTGGCCCTGGACGACGCCGGAGTCGACACGGATCCCGTCGCCGGCCGGTTCACGATAGCGAAGCAGCCGGCCGGACTGCGGCAACAGCCGCTCGGGATCCTCGGCGTAGACGCGGCATTCGATAGCATGGCCGTTGATCCCGATGTCAGCCTGACGAAAGGGCAGCGGCTCGCCGTCCGCGACCTGGAGTTGCGCGCGCACGAGGTCGAGCCCGGTAATCGCCTCGGTGATCGGATGTTCGACCTGAAGCCGGGTATTCATTTCGAGGAAATAGAAATCCGGCTCGCCGTTGCCGCTCTCGTCCACCAGAAACTCGACCGTCCCCGCGTTCACGTATCCGACGGTGCGTGCCACCTTCAGCGCGGCTTGAGTCAGCCGATCCCGCAACGCGTCGGTGAGCGTCGGCGCGGGCGCCTCCTCGATCACTTTCTGGTGTCGCCGCTGAAGCGTGCAGTCCCGCTCGAAGAGGTGCACCGCGTTGCCCTGCCGGTCCGCGAAGATCTGGACCTCGACGTGGCGTGCCCGCTCGATCAGGCGTTCGACGTAGAGCGCGTCGTTGCCAAATGACCGCCGCGCCTCGCCCCGCGCCGATTCAATCGCTCCATCTATCTCTTCCTGTCGCCGAACGATGCGCATCCCCTTGCCGCCGCCGCCACCGGAGGCCTTGAGCATGACGGGCAGGCCGACCTCCCGAATCGACGCGCCAATGGCGGAGGACTCCTGCGAGCGCGGCGTCGCGCCAGGCACCACCGGCACGCCCGCCTTGGCGACGGCCGCACGCGTCCCGGTCTTCGATCCCATTTCGCGAAGCACGGATCCAGGCGGGCCCACGAAGATGAGGCCGGCGGCCTCGCACGCTTCGACGAATGCCGGATTCTCGGAGAGGAATCCGTAGCCCGGATGCACGGCGTCGGCCGCGGTTCGGCGCGCCGCGTCGATGACTTTGGAAATATTCAGGTAGCTCTCGGTGGCGGGCGCCCGTCCGAGGCCGACCGCCTCGTCGGCTTCCCGCACGTGCGGAGTGTCGGCGTCCGCCTCCGAGAACACCGCGACTGTCTTGATGTTCATGGCCCGGCATGTCCGGATCACACGTCGGGCGATCTCACCGCGGTTGGCGATGAGCACGCGGCGAATCATCGTGGAGGTTTAGCCGGCTGCGTCCACTTGGGCGAGCGCTTCTCGAGAAACGCGCGCATGCCTTCCTGACCCTCCGCCGAGACCCGCTGCGTGGCGATGGCGTCGACGGTGAGCGCCATCACGTCGGACGGACGCCGGCCAGAGACTTCGCCCAGGAGCCGCTTGGTGCGCGCGACGGCTAACGGCGCGGCCTTCAGAAACAGTTGCGCGTGCCGTTCGACCGCCAGATCGATACGCTCGGCGGCCACCACTTCGTGGACCAGACCGATCTCGTGCCCGCGAGCGGCGGAAAAACGCGCGCCGCTCAGGCACAGCTCGCGCGCCGCCGAGAGGCCGATCCTCCGCACGACGTACGGCGAAATCATGGCCGGCAGGATCCCGAGCGTGACCTCCGTGAAGCCGAACACCGTGTCCTCGGCGGCGACGACGACATCGCACACGGCGGCCAGGCCCGACCCGCCGCCAAGCGCCGCGCCGTGAATGCGGCCGATCAACGGCACGGGTACCGAATCGAGTGCGCGAAACATCCCCGCGGCGCGCCGGGCATCGTCGAGGTTCTCCTCGCGCGAGTACCCGACCATCTTCGACATCCACTGGAGATCGGCGCCGGCACAGAAGACCGATCCCGCGCCCTGCAGGATCGCGACGCGAACCGTGCCGTCCGGCGTGACGGATTCGGCCCACTCCGTCAGCTCGCGGATCAGATCTTCGTTGAACGCGTTGCGGACGTCGGGACGGTTCAGGGTCAGCGTCGTGATCGGACCGGCAGAGATGAGGAGTGAGGACATCGCGCCTACATTCGGAACACGCCAAACCTCGGTTCGGGAATCGGCGCGTTGTACGCGGCCGACAACCCGAGCGCCAGCGCCTCGCGCGTACGCGCCGGATCCAGCACCCCGTCGTCCCACAACCGCGCGGTCGAGTAGTACGGCGAGCCCTCGTGGTCGTACTTCTCGAGAATCGGCGTGCGGATCGCCGACTCCTCCTCGGCCGACAGCGTGCGTTTCTCGCGCGCGAGCTGGTCGCGTTTGACCTGGGCCAGCACCGACGCCGCCTGTTCGCCGCCCATGACCGAGATGCGTGCGTTCGGCCACATCCAGAGCAGGCGCGGCTCGTACGCGCGGCCACACATGCCGTAGTTGCCCGCACCAAACGACCCGCCGATGATGACCGTGAACTTCGGCACGACGGAATTCGCGACCGCGTGGACCATCTTGGCGCCGTCCTTCGCGATGCCCCCGCGCTCGTACTGCCGGCCCACCATGAAGCCCGTGATGTTCTGCAGGAACACGAGTGGAATGCCGCGCAGGTTGCAGAGCTCGATGAAGTGGGTGGCCTTGAGCGCCGACTCCGAGAACAGCACGCCGTTGTTGGCGATGATGCCGACAAGGAAGCCGTGCAGCCGCGCGAAACCCGTCACGAGCGTCGTGCCGTACCGCTGCTTGAACTCGTCGAAGCGCGAACCGTCCACCAGCCGCGCGATCACTTCGTGGACGTCATACGGCCGCCGCGGATCGACGCTCACGATGCCGTAGAGCTCGTCCGGGTCGTATTTCGGCGGCTCGGGCGCGGTCATGTCGCCCGGAAGGTGCTTGCTGGTGTGAAATGTCGAGACGATCGTCCGCGCCATCTGCAGCGCATGCTCGTCGTCTTCCGCGAAATAGTCGGCGACGCCGGAAAGGCGCGTGTGCACGTCGGCGCCGCCAAGCTCCTCGGCCGTCACTTCCTCGCCGGTCGCGGCCTTCACGAGCGGCGGACCGCCCAGAAAAATGGTGCCCGTGCCGTTGACGATGATCGTCTCGTCGGACATCGCGGGCACGTACGCGCCGCCGGCGGTGCAGGAACCCATGACGACCGCGATCTGCGGGATCCGCTCGGCCGACATCCTGGCTTGATTGAAGAAGATGCGTCCGAAGTGCTCCCGATCCGGGAAGACCTCGGCCTGAAGCGGCAGGAACGCGCCGCCCGAGTCCACGAGGTAGACGCACGGCAGCCGGTTCTCGAGCGCGATCTGCTGTGCGCGCACGTGCTTCTTGACGGTGATGGGGTAGTAGGTGCCGCCCTTGACGGTCGCGTCGTTGGCGACCACCATGACCTCGCGCCCGTTGACCCGGGCGATCCCGGTGACGATGCCGGCGGCGGGCGCCTCGTTGTCGTACATGTCCGACGCGGCGAGCGCCGAGAGCTCGAGGAAAGGTGTGTTGGCGTCCGTCAGTTGCGCAATTCGGTCGCGGACGGGGAGTTTGCCGAGCTGGCGATGGCGCTCGAGATACTTGGCGCCGCCGCCTTCACGCACGCGCGCCACGCGATCGCGCAAGTCGGCCACCAGGGCGAGCAGCCGATCACGATTCGTTCCAAACTCCGGGCTATCGGTTTTGATCTGGCTGGTCAGCACGTCCATGGGGGAGGGTCACCAGCCGCAGCAGTCGGTCTTGTAGCCGCACGCGGGGCAGCGCCAGACCGCGTGCATCCGGAACATCTCGGCGCCGCAGCGATCGCACACCACGCGGTCTTCGCGCGCCGACCCGTTCGCGCGCGCCGTCGACGTCGACGTCGGTGTGTGTGGCCCGGGCGGATGGGCGGGGACGAATCCGTCCGAACGAGGCGGGACGCGGTCCGGCATACGGGGATTATACGAGCGACCTCCGGTAGAATTGATCGAGGGTGACTTAGCCACGTCATGGAGAGTGCGCGATGGATGATCGATCGGCGATTCTGATTGGCGCGCTGGCGGGTGCCCTCCTCGGTGGCGCGGCCGGGTACCTGTATTTCACCGAGTCAGGCCGGCGCGTGCGCGAACAGTTCGAGCCGCGCCTGAACGACGTGATCAGCGAGCTGCAGCGGGCCCGTCTGGCGGCCGAGCGCGCGGTGGACGCGGCCGGCCAGGGGTGGCGATCCGCGCGGCAGATGGACGCGACCCTGCGATCGCGAGGATTGGCGACCGGGTCGCCGATCCTCTGAGCCGGCGGCCCACCCGCGTGACCGAGCGGGCTTCACTTTCCACGACTACGGTGCCCGGCCAGGCGTGGCGCGCGCTGGCGCTGCTGCGCCGGGCGCTCCGGATCGGGTTTCGGTCCGCGGGCCGGGGCATTGTCGAGTTCTACAACAGCGACAACCTGACGTTTGCCGCCTCCATTGCGTACTACACGCTCCTCTCGCTGTTCCCGTTCCTGCTGCTCGTTCTCTCGATCCTGAGCAAACTCGCGGTCGGACCCGAAGGCGGGTCGATCCTGCTCGTCCTGCGGCGCGCACTGCCGAGCAACTTCGATTTTCTCGCCGACGGCATCAATCAACTGGCGACAGCGCCGCTCCAACTCACGCTCCTCGGGACCATCTTCACCCTGTGGGCGTCGATGGGCGTGTTCAGCGCGATCACGTCCGCCGTCAACCACGCCTGGGGCGTCGAGAAACCGCACGGCTATTTCAAACAGAAGCTGATCGCGTTCATCATGCTCTGCGCCGCGGGCGTCCTGCTGGTCATCGCCCTGCTGCTCGTCAGCACAGTCGAGCTGGTACAGACGACGTCGTTTGCCGGCGTGCTCGAGCGCTATCCCGGGCTCTACAGATTCAGCGGCATGGTGTATCGCAGCGCGCCCACCGTGCTCTTCATCCTCGTGCTCGGCCTGATTTACTACTGGGTGCCGAACGCGCAGGTGCGCCTGCGCGACGTCTGGTTCGGCGCCGTGCTCGCCGGATTGCTCTGGCGCCTGACGTTCTCGGCTTTTTCCTGGTACATCCGCGTGGCCCGCTTCAGCGTCCACGGTACCGTCGCCACCGTCGTCATCTTTCTTTCCTGGGTGTATCTGTCGGCGGTGATTGTCCTGTACGGCGTCGAGGTCACCGCCGCCTATGCACGCCTGCGGAAGCACTTACCGCAGCAGGCGCCAGCGGCTCCCGTGCGCGAGGAGTAATCTCAGGCCCTGAATCCCTCGCGGCTTCCGAGAGCTGCCGCTCGCCGACCCTCAAGGTCTTGTTGTGCCGCTCGTGGCCTCCGTGGACATGGCGCTCGAACCTGCTGCCTCCGTTCGCTCGGATTGCGTGCTGGCGCTGACCGCGCCGCTCCGCACACGGCGGAGTTCGGCGCGGGCAATCCTCGCTCCCTACGGCGCAGGTTCGACCTATCGCTCATCGCGCCAGTCCAAGTCGGCCACGATCGGCACGACAAGACCTTGAGGGTCAATGTCTCGCGGCAGACGTCAGCCGCGAGCGGGTCCCTCTTGAAGCGTGGCGTCTGCAGTCAACCGGACAGAGTCGGTGCAACGCCGAAACCGGTCAGGATCAGGCTCGATCGACTGGCGATACGAGCTCGACGCCAAGGCGCCCCGGCATCTTCTCTGTGACGATCTGGGTCGGTGATCAGATTCGAAGTCTTTCCCTGGTGAAGGAAGGTTGGGCAACGTAGGCAACGTAGGGCAAGAACAGGCAGCTCAAGTGGACATGCGGTTCGGCGCCGAGGGGAACGCTCGCGACCGACGAGTGCCGCGAGGCATCGACCCTCGAGGCCTTGTGGTGCCGGTCGCGGTCGACTTGGACTGACGCGATGAGCGACAGTACGAACCTGCGCCGAAGGGAGCGAGGATTGCACGCGCCGCCTCCGCCGTGTGCGGAGCGGCACGTTCAGCGTCAGTACGCAATCCGAGCGCACGAAGGCAGCAGGTTCTCGCGTCACGTCCACGGAGACCGCGACCGGCCCACAAGAGCCTCGAGGGTCGGGCGAGCGGTAACCGACGCTCGCGAGCGTCTCGATCAGCCGAACCAGGCGTCCGCTGTCAGTCTTTCCTGGGCTCCCGCGAGAGATCGAACGCGCCCACGTCCCGACCCCTCAGCTCTTCGTCCGACGGATAATGGTGGCTATCGATGCCTAATCGTCTTGGGCGCGAGCGCAGTCCGTATCTTCTGCAGCACGCCAACAACCCTGTCGATTGGTTTGCGTGGGGCGACGAAGCGTTCGCGAAGGCCACGCAGGAGAGTAAGCCGATCTTTTTATCAATCGGCTACTCGACCTGCCACTGGTGCCACGTCATGGAGCACGAGTCGTTCGAGGACCAGACGGTCGCCAACGCGCTCAACCGCGATTTTGTGGCGATCAAGGTCGATCGCGAAGAGCGGCCGGATGTCGATCGCGTCTACATGACGTTCGTGCAAGCGACCACCGGCGCCGGGGGCTGGCCGATGAGCGTGTGGCTGACGCCGGACCTGAAGCCGTTCTTCGGCGGGACGTACTTCCCGCCGGAATCGCGGTGGGGCCGGCCCGGGTTCGTCGACGTACTGAAGGAGCTCGCGCGCGCGTGGCGTGATGAACGCGAAAAGGTGGTCCGATCGGCTGAGGCCATTCTGGACCGGCTGCGCGAGATGACCGGCGCTGACCAGGCCGCGGCGGATCGATCGCCCGTGGCCGGCGTCGACGCGATCGAGGCCGGGATCTCCGCCTTCGCGCAGGCCTTCGACCGTCGTCACGGCGGCTTCGGCGGCGCGCCCAAGTTCCCTCGCCCGTCCGAGCTGTTCTTCCTGCTGCAGGGGCATGCCCTGACCGGACACATGCAGGCCCGGGACCTGGCGATCGACACGCTGCGCGCGATGGCGGTCGGCGGCATTCGAGATCACATCGGCGGTGGCTTTCATCGCTATTCCGTCGACGCCGAGTGGCGAGTGCCGCATTTCGAGAAGATGCTGTACGACCAGGCGCAGCTCGTCCTGGCGTATCTCGACGCGGCGCAGGTGAGCGGCGACCCGTTCTTCGCGGAGGTCGCCGAAGACACGCTGGTGTACGTGCGTCGAGATCTCACATCTCCCGATGGCGGGTTCTACTCGGCAGAGGACGCGGATTCTGAAGAGGCCGAAGGCCAAAGGCCGATGGCCGAAGGGGATCCGGCGCGAGCGAAACCTGAGAAGAAAGAAGGCGCCTTTTACGTGTGGAGCGCGGCCGACGTTGATCGGTTGCTGGGCGAGGATGCGGCCTTAGCTCGGCGCCGATTCGGGATCGAGGACGCCGGGAATGCGCTCGCGGATCCCCAAGGGGAGTTTCGCGGGCAGAACATTCTCTACGTGACGCAGTCGGTCGAGGACATCGCGGCGAGAACCAGCCGCACGACCGCAGACGTGTCCGATGCGCTGGAGCGGGTTCGGCAGCGGCTCTTCGAGGCGCGAGCGGGTCGTCCGCGGCCGCATCTGGACGACAAGGTCATCACCGCCTGGAACGGTCTGATGATCGCGGCGTTCGCGCGCGCGGCGCGTGTGCTCGTCGACAGTCCTCATCGCGCGGACTGGCTCACGGCGGCGTTGCGTGCGGGCCAGTCGGTCTTCGAACATTTGTGGCGTCCGGATCAGAAGCGTCTGCTGCGCCGATATCGCGATGGCGAGGCGGCGGTCGAGGGGTTCTGCGAGGACTACGCGTTTCTGATCTGGGGACTGCTCGAGCTCTTCCAGGCCTCCGGCGACGGCATCTGGCTCGATCGTGCGGTCGAGCTGTCCGCGATTCAGACCGAACTGTTCTTCGATGATCGCGACGCCGGCTGGTTCAGCACGACAGGCACGGACGCGTCGGTGCTCCTGCGTCTGAAGGAGGACTATGACGGCGCCGAGCCAGGCGCCGCATCGGTGACGGTGCGAAATCTGCTGGTGCTCGGCGATCTTCTGGGCGACGCCGCCTCGGTCGAACGGGCGGGCCGTACGCTCGAGCGATACGGCACCCAAATCGGCCGCGTGGTCCGCGTGATGCCGTTCATGGTCTCGAACGTCGCGTACTGGCACGCGCGCAAGGCTCAGATCGTCATCGCTGGTCGCCGCCAATCGCCCGAGACCGTCGCGCTCGAGCGCGCGGTGGCCGCTCGCTATCTGCCGTTCGCCGTCGTCGTGCCACTGCAACCCGATGGTCCGCAGCACGCTCTGACCCGACTGCCATGGATCGCCGCGATGGGGCAGCGGGATGGACGGCCAAGTGCGTACGTCTGCCACGACTTCACGTGCCAGGCGCCGGTCACCGACGCTGCCGCGCTCGGACAGCAACTGGACGACGTCGCGAAGCCTCGACGGATCGTGCAGTCGTAGGGTCCGTGCCCATCAATCTGTCTGTCAATCCGTCGCGAACGCGCGCGGCGCTGGTGTTCGCGCACCAGCCTGGCAATCTGCTGACGGGAGAAATCATCGGTCAGCTGCACGCGGCGCTCGACGATCTCGCGGAGCTGCCGCACCTGCGGCTGGTCACGATCGAGGGTGCTGGCGCGGACTTCTCCTTCGGCGCGAGCATTCCCGAGCATGTCCCGGGAGAAATCGAGCGAGTCCTGCCGGCCACGCACGCACTGCTGGCCGCGCTGCTCGACGTGCCGGCGCCGACAGCCGCGATCGTGCGCGGCCGCTGCCTGGGCGGCGGCTTCGAGCTCGCGCTGGCGTGTGACTTCATCATCGCGGCTGAGACCGCGACGTTCGGGCTCCCCGAGATCATGCTTGGCGTCTTTCCCCCGGCCGCGAGCGTCTTGCTGCCACTCCGTGCCGGCGCGTCACGGGCAACCAGCGCCATCCTCTCCGGCGAGCCCCGCTCGGCAGCGTACTGGCAAGCGATGGGCGTCGTCGAAATGGTCGCGCCAGACGCCACACTCGCCGGCGTGGTGGGTGATTGGTGTGCGCGGACCTTCGAGACCAAGTCCGCCGAAGCGCTGCGCCATGCTGTCCGCGCCGTGCGGCTGCCCGTCGTGGATGCCGTCAAGCGTCAACTCCCGCTGGTCGAACAGCTATACTTGCACGACCTGATGCACTCGGCGGACGCGACGGAGGGCGTGCGCGCGTTCCTCGAGAAACGCAAGGTGGAATGGAAAGACAAGTGACATTGATCGATTGAGTGATCGCGCTATCGAGCGATTGAAAAACGCTTGTCAGATCAGGCATCGAGACGAGCGCGACAAAATGTTCTCAAATAGATCGACAGCCCAATCGATCAATGTACGTTTTTTGACTTCCCTATGGTTTTTGACGTCGAAATCGTTCTGAAAGGCCGGGACGTCGCGGTCACCCAAGCGGTCTCGGTCACTCACGGAGACCCGGCCTCGTGGACCGAGGCGGCCGTGCGCGACGTGCTGGTCGAGATCCTCCGCGCGATCGAACGCGCGCACAATCCGTCCGCGCCGCCGGACCGGGCGGTCATCCTGCGCGGATTCAGCTGGATTGTGGAACCGGCCGGTGACGCCGTCGTCCTGGCGGTCGAGATTCCGATGGGCGCCGCCGTGGCCGGGCCGTTCAAAATCCCGCAGGCGAAACTCGACGCGCTCGTCTCGAGCGCGGTCCGCGCCGCGCCCCGCCCACCGGCCGGCACGCCGACAATCCACTGAGGAATCGATCGATTGAGGGATCGCTCTATCGA
Organism: Vicinamibacterales bacterium; assembly: GCA_035633215.1. Lineage (GTDB taxonomy): Bacteria > Acidobacteriota > Vicinamibacteria > Vicinamibacterales > SCN-69-37 > DASQFI01. Next base: position 47,501 of record DASQFI010000007.1, on the reverse strand, counting down.
TCTATTGAAAAACGCTTGTCAAAGTACGTATCGAGGCGAGCGCGACAGAATGCCCACAATAGCTCGATAGATCGATCCAACAATCGATCAATTCTCATTGGGTTCTCACGAGCTGTCCCCGGATCACGCCATTCGGGTGCAAGGTGCTGTGGAGATTGAAGTAGAAGCTGCCCGGATTGTCCAGCATCCGTTGAATGATCGTGAAGTCGCCCCCTTGCGGGTCGCGTCCAGTCCTCGCAAACGAGCCTGCGCCAGTGACCAGCACGAACTGCCCGGCAGCCAGGCCCGTGTCCACCACGATATTTCCGTTCAATCCCGCGGCGGCCTCGTGGATGTGCCCGAGGTTGATGCTGGTGTTGGCCGCGCAGCCCGTCACATTCCCCGTGAAGTCCACCTTGGCCGCCGTGATGACCTGCGACGAGTTCCGGGTGAGATTCGTGACCCTGATCGTCACGTTCCCGGAACAGACAGATTCCACGCTGGTGACCGGCGGCACTTCATTGGCCGGGGTGAGCGCCGCGGTGAACGTCGGAATGGTGTCGGGCGACGGCTCGATCGGCGAGTCATCGCAGCCCGTGGCGGCAATCGCCAGCAAGAAAGGTAAATAGACGAGTCTTCTCATTGATCGGCTCCGATCTGATCACTGAGAAGGATTCTCGCCGATCCACTGCCCGGAAGGAACCTGCCCGACCTATCGACCTAACGAGGAGCCAGCGCTCTTCAATAGATCGATAGATCGATCGAACAATAGCCAATCTTCTTATTGCGTCCGCACGAGTTGGGCCCGGATCACGCCGCCGCCGTTCGCCGTGCTGTGGATGTTGAAGTAGAACGCGTTCGGATTGTCCAAAATCCGCCGAATGATCGACAGGTCGGTCACATTGACGCCGTTCCTCGTGAAGGAGCCCGCGCCATTGACGAGTGGGACCTGGCCGCTGGCGATACCGGTGCCGATCACGACGGGTGCTGCCACGCCCGCGGGCCCCTCATGGATGTGCGCGGCGATGATGTTAGTGGTTGACGGACAGCCGGAGATATTCGCCGTGAAGTCAACGTTCGTAGCCGTGATCACTTGCGCCGCATCACGGGTAATGTTCAACCTGATGGTCACGTTGCCCGTGCACGATGTTTCGACGTTGGTGACGAGCGGCACTTCATTTGACGCCAACAACGCCATCGAGAACGTCGGAGCGATTTCCGAAGGGTTGGCTGGCGAGTCTTCGTCGCAGCTTGCGGCCATCAGGGCCACTGCGAGCACTGGCAGAAAATAGAGCTTTCTCATCGATCTGTCCTCCCGTCGCTGCTTGCCCGTTAATAGAACTTCCGCCCCAGGTTGAAACCCAAGTAGATGGTGTCGGGGAAGCCGCCTTGCGCAGTCTGGCCGTACGTGCTGGCCAGAGAGTTGCCGAAGTTCAACTGAAACATGTGGCCACCGGCCCGACGCTCGATGCCGAACGCGAATGCCGGATGGCCCGGCGCGTATCCGTTCAGTCGCGGCGAGACCTCGCCGACGACATAGACGGTGCGCATGAGGCGCGCCCGGCCCCCGACGCCGATGTAAAACGTGTCTCTCGCCGGCGACGGGATGACGTGGTGCACCCACATCGGCACAGCGTACACGGCGAGGCGATCGGAAAAGCTCCGCGAGATGATTCCACCCAACGCAGGTGATCGGTGGCCGGTCGCGACGCCATGGTCGTGTTCGCCGCCGCCTTCATCGTCAGAATGGCCGGAACGGAAGTTGTTGGTCCCCTCGATCGACACAATCGCCGACGCCGAGACCGGGCTCGACGCGCCCTGCCGGATCGCCTCGTACTGCCCCGTGAACTGGATCGTCTTGCTCAGGTTGTTGCGGTACACGATCGCCTGCACGTGTCGAATTGGCGCATAGCGGAATTCCAGGCCGATGATCGCGCCGTTGTCGAGCCCGAAGAGATTGCTCAGGTTGTCGGTAAACGAGCCCTGCCGCAGATTGCCCAGGAACCGATGGGTCAGCCGAAAGTTCAGGGCATGTCGCGGCAGGATGAGCGTCGTCGGCAGGTTCACGACGGTGAAGTCGGGCTCGACGAGCCTGGTCACCCGGTCGTCATCCTCGGCCGGCTGCGACGCGGGCGCCTGTGGCGCGGCCTGAGCCGGGGCTGGATCCTGCGGCGTCGACGTGGCGGGCGGCGGTGGCGTCTGTCCAGCCGCGAGGCGCGCGGAACCGATGCCGGCCACAAGTAAGAACACCAATATCCATCGGGCCAGTCGTGGCATGGCCCCCAGTTTTGCAAGAGCGGGACCGTCTGGGAAGTCCAAAATCAGACAGGCCGGGAGCGGGAATCGTTACGACGTACGTAAGCGCTTACGAACCACGTGCAGCGGTCGCACTTCAGTGGGTGAATGGGTGTGCGTTGGTATGATCGTCGAGGCCGGGGTGGCGAAACTGGCAGACGCACAGGACTTAAAATCCTGAGGGCCCACAAGGCCCGTGTGGGTTCGATCCCCACCCCCGGCACCATTTTCAGGCAATTTCAGCCCGTTTCAAGGTGCTCGCGGCCTTTCGTGGCTGGTCGCGGTTGACTCGTGGCTACGCTGGGCTCACGTTTTGACGACGGGATGCCGCGGCGGCCGTCGCTGGGGAACCTTCTTCATGGATAGATCGTTAACAGAATCCATGAAAACGCTCGCAGCCATCGTACTGGTGGCCCTCGCGCTCCTTCCGGCCGCGACCGCGGCGCAGGCGACTGACCTCACCGGCAACTGGAACGCCAAGTTCACGCGGACGGCGCCCAGCGGAGAGACGCAGTCGATCACGTTCACATTCCATTTCACGCAGAAGGGCAAGGTTCTCAGCGGCACGATCGGCCCCGAGGCCGCGCGGCAGTGGAAGATCGAGAAAGGCGTCGTTGACGGGTCCAAGGTCACCTTCCAGGTCCAGCAGCCGGAGGGCCCGCTTCGCTCGTTCACGCTGACGCACGCGAAAGGCCGCCTTCAGGGCACTCAAAAGCTCGAATTCAACGGACAGACGGCAGAGGTCACGGTCGACGCCGAGCGCGCCAAGTAGCCATCAAGAAGCAGAAAACCATCAGCAAATCCGCAGACGCCGCACGTTCTGCAGCTACGGATCGCTCACGAGCTTCAACGTGCTGTCCGCCGACGAGGACGACCAGTTCAGGGGCAGCGGCGGCGAGTAGCGCTGCATTTGGGCGGCCAGGAAGCGCTTGTCAGAAGCACTTGTCGGTCCGACGGGTACGGCAGGTCCAAGGAACGTTCTGACGCTGGTCATCTTCCTTAACTAAAGAAGCGGGCCAGCGTCAGTTCGTTCCTGGGACCCGTCGTACCCGCCGTACCGACAAGCGTTTTTGGCTGTCGCCCGGAGCCTTCCGTCACCTCACATAGAACGCGAGCGTCATGGATGCTCTTAAAATCCTGAGATCCCCAAAGGATCGTGTGGGTTCGATCCCCACCCCCGGCACGAAACAAAGCCAACAATTGCCGCCTTGTTCGCCAGCCTGCCTTGCGCATAGCCGACTTGCGTCCGGGCCCACGATTCCACCCCATGGGAGGAGAATAAGAACAGGATCCACAGCTAGATGGTCCTTCTCACCAGTCGGAGGCTCGCGGCGGGTCTTTTCCTTGGCGCAACATCCGCGCTGACTGGGACGCTCATCGCGAACCAGCCCCCGCCAGCATCAACCGCCCGTGTGGTCTACGTCGCGACCGTCGACAGCATCATTCATCCGGTCTCGGCCGAGTACATGATCCAGACGATGGATCTCGCCGATCGGGACGGGGCGGCGCTCGTCGTGTTCACGTTGCGAACGCCCGGCGGCCTTGTCGACTCGACGCGGGACATCGTCGCGCGGATGCTGGCGGCGAAGACCCCGGTGGCCATCTTCGTGGGGCCTGCAGGCGCGCGCGCCGCATCAGCCGGATTCATTCTGACGATTGCCGCCGATGTGGCCGCGATGGCCCCGGGCACGCACATCGGCGCGGCTCACCCGGTCGCGGCCGGCGGCGAGAAGGTCGACGAGACGACCGCGAAAAAGGCCGCGGCCGACGTGGCCGCCTACGCGCGCACGCTCGCTGGCGGACGCCGTCGCAATGTCGCGCTGGCCGAACAGGCAGTCAACGAGAGCCGCGCCTTCACCGAACGAGAGGCGCTCGCCGCGTCGCCACCGCTGATCGATCTGCTGGCGTCGGACGTGCCCGATCTGTTGCGGCAACTGGACGGGCGTCCGGTCAGGCGGTTCGACAGCACGACGGTGACGCTGGCGACGACCGGCGCGACGATCGTGTCGATCGAAATGACGCAGCGCCAGCGGGCGCTCAGTGCCATCGCGCATCCGACCATCGCGTTTCTCCTGTTGAGCCTGGGAATCCTGGGGCTGACCGTCGAGATGTGGACACCGGGCGCGGTGGTGCCCGGGGTCGTGGGCGGGATCTCCCTGCTGCTGGCGTTCTTCGCCCTGCAGCTGCTGCCGGTGAACTACGCCGGCCTGCTGCTAATCGTGTTCGGCCTCCTGCTGCTGGGCCTCGAAATCAAAGTGACGAGCTACGGATTACTGACGGCTGGTGGCATCGTCAGTCTGGTGTTCGGCGCCATGATTCTCATGGATGCGCCAGAGCCGGAACTGCGACTGAGTCTCCGATTCGTGGTGCCCGTCGTCCTGGGCTTCGCGGGCATCGCCCTCTTTCTGGTGCGCCTGGCCGTGAAGGTGCAGGGCCAGCGTCCGGTCACCGGCGCGGCCGGGATAATCGGGGCGGCGGGGGAAGTTCTGACCGCGATTGAGCCCGGCCGGCCCGGCCAGATTCGGCTTCGAGGAGAGATCTGGCGCGCGGTCTCGACTGAACCCATCGCCGAGGGGACGCGCGTCCGCGTGACCGATCTCGATGGCTTGACGCTCAGCGTGCGAAAGGTGTGAGGTGTTCCGATGTCGTTCCCGCCTGCCCTCCTCGTCGTCCTGATTGTGGTCCTCTACGTCCTCAGCTCGATCAAGATCCTCGCCGAGTACGAGCGTGGTGTGATTTTCCGGCTGGGAAAGCTGCTGCCCCAGGCCAAGGGGCCCGGCGTCATTCTCGTGTTCAAGCCGATCGATCGGATGGTCCGTGTGACTCTCCGCACGGTCGTGCACGACGTGCCGCCGCAGGATGTCATCACGAGGGACAACGTCTCGGTCAAGGTGAACGCGGTCGTCTATTTCCGCGTCGTGGATCCTCGCCGCGCGATCGTCGAAGTGGAGGACTACAAGTACGCGACCTCACAACTCGCGCAGACGACGTTGCGCAGCGTTCTTGGGCAGGCGGAGCTCGATGACCTCCTGGCCCAGCGGGAGCGACTCAATCAACAGCTGCAACACATTCTCGACGAGCAGACGGACGTCTGGGGGATCAAGGTCTCGGCCGTCGAGGTCAAACACGTCGACCTGCCGCCGGATATGCAGCGCGCGATCGCGCGTCAGGCCGAAGCCGAGCGGGAAAAGCGCGCCAAGATTATTCACGCCGCGGGCGAGCTCGAGGCGTCGGCCAAGCTGGCGGAGGCGGCCGGCGTCATTTCCACCCAACCCGTGGCGATCACGCTCCGGTATCTGCAGACGCTCACCGAAATCGCCGCGGAGAAGAACTCGACCATCGTGTTTCCGCTGCCGATTGAGATGCTGCACCTTCTGGCGCAGATGACCGGCGGGGCCGCGCGTCCCGACCGAACAGGGTCCTGAGCGCAACGTTCAACTTTCCCGGCACAAGAACTACTTCGCAGGTCCGCTCGCCCGCATCCGAATCTCGCCCGCCTTGAGATGGGCGTGGAGCCGGTACTTGCCCTGGCCCGTCCAGCGGAACGACCGGAACAGCCCTTCCTTGGAAACCCGGAACGGACTCGCGTCCAGCTCGCCGGCCCAGATGCCGGCGTCCACACGGCCGTAATCCTCCGCGCGGCCGACGTCGAGATCGAGCTCGCCGGCGTGGAGCTCGACGTCCTTGTCGCCCTCGATGCCGCGAAGCGTGAGCTCGCCCGCGGTGAGGCGCACGTGCAGGTTGGATTGCCGGGGCACCTCGATGACCACTCGGAATCCGTTGCCGGACCCGTCGGTCATGAGGCTCGCTTCGGAACCACGAACGTCCGCGCGGACGTCGGTGCGGCTGAGCCGCCAGGCGTCCCGCACGCTCCAGTTCATCCGGATGACATTGTCCCGGCTCGGCTCGATGCGGTATCCGCCAGCCGAGAGGTCCATCTTGATCCGCCCGCCCGGCGCAAACACCCGCTCCAGCGAGTCGGACGTGCGCGACTGGTCCGTGGACTGAACGGTGACGACGGTCAGGCCGACGGCAACGACGATCAGAACGATAGCCAGAATGCGCATGACTGTCCTTTCGATGGCGTTTCGAAGGTGAGACGAGGCGAAGAGGAGACCGGTTCCAGGATTTCCAGGAAAGAGGGGAGTAGACTCGGGCGGCCCCGATGAGCGGTCGCTCCCGTTCCATCCAACGCCTCTGGCGTGTGCGCAAGCGCTATGCCTACATCGACGCCGAGATTCAGCCACTCGGCTCGGAATGGGAGTTGCAGATCACGCGCAATGGCCGAAGGCTGGTCTCGTGGCGTTTTCCCGACCGCGAGGCGGCCTCGGCGGAAGCGGCGTCACGCCTGCGGGAGCTCGAACGATCGGGGTGGCACAGTCACTGGTAAAGACCTCGGGTTTCGTTTTTGCGTTGTTGTTTCAAAAAACGAAACCCGAGGTCTTTTCCTCACTTCACCACCAGGATCACGAAAGGGCGTTTCGCCGGAAGACGAACTCTGAGCGTCTCGGCGTTCGCCCCCCGGAAACTGATCTGACCGGTTTCGGTATCCGTCTCTGGATCAATCAAACGCCACGACATCCTGGCCGACCGGCGTACATCGATCTCCGCATCACCTGCGGTCCTCACGGCAACGACGAACATCCGATCGGAGGCCTCGAGGCTTCTGACCAGCTCAATCCCCCGACTGCCCACAATCATCGACGCATCCGCGTCTGGCGATCGGAGCGTTGGCCAACCAAGCTCGTCCAGAATCCTCCGGACAACAGCTTCCGAAGCGCGGCTCCACGTCCGGTCCCCTGCGAACTTGAACCGCGGCCCGGCGGGATCGCGGGTCGGCGAAAACCGATACCCGTCTGCCGTGCGGTTCGCGTAGCAGAGCGCTTCGGGCGTGCGGCAATGCAGCGGCACCTCCGCCGGATAACAAGGGATCGGCCACATGCCCTGCGCTTCGCCCCGCCCGACGAGCAGCACCTTCTCGCACGACGCCGTCGCGATTGGCAGCGTCGGCTCGATGCCAGGCGTCAGCACATCTCCGAAGATCTCCGGGAGTGGGTTGGTCACGGACGGATACCGCGTCCAGAGGAACTGCGCGAGCGCCGTCGGCTCGCGGTAGTTGTCCGGATGCCGCGGATGGAAGATGAGCGCCGAGGCGATGACGGACGGGATGGCCAGAGCGATCGCGAGCCTGTTCAACCAGCCTGCGGAAACTGAGCGTGCGGCCCGCAGCACCGGAATCGCGAGCGGCACGAGCCACACGCCGTACCGGCTGAGCCCGGGCGTCCCGCCGTGATGGACGTTGGTGGTTTGAGTGAACGAGACGAGGAAAACCGGCAGGACGATCACTGAGAGCAGAACGTCCGGCGTCCACCACGTTTGCGGCCGCCAGACGAGCGCGAGTACGGCGACGACGATGAGCAGCGTGAGCGCGGGAAAGGTGGGGAAAAGTCCGAGATTCGTGTCGAAGGGGACGACCATCAGCTCCGTCAGGTTTGGCCACACGCCCCGAGTCGCGCCGAGCAACAGAAACGGCGTGTCGTGCCGGAGCGCGTAGTAGAGCATGTGCGCGCCGAGTAAAGCGGCTGCGCCAGCCACTCCCGCCCACACCCCCGCGGATCGCAGGAGGGCCGGGCGAGTCAGCGCCATCGCCAGGAGAGCGGCGGGGACGACGACGAAGATGGGTGGGTTTTGCGTGGCGGCGACGCCAGCGGCGGCGATCGCCCATCCCGGCGACTCGGCGAGCAGCAGGGCGGCCAACGACAGCAACGAGAACGTGAACACCTCGGTATGCGGCTTGTCGATCCACCAGAGCACCGGCCCCGCGCACAGCAGCCACGCGAGCACCGGCCCGATGCGCGGCACCGCCACGCAGAACGCAATTGTCAGCAGCAGCACGTTGAGCGCGGCGAATCCGTGGACCGGACTCATCCCGGCAGCAGCGGCCGCGCGGACGAGGGGCGCAGCCAGGGCTGGATAGAACCAGAAGTGGACGAAATCGCGCGTCCCGTCCCGACTTTGATGCGCGACCGAGGCCGGATCCCAGTCGCGGACGCCGTCGACCGTGGCGAGCGCCGGCCGGAGCCGGGCGGCATCGTCATTCGTCAGCCAGGGGCCGCTGCCGGCGCCCATGTCGAGTGCCATCGCGAGGTACTCGCCGCCATCGCCAATCGCGCGCGGCGGCGATGTCGCGATCAGTGCGACCAGAAACACCGCGAACAAGAACGTGTGCACGCCGATTTGCGCGGTCTGCCCGTGCGGACTCATAATCTCGCGGGATTCAACCATGGATATTCTCTGGTGGCACTGGCTCGTGCTGGGGCTCCTCCTGGTGCTCGCTGAAATGGCGTCCGCCGGAGGGTTCTACATCATCTTTTTCGGCGTCGGCGCCGTCATCGTCGGACTCCTGTCCAGAATGGGCCTGGCCGGGCCCGGCTGGGTGCAGCTTCTGTTGTTCGCGGGACTGTCGGTGGTCGGGCTGCTCCTCTTTCGCAGCCGGCTCCTGAGCTGGTTTCAGCTCGATCCGCAACTGCCGCCGGTCGACGCGCTGGTTGGTGAGATCGGTCACGTCAGCGAGGAGCTTGCGCCCGGCGCGGTCGGGAAGGTCGAGCTGCGCGGCTCGGCCTGGTCGGCGCGCAACGCGAGCCCCGTGCCGATGGCGCGTGGGACGCGCGTCCGCGTCGTCCGCGTGGACGGTCTGATGCTGTTCGTCGAACCCGAAGGAGCCCGTTGATGGAACCGCTGTTCATTGTCGGTGGGATCGCCGTGCTCGTGGTGCTGATCGTCGTCGCGAAGACCGCGGTGGTCGTGCCGCAGCAGAGCGCGTACGTCGTCGAACGGCTCGGCCGGTTTTCGGGCGTGAAGCAAGCGGGCTTCCACTTCCTGGTCCCGTTCGTGGACGTGATCCGGTACCGCCATTCGCTGAAGGAAACGGCGGTCGATATTCCCGCGCAGGTCTGCATCACGCGCGACAACGTTCAGGTCGGCGTCGATGGCATTCTGTATCTCAAGGTCCTGAACCCGGAGCGCGCGTCGTACGGCATTGCCGACTTCTACTTCGCGATCTCACAACTTGCGCAAACGACGCTGCGAAGCGAGATCGGAAAAATCGACCTCGACAAGACGTTCGAGGAACGGATGAACATCAATATGCAGGTCGTGCAGGAGCTGGACAAGGCGTCCGAGCCCTGGGGCGTGAAGGTGCTGCGCTACGAGATCAAGAACATCACGCCGCCGCACGACGTGCTGGCCGCGATGGAAAAGCAGATGCGCGCCGAGCGTGAGAAGCGCGCGGTCATCCTGACCTCGGAAGGCGCCCGCGATGCGGCGATCAACAACGCCGAGGGCGACAAGCAACAGGTCATCAAGGCGTCCGAGGCACGGCGCCAGCAGCAGATCAACGAAGCCGAGGGCCAGGCGCAGGCCATTCTGGCCGTTGCCAGCGCGACGGCTGAAGGGCTTCGACAGGTCGCCGAGGCGATTCGTCTGCCGGGCGGCATGGAAGCCACCCAGCTCCGCGTCGCTGAACAGTACGTCCACCAGTTCGGCGAGCTGGCGCAAAAAACGACCACCATGATCCTGCCGGCCAACGTCGCGGATATCGCAGGCATGATCGCGACGGCGATGAAGGTGTATCAGACAGCGGGACCGAGCAAGCCGCAGATGTAGCCCGGCCCAGGTGTAGGCCGGCCCTTTAGGGCCGGCAGCCCAAATCACGTCAGTATCACGGCGTCAAAGGCTCAAAGGCTCAAAGGCTCAAAGGCTCAAAGGCTGAGAGCAAGATCAAGAGCTTACTGGCCAGCGCGCCAGAGTTCGAGCGATGGCATCGAGACCGGCCGCGAGCGCGTCGGTGCGCCCGGCCAGGCTGATCCGAAAATGCGCCGGCGCTTCAAAAAAGCGTCCCGGCGCGACCGCGACGCCGTGCTCGTCGAGCAACACGCGAACGAAAGGCTCGGCATCGGCGCAGCCGCGAATGCGCGGGAACATCACGGAACTGCCGGGCGGCTCGGTGACCTCCAGGAGCGGCTGGGCTGCCAGGAACCGTCGCGCCAGATCGAGATTCGCGCCCAGCAGCGATCGCGCTCGCTCCGACAGCCGCGCGCGCTGCGCGACAGCCAGCGCCGCCAATCGATCCGCCGGACTGCTGCCGGCGTTGTCGATGACGTCGCGCGTCCGGCGAAGCCGCATGGCAACCGGTGGAGTGCCGATCGCCCAGCCAAGCCGAAGCCCGGCAAGACCGTACGACTTCGTGAGGCTGTTCGTGACGATGAACGGTCCGTCGAGGTGTGCCGCCGAGAGGGCCGGTCCGTGCTCGCCCCTGACGGCGGACGCGGCATCCAGATACACCTCGTCCACCAGCACGTGCGCCCCCACTCGACTGGCGAGCGTGCCGAGGGTCACGAGCGCGGACCGATCCAACTGCGCGCCTGACGGGTTGTGCGGCGTCGTGACGACGATCAATCTGGTGCGCGGTGTGATGTGGTGCGCGAGATCGCCGAGATCGATCTGATATCGATCCTCGAACCGCCGCTCAAACCGTCGCACATTCGCGCCCATCAGCAGACATGCGCCGACAAGTGGATCGTACGCCGGCCGTTCGATCAGCACCTCGTCTCCGGCCGCCACGAGCGCGGCGATCGTGACGAAGTTCGCGCCGGAACACCCGTTCGCCGTGACGAAGCGTTCCGCCGCGATGCCGTAGTGCGTGGCGAGACCGTCGATCAGCGGCCGATAGCCGTCGTCATTCTTCGCCCAGAGATCGACCGCCTCGCGGGCGCCGGGAAGGTCGTCGAGCGTGCAGTGGAGCAGGTTGCTGCCCGCCAGGTCGATCGCCGCAGGCTGCCGGGACTTCGCCCAGAGGAGGTAGGGGGCAAGCGGCGCGTCAAGCATGTCCGCTCCGGCGCTTGAAGAGGTAGTACACCGGAATGCCAAGCAGCAGCAGCCCCGCGCCCACCGCCTGCCGGACCGGATCCGCGCGAATCGTGCTGAAGACGACGACGATCGCGACCAGCACGAAGAACGCCGGCAGCCACGGATAGCCTGGCGTGCGATAGCCGGTGGAATCGCCGGTCATCCTCGGTCGCAGGACGAACAGCCCAGCGACCGTCAGCCCGAAGAAGATCCAGTCCGCAAAGACAACCGTCTTGAGGAGATCTTCGTACTCGCCGGTGACCGCGAGCGCGATGGCCCAGACTGACTGAAGAACGATCGCGGCACCAGGCGTCTGAAACCGCGGGTGCAGCTTCGCCAGCGCCGGCAGGAACGCGCCGTCCTTTGCCATCGCGTAGTACACGCGGGTCGGTGCGAGCACCGCGAGATTGAGGAAGCCGAACGTCGAGATGGCGATCGCTGCCGACACGAAACGATCGCCGTAGACGCCCATCCACTGCGCGGCGGCATCTGAGGCTGGCGTCGTCGTCGCCGCCAGACCCTCCAGCCCGAGCGTGCGGAGATAGGCGATGTTGACGAGGACATAGATCGCGACGACCGTCAGCGTGCCTGCGATGAGGCTGAGCGGCAGATGCCGGCGCGGATCGCGCATCTCTTCGGCCACGTAGTTCGCGTTCTGCCAGCCGCCGTACGCGAACAGGATGTACACGAGCGCGGCGCCGAACGCGAGCGCGCCCGACGGCGTGTCGTCGACCCGGCTGGCGCTCAGCCAGTCGGGGGTGGCGGCGTGCGCCCAGGCCAGCAGGATCAGCGCGGCCAATGCCGCGACTTTCAGGATCACGAACACGTTGAGCACGCGGCTGCCGGGTTTGACGCCGACGTAGTTGACGACGGTCAGCAGCACGATGGCCGCGATCGCGAGCGGGCGTGGCGACACGCCCGTGACGCCCACCAGCCGCAGCGCATACTGAGCGAAAGTGATGGCGACGGCCGCCATCGCGCCCGTTTCGATCATGAAGAGCAGCGCCCAGCCGTACAGAAAGCCGGCAAGCGGGTGCCACGCTTCGCGCAGGTAGACGTACTGTCCGCCGGCGCGCGGGAGGAGCCGGCCGAGCTCGGCGTACGAGAAGGCGCCAGCGATGGCAATCACCCCGCCGGCCGCCCACGCCGACAGCACGAGCCACGACGAGTCCAGCTCGCGCGCGACCAGGTAGGGATTGATGAAGATGCCGGACCCGATGATGCCGCCGATGACCACCATCGTGGCGTCGAAGGGCCCCAGCGCGCGGCGGAACGTCACCCGGGGTATTTTTGTCTGAATGGCCCGCGGATGGGAGAGCAAGTCGGTCGAATCACAGCAGGCGGATCACGAAGCGCCTGAGCAGCCGGGGGCGGCCCTCTCGGAGGCCGAAGCCGCCGCGCTGGGCCGGCGGCGGACCCTCGAGCTGGCTCGCACGCGCGCGCTCGCCGATCTCGCCTCCGCCCGATCGCCGGCGCACCGCCAGATGCTCGAAGCCGCCGTCCAGGCGCTCGACGAGCAACTTCGGCAGGTTCCCAACCGTAGAATGAGCTAATGACGTCGCGGCGCGCCTTCGCGGTTCTTGCCGCCCTGACCCTGCTGTCGGCGTGCTCGCTGCGCAATGTGGCCTGCGGCCGGCCCGTGCCCCCGCCGCAAACGGACCAGGCGGCCGTGCCGCCGTCGCCCTCGGGCGAATCAGGCGAAGCCCCCACCTTCAAGATTGCGTTTCTCGGCGACAGCCTGACCGCGGGACTCAACCTGCTCAGTCAGCAGGCGTATCCGGCCCTCATTCAGGAGATGTTCGGCGCGGAGGGATACGACCAGATCGAATCGGTCAACGCGGGAATCAGCGGCGACACGAGCGCCGGGGGACGTCGTCGCATCGATCAGACGCTCGAGCCCGGCGTCCGCATCCTCGTGCTTGCGCTGGGCGCAAACGATGCCCTTCGCGGGCTCGGCACCCAGCAGACGCACGACAACCTCAAAGCCATCATCGACACGGCGCGTGGGAAGGGCGTCCGCGTGGCGCTCTGCGGGATGGAAGCGCCGACGAACCTGGGCCCCGACTATCGCGACGCGTTTCGCGGCGTCTTCGTGCAACTCGCGCGCGAGTATCGCGCCGACGTGAAGTTCGTGCCGTTTCTGCTGGAGGGCGTTGCGGGTCATCCCGAGCTGAATCAAGCGGATGGCATCCATCCGAACGAGCAGGGCGCCAAAGTGATTGCCGCATTGCTCTATCCCACGCTCAGGACCATCGTGGACGAACTGGGCGGTGGGGGCCAGTGATTGAGCTGTTCGAGGTCTCCAAGACCGTCACGAGCGGCGGATCGCCCCTAACCATCCTTCATCCCACGACGTTTCAGATTGCCCGCGGACGCGCGGTCGCCATCACCGGGCCGTCCGGAAGCGGGAAGTCGACCTTGCTCGGACTCATCGCGGGACTCGATGCGCCGACCACCGGGCGCATTTCGCTCGAGGGGACGGAGATCACGTCACTCAGCGAGGAAAAGCTCGCCCGGCTTCGCGGCGAGAAGGTCGGCATCGTGTTTCAGTTCTTCCATCTGCTGCCGTCGCTCACGGCGTACGAAAACGTGCTGGTGCCGATGGAGATTGCCGGCGCTCGCGAGCCCGCATCGCGCGCGAAAGCGCTGCTCGACGACGTGGGCCTGGCCAATCGGGGCCATCACTATCCATCCCAGCTCTCGGGCGGCGAGCAGCAGCGTGTCGCCATCGCCCGGGCGCTGGCCAACGATCCGCCCATCGTGCTCGCCGACGAGCCGACCGGCAACCTCGACAGCGCCACCGGACGGCAGGTGATCGAGCTGCTGGTGGCGGTCAACCGCCAGCGGGGACGGACGCTCGTGCTCGTCACGCACGACGCCGAGCTCGCGAAGTTCGCCGACGAAATGATCGCGCTGCGCGATGGGCGGGTCGTGTCGTGAACGTCGCTCGAGACGTGCGCTTCGTCGTCCGCATGGCGTGGCGCGAGACGCGCGCATCGTGGGCGCGTCTGCTGTTCTTCTTCGTGTGCGTGGCGATCGGCGTGGCCGCCATCATCGTGCTCCGAAGCGTCGTGCAACACGTGCGGATCACACTGACACGCGAGGCGCGGAGCCTGATCGGCGCCGACCTCGTGGTCCAGTCATCGCGCGCCTGGACGGCCGACCTTCGCGCCCGGCTGACCACCGAGCTCGGCACCAGTGTCCTCGAGACCAGCGAAGTCGTCGAAACCCAGACGATGGCGGCGGCGGTCGAGGGACGCGGCACCGGCACGGTTCGACTGGTCGAGCTGCGCGGCGTCGAGGCGAGGTTCCCCTTCTACGGGGCGGTCGAGCTCGATGGCGGCAAGGTCTACTCGCACGATCTCCTGAGATCCGGCGGCGCGCTCGTGCAGCCGGAGTTCCTGATCGAAATGGGCCTGCAGGTCGGCGACGAGCTTCTCATGGCCGGCAGGCGGTTCACGATACGCGGCGTCGTGACGCGCGATCGTGTCCAGCGGCCGGGCGGGGGTATCGCCTTCGGCCCACGCGTGTACGTCGATCTGGCCGACCTGCGCGCGACGTCGCTTCTCGGATTCGGCAGCCGCGCGACGCACGCGATTCTCACGCGGGTGGAGGACGACAACGTCGAAGAGCTGGCCAGCCGGCTGCGTCGCACCTTCATCCGCGACAGCGTGGTCGTGCGGTCATGGCGCGGCCTGGAAGATCGGCTCGGTCGCAATCTGACGATGGCCGAGAACGACCTGAGCCTGGTCGGGTTCGCCATCGTCGTGCTCGGCGGCATCGGCGTGTGGAGCGTCACCCGCGTCCTGGTGCAGCAGAAGATTCGAAGCGTCGCGGTGCTGAAGTGTCTGGGCGCCACGTCGGCTCAGGTGCTCGCGACCTATGTCCTGCAGGTACTCACGCTCGCCGCGGCCGGCGGCCTGCTTGGGCTGCTGCTCGCAACCGTGGCGGCGGCGGCGATTCCGGCATCCATGTTGAAGCCGTTCGGCGTGTCGTCCGTCGGCGTCACCTGGTCGGCGGCGCTGCAAGGCATCGCGGTCGGTCTCCTCGTGTCGCTGCTGTTCGCGCTCGTCCCGCTGATGGAAGTCCGCCGGGTCAAGCCGCTCCTGCTCCTCCGCGCGGACACGGCGATGACCGCGCGTCGACGCGACTGGCGGAGCTGGCTGGCGGGGCTCGCGACGACTGCGGCGCTCGCGCTGATCGCCGTCTGGCAGGCCGGCTCTCTTCAGGCGGGTCTGTATGTCTCCGTCGGTCTGGTCGTCATGGCGTCGGGGCTGTTCGTCGCGAGTCATCTGCTCGTACGGTTCAGCCGTCCGCTCGCGCGTTCGCCGCGGTTCGCGGTCCGGCACGCGATTCTCAGCCTCAGCCGGCCGGGCAATCAGACACGCGTCATTCTGATGGCCGTTGGCGTCGGATGTTTCTTTATCCTCGCGATCCGCGCGGTCCAGGCCAATCTGATTCAGGAGCTGACCGTCGAGATTGGACAGAACTCGCCGGACTTCATCCTGATCGACATTCAGCCCGATCAGGTCGATGGCGTGACGGCCGCCGTCACGCCCTACGTCCGGACGTCGCCACGGGTCCTGCCGCTGATGCGGGCCCGGGTGGTCGGCGTGGAGGGGCGGCAGACGCGTCTGGTAAACGCCGAGGCGGTCCGTCAGCACGGCGAGCTCACGCGCGAGTACGGACTCACGTATCGCAACGCCATCCAGAACAACGAGCGGCTGATCGCCGGAACGTTCTGGTCCGGGCCTCTCACGACGGCGAAAACGCCTGACGGATTCGACACCGAGGTCTCGATCGAGAAGGAGGTCTATGACGACGCGCAGGTGGAGGTCGGCGACGTCATGCGGTTCGACGTGGCCGGGAGCGTGCTGAGCGCGCGCGTGACCAGCATCCGTGAGGTCACGTGGGACGAGGCGCAGAACGGCGGCTTCATCTTCGTGCTCAGGCCGGGTCCGGCCGTCCAGCGCACATCGCATGCGTTCGTCGGGTTTCTCGAGGTGCGGGAGGATCCCGCCGCGCGGGTCGGATTTCAGCGCGCGCTCGTCAAGAGTTTCCCGAACGTTTCGGCCATCGACGTCCGCGAGATTGTGCGCGCGATTCGGGAGGTCGTCGACAACGTCACGCTCGGCGTGACCATCGTCGGGATCGTCATGCTCACGGGAGGAACGCTGATTCTGATCGGCGCCGTGGCCATGACGAAGTTTCAACGGTTGTATGACGCGGCGATCTACCGCACGCTCGGCGCGAGCACGCGGAGATTGGCGGCCATGGTGAGCGTCGAGTACGGCGTGCTCGGCACGCTGGCCGGCCTCCTCGGGGCGGGTGGAGCAGGCGTGCTCTCGTGGGTGCTCGCGCGATACCTGTTTGAAATCGACTGGCGGCCGGCGCCGATCCTGCTGCTCGGTGGCGTGGTGCTGACCGCGGCCCTGGTGAGCGTGGTCGGCTTGATCTCGAGCGCGGACGTGCTGGTGCGGAAGCCGCTGGGGACGCTGAAGGGGGAGTAAACAGGCCGCTCAAAAACGCGGCCTGAACTTCGACCTTAGAACTTCAAACTTGGAACCTCACGAAAACGGCCAGATTCCGCAGTTCGAAGTTCTTAGTTCGAAGTTCTAAGTTCAGGTTGCTGGCTCTTGCAGCAACCTGTTTAGGTCCGCCCGGCAGCCTGCTATTATGTTTTGTTAAGGTCGCGCCTGAACGCGGCACTGTGTCATGACGGAAAAAGTTCTCACCGAGACCCAGCTCGGCTCGCTCAAGGAGACGCTGCTCAGGAAGCGCGGCGAAATCCTGGCGACCTCCACCGGCACCCGGCCGCTGCCGGCGTCGATTGACGTCAACAGCCGGCAGGGCGACCTGGCCGATCAGGCCAGCGGCAATAACGAAGTTCACATTCAGCTGAAGTTGAAGCAGACCGACGCCAAGATCCTGCAGGCGATCGAAGAGGCGCTCTACCGGATGGAGAAGGGCGTGTACGGCATCTGCCGCGACTGCGGCGACCCCATCCCGCCGGCGCGCCTCGAAGCGATTCCCTGGACCCGCGTCTGCATCACCTGCAAGCAGAAGCAAAACACGTGAGACCCGCCGATCTCCTGAACGTGATCAAGGAATGCCACCGCGAGAAGCTGGCGCTGCGGCAGCGGCACGTCGCGGTCGCCCGGCACGTCACCGACTACGATTTCAACAACACGTATCAGTACGTCATCGCCCGCGAGGACGTGCACCTCCAGTGGCTCGAGGCCGCGATTGCCGAGCTCGGCGACACGCCCGACGACGAGCGGGAGCCGGACATCCCGGCGCCGGCCAAGAAGGAAAGCTACCTGCCGCTCGTCGAAAGCGACGCGAAGCTCGCCGACGCGTTCGTCACGCGCTGGCAGTCGCGCCTGGCGACGGTCACCCACGCCCGGCACCGGAGCCTGATCCGCGTCATTCTCGGCGAGACGCTCGAGCAGAAGCGGTTCTTCGACCAGATACTCGCCGGCCGGGAAGATCTCCTCGGCCGCCGCGCCAACGGGCCGGGGCCGAGCGGCACCGGCGATGGCGTCCTGCCCGTCAGATGGATCGAATAAGGCACGTGTCGGTCCTGCCTGGCCGCTGACTGGGATAGGCGGCGTCGGTGCGACCGGGCCGCTGATTGAGGGCGGGCGTCGGTACGACGGGTACGGCAGGTCCGCGGAACCTGAAGCTTGTCATCTCTCTAGCTTCTGACATGCCGTCTCTCGTCGCGATCGCAGTCGGATCCAACCTCGGAGATCGGCGTGCGCATGTCGAGTGGGCGTTTGATCGCCTTCGCGAACATCTCGGCGATTTCCAGGCATCAACGATTATCGAGACGGAGCCGGCGGACGTGCCGGATCCTCAGCCCCGCTATCTCAATGCCGTCGTCACCGGTCGGACTGAGCTGGAGCCCGCGGCGCTAATCCAGCTGCTTCTCGCGCTGGAACATGAACGCGGCCGGACGCGCGTGACGCCGCGGGCGGCGCGCACGCTCGATCTCGATCTGATTCTCTACGGCGACCGCATCATTCAGTCCCCGGGCGTCGACGTGCCGCATCCGCGCTTCCGCGAGCGGCGATTCGTGCTTCAGCCGCTGGCGGAGATCGCGCCTGACCTGCGCGATCCGATCACTGGACGGACGGCGAGGGAGTTGCTGGAAGGTCTGGCTGGGACGTAGGGCGGATTGATTTCTAAATCCGCCCAGGCGGACTTCTTCCGATACACCTGCCGATTGGTCTGCGTCGGCCCGTCGGCCAGGCTCGCCGACTGCTCGATGACGAGCCGCCCGTCAGACTCGATCGAGAGGACCTCCCGGTACCGAATCGTCCGTACATCCGGCGGCGTCCCGCGCGGGATGTTTGTCTTGATAACGAGCGTGTTCCCCTCCCACGCGGCAACCGAGGTCGCGGTCGCGGCGGCGCCGCGCCCGACGCGGCCCGGAATCGTATTCGTCGTTTCCGACCCATCGAGCTTGTATAGGAGCTTGTACGGACCCGCCTGCGACTGGTGTTCTATGACGAGCTCGCCTGCGGTTTGCTCGATCACCAACTGCGTTTCCGACCCCCGCGACGCCGGATCCGGAACGGAGATCCAGATCCCGGCGAAGTTCGGCTTGGACTGCGCGGCTGCGGATAAGGCGATCCCAAGCGCGCCGATCGCCAGCGCTAGCGCCGGCTGTTTCATTGCCTTGCTCCCTTGAGCCTTTTAGCCTCTGAGCCTTTGAGCTTTTTCTCAGCTCTTCTTGTACACGACTTTCGTCGTCGTCGGCTCGCCGCCGCCGCCGCCGCCGCCGAACGCCGGCAGCGTGGTTTCGAGCACGATGTTGCCGCCCTCGAGCGAGACGACGCGCTTGATCTCGATCGAGTTGCCGCCGAAATTCGCGGTGGTCGTGATGTTGAGCTTGGCCCCGTCCCACACGGCCTTCGAGACCTGCGGGGTTGGCTCGCCGCCCTGCCGGCCCGGCATCATGTTCGTGCTGTCCGATCCGTCGAGCTTGTAGACGACCTTCACCGGGTTCTGGCCCTGGGTGTATTCGACCGTCAGCGTGTTCGCGTCCTGGGTCGCCGTGAAGTCCTGACCCCAGCCGGCCATTCCGCCGCCGCGACCGCCGCGGCCACCACCACCCGTGGGCGCCGCGGGCACCGAAGCCGGATCGAGCGTCCATTTGCCGGCGAAGCTCGGCTTGGCCTGCGCCGACAGACCCGCGACGATCGCCATCGTCGCGACGATTGTCATCGCTGCTGCTACGCGTCGCATATGCACTCTCCTCGCGGGGACGCGGAGGTCTCCGCCAAAAAGAACGGGGCGCGAAGCTTGTCGGCTCCGCGCCCCACCAGACTATCTGACTTTCACTTCTGGGTTTTCGTTGCCCGTCGACCTAGGCCTTCTTGTAGACGGCCTTGGTCGTCGTCGGTTCGCCGCCTTCACGTCCCGGCGCCGTCGTCTCGATCACCAGGTTCGCGCCTTCCATCGAGACCACGCGCTTCACTTCGCCGTTTGGCGTTGTAGTCGAGATGACGATCTTTGCGCCATCCCACGTGGCCTTGGAGACCTGATCCGTCGCCTCGCCACCGCGGCCCATCATCTTGTTCGTGCTCGCAGAGCCGTCGAGGTTGTACACGAGCTTGACCGGGTTCTGGCCCTGGGTGTACTCGACTGTCAGGGTCTTGGCGTCCTGAGTGATGGTGTTCTCCATCCCCCAGCCGCCGCCACCGCCACGTCCGCCGCCCCCACCACCGCCGCCCGCAGCGGCGCCGCCGGCCGGAGCCTCTCTGACCCACTTGCCCGAGAAGTTCGGCTTTGCCTGCGCGTACACGCCGACCGTCCACAGGACGACCGCCGCCACGCTCAGCAGTGCACTGATACGTTTCATAACGATTGCTCCCTCACCAAATCGGGACGGCTGGGTGCCGCCACCGAACCCCAGTTCCCGCAAGCGCATGCCTGCGGGAACCGCCTTCCTGCCCCCCACTACAACCGATCCAACTTGACACGTCTTGCCAACGACTTGCAACGCTCGCGTAACGAAACCCGCTATTCGAACCGCAGCGCTTCGATCGGATCGAGCCCGGCCGCCTTGCGCGCCGGGTAGAACCCGAAAAAGATCCCGACCGCAGCCGAGAAGCCCACCGCGATGATGATGGCATCCGGCGGAATGAGCGTGGGCGACTGCATGTAGACCTTGATGCCTTCGGACGCAAGATATCCGACACCAATACCGACAAGACCGCCCGCGAGGCTGATGACGACCGCCTCGATGAGGAACTGGAGCAGCACGTCGAAGCCGCGCGCGCCAATGGCCATGCGCAGTCCGATCTCGCGCGTCCGTTCGGTCACCGAGACCAGCATGATGTTCATGATGCCGATGCCCCCGACAAGTAGCGAGACGGCGGCGATACCCATCAGGAGCGAGGACATCGTGCTCGCCGTCTGCGTGCGCAGCGCGACGATGTCGTCCTGCGTCTGGACCATGAAGTCGTCGGTGTCGCCGGGCTCGATCCCGTGGCGAATGCGCAGCGCGGCGGTCACGGCCGCGGCCGCGCTGCTGAGCTCGTCGGCGGTCCGGGACGCCGCGAAGATGCGGTTGATATTCTGCTGGCCGGAGAGTTTCTTGATCACCGTGGTGTACGGCGCGAAGACCTGGTCGTCCTGGTTCTGACCGCCGCCGGAAGCGCCCTTGCGCGTCATGACGCCAAGCACCTTGAACGGCTGGTTCCGGATCCGGATCTGCACGTCGGTCGGATCGACCCCCTCGCCGAACAGGTTGTCGGCGACGTTGGCGCCGAGCACGCAGACCTTCGCGGCCGACTTGACGTCCTCGGCCGTGAAGAACGTGCCGTACTGCACCTGCCAGGACCGGATGAGCGGCAGGTCGATGTTCACGCCCTCGATCTGCGTGTTCCAGTTCTGGTTGCTGTAGATGACCTGCGAGCGGGTGCCGGCGCTCTCGGAGACGTATTCGATCTCCGGGATCTCGCGCAGCGCCTCGGCGTCCTCGGGCGTGAGGCGCGTCGAGGTGCCGCCGCCGCCGCGCACGCCGCCCATGTTGAAGCTGCCGGGCGAAATCGTGATGAGGTTGGTGCCGGTCGATCGCACCTGCTCCTCGATCATGGCCTGCGCGCCCGATCCGAGCGCGACCATCGCAATGACCGCCGCGACGCCGATGATCATCCCCAGCATCGTCAGCGCCGTCCGCAGCTTGTTGCGGCCGAGCGCCTTGAACGCGATCCGGAGCGTCATGAGCAGGGACATCAGTGCGCGGCCTCACCTTCGTGTTCAGGGGGCGCGATCTGATCCGGCTCCGGCGGCGGAAGGGCCGCGAGCTCGTCGGCGGCGTTCCGGCGGTGCAGGACCTTCTGATCGGTCACCACTCGACCGTCGCGGAATCGAATGAGCCGCGTCCCGTACTCGGCGATATCCGCTTCGTGGGTAATGAGCAGCACCGTGATGCCGCGCTCTTTGTTGAGGCGCTGGAAGATGCCCATCACCTCGATACTCGTCCGCGTATCGAGATTGCCGGTCGGCTCGTCGGCGAGCAGGATGGACGGCTCGTTGATGAGCGATCGGGCGATTGCGACGCGCTGCTGCTGGCCGCCCGAGAGTTGATTGGGGTAGTGGTGGAACCGATCGGTCAGGTTCACCGCCTCGAGCGCCGCCATCGCGCGTTTGTGCCGTTCGGCAGATCGCAGGCCGTTCTTGCGCATGTAGAGCAGCGGCAGCTCGACGTTGTCCAGCGCGGTCGTGCGCGAAAGGAGATTGAACCCCTGGAACACGAATCCGATCTTCGAGTTGCGGACGTTGGCCAGATCGTCCTTGGACAACTTCGACACGTCGCGACCATCGAGGTGGTACTCGCCGGTGGTCGGCCGGTCGAGGCAGCCTACAATATGCATGAACGTCGATTTGCCGGACCCCGACGGTCCAGTCACGGCCACGAACTCGCCGGCCTCGACGTCGAGCGACACGCCTCGCAGCGCGCGCACTTCAATTTCCCCCACCACGTAGATCTTGGTGAGATTCTTAACGGAAATCACAGGCAATCAGTGCACTCCAAAAAGATGGGCCAACGAACGAACCGTTGAGTTATTTGGTTATTGAGTTATCGCGCTATTGAAACCCTGCTTACCGCGTCGTTGACGCGAAAGCTCTTCAATAACTCAATAACCCAATAACCCAATAACTCAATGACGCGGGTCCTCAGTCTCCCCCCCGCCCGCCGCCGCCGCGTCCGCCGCCACCACCACCGCCCCCGCCGCCGGGATTGCCGCCGCCGCCCGGACCACCGCCCGGCATCATGCCGCCAGGCATGCCGCGCTGCGGCTGGCCGAAGATGCTCTGGCCAGGCTGCGTGGGCCGCTGCGCCTGAGGGATAAGCACGCCGGTCACGACCTGCTGATCGACCTGCAGGTTGTCGGACAGGAGCTCGCTGAACGTGCCGTCGGTGACGCCGAGACGAATGTTCACCTGCTTGAGCTCCGGCGGAGTCTTCGCGGGAGTCCACGTATAGACCGAGGCGCGCTGTTCGGGCCGCTGCACCGGCGCAAACAACTCGTCAATTTTGTCAGCCGTCAGCTCGACCGGCGGGGCGGTCGCATTCTGCTGCGCCGTGGCGCCGCGTCCGCCTTGACCGCCGCTACGGCCGCTGTTACCGCCGCCGCCGCGCCCGTAGCGCTCGCGAAACTGCTGGATCTGTTCAGGCGTCAGGTTGGCCATGCCGGTCTGCCGGCCGAAGCCTGTGCCGCCGCCCTGGCGATTCTGGGCGCCCTGGCCGGGTTGGCGATTGCCGCCCTGGCCGCCGCCTCCCTGCATGCGATCGCCGCCGCGTCCCGGCTGTGCGCCCTGCTGACCACCTTGCTGACCGCCCGGCTGGGCACTCTGCTGGCTGCCTTCGCGACCCGTGCCCGGCTGGGCACTCTGCTGTCCGCCTTCGCGACCCCTGCCCGGTGCCGCCCCCGCGCGGCCGCCGTTGTTGTCGTTGGCGATCTCAGAGGCAAGTGAGCGTCCGCGACCGGCCGCTGGCGGTTCGAGGCCGAGGGCCGTGTAGATATCGTTGTTGGGGCGGAACCGCAGCGCCGTGTTCGGCACGCGCACGACGTTCGAAGCCGTTTGAATGATGACGCGCAGCGTCGCCGTCATCGATGGACGGAGCTTCAGCTCAGGATTCGGCACCTTGATCCACACGGGATAGGTGACGACGTTGTTGGTGTTCGTCGCGTTCAAGCGCACGGTGTCAACCGTGCCCTCGAACTCCTGCCCGCCGTAGGCGTCGACCCTGAACACGACTCTCTGCCCGACTTCAACCCGGCCGATGTCCGCCTCGTCCACGCCAGCCGACAGCCTCAGGGTGCGCAGATCCGTGGCGAGGATGAAGAATGTTGGCGCATTCGTGCTCGACTGCACCGTCTGGCCGCGATCGACCCGGCGTTCGACCACGACGCCGTCGATCGGCGACACGATGGTCGTGTAGCTCACGTTCAACTTCGCCTGGCGCAGGTTCGCTTCGGATTGCACCATCTGCTTCTGCGCCGAGGCGATCTGGGCCTGGCGGTTCTTGACGGCCAGCCTGGAGGCATCGAGCTGCTGTTGGTTCTGCAGCTGCTTATCGAAGAGCGCCTGCGTGCGCGCGAGCTGCAGTTGCAGATCCTCGAGCTGCACCTTCTGGTTTTCGATCTCCATCTGCTGCCGCTCGATGTTGGCTTCCTGGATCTCGACCTGGACCTGCAGCAGGCTGGGGTCGATCTTGGCGAGGACCATGCCTTGCGTGACGATCGAGTTGTAGTCGACGAACAGTTGCTGGACGACGCCCGAGACCTGCGATCCGACGTCGACGCGGCGCATCGGTTCGAGCGTCCCGGTTGCATTCACGACTTCGATGATGTCGCCCCGGGAGACCGTCGCCTGGATGACCTGCGGCTTCTCGACCGTCTTGCCGTACTTGTAGTAGTAGTAGGCGCCGCCGCCCGCGACCGCGATCAGAATGAGGAGGATCACCAGCTTTTTCATGGTCGTTTACGCTCGCTCTAGGTGAGAGTGCGCCGGTCCAGCTTTACGGCGCAATCCGGAAAATCCTTCTTCGAACAGCGTGTACACGGTCGGGACGAGGACGAGCGTCACGAGCGTCGACGTCGCCAGTCCGCCAATCACGACCCGCGCCAGCGGGGCCTGCAGTTCGGCGCCTTCGCCGAGGCCGAGCGACATCGGCACAAGTCCCAGAATCGTCGCGAGGGTCGTCATGAGAATCGGCCGGAGCCGGGTCCGTCCCGCCAGCTCGACCGCTTCCCGGAGCGGCTTGCCGTCCCGCCGCCGCAGGATATTGGTGTAATCGACCAGGAGGATCGCGTTACTGACCACGATCCCCGCCAGCATGATTACTCCGATATACGCCTGAAGGCTGAAGGACGTTGCGGTGAGCTTCAGGGCCCCCACCACCCCGATGGCCGCCACCGGCACCGAGAACATGACGATGAAGGGATCCCGGAGCGATTCGTATTGGGACGCCATGACGGCGTAGACGAGGAGGATGCCCAGCACGAGCAGCACCTGGAGCTGCTGGAACGCCCGGGCCTGCTGCTCGACTTCGGCGCCGAACTCCACGAAAAAGTCGCGCGGAATCTGGTCCTGGATGCTGCGCAGGTTGGCGCGGACGTTCTTCACCGCGTCGCCGAGCGCCACGCCGGCTTCGAGCTCGGCGTTGACGCGGGTGATGCGCTGCTGGTTCTTCCGGTCGATCTGCGTGGGGCCCGTCTGGGGCCGGAGATCGAGCAGGTTCTTGGCTGGGAGGACGAGGCCCGACGGGGTGCTGATGAGCACGTCGTTGACCGAGTCGATGCGCTCGCGGTCCTCCTCGCGCAGCCGGACGATGATGGGGAACTCCTTGCCGCGTTCGCGGTAGAAGGCCGCCTGCGTGCCGCCAATGTTCGTGCGGATCGTATTCGCGACGCCCGAGACCGTCAGGCCGAGCAGCGCGGCCTTGGGTCGGTCGACGCGGATGGCGAGCTCGGGCCGGCCCTCTTCGCGGCCGATCTGCGGGTTGGCGATCCCGTCGGTGTTCTTCAGGACCTCGAGGACCGATTGCGCGAGCCGCCGCGCTTCGGTGAGCTCGTCGCCACGAATCTCCACCGCGAGCCGGCTGTCCTGGTTCCCGCCGCCAAGGATGCGCGAGAGCTGCTGGTTGCCGCCCGACGCGCGCGTCGTGATCATGACGCCTGGCAGCCCGACGAGCACGCGCCGCAGGTCCGTCGCGATCTGATCGCTCGTGCGCTTGCGCTCGTCACGCGGCGCAAGCTTGACGTTGATGTTGGCGTTCGTCCCCGAGCCGCCCATGAAGCCGCCGCCGCCGGCCGACGCGATGATCGTCGTGGCCTCGGGCACATTGGCGCGGACCATCTGCTCGAGCTGAATCGCGACCGCTTCCGTCCGCTCGATGCGGGTGCCGACCGGCATGCGCGCGCTGACCGACACCTCGCCTTCATCGGCCTGCGGCACCAGCTCGCTCGGGATGGTCGGCAGGATCACGAACGCGGCCACGGTGAGACCCGTCGCCGTCAGGAGGACCGTCGGCCGGTGTTGAAGCGCCACGTGAATCGCGCTCCGATAGGCATCATCCATCCTGGTGAAGAACCGCTCGCTCGCCGTGTAGAGCTTGGCCAGCGCGCCCGTGCGCTGCTCGACGGGCGGCGGCAGTTTCAGCAGCCGCGAGCACAGCACCGGCACGACCGTCACCGCCACGAACAGCGACATCGTGAGCGAGAACATGACGACATACGAGAGCTGCACGAAGAGGATGCTCGACACGCCCGACAGGAAGAGCAGGGGGACGAACACCGCGATGTGCGTGAGCGTGGAGGCGAGAATCGCCGACCAGACTTCCTCGCTGCCCTCGATCGCGGCCTGCATCCGCGGCTTGCCCATCTCCATGTGCCGGAACGTGTTCTCGAGGACGACGATCGACGCGTCGACGATCATGCCGATGCCGAGCGCCAGGCCGCCGAAGGTCATCGTGTTCAGCGTGAAGCCGCCGAAATAGAGCAGCGCGAACGTGCCGATGACCGAGATCGGAATCGACGTGCAGATGATCAGCGTCGAGCGGATGTTGCGCAGAAACGCGAAGATGATGGCGACGACGAGAATCGCGCCAAGATACGCGTGCTCGGTCACGGACGTGATGGCGCGCGTGATGAATTTCGACTGATCGTCGAGCAGCGTGAGGCGCACGGTCGAGCTCTGGTTGATCCGGTCGATTTCGGCCTTGACCGCGGTGGCGATCGCGACGGTGTTCTTGCCGGACTGCTTCGTCACCTGCATGCGGACGCCAGGCTTGCCGTCGATCCGCTGGAACGACCGCAGGTCTTCGGTCGTGTCCTTGACCTCGGCGATGTCGCGCATGTACACGGGCACGCCGTTTTTGGTCATGATGACCAGATCTCTGATCTGGTCGATGTTCTGGAACTGGCCCTGGCTGCGGAGCAGGTAGGTCGTGTCGCCCTCGTCGACCTCGCCGAGCGGCACGTTCTGATTCTCCGTGCGCAGCGTGCTGATCACGCGATCGACCGACAAGTCCAGGGCGGTGATCTTTTCCTTGGAGAGCTCGATGTGGATCTGCCGCCGCAGCCCGCCCATGACGGTGACGGCCGCCACGCCCTCGACGCGCTCCAACCGTGGGACGAGATCGTGCTCGGCGATCTCGCGCAGCGTCACGCGGTCGAAATTGCCACCGACGCCGATCCCCATGATGGGCGACGAGGCCGCGTCGAATTTCTGGACGCTCGGGGCGTCGGCTTCCTCGGGCAGCCGGCCGCGCACCCGGTCCACGCGCGACCGCACTTCGTCGGCCGATTCGTTCAGGTCGGATCCCCACGCGAAGCTGAGGCGCACCTGGCCGGAGCCCTCGTTCGCCGTCGAGTTGATCTGCTCCAGACCCGGCACAGCCGCGAGCGACTGCTCGAGCGGGCGCACGATCAGCTCTTCGATCTCCTGTGGTCCGACGCCGCCGTACCCCACGCGGACGGTGATGCTCGGGTAGGTCACGTCCGGCATCAAATCGACGGGCAAACGCGCGAGCGAGAGCATGCCGAGCAGGATGATGACGGCGGAGATCATGAACATCGTGACTGGCCGTTGAATCGCGATGCGAGGAATGGACATTAGGTCTCCGTTTGTTGCGCTGTCAGGCCGGCGGACCACCTCCGCCAAGGCTACGGTGGTCCGCCGTAGCTTTAGCGAAGGCGGAAGCCCGCCTCTACTCTCGCCCGGTCGGGGGCTGGTTCGCGCCGCCGCCGCCGCGGCGTCCGCGGCGCCCCTGACCGTCGCCGTTCGGTTCGCCGACGACCGAGATCCGATCGCCGTCGCGCAAAGCGAGCGTGCCGACCGTCACGACGCGCTGGCCTTCGTTCAACCCGTCGAGAATCTCGACGCGCTCGTTGTCCTGAAGCCCGGTCTTCACTTCGTGAAACCTGGCGACCTGGTTCTCGAGCATGAACACGCCGCGCTTGCCTTCGATGTCCGCGATGGCGCCGCGCGGGACCGTCAGCGCGTTGGGCCGGCGATCGACCGTGAGCTTGACGCGCGCGTACAGGCCGGGCTTCAGCCGGTACCCGGGATTGGGCACTTCGATCTCCATCGGCGCGGTCCGCGTCGCCGGGTCGAACACGGGCGCGACGCGGCTGACCACGCCGGCGAATTGCTCCCCCGGAAACGCGTCGACTTCCACCAGCGCTTGCACGCCCGAGTGCACGCGCTTCATGTCCTTTTCGACGACATTGGCGACCATCCGCACGACGCTGATGTCGACTACGGACAGAATCACGGTGTTGGCGCCGGCAAACGCGCCCTGATCGAGCACGCGGCGGCTGACGAAGCCGTCGACGGGGGAGGTCACCGTCGTGTTCGCCAGGGTGATCTTCAACTCGTCCACGGAGGACTGCATCTGCACGAGCTGCGCTTTCGCGACGCCGACGTTCGAGACCGCCGTGTTGTATTTGGCTTCGGCGTCCTCGAGGAGCTGCTTCGACAGCAGGTCGCGGTCGTACTGCGCCTTCATCCGCGCGTAGATCGTCTCGGTCAGCTTGGCGTCGCTTTCGCGCTGCGCGACGTTCGCCTCGTTGACTTTGAGGCTGGCCAGCCGCTGGTTGATCTGCTCGCGGATCTGGTCGTCTTCGATCTTCGCGATCGTCTGGCCCCTCGTGACGCGATCGCCCATCTTGACGGGAATCGACTCGATGCGCCCGCCGACGCGCGGCACGACGTCCACTGTCGCCTGGCCGATCAGATTGCCGACGACGGTGATGTAGTCGATCACTTCGTGGCGCGTCGCCGGCGCCATGTCCACGGGCATGGGGGCTCGGCTGCCGCGGCCCGGACCGCCGCCGCCCGGCTGATTGGGCGAGGCCGCCGCGGTGTCGCCGTTGCCGGACCGGTAGTACCAGGCGCCGCCGCCCAGGGCGGCCAGAATCACGACAATGACGATCGTTTTGCGCATTACCGGCTTGACACTCCCCGGCCCCCTTTGCCCTCTGCCCTTGCCCTTCTTACCGTCCGACGCGCTGAATACGCTCAAACTCTGCGATCGCGTTGACGTACGCGATCAAACGGCTGAGCTCCGTGAGCCGCGCGTTCGTCAACGTATTCTGCAGCGTGACGACCTCGAAGTTCGTGGCGACACCGTTCTCGAAGCGCGTTTGCGCGGCCTCGGCGTTCCGCTCGGCCGCCGAGCGCGCGGTCTGCGCGGCCTGGTATTGCTTGTAGGTGTTCTCGATCGCCAGGCCCGCATTGGTGACTTCGGCCGAGACGCGCAGCTCCGCCGCTTTGATGTTCGCTTTCGTCTGGTCGAGCTGCAGCACTTGGCGCGCGTACGCGACGCGGTTGGTGGTCCAGTCGCGGCCGAAGGGCACCGTGAAGTTCAGCTGGGTGTTCCAGCCCGACGTGTCGAACGTCCCCAGTTGTCTCAAGGCGCCGGAATATCCGCTCTCCTCGGTGATGACACCGCTGCTGAAACGCGTGCCGCCCTGCCCGCTGGTGTTATAGCCGGACGAGAGATCGAGCTGCGGGCGCGTGCGGTCCTTGGTGACCTCGAGCAATAGCTGATTGATGTCGAGGTTCTTGCGCTGTTGAACCAGGTCCGAGCGCTGGCTCAACGCGCCTGTCACCGCTCCCGGGATGTCGACAGCCTGCACCGAGATCTGCGGCTGGTCGACCGGGTTCAACGTCGCTTTGTAGATGTCGTCGTCGGCGCCCGAGGCGAGCAGGAGCTTCAGATTGAGCTCTGCCGTTCTCCAGCGGATCTGGGCGTCGAGGAGCGCCTGTTCGGCGCTGGCGGCCTGGGATTCGAACTGCAGGGTTTCGATCGGCGCGAGCGAGCCAATCTGGACGCGAATCTTGCTGTCCTCCCACGAGCGCAGCGCGAGCTGCAGCAGACGTCTCTGAATCTCGATCTGCTCGATGGCCGACCGCAGGGTCCAGTACGCCTGCCGCACGTCGGCACGCAGGTTCTCGATGGTCGTGAGCAACTGGATGTCAGCGATTTGCCGCTGGATGGCCACCGTCCGCAGCTCGTTGCGGGTGCCGTCCATCTTGAAGCCGGCCAGCAGCGGCTGAGTGTAGGAGAACGAAAGGCGAGAGTTGAAGGCCGGGTTGACCCGTGCCGTCACGTCATTCGTGCCCTGTCGGCTGTTCGTGAAGTTCACGCTGAAGTTCCCGCCATGCCATGGCAAGAGCTGGGCAAACGTGCCGTCGAAGTTTTGGGTGTTTTGCGTGACGTTGACGACGCCCTGCAGCACGTTGTTCGACGGGTTCGTCGAATTGTTGATGGAGTACCGGGACGTGTACCGCGGCAGGAACGCCGCGCGCGCCGACTGCAGGCTGTAGTCAGCCAGCTGCGGGCCCAGTTTCGCCACCTGCAGCGACAGGTTCTTCTCGAGCGACATCTGGACGGCCTGCTCGAGCGTCAGATCCTGTTGCGTCGTCCCTGGCACGTCCGGCGGTTTGGCCTGGCCGACGACGTAGCGATCGATTGGCGGTGTCTGGGGAGACTGCGCCGTCGCCGGCGTCGTCGATTGCGCCCACGCCGCGGCCGGAAGGAGGATCGACACCGCGAAAGCCCGCACCCATACGCCCCGCATCGACTTGATCATTGCCTGTTACTCCCAGCGAGCCGGCAGGAGGGAAGCCGGCCGCTCAAACCTTGCAGATGTTACCTCGATCCCCCGCCCCGGCCGCTTCGATTGCGATCGCGCGCTTCGCGGATTTCCCGCAGTTTTTTCACCTGTTCATCAGTGAGCTTGCGGTGCATCCGGTAAAACATGATCGTTCGGCTTTCGTTCAGCCGAGACCGCAGCACTTCGACCCTCGAGACCTGGAGGGCGAAGACGGCTTCGTCGACCTTCCGTTCAGCGGCCATCCGGCTCAATTCCTCGAGCTGCGTCCAATATTCGTCGGCAAACGGCTTGATCGCGCGGAGGCGGTCCTGGAAGATCCGGTCAAGATCACGGGCCTTCTGCTCGGTGAGGCCAAGTTCCTTTTTGACCGCGGGGTCTTTCCACCACTCCCATTCGGTGCGGCCCTGGCGGTTTCCCGGCCCGCGGTCCTGTTCCGACGGGGAGGTTGGAGTGGCGCCCCGTCCCGGAGGCTGCCCGGTCGCCTGACCCACGGGCTGCGTCACTGGCTGGGCGGTGGGCGGCCGAACCTGGCTGGAGGCTTGCGAAAAGAGGCTGTTTCCCGCGAGAGGGACGGTCAGCCCGAGCCCGAGGGCCCCGAGAACCCACACCCGGGGCATGAGTCCGAACGTATTGATGGTCACGACCAGACTTACGCCTCTCAAACAGGCAATGTTTACGGACGTGAAACCCCGGCATCCCGATTGCCTGGGTCGGGCTCGGTGGCCAGCACGCCCAGTTTTTCGATGACTTGGCCGACGATGTTATTAGGGGTTGAGGCCCCGGCACTCAAGCCAATCCGCAAGGGGCCGGCGGGCAGCCAGTCCCGCCCGGTTTGCTCGGCGACGTCGGCCGTCGAGGGCGCGCCGATCGGCCGGTGCCGGATTTCGGTCGACGACACCAGGCAGTCCGGATCGGCGATGTGAAAGGTCGGCGTCCGCTCGGCGCAAATCCTGGCCAGATTGCAGGTATTGCTGCTGTTGTAACCGCCAATCACGACCATCAGGTCCAACCGCTGTTCGTCGAGGAGCGCGACCACGGCGTCCTGACGTTCCTGCGTCGCGCTGCAGATCGTGTCGAACGCGCGGAACCGCGTCGCGAGTTCTCCCTCGCCGTACCGATCGGCCATCGCGCGCCGGAACATCTCGCCGATCTTGAGTGACTCGGTCATCAGCATCGTCGTCTGATTCGCGCAGCCGATGCGCGTGAGGTGACGATCGGGATCGAATCCAGGCGACACCGCTTCGCCGAACCGCGAGATGAACGCCGTGGCGTCACCTCCATCGCGAATAAAACCGCACGCGAGATCCGCCTCGGCTTCGTCGCGGACGATCAGGAAATGACCGTTCGGATACTGGGTGGCCTGGGACGCGGTCGCGCGCGTTTCCTCGTGATGCACCTTGCCGTGGATCACCGACGTGAAACCGTCCTGCGCGTAGCGCCGCACGTTTTTCCAGACGTTCAACACGGAGCCGCACGTCGTGTCCACCAGCGTGCAACCCTGGCGTTCGAGCTCGGCGAGCTCGGCAATGGACACGCCAAACGCGGGAAGAATCACGACGTCATCGGGTCCAAGCGTCGTGCGATCCTCGCCGGGATCCGTGAGGATGCGAATGCCTTTCTCGCGCAGACGATCGTTCACGTGCGGGTTGTGGATGATCTCGCCCGTGAGCAACACCCGTTTGGACGGGAACTTCTTTCGGGTCTGATACGCGTAATCCACCGCGCGATCCACGCCGTAACAAAACCCGAACTCCCTGGCGAGGTGGACGGTGAGCCGACCCGTGGTGCGGACGAATCCCCCCACGCGCACGTCGTCGACGAGACGGCTGTGATAGGCCGCGGCCAGATCGGCCGCGACGGCTTCCTTGAGATCGAGGCCCTTCCGAAAGACGATGGCTGGCAGCCGTGCGCCCCTTATCCGCCGATGCGCGTGGAGACCGTCAACATACGCGGCGTGATGCCGTCGATGTCGTCGAATGCCGGAATGCTCAAGCCCTCGAGCTCCATGTCCAAGCGCGGGGTATTGGCCGGATTCATCGGCGGCGGCTCATCGGATAACGCCGTCGTGGTCGCTGGAATCGCTGGCTGCACGGGCGCGCCGATCCGAGCGCTCATCTGTCCGCCGACGACGCCAAGCACGAGTCCGGCCGCGGCGGCGACGCCCACCCACGCCGGCGCGACGCGGCGGTCGCCGGATTCGCTCTGGTTGAGCCGGGTCTGACTCGGGAACGCGATCACGCGCGCCGGCTGTTCGAGCTGCTCAAGCCGGCGAAGGATCTGCGTCTGCTGCTTCGCGAGACGCTCGGGCGAGAACGCGGCGTCGGCCGCTTCGACGCCCGTGACACGGACGTCGTCCAGCCACCGGCCGAGATCGACGGCGCGATCGGCGCAGATGTCGCACCGATCGAGATGCGCCGGCCGGTCGCCGGTCAAGAGCGCGTCGACGAGCGCGCGCTCGGAAAGATGTCCTCGACGGAAAAGCCGGTCAGTGAGCCGCACGACTGATCCTCCTGCTACCTGATCCACCCGCACCCGCGCCGCCGGTCAGTATTGCCCGCAGCCGGCGAATCGCGCGGAAGAGATGTACGCGGACGGTGGACTCGTTGAGCCCCGTCATGGCGCTCACTTCACGAGACGACCGGCCTTCGAAATGACTCAGCACAAACACCAGACGCTGCCGTTCCGGCAGCTTCGATAACGCCACGCCCACCTGGCGCCGCCGTTCCTCCGAGAGCACCTGGTCTTCCGGGCTCGGCCCTCTGGCCGGCAGGTACTCCGCCGGATTGCGCTCGACCCCCATCGCGTCGGTGGTGGTCGGCGCCAGCCACTTCTCCCGGCGGCGACGGGCCTTCAACCGATCCAGGCATCCGTTGATCAGGATGCGCGTGAACCAGACCTCGAACGGCAGCTCCTCGCGGAACGTGCCGATGTGCATGTACGCCTTCACGAAGGCGTCCTGCACGGCTTCGTCGGCGTCGGCCGCATCGCGCAAGTAATGGAACGCGATGCGCGCGGCGCGCCGCTGATGCCGCGTGACCAGCTCCGCATACC
Source organism: Vicinamibacterales bacterium (assembly GCA_035633215.1). Lineage (GTDB taxonomy): Bacteria > Acidobacteriota > Vicinamibacteria > Vicinamibacterales > SCN-69-37 > DASQFI01. The sequence continues at coordinate 14,121 of DASQFI010000007.1, read as the reverse complement.
GCTCGCGGGCAGCCTCCAGCCGGCCGGCCGCGTGCAAGGCCTTCACGTCGACCGCCACTCGGGCGTCGGCTTCCTTGGCGGTCACCGGCAGCGGCTGGTCTCCTGACATTGGGATACGTCCCGGCGGGGCGGGAGTTTACTTAGCGCCGGCCCTGAAGGGCCAGCCTACATTTTCGCAACGTGCTCCTAGGATAACAGGTGGGGGGACGCGCCGTCCCCTACCGGCCGCGCACGACGCTCGCCCCGTCGAAGTACGCACTGACGATGTCGTCGACGGATTCGCCGCGGCGGGCGCGGGCCGCGGCGCCGATTTGGCACAGGCCGACACCGTGGCCGAAGCCGCTGCCCGAAAACACGAACGAGTCCCGGGTTCGGGCGATCGTGAGCTTGGTGCTCTGCACCGCGTGGTCACCGAAGGTGTTGTTCATGATGGCGCGCAGGTCGTCGCCGCGAAGGACCACGCGCTGATCGCCGCGGAGGGCGACCGTCGCGACTCGGCCGCTCGCGTCGCGTTTGACCACGTCGATCCCGTCGAGACGTTTGCCGACGCGGCTGCGGCGATCGCGGTTCAGCGCATCGCGGAGCTTGGCGAAGGGCACGGCGAATCGCCAGGTCCGATGCGACAGTGACGGCTGGCTGTCGCTGGCCACCTTCAGATAGGGCACGGCCGGCCCACCCCAGACCGCATCCGCACTCGTTGTCGATCCACCGCAATCGGCGTGGAAGAGCGCTTCGGCCGGACGACTGCGGTACATCAGAACTTCATTTGCCGTCTCCCGCACCGCTTCGCGCGCGACGGGCGTGAACCGCGACGTCTTGATGCGCGCCGGATCGTAGAGCTGGCAGTGCGTCGAATCGCACAGGTCGAAGCCCTGCTGGCGATGCCGTCCCCGATGCGCGACGGCGTAGGTGCGCGCGATGACCGCCTGGACCTCGAAGATGCGCTCGACCGTCCTGGGCGACTCGTCGACGGGTGACACCTCGGCCAGGACCGATCCGAGCACGTACTCCTCGAGCGGCACCGTCACTACTCGTCCGTCAAGGCGCACTCTCAGGCGATCCGGAATCTCGAAGGGGAGCGCGGAAGGTGTCCGGGGCACCGGGACCGTGCACGCCGCGAGGCCGGTCAATAGCGCTCCGAGAACGAGCCGTTGACTCTTCGTCTTCATGCTTTACCTGCTCGCGGGGCCCCACCCCCGCTCGCCCGCCCTGCGGCGCTCGCCAAGCCTCGCTCTCCTCGGGCGGTCTTCCTGCTCGCCCTATCGGCCCGCGACGAACGGCCCTTCAGGGGCTTGCCACGTTGAGTGATGTACCATTGTGCGTTTGATTTACGGACGAAGGAGCAGTGGATGTCGCAGGGTAGTCGGAAAGTCGGCCTCGAGGCCGTGGGGATTGAGGGGGCGTCGGAAGTTCACTGGACTTTGAGCGTTCCGGCGCTCTACGAGGCGGCGGTCAGCCGCAAAGAGGGCGTCATCGCGGCCAACGGCCCGTTGGTGTGCAGCACGGGTCAGCACACGGGTCGATCCCCCAACGATCGGTTCATCGTGAAAGAGTCCTCGAGCGAATCCCACGTGGCCTGGAGCAAGGTCAATCGACCGATCGATGCCGCCTCCTTCGATGGCCTCCATCGCCGGATGCTGGCGTATCTGCGCGGCAAGGAACTGTTCGTTCAGGACTGCTGGACCGGCGCCGATCCCGCGTACCGGATGCCGATTCGCCTCATCACGGAAAAGGCGTGGCACAGCCTCTTCGTTCGTCACATGTTCATTCGCGAGCCTGACCCCGCCAAGCGGCTGCAGCACGACCCGCAGTTCACCGTCATCGACATTCCGAGCTTCACGGCAACGCCGGCCACGGACAAAACCAATTCCGAAGTCTTCATCCTGCTCAATTTCGCGAAGAAGCTCGTCATCATCGGCGGCACCAACTACGCCGGCGAGATGAAGAAGTCGATTTTCACCGTGATGAACTACCTGCTGCCGCTCCGCGACGTGATGCCGATGCATTGTTCGGCCAACGTCGGCGCGGCGGGCGACGCTGCGCTCTTCTTCGGGCTGTCTGGCACCGGGAAGACGACGCTGTCGAGCGATCCCAATCGTCGGTTGATTGGAGACGACGAGCACGGGTGGAGCAGCAATGGCGTGTTCAACTTCGAGGGGGGCTGTTACGCGAAGATGATCCGGCTTTCGAAGGAAGCCGAACCGCAGATCTACGCGACGACGCGCCGCTTCGGCACGCTCATCGAGAACGTCACCTGCGATCCGGAGACGCGCGAGCTCGATTTCGACGACGACTCGGTGACCGAAAACACCCGCGGCGCCTATCCGCTCGAGTTCATCGACAACGCGATGCCGTCCGGCTCGGCGGGCCACCCGGCCAACGTCGTGATGCTGACGGCCGACGCGTTCGGCGTCCTGCCGCCGATTGCGCGCCTCTCGCCCGCCGCGGCCATGTATCACTTCCTGTCCGGCTACACGGCCAAGGTCGCCGGGACCGAGCGCGGCGTCACGGAGCCGAAAGCGACGTTCAGCACCTGCTTCGGCGCGCCATTCATGGTCTGGGACCCGAACGTCTACGCCAAGCTGCTCGGCGAGCGCATCGCGAAACACCACGCCAAGGTCTGGCTCGTGAACACCGGCTGGACAGGAGGACCCCATGGTGTGGGATCCCGCATGAAGATCGCGCACACGCGGGCGATAATCCACGCCGCGCTCTCAGGCGCCCTCGATCAGGTCGGGTTCCAGACGGATTCGGTTTTGAACCTCGACATCCCCAAGAGCTGTCCAGGCGTCCCGCCGGAGGTCCTGCAACCGAAGACCACCTGGGCGGACAAGAACGCCTACGACGTCCAGGCGAAAAAACTCGCGACCATGTTTGCGGAGAATTTCAAGACGTTCGAAGGGACTGCGACTGACGCAGTCAAAGCGGCTGGTCCGAGACCGTAGGGGTCGCAGAAGTACTTGGGAGAAGGGCCACCAAGTACGGTGGACAAGGACTGAGAAGTACGGGTGGTAAGACCAAGAAGTACGGCTGGACAAGATCAGCGAGTACTTCTTGCGTGCCGCTGAGCGGGCTTCGCCCGCTGTCGTCTTAAAGCACGACTCAGTCGGAATGGGCCTTTGGTCCGCCAGGCCGGGTTCGAAGTAGTGAAGCGACAGCGCCAGTACTTCGGTGACGAGTGGGTTGCTCTTAGAATATCGGTGCCGTGCTCTTTGAACCCGTAATCGGCCTTGAGATCCACGCACAACTGCTGACGAAGACCAAGATTCTTTGCAGCTGCAAGACTGACTTCGGCGCGCCGCCGAACACGCAGGTGTGTCCGGTGTGTCTCGGATTACCGGGTGCCTTGCCGGTTCTGAACCGTCAGGCGGTTGAGTTCGCAATTCGAGCGGCCTTGTCTCTCAACTGCGGCATACAGGGCGAGTCGATCTTCGCGCGCAAGAACTACTTCTATCCAGACTTGCCCAAGGGATACCAGATCTCGCAGTACGAGAAGCCGCTCGCGACCCGCGGGTGGCTCGAGCTGCCGGGCGCCAACGGGCCGCGGCGGATTGGGATCACGCGCGTGCACCTCGAAGAAGATGCCGGGAAGTCCCTGCACCACGGTTTTCCGGATTCGGATCGCGCCACGTATCTCGACTTCAATCGCAGCGGCGTGGCATTGATCGAGATCGTGACCGAGCCCGACATTCGTTCGGCGCAGGAAGCGTCCGCGTGTTTCGCGCAGCTCCGTGAGACGCTCGTCGCGATCGGCGTGAACGACGGCAACATGGAGGAGGGCAGTCTTCGCTGCGACGCAAACGTCTCGGTCCGGCCGGAAGGATCGACGACGTTCGGGACGAAGGCGGAGGTCAAGAACATCAACTCCTTCCGCTACGTGCAGAAGGCGCTCGAGTTCGAGATTGCGCGGCAGAGTGAGCTCCTCGCCAAAGGCGCGCCGATTCGGCAGGAGACTCGCCTGTGGAACAGCGAGACCGGCGAGACCACGCCGATGCGCAGCAAGGAAGAAGCACACGACTATCGATATTTCCCGGAGCCGGACCTGCCGCCGCTCGTCGTCGAGCCGGCGTGGGTGGATGCGATTCGATCGTCGCTGCCGGAGCTGCCCGACGCACGGAAGGCCCGTTTCCGCGAGGGGTATGGCCTCAGCGAATACGACGCGGACGTGATCGTCCGCATGACGAATGCCGCCGCGTATTTCGAAGACATGGTGCGCGCCGGAGCGTCGCCGAAGTCGGCGTCGGTGTGGCTCCAGGGCGAGGTGCGCCGCACACTCAAGGATCTCGGCGAAGACGACGTCGCGCGCGCCCCGATCCGCCCGGACGCGCTCGCCGAGCTTGCCGGCCTCACCGAACGAGGCGTCGTCAGCAGCTCGGTCGCCAAGGAGGTCTTCGAGAAGATGTGGGCGACCGGCAGGCCCGCGGCCGTGATCGTCGAGGAGGAAGGCCTCGGTCAGATTGGCGACGAAGCCGCGCTGGCGGCGGTCATCACCGACGTCCTCGCCCGGCATCCGGACGCGGTCGCGCAGTTTCGGGCCGGTAAGCAGGCGACGTTCGGGTTCCTGGTGGGGCAGGCGATGAAAGCGTCGGGAGGCAAGGCCAACCCCAAACTTGTCAGCGACGCGCTCCGCAAAGCGCTCGAACGTTGACAGGACGTCCGGACATCCCTACACTGGATCTACCCCTGCTGCATGGCCTTGAAGAGTCGTCAGACCTCCGTCGACAACCCTGGTCATCCCGGACCGCTCTTCGGCGCATCCTGTCAGTGCCTCACTGAATTCTATCGAGAAGAATTTCGCAAACATCACCAGTGCCTGGAGCGCCAGCGCGAGTACTACTCGGAGATGGCGATCGCGCAGGCGGAGGAAGCGCTGACGAGCATTCTCGAACGGCTCGAGCAGCTGTGCCAGCGCGAGGATGCGTGCGAGGTCGTCGGCCAGCTGCTCCGACAGTTCGACGTCGTCACGAAACTTTCAGTGTGGACCGAGCCTGAGAAACTTCATTAGCACGCCGCCCGCAAGACTCCCGACTCACAATTCAACTCGAACGCGAAAGCCGCCAGTCGTGATCCATTCGCAGGCTATTTGAGTACCGTCGCCATCAATTCCACGGTCACCTTGCGGTCTGTCGTCGGATCTGCCGACTGTGACACCAGCAGCGGCTTGCCGTCCTGAAGAATCACGCTGAGCGATTCGTGGAGCTCGGCCGGCTGGGACGTGGGCGAGAGCCCACGCTCCGCCTGCTGAGTCCTGATGGCCTCGATTTGCTCGCGAGTCGAGGGGTTGATGTTGGGGGGCACCTGGGCCGGCGTGTACTCGAACGTGACGCGCACGGTAATGAACCCGCCCTGGTGGATCATCGCGGCGGCATCGATGTTCAGCCCGACGTTCGATCCGGTGGCGAGCCGATTGGCCGTTCTGATCATGCCGTTCGACCCGTTCAGGATCAGCATCGAGACCGTTTTCTTGACCGGGGTGCCCGTGTACGTGTCGGTGATGATCAGGTCGAGCTTCACGTTGGCCGTGATGCTCGGCAGGGCCGGCGCGCGCGGCGGCGCTGGCTCGACGGATACCGTTTGGCTCTGTCGGCCGGGCGGAGGCGTGGTCTGCTGGCTCGACGTCGACGGCGTCGGGATCGGGGTCTGCTGGGCGACTGCCGGTCCTGCCACAGCGAATGTGCCCAGGATGACGACAACGGATGACAGTCTGCGCATGATGATCCTCTCAACGAAAGTCGGATTACTGTCGTGCGCCCGAGTCGTCGATCGCCTTGATCGCGATCGGCTCGGTCACGATCGGTTTCATGCGGAGTAGAGGGATGTCGAGCACGTCCGGTTGGATGTCTTCGGCCGAAAGGGTTGTCGGCTCGGCCAGCGCCGCGATCGATCGGACGCTCAATCGTGGCGTCGGCCTGGGTGATGCCGCGCGAGCTGGCGCCGGCTGGGTGACGAGCGGCGATGCCGGTCCGGCCGCGGCAATCGACGTCGCGGCGACGGGTGACGCCGGCAGCGGCATCTCGGGCTTCGACCCTGAGGGGCGAAGTCCAATCATCAACGCGACGAGGACCGTGAGCGCAACGGGCGACACGATCCAGATGAGCCTCCACGCCGGGCGAGGCTCGATGCGACTGAGTACGGCCGTTCGCAGGCCGCCCGGCGGATCCGCATTCGTCATCGCGCGCGCGACGTCGGTGATCACTCGGTCCACGTGCTCATCCTGTTCCCGATGATGCGTCGGGCTTCGCTGACACGCCACTTGACGGTGCCGAGCGGCACGCGGAGCATCGCCGCAATTTCGCCGTAGGAGTATTCGCCCGAGGCGGCCAGGAGCAGCGCATCCCTGAGCTTGGGAGAAAGCCGTGCGATCTGAGTGCGAGCACGCCGGGCCAGGTCACGCGCGAGCGCGGTGCGCTCGGGATCAGCGCCGACCGAGGCGAGGGCGTCGACGGGATCGACCTCCTCGGGCATGGCGGCACTCCGGCGCCAGCCGATCTGCCGCGCGCGACGATGGTCGAGCGCTTTACGCCAGGCAATGGTCAGCAGCCAGGTCCGGAACGCCGCCTCACCGCGAAACCCGCTGAGCTTCCGCCAGGCCAGGACGAACGCGTCCTGCGCGGCGTCGAGCGCATCGTCCCGATTCCCGAGCGCGGTCAGGGTCACCCGAAAGACCGAGCGCTCGTGCCGGGTGACCAGTTCGCCGAACGCCTCGCGGCTCCCCGCGCGGGCCGCCTCGAGCAGCGCGCGGACCTCGGCCGGATCCCGGCCCTCGGAGACGGGCATCTCGGCCAGCGGGGCAACCCTCAGGAAGTCGGCGACGGTAGCCGTCACTGGCCAAATAGACACTGCCGGCAGGCGATTGGTTGGGTCAAAAATTCGGCTGGGCGAAAAGGCTCAAAGGCCCAAAGCCTCAAAGGGCTCAAAGAAAAGACGCGGACGCGCACAGGCAAAGTTCAATATTTGTGAAGGATAGACTTAGTTTGATGACAGAAGAACAGATTCTTCGATTGATACGAGAGCGGGTCGACCATCCGGCGACCGCCAAGGAAATACAACAACTGCTGCGCGTGCCGAGTGAGGAACGGGCGACGTTCCGGCGCCGCGTGCGCGCGCTCGTGGCGTCGGGCGCGCTGGTCGAAATCCGGGGCCATCGATTCGGGTTGCCGGATCGGATGAACCTGATCGTCGGCCGCGTGTCCACGAATCCGCGTGGCTTTGCGTTCGTCGACGCCGAGTCGCCAGCCGACGACGGCCCGGCCAGCGTGTACATCGCCGGCAACAACCTCAATCAGGCCATGCACGGCGATCGCGTCGTCGTGCGCGTCGAGCACCGGAGCGACGGCGACCGCGCCGAAGGGCGGATTCTGCGCATCCTTCAGCGCGGCACCGAGCGCATTGTCGGGAGGTACGACCTCGACGGGTCCGCGCTCGGGTTCGTCGTGCCGTTCGATCGCCGCATCATCATGGACGTCCAGATTCCCAAGGGCGAGACGAAAGGCGCCTCGCGCGGGCAGATGGTCACCGCCGAGATCACGCGCTGGCCGACCGCCACGCGGCCCGCGCTCGGGCGCATCGTCGAAGTGCTCGGACGCCTCGACGAGCCCGGTGTGGACACCGCAGTGATCATCCAGAAATACAACCTGCCGGATCGTCACAGCGACGCGGCGATTGCCGAAGCCCGCCGGCTCGGCACGTCCGTCAAGGAGCGCGACACGCAGGATCGAACGGATTTCCGGCGCTGGCCCACCGTCACGATCGACGGCGAGAACGCGCGCGATTTCGACGACGCCATCTCCATCGACCGCCTGCCGAGCGGCAACTTCTGGCTCGGCGTGCACATCGCGGACGTGTCGCACTACGTGCTCGAAGACAGCGTGCTCGACGCGGAAGCGTACGAGCGCAGCACGTCGGTCTACTTCCCGGAGCGCGCGGTCCACATGTTTCCGGCAGAGCTGTCGACCGGCTTGTGCAGCTTGAATCCGCACGTCGATCGGCTCGTGCAGTCATGCCTGATGGAAGTTGACCGCCGGACCGGCGCCGTCGGGCGTTACGAGATGCACGACGCGGTGATTCGCAGCCAGGCCCGGATGACCTACACCGACGTCAACGCGATCCTGACCGACCGCAATCCGGAAGTGATGGAGCGCCACCGTCCGCTCGTGCCCATGTTCGAACGGATGCACGAGCTCTTCGGCATCCTGAACGGCCGCCGCCGGCGTCGCGGGTCGATCGACTTCGATCTCCAGGAGTCGCAGATCGTCCTCGACGACGAGGGGATGGTGGAGGCGATCGTCGCGGCCGAGCGGAACGTCGCGCACCGGCTGATCGAGGAGTTCATGCTGCTGGCGAACGAGACCGTCGCCGCTCACCTCGAAAAGCGCGGCATGCCGACGCTCTATCGCGTGCACGAAGATCCGGACCCGGCCAAGGTGGAGATCTTCGAGGAGTTCATCTCGACGCTCGGGTACTCGCTGTCCGGCTCGGGGGACTCGCTCGAGCCGCGCCACTTCCAGCGGCTGGTCGAGAAGATTCGCGGCAAGCCGGAAGAGAAGCCGATCGCCTTCCTCATGTTGCGGACGATGCAGAAAGCGCGCTACGACCCCTCGAACCTCGAGCACTTCGGGCTCGCGGCCGACGCGTACACGCACTTCACGTCGCCGATCCGCCGGTATCCGGATCTCGTCGTCCACCGCGTGCTGCGCGAGTCGCGGCGATCGATGACCGAGGATCGTCGGACCGATCTCACGGAAGAGCTGCCGGAGGTGGCGCGGCACACCTCCGAGCGCGAGCGGCGCGCCAACGACGCCGAGCGCGAGCTGGTCCAGTGGAAGAAAGTCCGCTTCATGTCGGACAAGGTCGGCGACGAGTTCGACGGGTACATCACGGGCGTCAGTGCCTTCGGCCTCTACATCGAGCTCGTCGAGCACTTTGTCGAGGGCATGGTCCACGTCTCGACCATGGCCGACGACTACTACCGCTTCGTGGAGCGTGCCCACATCCTCCGCGGTGAGAAGAACGGCCGTGTCTATCGGCTCGGCGATCGCGTCAACGTCCAGGTGATCCGCGTCGATACTGAACGGCGCCAGATCGATCTCGGCCTCACCGAGATTCTCGAGGCCGTCCGCCGATCGGGAGGCCGGACGGATACGCGCAGCCGGAAGCCCGGCGGCCGGGACGACAGGAAGCAGGGGAGACCCGACACCGGCGACCAGGGACAGCATCAGCGACGCGGAAAAGACCAGAAGGGCAAAGGCCGCTTCAAGGGGAAGGGGAGGTTCCGCGGACGAGGACGTCGATGAAGTCGATTGTGATCGGCACGGCCGGGCACATCGATCACGGCAAGAGCGCCATCGTCAAAGCCCTGACGGGTACCGATCCGGATCGCCTGAAAGAAGAGCAAGAACGCGGGATTACCATCGATCTCGGCTTCGCCCACCTCGACACACCTGACGTCACGCTCTCGTTCGTGGACGTGCCCGGCCACGAGCGATTCGTGCGGACGATGCTCGCCGGCGCGGGCGGCATCGACGCCGTGCTGTTCGTCATCGCCGCCGACGAGAGTGTCATGCCGCAGACGCGCGAGCACTTCGACATCTGCCGGCTGCTCGGGATCGAGCGCGGCGTGATCGCCCTCACGAAATGTGATCTCGTCGATCGGGACACGATCGATCTCGTCACCCTCGAGGTCCGGGAGCTCGTTTCCGGCAGTTTCCTTGCCGACGCGCCGGTCATTCCGGTGTCGGCGCGGACCGGTGCGGGGCTGCCGGCGCTGACGACGGCGCTCTCCGCGATGGCGGGCGCGCCCGCGCGGCTTGGGCGGGCCGGCGTCATGCGGCTGCCGATCGACCGCGCGTTCACCGTGAAGGGATTTGGCGCCGTGGTGACCGGCACGATTGTCTCGGGCCGCGTGGCCGAGGGCGACGAGCTGACGACGCTGCCGGAACGCCGGCCGGTCCGCGTGCGCGGCGTGCAGGTGCACGGCCGCCCGGCGCACGACGCGACGGCGCCAGGCCGCGTCGCGGTGAACCTCGGCAGCATTGAGGTCGCGCACCTCTCGCGCGGCGTGACGCTCGCCAGCCCCGAGTCGCTCGCGGTCACGAAACGCGTGGATGTCGACCTGGAGCTGCTGCCCGGCGCAAAGCCGCTGCGACACGGCGCGCGCGTTCGCGTGCATCACGGCACGAGCGAAGTGCTCGGGCGCGTGTCGATCTGCGCGACGCGACGCGCGCCTGCCGACGAGTGGAGCCCCGCGCGGCCCGGGCAGCTCAACATCGCCGTGCCAGCGGGCGGCCGCGCCCTCGTGCGCCTCAGACTTGAACGGCCGGCGGTCCTGACGCGCCACGATCGCGTGGTCCTCCGCGCGTACTCGCCGCCAGTGACGATTGGCGGGGGTACGGTGCTCGATCCCGAACCGTCCGCCGCCGGTGTCCGGCGGGCCGACGCGCTCGAACGGTTCACGCAACTCGCCGATCCCGCGCGGGCGATCGCGGTGTTTCTTCGCGACGCTGGCGCGCGCGGCGTCAATGTCGGCGCGCTCGTCCGGCGCGCGGGTCTGGATCCGGCTTCGGCCCGCGCCGCGCTCGATCGCGAAGTGGCCGAGGCCCGCGCGCGCCCCGCGGGTCAAAGGGTGTTCGATCGGACCGTCGCTTCAGCGATGGAACAGACGATGGAGAAAACGCTGTCGGCGTTTCACAGCGGGCATCCGCTCGAGAGCGGCATGCCGCGCGAGGCGCTGCGCGAGCGCGTCGCCGCGCATGCGGCGCCCGAGCTGTTCGACGCGATTCTCGAAGACCTCGCGTCGCGAGGAGTCGTTCGGGCCACGGACCGGGTGTCGCGAGCGGACTTCCGACCCGCCGTATCAGCGGAAGACACGCGTCTGCGTGAAAGCGTCTCCGAAATCCTCCGTGCGGCCGGACTGAAACCGCCGGATCTGACGACGCTGGCGGGAATGACGCAGACGCCTGCCGCCACCGTTCAGGACATCGTGCACCGGCTCGTTCGAGAGAAGCAGCTCGTCAGGCTCGACGCGCTCGTGCTTCATCCCGACGCGCTGAACACGCTGAAGCAGGACATCCGCGCGCTTGCCGGATCGACCGGAGCGGCAGGCGGCCCGGTTACAGTCGACGTCTCGACCTTCAAGGAACGGTATGGGTTGACGCGGAAGTTCGCGATTCCGCTATTGGAGTGGCTCGATCGCGAGCGGGTGACGAGGCGGGTGGGAGATCAGAGGATCGTCATTGGTAATGGCTAATTGAGTCATGGGTAATTGAAGAACGCTCAATTACCAATTGCACATTAGCGATTACCCATTCGTGGGCTTTTCACCCGGTTCTTTGGTCGCGTCTTTGAATTCCTTGACGCCTTTCCCGATGCCGCGCATGAGCTGCGGGACGCGGTTGGCCCCGAAGATCAGCAGGATGATGAAGAGAATGACGAGGAGTTCCGGAACGCCCAGGCGCATGATGTTATGACTCCTGCCGCTGCGAACCAGCGTCTCTTCAATTCTAGAGCCGTTCTCACTTCCTCGTAGAGCAAAAACTGACATGAATCGCCAGACTTTCGGCCGAATCTGCCAATTGGCTCGCTACAGGAAAGTGAGAACGGCTCTAGCACTGCCCTCGGGGCCGGACCCTGGTGCGGCCGGCGGATGACACGATCCGTCTTAACCAGCAAGGGACGCGAACTGACCACCCGTTTTCGCGCGTTTTTCGCGGGTACTTCTCTTGCACGGGCAACGAAATACGACGTGCGTGAGTATACTGTTTGAGACCTCCATTCCGATGAGCGCCACTACCACGCTGCCCGGTCCGGCTCCGGAGCCCGGTCCCAACAAAGGGGTCGTCGCCACGGGATGGCTCGGATCGCAGTCGATTTTCGATCGCCCGGACGAGCGCAAGATCTGGCGCGCCATGGCGACGTCGTTCGTAATCCACGGCCTGATTCTGGTGGCCGTGTTCTACATCCTGCTGAAAGCTCCGGCCGTCGTCGCCGAAAGCATGCCGATGGTCTACAACGTGTTTTTCAAACAGGATCCAGGTCCCGGCGGCGGGGGAGGCGGCAGTCCCGCCCCGGCACCGAAGAAGCAGATCGAAGTTCCGAAAGCCAAGGCGCCGGATCCAGTGCCGGTCGTGGTGCCTCCACCGCCGGTCGCGCCGTCACCCACCCCGGTGCTGAATGCGCCGATCGAGACCAAGGCGAACGTGCTGCAGTCGAGCGGCGTGAGCACGATCTCGAACGCGCAGTACGGCGGCGGCGGACGCGGCGGCGGCCTCGGCTCGGGCACGGGCAACGGCGTCGGACCGGGAACGGGCGGCGGATTTGGCGGCGGCGCGATGCGGCCCGGTGCGGGCATCAACAACCCGGCGCCCATTCGGTCCGTGCAGCCGAAGTACACGAGCGAGGCGATGCGCGCCAAGATTCAGGGCGTCGTCGAGCTCGAAGCCGTCGTGCTGCCGAACGGCACCGTTGGCGACGTCCGCATTCTCAAGGCCCTCGACAAGCAGTACGGCCTGGATCTCGAAGCGATCGCGGCCGCCAAGCAGTGGATCTTCCGGCCCGGCACCGACAAGGACGGCAAGCCCATTCCCGTCATCGTCACGATCATTCTGGAATTTCGCCTGCACTGAGAAGCAAGGCTCAAAGGCCTAAAGCCTCAAAGGCTCAGAGGCCTCCAAAAAGATCAACGGCCCGGCTGGCGGACGCCAACCGGGCCGTTCTGTTTCAAACCCGAACTCCGAAGTTCCAAGTTCGAAGTGCTAAGTTCGAAGTTCTAGTACATCCCGCCCATTCCGCCCGGGCCGCCAGGCGCCGCGCCTTCCTTCTTCTCCTCGGGGATCTCGGAGACCATGGCTTCGGTGGTGAGCAGCAGCGCCGCGATGGACGAGGCGTTCTGCAGGGCAGAGCGGACAACCTTCGTCGGGTCGATGACCCCCGCCTTGGTCAGATCCTCGTACTGGTCGGTGGCGGCGTTGTAGCCGAACGCGACCTCCTTAGATTCCTTCACCCTTTGCACGACGATGGAGCCCTCGACGCCGGCGTTGTGCGCGATCCACCGGAGCGGCGACTCGAGCGCGCGGCGCACGATCTCCGATCCGACCTTCTGATCGCCCTCGAGCTTCAGCCCCTCGAGCACCCGCGCGGCGCGGATCAGCGCAACGCCGCCGCCCGGCACGATGCCCTCTTCGACGGCTGCCTTCGTCGCGTGCATGGCGTCCTCGACGCGGGCTTTCTTCTCTTTCATCTCGGTCTCGGTGGCCGCGCCGACCTTGATGACCGCCACGCCGCCGACGAGCTTCGCCAGGCGCTCCTGGAGCTTCTCGCGGTCGTAGTCGGAGGTCGTGTCCTCGATCTGGGCGCGGATCTGCTTGACCCGGCCTTCGATCGCCGCCTGCGCGCCCGCGCCCTCGACGATCGTCGTGTTGTCCTTGTCGATCGTCACCTTCTTCGCCTTGCCGAGATCCTCCATCTTGATGTTCTCGAGCTTGATGCCGAGGTCCTCGGTGATGGCGCGGCCGCCGGTGAGCGTCGCGATGTCCTCGAGCATCGCCTTGCGGCGATCGCCGAAGCCCGGCGCCTTGACCGCGGCTACCTGCAGCGTGCCACGCAGCTTGTTGACGACCAGCGTCGCGAGCGCCTCCCCGTCCACGTCCTCGGCGATGATCACGAGCGGCCGGCCGCCGCGCGCCACTTGCTCGAGCATCGGCAGGAGGTCCTTCATGGAGCTGATCTTCTTCTCATGGATCAGGATCACCGGATTCTCGAGCACCGCTTCCATGCGCTCGGGGTCGGTGACGAAGTAGGGCGAGAGGTAGCCGCGGTCGAACTGCATGCCCTCGACGACGTCGAGCGAGGTCTCGAGCGTCTTGGCTTCTTCAACCGTGATCACGCCGTCCTTGCCGACCTTGTCCATCGCTTCCGCGATGATCTTGCCGATCGTCTCGTCGGCGTTCGCCGAGATCGTGCCGACCTGCGCGATCGCCTGGCCGCTGACCGGCTTGGACGCCTTCTTCAGTTCGGCGACGATGACTTCGACGGCCTTCTCGATGCCGCGCTTCAGTTCCATCGGGTTCGCGCCCGCCACGACGTTCTTCGCGCCCTCGCGGAAGATCGCCTGCGCGAGCACGGTCG
>DASQFI010000006.1:0-28479 GCA_035633215.1 Vicinamibacterales bacterium | reverse complement strand
CCAGAAATGGCGTGGCCGTTCGCAAAATTCAAAGCCGGGACTGCCGTGATCCTGACGGCCGGGCTGGTGATCGCCTGCGGCGGATCGAGCGGCACGCCAACCACGCCGACGGATCCCGGTCCCGGTTCCGGGCCCTTCGCGCAGGCACTCGCGTGATCGAGCCAAACCCGGGGTGGTGTAGCACTTTGTGATTGACGGGTTACGCAGGTGTAGGATGCTGGCGGGAAACCCAACATGCAACAGACCATCCTGTCGTACGGACCGCCGCCGCTCACGGTGGAAGCGGCGGATGCCGGGCTGGACATGATCGATTTCATCGCGGCCGCCGTGCGCGGGGTTGATCCGGGCCATGAACCCGCCCTGGCGCTGAGCAGAGCTCACTGATTCCTCCATGGCGCTGACCGAGGGCGCACGCCTCGGCTCGTATGTGATCGCGGCCCGCATCGGCGCCGGCGGGATGGGCGAGGTGTATCGCGCCCGCGATACGCGCCTCGGCCGCGACGTCGCGATCAAGACACTCCCGCACGCGGTGACGACCGATCCGGAACGCGTGGCGCGCCTCGAGCGTGAGGAGCGCATGCTCGGCGCTCTCAATCATCCGAACATCGCAACGCTTCTTGGCATCGAAGACCACGGTGAGATCCGTGCGCTCGTCATGGAGCTGGTCGCCGGACCAACTCTGGATGAGCTCATCGCGCGGCGGGGACACTCAGGCCCTGCGACGGCAACTGAAATCGCCGAAGCCCTCACCATCGCTCGACAGATCGCCGACGCGCTCGATGCGGCGCACCAGAAGAACATCATTCATCGGGACCTGAAGCCGGCCAACGTCAAGATCACGCCGGACGGCATCGTGAAGGTCCTGGACTTCGGCCTCGCCAAAGCCGTCCTGGGCGATCCGGCCGGCCCCGACGCCTCCGACGCGTCGACCGTGGCCGGTCTCTCAAGGGAGGGCCTGATCACCGGGACCGTTGGATACATGAGCCCGGAGCAGGCGCGCGGCCAGGAGGTCGACAAGCGGACAGACATCTGGGCCTTCGGGTGCGTGCTGTACGAGATGCTCGCCGGACGCTCGGCGTTTTCCCGCGGAACGGTCTCGGACTCCATTGTCGCGGTCCTGGGTTCGGAGCCGGACTGGCAGGCGCTGCCGCCGGGTCTCGCGATTCAGCTCCCGGGGCAGCCCGGCGCCGTGAACGTCATCTCGAACGGCATTGAGAAGAAGCCTTCTTTGATGAGGGTCTTCCTGGCACCCGACTGAAACATCGTCGTCGCGTTGTCCCCCGACCTTGAGGCGGGCCCATCCAGCGCCACCCTGCGGGATGCCGAGCAACCCCCCTGTAATCTCGCCGCCAGTCGGTCCATTCACGACGTTCGACTGGATCTCGCCCGATTGGATCGCCCACGAAGAAAGCGGCCAGGGCCATCGGCATGCGGGCTCGCCCGACCCGTCGCACAGGCTCGGGACCTGCCCCTGAAAGTCGATCGTGATCTCATAGTCGGCGCTGGGGTTGCCGTCACCGTAGCCCAGCCACAATTCGCCGTTCGAGGTTCTGAGGTGCCCGCCGAACCCCGTCTCTGGCGCACCGCCGCCGGCATAGCCGGACCCATCGCCGATGAGCCCATCGGTACAGGTGTCGCCGACGTTACAGCGGAACGTCAACGTCCCGAGATAGCTCGACGGCGGCTTCGGTCCGCCGCCGCCTCCGCGTCCTTGCGCCAGAATGTGAACGGAAACCGATGCAGTCAGAGCGATGGTGAGGAAAACGACAAACTGTCGGGTCGTGCGGAACATACGCAGTGCCTCCTCTACGCCTCGACGTCCACACGGTCCGACCGGCTGAGGACCGGTCGGCGGCGGGGAAGATGCCGGGCTCACCGTCCAAGACTCCTCCACAGGCCAAACCGAACACATTAAGTAAGATCGAGCCCGCCGCCGTGGCCACCGACGATCTCCCCGGCTCGTCCGAAGCGCCCGACCTCACCGCCGACCTGCTCCAACGGGCCCGAGGCGGCGACCGCGACGCGCTCGAGGAGCTGTTCGCACGCCACACGCCGCTTCTTCGCCGGTGGGCCGCAGGGCGGCTGCCTCAGTGGGCGAGGGACGCAGTCGACACCGTCGACCTCGTTCAAGAGACGATGATGGGGACGTTTCGCAATCTGGATGCCTTCGAGCTGCGCGGCGAGGGCGCGCTGCAGGCATACCTGCGGCAGGCGTTCGTCAACCGGATTCGGACGCGCCTCCGTGACATCGCCGCACGGCCCCCGGTCGTGGCGCTCGACTCGGGGATCCTGGACGACGGGACCTCGCCGCTTGAGACGGCGATCGGAGCTGAGACACTCGAACGGTACGAGGCCGCGCTGGCCCGGCTCGACCCGGACATCCGGGCCGCCGTAGTCTCGCGCGTCGAGCTTCGGTTGAGCTACGCCGAAATTGCCGAACTACTGGACAAACCATCAGCCGATGCGGCGCGAATGGCCGTCGCGCGCGCGCTGGTGAGGCTCGCTGAAGAGATGTAGCGCGGCTGCCTCGCCGTGGTTCAGCTTTACTTGAGCGCCGCCAGCTTCTTCAGATCGATCGCTTCGACGGCCTTGCGGATCGTCTCGACGTCCGGCACGGTGCTGCCGCTCACCTTGACCAGGTAGCGCCCGCCGACGAGCAGTCCCAGTTCGCCATTCTTCGCGGCCGGCGTCCAGGACTCGACGGCCGGGAAGCCGGCAACCGTCGTGCCTTTCGTGTATCCAACAGACGTCTGCTCGACGACGCCTGTCTTCGCGGCCATGAGAAATGCCGACGTGAGCATCTGGTTGAGCGACGAATCCATGATCTCGAAGCTGAGCGTCATTTCGCCTTTGTCGTAGTCCGCCTGCACGCGCGAAATGCTGATTCCCATCTCGTTCGAGGTCTCCCCGTTGATCTCGCCGCGTTTCCATCCGGGCAGCTCCGGCAGGAACCCGCGGAGGGTTTCGTGCGGGACCGTTTTCACATTGGATGACTGGCCTGATACGGCGTCTCTGGCCGCCGCCGTCTGACCGCTGGCGGCGGAGACGTTCGACCCGCCGTACGCGGCGGCGCCGGCAACAACAACGAGCGCGAAACAGAACACGACTGGTCTCATGGCCACATTCCTGGCTTTGCGAGGGATGACGAACACCCTCACGCGGCCGTCAGGAACCGAGGGCGAGAGCATAGCCGATTTGCCGCGATTCGACGCCGGGACGATCGGCGCAATGTTGACGTCCGGACTCCAGGCGTATAGTTTGCGGGGGCGACATGTCTCAATCGGGTGCTTGGGCGTGGGGGACCCTGGGTGCGGCAGCCTTGCTGCAGGCTACAGGGTTCTGGACGAGCACCGGCGTTGGCGCAACGCCGGCACCGCAGGCGCAGACGGCGCGCTACGAGATTACGTTGAAGTTCGAGAAGATCTCCGGCGCCCACGGCGGTCCGGATGCCTGTCCCACTGCCAAGCGTAATGGGAGCGACGTCCTGAGCGGCATCGTCGAAGGCAGCGAGACGTTCGTCGGAGGTGGGATCGCGTACAGAGGCAATCTCGCGCGCGCGACCACCCTGGAGTACTGCGAAACCTGGCGGCCCAATGGCAGCGAAGACCAGTGGTGCGTGCCCATCCTCGTGGGCAAGCAGGCGCGCGTCGCCACCACCATCAATATCTACGAGCCGAAAATGAATCAGGACGCTGAGATCGAGTACACGCCGCGGATCTCGAACACCGACAGCGTCGACGTCAAGAGTGCCTGCACCAGCGACATGGAGCTCGGCATCGTTCAGGAGTATCTCGAGCCGGAGGGGTTCACGATCAACACGCGCAACCAGTCTCCGCTGGCGGGTCTCGTCGCGAAGGGCAGCTGGCAAGACGTGAAGCCGCGTCCCAACACGCAACCCGACGGCTGGACGCTCACGGTCCTCCGGAAACTTCAGTAATCATCGCGCAGCGACGCGGATCACATCGAGGCGCCGATCGCTCTGCTAGAGTAGGCCCGCGCCAGCATGTCCCTCCAGGCCGGCACCCGCCTTGGCTCGTACGAGATCCTCAGCGCCATTGGCGCCGGGGGAATGGGCGAGGTCTACCGATCCGGAGTCACCGCCGGCGGGAGTGACAGCGATAGCGAACTGGATGACGGCGAGGTAAATCCGCGTCGCGTTCCCGAGTAAGATCCGGCCGCTCCCATGCCCCCCGCTGGAGACCTCGAGACGGTCGAACGACGGACGCTTGGTCGCGCAGGTCTCGTCGCCGTCTGTCTGCTGGCGCTCTACATGGGTGCGACCGCGCTGACCGACGATCGATACGCCTCGCCTCATGGAGACATGCCCCGATATTTGATGAACGGCGTGTACCTGATGGATCTCGTCAGAGATCGTCCTTTCGCGAACGTGAACACGTTCGTCGAATACACCCGCCTGTACTACGCTCGCTATCCGGCCCTCTCGCTTGGTCATCATCCCCCACTCGTGTCGGCGGCCGCGGTGCCGATGTACGCGGTCTTTGGCATCTCGGTGCGTTCAGGACGATTCACGGTGCTCGTCGCCTTCATCATCGCGACGCTCTTCCTGTACCGCCTCACACAGGCCATCTACGATCCGGTGGTCGCCCTCCTTGCGGCCGCCATCTTCGCAACGAGCCCGACAATCGTGCAGCTCGGCACGGCGGTCTCATCCGAGATCCCGATGGTGGCGCTCATCATCGTCAGCGCCTGGTACCTGCACCGGTTCTGTGTAAACCAGCGACGAGCCGACCTCGCGCTGTTTGTCGTGGCGGCCACCCTCAGCCTGTACGCGAAGCAACTGGCACTCTTCGTGTTTCCGGCCTATCTCATCACGGCCGTGATGACGCTGGGGCTTCGCCGACTGCTGCAGCGCGACGTACTGATCGCGGTTGCCGTCCTGTTCATCCTGGTCCTCCCACTCGTTCCCATGACGCTGGCTTTGTCACCGTCCAACGTTCGCTGGGCGGTGCTCGCCTTCAACGAACACCAGAGCAGCCGATGGTCGGTGCTCAGCGCGGCGGTCCGTCCCCAGCTCATTGCGCTGGTGGTGGTGTTCGCCGGCGCTGGTGCGCTTCGGGCGACGCTTCAGCGAGATCGCCGTGCGGTGTTGTTCCTCGGCTGGACCGCCGCCGTGCTCATCGGTCTGCTGACGGCGGGCCTGCTCGACCCTTCTCGCTACAGCATCGCGTGGATCCCTGCGCTGTCCGTGTTGGCAGCGTCCGTCGCGGCTGGCTGGCGACGCTCGATTGCCGTCGTTCTCGTGGCGATCGTACTGATGGCCGTTGGGTTTCAGATCCCCCTTGCACGGCGCGCTGTCTTGAAGAGTGTCGGTGACTACGAAGACGCCGCTCGCTTCGTCCTGGCATCCGATCCGGGCCCCACCGTGCTCTTCAGCGGCGATATCGACACGGGTTTCTTCACTTTCTTCATTAGAAAGCACGACGCTGATCGCAAGCTGGTGGTTCTGCGCGCAGACAAGCTCCTGACGACGTCGCGCATGGGCCTGCCGAGCATCGAAGATCGCATCAGCGACCCGGCGGAGATCTACGACATCCTCAGACGTTTCGGCACCAGGTATGTCGTCCTCGAAGACCGTCCGAGCGTATCGGCGGTGCTGGAGTGGCTGCGACAAGAGGTGCGATCTCGAAGATTTGTCGAGCGCAGGCGGTTTGCGATGGATGTCTCGCGCTCGCTTTCCGGCTATCCCGTGGTCGTGTATGAGTTCCTGGACCGGACGCCACCCGACAGCGACGCGGTGCTGTCGATGCGCATTCCGCTGGTGTCGCAGACGGTTGAGGTCGCGTTGTCTGACCTTGTCAACCGGAAGTACCTGAGATGAAGAAGCGGAACATGGCCGGCCGAATCCCGAAGGCCACAGGGCTCACGCGCTGGTCAGGCACCGTCGAGGACACCGCGCAATGAGCAGGCCCGGGTCGAATCGCGAGTGGATCTTCTGGGGACGCCACGATCCACTGTTTGCGGTGGCCTCGGTTCCAGGGAGGGAGGCCGGCGGCGACGCCCCATGGACGCCCGAGGAGTTCTTCGAGACGGGCCGGCAGTACTTTGCCGATGTGTACCGCCACTGGCAACAGTTCGGTGTCGGCTCGGCGCATTGCGTTGAAATCGGCTGCGGCTCGGGTCGCATTACTCGACAGCTCGTCGAGCACTTCCGCCGTGTGACGGCGGTCGATGTGTCGCCCGATCAGTTGCAGAACGCCAGGCGGCTGCTTGGGGAGGACGGGCGCACCGTCGATCTGAAGCTCGTCTCCGAGCCAGTCCTCCCGCTGCCAGACTCCAGTTGTGATGGGGTCTTTTCGTGCGAGGTGTTTCAGCATTTCGACTCGCATCGGCCGATCGCGACCTACCTCCGGGAGGCCAACCGCGTCCTCGTTCGGGGCGGGACCGTGTGTTTTCAACTCCCGGTTCAAGGTGTCCATCCCGCCTTGTTTCTGTCGTCGCGTCCGCGACTCGCGACGCTGCGCATCCTTCGCCTGCTCGGCCGGCGCCGGATGATGATGTATCGGCAGTATCCAACCGCGTTGGTGCTCGACCTGATCAGCCGCGCGAAGCTTCAGGACGGGGAGATGCGGCTGTTTCACGCCCGAGGTCACAGCGGCCTTCACGCCTATTTTTTCGCTCGGAAGGCCTGACCGTCCTCTGCTTTCCGCGGCGGTCAGACGCTCGTGGCCGTCGCAGCGCTCACGAGCTGCCGGAGACGATCGCTTTCGCGGGCAACGGCGAACGTTTCAGCCGGGGGGATGGGGCACGCGCCGTCGCCCGCAGCCGCACGGTAGAACAACTGCAGCAGGCGTCGCAGTCCGGGGTAGGCTGGCTCCGTTCGCCACGAGCGCTTCGCGAGGTTCAGTCCGGCCGCGCCCGCCGTCGCCGCCGCGGACATGAACGGCCTGGCTGCCTTGCGCAGCCGGGAGACGCCACCGGGATGCGTCACGGCAAATCCGTGGAACAGGTCGACGAACGTCGTGCCCCGCGCGCCAATCAGCTCGAGGGCGTTGGTGGTCGGCCGCCCACTCATCGAAATCAGCAGAGAGCACGTGACGTCGCCCGCTTGCGCCAACGCCCTGATTTCCCCGGGGGCCGGATGACGAACCGACCATTCGATGTTGTTCGTCGCAGGCAGCAGGCGAGCCAGCAGCGACAAAGGATGCGGCAGGATCTCGAGGGCGACGTCGTCCGCCTCGAGCTGGCCGGCGGCGTCCGCGCCCGCTGAACAGGTGGCGAAGGAGATGTGGCGCAACGGTCCGATCGCCGGCAGTCGAGCGATGGCGGATTCCACGCCGTCCTGAAAGAGAAACTGATGGACTGGACACAAGAGCACCCCCTGACGCGTCGCCAAGTCGAGCAGCGCAGCCGCGGCGGGTGCTGACGTCGCCAGGGGTTTTTCCACGAGTACGTGACGCCGAGCCTCGAGGGCGAACGTGGTGAGCGCGACGTGCGTTGCGGTGGGCGTGCAGATATGCACGACGTCCACGCGGTCCACAACCTCATCCAGATCGCGCACCGCGCACGAGCCGGCGACACCTGCCGCAAGCGCCTCGGCGCGCGTCGGATTGCGATCCACAATGGCGACGACGCGGCCGCCAGCGCGCCGGCTGGCCTTGGTGTGCCAATAACCCATGAGGCCGGCTCCGACGATGGCTACGCGCGGAGGCGTCTGAGCGGTCACGGTGCGACCTCATCCGGGCCGCCTCGAGCTCGGCGTGCACGCGTCACCGCCATTGCGATGCGCTTTCACCAGGTCCACTGAGATAGCCGACGCTCTCTCCGATTGACCAGCTCACCGCAAGCACCACCACCCACGGAAGGGCGCGACAGAGGGCGACGAAGCGGCGCCGGCGCAACGCGACTTCCCTGACGACACGCAGCACCTTCAGTACGGGAAACGCGAGCGCAGCAACGCCCATCACCCGACGACGCCACGGCGATGCATGGCTCAGCCGCCGCCCGGCAAACGCCCGCGCGTGATGGTAGGGGATTCGGGTCACGTCCGCCAGCGTCCACGAATGCGCGTTCGTGACGACGACTGCGGGGTCCGTGCGCATCGGAGTGCCGTCCCGCTGCCAGGCCTCATGGACGAACACCTCGAGAAGCTCGTAGGTCAGCGCGGAAGGGAGCCGCATCAAGGCGTCACGTTTGTACGACATGTTATTCCCGGCAAGCGCAACGGCCGGGCCGGCCGCGAGCGGCAGCATGAAACGGCCGTAGTCACAGAAGTAGACCGCCCAGTCGAGTCCCCGGCGGTAGGCCCCCGGCTCAACAGCGCCGCCAACCGCCGAGGCTGATGTGCGATGTGCCGACACCAAGGCGTCATACCAACCACGCTGGACAATGCAGTCGTCCTCAATCAGCGCCACGATGTCGCCGCGACTGATCTCAACGCCCATGGCTCGCATCCGTGGAACCGTCGAGTTGCGGGGGGCTTCGATCCACCGAATCCGGTGAAACGCTGATCGGAGCGCGTCGCTCGGCCGGCCGCTGGGTCGCTGCCAGTCCGACACCACGAGCGCCTCGACGTCGTGACCGGTGATTTCGTGTGTCAGCCCCGTCAGGCAGCGTGACAGGAGGTCCTGATCATTGAAGGCGACCACGACGACTGACAGCAGCGGCTGTCCTGTGGAGGCCGCCTCAGTAGAAGAGCTGCTCACACGTCCGTCCCGACCCGCGGAGATATCCCCACGCCTCCCCCCACGCCCAGACGGTGAACAGCACCAGCTGCGCAGGCAATGTCAGCACGAACCGCCAGCGGTCGCTCCGCTTCGGCCAGAAGCCCCGGGTCCAGCGCCACAGCAGGATGGCCGGAACCAGCGGGGTCGAGAACGCACGAAGGATGCGCACGACGGGTGACGCTCCCTGGACCCGCATCCCCGCGAAACACCTGCCGTGATGGTACCGCGTCCTGAGGTAGTCGGTGAGCGGGATGGGTTTGTTCAGGTCCACACGGATGGTCGGCTCGAGCCACAGCGGGGATCGCCCGCGCTCGATCTCCCAGTTGGCAAATGTCTTCCAGAACACCGGATACCGTGGCGTCGCGCCATCGAATAATGCCGCCCGCTTGTAGGCGACGTTGTTGCCCGGCAGGATCCAGGTTTCGCCCTGTTCGGCCGGCGGCATGAACAACCCGTACTCATTGAGATAGAGCGTCCACGTCGCGTGGGAGCATGATTGGGCCTGGTACAGCCCGACGGTCCCGCCAATGACGGCGTGGGGACGTTGGCGGTGCGCCTCGAGCACACATGCGACCCAGTCGGCCGCTGCGACCGAATACGGATCGAGAATCGCGATGACGTCGCCGCGGGACACCGCGATGCCGCGGCCTCGCAGCGCCGGAAGCGCCAGGGGCTCATCGAAGTGGAGCAGCCGCACCCACGCGAACCGGCTCGCGATCAAGCGTGGCGTGGCGTCCGTCGAGCTGTCCGCGACGATGACTTCGACCTGCGAGTCACGACACTGCGGCTCGAGCGCGGCCAGGCACGTCTCGATGGACGCCGCCGCATCGTGTGAGGCGATGACGACGGACAATCTCAACGACGCACCTCGACCGGTCGCCGTTCAAACCTAAGCCTGCAGAGCGCGAGCATCGTGCGGCCAAGAGGCCAGCTTCTTCCCGAACAGATCGCACGACCCTCGAAGCGCAGCCATCCGCGCTTCGCCATCGAGAACCATCGCGGCTCGCGACGAGGCTTCGAAAGCAGGCCTTTGTACGAGTGCGGTTGCGTGAGGGCGCGCAGTTCGCGCGGGATTTCGCCTAGCCCGAGCACAGCATTCAGGCGACCCAGGCGGAGGACCTCGAACCCGGCCCCTTCGAGTTTGACCCGCAATTCCGGCCGTTCATACTTGTGGAAGTCGAACAACGGATCATCGGCTGTTCGCGGAATGGACTGCGCGTTGGTCCGCACCAACAGGTAGCCGCTCGGCCGGAGCACTCGCGCCGCTTCTGCCAGGGCTTGGTGGTCGCCGCCGCCGAGCGGCAAATGCTGGAGCACGTCCAGCATGATCACCAGATCAGCCGTCGAGGACTTGAGCGGGAGCGCCAGCGCCGAGCCACGCATGACGTCAGCCAAGCCAAGCGCCTTGGCCGCCGTGAGGCCAGGCACCGCGATGTCCAGCCCCAACGTTCGCCATTTCGGGTACAGACTTGCGAACCACCGTAGACTCTGGCCGGACCCGCAACCGACGTCCACGACGCGGCCCGTTTCGGCGAGCGACGCCAGCTTGAGCAACTGGGCAGCTACATCGCGCATCCCAGCGTTCCACCAGGACCCGCTCTCGAGGTCCCGCATCCGCTGGTAGTACTCGGGTGTGAAAATCCGCGGGGCGGCCACTGAGTCGTTCGCCAAGGAACCCCGGTTTCTCACCGCTCGCTCGCCGTCAGACCCGTCGCGATGTGAACCAGCGAAACATGGCGTTTGCATCTGTCTGGGGAACACGAGATCGGCGAACCCGATCCATCGATCGAGTGATACGTCAGGATCGCGCGCATGATGACTGTTTTGTTGACCGTCGCCACCGCGTCTCCTCGAGGATGCTCAGGTACTGAGGCACGACCGCGCTTTCCGACCAGTGTTGGACATAGGCGTTATATCCCTTCTGGCCCAGGACCGTGCGGCGATCCGGCGCGCCTAGGAGAGCCTGCATTTCGTGGAGCAGACCCTCCGTCGAGTCGAAGAGGATCCCCCCGCCGGACCTCTCGATGATTTCCGGAAAAGAGCCGAGGCGCCGCGCAAGCACCGGCGTGCCATGACTGAACGCCTCGATCAGCGTCATGCCGAAGCTCTCGAAGCAGATCGAGGGCGCAATCAACGCGACGGCGTGGCGGTAATAGGGTTCGAGAACCTGTCCGGGGAGGCGCCCGAGAAACCGGATGCGCGGGTTACGCGATGCCCGGCGATGCAACGCGGCCGCATAGGTGCCATCGCCGATGACCACGAGATCTGCCGCGTCGAACGTGGCGAACAGGTCGATGACCTCGTCCAGGCCCTTGAACTGTTCCAGGCGTCCCACAAACAGGAAGTACGGCCGCTCGTGCGGGCGCGGGACCACTTCAGATCGCCCGTCAGCCCCGGGCGCAGGATCGGGCAGGAAATTCGGCACGACTTTCATCTCGCGCGGGAACCCGAACTCCCGATGCTTGGCGCGGCTGAACTCGCTCAGGGCGATGAAGACGTCGACGTTGGCGAGCGCGCGGTCGAGCATCCCGGTGTATCGCCACCACTGCGGGGGCCGGCGGTAGCGAATCTGGCAGCGGATGCATTCGCGGCGGTCGCACAGTTCGCGGTGATGGCGCCACAGGACGTGCGTGGGGCACACGAGCCAATGCTCGTGCGCCAGATAGAGCTTGGCGGCGGCACCGCCATAGCCGAGGATGGCCGGACCGCCGACGAGCGACACGTTGTTGAACATGATCGCGTCGAAGCGGCCGTGGTCGAGCAGACGACGAAGGCGTGACGAGTTGACGATGGGGCGCCCCAGTTGATGCGTGAGCAGGGCGCTCGCGAGCGGCCATCGGCTGCGGAGCGCAATGACACGAATGCCAACCGGTTCGGCCGCCTCCGGCGCCGGTGCGGGATCGGTGGTGAGGGCGGCATAGGCGTCCGCGTCATGAATGACCGTGACCTCGCAACCCCACTTCGCGAGTCCGCGCGCGAGCCGCTGCACCGCGATCCCGTCGCCGCCGAAATTGAACGGCGGGTAGAAGGTCGTCACGAAACAGACCCGCATCGCGGTCATGCCAGCTCGTGCCGCGCGCCAACGCGTCTCACGAGATCCGCCCCATCGTGTCACCGGGACCGGCCACGTATCCCACCATCTCTCCGAACGCCCAGGCACAGACGAACACACCGAGGAGGGGCATGGACCGCGCCAGCTCAGCGCGATGGCTGCTACTGGCCAGCACTCGACTGACAATGCGAAAGAGAAGGACCGGCGGAAGTGTGAGCGTGCCCACGGCTTTCACCGCGCGCGCCGCCGTCGACATTGCCGTGCGCTGCTGACCTGCGCAACCGCGTGCGTAGAGATACCGTTGTGACAAATAGTCGCGCACACGATAGTGCATCTTGTGACCGACGACGATATCCGGCCGGCAGAAGAGTGCGACGCCGCCGCGGCGCATCGCGGCGTGAAGATAATCCTCCCATCGGCCTTCGGCCAGCGTTGCCTGGTATTTCTCCAGCACAGCCTTGCGGTAGACGACATTGTTGCCGGTGAGCCACTCGGCCTCACCTGCGGGAATCGGTGGCAACAGGTGGCTGTACTCACAGAGGAAGGCGGCCCAGTCGACCAGTCGCTCGGTCGCGGCATTGAGCACGATGCCGCCGACGACGTCATGCCCGGCAGCCAACGCCTCGAGCATCTGCCGGGCCCAGCCGGAGGGGACGAGCACGTGATCCTCGATGACGGCGATGGCATCCGCGCGCGCGTGACGAAAGGCGAGCGCGCGCATTTCGGGAATGGTGGCGTCTCGCGCGGTCGGCACGATGGTCGCTTCGGGGAACCGATCGCGGAGGGCACGCCGAACGTCCTCGCCACACCGGTCGACGACGAGCATCTCGATCGCCACGCCCGAGGCGGCGTCGGCGCGAAGCGCGTTGAGGCATTCCAGCACAATCGGCAGTCCGTTGACCGAGGGAATCACGACGGAGAGATCCATGCGTTCGGTCACCGGGCGGGTCCTCTCAGCGCGCCCCAGGCTTCGCCTGCCGCCCAGGCGCCTGCCAGCAGCAGGAACCAGGGCAGCGCCAGCACGAAGCGCCAGCGTCCGTCCCTGGTTCGAGCCACGCGCCTCGCGGCTCTCGTCGCCAGCACGAACGGGACCACCGGCGCCGCCAGTACGACCTGCCAGCCGGCGCGTGCGCCGCCGCGCACGCGGCCGGCGCCGAACTGCCGGCCATGCGCGAAGCGGTGCGCGGCGATCGTCCGCACCGGGAAGCTGCGACCAAAGGCGGCCGTGGCGGCCGGGGCGACGACGAGCCACCCGCCGTCTCGC
Source organism: Vicinamibacterales bacterium (assembly GCA_035633215.1). Taxonomy (GTDB): domain Bacteria; phylum Acidobacteriota; class Vicinamibacteria; order Vicinamibacterales; family SCN-69-37; genus DASQFI01. Next base: position 15,479 of record DASQFI010000006.1, on the reverse strand, counting down.
CGAATCAGACGATGGAAATCGACCTCCCAGAAACCGTCCGTGAAGGAGGCGGCGTGCCGGTCCAGCGCTTCGCGACGGTAAGCTGCATTGTCCCCCGCAATTTCTCCGGCCACGCGTCCGGTGCCGATCGTTTCCGGCATGAAAGCCGAATAGCGAAGATAGAACACCGCCCAATCGAGCGGCCGCGCACCGGGGCCAATCACGAGGGGGCCGCCCGCGCCCGTTGCCCCGGCGTCGAGCGCGTCGACGAGAGACCTCGCCCACGTGGACGACACAAGACAGTGGCCGGTCGTGAAGGCCACGATGCGGCCCGTCGAGCGCCGCAGGCCTTCCGCCCAGAGCACAGGGGCCAAGGCCTTTTTTGGGAAGCGGAACAGCTTAATCCGATCGTCGAGCCCCACCACGCTCGAGGCGGTGTGGTTGCCCAAGGGCTCACAGACCAGAAACTCCGCTCGAACCCCTGCGCACGCCGTCCTGAGCAGCCGGAGACAACTCCCGATCGAGAGCTCCGCGTCGATGCTGGCGATCACGACGGAAAGATCCATAGACATTCAGCAACGCTTGTGGTGACGCGCACGCAGTTCAGCCACAGTGTCACTCGACGGCAGGCATGGCAGACGACCTGAGATTAGCGAGCAGAGGCGCTGCCTGTGACTGCGGTCTCAACCGGCTCGAGAACGATTTTCTCGCCCGGTGCGAGTGGCCGGACCTTCTGCCAGACGCCGGCCCGTGCGAGCGTCTGGGCCAGCGGTCCCGGTTGAAACACGATGCTGGGCCAGAGGAACACCTCGGTCGTACAGTGGCATGCCTTGGCGGCGATGGACTTTCTCAAGGCCGCCGCGCGATCCGAGTTCCAGATGTCCCAGAACGACTGCGTCTTCAAATTGCCGAGCGGCTCATGAAGCTCACAGACACTCACGTCGCCGTTGGCCGCCACGACCGCCGTTAGAATCCCCGCGCGACAGGGGATGACCTGCGTCTTTTGGGTCAGCGTCTGGACTTTAGCCCACTGCAGCATCGGCTCGACGACCGCGCCGTAGCGACCGGTCTCGCGCGGCAGCCAGAGTCGCCGCATGTATTCGTACAGCTCGGAGTACTCACGGAGGTCCGGCGTGACGAGCGCTGGATTCTTGCGATCGCCCCGGATGATGGCGAGGTTGTGATGGTCCATCTGCGGACACCGATCGAACAGGTACGTGGTCAGCTTTCGGATCTCGGCCACGTTCACATCGGTCGCCGTGGAGATCGCATGGACGCGGAGCCGCGGGTCTTTCTTCTGCTCTGCTACAAGCGCGTCGTATGTCGCCATGGCTCGAGCGAACGCGCCGGGCGCCACGCGAAACTTGTCGTGGAACTCCGGCATGCCGTCGAGTGACAACTCGACGACGAGCAGATCCAGGCTCGGCTCCTGCAGCGTTTCGGTGACCGCCTTCACGGTCTTCTCGAGGTACCAGCCGTTGGTCGGCGTGTAGATCTGGCGAACGCCGTTTTGCCTGACGAACTGTCGGCAGATCTCGCTGAATTCCTTCCGGAGGAACGGCTCGCCGCCCGAGAGGTTGAGGTTCTCAATGCGACCGAGCGACTTGGACAGCGCGAAAATCTCGTCCTTCGTCATGTCGTCGCGCTGATTCAGGCTCCGCCAATAGAAACAATGCTCGCACTTCATGTTGCAGATCGAATTGATGAACAGCACCAGGAAGGGCGGGCTGGGGGACGACCGGTAGTTTGTGAGCGTCAGACGCGCGTGGCGCGCAACCCGTCTAAGGACGTTCATGTCGTGACTCTCACTCTCATGCCCGCTATCGTCATTTCGAGGCGCTCTCCCCTGGGCCAAGCGGCGAAACGGTCTCGCGCACGATTCTACCGGTCTTTACTCAGGCAAGATCGCGGCCAATAACCTCTCATGCGCCGCCACCTGTTGGACTACCCGTAACTCGCTGCGCCGCGAACGCGCCGGCCGTGGTGATATGGACCGCGGTGACCTTCTTCATCGCTCAGGAGTTCGCGTTGGGAAGACTAAAGTCTCCTGCACGCGCTCACGCGCGCCCGGTGCCAGGCAAGTGGATAAACACGTCACAGCACGCTTCACGAGGTTCAGGGCGCGGCACCAGTCTGGCGCCGCGAACCAAGGGTCCGGCACGCCTCATCGGACCCCGGCACCCGGTGCTCCCAACCGGATGGACGTAAGCGACCTCGCCTCCGGGCTTGCGAGTGCGACGCGACGCCCTGTGGCGGCCGAGTGGTAGCACGCCAGAATCACTTCCAGGATCTGGCGGCCCTCGCGCCCTGACGCTGGAGGCGCCGATCCGCTTTTGAACGCGCGCAGAGTCTTCTCCAGCACGTCGCGGGTGGCCGCCATTCGAGGGTCGGCTGGGTTTCTCGCGAGCACCGTGCGGCGCGTCCCGACCTCGCGCCACGCGAGGCCCGAACGGCCGAATTCGAACCGCGCGTGCGGCGTGGATGCGCGGAAGAGTCCCGCGCTGATCCGGGCACGTCCCCCAAATGACGCGCGAAGCGATTCGCGCGCGGTGTCGACACGCACTTCGAAGTACTGCGTCTCCCCGTGACAAAGCCGGTTTTGTGTGAGTTGGGCAAGCCGGCCCCGCGAGAATTCGAGGCTCACGAGCACGATCGCGTCGGAGACGCTGTCGGCGGCGCCGCTGCCCGACGTCACGGCACGAACGCCGACCGGCATTTCTCTGAACACCGCAATCAGAAAATCGAGAAGGTGCACACCGGCTTCATAGAGCGTGCGCTGGTGCATCTGGCCCCGCCAGCCATCTTCCGTACGCGGCGGAAGGTCTATGAGTTGCCAGACTTGGGCGAACGCCACGTCGCCCACCCCGGGCTTGTGGGCCTCCTCGAGGACGGCGCGAAAAATCGGCATCTCCCTGAACTCGTGGTTGAGTGCGACGAGACGACCTGCCGATGAGGCCTGAGCCAGCACCGCATCGGCCTCCTCGAGGCTCGACACAAACGGCTTCTCGCAGATGACGTGCGCCCCTCGCTGCAGGGCAGCCAAGCAGTACTGCGCGTGAGAGTCGGGCGGCGTGCCGACGATGACGACGTCCGCTCGAACGGCGTCCATCATCGACTCAAAATCAGGAAAGGCCGGAACGTGGAAGCGTTGGCGTGCGCGTTCACGCCGCGCAGCGTCGAGATCGCACGCGCCAACGATCTGAACAGATCGAAGGCCCGCCAAGGCGGGAAGATGCATCGAGTATCCCGCGTCGCCCAGACCGATGACCGCAACGCGCATCGCGCCGCCAGTCTACCTGCTCGGGGGCCTTCCCCGTTCAGCGGCGAAGCCGACTCCGCAGTCCTTCGCGACGCACCGTGAAAGTCCGTCGAATGGCCGACTTTTATCAGCAGTGGCCAGTTGTCGAATCTTGCTGTGCCCCACTGGTGGGCGGCCCGGTAAGGTCGCGACGAAGCCCGGGCGGTCAGACTTTTGCAATGGCGGAGCCACCTGGTGAGGTGTGTGGCATGAAAACGGTGATCATGGCGGGTGGTCTGGGGACCCGGTTATCTGAAGAAACCGACCTCAGGCCGAAACCGATGGTCGAGATCGGCGGGCAGCCGATTCTCTGGCACATCATGAAAACGTATGCGAGCTTCGATTTCACCGAGTTCATCGTCGCGCTGGGGTACCGAGCGGAGGTCATCAAACGGTACTTCCTCGACTACCATCGCATGCGAAACGATCTGACGGTGAGGCTGGCCTCTGACGGCGCGCAGATACATGATGGCGTTCGCGAGGACTGGACCATCCATCTGATCGATACGGGATTGACCACGCAGCTCGGCGGGCGCCTGAAGCGGCTGAAGTCGTGGATCGGCAACGAGACGTTCATGATGACCTACGGCGATGGCGTCGCGGAGCTGAACATTGCCGATCTCGTGGCTTTTCATCGGCGCCACGGACGGCTGGCGACGCTGACGGCAGTTCGGCCGCCCGCGCGTTTCGGCGCGGTGCAACTGGAGGGGGATCTCGTCGGACGATTCGACGAAAAGCCCCAGACCGCTGAGGGCTGGATCAACGGGGGATTCTTCGTCCTGGAGCCGGAAGTCCTCGACTACATTGCCGGCGACGACACCGTGTTCGAACACGGTCCGCTTGATCGGCTGGCGATGGCGGGGCAGCTCGCGGCGTACCGCCATGAGGAGTTCTGGCATTGCATGGATACCTTACGTGACGTGCGATTGCTCAACTCGCTCTGGGACTCGGGCGCGGCGCCGTGGACCGCGGCGTGGCGACCGGCCACCCCGGCGCTCGGGGCCCGCCCATGAGCCAGGCGTCGCGTAGGTGGCAGGGACGTCGCGTGCTGGTCACAGGCGCGACGGGGATGGTGGGCTCGTGGCTGGTCAAAGCTCTCCTCGACGCCGACGCCTGCGTCGTCGCGTTCGTGCTCGATCCTGACCCACAGTCCGAACTCTATCGGAGCGGCGACGTCACGCGGACATCGGTCATCGCCGGGTCGCTCGAGGACGCGCGGGCGATCGAACGCGCGATCGTCCTGCACGAGATCGATACGGTGTTTCATCTTGGCGCGCAGACGCTGGTGGGCGTGGCGCAGGCGGCGCCGGCTATCACGTTCGAGGCGAATGTCCGCGGCACGTGGCAGGTCCTCGAAGCGTGCCGATTACATGCCGGCCACGTGCGTCGCGTGATCGTGGCGTCGAGTGACAAGGCGTACGGCGAACAGAGGCCCCCGTACACGGAGGACATGCCGCTGGCCGGTCGACACCCGTACGAAGTCTCGAAGAGCTGCGCGGACCTCATCGCACAGAGCTACCACCATACGTACGGTCTCCCGCTGGCGATCGCCCGCTGCGGAAACATCTACGGCGGCGGGGATCTCAACTGGAGCCGCCTCGTGCCGGGAACCATCCGGGCTCTGCTCCGGGGCTTGCGACCGGTGCTTCGGAGTGACGGGACCTTCCTGCGCGACTACATCTTCGTGAAAGACGCCATTGGCGCGTATCTGCGTCTGGCCGAGGCGCTCGACGACGGCGGGATCGCCGGCCAGGCGTTCAACTTCAGCGACGAGTCACCGCGGTCGGTGCTCGACATCGTCGACGCCCTCAGGCGGTTGCTCGCCAGTCCGATAGAACCGGAGATCCGCAACGACGCGCGCGGTGAGATTCGCCACCAGTACTTGTCCGCCCGGAAGGCGCAAACCGTCCTCGGCTGGACGCCGCAGTTCGATCTCGAGACGGGGCTGGGCGAGACGATCGACTGGTATCGCGCGTTCTTGGGCCTGCCCTCGACGCAGAGTCCCGTCGGCGCCGGCCCGCGCCTGGGCGCCTAGGTCCGTGTCGACCGCCGACTCGCTCAGACAGCGCATCCTCGCCCAGGTCATTGACTACCACGGCGAGGCGTTTCGTTCTGGGCCCTTCGTGCCGGGCGTCTCGCCGGTTCCGGTCTCAGGGCGCGTCTTCGACGCCGAGGACGTCGTTCACCTCGTCGACGCCTCGCTCGATTTCTGGCTGACGACGGGACGTTTCGCCGAGCGCTTCGAAGTGGACTTTGCAAAGGTGCTGGGCGTCCGGCACGCGATGCTCTGCAATTCAGGATCATCCGCGAACCTGCTTGCGGTGTCCGCGCTCACGTCGGAGGCGCTCGGCGACGATCGCTTGAGGAAGGGCGACGAGGTGATCACGGTGGCCGCCGGGTTTCCAACCACGGTGGCGCCGATCGTTCAGAACGGCCTGGTGCCCGTCTTCGTCGATGTGACGTTGGGGCACTACAACGCCGACATCGAGGCCGTGGAAGCCGCGATCGGTCCGCGCACGCGTGCCATCGTGCTCGCCCATACACTCGGCAATCCATACGAGGTGGATCGTATTGTCGAGATCGCCAGGCGCCACGATCTGTGGCTGGTCGAGGACAACTGCGACGCGCTCGGATCCTCCTACCAGGGGCGGCTGACCGGAACGTTCGGCGACCTCGGCACCGCGAGCTTCTATCCGGCGCATCACATCACGATGGGCGAGGGCGGCGCGGTGTGCACCGACCGGCCGAAGCTCAAGGTGATCGTCGAGTCGTTCCGGGATTGGGGCCGCGACTGCTGGTGCGCACCGGGCAAAGCCGACACGTGTGGCAAGCGGTTCGGCTGGCAGCTCGGCGATTTGCCTGCCGGCTACGATCACAAGTACATCTACTCGCACCTTGGGTACAACCTGAAGGCGACGGACATGCAAGCGGCGGTTGGCGTGTCGCAACTCAAGAAGCTGCCAACGTTTATCGCCGCGCGCAAGCGCAACTGGCGTCGGTTGCGACAGGGACTCGAGCCGCTCCAGGAGTTCCTCGTGTTGCCCGAGGCGTGCACCGGATCGGACCCGAGCTGGTTTGGCTTCGCGCTGACCGTGCGTCCCGGCGCGCCCATCCGCAGGAGAGACCTCATCGCGGGCCTCGACGCGCGAAAGATTGGCACCCGCCTCCTCTTCGGCGGCAACCTCTTGCGGCAGCCGGCCTTCCGGTCGATTCCGCACCGCGTGGCCGGGCCGTTGACGCAGACCGATCTCGTGATGGCGAACACCTTCTGGGTCGGCGTGTACCCGGGGTTGACAGACCCGATGATCGACTACGTCGTCGAGAGTATCGGCGCGATCGTCAGCGGCCAGGTCGATCACCTCTCGCGGTCTTGAAGGCCCAACGCATGAGCACGATGTCCGCCTGTCGCGCGTGCAAGAGCGATCACCTCTTCATGTTCCTGCCGCTGGGCTCCCATCCACCTGCCAATGCGTTCCTGCGAGCCGATCAGCTCGATCAGCCGGAGTTCTCCTGCCCGCTCGATACGCACGTGTGCCTGGCCTGCGGCCTCATTCAGGTGCCGAATCGCATTCCGCCCGATTTCTTCCGCAATTACCTGTACGTCCCGTCAGCGTCCGAGACGATGCACGGTCACTTCGAGGAATTCGCCCGCCGGATCTGCGGCCCGATCGTCGAGGATCCTGATGGGCTGGTCGTCGATATCGGCAGCAACGACGGGCTGTTTCTCGGCTTCGTCACACGGCTCGGGTGGCGGGCCCTTGGGATTGAGCCCGCGACGAACCTCGCCGCGCTCGCCCGCGCGCGCGGCGTAGAAACGGTGAACGAGTACTTCGGGTCCGACACGGCACGCGACGTTCGAGCCCGGCATGGCGCGGCCCGCGTCATCACCACGACGAACACGTTCAATCACATCGACGACCTCCACGGGTTCATGTCGGGTGTGGCAGCGCTGCTGGACGACCGCGGGACGTTCATTATCGAGGTGCCGCACGCCGTCGATCTCGTCGAGAAGAACGAGTTCGACACGGTCTACCACGAGCACGTCTCGGAATTCAGCGTCAAGTCGATCGTGGACCTGTTGGCACGTTTCGACATGGTCGTCACGGACGTCGAGAGGTTGCCGATCCACGGCGGATCGATGCGCGTGTCCGGCCGCCGTCGAACATCCGGCGTCTCGTCGACCGTTGCCGCGGAGTGGATTCGGGGCGAGGCCGACGCCGGCCTGTTCGAGAAGGCGACCTACATCGCCTTCAAGGAGCGCGTGGAGACGATCCGGTCCGAGCTCATGGCTCTGCTGCATGACCTGAAACGGGCTGGCAAACGCCTCGCGGGTTACGGCGCGCCTGCGAAAGGCAACACGCTGCTCAACTATTACGGCATCGGTCCGGATCTCCTCGAGTTTCTGGCTGACCGCAATCCTCTCAAGCACGGGCTGTACTCGCCGGGGATGCACATTCCGGTCGTGCCGGCCGACCGCGTGCTGGAGACACGCCCCGACTATCTGCTGATTCTGGCGTGGAACTTCGCTGACGAGATCATGGCGCAGCAGGCCGAGTACGCGCGGGGTGGTGGACGCTTCATCCTGCCGATCCCGCGCCCCCTCGTGGTCTGATGGCGCCGACGGCCTCGAATCGAGTGGTGCCACACGAGCTTGCCTCGCTTCGCGGGTCGTGCATCCTCATCACCGGAGCGGGTGGGATGCTCGGCGGTGCCGTGACAGAGGCCCTGGCGCGCCTCGTGCCCGGCTGTCGCGCGGTGGCGCTGGATCGCCGGGCGCTCGACGTGCGCGATGGCGAGGCCGTCCTTCGTTGCCGCGGTTATGCGCCGGATTTCATCGTCCATTGTGCCGGCGATGCGCTGGCGGACCGCTGCGAGCAGGATCCGGACGGGTCTCGGGCCGTTCACATCGACGGGACCGCGCATGTCATCGAGCTCGCCCGCGCGTGCAGCGCCCAGGTGATTTACCCACAGTCGGTCTTCATCTTCGATGGCCGGGAACTGCCTGTGACCGAAACGACGAAGCCCGCGCCAATGTCCGTGTACGGGTGCCTGAAACTGGCGGCCGAACAGCGCCTCCTCGCCGCGCGGCCGGACAGCCTGGTGATTCGCATGGCCGGCTTTTTTGGGGGTGGGGCGGTGGACAAGAACTTCGTCGGGAGCTTCACGCGCTGGCTCTTCGACGCCGTGGGCCGTGGCGAGCGCGGGAACGTCGTGGGCACGCGCATCTGGCAGCCGACCTACACCCGCGATCTCGCAGCGAACGTTCTCCTGCTCGCCGCCCTGGGCCGCCAGGGTGTGTATCACATGGGGGCACACGGCGAAGCGAGCTTCTACGACGTCGCGTGCGCGTGCGTGGACGACCTCGGCCTGCGCGATCGCATGCGCATCGAGAAACGACCCGCACCCGAACCGGCACTCGAGATTGCCCCCCGACCCACTCGTATGGTCACGGCCAACCGGCGGCTTGCCGATGAAGGACTCGATCGGCAGCGCGACTGGCGCTCGGCGCTGCGCGAGTACCTCGAAACGCTGTTTTTCCGCGAGCGCGCGCGGGCGGCCCTGCAGGGGCGCTGATGTCGGGCGCCGCTGGCCGGCTCCACGCCTCGTGGACCGCGCCGATTCTTGGCCATCTGCAAAGTCGCGTCGTGATGACCGCGATGACCCGAAACTTCGCCGACGCGCGTCATTGCGCCACGCCGGCGATGGCCGACTACTACGCTCGTCGAGCCGCACATGGCGTCGGACTCATCCTCACCGAGGGCACGATCGTTCATCCGACCGGCGACGGCTATCGGAGTGTGCCCTACATTTTTGACGAGGAGCAGACGGACAGTTGGCGGCAGGTCACGGATCGGGTGCGCGCAGAAGGGGCACGGATTTTCTGTCAGCTCTGGCACTGTGGCCGGATCTCGCACCAGGAGTTTCTTGGCGGGCGCGACCCCGTGAGCGCGACTGACCGCGCCGCGCAGGGCATCAGTACGCAGAACGGCAAGCCCTATGGCGTGCCTCGTCGGCTCCGCATTGACGAACTGCCGGCGATCTATGAGATGTTCCGGCACGCGGCCGGCAACGCCATGCGCGCCGGTTTCGACGGCGTCGAGCTGCACCTCGCTCACGGCTATCTGCCCGACCAGTTCTTCGACGCGCGGGTGAACGACCGTGAGGACGCGTACGGCGGCAGCGTCGAGAATCGGTGCCGCTTTGGCCTTGAGCTGACGCGAGCGGTGCTTGACGAGTGTGGCCCGACTCGGGTGATGGCCCGGATTTCACCTTCTCGATTCATGCAGGACGTCTACGATTGGCCCGATCTCGACGACATGATTCGCTACCTCGTTCCGGCCTTCGACCGGATCGGCCTGAGGATGCTCGACATCAGTGGCGCCCGGGCGGACTACTTCGAGACGGCGGGTCGAGTGATTCGTCAGGTGCGGCCGTTGTGGCCGCACCTCCTGGTTGGCGGCGCCTCGCTGCCGGTCGATCAGGCGCAGACCGAGCTCGACGCGGGGTTGATCGATCTCGTCACGTACGGCCGCTGGCTCATCGCGAATCCCGATCTCGTGACGCGTTTCAGGAGCGGGCGCGCGCTCCGGCCCTACGACCGATCGATGCTCGACCTGCTTGAGTAGCGAGTCGCGCATGCTTGCCGATGCGAGGGTTCTCGTGACAGGCGCCGCGGGTTTCATTGGCGCCAACCTCGTGCGCCGTTTGCTGGGGGAAGGCTCCGACATCATCGCCGTCGTTCGACCGACGACGAATGCCTGGCGGCTGCGCGACCTCGAACCGAGAATCGCGACCGTGCGATGCGACGTCAAGGAGCTACCGAATCGCACCGACGTCGCGGACATCGACGTCATCTACCATTTGGCGGCGGCGGCCGTCGATCAGCGAGTCCACGACGTGGCGCAGATGCTCGACACGAACGTCCATGGCACGTGCGCCGTGCTCCAACTCGCCGATCGGCTTCGCGTGAAGCGGCTCGTGCACGCCGGATCGAGTGGCGAATACGGGCCGGCGGTGCGCGTTGCCGAGAGCCAGGCGCCGCACCCGAACGCAGAATACGGCGCCACGAAGGCCAGCGCCACTCTTCTGGTCCATGCGTTCAGCCAGCGGGCCGGATTGTCTTCCGTGACACTACGACCGTTCTCGGTCTTCGGCCCCTTCGAATCTCCGTACCGACTGGTGCCGCATTGCGTGCTGCGCGCACTCCAGGAGCAGCCGATCAACATCACAGACGGACGACAAGTCCGTGACTACGTCTACATCGACGATGTCGTGCGGGCGTTCCTGGCCGCGGCCACCGTCCCAGAGGCGAGCGGGGGGGTCTTTAACATCTGTTCCGGCCGCGAAACCGCAGTCCGCGAGATGGTCCTCCGCATTGTCGAACTGACCGGGTGCCGCGTGACGCCCAGTTTTGGCGCGCGCCCGCACAGCCCCACGGAGATGTGGACGAGTTCAGGCAATCCCGATCTGGCCGCGCGGACGCTCGACTGGCGGGCCGAGACGCCACTCGACGAAGGGCTCCGCTTGACGATCGACTGGCTGAAACATGGCCTGAAAACGTACCCGGACGTCTACGCGGAATGAGGGCCCCAAACGCGCCGAACGCCTCCGGTCAGAACGAGCATCACCCCGTACACGAGTGCTCCCAGCGGGATTTGCAAGAGCGTTGGGAAGCCGCCCAGGGCGATAAGTACGGCAACCATGACGCCGGCCGACACCGCCGGAGGCACCAACGGGCGCCACCCAGGCGCGACGCCGAGCGTCTTGACGTACACCCAACCCACCACTGCAATCAAGGCCTCCGCGGCCAGAGCCGCCACGGCAGCGCCGACGATGCCATGTCTCGGGATCAACGTCACATTCAACATCAGGGCGACGAGGGCGGCAACGAAGAAGAGGACCGTCTCCACGTTCGTCCGATGCACCGCCAGGAGAATGTTGTGGACCGTGGCATGGGCGAAAAGAAACCCGCAGCTGATGAGCAGGATCTGAAACGCCTGCGCGCCGAGCTCGAAGCTGGGTCCGAACAACAGGCGAAGGAGTGGCCCAGCTGTCACGGCGCCGCCGAGAACGATCGGCGCGGCGATCGTCGCCATGATCCGGACGGCGGACCGGATCACATCGCGCAGGGCGTTGGCCCCGTGATCGGCGGCGCGCGCAACCGACGGGAGAAAGGCGTTGTTCACGGCTGCCGCGATCGCGATCAGGAGAAAGCAGAAACGGTAAGCTGCTGCGAACACGCCGGTGGCTGCCTCTCCAGCGACCAGCCCCAGCGTGATGAGGCCGCTGGTCAGGATCACGACGCGCATCAGTCGCGATGCGGTGACGAAGCCCGAAGCCTTCAGGATGCCGAGACCCTCGCGCAACGACGCGCGCGGTATTCTGCGACCGAACAGACCGACGCACAGCCAACAGCCTGCCGCGAGCTCGCTCCCGAACTGAATGATCGGCACGCGAATGACATCTTCAGGGCCGTCGACGAATGCCAGAATGCCGGCGGCGTAAAGCAGTTGCGTGGCGATGTTCATCGCGCCGACGCGCACGTTCCGTTCGAGGCCCCGCAAGACCCATGAGATGTCGATCGCCTGAGAGAGAAATGACAGTCCGGACAGCACGATCACGGCCTTGACGACCGGTGCCTTCGGCAGCAGGAGGGCCACGACCCCCAGCAGTGCGAGTCCGGCGAGCCCCATCAGCAGTCTGACGGCGATGGCGCTGGCGGCAATGGTCACGGCCCGATCGGGATGCCGCGCCACGTCGCGCGTGCCGATGTCGTTGAACCCGGTGGTCGTGGCGAGGAGCAGATATGCCGAGATGGCGGTGGCGAAGCCAATAATGCCGAACCCGTCCGGACCCAACTTGCGCGTGAGCCACGCGGTGGCCGCAAATGCGACGAGGCGTCCACCAATCTCGCCGCCGGCGAGGGCAGCGACACCGGTCAGAATTCCGCGGTGTGAGGTAACCGGAACAACGCCCGACTGAGGCTCGCTCACGAGAGTGGCAAGTCCAGTGCCGTTGTCACCTGACGACGACGTGAAAGCCACGGTCGCATGTCACTGCATCCCACTCAGGAAACGACGGAGTGCTATTGGGCGGCGGCCTCACGGAGCACGTCCAACGTGCGCCGGGCTGTCCGGTCCCACCGGAGGTCGCGAGCACGCTCGAGGCCCTTCAGTCGCAGGGTCCGCCTGAGGTCGGGATCGGTCAAGACGCGGCGCATGGCATCACTGAGGGCCTCGAGATCAGGATCTTCGATCGTCATCGCGTACCCGTAGGCCACTTCACCCAACGACGCGCGATTGACGGTGACTACCGGCGTTCCACAACTCAACGCCTCCGCGAGGGTGAGCGAGAACCCTTCCGACGCGGACGGGAGGACGAAGAGATCCGCGGCATTGTAGATGGAGACGAGCTCGCGGTGTTCGCGGAAGGCGCCATCCGTTTGAACCACGCTACCGGCAAGGTCTAAGCGGGCCGTGAGTTCCGCCAGTGGGATGTGGCCTCGGTTGGATCCCACCAGCAAGAGGCCGTGCGGAATCTTGTCCCGTCTCCGCAATCGGCTGAACGCCTCCATCAGCATCGGCACATTTCGGCGTGTGGACAGGCCTCCGACGAAAAGGATGTACGGTCGGTTGTCGCCGAAATACCGTATCCGCGTCTGACGCAGGAGTTCCTCGTCCTCGATCGGCTTGAAGGCCTCGTCGGCACCATGCCAGATCACCTCCAGTCTGTCGCGCGGGATTCCGTAGAACGTATGGACCCGCTCAGCCGTTGAATGTGAACTCACGATGACCTTATCGGCGCGCCGGGCGCTCAGCCGATACTTCTGGGTGTACGTGAGCTTGTGCCACCAGGCATGCGCGCCCGGCTGACCTTCATCGACACTGTGGACCACAACCACGGATGGTCTGCGATAGAGGACTGGAAGGGTGTAGCTGGGACCCAGGAGGACGTCGACGTCGGCGGCAGCGCGCGGCAGCAGCAGATTCTCCCAGAGCGCGTTCGTCAATTTCGGACGAACGAGTCGCGTGGTGAAGGCGTCGGACAGGTTGAGCGCTGAGGGGTCGAATGGTTCGTGCACGTAAAGCGTCACCCGATCGCTCGGCGCGAGCATCACGTTCCAGTACTTGAGGAGGTACTCGATGTACCGCCCTATCCCCAGACGTTGTCCGTACAGTCTCCAGGCGCTGACACCGATGTTCATGCATCACCCACTGAGCGACCGCGTCAAGGCCAGCAATCTAGCATTCTTCGCTGCTCCTGTCGCTGGCGCGGGGCGCCGCGAGCTGCGCCGCGGGCGCCGCCCACTTTGCGAGGGCTTGTCAGTGCATCTGGTCTGTTGGTCGCCTCCACTGTCATGACGATCCATTGCCCGTCGGGCGGCCAGGCACCAGCGCTGGTGTCGACTGGCCCTCGATGCCGTAGATCGCGGCGATGTTGGGATGGTTGAGCGACGCGAGGGCCGCCCGCGCCGAGCGGGGCGAGTACTTCGTAGTGGCCGAGTCGCGTACCTGGAGCGAGCGGGATCAGGGGCGCATCAGTCTAGACCAGGACCTCGGGTGTCTTTTGAGGTTCTGTGAAAAAAGCCACCCGAGGTCTTATCATCCACGGCCGGAGGAACCACATGACCGCCCCCAGCTCATGCAAGCGTGCCTCTCTCGATCGTGCCATTGGTTGTCCTGATCGCTTCGCCCGCCAGCGCCCAGCCGGTGGTGGCCGTCGGAGACGTCCATGTTGTCGAAGGCGACTCCGGTCAGCGGACGGTGGACCTCATGGTCATCCTGTCGCAGGCACCGACAGCCGCCCTCACCGTGCCTTATGCGACGAACGACGGCACCGCGGCCGCGGGTACCGACTACGTCGCGGCCAACGGCTCTCTCAGCATCATGCCCGGGCAAATCAGCAAGAGGATCACGGTCACGATCATCGGCGACACCGCGACTGAGCCCGACGAGTCGTTCGACGTCGTCCTTGGTCCGGCTTCGGGAGTGACGATGGCGGCCGGCGCGTCAAAGGTCACGATCGTGAATGATGATTCCCAGGGCGGGCCCGCCGTCTACGAAGTGCGGTTCAGCTTTGTCGGCTTTACGGGGTCGCTCCGAAAGCGCCAAGGGGTGCCCGGTGCGAAACAACGGCCGGGTCGAGCTCACGGGCCTCGTGTCCGGCCTCGACAAGGTGCGCGCCGACGAGGACATCAGTTACCGGGGCGTCCTGCAGTTCACGGCCGATCTCGACCTGTGCGACGTTCGTGACGGCGTCGGCGGCGAATCGAAATTGTGCTCAATCACCGTGGCCGGTGCGGGTCCGATGAATGTCGAGCTCGAGGTCTACGAAGGCAATCGCGGCGGATACGTCAAGGTCTCACAGGCCAGGGGCAGCTGGACGAAGAGCACCTCAGGGTCGTGCGATGCGCTGTTGATTGGCGAGGAGTTCAAGATGTTCCCCAACGACAGTCAGGCAACGATCTTCAATGGCAACGAGCTCACACTGAAGTCCGGTCCGCTCCAGGTCGGGCAGTACCGGACGGGCAGGGTGCTCTTCGAAGTGTTGCGCGTCGTCAGGCGGTGAAGTCTTTCAGCGCCTGAAAGGCCTGCAACCGGCCCTAGCTGAGCCGATCGACGCCCGGATGCTGCACGGTCAGGCGCAGCTGGCCGGCAGCCCGCGCAAGCCTGGCGTCGTAGGTGATGAAAACTTCCGGATCATCGCCGAGCGTGAGCGCCGTGGCCAGGTGGATGGCATCAAGCGCGCGCAGTTGCGGATCCCTGAACGACGCCGCCTCCGACAGAACCGGTTCATCGGGTCGAACGAGCACAAGCGCCGCGAGCACCGCATCGGCGCGCGCATGAACGGCTCGCGACGCCCCCGCGCGCCACAGCGCCCGGTGCACTTCAACTCGAGCCAGAGCGGACGTGACGCGATCGGGCCACCGGGCGAGCGCCTGAATGAGCGCATCCGACTCCGGCTCGAGGACGACGAGCTTGACAATCGCCGAGGTATCGAAATAGGCGGGCAGGAAACTCACCGGCGGTCGTCCCGGATGTCACGCAGCGCCTTTGACACAGACGTTTTCGTCCGGGCGGTGGGCCTGCCGAGCGAGACGAGATCGCGTGTGGCCGCGACGGCCCGTCCGGTGGAAACCAGCCGGTCTACAGTCGTCGCGTTCGCGGGCAACGGGATCAGGAGCGCGACGGCGCGCCCGCGA
>DASQFI010000005.1:0-3210 GCA_035633215.1 Vicinamibacterales bacterium | reverse complement strand
GGTCCGCGACCGCTACGTGGCCTGATGTTGGCGGCGTTGGAGCACCGGTGAGCGCCCAGTTGCTCGGCAATGAATCTCCGCGTCGCCCACGTCGAGGGTCAAGCCCTGGAGTCAATACAGAGGATCGACCCCAGCGGGAAGGCACCGATTGGGCCGGCGGCAAGCGCTTCCTGGTGCTGCGCGGAGCCGCGGTCAAGGCCGCAGTCCGCACCTGCGGGTCGGAGCGCAGCGACGAGCTGCGCGCGCCGCTCGGAAACTAGACCAGTCGGCCGCTCAGAAAGTGATCCACCTGAGGGTGGTTCATTCTACGCTCTTCTGATCTGACACAACGATGATCGGCTGTGGGAATGTGGGAATCTCGCGTTCTGTGTGAGATTTCCAAGCGCCTGTGGAAATCGTTTTGTGATTTCCATAGACGCGTCATTTCCATAGCCGCGTCGATTGTCGTTTTCGTTTCGCCCCATTCCCTCGACAGCCGCGAGAGGGGGGATGCTAGACCCTTACCCACCTCGCGATCGTCGTTCCTACGGCCTCCTAGGCGGTCTTTTTTGAGTTCGATCCGGCCCGCGATGACCATTTGGGTTCAGGAGCCCGCGAACCGGCGCTTGCGCATCCGATAGCTTTTCCCCTTCGTGGTGATCACGGTCGCGTGATGTGCCAAGCGATCGAGCAGCGCGGTCGTCAGCTTCTCATCGCCCGCAAACACGGTGACCCATTCGGCAAACGCGAGATTCGTGGTCACGACCGTTGTCCGGCGCTCGTAGCGATCGGTGATCAGATTAAAGAGCAGCTCGCCGCCGACCCGTTCAAACGGCACGAATCCGAGCTCGTCGACGATGAGGACCTCGACGCGCAGGAGGCGCTGCTGCAGTCGCGTGAGCTCGCGCGCATCCCGTGCTTCCAGGAGCTGACGCACCAGATCGGCGGCGCGGGTAAAGAGCACGCGCCGCTTTTGCTTCGTCGCTTCGACACCCAACGCGATCGCCAGGTGCGTCTTCCCGGTGCCGATCGGACCGGCGAAGATAAGATTTTCAGGGGCGGTGACCCACTCGCCCCGCGCGAGGGCGTGGATCTGGGTTGCGCTGACGCCCTCGGCGGCGGTGAAATCAAACGTGTCGAGCGTCTTGGTTTCGGGAAAGCGCGCCTCTTTGAGCCGCTGGCGGATCACCGACTCGTGGCGTGAGCTCTGTTCGGCGCTCAGCACCTCGTGGAGATAGTCTTCGTGCGGCCAGTGGGCGTCGCGCGCCTGACGGGCGAGGCTGTCAAACGTCCGTGCCACGCCCGGCAGCTTCAGCGCGCGCGTCTGCGCGACGATCAGATCGTGGGTGATGGTGGCGACGCTCATGGGGTCGCTCCGATCAGCCAGGCGTCGTAATCGGCGGCACATCCACCGGCCACTTCGAGCGCCCGTAAGGTCGGGGGCAGTGCATCAGCTGCCATGCGATGCGCCGGCGGAGGGGGGCCGGTCAGCGCCAGGAGCAACGGCGTGCCGGAGCGGAGCGCCGTCTCCAGCGCGGGCACCAGGACGGCCGGCCCGTGGGTGTCGAGCAGTCCCAGCACTTTGGCGAAAAGTCGCGCGGCCTCGCGCGGGCTGTGCGCCGTCAGCAACTGATCCCAGACGGCCGGAAACGGCGGGCCGAGATCGCGCAGCAGTTCGGGCAGGACTTGCCGCACGGCCTGCGGCTTGCGCGCCAACTCCGGGAGGTAGTGGCGGTAATCGATCGACCGCTCACCGAAGCGCTTCCGGCGATGCACGATGCCCGTGCCGTCGCGTCCGACGATGGTCACCGTCGTCGGCCCGACGCGGGCGATCAGATCGAGGCCGGCCCAGCGACACGGCACCGAGTACACCGCGCCCTCCAGTCGCACGAGCGCCCGCGGCGACACCGTGCCGATCGTCGTCGCCTCTGCGACAAACGGCGCCGGTAACGGTCGGAAGTGTGGTGGCTCCTCGACGAAACGCGCGCCGATCGTGCGACCGACGGCGTCGCGGCCCGTCTCGAGCCGCGAGTCAAGGCGCGCGAGTAACGCGTCATTGATCGCGTCCAGTCGCGGCCCGCTCGGAATGGGCACGAGCGCTTGCCGGCGCACCGCCTGGCCGCGGGCTTCCACGCCGCCCTTGTCGTGGCCCACACCGGGGCGACAGAAGCACGGCTCGAAGAGATAGTGTGAGGCGAGGGCCGCAAACCGCGGCGTCAGCGCGCGCTCGCCGCCGACCAGGATCCGGACGACCGCCAGCCGCAGATTATCGTAGGCGAGGCGGGCGGGAATCCCATCGAAATGCGCGAAGGCCCGAACGTGCCCGTCCAGGAAGCTGACCTGATCTTGCCGCTCGTAGATCCAGGCAAAGTCGCGGCCCGAGTACATCAGCCGCATCAAAAAGAGCCACGCCTTGCGACGGGTGCCGTCGAGGTCGACCAGTACCTCGAAGAAGTCGACCTCCGCAAGGTCGCCCGGCCGGTACGTCAGCGGCACGAAGACCTCGCGCCGCTGGCGCTTCCACTCGGCGACCGCCTCTTTGACGAGCGTCACGCCGACGCGGTGGCCCTCGGCGGCCAGCAACTCGTGGAGCCGCGTCGCGGTCAGTTGCTGCTTCCCGCCGGTCCACTGACCTGATTCCGCGAGCAGCGCCTCCACCCGCGGGCCGACGACGTCCCACACCGGCCGCGGCCGGGGCAGCGTCTCCGTTCGGGCCGGCGCCGCCTGCTCCACATATTTCCGGACGGTAATCCGCGAAATCCCTAACTCTTTGGCCACCAGCCGCTGCGAGCGGCCTTCTACCAACACCTTGTGCCGA
The DNA here is from genome assembly GCA_035633215.1 of Vicinamibacterales bacterium. Taxonomy (GTDB): domain Bacteria; phylum Acidobacteriota; class Vicinamibacteria; order Vicinamibacterales; family SCN-69-37; genus DASQFI01. The sequence goes on along the minus strand of DASQFI010000005.1, from coordinate 413 downwards.
ATGACATGTACTTGGTCCACCCTGAGCATCCTCCTAGCGGACTCGAAGCTCAGCGCTTCGGCAACCGCCAATCAGGCCCTCAGGTGGATCACTTTCCGAGCGGCGAATGGTCTACTTTCTGAGCGGCGCGCCCAACAGGTGCGCTTCTATGGCAGCGTCCGTTCACGACGCCGTCCAATATGACCTCACAGACCCCGATTCTCCATCGGGACACGCTGATCCAAGCTGGCCGTGAAAACGGCTTTACCGCGTTTCGCGTCGTCCGACGCGGCGATGTGTGGACGACCGAGGACGTCTGGCAGACAAAAGACGTCTCGTCGCACATGACCAATGGGGTTGCGATCGACGGTGTGCTGTACGGGCTCTCGCACTTCAACAGCGGGCAGTATTTCGCGCTGGATCTCGCCTCTGGG
>DASQFI010000004.1:0-56212 GCA_035633215.1 Vicinamibacterales bacterium | reverse complement strand
CAGCTTGTTGACGACCAGCGTCGCAAGCGCCTCACCCTCGACCTCCTCGGCGATGATGAGCAGCGGGCGGCCCTGCTTGGCGACCTGCTCGAGCAGCGGCAGCAGGTCCTTCATCGAGCTGATCTTCTTCTCGTGGATCAGGATGACGGGGTTCTCGAGCACGACTTCCATCCGCTCGGGGTCGGTCACGAAGTAGGGCGAGAGGTAGCCGCGGTCGAACTGCATGCCCTCGACGACCTCGAGCGAGGTCTCCATGCTGCGGGCCTCTTCCACGGTGATGACGCCGTCACGGCCGACCTTCTCCATCGCCTCGGCGATGATGTTGCCGATCGTCTCGTCGTTGTTGGCCGAGATCGTGCCGACCTGCGCGACCGCCTTCGAGTCCTTGCCGACTTCCTTCGAGAGTTTCTTCAACTCGCCGACGACGCCCTCGACGGCCTTTTCGATGCCGCGCTTGAGCTCCATCGGATTGGCGCCGGCGACGACCATCTTGATGCCCTCGCGGAAGATCGCCTGCGCGAGCACGGTCGCCGTCGTCGTGCCGTCGCCCGCGGTGTCCGACGTCTTGCTCGCGACTTCGCGGACCATCTGGGCGCCCATGTTCTCGAGCGAGTTCTTGAGGTCGATTTCCTTCGCCACGGTCACGCCGTCCTTGGTGATCGTGGGTGATCCGAATTTCTTGTCGAGGACGACGTTTCGACCCTTCGGTCCGAGCGTGACCTTCACCGCGTCGGCCAAGGCGTTGACGCCGCGCAAGATCGCCTGACGCGACTCTTCACCGTACACAATCTGCTTCGCCATTGCTGCACTCCCTGCATGATGTTGGGCTGTAGGCCGGTCCTTCAGGACCGGCGGGGCTGAAGCCCCGCCCTACTTTTCGATCACTCCCAGCACCTCTTCCTCGCGGACGATGAGGTACTCGGCGCCGTCGATCTTGATTTCCTGCCCGGCGTACTTGCCGAACAGCACCGTGTCGCCGGCCTTGACGTCGAGCGGCGTCACCTTGCCGTCCTTCTCGATGCGCCCGTTGCCGACGGCGACGACCTTGCCCTGCTGGGGCTTTTCCTTAGCCGTGTCCGGGATGATGATGCCGCCCACGCGCTGTTCCTCTTCCTCGATGCGCTGGACGATGATCCGATCGTGCAGTGGTCTCACCTTCATGACTGGGTCCCTTTCCACGCGGGCCGCCGGGGCGGCCGGACGTCTGAACTGTGGGGTCTGGCTGCCTGGCAGTCGGCTGCCCTGACTGTTAGCAGTCGATATGACCGACTGCTAAATATATGAAAGGGCCAAAAACCCTGTCAAGCGGTCTTCTTGATCCTGTGGGAGGCCATCTTCCGGCTGAGGGTGTTCCGGTGGAGGCCCGTCATCTTGGCGGCCTTGCAGACGTTGTAGTTCGTCTTGGCCAGCACCCGCGAGAGAAACATGCGCTCGAACTCCCGCTGGGCATCGTCGAACAGGATGCCGCGATCGATCATCTGCTGCACGAGCGCCGCCAGGTCATCACGCATCATCAATGCGACCTCAGAAAGCGTTCAGAGCTCTTTGCCGGTGAGCTGCCGGTACGCGTCGACGTACTTGTCGCGCGTCATCATCACGACGTCGTCGGGCAGTGACGGCACGGGCGGCTGCTTGTTCCAGCCGATCCGTTCGAGATAGTCGCGCACGAACTGCTTGTCGAAGCTCGGCTGGCCGTGGCCCGGCTCGTAGCTGGCGGCCGGCCAGAAGCGCGACGAGTCCGGCGTGAGCACTTCGTCGATGAGCACGAGCGTGAAACTCTCGTCCCGGGTCGTGACGTGCACGCCCTCGCCGTCTCCAGTGTCGCCGTGGACGGTGGCGCCATTCGACGCAAGGCCAAACTCGAACTTGGTGTCGGCGATGAGAATGCCGCGCGTCGCGGCGTGCGCGACGCCTTGCGAGTAGATCTCGAGCGTGAGATCGCGCAGGCGGCCGATGAGCTCCTGGCCCACGATGCGGCCCGCTTCGGCTTCGCTGATGTTCTCGTCGTGACCGGTTTCGGCTTTCGTCGCCGGCGTGAAGATGGGCGCCGGGAGGCGATCCGATTCGCGCAGGCCCGGCGGCAGCGAAATCGCGCACACGGCCCCGGTTTGTTGATATTCCTTCCAGCCCGCTCCGGACAGGTAGCCGCGCGCCACGCACTCGACCGGCAGGGGAGTCGTCTTGCGGACGAGCATCGAACGGCCACGCAGCACATCACGATGAGGCTGCAAGACCGCGGGAAAGTCGTTCACGTCCACCGAGACGAGATGGTGCGTCGTCAGACCCGCGAACCGATCGAACCAGAACGCGGACAGCTGCGTGAGCACGCGGCCTTTGTCGGGAATCCCCGAGCCGAGCACGTAGTCGAACGCGGAAATCCGATCGGTCGCGACGATCAGCAGATGGTCGCCGACGTCATAGACGTCGCGCACCTTGCCACGTCGTGCGAGCGGAACCCCGGGAAGATTCGTTTCGAGAATGACTGGCGACGGCATGAGGCGGCCAAAAGAAACCGAGAGCCTATCACTTCGCCATTCTGATCACAATCTCGCCGCGAAGATTTCGCAGCGACGCGCGTGTTCTGGCCGCATCACCGAACGCGTGCGTGAGTCGCGCTTCCGTGTCGATGGTTTCGGATTTCAGATCGAGCCCGGGCGTGGAGATCTTGCCGTTCGGCGCCACGGCGTCCACGTGGATGGCTGGCGGTCCGTCCAGCAGCAGTCGCAGCTCTTCGTCGGTCGTGACGAGCGTGAGCGGCACGGCGGCGCGAAGCACGACTTCGACTTCGGCGCGGCGCACGTCCACGCGCGTTTCATTCGCGGGCGCCTCGATGAAAATCCGGCCGCGCTCGCCGCCGATGCGGACCGTCCCCTGCGGCTGCGCGATCGTCACGCGCGAGTTGCTCTCTTCGATCTCGACCGCCGCCTTCGGCTGCGAGAGCTCGCACTCGGCGTTGCGCAGGTCGAGCGCGATCGTGTGACTGATCTCGTGAAACTTCGCGTGCGAGCCCTGCAGCGTCAGGCGCACGCTGCCGGCGCCGGCGACCTCGAGCTCGCCGCCGCGGTGCGTGCCGGTCACCGACCCGGTGATCCCGCTAATCTTGACGACGCTGCTGACACCTTCGAGCCGCACCGACGAAAGATTGGACGCCTCGACGTGCGACCCACCCTGAACACGCACCCCGAGCCGGAGCGGCACCCTGACCGTGAGCTCGCTGGTCTGCCGGGCCTCGCGCGGGTACTGGATCCGAAACGACAGCGCCGTGCCCATGTCGTCGGTCTTGAGGAGCGTACGTTTGGCGTAGTCGAGGGCGGTCTTTTCGTCCGGGCCGTTCGATTCGACCTTGAGCTCGTAGGCCAGGTCGTCGCGGTCTTCGCCGAGCACCCGGAGCCGGGAAACGTCGGCGAACCGGATTTCCGTGAAAGCCGGTCCCAACGCGTGAGATCCCGTCAGGGTCGTCTCGGCGCTGGACGGATTGCCATGGACTTCGCGCTTCATGGCGTCCCACATCCGGGAAAACGAAAAGCCTTCGGACGACGTCGCGGCCGGCGCGGTCAGCTGATAGGCCAGCGCGCCGACGACGACGAACCCGAGGATGATGAATAACTCTCGCTTTCCCATAGACTTGCCGCCGATCTTATAGTAGAACCTCTTTCTTTTGCCCTCGTCGTGTCAGTCTGTCCTTCTATGTCGATTCCACACGTGCGCTGGCACACCCTCTTTATTGCCGCGCTGACGCTTGGCCTTCTGTGGCTGTTTTTTCGGAACATCGAGCTACGCGAGACCTGGCACGCGATTACCCACGCGCGGCCGGGCTTGATCCTCGCCGCGGTCGTCATCACGCTCCTGACCTACGTCATCCGGGCGTGGCGCTGGCAGGCGCTCCTGCGCCCGATCGGCCACGCGCGATTCCGCACGGCATTCCGCACCACGGTCATCGGATTCACCGCGACGTTCCTGTTGCCCGCGCGCATCGGCGAGATTCTGCGCCCCTATCTCCTGGCCCGGACCGAAGGTTTGAAAGCAACCGCCACCTTCGCGACGATCATCATCGAGCGCCTGCTCGACGTCGCGACCGTCGTGATGCTGTTCGCCGTCGCACTGCCGATCGTCAACGTTGACGTCGGCAGCGAGGTCAAAACGGCGAGCGCCATTGCCGCCGCGGGCGCGGTCGCGGGGCTCATCGTGCTGTTCACCCTCGCCGGCCATCCCGAGCGGCTGGGCCGCTGGGCGGGCAAGCTGGCCCGCCATCTTCCATCCCGCGCCGCGCAGGCCACCGAGCATCTCGTCCGGACGTTCGCCGAGGGCCTGCAGGTCATGCGGCACCCGGGTCAGCTCGTTCTCGCCGCCTTCTGGTCGGTGCCGTTATGGGTGTCGATCGCTCTGGGTGTCTGGCTCACGTCGCTCGCCTTCGATTTGACGTTTCCCTTCATGGGCTCGTTCCTCGTGCTGGCGCTGCTCGCCGCGGGGGTCTCGCTGCCCACACCCGGCGGCGTGGGCGGCTTTCACTACACGTACCTCCTGGCGCTGACCCAGTTCTTCGGCGCGCCGAAAGAGGCTTCGGCGGCGGCCGCGGTCGTGCTGCACGCGGTTTCCTTCGTTCCGGTCACGATCGTCGGCCTGGTCTTCATGTGGCAGGATGGGCTTTCGCTGGGGCGCCTGAAAGGCATGGGAGCTGAGGCGAAGCGGGAAAGCGCTTGAGAAGGGCAAAGGGCAGAGGGCAAAGGGCAAAGGGAAGGGCCGAAGGGGAAAGGAACGAAGGGCTGATGATCTCAGCGTCACGTTTGCCCTTCGCCCCTTTCCCCTCTCCTTTGCCCATTGCCCTCTGCCCTTTGCCCTTACGGGCAGGAGCGCCTTTGTGAAGTGCCCGTACTGTGCTCACCTGGGCGATAAAGTCGTGGACTCGCGAGAGAGCAAGGAAGGCGAAGTCATTCGCCGGCGTCGCGAGTGTCTCGAGTGCGGTCGCCGGTTCACGAGCTACGAGCGAATCGACGAAATTCCGTACATGGTCGTGAAAAAAGACGGCCGGCGCGAGCGGTTCGATCGCCAGAAGCTCGTCGGGGGTCTGCTGAAGGCGTGCGAGAAGCGTCCGGTCCGCGTGGGCGCGCTCGAAGCGGTGGCCGACAAAGTCGAAACGGTGCTGCAGGACAAGCCCGAGCGCGAGATCACGACCGAGGAAATCGGCGCCTGCGTCATGCAGGAGCTGAAGCAGCTCGACCAGGTCGCGTTCGTCCGGTTCGCGTCGGTGTACCGGAATTTCCGCGACCTCGACGAGTTCCGTGACGAGCTGAACGCGCTGCTCAGGACGAGAGAATGACCCGCGCTGCTGGGCTGTGGACGACCGCGACCGCCGCGGCAGCCATCGCCGGCTCGGCGGTCGTGATCGCGGCGGAGATTCAGGTCAAGCCCGTCGTCGCGTCCGACGGACGCGTGCTGGCGTCATTCGTCGCGCCCGGGGCTTTCACCGACGAGACCCGAGGCGTGGTCAAGACCGGGCTCACGTTGACCTTCTCCTACGACGTCGAGCTCCGGCGCCCGTCCACGCTCTGGTTCGATCCCACGCTCGCGCGGACGCGCGTCGCCGCGTCTGTACGATTCGACAGCCTGACGGCGACGTACCAGGTCTCGAAGGAGCGCGACGGGCGCGTCTTCTGGTCGGACAAGTCGAACGACGAAGCCAGGGTCCGCGAGTTGATGACCAGCTTCGATCAAGTCGCGCTCGAGCCGGCCAGCCCGCTCGAGCCGAACGTCGAGTACTACGTGCGCGTGCGCTTGTACGCCAGCCCGCGTTCGACCGTCATCTGGTTCTGGCCCTGGGGCCGTGACGACGGCTCGGGCCGCGCCGACTTCACGTACATCCGCTGAGCGTGATCACGACAGAGCGCCATGCTGTTCGAACAGACGCCGTCCGACGCCGCCCCCGCGGTCGAGCCGCGTCGCCGCACGCTCGACAACCCCCGCGTCCTCATCGCCGCGGCGCTCCTGCTCATCGCGATGCTCGGCGGTCTGTTCTGGCTGTCGGAGCGGACCACCGAAATCGCGCTGCCGCTCCTCACCGACGTCATCCTCTACGCGCTGCTCGCGGTGGACGTGGCGCTGCTGGTCGCGCTCTTCTTCGTCCTCGCGCGCAACCTGCTGAAGCTCTGGGTGGAGCAGCGGCGCTCGGCGCCGTTCGCGCGGTTTCGCGCCAAGCTCGTGGCCGCGCTTCTCGCCATGACGATCATCCCGGCGGTCCTGGTCCTGATCTCGGGAAGCGGCGTCATCCGGAACGTCGCGGCGCGCTGGTTCAGCCCGCCCGTGGACAAGATTCTGATCTCGGCGCAATCGCTCGCAAGCGAGTGGTACCGCGATCACCAGGAAGAGATGACGTTCCGCGCGCAGCGGCTCGCGACGGCCGTGGCGGCCAATGGCGACGTGGATCTCGATCGGCTGGTGAACACCGAGCTCGCGACGATGCGCGACGGGATGATCGAAGTGTACCGCGCGGTCACCGAGCCAGGCCGGCCGCCGGAAGTCACGCTGATCACGGCGCGGGAATCGACGACCCTTCCGCAGAACGCGGTGCGCGCGTCGAGCGCGTCGGCGGATCGGATCGCCGCGCGCGCGGTCGCCTCGGGTCATGTCGAGGCGACTGACGACCAGCTCGACAACCTCGGCCTGCTGGTCCGTGCCGCCTGGCCGGTGAAAACGGCGGACGGCGCCGCCATCGGGGCCGTGATCGTCTCGCAGTATCTCAACGCGGACCTTCGCGCGCACGCCCGACTCGCCACGGCCGAGTCCGAGCAATACCAGCAGCTCAAAGTGCTGCGTGGACCGATTCAGGGCGTCTACGTCTCGATCTTCCTGGCCGTGACGCTCCTCATCTTGATCAGCGGCACCTGGCTCGGACTCTATCTCGCCAAGCGCATTACGCGTCCCGTGCAGCAACTGGCCGAGGGCGCCCGCGCGATCGGTGAGGGCAAGTTCGACGTCCGGCTCGAACCGGAAACGAGCGACGAGCTCGGCTCGTTGATCGAGGCGTTCAACATGATGGCGGCCGAGCTGCGGACCAGCCGCGAGCGCCTGGATCAGTCGCGGCAGGCCCTCGAGCGCAAGAACGTCGAAGTGGACGCGCGGCGCCGGTATATCGAGACCATCCTCGAGCGCGTCGCGACCGGCGTCATCTCACTCGACGCGTCCGGACGCATCTCGACGGTGAACGGCGCGGCCGAGCGGCTTCTCGGCCTCGACGACGCGGCCGTGGGCCAGACGGCGCGCGAGGTCTTCGATCGCGAGGACCTGCGGCCGCTGCTGCCGCTCGTGGAGGCGACGGAGCGGTCCGAGCCGCGCGGAGTCGTGCAGGAGATCACGCTTGCGCGCGAGGAGCGCGAGATCCATCTCGCCACGGCCGCGACGGTGCTGGCGGGCGACGACGGCAAGTCCGAAGGGGCGGTGGTCGTGTTCGACGACGTCACGCCGCTGATTCGGGCGCAGCGGGTCGCGGCCTGGCGCGACGTCGCGCGGCGGCTCGCCCACGAGATCAAGAACCCGCTGACCCCCATCCAGCTGAGCGCCGAACGGCTGCGCCGCCATTTTTCCGCCGCGCCGCCGCAGACTCAGGCGCTCGTGAGCGAGTGCACCGACGCGATCATCGTCGAAGTCGAAGCGCTCAAAGGCCTGGTGGACGAATTCGCCCAGTTCGCGCGGCTGCGCGGGCCGCGCATGGTGCCGACCGATCTCAATCGCCTCGTGGACAACACGCTGCGGTTGTACGGGGGCGTGCTGCAGAAGGGCAGCCTGAAGGTCGAGCAACATCTGGCCGACACACTGCCGCCCGTCCGGCTCGACGCCGAGCAGATCCGGCAGGTGATCATCAACCTCGTGGACAACGCCATGGAGGCGCTCGGCGGTCCGTCGGCGGGCACGCGCCCCGCTGGCCAGTGCCCGACCATCCAGATCCTCACGTCGCACGACGCGCGCGATGGCTTCGTCAAGCTCGTCGTGACCGACAACGGCCCGGGCGTGCCGCCGGCCGACCGTGACAAACTGTTCATGCCGTACTACTCGACTAAGGGCCGTGGCAGCGGCCTCGGGCTCGCGATCGTCCGCCGCATCGTCGTCGAACACGGCGGCGGGATCGAAGTCGGCGAAGTCCAACCGACCGGGACCACGTTTACCGTCGAGCTGCCCGCCGCCTGAATGTCATGTCCTCGATTCTGATCGTCGACGACGAAGCCGGAGTTCGAGCCTCGCTGGGGGCGGTGCTGCGCGACGAGGGCTACACCGTGGACGCGGTCGACAGCGGCGAAGCGTGTCTCGAACAGGTAGCGCGGCAGCCCTACGACGTGATCCTGCTCGACATCTGGCTGCCCGGCATCGACGGGCTGGCGGCGCTCGAGCGCCTGCGCGAACGGCGGGCGGAGGCGCAAGTGATCATGATTTCCGGGCACGCCAACATCGAGTCGGCTGTCCGCGCGACCAAGCTCGGGGCCTTCGATTTCATCGAGAAGCCACTGTCGCTCGACAAGACCGTGCTCGCGGTGCGCAATGCGCTGCGCCAGGGGCGGCTCGAGGTGGAGAACCGCGCGTTGCGTGCGCGGGTGGATCGGCGCGAGGTCATCGTCGGGACCAGCGAGGCGATGTCCCGTCTGCGCGACCAGGTCGCGATGGCGGCACCCTCGAACGGCCGCGTGCTCGTGTCGGGCGAGAACGGGACAGGCAAGGAGCTCGTCGCTCGACAGATTCACGCGCTCAGTCATCGCAAGGCCGGTCCGTTCGTCGAGGTCAACTGCGCCGCGATTCCCGAGGAGTTGATCGAGTCGGAGCTCTTCGGGCACATCAAGGGCGCGTTCACAGGCGCGGTCGCGGACCGCCGCGGCAAGTTCGAAACCGCGACCGGCGGGACGTTGTTTCTCGACGAAGTCGGCGACATGAGCGTGAAGACGCAGGCGAAGGTGCTGCGCGCCCTCCAGGAACAGGTGGTCGAGCCGGTCGGCGGCCAGAGCAGCGTACGCGTCGACGTCCGGATCATCGCCGCCACGAACAAGGACCTTGCCGAAGAGATCCGGGGCGGCCGGTTCCGCGAGGACCTCTATTTCCGGCTGAACGTCATCCCCATCTACGTGCCGCCGCTCCGGGAACGCGAGGACGACGTCGTGCGGCTGGCCGATCATTTCGCGGCGGAATTCGCGCGCGAGTATGGCCGGCGGCAGAAGGGCTTCGCGCCGAATGCCGTCGAGCTGCTGCGCGCCTATCGATGGCCGGGCAATGTCCGCGAGCTGCGGAACGTGATCGAGCGCCTGATGATCATGGTGCCCGGCGACGTCATCGCGGCCGCCGATCTGGCTTTTCTCGACATCGGCAGCGACGAGGTGCGAACCAGCACGCCGGCATCGGTGGGCCGGCTCTTCGAAGCGCGTGATGCCTGGGAGCGCGACTACATCCTGAGCGCACTCCATGCCTTCGACGGCAACATCTCGCGCACGGCTGACGCGCTCGGCATCGAGCGCAGCAACCTCTACAAGAAGATGCGCGGCCTCGGGATCGCGCCGCGGGATCGAGAAGAGCGGGACTCGGCCGGCGACTCGTAAAGTCCTTGGCCGGCCGCCGGTCTACTGCGCGGCCGAGGGTTTTCGCAGCTTCGTTTCGAGGATCTGATCCTCATTGAACGCATCGAGCTGTAGAAACCAGGCGGCCGAGGCCGTGAGCGCGGCGGCGGGGACCAGTCCGACGATTTCGCTCTCCAACACAGTGACGCCGTAGCGCTCGGCTTCGCGTTTGACGAGCTCGAAGACGCGGAACATGGGGGTCTTCTCGAAGTTCGTCAGGTTCATCGAGACCTGCACGATGCCGCGGTCCGACAGCTCGACGCCCATCGCCTTCACGAAGCGAAGACCGCCCGAGCTCTGGCGGACGGCCGCGGCGATGCGGCGCGCGACGTCCAGCCGGTTGGTGTTCAGATTGATGTTGTAGGCGATGAGCGGCATACGGGCGCCGACGACCGACGCGCCCGCGGAAGGATGCGGCGCCGTGGGCCCGAAGTCGGGCCGCCAGTCAGGCTGGCCAAGCTTGGCCGTCAGGCCCTCGAACTCGCCACGCCGGATGTCCTCCAGGTTGCGCCGGGCGGGGGAGGAGGCGGCCTCCTCATACAGAAAGATCGGCAAGTGGTGACGCGTAGACACTTCTTGCGCGACCCGACGGGCCAGCTCGATGCAATCGGCCATCGTCGCGCCCTCGATGGGGACGAACGGCACCACGTCCACGGCGCCGATGCGAGGGTGCTCTCCGCTGTGATGCCGAAGGTCGATCTTCTCGAGCGCGCAGTCGAAGAGTGCCAGAACGCCTCCGCGGACGACGTCGGCCTCGCCTGCGAATGTGTACACGGTGCGGTTGTGCGCGGCGTCGGGCTTGACGTCGAGCAGCCGTGCGCCCGCCGATCGGATCGCCGCGGCGCACGCGTCGAGCACGTCCGACCGCCGGCCCTCGCTGATGTTCGGGATGCACTCAATCAGCGCCATGGGCCAGAGTTCTACCACACCGGTCGTTCAGATCCCTCTTGTACTCCTCTCGACCGGCCGATATAATCCGCGGGTCCTTCTGATGGCTGATCCAAGACGCCTCGAATCGGTGCCCCCCGCCGACGCCGCAGAGCGTGACAGCCAGGTCGAGGCACTCCTGATCGACGGCCTCGACAAATACTTCAACGGCCGGTACGAAGAAGCCATCCACCTCTGGACCCGCGTGCTGTTTCTCGATCGCACGCACGCGCGCGCGCGGGCCTACATCGATCGTGCGCGTACGGCGGTCGCCGAGCGACAGCGCCGGGCTGAGGAGATGCTCGAGACCAGCCACGCGCTGCTCGAGCAGGGCCAGACCGCGGCCGCCCGGGAGCTGCTGTCCGACGCGGTCGCCGAGACCGGTGACGACGACCATGCCGCGGCGCTTCGCGTCCGGCTCGAACGAGTCGAGCGCGTCCATGCCGCCTCACGTGGAGGGCGCGCTCCTGTCATCACGACCACTGAAGCCGTGCCGGGCTGGACCTGGCCGCGACGGTCCAGGACGCTGCTCGGCGCCGTCGCCGTGCTCGCCGCGGGCCTGCTGCTCGTCGTCGGCGTGACGAGCACTGATATCCAGGATTGGGTTGGCTTGGGATCCGATCGCGAGCAGCTGCTCTCGACCACCGCGGCCGTGAAGCTGCCAATTCTCTCGAGCGCTGATGTGGCGCTCATTCGTGCGCAAACGCTGTACACCCGCGGGAGGCTCGCCGAAGCGCTGCAGGCGCTCGATCGCGTGGGGCCTGAGAGCCCGTCACGAACAGCCGCCGACGTGCTGCGTGTCCAAATCCAACAACTCCTTCTTGCGAGCAGCCGGGACCCGTCCGGCCGCGCCGCCGACCCCCGCCGACGATGAGATGTCCCAAGTGCCACTACCTGAGTTTTGAGCCCGAGCCCCGGTGCCGCAATTGCGGCTTCGATCTCGAGACGCACGACGCCGATCCGTTGATCCTGACGGCCGATGCCGATCCCGTGATCAAGGACCGGGACGCGGAAGGGCCGCTCGTGGATCTCGATCTGCGGCGTCCGGCGGCAGCCGAACCAAAGCAGCCAGTCAGCCTGGGCGCCATGCGTCCGGCGCGCGAGGCCGACCCGCCGCGCTCGCTGGGATACCGTCCGCCGGCGCCGCGGCCCGTCGCGATGCGCCCGGAACCCAATCGCCAGGCCCGTCCGGAGTTCTCGCGTGACAACGCGTCCAGGGGTACCTCCACTACGGTTGACGCCCCTCGGGTTGACGCCCCTCGGGCGGCGGCTCCCAGAGTTGACGCGCCCCGTCCCATCGCTCCTCGAGTTGACGTTCCGCGGCCCGGGATTGAGCCGGCTCGAGTGGACGCTCCCAGAGTTGACGCCCCACGCGTGCCTCCCACGCGCGTTGACGCCGCGCCACGAGAGGCGCCGACGCGAGCGCCCCAGACGACGAGTGACCTGCCGCTGTTCCTGAAGCGCTTGCCGGATCCGGAACCGGACCCGGTCGTAGTCGAACCGAAGGTGGTCGAACCGACGATCGACCGCCGGATCGATCTGCCAATCGAAACCCGACCCGAAATTCCGATCGAGACCCGCATCGACCCGCCCCTCAAGCGGCCCGTCGATGCGCCGATCGATCGGCACATCGACCCGCCGATCGAGCCCGTGATCGCCCCTGTTCGCAAGGCTGATCCTGTCGCCGCCGAGATCGATCGGCCGCTCGTAAAGGTGCCTCAGGCGCCGCGCGCGCCGCTGTCCGTTCGACGCCAGGCCGAAGTCGCGAAGACGAAAGCGGGAGAGCCGGAGAACGCGCTGAAACGGTCCGAGCCGATGAATCGAGATCTGCTCGACGACCTGGAGTTCGAGTCAGATGAGCCCGTGGAACGGCGACCCCTCAGCCGCAGAGAGTCGCGTAGCGCCCGTCAGACGACTGCCGAATCCGCCGGTTCGATCGGCCGCGTCGTTGCGGCGGTGCTCGACGCGGTGTTCCTGGCCGGCGTCGGCGCGGCCGTCTTGTGGGTGATCCTGCGCGCGTGCGATCTCACGATGGCCGACCTCCCGGGGCTGCCGTTCCTCGTCGCGCTGCCGCTCACGGCATTTGTACTGCTCATCGACCTCGGCTATTTGCTCCTCTTCACCGCCGCCGGCGGTCAGACCCTCGGCAAGATGGCCACGGGGATTCGCGTGGTGGCCACGTCGCTCGAGACGGGCGAGGACCAGCGGCTGAACATTCAGCGCGCCGCGTTCCGCTCGCTGCTCACGCTGCCATCCGTGTTCGCCCTCGGCGCGGGGTTCATGCCGGCGCTGGTCGGGGACCACAAAGCCGTTCACGATCGAATCGCCCAGACACGCGTCGTACGCGTATGACGCGGCTGGCCGTTCTGCTGGCCACGGCCGGCGGAGCTGGTTACGCTCCTATTGCGCCTGGGACCGTCGGGTCCGCCGTCGGCGCAATCGCCTACCTCCTGACGAAGGAATGGCCCGCGTCGTGGCAGATTGGCATGGCCGCCGCCGTGACACTCATCGGCATCTGGGCCGCGACGGAAGCCGCGCGGCACTTCGAACGGCACGATCCCGGACAAGTGGTGATCGACGAAGTCGCCGGACAGTGGCTGACGCTCCTCCTGACAGGTGTCGGCCCCGTCGGCACCGTCGTCGGGTTTTTCGTCTTCCGCATCCTCGACGTGACGAAGCCGTGGCCGGCTCGCCGGTTCGAATCACTGCCTGCCGGCCTCGGCATCATGGCGGATGATGTCGCCGTGGCCGTCTACGGCAATATCCTGCTGCAGGTTGGCGTGAGAGTCCTTTCCGGAGCGGCATGATGGGCAACATACGCACCGCGGAGATCGTCGCCGTCGGCAGCGAGCTTCTCACCGCCCATCGGCTCGACACGAACTCGCTCTTTCTCACGGGCCGGTTGAACGAGCTGGGGATCGACGTTCGCGCGAAGGCCGTCGTGGGCGACGACCGCGCGGATCTTGCCGCCATCCTTCGCGATGCGCTGGGGCGGGCGGATCTGGTGATCACGACCGGCGGGCTTGGCCCAACGGAAGACGACCTCACGCGCGAGGTCGTCGCCGAAGTGCTCGACATCCCGCTCGACGAAAACGCCGGGATCCTGGCGGCGATTCGAGCCCGATTCGCCCGGCGTGGATTCCCGATGCCGGAACAGAACCGCCGGCAGGCGTTCGTGCCGCGCGGCGCCGCGGTGCTCGTCAACGCGCACGGCACGGCGCCCGGACTCTGGATCGAAGCTCGGGACCGCGTGATCGTGCTGCTGCCCGGCCCGCCGCGCGAGCTGCAGCCGATCTTCGACACCCACGCGGCCCTACGACTCGAAGCGCTGACGCACGGCCACAAGATGCGACGGCGGGTGCTGAAGATCACCGGACGCGCCGAATCGCAGGTCGACGAAGTCGCGCAGCCGATCTACTCGCCGCTGGCCAGCAATCCCGTGTCGATTCAGACCACGATCCTCGCAGCGCCCGGTCAGATCGAGCTGCATCTGTCCGCACGGGGCACCGATGTCGACGCGCTGGATCGTGCGCTCGAATCCGGTGTCGGCCGGCTGGCTGAGGCGCTTGCCCCGGCCGTGTACAGCGTCGACGGTCGCAGTCTCGAAGCGGTCGTCGGCGACCTTCTCCAAGCGCACGGCTTCACGATTGCCGTGGCCGAGTCCTGCACCGCGGGCCTGGTGCTCGGCCGGCTGACCGAGATACCGGGCAGTTCCGCCTGGGTGGTCGGCGGCGTCGTCGCGTACTCGAATGACGTCAAGACCCGTCAGCTCGGCGTCCCGGACGCCTTGCTCGCCGCGCACGGCGCCGTGAGCGAGCCGGTTGCGCAAGCGATGGCGGAAGGCGTGAGGACCAGACTCGGCGCCGACATTGGCCTCGCGATCACGGGCATCGCGGGTCCCGGCGGTGGATCCGAGGCGAAGCCGGTCGGCACCGTCGTCATCAGCGCAACCGGCGCGATCGACGCGACAAAGACGTTCCATTTCCTGGGGGACCGTCAGATGGTGCGCCTCCAATCTGTCGCCGCGGCGCTCGACATGGTCCGCAGAAAGACCGTCGAGGTCGATCTACGGAAACACTAAAACATGCCTCGGAGGTCATTTCTCGCCGTCGCCCCGGACGGAGACGCGCGGAGAGCGCTTGCGGAGCTGCTCGCTGATGTGGAACGTGAGGCAGCGGAGGCGGGCCGGGCGCTTCGATTCACCAAAGCCCCCAACATCCACTTGACGATGCACTTTCTCGGCAGCCTGGACGAGGCGCGCGAAGCTGAAGTGCTCGCGCAACTCGGCGAGACCCTGCCGGCCGCGCCGTTCGACGTCGCGCTCGGACATCTCGGCGCGTTTCCGCCAGCGGGACCCCCGCGTGTGTTCTGGGTGGCGGTCGAGCAGGGACGCGACGCCCTGGCGGACATCCATCGCCAGCTGGGGCGACGCCTCACTGCCGCGGGCGTTTCGATCGAGAACAGGCCGTTCTCGCCGCATCTCACGCTGGCACGCGTGCGCGATGGAGAACAGCACCGGGCCCGGCGAGTCACCGAGCGGCTCGCGCGCCTCACAGTGGCGCCGATCCGTTGGCGCGTCGAGAGGGTGACGCTGTACCACAGTGATCTTTCCGGCCCTGCGCCGCGCTACGACGCCGTGCGGGATGTCGCGCTGCGTCCGTCGCCCGGCGGGCAGGACTAGAGCCGTTCGCACTTTCCTGTAGCGAGCCAATCGACAGGCCTCGGCCGCAAGTCTCGCGATCTATGTCGGTCTTGCTCTATGAGGAAGTGAGAACGGCTCTAGAATTGAGGCTGCATGCGATCGGACCCGACTCGTCAAGCGGCCGTGCTGGGTGCCGGCAGTTGGGGGACGGCCCTCGCCATTCATCTCGGCAACGAGGGACACGACGTCGCGCTGTGGGGGCGCGACCCGGCGCTCCTCGACGCGATGATCGCGCGCAGGTGCAACCCGACCTACCTGCCTGATATCCAGCTTCCGGCGCCGGTTCGGCTCGCGCTGTCGCTCGAGGACGCGCTGGCGGGCGCGTGCTACGTGGTGGTCGCCGTGCCGTCCCACGGACTTCGCGCGGTCGTGCGCGCGGCGGCGCCGCACATCGAGCGCGACGCGATTCTCGTGAGCGCGACGAAGGGATTCGAGACCGACACGCTGCAGCGGATGTCGGAAGTGATTACCGGGGAGACGCACGGTAAACATCCCGTTGTAGTACTTTCCGGACCGAGCTTCGCGATGGAAGTCGCCCGTCGTCTGCCGACCGCGCTCGTCGCCGCGTCGACCGACCGGGAGGCCGTGCCGTCCGTCCAGCATGAATTCCGCGGGCGGGCGCTCCGCGTGTACGGCTCCGACGACGTCGTCGGCGTCGAGGTCGGCGCGGCGCTCAAGAACACGATCGCGATCGCGGCGGGCGTGGTCGAATCGCTGCACCTGGGCCACAACGCGCTCTCGGCGCTCATCACGCGAGGCCTTGCCGAGATCTCGCGTCTGGCATGCGCGATGGGCGGACGCCGTGAGACGCTGGCCGGCCTGAGCGGTCTGGGCGATCTCGTCCTGACTTGCACGGGCTCGCTCAGCCGCAATCGACGCGTCGGGCTGGAGCTCGGCCAGGGACGAACGCTCGACGAGATTCTGTCCGGCACGAAGATGGTGGCCGAAGGCGTACGAACGACGACCGCGGCGCTCTCGCTCGGAGAGCGCCACCAGGTCGAGCTGCCGATTGCGGCGCAAATGGCCGAAGTGCTCGCCGGACAGAAGACCGCGCGCGACGCGGTCGGCCATCTGATGCTGCGCCCGCAGCGCGACGAGGCCGACGTGCAGGCGGTCTGAGGGGTCAGGTCTTGGATTGCAACATTTCTCGGTGACCCACAATTCTGTCTTGCACAATTGAAACGTGGCCGGAAATGTTGCAATCCAAGACCTGACCCCATGACATGGTTTGAACGAATTCGTGACGGCCTGGCAAAGACCGCGCGGCAGATTCGGGAACGGCTGGGTGAGACCGACACAGTCGGATCGGCAACGGCGACGGAGCCGGGCGGTCGCGCCGTTGGAGTCGAACGGCTCGAAAGCCTCGAGGCCCTTGAAGACGCGTTGATCGCGGCCGACGTGGGGCTGCCCGCGACCGGGCGGATTCTCGACGCGGTGCGCGCCGACTCGAACGGGACTCTGGGTGCTCGCGTCGGCCGCGAAATGCGCCGGATCCTCACAGAGGTCACACCGGCGCCGGCGGCCACCTCACGGCCACAGGTCCTTCTCGTCGTCGGCGTGAACGGCACCGGCAAGACGACGACCGTCGGCAAGCTCGCGCACTGGCATCAGTCGAACGGGCAATCGGTCCTCGTTTGCGCCGCGGACACGTTCCGCGCCGCGGCGGTGGAGCAGCTGGCGGTGTGGGTTGAGCGCGCCCACGTCGATTTCATCCGCGCGCAATCGGGCGCCGATCCCGCGGCGGTGACTTTCGATGCCGTGGCCGCCGCGAAAGCGCGCGGACGCGATGTCGTCATCGTCGACACGGCCGGCCGGCTGCACACGCGCACGAACCTGATGGCCGAGCTCGACAAGATCCGGCGGGTCGTGGGCCGCGAGGTCGAGGGCGCGCCGCACGAAGTGCTGCTCGTCCTGGACGCGACCGTCGGTCAGAACGGACTTGTGCAGGCGCGCGAATTCATGTCCGCGAGCGGCGCGAACGGGATCGTCCTCACGAAACTCGACGGCACGGCCAAGGGTGGCGTGGCCGTGGCGATCGCGCACGAGCTCAAGCTGCCCATTCGATATCTGGGCGTCGGCGAAGCGATCGACGACCTGGTGCCGTTCGACGCCGGCGCGTACGTGGACGCGCTGTTCACCGACAAATGACCGACGACGCCGTGTTCATGGACCGCGCGCTCTTCCTGGCGGAGCGCGGCCGGGGCCGGACGAGTCCGAATCCGATCGTGGGAGCGGTCGTCGTGTCGCCGGACGGCATCGTCGTCGGTCAGGGCGCGCATCTGGCCGCCGGACGTCCGCACGCGGAGATTGTGGCGCTCGACGTTGCCGGTCCCCGCGCCCGCGGCGCGACGCTCTATTGCACGCTCGAACCGTGCGCGCACGCCGGCCGAACGGGACCGTGCGTCGAACGGATCGCCGCGGCGGGCATCGCTCGCGTCGTGGCGGCCGTTCAGGATCCGAATCCCAAAGTCGCCGGGCGCGGCACCGAGTTCCTGCGCGCCCACGGCGCGGAAGTGGTCCTCGACGTCGAGCGCGACCGCGCCCGCGCGCTGAACGCGTTTTTCTTCACCTGGATCGGCCGTCATCGGCCATTCGTGATCCTCAAGACCGCGGTTTCCGCGGATGGATTCGTCGGCCGCGCCGCTTCCCGCGTGAAACTCACCGGCCCGGCGGCCGATCGGTACTTTCATCGGCAGCGCGCGGAGGTGGATGCGATCGCGGTTGGGTCCGGAACGGTGGTGGCCGACGACCCCCTCCTGACACCGCGAGGCGTTTATCGAGAACGTCCCCTGACACGGGTGCTGTTCGACCGGCGCGCAAGAATCCCAGCAAAATCGGGGGTTTTCTCGACCCTGTCGGCCGGGCCGGTCATAATGATCGTCTCGGAGGCGGCCGCCCGGACTCAGGCGGCGCACCTCGCCAGCCTCGAGCGGCAGGGCGTCACAATCGACCTGAGCGGCGATGCCCCACTGAGATCGGTGCTCGGCACCTTGGCGGAGCGCCAGATCCTGTCCCTCCTCGTCGAGGGCGGACCCACGCTGCAACAGGCGTTTCTGGAGGCTCATCTGGTCGACCGGCTGCAGTGGATCACGACGCCGACGACGCTCGGCACGGGCGTGCCGGCCGTCTGTCGCGCCGGGCTGGATGCCGGGGAACCGCGCAGGATCAAGCTCGGCGACGACGTGTTGATGGAGTTCGATGTTCACGGGACTGATTGAAGCCACCGGACGCGTGGAGCGCATCCATGCGACGCCGTCAGGGCGGGTCGTGCGAGTCGCGACGGCGCTCGGCGCCGAGCTCAAAGCCGGCGAGAGCGTCGCCGTGAGCGGAGTGTGTCTCACCGTTTCTTCGTGCGATCGTTCCGGCTTCTCGGCCATCGTGTCGCCCGAGACGCTTCGCGTCACGACGCTGCTCACCGCGGTCGAGGGTCGCCTGTTGAACCTGGAACGGCCCCTCCGCGCGGACGGCCGGTTCGGCGGGCACTTCGTGCTCGGACACGTGGACGGCGTCGGACGAGTGTCGGTGATTCGGGCGGACGCCGAGTGCCACTGGCTCGAGGTTGAACCGCCGGAACACCTGATGCCGCTGATCGTGCACAAGGGTTCGATCGCGATTGACGGGATCAGCCTGACCGTGGCGCAGCTGTCGGACAACCGGGTTGGCGTGCAGATCGTCCCATTTACGCTCGCCGAAACGGCGCTGCGGGAGACGCGATCCGGCGACGCCGTGAATCTCGAAGCCGACGTCATCGGCAAGTACGTCGCGCGGCTGGTCGCCGATCGCATGGCGGCCGTGGGGCGTCCGCCGCAATCATGAAACGAGCGAAGCAGGGAAAACAGATGACGGCATCACTGCACCTGGCAAAGGGGCGGAAGCACAAGTCTCCCTTCGCGACGGTCGACGAGGCGATCGAGGCCATTCGCGCCGGCCGGACGATCATCGTCGTCGACGACGAAGATCGCGAGAACGAGGGCGACCTCACGATGGCGGCCTCGGCGGTGACGCCGGAAGCCATCAACTTCATGGTCACGCACGGCCGCGGGCTCGTCTGTCTGGCGATGACGCCCGAGCGGCTCGACCACCTCGACATTCCGCTCGAAGTATCAGAGAACTCGTCGCGGCGAGACACGGCGATGTGCGTGTCGATCGACGCGAAGGCTGGCACGACGACCGGCGTCTCGGCCGCCGATCGCGCGTTGACGATCCGGACGGCCATTGCCCCGGACGCCGGACCGCGCGATCTCGCCCGGCCTGGCCACGTGTTTCCGCTGCGAGCACGCTCGGGCGGCGTGCTCGTCCGCGCGGGGCACACGGAAGCCGCCGTGGATCTTGCACGCATCGCGGGCCTGCCGGCCGCCGGCGTGATCTGCGAAGTCATGAACGCCGACGGCACCATGGCGCGTGTGCCCGGGCTCGCGAAGTTCGCCCGCAAGCACGCCCTGGTGATGATCACGATCGCCGATCTCATCCGCTATCGCATGCGGACCGAGAGCATGGTGCGGCCCGTCGCGAAGGCGACTCTCCCGACCGACTACGGCACCTTTGCCATCCACGCGTACGAGAGCCTGCTGGACGGCCAGACGCACGTCGCGCTCGTGCGCGGTGACATCAGCGACGGCGCGAACGTGGTCGTGCGCGTTCACTCGAAGTGCCTCACCGGCGACGTGTTCCACTCGATGCGCTGCGACTGCGGAAATCAGCTCGACGCGGCGATGAAGCGAATTGCGCTCGAAGGGCGGGGCGTCCTCCTGTATCTCCACCAGGAAGGGCGCGGCATCGGGCTCGCCAACAAGATTCGCGCGTACGAGTTGCAGGACCAGGGGCTCGACACGGTCGAAGCGAACGAACGGCTCGGCTTCAAGCCCGATCAGCGCGACTACGGGATCGGCGCCCAGATTCTGCGGCATCTCGGCGTGCGGACGATGCGGCTGCTCACGAACAATCCGAGGAAGTTCATCGGCCTCGAAGGGTACGGGCTGTCCGTGGTCGAGTCGCTTCCGCTCGAAATCACGCCCTCGACCGAGTTCAACCGGCGGTACCTCAAGACCAAGAAGGACAAGCTGGGCCACACGCTGAATTCGGTCTGAACGCCGAGTTCCTTGGCTTCGCGGCTTCCCAGCTTCCTGGCGTGCGGGCCTCCGAATCGGCTACCATAACTGTTTGCGCTGGCGCCGGTTAGAGGCGACGGGTGGTTTCGGCGCGCCATCTGGCGCGCCCCGCCGGAGCGGAGCGGGGATGGAAGGGGTCCCCGCGAGCGACGGCGTGAGGGGGTCCGGCGGGACGCAGTCCCCCGGGTTTTGGTTCGTCCGCCATGTTCGATTCTCTCAGCAACCGGCTTCAGGACGTCTTCCGGTCGCTTCGCGGCGAAGCTCGGCTGACCGATGCGTCGGTGGACGCGGCGCTGCGCGAGATCCGGCTGGCGCTGCTGGAAGCTGACGTCAACTTCCGCGTCGTCAAAGCGTTCATCGAGCGCGTGCGGATGAAGGCGGTCGGCGACGACGTCCTGCGAAGCCTGACGCCGGTGCAGCAGGTCGTGCGCATCGTTCGCGACGAGATGCTGGCGCTGTTCGGCGACGCGCCGGGCGGGTTCTCGCCGAACGGGCCGGCGCCGCGGGTCGTGCTGATGCTCGGCCTGCAGGGATCGGGCAAGACGACGACGTCGGCCAAGCTGGCGCGCTGGCTCGCGAAGCAGGGACGGCACCCGATGCTGGTGTCCACCGACGTGCGCCGCCCCGCGGCGATCCAGCAGCTGTCGGTGCTGGGGCAGCAGATCGATGCGCGGGTGCACGACCCGGCCGGGGACCTCGATCCGGTGAGTCGTGCGACCAGCGCGCTCGGCGTCGCGCGCAATCTCGGGTTCGACACGCTGATCGTCGACACGGCCGGACGGCTGCACATCGACGACGAGCTGATGTCGGAGCTGGCCGCGATCAAGACCGCGGTCACGCCGGCGGACTTGCTGTACGTCGCCGACGCGATGACCGGGCAGGACGCGGTCCGAAGCGCGGGCGAGTTTCACCAGCGCATCGGCGTCACCGGCGTCGTCCTGACGAAGATGGACGGCGACGCGCGCGGCGGCGCGGCGCTTTCGGTCGTCGGAGTCGTCGGCGTGCCGATCGCGTTCGTCGGCATCGGCGAGCGGATCCAGGATCTGGATGCGTTCCACGCCGACCGGCTGGTCTCGCGGCTGCTCGGCATGGGCGACGTGCTCTCGCTCATCGAGCGCGCCGAAGAGGCGGTGGACGCGGACACGCGGGCGCGGCTCGAGAAGAAAACGCGCCTCGACGATTTCACGTTCGACGACTTCCGCGATCAGCTGCGGGCGCTGAAGAAGATGGGGCCGCTCGAACAGGTGCTGGGCATGATTCCCGGCATGGGCGCGATCAAGCAGCTCAACGAGCAGAAGGCGGAGATCGATCCGAAGGAGCTGGATCGGCTCGAGGCGATCGTCAACTCGATGACGCCGGGCGAGCGGCGGAACCATACGTTGATCAACGGCAGCCGCCGCAAGCGCATCGCGCGCGGCAGCGGCACGGCGGTCGAGGACGTCAATCGCGTCCTGAAGCAGTTCGTGGAGATGCGGAAGATGCTCAAGGCCGTGCAGGGCGTCGCCAGCGGTGGACGCAAGGGGCGCCAGCGGCTGATGGGAATGTTAGGGAAACTTAGAACTTAGAACTCAGAACTTAGAACTTGAAAGCGCTTGTCGGTTCCGGGCTTCCGGGTTTAGTTCTAAGTTCAAAGTTCTAAGTTCTCAGTTAACAATCGGTAGTGCCTTTGGGGGTGACATGTTAGCGATACGTTTGCGGCGAGCGGGGTCGAAGAACCGGCCGTTCTACCGCGTGGTCGTCACGGAAAGCCGGTCGGCGCGTGAGGGGCGCTTCGTCGAGGTGCTCGGGTCGTACAACCCGCGGACCAAGCCCGAGAAGCTCACGATCGATCGGGAGCGGCTCGCGCACTGGCTGAAGGCGGGCGCGAAGGCGTCCGACACGGTGCGGACGCTCGTCGATCGGATGCCGCCACCGCCGGTCGAACAGGCCGCGTCGTGAGCCGGGCCGGCGATGTGGTGCTCGTGGTCGCCCGCACGCTCGCGGGCCGGCCCGACGCCGTCAACGTCACGGAGTCCGAGCGCCGCGGGCAGGTCATCGTCGAGTTGTCGATGGCGCCCGGCGAGCTGGGTCGCATCATCGGCCGGCAGGGACGCACGGCGGCCGCCGTCCGCACGCTCGCCGCCGCGGCCGGCGAGCTCGAGGGCCAGCGCGTCGTGGTGGATTTCAGAGACGAATAGCAGGTTGCCCTGATCGAGATGGCGGAGGTGGCGGACCGCGCCTGGGAATCCATGGTCACCGTCGGCCGGGTCGTTCGTCCCCACGGCAACCGGGGCCATGTCGTCGTCGCGCCGGACACCGATTTCGGGCACGAGCGATTCAGACCTGGCGCCGCGCTCCACGTCCTGCGCGATGGTCATGCGGCACCGCTCGACGTGATCGCGGGTCGGGAGCAGGACGGACGCTGGATCGTGGGGTTCGCGGGCGTCACGACGATTGACGCGGCGGAAGCCCTTCGAGGGCAGGAGCTGAGAATTCCGGCCGACGCGCTGCAGCCTACGGCGCCCGGCGCGTTTTACGTGCACGACCTGATCGGATGTCGCGTGACGACCGCGGCCGGCCAGTTGGTTGGCACCGTCGAGCGCGTGCAGCTCGACGCCGGAACACCGCTGCTGGCGGTCCGGTCCGCGACAGGGGAAGTGCTGGTCCCGCTCGCTGAGGACATCTGCCGGGAAGTCGACGTCACTGGCAAGCGGATCGTGATTGACGCCCCTGACGGGCTGATCGATCTGAATCGGTAGCGGAAGGTCGCGAACAAGCGTGAGCGAGTGAGCCACGCGAGCGGCGCGGGGCGTTCGGGGTCCCCGCGAGCGTCCGCCTTCGTCGGCGAAGCCGACTACGGCGAGACCCGCCGTAGCCTTGGCGAAGGCGGGAGCGTGTAACAAAGGGGGTCCGCGGGGGCGAAGCCCCCCGGATTGATGATGAGAATCGACGTCATCACGATCTTCCCGGCGATGGTGGAAGCGGCGCTCGCCGAGGGCGTTGTCGGGCGCGCGCGAACGCGCGGGGTGCTCGACATCCGGGTGCGCGACCTGCGGGACCACACCGACGATCGGCACCGCACGGTCGACGATGTGCCGTACGGCGGCGGGCCTGGCATGGTGATGAAGCCCGAGCCGCTGTTCCGCGCGGTGGAAGCGGCCGTCGCGGATCAAACGGCGCCGACGCCGGTCGTGCTGATGTCGCCGCAGGGACAGCCGCTCACGAACGACCTGGCGATGCGGTTGAGCCGGCTCGAGCGCATCGTCGTGATCTGCGGGCGGTACGAGGGCGTGGACGAGCGGGTGAGCGAGGCCCTCGTGACCGACGAGATTTCGATCGGCGATTACGTGTTGAGCGGCGGCGAGTTGCCGGCGCTCGTGTTGATCGACGCGGTGGGGCGGTTCGTGCCCGGCGTCGTCGGCGACGCCGAGTCAGTCGTCACGGAATCGTTTGCGGATGGACTGCTCGATCATCCGCACTACACGCGGCCGGCGGTGTTCCGCGGGCTGGCCGTGCCGGACGTGCTGGTGTCCGGCAATCACGCGGAGATCGAGCGTTGGCGCGCGGAAGCGCGGGTGCGCCGCACGAAAGACCGGCGCCCGGATTTGCTGGAGAGAGAGCCATGAGAGTGATTGATTCGGTCGAACAGGCGCAGCTGGTCAAGCGCCCCCTGATGCGGTCGGGCGACACCGTCCGCGTGCACGTGAAGGTGCGCGAGGGCGACAAGGAGCGCATCCAGATCTTCGAAGGCATGGTGATTGGGATGCACCGCGGCGGGTTGCGCGCGACCTTCACGGTCCGCAAGGTGTCGTTCGGCCAGGGCGTCGAGCGCATCTTCCCGCTGCATTCGCCGACGATCGACAAGATCGACGTCGTGCGCGGCGCGAAGGTCCGGCGCGCGAAGCTGTACTTCCTGCGCGACCTCAAGGGCAAGGCCGCCCGCATGAAGGAACAGAAGCGGTTGCAGTAAGGACCTCCCGTGTCCCGCCCCCGGGCGTCGCGCACTCTCGAGAATTCGATCCGGCGCTACGGGTATGTGCACGTCGCGGGCGTGGACGAGGTGGGCCGCGGGTGCCTGGCCGGACCGGTGGTCGCCGGCGCCGTCATCCTCAGGCCTGACTGCTACGTCGTGGGCGTCGCGGATTCGAAGGTGCTCACGGCGCAGGACCGGGAAGGCCTCTACGGCGACATCTGCGGCGCGGCGGTCGCGTGGCACGTGTCGATCGTCGAGCCCGCGGAAATCGATCGCCTCAACATTCACCGCGCGTCGCTGCAGGCCATGCGCGACGCGATCATGTCGCTGGTCCCGCTGCCCGGATTCGTGCTGGTGGACGGATTTCGCGTGCCGGAACTCCTGATGCCGCAGCGGCCCGTGATCGGAGGCGACCGGCGATCCACGGCGATCGCCGCGGCGTCGATCCTGGCGAAAGTCACGCGCGATCGGCTGATGGCCGAGCTCCACGTGCAGGATCCGCGCTACGGTTTCGACCAGCACAAGGGCTACGCGACGCGCGCGCATCTCGATGCCGTCGGCCGCTTCGGCTACTCGGCGGTGCACCGGCGGACGTTCAGGCCGCCAACTCTGTTTGATACCATCCCGGACTGATTATTGACGCACTCGCGTCGGAGCCATTTATCCGTTTCGTCTCCCGTCTTCTGATCGCCGCGTACCTCGTCGAGGCGGGGCTCTTGCTCGTCATGGCGCCGTGGACCGCGCTCTGGGACCGCAATTTCTTCGCGGACGCCGTGCCGGCGCTTGGCGATCTGATGGCCAACCAGTTCGTGCGCGGCGGCGTCACGGGCGTCGGCGTCGTCACGGCGATCGCCGGGCTGCGCGACCTCACCAACGCCGTCCTCGCCCGGCTCCCGAGAGAAACGCCCCACCCCGGCCAGGATCACCCGCGATCGTGATCGCGCCGCCGCGCCCGTGCGTGCACCTGGTCACGGATCGCAGGCAGCTCGCGCCCGGCGCTCGAACCGCGCGCGACGAAGTCGCCGCGCTCCAGTCGTGGCT
Source organism: Vicinamibacterales bacterium (assembly GCA_035633215.1). GTDB lineage: Bacteria > Acidobacteriota > Vicinamibacteria > Vicinamibacterales > SCN-69-37 > DASQFI01. Next base: position 30,895 of record DASQFI010000004.1, on the reverse strand, counting down.
GGAGGAGGCGATCGAGGCCGGCGTGGACGTCATTCAACTGCGCGAATCCGATCTCGACAGCCGGCCGCTCGCCGATCTGACGCGGCGGCTGTCCGAACGCGCGACCGGCACGCGCACGCGGGTACTCGTCAACGATCGCACGGACGTGGCGCTCGCGGCGGGCGCTCACGGCGTGCATCTCCGCGGGAATGGCCCCCCGGTCGATCGCGTGCGCCCGTTGGGGCCGGCGGGTTGGACCGTCGGCCGCTCCGTTCACAGCGCAGGCGAGGCGCGGTCGGCGAGCGAGGCCGGTGCGGACTACGTGTTGTTCGGGACGATGTTCGCTGGCGGAACCAAGGTCGCGCCGCAACAGTTGGCCGGGCTGGACCGTCTGCGAGACGCCGTCGCCATGAGCCGCGCGCCGGTGATTGCGATCGGCGGGATCAGTCCCGCTCGGGCGGCGATGTGCATCGACGCGGGCGCCGCCGGCGTCGCAGCCATCTCGATGTTCCTCCCCGAAGGCCGGTCGCCGCTTGCGATGGGCGTGCGCCGGGCGGTCGCCGCGCTGCGAGCGGCGTGCGCCAAATCCTTGCCCGGCCGCGAAGAGCCTTTGTTAGAGTAGCGGGGATTTGACCGACGCCCTCGGCACGAAACTCAAGCGCGCGCGTGAAGCGAGCGGCCTCGCCCTGCGCGACATCGCCGTCGCGACGAAGATCTCCGTGAGCGCGCTCGAGGCGCTCGAGCGGAATGATTTCTCGCGTCTCCCTGGCGGCATCTTCAGTCGCGCGTTCGTCCGCAGCTACGCCACGGCCGTCGGGCTCGATCCGGAAGCCGCCGTCGAGGAGTTCCTCGCCGAGATCACCAGATCCGAGAGCGAGGCCGCGCGGGTCGCGACCGAACATCCTGAGGTGACCCCCGAGGATCGCGCGTTTCTGGATCGGCAGAAGCGAGCGATTTGGCTCTTGCAGGTCGCCGGCGTCCTGGCCGTCATCGCGCTGGGCACCGGCGCGGCGTTCGCGTGGATGAAGTGGACGCGTTCGTCGTCGGCAACCGCAACGCCGGCGCCGACAACGCAGCCGGCGTCACCCGCGCCCGCTCCGCCGCCGCCGGCGTCACCGCCCCTCCAGGCGCGACCGCCGGCAACCAGCACGGCACCGCCGCCCGCCGCCCCCAATCCGAAAGCGGCTGCCGGCGCGCCACCCGTCACCGTCGTGCCGCCCGAAGCGCCGCCGCCCGTGCCCGTCACGCCGCAGCAGCAGGATCCGCTGACCCTCGAATTCGAAGTCACGTCCCCCAGCTTTGTCGAGATCGCCGCCGACGGAAAGGTGTCGTTTTCAAAAGCCATGGAGCCGGGCGACCGGCAGCGGATTCAGGCTCTCCGCGAGCTGCGCATCAAGGTGGGAGATGCGGGCGCGTTCGTCTGGTCGTTGAACGGCAAGCCCGCGCGCATGCTCGGGGAGGCGGGCATCGCACGATCAGCGCGTATCACCCGGAGCAACTTCAAGCGATTTCTGCAGTAGGCCCGGCCTCCGGCCCTACGACCTTTCCCCTTTCCCCTCTCCTTTGCCCTTTGCCCTCTGCCCTTTGCCCTTCAGTCCCCATTCGGACCGCATCTGCGAGAGTCCGTCCATGTAGACGGCGGCACGCTGCCGGGCGTCTTCATCAGGCATCGACTTGAGCAGCTCGACCGCGCGGGCCAGGTCCTTCTGAATCGTGCTCTTCGTTGTGTTGTAGTAGAGCCGCCGGATCTCCGCGAGCGCGTCCACCGACATCACCGCTCAGCTCTCGACGACACGGAGGCCGTCGGATTCGATGGAGAAGGGCAGCAGGGTCGCGCCGGCTGAAGCGAGCGCGGTTGAGACCTTCGATCGGTCATCGGGCGACACGAGGCAGAACAGGCACCCGCCGCCACCCGCACCGCAGACCTTGCCCGAGAGGGCCCCGGCCTCACGCGCGCGGGCGAAGAGATCGTCGATCCGGTCGGTGGTCACCGTCGGCCCCAGCCGTTTTCGATGTTCCCATTCGCACGACAGATGTTTGGCGACGCCGGGCCAGTCGCCGGCTTCCAGCGCCTCGCGAAGCCCGATCGCCGCATCGCGAATGCCGTCGAACGCGGCGACGACGATCGGATCGTTCCCGATGCGCCGCGCCATCACATCCCAATTGTTGATCCCGGAGTTGCGGGAGGCGCCGGTGTAGGCGAGCACGAGGCGCTGTTCCAGATCGCGGACGGGCACGGAGAGCGCGGTCCGCCGGACACCCGTGACGTCCAGCTCGACGGCTGACACGCCGCCGTAGAGCGCCGGCCGATAGTCCTGCACGCCGGTGGGGACGCGAATGACCTGCGCCTCGATGTTCATGGCAATCGTGAGGAGCTCGTCGTCGCTCAGCCGCCGCCCGGTCCAGCGCGCGAGCGCCGCGGCCAGGGCGACGTTCATCGCTGACGACCCCGCGATGCCGGCGCCGACGGGTGAGTCCGACTTCGTGCGCACTTCGAGGCCGCGCGCCCCGAAGTGACGCACGAGACGCGCGACGAGCGGCAGCCGCTCGACGTCGAGGTCGCCGGGGCCGGCCGCCTCGACGCACTCGCCCGTATCATCCGAGACGAGGACGACGCGCCCGTCATCGCACGGCGTCAGCGAGCAACGGGCGCGCAGGCTGAGCGCCGCGTTGATCGTCTGCGCGCGATCGTGAAAAAGATACAGCGGCCAGATGTCGTACGTGCCGCCCGCGAGATCGATCCGCGTGGGCGCAGACGAGTCGATGCGCACGCGCGCATTATAATGGCGGGCGGATGTCGCGCCGGGAGCTTCGTCGTCACGCTGGACGATTGGCGATCGTCGGCTTCACGGGTCACGACGCTCCCGACGATCTGCGACGCCTGGTCGCCGAGTTCGATCTCGGCGGCGTGATCTACTTCGCAAGAAACGTCGCCGAACCCCGACAGGTCGCCGAGCTTTCCCGCCAGGTCGCGGACCTCCGTCGCGACTGGCCGCTCTGGATCAGCGTCGACCAGGAAGGCGGCCGCGTCGCACGCCTGAAATCGCCGTTCACGGAATGGCCGCCCGCGATCACGCTGGGCCGGAGCGGCGACGAGCGTCTCGCAGAACGGTTCGGCGCCGCGCTGGCCGCAGAACTGCTCGCGGTGGGCATCAACCTCGACTACGTGCCGGTCCTGGACGTGCACACGAATCCCGCCAACCCCGTCATTGGCGATCGTGCCCTCTCCGAGCGGGCGGAGGATGTCGCGCGGCTCGGCGCGGCGGTCCTGCGCGGCCTGCAGGGCGCCGGCGTCGCGGGGTGCGGGAAGCACTTTCCGGGACACGGCGACACCAGCCGCGACTCCCACGAGGAGCTGCCTGTCGTCGAGCACGATCGGCGGCGGCTCGAGGCCGTCGAGCTCGTGCCGTTCGTTCGCGCGGTGACCGAACGCGTGGCGACGATGATGACGGCCCACGTACTGGTGCCGGCGCTGGATGAGGAGCGGCCGGCCTCGCTCTCGAACGCGGTCGTCACGGATTTGCTGAAGGCCACGCTCGGCTTCGAGGGCGTCGTCTTCTGCGACGATCTCGGCATGAAGGCCGTGAGCGCGAGCCAGACGCTCGCGGAGTTGACCGTCGAGGCGCTCGCCGCCGGCAACGACGCCGTGCTGCTCTGCAACTCGACGACGGAGGAGCAGGTCGCCGCGATCGAAGGCATCATCCGCGCGGCGGAAACTGGAGCGCTGAAAGAGAAACGTCTGGAGGATGCGCTCGCGCGTCAGCGAAAGGTGAAGGAGCGGTTCTTCGGTGAGCGCGTCCGCACGCCAGTCGCGCTCGACGTCGTCGGGTGCCGCGAGCACCAGGCGGTGGCCGAGGAGATGGCTGCGTGGCGGTAGCGCCGCGCACCAGCGCCGGACTCACCAAGTTCCGGCCGGTTCGACCCGGCAGCCGCGTCGCCCTGGTCGCTCCAGCCAGCGGATTCGATCGTGAAGAATTCGAACGAGGCGTCGCCGAGCTGAAGCGGATCGGCCTCGAGCCCGTCTACGACGACGCGGTCTTCGATCGCCAGGCGCTCACGGCCGGGCGGCCGGACGTCCGGGTGCGCTCGCTCCTGCGCGCCTTCGACGAGATGGGCGCCGATGCGGTCATTGCCATCCGCGGCGGGTATGGCAGTGTCGAATTGCTGCCGTTGATCGACGTCGAGCGGATCCGGCGGTCGCGGACGGCCTTCGTCGGATACAGCGACGTCACCTCGCTTCATAGTTTTCTTGGTGCGGTCGTGGGGCTCGCGTCGGTGCACGGCGCGATGATTGATGGGCGGCTTGCGCAGGGGCCTGCCGCCTACGACCCGGTGTCATTCCTTCGGAGCCTCAGTACCGAACCGCTCGGCGATCAGTCGCACGCCGGACTCGAGACACTGCAGCCTGGCATCGCGGTCGGGCCGCTCTTCGGGGGCACCCTGACCCAATTGCTCGCGTCGTTCGAGACGCCGTTTGCGTTTCAGCCACCGGCTGGCCACGTGCTGTTTTTGGACGAAGTGGCGGAACGGCCGTACCGGCTGCATCGCATGCTCATGCAGCTCAAGCTCAGCGGCCGGCTCGAGAAGGCGGCCGCCATCGTCTTCGGCCAGCTTCCACGCTGCGACGAGCCTGGCGGGAAGGTCACCGCGCGCGACACCGTGCGTGACGCGATCATCGGCTTTCGCGGGCCGGTCGTGTTCGGCTTTCCGTCCGGGCATACCATCACGCCACTGGTCAGCCTGCCGCTCGGCGTTCAAACCAAAGTGATCGCGTCTCCCGAGTCGCCGCGGCTCGTGTTCGAAGAGGCGGCGGCCAGTGACTAAGCGGATTCATTTCATCGGCATCTGCGGGACCGGCATGGCGACGCTGGCCGCGATGCTCAAGGCGCGCGGCTTCGACGTGCAGGGATCGGATGTCGGCGTGTACCCGCCGATGAGCGAGTTCCTCGAGAAGGAACAGATCCGCGCGTTTGACGGCTACGCGCCCGAGCACATCAGCGGCGTGCTCGACTCGGTGATCGTCGGCAACGCCATCTCGCGCGGTAACGCCGAGCTCGAGGAAGTGCTCGATCGGAAGATCCGGTTTCAGTCGATGCCGGAGGCGATCCGCGAGCATTTTCTCTGGAGCGCGCGGTCAATCGTCATCGCCGGCACCCACGGCAAGACCACGACGACCGCGCTCGCCGGCTGGCTGCTTGCCGCGTGCGGACAGGATCCGACGGTGCTCATCGGGGGAATCTCGACGAACTTCGGCAGCAGTTACCGGATGGGGTCCGGACGCGACTTCGTCATCGAAGGCGACGAGTACGACAGCGCCTTCTTCGACAAGACCGCCAAGTTTCTCAAGTACCTGCCCGACATCGTCGTCATCGGCAATCTCGAGTACGACCACGCCGATATCTACCCGGACATGGACGCGCTGCGGCTGGCGTTCCGGCGGCTGGTGGGCCTCGTGCCCCGGTCGGGCCGGCTGATCCTCGGCGCCGACAGCCTGGAGGCACGCGATCTCGCGGCGCTGGCCCGATGCCCCGTCGAGACGTTCGGCCTCGCGCCGGACGCCGATTGGCGCGCGAGCGAGATCCGGCCTGACGGGCACCGGATGACGTTCGAGCTGACGGCGCGCGGCGAGCAACTCGGCCACGTGACGATGCCGTTGATTGGCTCGCACAACGTCCAGAACGCCCTGGCGGCACTCGCGGTCGGCCGGGCCACCGGGCTGTCGGCCGAAGAGATGATTCGCGCGTTGAAGGGGTTTCAGGGGGTGCGGCGTCGCCTCGAGCTGCGCGGCACCGAGCGTGGCGTGTCGGTGTTCGATGACTTCGCGCACCATCCCACCGCGATTCGCGAGACGCTGAAGGCCGTCCGCTGGTCGTACCCGGACCGGCGAATCTGGGCGATCTTCGAGCCGCGATCGGCCACGTCCTGCCGGCGGATCTTTCAGGACGACTTCGCGCGCGCGTTCGCCGACACTGAAGCCGACGAGATCATTCTGGCGGCCGTGTTCCGATCGACGTTGCCCGAACAGGAGCGCCTCTCGATCGATCAATTGGTGCATGACTTGCAGCGGGCCGGGAAACATGTGCGCCACGTGCCGAAGGTGGACGACATCGTCGCGCTGGTGGCGCGCGAGGCCCGCGACGGCGACCTGGTGGTCATCATGTCCAATGGCGGCTTCGACGGCATCCACGACAAGCTGCTGGCGGCTCTCAAGACCTCGGGAGTCGTGTCCTGATGCGTTTTTCAGCGGAAACGACTCCCGAGGTCCTTTCCCCGCTGCGCCGTTCAGCGGAAATGACTCGCGAGGTCCGTTCCCGCCGATGAACGAGCCTGGCCTGGAAGCGGTGCTGCGCGCGCTCCTCGATCCCGCCCAGATCCGAGCGAACGCGCCGCTCGCGCCGCTCACCACCTTTCGCGTGGGCGGGCCCGCCGATTGGCTGATCGATGTCAGCACGACGGCCCAACTGACCGGTGTGCTCCGCGCGGCCGGGGCAGAAGCAGTACCGGTGACCGTGCTCGGCGGCGGCTCGAACGTCGTGATTGCCGACGAGGGCGTTCGTGGGATTGTGCTGCGCGTGCAGCTCAACGGGATCTCTCAGCCTGATCCCGCGCACGTCCGCGCGGAAGCCGGCGTGACGATCAACGGCCTGGTCCGATGGACGATCTCGCACGGCCTCGCGGGGCTCGAAGCCTGGGCCGGCACGCCCGGGACGGTTGGAGGCGCCATCTACGGCAACGCGCATTTTGGCGGGAGAAATATCGGCGACCTCCTCACCTCGGCAATGCTCGTCACTCCCACGGGAGACAGCGCGACGGTGCCGGCCGCCGAGATGGAATTCGCCTACGACACGAGCCGCCTGAAACGCACGCGCGAGGTGCTGGCATGGGCGGAGTTCGCCGTGGTGCCGAGCGCGCCCGACTCCCTGCGCAAGACGGCACGTGAGTCCCTGGCGTATCGAAAGGGCACCCAACCGCTGGCGATGCCGAGCGCGGGTTGCGTGTTTCAGAACCCGGATCCGTCGCACGATCGGCTGCCGGACGGCCTGCCGTGGTCGGCGGGCGCGCTCGTCGATCGCGCCGGGCTCAAGGGGCATCGCATCGGAGGCGCGCGGATCTCATCCGACCACGCCAACTTCATCGTCAACGACGGGCACGCAACGGCACGCGACATCCGGGCGCTCGTTGAACGCGCGCGCGAGGCCGTTCGGGAACGCTTCGGCGTCGAGTTGCGGGACGAGGTGGTGTTTCTTGGCTGATCTCACGATTCGCGGCGGTCGTCGGCTCTCGGGCACCATCGCCGTCGAGGGCAACAAGAACGCGGCGCTGCCGCTCCTGGCCGCGTGTCTCCTCACCTCGGAGACCTGCGAGCTTCGCAACGTCCCTCGCATTCGGGATGTTGCGGTCATGATCGACCTGCTGCGCTCGCTCGGCGCGCACGTGGAAGGGCAGGGCACGCCGACGCTGCGCGTGACGTGCCGCGACGTCGTGTCGTCCGAGCCGGACGCGCGGCTGGTCGGCCGGCTTCGCGGGTCGGTGCTGCTGCTCGGCGCGCTCGTCGGCCGCACGGGCAGGGCGAGCCTGGCGCCGCCGGGAGGCGACTTTCCCGCGCGCCGCACGATCGCGACACACGTCCACGCGCTCGGCGCGATGGGCGCGCGCGTCGTCGAGGACGCGGCCGGCCACCGCCTGGAGGCGAAGGACGGCCTGACCGGCGTGTCGATCTATCTCCTCGAAGCCTCGGTGACCGGCACCGAGACGGCGATGCTTGCGGCCGCCCAGGCGAAAGGCACGACGGAGATCCGTCATGCCGCCTGCGAGCCGCACGTCGCGGAACTCGGCACCTTCCTGGCGGCGATGGGCGCCCGCGTCGAGGGCATCGGGACGTCCACGGTGCGCATCGAGGCACCGTCGCGGCTTCGCGGGGCGTCGCAGACGCTGCGCGGCGACTACATCGAGGCCGCGTCGTGGGGAGTCGTCGGGGCGATTACGGGCGGGGAAGTCGAGGTCACGGGCGCCGCCCGAACCGACCTCGAACCGATCGTGACCGTGCTCGCGCAAATGGGGCTTGATCATGATCTCGACGAGGGCCGGTTCGTCGTCCGTCCGTCCGCGCTCCAGGCGGCGCGTCGCATCACCACCGGTCTCTGGCCGGGGTTTCCCAGCGACATCGTCAGCCTCGTGACGGTCCTCGCCACGCAGGCCAACGGCCGCACGCTCGTGCACGACTGGATGTACGAGCTGCGCCTCTTCGCGCTCGAACAGCTCAGCGCGATGCGAGCCGATCTCTTTCTCTGCGACCCGCACCGCATCATCATCACAGGCCCGACGAAACTGCGCGGCCGCACCCTCGACAGCCGCGATATTCGGTCGGGGATGGCGCTCATCGCCGCGGCGTTGGCAGCCGATGGGGAGAGCACCGTTCTAGAGATCGAGACAGTGGAGCGTGGCTACGCGAGCCTCGTAGAGCGGCTGAAGGCGCTCGGGGCGGAAGTGGAACGGGTCGGGGAATAGCACGTTTGAACGCTCGCGAACGCCGCGCGCGCGGCCTTCCCTCGCATCGGAGTGTGGCCATATTCTCCTCTTGTCGGCCTAACGTCTGAATTCAGCGGCGCGGGTAGCGCGTCCGCTGGAATTCATTGTTAGGCGCGAGCTCACTCTCCACCTTCTGTCGGTAGCTCAGCGCTAAGCCAGCCACTGATACCCGCTGACATTACCTTCACATTGCTATAGCCCATCTTCTTGGCCCGGCGAGCCGCATTGGGTGCCTTTCTGCACATGGGATTCGAGCAATAGAACACCAGGCTCGACTCTTTGTCAGGCGGTAGATCACTGTCCTTGTAGTCGGCAGGATCCAGATTCAATGCGCCAGGAACATGCGCCTTTGCCCAGCTTTGACGAGAATTGACGTCGATGACCGTCACCTGCTGTTCTTGAATCATTTGCTGCAGGTCACCGGGTGAGATGGTCTTGAGCCCCATGAGTTGCGCAAACATGTTTCTTGCTCCTGGTTGATGTTAGATGGCCCGACCCTCTTGCATCCCTCAGCCGAAAATCATTGGGGCCGCGTTGTTCAAATCGAGACCGGCGATCTTGTACCGCCCGATTGCTCTTTCATAGTCGCGTTCGGCTTCTTGGAAGGCCTGCCATGTCATTGGGTTCCCTCGACCGCCACGTGCCCCTTCGACGAGCAATCGCTGTCTTCGAACGAGGGCGTCAACGGTCTCTCGAAGTACACCCACGTACTTCTCAAAGCCCGGCCTGAACGGATGCGAGCCTCGGAATCAAGTTCTCGGCGTCCACCAGGAGGTCCACCATCGGCACGCCTTCCCGAGGATGTTCTTGAAAACACTTCGGAGGGTCGAAGCCTACGCTCGATAGTGAAGACCGACGCGGGCTGACCAAAGCCTGCCGATTCTCTTGAAATGTAGGGATGGATGGCTCGGGTCAGCCTTGAGTTGCGCGTAGCTACGATCCGCCAACCAGCCGATTCGAGAGCCGTGGCGGACTGGAAAAGACCTCGGAAGAGGTGCAGCGGAGCGGCCGCGGACACGTCACGCAAGTCCAGAACCAACGTCGATGGCTCGACATAGAAACGGTAGTGGGCAGAGATGGAGTACCCAGCGTTCCTTGCGTCAGAGTTGAGCGCCTGACTGACGCCTCGTTGAACGAGCATGTAGTTCAGGCTCCACACGAGGATGGCCGCGCCCAGAGGCAGCGCGATCAAGTAAGGCCAGCGTCTCCGGCGATCTGGAACGGGAATGGGCGGGTTCGCGGGCTCACCAGTCACAGCCGGTGCCTCTTGTTCCACGAGCACACTTCACTGATCTATGCCTAACGGACAGGGCTGACCCGCGGCGCGTCAGCGTCAGATCTGCGCCGTCGGGTCCAGCCCGTGTTGGGCCGCGCCTGTTGCCAACTGCGACTATCTCAGCGCTTCTCGAACACCAGGACGTCGTTGATCGTCTGGCCCTTGGCGTTGGTTCCCTTGTTTGTGATGGTCATGACCTTACCGTCTCGCGAGATCGTTCGCGTGCCAGTGATGACCACCTTGCCGGCCTTCTTCAGGGTGAACTCCGTGGAGAAGGCGTCGGTTCGTTTCAGTGAAAGCACATCGGCGTCCGGATTGCCCGTCAGTGCCGTGTCCCTGCCGTCGTTGACAATTATCCACTCCCCAGCGGTGGGCTTCCCGTCGGCGCCCACGCCTGTGGAGGTCGCCTTGATCTCCTGACCCGCCACAACGTACGTGCGCGATTCGCTCTTCGGCGCCGGGCCTGGGCTGAATTTCGACTTGGCGACATTCAGTACCCATGTGCCGATGATCGGATCGGTAGCTTGAGCAGCCGAACGGATCCCGAATAGCGCGACGAAGATCGCGAGAACTGTGGCGCATCGAAGTGTGCGTGTGTGCATTTGTCCTCTCCTTCAGGATCAAACGTGTCCGTTCAGATTGTCTCCGGCGGCCCAACGATCACGAATGAGCCGTGCGCTTTCGCGATCCAGAGCGCGCCGGCTCCATTCGTTTGTTAGCCGGACGCCGGCGAGATGCCCGCCACCGCTCCAACGATGCCGCACTCTCCGCTGATGGTCGACCAAGCAGAAGGCCCTCGACTGAAGTGTCTTCGTCCAAGTCGGGCCAGTGAATGCCAATTCCCGGACCAATGAGCTTCCACTTGCGTCGCTCGTTTGGCCGCCCTTCGGCAAGCCGCGGGTACCACTTGAGCGCACCGACATACTTCGGCCGTCTTGGAGCTCGACGATGAGCGCGGCGTCAGTGACTCGAACCCGCTTCGCCGCCACCGCTTCCGTTGTTGGACTTGAAGAAGTCATGCCACGCCCTGAGAAGAACGGCCCGGTGCTCCTGCACCAGCGCCGAAATCTTGTTCAGCTCATTCTGAGGGAATCCGCCGTCAGACGCCACTGCCACCGGTTCGAGCCAGAACTTCGCGACCTTCCGCTCGCGCGAGACGTGAATGTGCGGTGGTTCGGCCCGGTCGCTACGACCGGTACACGAATGGGCGACTTCGCGGGAGGCGACGATGCCATCGTCGTCGGAAGGAAAGCAAGGCTCCGCGAAGCCCGGCCTTGTCAGTTGATGCGGTTACCAGACCGTTCGAATGGTTCAGTCGGAGCCACGGACGTCTCTGAGTACCAGATAGTGCCGTCCGGTACGACCGTGAATGACCGGCGGCCGGACTCGCCGAACACGATTGGGACAGCCGTCGCGGAGAAGCTTCGCGACGTCGGTCGGCCGTGACAATCGCGAGGACCAGCAACGCCCGCTGGTATGAGCTGAAAGACGTAGCCATGCCAGTGGGATTCCGTGGCTGGTGCCGGAAGAAACGCATCGGTTGATCCCGGCGGTGGCGTTGCCAGTTGATTCAATGTCACTGCATAGCCACCATTTCCACATGAGCTGGCGAACAACTCCTGACTTGCAGCGAGGATCCTGAGCCGCATCGTCGCCGACGTCTCGGGCCGCCCGGTCAGCTCAGGGCTCCGGAGAGGTGTCGAGATAGACGATAAAGCTCCGATGATCACCGGCACCGCGAGCCACACGCGACAGGACTGACTCATGACTGATCGCGGCATTTAGACGTTCCCGTCGCCGCGATCGCCTGTTTTCTTGCCGTCAGCCGCCTCTTAGCTTCGTTCCTTCAGACCTGGGTCTTGGGCCTGACGCCTATTCGAACCGGAGCGCTTCAATCGGATCCAGCGCGGCCGCTTTCCTCGCCGGGTAGAACCCGAAGAAAATCCCCACCAGTGCGGAGAATCCGACAGCCGTGACGATCGCATTGACCGAGATCAGCGTCGGCGATCGCAGGTAGGCCTGCAGGAGCTCAGACGAGCCAAAGCCCAGCATGATGCCAATCCCGCCGCCGAGGAGGCTGATGACGACCGCCTCGATCAGGAACTGGAGCAGCACGTCCGAGCCGCGCGCGCCAATCGCCAGCCGCAAGCCGATCTCGCGCGTCCGTTCCGTGACCGACACCAGCATGATGTTCATGATCCCGATGCCGCCGACGACGAGCGAGACGCCCGCGATGCCGGCCAGGAGCGAGGTCATCGTCTGCGTCGCCTGCGTCCGTGTGGCGATCAGGTCGTCCTGCGTCTGCGTCCGGAAATCGTCTTCGTCGCCCGGCTCGATCTTGTGCTGAATCCGCATCGCCGCGGCGATCGCGTCCGACGTCCGCTGCATTTCGTTGGCCGATCGCGCCGAGACCAGGATGTAGTTCAGCCACTCGTTCCCTTGCAGCTTCTTCATCACGGTTGTGTACGGCGCGAGGATCTGATCGTCCTGGTTCTGGCCGGATGACGAGGCGCCCTTCGGCGCCATGACGCCCAGCACCTTGAACAGCTGATTGCGGACGCGGATCTCGATGCCGGTCGGATCGACATCCTCGCCAAACAGGTTCGTCGCGACGTTGATGCCGAGCGTGCAGACCTTGGCGGCCATGTGCACGTCGTTGTCCGTGAAGAACGCGCCGTACTTCATCGGCCAGGACTTGATCTGCGTGTAATCCACATTCACGCCGACGATGTTCGTCGACCAGTTCTGGTTGCTGTAGATCACCTGCTGGCGCGACTGCATGCCTTCCGAGACGTATTCGACGTCCGGCAAGTCGCGCAGCGCCTGGGCGTCGGCGGGGAAGAGCCGGGCCGTGCCGCCGCCCTGGCGGACGCCGCCCGTGTTCACGCTGCCCGGGAAGACGGTGATCATGTTCGTGCCCGCGCCGCGAATCTGTTCTTCGATCGCCGCCTGCGCGCCGGATCCGAGCGCCACCATCGTGATCACCGCCGCCACGCCGATGATCATGCCGAGCATGGTCAAGCCTGTCCGCAGCTTGTTTCGGCTGAGGGCGCGAAAGGCGATCCGGAACGTCATCAGCACCGACATGGGGCCGTATTGTAAAGGGGACGGGGTTCGGCTGTGGAAAACTCCAAGGACTCAGCCATGCGCGCTTCCAAGGCGATGTCCTTGGAGTTTTCCACAGCCGAACCACGTCCCCGGCGCGTCCCCGTTATCGAATGATTTCGACGCCCGCGGGCGGCGTGAACACGAACGCCTTGTCGGGCAGGCCGACGTTTTCCTTGAGGTTCAGGAACCTGTACGTCCAGACGCCGGTGTCGTCGGTCTTGACCAGCCCACGCAGCGCCATCGTCGCGCGATCGACCTGAACCACGAGAGACGTGAAGTCGGCTTGCGGGGCCTTCGGCACGAGCTTCAGATGCCACTCGCCATCGGGATGGGACGGCGGCAGCGACGCGGCGAAGTCGCGCGTCAGATTGCCTCGGCCCGCCAGGAAGAGCAGGGCTGTTGACGCTTCGCCCTCCTTGGGCATCGGGCGGACGATGACGACCTTGTCGACTGGGCGAAAGTCCCAGAACTGCAGGCTGTCGGCAATGAGCTCTTTTCTCTCCGGCGCGGTATACGTCCAGCGCATCCGGTACGGCTTCTTCACTTTCACTTGGCCGCGCTCGGTCGTCTGCTGAGGCAGCGCGATGCCGCGAAACGTCTGCGTGAAGTCGGCCGTAAAGTCCTTGACCTTGTCGTAGCGCGCCTGAAGCTGGCGCGCGAGCTGGTCCGCGGCTGGCGGCGTCTGCGCGGCGGGCGTCGCCGCGAGCAGGGCGAATCCCACGAATCCGACGACGTATTTCATCTGAATGGTTAGATGTCCGCTGTGGCGCCGTGGCCTTCCGGTGGCAGATCGACCGGCGGACGTCAGTTCACACTGCACGCGCCCGGCCCGCGCGGATCCCCGCACGTCCCGCACGGCCCGGGCTCGGTCTGCCGTGCCGAGCTCCTGGTGCCCGACACCGCGGCGAAGACGGACCACTGCTTCTCCAGCCCGCGGCTGTGACACTCCGGGCACTCCGGCTGCCGGTCGCCGGTGACGAAGGTCTCGAACCGGTGCTGACAGTCGCGGCAGATGTACTCGAAAATGGGCATCGACCATTCATTGTACCGTGGAGTCAGACATGATGGATGCCAGCGCGCTCCTCGCTCTCAAGAACGCTTGTAACGGCGCCGTCGCCACCTCGGACCGCGTACGCGATCTCTCGCAGGAAGTGGGCGCGATCTCGGATGCGGCGGCGGTGACGGACTCGGATCTCGACACGTTTCACCAGGTCGCGTTGGCCCACGCCAATGCCGCCAACGCGCTAAGGGGTTTGATTGAGGAAATACGCCGGAAAGCCGCCACGAGCTAGTGCCGTTCCAACTCGTTCCGCCAAGAGGCCACCCGTGGCGTGGCTGGAATGGCGGGAGTGACGAGGATGCTCATCGGCGCATTGAGTTGGAACGGCACTAGTTCCATCGGAATCCTGCTGATGGCGGCGCTGCTCGGCGCGCCGCCGTTGGCCTCGTCGTTCGGCGCCGAACGCCAGAGTCCTTCCACACAAGATCCGACAGCCAGGACCGCGGATCACACTTCATCCGGCCCGACGGCGTGCGGACGACTTCGCGCGGATGTGCGCTCGCTCGTTTGCGCCGACGGGAGTCTGTTCAGGTGGCGGGGCGTGACGGCCTTCCGGCTGGTCGATCTCATTGCCGATGGCCGTGAGGCCGAGGCCGTTCGGTATCTCGACTGGGCAGATCGCTCGGGGTTCAACGTCGTTCGCGTCCTCGCGACCCTGTGCTGCTGGTTCGATCTGCCGCCGCCGGCGGGACAGAAGGCGCTGCCGCGGCTGCTGGCCCTCGCGGGACAGCGGGGCATGTACGTGCAGATTGTCGCGCTCGCCGGTACCGCGCCCCACGAGCGGTCGATTGATCTCGAGGCGCAAGTGAAGGCGGTCGGCGAAATCGCCGCCGCGCACGAACACGCGATCGTCGAAATCGCGAACGAGCCGGAGCACAGCACGCAGGACAAGCGGCTCCACGACCTCGCGTATGTGGACCGCCTTGCGGCGCTGGTCCCCGCCGAGGTGCTGACGATTGGCGGATCGGCGCGCGTCGATCACGCGGTTACCTCGCCGCTTGGCGATCTCGTCACACGTCATCTCTCGCGTCTCGACAATCCGTGGGAGATGATGCAGCGGGTGCGCGGGCTCGACCACGTCGCGCAGGCGACGGCTCGTCCGGTGCTCAGTGGGGAGCCTTTCGGAGCGGGCGAAACGCGCGTGCCCGGCACCCGCGAGACCGATCCCGATCTGTTCTTCACGTACGGCGCTCTCTGCCGCGTGTTCGAGCTCTCGTGCAACTTCCATCTCGAAGCCGGCCTCAACGCCGTCCAGCCAGGACCCATCCAGCAAGCCGCGGCGGACGCCTTCATCGCCGGGTCCCAGGCGGTTCCAGACGACTGGCGCCTGACATTTCGAGACCTCGGCTCGCCCGAATCGCCCATCTCGCGCGCGCACCTCGGCCGCGCACGAGCGGTCTATTCAGGCCTCGCCGGAAATGAGGGCCTCACCGTCGCGTTCGGCGTCCGCGGCGACCTCGAGCTTCAGTGGCGCGGCTATCAACCGACCGCGACCCTGCGCGATCGACCCGCGGTGAAGGCGTGGAGAATCAGAAGGGTTGATTTCCCTTAATCTGAAATCTCGAATCTGAGATCTGGAATCTTCTCGGTAATCGTGGAATCTGCGAATCGGGGAATCTATCCGGAATCTGGAAATCTAGCCGGGAATCGGGAAATCGGGGGCCAGATGCCAGATGCACATCGACATGCCTCAACTCGAGCGCCTTACCTCACAGCATGCCGCCGACATCGTGTCGGTCTTTTGCGAGGCCTTTCACGCCTATCCAGTGATGCGCTACATCGTCGGTCCGTCGGACGACTACGATGAGCGGCTTCGCCACCTGATCAATTTCTTCGTGCTGCGCCGGGTCCAGCAGGGCGGTCCGCTGTTCGGCATGACCGACAACGGCCGGCTGCTCGCAGCGGCCACGACGACGCTCCCGGCCGAACCCATGATGCCTGCGGGCGCCGCGGCGATTCGCGACGAGACGTGGCGAAGGTTGGGAGACGACGCGCGCGCGCGGTACGACACGTATGCTGCCGTGACGAAGGCGCTCGCGATCGAGCGGCCACATTACCACCTGAACATGATTGGCGTCCGGTCCGCGCAGAAAGGCCAGAAGCTGGCGCGGCCGCTTCTCGAAGCGGTGCGAAACCTGGCACAGGAGGATCCGAATTCCTCTGGCATCTCGCTCACGACGGAGACATCGCCGAACCTGTCGCTGTACGAGCACTTTGGCTACCAGGTGTATGGGCATGTCCGCGTGTCGCCCGAACTGGAATCCTGGGGTCTGTTCCTGACCGTGCGGGAGTAGCGACGACCGCATTCCGACAAAAACCGTATATGACGACCTCGCCGGACGGTGCCGATAACCACAGGGCATGCCGGCGCCGTCCGTGATCCAGGTCTCCGGTCTCACAAAGCGATACGGCACGGTCTCGGCGCTGTCCGATGTGTCGATTGAGGTGCGCGACGGCGAGATTTTCGGCCTGATTGGTCCGAACGGCGCCGGGAAGACGACCGCGATGGAGTGCATCGAGGGGCTTCGCGTGCCCGACACCGGACGCATTTCAGTGCTCGGGCTCGATCCGATCCGCGACGTGTCGGCGCTGCAGCGCCGCATCGGCGTGCAGTTGCAGGAAGCGCAACTTCAGAAGCGCATCAAGGTCCGTGAAGCGCTCGCGCTCTGGTCGGCGATCTACCAGACAGAGGTGGACGGCCTGGAGCTCCTCGACCGGCTCGGCATCGGAGGAAAAGCGGACGCGTGGTTCATGACGCTGTCGGGCGGCCAGAAGCAGCGACTGTTCATCGCGCTCGCGCTCATCCACGATCCGGAGCTCGTGTTCCTCGACGAGCTCACGACGGGACTGGATCCGCAGGCGCGGCGCGCGATCTGGGATCTCGTCCGCGGCATCCGGAGCCGCGGGAAGACGGTCTTCCTCACGACCCACCTCATGGAGGAGGCCGAGCGGCTGTGCGATCGCGTTGCGATCATCGACCACGGGCGCATCGTCGACGTGGACACGCCCGACCAGCTCGTGCGGCGCCACTGTCCGGAGCGAACGATCGTGATCGAGACTGTCGATCCGCGCGCGACGGACGCCCTCGGCCGGGTCACCGGCATCGAGGGTGTCTCGCGCGACAACGGCAAGGTCGTCCTCCGCGCGCGTTCCGTGGACGTGATGACGGGCGTGTTCCGGTGCCTGGCGGATCAGCAGATTGTCGTCACCGACTTCCGGACGTTCGTGCCGACGCTCGAGGACGTGTTCCTCAAGCTGACCGGCCACTCGGTGCGGCAATGAACACGTTCAACCCACGCGGCTTGCTCGCGCTCACGTGGCTCGAAATCAAGATTTTTCTGCGCGAGCCGCTCGGCGTCATCGGCTCGGTGTTCGTCCCGGTCTTCCTCTTCGCGATCCTGAGCCGGATGTTTGGCGAGCGCCTCACGCGCGCGCCCGAGGGCCAGCGCGGTCTCGTCGGCCCCGATCTCGCCGTGTTCGCCGCGCTGCTCATCGGGATCAGCGCCGTGCTCTCGCTCGTGACGATCATCGCGATCTACCGTGAGGGCGGGATCCTGAAACGCCTCCGCGCGACGCCGCTGCGGCCGCTGACCATTCTCAGCGCGCACGTCCTGGTCAAGCTGCTGTTCACGGCCACCACGCTCATCCTCACGCTGCTGCTCGGCCGGCGCTTCTTCGCGGTGGACATCCCGATCCCCTGGGTCGCGTTCACGGCGGCCACGGCGGTGAGCACCCTCAGCATCCTCTCGCTCGGGTTCGTGCTCGCCAGCGTGGCGCCGACGGCACGGTTCGCGCAGCCTATCGGGACGATCGTGCTGTATCCGATGGTCGGCATTTCCGGCTTGTTCGTGCCGGTCGACCAGATGCCCGGCCCGCTGCAGCTCATTGCGCACCTGACCCCGGCGACGTACGCGGTGTCGTTGATGCGCGCCGCCTGGCGACATGAATCGTGGCTGAGCCACACCGGCGATCTGCTCGGGCTCGCCATCATCGCCGCCGTGTGCACGGCGCTGGCGGTCAAATGGTTTCGGTGGGAATAGACGCCTGGCGGCCTACAAGAGCGACCGGCGGCGCTTCTTTCGTTGCCGCCGCGGCCGGACGCGCGGCTGCGGCACGAGGAGCGCGACGTCGGTCGTCCGGCCGGCCATCACGTCGCGCCCCAGCTTCGTCAGGCTCAGGGTTCGGTACTTGTCGTCTGACACACCGATCAGCCCGCCCGCCGAGGCCGTGTCAATCCAGCGTTCGACGACACGAGGATCGTGCTCACGCAGCAAACCGGTGGTCGACAAATGCGTGAGCGGCTCCGGAAGGTCGTCGGTCGAACCGATCAGCATCGCGGTGATCCGGCGTTTGCCATAGCGCTCGCCGGCTCGCGCGATGCCCGAAAGGATCTTGCGCACGAGGAGGAGATGGTCCGGCTCGAGCCGGGAGCGCGAGAGGCAGTTGCCGCAGCCGTCGCACGGCTCGCGAGCGGCAGGATCGCCGAAATACCGCAGGATCGTCGCCCGCAGACAGCCCGATGTCTCGGCGTACGAGATCATCCGCCTGAGTTTCAGATGGTCGAGTTCGCGCCGGCGCGCCAGCTCCGCCGGATCGACCGCTGGCCTCGGCCGCTCGGGGTCTTCCTCGCGCGCTTTGTCGATCAGGAATTCCCGCGTCCGCACGTCGGCGAAGTTCCAGAGCAGCGTGGCGATCGCGGGCCGGCCGTCGCGACCCGCGCGTCCCACTTCCTGGTAATACGCTTCGACCGAACCCGGAATGTCGACATGAATGACCGCGTCGATGTCCGGCCGATCGATGCCCATCCCGAAGGCGTTGGTCGCGCAGACGGCCTGCAGCCGCCCGGCCGCAAACTCGTCCTGCACGCGCGAGCGCTCGCGATCGGCCAGGCCGGCGTGATACGGCGCCGAGGCGAGGCCCGCATCGGCCAGGGTGGCCGACGCCTCTTCAGCGCGGCGGCGGGTCGCGCCGTAGACGAGCACCCGGCTGGTCCCCACGAGCGAAGGCAGGCGCTGATGCTTCTCGGTGTCACCGGAGACCGGAAGCACGCGCAGCTCGATGTTCGGACGATCGAACCCTGACACGAACAGCTTCGGCGTCCGAAGGCCGAGGAGCGATGTGATGTCGTCGCGGACTTCCGGAGTGGCCGTGGCCGTGAACGCCAGGAGCGGCGGGCGGCCGGGGCCATCGTCGCTCCGCTGGCACGCGTTTGCGGCCTCGGCCAGCCGCCGGTAGTCGGGCCGAAAGTCGTGGCCCCACGATGACACGCAGTGCGCCTCGTCCACGACGAAGCGAGCGAGCGGCAGTCTGGCCACCATCGACGTGAATGCGGGGGAGGCGAATCGCTCGGGCGCGACGTAGAGCAGCCGCAGGCCGCCCGCGCGGACGGCGTCGAGGACCGTGCGACGCTCGCCATCGCCCTGGTTCGAGTACAGCGCACCGGCGGCGATTTCCCGGCGTCGCAGGTCGCCGACCTGATCTTTCATCAGTGAGATCAGCGGAGAAATCACGAGCGTCAGGCCAGGCAGCATGACGGCGGGCAGCTGGTAGCAGATCGACTTGCCGGATCCGGTGGGCATGACCGCCAGAAGGTCGTGGCCGTCGATCGCGCACCGGACAACGTCGGCCTGACCGGGACGGAACGCGTCGTGCGAGAACTGGCGCTGCAACGTCTCGACGAGCGGATCGACCATGACCGATTCTATCTGCGGACTGAGCGCGTTTTCAGACACCAGACGAGTTGTGCAAACTTCGCGCCGATGCGTGAGGCTCAAAATCGGGCGACTGGTGCGCCGCGATCGCAATTTCTGCGATCTGCGACGAGTCATGTCCTGCCGGTCAGGTGCGCGGCCACGACGCGCGCGCGGCGGGTCACGGCTGCATCAGTATCTAACGGCTGCCACTCTCACTCGCGCTCACGAACCGGATCGAAACCGCTCCCATCCGGCCACGGCTTCGTCGGCCAGTTCACGCGCGAGACGGCGCGCGCGCGCGTCGACCATGTCGAACGCGTCCAGCTGAGCGAAACGCAGATACTGGCGAAGCGGCTCGGGAAAGGTGTTCCAGAAATGCCCGGCCAACTGGCGCGCGGCGTCCGAGGCGAGCTCGTCGAGGTCGGACTGCGTCTCCAGATCGGCGACTGACAATTCGCGGTAACCCGAATCCCACGACTGGACCCACAGCTCCGGCGCCGTCGGGTCCTGCTCCTGCGGCAGGAAGCCATAGATCTCCGGCAGTCGCCGCCCGAGCACCGACGTGAACAGCATGACGTGCAAGGACCCTCCGTGCGGCGGCCGCCAGACGCACTCGGTTCCAGTCGGCCGCGTCGTGAGGCGCGCTTCGAGAACCAAGTCGTCCACGGGGTCGTCGCTGGCGCCGCGCGTGCGCACGAGGACCTTCTTCTCCAGGGCGCTGCCCACGCCGATCTCGATACGTCCCACACGCGAAATCTCATATTGGTTGGCCGGCCGATTCGGCTGCACCGCGGTGAGCAGCGCGACCAGCCGAGTCCAGCTGCGGCGGTACTGCGTTTCCTCTTCGGCCGGCAACGCCCGGATCTGCGTCTCCACCCATGCGAGCCAGGCCGCGGTGCTCGGAGGGCTCGTCCGCCGCAGACGGTGAACGATGCCCGGAGTGGCTGGCGCAAGAGCGTGATCGATCGCCTCCCGGTACGTCGTGAAGTACGCCGAGACCGCCTGATCGGCATCACATCGCCATGAAGCCTTCCGGCAGGCGATGTGGATGGACGCGGCGTAACGAACGAGATCGACAACCGCCGGACCGAACCCCGCCTGGTCGAAATCCTCCATTCCAAAGGTCGTGCGGGTCACGACGAATTGCTCGAGGTGGGCATCGCCGTGGACCGCCACGCTCGGCAGACGCCACCGCAAGTCCCGAAACGCGAAACAGGTGCGCGCGGCGAACTGGGGCCCGAGCAGCCGGAAGTAGCGGTGCGGGCTGGCGTCGATTTTCACGAGCAGCTCGGTGGAGGCGCCCCGCGCCCTGAGCGCCGACTTCTCGACGGCGAGGGTGACGTACTCGCCGAACGCCGCCGCCGGCGGGCTCTGGTTCGGCAAGCCCGCCGCAGTCAGAAGCGGCGCCGGTCGCGACCCGCCTGCCTGAGCGTCCAGCGACAGGTATCCGCACGCGACGACGGCGGCCATCACGACGGCCGCGCCCGCGCAAGGACGTCGTGCAGACATCATCGGCTGCCGGAGATTATGCGCGGGATCAGCGAATGAGTAGGGCCCGTTGTCAATCTGAAATCTGCGATCTGGCAATCTGCAATCGGTTCTGTAAACTGCAATCTGACATCTAGAATCTATCGAGAAATCTGGAATCATGGAATCTACCGCCCGCCGATTCCCCGATTCAGATCGATTTGCCGATTTCAAATAGATTCTCGATTCCCCAATAGATTTGAGATCCTCCGATTCCTCGATTGCGGATGAAGATTGCAGATTCCCAGATTGCAGATTTCAGATTGCCATGTTCCTAGACTAGTTTCCCCGCAGCTTCTTGATCGACGCCTGGAACGCCCGGGCTGTGATGCCGGCGCGATAGACGGCAAGCTTGCGGCCGAGCTCCACGGTCTTGCTGACGGGCGCGAGATCGACGCCGTGCAGCGTGAAGAGTCGCGCCTTGATGCGCTGTTCGGCGCGAATGAGCTTCGGATCCTGTACCGCCGTCTGCGCCTCGTAGTACACGTCGTCGTGCATACCGTTCCGCGTGTCGGTGCGACGGTCGGCGGCCTGTCCGGCGGGCGGTGTCTTGTCGATCTGCACGATCCCCTGCGACTTGAGGAAGTCGTAGCTCCATTGATCCTCGGAGTAGTACTCGCGGAGGTAGTGCACGCGCGCCGGCTCGGCCTCCCATTTCTTGTTGAGCGCGTTGGCGACGTTCTGCATGCCGGTCTGGTTGCCGCCGCTGTCGCCGACCAGAATGATGTCTTTGAAGCCGTGCGCCTTGTAGCTGCGGCAGATGTCCGTGAGCAGCGCGTCGAACGTGGCCGGCTCCAGGCTGATCGTGCCGGGGTACGACATGTGGCCGCGCGGCTCGGGCTCAATCGCGCCTTCGGGCACGAACTTCACGATCGGCGCGATCAGCGTGTTGCCGATGGCCCTGGCAATCTCCGGCAGCACCGTCGCGAGCACGAAGTTGTGCTTGCCGCCGGCCAGGTACGGCCCGTTCTGCTCGACGCCGCCCGTGCCGATGATGACGGTGGTCTTGCCCGCGCGCACGGCGTCACGGACCTCCATCCACGTGAGCTCCTCGGTCCACAGGCTGTCGCCGGCCTCGATGGGGCGCGGCGCGTCGCGCGGCGAGGGGGTTTGAAGCGCCGGCGCCGCTCCAGCGACGACGCCGATGACGAGGGCCGTCAGGACCGTACGTGAGATGTGCATGTGGCCTCCTTGGGTGGCTCATTGTAGCCAGCAAGGGGAGGTCACCGCGCAGCGGTCGCGGCCTCCTGCTCAACGATCCGGGTGCCGAGCACCTGGAGAAACTGCCGGATCCACGCCGGATGCGCGGGCCACGCCGGTGCGGTCACCAGGTTTCCGTCGGTCACGGCCTGATCGATGCCGATATCAGCGTAGTCGGCTCCAGCGAGCCGAACTTCGGGTGCGACCGCCGGGTAGCAGGAGACTTTCCGCCCGCGGATGACCCCGGCCGCCGTGAGGATCTGGGGACCGTGGCAGATCGCCGCCACCGGCTTGTCCTCAGCGAAGAAGTGCCGCACGATGTCGAGGACCGCCTCGTTCTGGCGCAGGTACTCGGGCGCCCGCCCCCCGGCGATGACCAGGGCGTCGTAGCGCTCCGGTCGTGCCTCCGCGAACGTCGCGTTCAGGGTGAAGTCGTGGCCCCGCCTCTCGGTGTAGGTCTGGTCTCCCTCGAAGTCATGGATCGCGGTGCGGATCTTGTCTCCTGCCTCCTTGCCGGGGCACACCGCGTGCACGGTGTGGCCGAGCGCCTGGAGGGCCTGAAACGGCACCATGATCTCGTAGTCCTCCCCGAAATCTCCGACGAGCATCAGAATCGTTTTGGCCACGGGCCACCTCCGGTCTTCGACGACCGAGCGTGCTACTTCTTGATCGTCGTGTTGTGAGACGCCACGCACTTCCATTTTCCGCCCTGGTTGGCAAAGACATCGGTCCAACGCTCGCTCGTGTCGACCTTCTGCCCCTGCGCGTCTGTCCCAACTCCCGTCCACACACCCGTCACGACAGCGGTGTCGGCGTTGATCGATCGGACCTTCATGTCACTGACTTCAGAACGAGTGAACTTGCTCTTCTTGACGTCCTCGAGCGTCTGGGCCCGGGTGATCAGTTTGCCTTCGGCGCTCACCGAGGACCAGCTATCTGCCAGGATGTCCGCCAGGGCCGCGGCGTCATTCTTCAATCCGGCGGCCACCCATTTGCGTTCCAGGTCCAGGAGAGCCTGCTCCACGCCGCTACCGGCCTGTGTCGGAGTGACAGCCTTCGTGTCCGCTCGAGCCAATAGCGACGTCGACAACAACAGCAACACCGAAAGAGCCGAAAAAATCCTCTTCATACGTTCATCCTCCTCAGGATTTCGTTGACGGCTTTTTTACGCCCGACTGGAGGCCTTGTCAATGACTGTCGCGATTGTGCTTGCAGGTCTGGGTCGGCCAGCCGGACCCTGCCCTTCGTGACACTGAAGCCCGCCACGGCGGCGTCTGAAGTCGAGAGCTGCGTGAGTCCGCCCCAACCATGGTAGGGTCGACGGCGTCTCTTAGAGACGCGTCCATGCCGCTTGCATTGCTTCACCACAGACTCCGTGCCGGCGCTCTCCTGATTGCCTGCCTCAATCTCGGCGCGCTCCAGAAACAGGACGACGCGGCGGACGCCGCGAGGCTGATTGAGATGCTGGACATTCGGCCCGGCTCGACGGTCGCCGATGTGGGCGCCGGTCCCGGCCCGCTCGTTCCGCTGATGTCTCGGCACGTCGGCCCCTCCGGCCGCCTCTATGCCACCGACATCAACGCGGATCGGCTGGGCGAGCTGCGCAAGCTCGCGACGTCGGAATCGCTGCCGAACGTGACCGTTCTCGAAGGCGCGGCGGCGCGGACGAACCTCCCCGATGGCTGCTGCGAGGCCATCTTCATGCGGCACGTGTATCACCACTTCGCTGATCCAAACGAAATGAACGCCAGCTTGTTGCGCTCGCTGAAGCCCGGCGGCCGGCTCGCCGTGCTCGACTTCGCGCCGACCGCGGGCAAGAGCTCGCCACCGGGCAGCCGCAACGAGGGGGATGCGCACGGCGTGATGGCGGTCACGGTCATCGAGGAACTGAAGGCGGTCGGGTTCGTGGACGTGCGCGAAGTCTCGTGGCCCTCGAGGTCTGTCGCCGTGATGGCCCGACGGCCGGATAGCCTGCCGTTCTAGGCTTTTCGTTCTCGGACGTGCTGCGGCTCATTCGCCGTCAGCTGCGGATCAAGGCGGTTGCACGGCTGTGCCATTGATCTTTGCCGTCTCGGCCACGGCCAGTCGAGCAGGCGCCCCATGCGGGCGCCACATACGCGTCGTGGAAGAATAGGGCCGGTCCAGGTGTCCGTCGATCGTCCTCTCGACGTGCGCGGCTGGTGTGCGGTCCTGGCCGCCCTGACGGCGGCGTTCGCGGCCTACATCAGCCTCGTTCCGTTCAACTTCACTCGGCCACCCGATGCGACGCTTGTCGAAGCGTTCCGGCGGTCGCTCGAGGCGGACCTGGTGTCACGCTCCAACTTCGCCGGCAACGTTCTGCTCTTCGGTCCGCTCGGCTTCTTCGGCGGCGGCGCGGTGTTCAACGCGGCACAGCGGCGGCCCCGCCACCTCCTTGGCGCCGTCGCGCTCGTCGCCTTGTCGATCACGCTGAGCTTCTCGATTGAGTTTCTGCAGGTCCTCGTGCCTGGCCGGACGCCCTCGCTCGCGGACGTGACGGCGCAAACTGCGGGCATGCTCGCCGGGCTGGGCGCATGGCTGCTCGTCTCGGGGGACATCCTCCGTTGGGCCGAGCGTCGTGGATCAGACCGCAGGCGCGACGCTCTCTACCTTGGGCTCATGGTGTTCGCGGCGGGTCGAGCAATGGCGATGCTGCTGCCGCTTGATGTCACGCTGGACCTGGGTCTGCTCGCGGAGAAATACCGGAACGGCCTGATCGTGCTGAACCCGATGGGGTCGCCGGCGCTGTCCTGGGACGGCCTGCCGGCGAGACTCGCGGATCTGGCGTTCTCGATTCCGATCGGCGTGCTCGCGTGCCTCGCGGGGATGCCGCCGGGCCGCCGGCGTCACGCCGGCCTGGCGCTCCTCCTGGGATGGGCATTCGCAGGTTTCGTCGAAGCTGCGCAGGTGTTCGTCGTGTCGCGTACAGCCGACGTCGTCGACTGGTTCGTGAACGCGACCGGGATTGCGGCGGGAGTGTGGTTGACGACGCGCTTCCTGCCTGGTCGGGTGGGGCAGGCGCCCGCGCCATCGTCGTGGATTCCGATGGGCGGTCTCGTCGTGTCGCTCGCGTTCTACGTCCTCTACAACTGGAGTCCGTTCGACTTCCGTCTCTCGGGAGAGTTGATTGGGCCCCGCATTCCGATGATCTTCGGCGCGCCCTTTTATGGCTACTATCAGAATCCCGAGACCAAAGCGGTCGACGATCTGCTCGTCAAGATCGCGCTCGGCGTGCCAATCGGCATGTTCCTGAGCTGGTGGATCAGCAGCAGCCCCGCGGGCTGCCGCCGGCTCGCCGTCGCGACCGCTTCGGTCCTGACCGCGATCTTTTTTGCGGTTGTCGAAGCCGGCCAGATCCTTCTGCCCACGCGGTACCCGGATAACACCGACATTCTTCTCGGCCTAGCGGGCGTGCTGGTGGGCAGTTGGGTGGTTCGCGCGTTTGGGCCGTCGCGCTCGTCGTGATCACGTTCACTCGGCCGCGCTACCAATCCGCCAATTGCTGAAGGAAAGTGGTGGACGGCGCGAGGCTCGAACTCGCGGCCTCCGCGTTGCGAAGGCGACCGGCCGATCACGGTAAGACACACGAGCGCCGCGAGCTGTCAGTCATTCGGGGCGCTCTTCGTGTTGTCAGAACACCCGCATCGACATTGATAGTTTTTATAGAGCCTTACACCCGATGGGCAGAACCGCGGGCAGAAAAACCCGCCTGTTAGCTTTTGTTAACCGACCGTCGCGTAAACGGCCTACGTACGTGAACTCCGCGGACGATCCGAAAAAGGTCGGGCGTCACTTTTCTCGCACGAGCTCCAGACTCACACGGAGACCTCCATAGTCCCAGACGCTGTAACCGAAGCGGAACGATTTGGAGACCACCTGGTACCCGTCCTTGCGGGCCCGCACTTCCCACGCCTCTTCATCGGGCTCCGTTAAGCCGCTACCGCCAGCCGGTTGAGGGAAGCAAAGAAGATAGCGGCCGGCAGCATCGGTAATCGTTTCCCGAAGCGCGATGGGCGCGGTCTCCGAGGGCGGCCTTTCGCCGCGGAAGAGCTCGACGATCGCGCCGCTGACGGGCTGCGTTCCAGCAGGGGTGCTCTCAGACACCATCCCATCGAGCGTCAGAGCCGTGTCAAGAGGTCCCGCGCAGATGCGTAATCCTGAAACGGATGGAGTGGGCGAGGGTGAGCTCGCAATCCGGACCGACTGACCGCAGGCTGCCAGACAACCCGGCAAGAGAACGATCCAAAGGCTACGATTCATCGATCCCTCCCGCGGACGTCCGCGACGGGGTGCCGCAGCGGTCCTCCTTGCCAGGTGCCGCCGACGTTCCCGCTCAACACGCTCCTGAAGGAGATTTCTGCCACCGTTACGGTCGGGGTTCGCGCCCCCGGACGGATCATTACAGCGAGCGCCGATCCACGCGCGAATGACACCGCGGCAGCGGTACCACAGCGAACAATTCAGCAAGTACAGACGACACACGCGACTTCTCGATCAGAAAACATCTGTGACCATCTCAGCGGATCGAACCGGCGGGCCCCCAAGGCTGATAGACGATGTCCTTCGCGAATTGACCTGCACTGCGGGAGCCGTGTTCACAGGCAGGGCTTCTTCGGCAGCATCCAACCCGATCGCCGACGGTACGTTTCTCTTTACCGACTATGAGGTGCTAATCGATCGGATCGTTCGAATGCCTGATGCCGAGAAGTTCAGGCAGCCCTCAACCTTCGTAGTTGTGACCAGACCTGGCGGCATGGTGCTCGTCGATGGGGACGCGGTGTCTGCCACCGTGTCCGACTTCCCATTTCTCAGCATGGGCAGACCATATCTGTTCTTCGCGCTACACTGTTTCGGCATGTCTGGGCCTGTCACCCTTCCGCTCCACTGCCCGCAGTGCGGCCGGCCCGTCTCAGGCGGATGACAGGGGGCCTCATCGCTCAGGCTCCCGGCCGTATGCAGGCAGGGTTGTCAGGCGAACGTCCTCGACGGGGCCACCCACTGTGAAGTGGTAGAAGCTCTGCCACTCACGTGACGCGATCCCGAAGACCTCGTGGACCGGATCGTCGAAGTAACAGCCGATCCCGGTCGACCGAATACCCGCCTCTTCGGCCTCGAGGTAGAGCACTTGCCCCACCATGCCGGCCTCCCAGAACAGGTTCCGGTAGAACCCTGCGCCGTACGTCGTCAGGCTGTCCATGTAGTCGGCGATCATGCCAAGGCTGAAAGCTCCATCGCCGGCGATGTCCTGGCCGCAGGAGACCCTGGAGGCTAGAGCTCGACAATCCCCTTCCTGAAGAAGGTACAGCGGGAGTCCGGGTGGACAGGTGGGCACGCGCTGCCAACGAAACTCTTGCCGCATCACCTCTTTGAGGGCCGCCAGCTTGTCGGGATCTCGCAGTAGCGCGTAGAGGCCGGGAGGGAGGCCGTCGACGCGGTGGACGAACAGCGCGAGATGGATGCGCGGCCGCCAAGGGATGGCGTCCCACGGCATCGATCGCCCGTCGTGTGTCGGAATCAACCGGGCAAGCATGCGGAAGAATGCTGCCTGCGAGATCGCAGTCGAGCTATCCATGGCTACCGCGCTCCGGCGGCCAAGAATGGCTTTCTCGGCGCTGAGCAGACCCTGACGGACGGGTGTCCCGAAGAGATCGTCCTCGGTCGGGAACCTGGAAAAGTCGCCCATGATCGACACGTTTCCGGAGCGTCGCATCGCCTGCGCAACCTCATCGATCACTGCCCACTCGACGCTATGTTCGGGACTCAGCGTGTTGGCCCTGCCCTGCCAGCGCACACCACCGCTGTCCGCCGTCACCCCGTCCAAGCCGCGTGGAACCGTCGGCGAAAGCTCCGGTGCGATCAAGGCGAGAAGCTCAGGCTCCTCTCGCTCTGCCTCCCCGAAGTCTTCGTGGCGGCCGAGCCCCAAGAGCCGAGAGACAATGCCGTCCCCGACGCCGTCGAGGAGCATTAATCTCCAGCCGAGAGCTGCTGCCGCGATACGCATGGTGGCAAGCGCGTGTCCGACATCGTGCTGGCAGTACCGGAACGCCCGCTCACCGTACTTCCAGGCTTCCCGCCAATGGACCGACGATAGACCCACGAGGATCGATCCTTCGGGAAAAGGCGCGATGACCTCGCTCCACCACTTCGCGTCGAGGACCGCTCGCCGTTCGAGCGCGTGCTCCCTCGGGGCGTAGTGGTACACGGCGGCCGTGTCACCGAGCCCCTCGATCGCGGGCAGAACGGCATACCCCTCGGTCGGATGGAGATCCCCGCTCGAGGGGTTCGCGCGCAGCGACCACGTCGTCTCATGGAAGCGCTTCCACGCCGTCAGAGACAGTGCGTACCGGAAGAAGAGGGAGACGGACTCCACGGACAGCGGCTCCGGTGGCACGGTCCCGATCGTGTAGAGCTGCCAGTAGGGAAGCGGGCGCCCCGTATTGGGCAGAGGGAGACGAACGAGGTCTGCTCCCGCGTACCGACGAAACGGATCGGGCTGCGTTGCCCAGTCCATGTAGCCGAGCGAGGCGGCGAACCGGTGGAAGTGGTGCTTCGTCCGCTCGTGGTAGGCGACGACCACCTGTTCGGGAGAGGCATCTCCGTCGAGACGACGCGCCCGTTCCAGCGGACCTGGCCCCACGACAAGCGGAAGACGGTCGGAAGCCATGGACCTCGTCGTCACGCTGCGCAGCGCTCAAGAAGCGCCTTGACGCTCGTCACCGGTGCGCCGCAAGTGCGATTCCGGCACACGTAGCCGCCGGCTTGTCATCGAAGCCATCGAAGCCTCCTGCTCTACCCTGTCCGCTCGTAGAATGGCTTTTTCCCCGCCGCGTGGTCCGTGGTGTCGACGATGTCCACGATCTCCGGTGCGACCCTACGCACCATGACCTCGAACCCGTGTCGCAGAGTCACTTGAGAGGCCGCGCATCCCTGGCATCCGCCACTCATAGCGATAAAGAGGTTTCTGTCCCTCACGTCGACAATGGAAATCTGCCCGCCGTGGGCCGCGATGGAACGGTTCACTTGCCGGTCCAAGAGTTCCTGAACAACCGCACGAACCTCGGCGTCGGTGCGCCCCCACGCACCTGCGGTGCGAGGGGCCTCGAGGATGGCCGGCACCCCTGTGACGAGCTGCGCACGGATGACCGTTCCGATCCCCGGTTTCAGTGCGGCCCACGAGGCGCCTGAGTCCTTACCGACCGTCACTACGTTCTCGGCAACGAGCACATGGGCGACGCCGGGAAACGCGAACAACCGCTCGGCGAGGGGCGAACCAGCGGCCAGTTCTTTGGCGTGGAAGAAGAAGGGACCGCCCGGATGCACCGTCCGGCTTGCGGTGAATTTGCACGTGTCGGGATCGGCGACGGAGGTCTCGGCGCGGATCGTGATCGTCGCGTCGACAGGCAGGACATCAGACATCTTCGACGACCTTGGCCGCGTCGCGCTCAGCGAGGGCCCGCAGGTGCTTGAACGAGTAGATCCCGGTACTGTGGCCGTCGTTCCAGCCGAAAGTGATGGCGTAATTGCCTCCGCTGGTGATCGTGCGTGGGGCCACGTCCGGCAGCACGCTCTTTGGATCGAGGAGCGGCCGTCCGCTCATTTCCTCGACGCAGCGGGCGCACGGGCATGCCAGTCGAAGGTCCCGGACGTCGAAGTCGTCACGGTGCCCGTCCTCCCAGAGCACAGACAACGTGCGCGCATCTCGCCGGCGGAAACCGACGGGGGTGGTCTGGGAGCCCGTCGGCCGGACAGCGCTCTCTACCCAGGCCGGCTCACCCTCGTTGGTTTCCCAGGTCCACGCGAACGGCTTCAGCACCGTTGTGGGGAGTCCCTGGAGTCGGCCAGCGAGTTCCGTGGCGATAGCGAGGTAGGCCTGGGCTGCGAACGAAGTCGGCTTCTCGAGCACGATCGGACGCCCTTCGTCCCCGCCCGTGACGATGTCGGCGTCAAGAGGAATCGTACCCAGGAACGGGACGCCGAGCTGCCGACTCATCCGCTCGCCGCCGCCGCGGCGGAAGACGTCCGTGCCCTTTCCACAGTGAGGGCACGTGAAGGTGCTCATATTCTCGATGATACCGAGGATGGAAACATGCACGGTCTCGAACATTCGCAGCCCGCGGCGGGCGATCTTGAGGCTCACATCCTGCGGCGTCGTCACGATGACCGCGCCGGACAGAGGAACGCTCTGGGCCAACGTCAGTTGCGTGTCGCCGGTCCCGGGCGGGAGGTCGATAATCAAATAGTCCAGGGGTCCCCACTGCACGGAGTCGATGAACATTTTCAGGTACTTGCTCACCATCGGCCCGCGCAAGATGGCTGGGCTGTCGTCCCCGGTGAGCATGCCCATCGATATCGCCTTCAGGCCGTGCCGGTCCGCGGGGATGATCTTCTGGTCCGCGGCCAGCGCGGGCGGCTGGCCGGTGGAAAGTCCCAGCATCACGGGGATGCTCGGTCCTAGGACGTCCGCGTCAACGAGCCCGATGCGACCGCCGAGTTGCTGGAGCGCGA
>DASQFI010000003.1:0-2104 GCA_035633215.1 Vicinamibacterales bacterium | reverse complement strand
TATCCTGGACGACGAGACAGTGAAAGCGCATCTCGGACTCTTCACGCCTGCCGATTGTGAGCGCGTGTGGCGTGACTCAGTCTACGCCGAGATGCATCCGGAACTGTTGGCGCTAATGCAGAACTTCGAACTCTGCTATTTGCTTGCCGATGCAAGACCGCCAACTTTGCTCGCGCCGCAATTGCTTCCACCCGCCAAGCCCAACGCGCTCGAGAATTGGGGCGAACCTGAGGATCTAGCCCGCATTATTCGTGAAGGGGCCGATTTCGCCGCGAGCACTGCGGGATCGTATCGGAATGTGCCATCGGAGGCATGCGGTGACCTCGCGTCGGCGTCTTGCAGGGCTCTACGGACGATGTGGAGTTCCCGGACAGGTCCACGAAGACAGCTCCGCCCTCGCGAGGTGGCTGAGGTCAACGGCTGGTGAGGGAGTCCGAGATTCGCCTGGTGCGTTAGCCCGTACGCGCGCCGAGCGCGAGCGCGATGTGACGCCAGGCGTCAAGGTCAGGGGTCGAGGTCGGCAGGTGGAGGACGATGCGACGCACCGAGACGACGACGTGCACGCCCAACTTGAGCAGTCGTTCGCGCAGCCCCGTCACCTGGGTGCGGGCACATGCGGTGCGCGCGGCCCGCAGCCGGAGTTCCTGCATGAGCACATACGCGGCGGCCGTGAGGAGCACGCGGAGTTGATTGGCCCAGAAGCGGCAGCAGCTCGTGCGCCCGATCTGGAGCCCGTCGTGGAGTTCCTTGATCCGATTTTCGATGTCGCCGCGTGCACAGTAGACACGCTCGTAGACGAACCGCGGCGTCTGCCGCAGATTCGTGACGACAAAGCGCGCGTTGTCGCGGGGCTCCCGGCCGGGGAGGCGGACGACTTCGGCTTTGATCACCACCCGGCGCTCGTGGGGCCACGTCCCCGCGGCATAGCGCGCCTCGGTATAGACATGTTCGGTCTGCCCGCTCGCCTCGCTCTGGGTCCGAGCCTCGACCATGGTGGCCTCGGCGCACCGCGTCAAGACGGCGTTTTCGGCCATGGCGACGACATAATCGAGGCCGGGTTCGGCGTCGAGCCGGTCGAAGATCTCCGGCGTCGCAAACCCGCCATCGAGGCGCACCAGGAACCGGGCCTTGGGAAACGCCTGGCGCAACAGATCGAGCAGGCGCCACAGCACGCCCCGCGCCCCGCGCGTCGCCGGCGCGTTGCCGGGGCGCAGGATCGCCGCGCACAGGTACTGCTCGACCTCGTCATTGAACGTTACGAAGGCCAGCAGCGGGAGATAGCACCAGCTGTCGTAATGCCCGTTGAAGAACGTGAGTTGCTGCGCGCCATGGGTCGGATCATCGGTCGGATCCAGATCGATCGTGATCGTCCGAGCCCGGCCATGGAGGCGCCGCCGATGGCGCTCAATGACGCTGGTGGCGAGTTCGCGCCCCATCGCGTAGAGCTCTTGCGCCCCGACCTGGTTCTCGAAGCGCGAGATCGTCGGTTGCGACGCGAGCGGATCGCCGGCGATGGGATCGCGCCCGAGCAGGAGCTTGTGAATCGGGTCGTCGGCCAGACGGTCCGCGTCGTTCGCATCAGGATGGCCGCACGCGAGCCCGAAGATGCGCTGCGCCAGCAGATCCTCGAGCGTGTGGCGCACTTTCCCCGACTGCCGCTCATCGACCAAGGAGCGGGCCAAGCCAGCGATCAACCCGTAGCGCGCGTCCGCCGCCTTGAGCAAGATCGCGCCGCCGTCGGAGCTCGCGTGCGGCTGATCAAACGTCGCAACGACGGGTTTGTTGAAGAGGTCTGGGAAGAGAACAGTCTGTGGTATCGTCTCGGTGCTCAAGGCAAACGCCTCCGTTGTGGTGAAAGGTTGTGTGGCAACGACTTTCTACCATGCGGAGGCGTTTGTGTCTCTACCGAAATCGGCCCCTTCACGAATAATGCGGGCTAGAGACTGAAGTGGGCGGGTCCAGCGAAGCGGACCCGCCGCCGCCGGCCTACCCTCGTCCGGCGGCCGGCTCCGCCCGGCGGGAAATCGACCGCCGCTCGGATCCTTCGCTCCCGCCGCGAGTAGTTCGTACTTCGAGCGCCTGCCATCGCGGCATGCACCAGCGT
>DASQFI010000002.1:0-3495 GCA_035633215.1 Vicinamibacterales bacterium | reverse complement strand
GGGATCGCGCCGTTGGAGGTGCGCGACGTGATCGCGAAACTCCCGATGTCGAAAGCCGGTCGGCGCCAGGGCAAAGAGACAGAGCGCGTGCATGAGCGCGTGGACCCGGCGGTCGCCGAAGCGGAGACCGGCGGCTCGTTGGGCCTCGACGAGGATGGGTGACGTGACGGTGTGCAAGCGGTCTTCACCGATGAGGCAGTCGTGGCTCAGGGATTCGACGCGCAAGAGGCGCCGGTTGGCGGCAAAGCCGATCTCCCGCAGCGCGGGCAGATTGTGGAGCGCACGACCAATCTTGAAGTCGTAGGTATCGTTGATAGTGGTTTCGGTGCGGAGCGCCTGGCCTTCTTTGTGGTACTGCTTGACCTTGGACTTTTTGTATTCCACGTGAAGAGACGGCACCACACCCTCGGTCAGCACGCGGGTGCGGAAGCGGCCGGGCGTGCGGCGTGTGACGCGGCGGTTGAAGATCAATTGCATTTGATCGGGACGGCCGAGGTCGAGATTCTCCCGGATGACTTCTTCAAAGAAATAGCGCCCGGTGACGGGGCGATCGAGGACCTGGGTCAGGGCGAACTCGGCTTGCAGGATCGAGAGCTGATACCGATAGCCCGCCGCCCGGTGCGCCGCGGCGAAGGGATGGGGGAGTCGGCGCAGCCACTTGCGGAAGACAGCGTCGATCTTGGCGGCGTCGAGTTCGTCGGCGATCTGTTGGACGCGCGGCGCCTGCTCGCTCGACCGAATGCCGTTGTCCAACGGTTCGTAGGCGATCCCCCGGCGTGTCAGCTGGCGCTTCAACCACTCGTGCCCATTGAGACAGAGCTTCGCCGCGTACGGGAAATACGTGCAGAATTTGATGAACAACGGGCCGAAGTCACGGTCGAGGATGTAGACGTAGTAATGATTGGGCATCGCCGTCGAGCGGATGATCCAGGGGTACGTCTTCCCGGCGGCGTCTCGCCGCTTCTCGGTGCGAAAGACGCTCGCCTTCTCTTGAGCCTTCCCGATAAACAGCACGCCCTCGTCGCCCCCAAAGGTGGCGAGATACTGCTGCGCGACGTCGTCTTTCCGTTGCCCCTTTTCGAACGTCACCAGGTCGATTCCCTCCCGCTCGACGAAGTGCTCGATCGCCTTGACGAAGCGCTCACTCATCGGGGCGACCATCACCGTGGACGGCACCCGGACGCCGAGCTGCGTCTTCAGGAAGTAGACGACCCCGCCGCCGGTCTGGAGCGACGGCACGTAGGCGTTGAGATACATGCGGTCGATGGCTTCCAATTCGAAGGTCACGTGGTGGTCGAGGATCTCAGCGACGCTTTTGCGTATCATGGTGATGGAGCTCCCGGAGAGCGCAGCCCATCGGGCCACCGACCCCAAGAGGGTCTATCACGTAGGCGCAGGGCGCAAGCCCTGCCATGCTCCCGGGGCTCCTTTTTTCTAACGAGGCCCTGCCTCAGACCGGGCGCCTCTCTCCGATCAGCTCACGCCATGCTCGACGGTCTGAGGCAGGGCCTCGTTAGTACTACTTTGTCAGATCCGCAGAGGCAGAAGCCGCTGCGCACGGATCATCCATTTGAGATACTTCGGTTTCGAGGCAAACAACAACGCGGTGAAGGTTTCCCGCACGAGGCCGCGGACCATCGGGAAGGTGA
This sequence comes from Vicinamibacterales bacterium, assembly GCA_035633215.1. Lineage (GTDB taxonomy): Bacteria > Acidobacteriota > Vicinamibacteria > Vicinamibacterales > SCN-69-37 > DASQFI01. The sequence goes on along the minus strand of DASQFI010000002.1, from coordinate 1,846 downwards.
GCGGTGCGCCTGGGCCTCGATAGACGCGTTCCCGCTGCAAGAAGGTGTAGGCCACGGCGGTGAGCACGGCGTGATGCTGCCACCCCTCGTAGCTGCGCCCCTCGAAGTGATCGAACCCGAGTTCGTCTTTGAGGTCTTGGTACTGCTGCTCGATCGCCCACCGTTGATGCGCGAGGGTCACGAGCTTCTTGAGAGAGGCGGTCGTCGGCAGATGCACGAAGAAGTACTTCGCCACCGTCGCGCCGCCACACGGCCGTTGACAGAGCAGCCACACTTCGGGGGCCAGCCGGCGTTTGCGCCACGCATGGGCCGGCATGACGCGCAGGGCGGCAAATTCGGCCTCCCAGGGGTTGTGGTCGCCGTTGCGCCAGGTGATGCGATGCCACGCGCGCGCGGGCAGGTCCGTCGCGACCCGCGTCAACGACATCGGCGTCACATCGTCGAGCAAGGTCAGGCGGGTGGGCGGTTGCCCGCGGCGGCCGGTTGTCAGCGGAACCGCGACGCGCGGCGTCCCGAGAAAGACCGTCAACTGCGACGAGACGCCCAAGGCATACGTCAATTTCAACCGATGCAGGGCCTCGCGGAACACACTGACATCGCCAAACCCCGCGTCGGCGACCACGGCGGTGAGGTCGATCCCCGCCGCGCGGGCGCGGCGCAGCAACGTCAGCGCGAGGCGCCACTTCTCTTGAAAGTGCACGGGCGGCGGAATCCCCGCTCGCGTGCGGCGGACCGGATCGCGCGTCCAGTCTTTCGGCACATACAACGTCATGCCGAGCGGCCAAGCGCGTTGCCCGGCCCACAGCATGGTCGTGACGGCCACTTGGCAATTGGCCACCTTGCCGACCGCCCCGCAATATTGCCGCGCCACGCCGACCGAGTGCTTGCCCTGTTTGAGCCAGCCGGTGTCGTCGATGATCAACACGCCGCGCCGCACCGGCAGGAGCCGCAGCAGCGAGCGCCACACGGGCGCCGCGTCCCAGACCGCGTGCGTGATGAAGTGCTGCAGCGCTTGATAATGGCCAGGGTCGGTGACGCGCGCGAGCATCGCCTCCATCGATTTCCGGCCACTGTCGCCCAACACGCCCTGCACGTACCGGCGCAATGCGAGCGTCTGCGCCCGATGATGGAAACAGTCGTGGAACTGCTCCAACCACCGGAACAAGCGACGAACGCGCGACCACGCCGTCGCGTCGAGCACCGCGCAGCAGCTTAGCGAAACCGCGTAAAAAGTACAATGACCTCAAAAGTGATCACTCATGATTCGTCGAACGATTCACCGAATCTGACAAAGTAGTACTAGGAGCGTGTCCGAGTAATCGTTTGTGAGCCGACGATCGTATTACAGGCATGGCGAAGACGTACCGCTCCTATCTGCCCGACCAGGATGTTCTGCTGCCGCCGAGCCCGCGAGACTGGTTGCCGGAAGATCACCTGGTGTACTTCGTAAGCGACCTGATCGATCAATTGGATCTGTCGGCGATCACGACGGGGTATGAAGACGAGGAGCGGGGCTACCCGCCGTATCACCCGGTCATGCTGACGAAGGTGTTGGTGTACGCCTACTGCGTCGGCGTCTTTTCGTCGCGGAGGATCCAGCGTCGGTTGGTCGAAGACGTGGGATTCCGTGTGCTGGCGGCCGGCAATGAACCGGACTTTCGCACCGTCGCCGATTTCCGCAAGCGGCACCTGGCCGCGTTGAACGGCTTCTTCGAGCAGGTGCTGCGACTGGCGCGCGAACTGGGCGCGCCGCGGGTCGGACGCGTGGCGCTCGATGGGAGCAAGGTAAAAGCGAACGCGTCGAAACACAAGGCGATGAGTTATGGCCGGATGGGTGAAAAACAAC
>DASQFI010000001.1:0-1637 GCA_035633215.1 Vicinamibacterales bacterium | reverse complement strand
CGGGTCTCCATCAAACTTCGCAACGACCAGTACGCGCGAATCACCTCGATCTCGATGTCGCCGCCATAGCCCGCGACGACATCGTCGAGGTGCTCCTCGTGTGCGAGCGTCAGAGTGGCGAGGTCATACATCGCATCGCCTTGGCCGCCCTCGGACCAGTCCACGACGCCGCTCACCTCGTCACCGTCGACGAACAGATGAACGATCTGCAGGTCGCCGTGGATGAACACCGGTGTCCATGGCCGCAGCGCCGCCTCCGCGACTTCACGATTGCGCCTCACAACGTCGGCGGAAACGACATCGTTGGCGACGAGCCACTCACACTCCGAGTCGAACAATGGCGGAAACTCGCCCGTGCCCCCGCTGCTGAGAACGGGCTGTTGCTGACACTGGGTGCTGGGCCACGGCGGCAGCGGAGCGTCGTGCAGCGTGCGGACGGCGGCACCCGCCGCAACCCACGCCGCCGAAGACGCACGCGAAGGCTCTTTAAGCACGCCGAGCGCCGCTCCAGGAACTGCCGCGAGGGCGAGCACCGGCGGCTTGCGCCAAAGGACCTCGGGGGTGGGGATCGGTGCCCTCGCCATGACCTCGACCTCTCGGTCGATGCGCGTTTGATCCGTGTCGATCTTCAGGAATACGTCGCCGACGCGCAGCGTCACGCGCTCCGAATGGGCGACAACGACTTCGATCTCCCGCATGTCGTCGATCATCGCCCCAGGCCACCGACGGCGCAGAGAATATTGAGCACCGCCGGCTGCCGGGAGGACAAATCACGTCAAGCCGCAACTCGCGTGGGCCGGTATCGCAGGGCGACTGCCCCCGACCGGAACTCATGGCGATCCACGAGCTCGAGCTGGATGCGCTCGCGCAGACCGGCGAGCAACGTCGGCCCGTGTCCGGCAAGGACCGGCTGCACAAGGAACTCGTACTCGTCGATCAGTCCCAGATCTGCCAACGCCAGGGGAAGCGTCACGCCACCCACGAACAGGCCCTCGCCTGGCTCCTGCTTGAGCCGCTGAACCGCTTGCCCCAAGTCGCCTCGCACCAGCTCGGCATTCCAATCGACCCCGCTCAGCGTGCTCGACACGACGTACTTCTTCGCCCGGTCGATGGTCTCGGCGAACGGGATCTCCCACTCATCCATCCAGTCAGGCCACGTGCCCGTGGCCGGCTGCCGCCACGCCGACTCCATCATCTCGTAGGTCACCCGGCCGATTAGCAGGGCATCGGCTCGTTCCATCTCAGCGGTCCAGTAGCGCATCGACTCCTCGTCCGGGGGGAGCCCTGCCTCGTGATGGCAGCAGCCGTCGAGCGTGACGTTGATCGAGTATCGAAGCGGTCTCATCTCGTTGCTCTCCCTTGATGCGCGCCGCGCGTTCACCGGACCGTACTCAGACGACTGCCGGCGCCATTTCTCATCGGCGCCCCGATCGCACCTACTCAACACCGTCGTGGTGCGAACCAGACCGCAGACCGAGCGCGCGACCGATTCGGCGCTCGGGGCGTTCAGGTTCGCAACGGGACGGCGCCCATAGCGCTCGTCTCCGATGCACGCTGCCCCGTCACCTACCGCCGGCTCCGCCGTGCAGGTCGAAGCACGTCACGGTCGTGGTGGCTGCCACGCTGCGTGATTGGCG